>CAKNFJ010000001.1:2565000-3853770 GCA_930633495.1 Hyphomicrobiales bacterium | reverse complement strand
TTTCTGAGCGCCGCGACATCGACGAGCATGCCGGGTTCAAGCCGCTTGCCGGCCAGGGGACTCACGAGATCGGTCATGAAAGGTCTCGGTTGAAGATCGCAGGTGACGGCGCCTGTTATAGACGCCGTCCCGAGCATGCCGCATCAGAAAAGCGGCGCGGCGGTGACGGAGGAAACCGAATATCGCCCCGCACAGATTGCTGAGGCCGCGATCTCGCCTCCGAAAGACATCTTGCAGCGACGGCCTTTGCAACTCGCACCCGTCCGCAAGGCACGCTATACCCTCCCCGCGAGACGCACCTCTCGCTAAGCTCGGAGACACCCATGAAGATCGTGATGGTCGGATCAGGCTATGTCGGCTTGGTGTCCGGCGCCTGCTTCGCGGATTTCGGCCACCAAGTCATCTGCGTCGACAAGCAGGAGAGCAAGATCGCGGCGCTGAAGCGCGGCGAGATTCCGATCTTCGAACCGGGCCTGGCCGAGCTGGTGCGCAACAATGCCGCCGCGGGACGCCTCTCCTTCACCACGGATCTCGCCGCCCCGGTCGCGGCCGCGGACGCCGTCTTCATCGCAGTCGGGACGCCCTCCCGGCGCGGCGACGGTTTTGCCGATCTGTCCTATGTCTATGCCGCGACGCGCGAGATCGCCGCCGCGCTCAGCCACTATACGGTGATCGTCACCAAATCGACCGTGCCGGTCGGTACTGGCGACGAGGTCGAGCGCATCCTGCGCGAATTGCGGCCGGATGCCGATTTCGCGGTCGTGTCCAACCCGGAATTCCTGCGCGAGGGCGCGGCGATCGAGGATTTCAAGCGGCCGGACCGCATCGTCATCGGCGCCGAGGACGAGCGCGCGCAGGCCGTCATGGCGGATGTCTACCGGCCGCTCTATCTCAACAGCGCGCCGATCCTGAACACCAGCCGCCGCACCGCCGAACTGACCAAATACGCAGCCAACGCCTTCCTGGCGACCAAGATCACCTTCATCAACGAGATGGCCGATCTCTGCGAGCAGGTGGGTGCGAATGTCCAGGACGTCGCGCGCGGCATGGGCCTGGACAACCGCATCGGCGGCAAGTTCCTCCATGCCGGGCCGGGCTATGGCGGGTCCTGCTTTCCCAAGGACACGCTGGCGCTGATCAAGACGGCGCAGGACTATGGCACGCCCGCCCGCATCGTCGAGACCGTCGCGGCGGTGAACGAGCAGCGCAAGCGCGCCATGGGCCGCAAGGTCATCGCTGCCTGCGGCGGCGCGGTCCGCGACAAGACGATCGCGGTGCTGGGGCTGACCTTCAAGCCGAATACCGACGACATGCGCGATGCGCCCTCGCTCTCGATCGTGCAGGCGCTGCAGGATGCCGGCGCCACGATCCGCGCCTTCGACCCGGAGGGCATGGAACAGGCCCGTGCGATGCTGCCGGCCGGCGTGACCTATTGCACCGACACCTATGACTGCGTGACGGGCGCCGATGCCGCCGTGATCGTGACCGAGTGGAACATCTTCCGCGCGCTGGATCTCGATCGTGTCAGGGGCCTGATGCGGGAGCCCCTGCTGGTCGATCTCCGCAACGTCTATCGCGGCGAACAGGTGCGCGGAAAAGGCTTCCGCTACGTCGATATCGGCCGCGGCATCCTGCCGCCGGCACGCGACAGGGCCGCCGGCGCAGCCTGAACCTTCCCGGCGGCATCCGCGACGGACGAGACATCATGACGAGCCTGAAATTCGGAACCTCCGGCCTGCGCGGGCTCGTCAGCGAGCTCGCCGGCCTGCCGGCCTACAGCCATGTCCGGGCCTTCTGCGCGATGCTGGACGAGGACGGCGAGAAGGTGACGCGAGAGGTCCTGATCGGGCGGGACCTGCGCTCGTCGAGCCCGCTGATTGTCGCTCAGGCAGCTCAGGCGGTCGCCGATGCCGGCTTCGCGCCGGTCGATTGCGGGGCCCTGCCGACCCCCGCCCTCGCTTTGGCGGCGATGACACGCGGCGCGGCTGCCGTGATGGTGACGGGCAGCCATATCCCCGACGACCGCAACGGCCTGAAATTCTATCGGGCGACGGGCGAGATCGACAAGAACGACGAAGCCCGGATCCTCGCCTGCCATGCCGGGTTGGCGCTGAGCGCGCTTCCCGCTCTGCGGGCCGCTCCGGACCGCCATGACGCACTGGCCGCCTATCAGGCTCGCTATGCCACGTTCTTTGGGCCGGACGCGCTGGCCGGTCTGACCGTCGGCGCCTACCAGCATTCCTCCGTCGGGCGCGACGCGATCTGCGACGTGCTTGAAGCGCTGGGTGCGGCGGCGATCCCGCTGGGGCGCAGCGACCGCTTCATCCCGGTCGATACCGAAGCCCTGCGCCCCGAGGACGAGGAACTGGCGCGGTCCTGGGCGGCCGACCAGCCGCTCGACGCGATCGTCTCGACGGATGGTGACGCCGACCGCCCCCTCGTCGCCGATGAAACCGGGCGCTTCCTGCGCGGCGACCTCGTCGGGGCGCTGACGGCGAAGTTCCTCGGCGCCGATACGATCGTGACGCCGGTCACCTCGAATTCCGCCCTGGAGCAGCCGGAGCTGTTCGCGCGCGTGCTGCGGACCAGAGTGGGTTCGCCCTATGTCATCGCCGGCATGGAACAGGCCGCTGCTGAAGGGGCGCGGGTCGTGGTCGGCTTCGAGGCCAATGGCGGCGTCCTGCTCGGCTCGGACGTCGTCCGCGACAGGCGCACCCTGCCCGCCCTTCCCACCCGCGATGCGATGCTGCCGATCGTCTCGACCCTGGCGCTGAAGCGGCAACGGGCGAAACCCTTGAGCGAGATCGCCGCCGCCGCCCGCTTCGCGATCGCCTTGTCGAACCGTTTGCAGGAGGTCCCGCAGGACCGCACCGCCGCCCTGATCGCCCGGCTCGATGCCGAGGATTCCGCCTTTCGCGATGCCAGCTTCGCGGCCCATGGCGGCGTCGCGGCACGCGACCGTCGCGACGGGCTCCGGTTGACCCTGGGCGACGGCAGCACGGTGCATTTCCGCGCCTCCGGCAATGCGCCGGAGGTGCGCGTCTATGTCGAGGCGGCGACGCAGCCTCGCGCCGAAGCGCTCCTGGCCGAGAACCTCGCCTTCGCAGAGGCCGAAACCCGCTGAACGGCTGGCTGCCGTCGGCGGACGATCAGAAGACCCGTTCGATGAAGACCTGCGCGGTGCTTTGCCGGCCGGACAGGCCGATGGCACGCGGCACGCCGGTAATGTCGAGCCGCTGCCAGGCAAGCGAACCCTCCAGGCCGAGGCGCAGACCCTTGACTGGCTTCCAGATCAGATTCGCCGACGCACGATCGATCTGGACCTCGCCGGCGGGGCCGGCCGAACTCGACAAGGTCAGCCGGTAGCGGTTGACATAGGCGTTGGACGACCAGTCCTTCGCCCATTCCCAGCCCAGCGAGACGACACCGGACCAGCCGCGCGTGGTTTCGTCCCCCGTCAGCAACGACAACACCGTGCGCCTGTCGAGCGCCGAGCCTATGTAGGGGGCGGCATTCACCGCCCCGGCGATCTGGCCGGTGAGGGAAATGGACTGCCCGAGCACATCGCCGTCCCAGGTCACGCCGAGGATGGCGGCGCGGCCCGACAGGCTCGAGGCACCGATGCGCGGAACATCCCGCACCGCGACGGCACCGTGCAAAGTGAGCGAATCCCCCTCGTAGAGCAGGCGCGCCACCCCGTCGGGAAAGCGCCGGCCGGCGCGCGGCAAGGGAACGCGCTGGTCGACCGAGGCATCCTCCGCGGAGAGCGACAGGCTGAGGTTCTCGATCAGCGGCCGCTCGTAGCCGATGAGCGCGACCGTCCTGCTCGGAATGCGGCCGATCAGTGCGAACTCGTCCCCGGTCCAGAAATCGAAGCGCGAGCTCGCCAGGCCCGTGCTGAAGGCGCCGAGCGTAACGCTGACCTCCCCGATCGTGACGTCGTTGCCACCCTCGCTGTTGGTGTCGATCGAGAATTCGAAAGCCGTCGCCAGATACCCGCCATCCGCGAGGGAGCGACCAGTCTCGAGCCGGAAAGTCGTGCTGAGCGGGAAGCTCGTCGCAGCCTGCGGCACGAGCCCGGTCGCACGCGCCGCCGCATTCGCCCGATAATCGTCGCGCTGCAATCCGGCGTTCACGGTCCCGGAAATCGAGATGCAGGTCCCCAGCCCCGGCGAGACGAAGCCCGCAGGCGGGCTATCATCGTCGTCCTCGGCATCGTCGTCGTCCGTATCGTCATCGTCCTCGTCGCCGTCGTCGTCCGCCTGCTTCCCCGCCGAGCCTTTGAGCAGCGCGGGAGGATTGGGGAACAGCGGCGCGAGATCGGGGGGCTCGATGGTGCAGCTTCGCAGAAGCGTGGGCGGCCTGCCTGCGGTCTTTGCCTCCGCGGAAACACCGGCACCGGCGATCAGAAGTGCCAGAACGGCTCCTGCCGAATGCGAGAGCGGCATCCGGGGTCCATGCTTCGCCGGATGCCACACCACGCGCTGCGTGCCGCGCGCAGCGGAACGATCGTTAGCGGGAACGCACTTCAATCCCAGGTCGCTTCTGCAGTGGCCGGCTTCACGTCTCTGTCGCGTCCTCGTCGGGCTTCGGAAGCGAGCGACCACCTCACCACGCCGAACCGGCTTCCACGGCATGGCATTCCGGATCGCTCCGCATCCCCCCGCGATGCTACACGACATCGTCCCGTGAAAACAGATTGAGGGCGAGCACCCTGCTCGTCAGTCCCCCGAAATGCGGGCACAGGAGTCGCATTTTCGCATTGGACGCTGCGCCCGAGATCGAGGCACATTCTCCCGATCGATGGCCTCAGCACGGCGAACGACACGATCGATACCGCGGCACCTCAAACCGGCAGATGCATGGCCCGACGCTCGGCCCAACCGCCCGCTGCCTTTTCTTTGCGCACGAACGGGAGCTGGCAGATGTGGGAAAGACTTGGGTTGGCCGGACTGACGATGCTCCTGCTGACAGCGGCCTTGCCGGGTGGGTCGGTTCACGCCGCCGACCGCCTGGATGGGGCCTGGACCACGAGCGCGGCCAGCTGCGACGAGGTCTTCGTCAAGCGCAAGGGCAATCTCGCCCTGAAGCGCACCTCCGAGGGCTGGAGCGCCTTCATCGTCCGCGGCAACCGCATCAATGGCGCGAACGCCACCTGCAGCGTGAAATCGTCCAGGCAGAAGGGCGACGTGACGACGCTGCTGCTCGACTGCGCCGACAAGATCATATTCGACACGATGACCGTCTCCATCCGCTTCAAGGAAGACGGCACCTTCGTCCGCTTCGACCCCGAATTTCCCGAGGTCGAGACAAGCTATCGCCGCTGCGATCGCTGATCACGCTTACGCGGCGCGGCAGGATTGCTGAGAGAAAGTGGCTACGGGAGATGCCTTCTGAAAACGGTCGCTCCTGCGCGCTTCAGCCCGAATTCTTGCCGCCCCCGCAACTCTTGCTGTCGCCCGTGCTGAAAAGAGGTTGGAACTCGCCGCATTTGTCGCAGCCCGACAGCGACACCGCCACGGCCAGAAGGCCGGCGAGGAGAAGAATGCGCTTCATGGTCCCAACCGCTCGTTTCGATCCGCCCTTACCCTAGAGCGTGCAGGCAACACGCGACAGAGGGACGGGCGACGGTGGCACCGAATTCAAAGACCTGTGTCCGCCAGCCAACCCAGGATGCAGATCGCGGAAAGCGCGATCAGGGCGATCGTCGCTTTGGCATCGTTCGGCCAGTGGCGCGGCATGGTTCGTCTCCGTTGCGGGAGCCGTCGCAATAATCATGCCGCTTAACAGCGAGGTGACGGTTTCCCCGGCGCCTGGGAGCCACCGGGGAAACCGCCGTCTCGACCGGCAAGGGCGGCCTGCCGATCGACGTCTCAGGTCTCGCGGAACGCCCGCGCCATGCTGTCCTTGAGCGGCTGCAGCAGATATTCGAAGAAGGTGCGCTCGGCCGTCTGGATATAGACGTCGGCCGGCATGCCGGCCGTCGGGCGAAAATCGGGAACCTTCGCGACGCTGCCCGGGTCCAGACGAGCACGCACCACATAGAGATCGGGCACGCCCGGATAAGCGCGCTGCTTCTCGTCCGGCAGCGCATCGGCGGAAATGTAGATCACGCGGCCGTTGACCATCGGCGTGGTGCGCTGGTTGAGCGCGGTCAGCCGCACTGCGGCGAGCTGGCTGTGTTTGATCTTGTCGATGTCCTGCGGGCGAACCCGCGCCTCGATGATGAGCTCGTCCTGAAGCGAGACGATCTCCATGATGTTCTTGCCCGGCTCGATGACGCCGCCGGCGGTGTGATAGCGCAGCTTGACGACCGTTCCCCGGACCGGAGCCACGATGTTCGAGCGGTCGAGGATCCCCTTCACCGTATGAATGCGCTCGCGCACGTCGTTGAGATCGGCGCTGATGTCCTGCAGCTGGTCTGACGCGATCTTCTGGGCATTCTTGCGCACGCCGTCGATCTGCTCCAGCGAACGGGCGATCCGCTCGCGCGAGTCGCCGATGTCGCCGGTGATGCGGCCGGCTTCGCCGGTCAGGTTCGCGGCCAGCCGCTGGAGCGAGAGGACGTCCGGCTTGCGGATGTAGCCGCGCTGCAGCAGCAGCTGCTTGCCCTCAAGCTCTTCCTTCAGCAGCCGCGATTGCCGCTCGACGCCGGCGAGCTGGATCTTGCTGCCGTTGATCTTCTCCTCGAGCGCATCGATGCTCTTTTGGTGCGCCGCGATCTCGCTGGCAATGTTGCTCTGCCGGGCGCGGAAAGCGATGCGCTGGGCCGTCATCAGCGCCGCGATGTCGGGGTCGGCGTTCATCTCCGCCAGATGCTTCGGAAACGCGAAGTCGGTCCGGCCCAGAACCTCAGCCCTGAGCCGGGCCTCGATCGCCTCCAGGCGGTAGAGCTTGAGTTCGTGGCGGCGCAGCTCGGCGCGCGAAGAGGTATCGTCGAGCTTGACCAGACTCTGGCCGGGCTCGACCACGTCGCCTTCTCGCACGAGGATTTCCCGGATCACGCCGCCTTCCAGATGCTGGATCGTCTTGTTCTGCCCGGTCGTGACGAACACCCCGGTCGCGATCACCGCACCGGCGATCGGCGCGGTGTTGCCCCAGACGCCGAAGCCCATGATCGTGGCCGCGACAATGACGACGCCGCCCAAGGTGGCTGAACGGGTGCTGCGCGGCACATCGGCGTACCAGGGCTGCGAAACCAGCTGCGTCGCCATCTTTCCGCTCCTTCCCCTCTTGCCTTCGCCCCAGCCTCAATGCGGCTTGGGCGAGCCGCCATCGATGCTGCGCTGCCCGACGATCAACGGCAGGATCTCGTCGCGAGCCCCGATCGCCTGCACGGCCCCGTCCTTGATCATCATGATCTTGTCGACGCTGCGCAGCAGGGCAGGACGCTGCGTGATCGCCACCACGGTCATGCCCCGAGCCTTGGCGCGCTCAAAGGCGCGCGCCAGCGCGACTTCGCCCAGCACGTCGAGATTGGAGTTCGGTTCGTCGAGGACGACGAGCCGCGGATTGCCGAAGAACGCCCGCGCCAGGCCGAGCCGCTGCTTCTGGCCGCCGGAAAGCGGGGCGCCGTCTATGCCGATCTGCGTCTCGTAGCCATGGGCGAACTGCGCGACCATCTCGTGGATATCGGCGATCTCGGCGGCTTCGAAGACATCCGCATCGGAGGCGTCCTCACGCATGCGCGCGATGTTGGCCTTGATCGAGGCCGGGAAGAGCTGCACGTCCTGCGGCAGGTAGCCGACGCTCTCGCCGAACTGGCGCGGATCCCAGTTGCGCTGTTCCATCCTGTCGAGCCGCACCGTGCCGGCGGTCGGCGTGATCGAACCGACGAGCATGCGCGCCAGGGTCGACTTGCCGCAGCCGGAGGCGCCGACGATCGCCAGCGACGTTCCCGGCTCCAGGCTGAAGCTGATGCCGTTGAGGATCACCTTCTTGTTCGGCGGCGGGACATAGAGGATGCGCTCGACATCCAGGCGCCCCTTGGGGCTCGGCAGCTTCAGCCGGTCGAGATTAAGCGGCGAGGCCTGGAGCAGCGCCTTGACGCGCTGGAAGGCGGCACGCGCATGGATGAAGTTGCGCCAGCCTTCGATGGTGCCTTCGAGCGGAGCCAGCGCGCGGCCGGCGACCACTGAGGAGGCCACGACCATGCCGCCCGTCAGCTGCCCTTCGAGCGAGAGCATCGCGCCCCAACCCAGCATCGCCACCTGCGTCCCGAGGCGGAAGAACTTGGACGCCCCGGTCATCATGATGTTGCGGTCCTGGGCGCTGACCTGCGCCTTCAGGGAGGCGGCCGTCTCGCGGCCCCACATCACCACGCCTTCCGGGATCATGCCCATCGCGTTGATGACCTGCGCGTTGCGGGACATAGCTTCCGATTGCAGGTTGGCCCTGGTCGAGAACGCGCTCGACCGCGCGAAGGGCGCGGCGGTGAGTTGCTGGTTGAAATAGGCGATCACGAACAGGACGCCTGCCGCGACGGTGACGATGTAGCCGAGATGCGGATGGATCAGGTAGACGGCCAGCAGGTAGATCGGCGCGGTCGGTGCATCGAGCATGGTCAGGATCACCGGCCCGGTGAGAAAACTGCGGATCTGCTGCAGATCGGCGAGCGTCTGGAACTCGCGGTTGGAGCCGGTTTGAGCCGCCTTGGCGGCCGCCGCCAGTACCGGCCCGCCGAGCCGGCTTTCGACATCGACCGCGACGCGCATCAGGATGAAGCGGCGCATCATGTCGAGCAGGACATGCGCCCCGATCGCCAGCATGACGATGATCGACAGCATCACCAGCGTATCGATGCTGCGGCTGGTCAGGACGCGATCCGACATCTGGAAGAGATAGATCGGCACGGCGAGCACGAGCGTGTTCACCACCACCGAGAACACCGCCACGACCATCATATTGTGCCGCGCACCGGCAAGGCCGACGCCGAGCACCTGCTTGAAATCGCGGTCGCCGAGGCGCTGCTCGATGGGGGTTCCGCGCCCCGAACCGCCGCCGCCCGAACCACCGCCGCCACCGTTGCGGCCCTTGCCGCCGTCATCGCCGTCGAGAGCCTTCTTCGGAGCCTCGGAAGCGGGCTTCGGCCGGAAAGAGGCAGGTTCGGGAACCGGCAGGCCGTCGCCGCGCGCATCGGCGCGGGCCTCCCTATGCCGGGCGAAGAGCGGCGCTGCGGCCGCGGCACTGTCGTCGACCTGGATTGACGCCAGCCCGACGGCCTGCGGCATGCCTGTCATCTGCAGCGATGCGGCGGTCGGGGGCTGCGCTGCGGCCGGTGCTTCGCTCTTCTCGCTCATGCCCCCTCCCCGTCTCGTTCTTCCTGCCTCAGACCATGATGTTCGATGTCAGGTGATCGTGCTGGGCCGGGTCCGGCACTGGCACGGACGGGCATTCCGGCTCCGGTTCCTGCGCGGCCTGCTCCGCGAAGGCGACGAGTTCGGGGACCAGCGTGCTGGTATCGTGGACTTTGATCGTGTCGCTGTCGGTCACGATATTCACTTGGATCAGCACCGCCTCCTCATAGGCCTGCCCATCGAGGTAGTTGGAGGTCGACATCAGCCCCGGGTCGACGATGATGGCTTCATTGAGCGCGCTGTTGCCGCCGGCGGCGACGCCCTGCTCTGTCCCCTCCCTCGCACTGGCCTGGATGCTCTGGTCGCCATCGATCAGGAAATTGACCTGCGTGATGACGTTCGCGTCGTAGTAGTCGCCCGTGACGTAGAGGATCTTCAGGTTGCCCGTGGTGCCGCCATACAGATGCCAGTCGGCATGGGGGATGAGGATCGTTGCGCCGGCGTCCAGCTGCGCCATCAGGTCGTGCTGGGCATCGACCATCGGCTTGAAGGCGCTCGCATCGTAGGTTTCGATCGTCGCCTTGTTGGTCAGACTGTTGAAGCCGGTAGTGACGGTCGTGGCGTCGTCCTGGGTGCCGGTGCTGTACAGCTTGGCGTAATCGGGATCGAGAACGATGTTGTACTGATAGATCCAGTCGGCCCGGTGGTAATTCCCGGATATGATGATGATGTCGTACTCGACGAGGCCGTAGACTTTCGCCAGATTGAGCTGCTCGTTCTCGCCCGTATGCAGATCGAAATAGGTTCCGCCTTCCGCCTGGACGACCCGGTCGTTATCGTCGAGACCGTTGAACTGGACGATCGACTTGATGTCGTAGAAGTCGCCGAAGGCCACGTCGACGGTCCAGCGGGACGTCCCCGCCGCGCCCTTCACGTCAAGCGTCGACTCATGCGTCACGAATTCCGCGATGTTGTGAGTTTCGTTGCGGCTTGTCTCGACATCGGGCGACAGCGCACCCGAAACGGCCACATCGACATGATCGTTGTCGACGAGGATGTTCACCTGAACGATGCCGCGACTGTAGAAATAATTGCCGCCGACCATCATCGAGCCGACCGCCTCGTTGGCGTCCAGTATCCCGGCAACATTGGTCTGCGCGTTCAGGCCGGTCTCGGCGATCGTCGCGACGCCGCCTGTCGGCCCGGTAACCGTGACCTCCGACGCGACGCTCGTCAGGACAGGGCCTTCGCCTTGCCGCCAGGGCGCGATGTCGACGAGGGACGGCGGCAAGGGATCGGGAGCACCGACGACGCCATCGACGACACGGCCTTCAGGCGCGGCCGGGACGATGCTGCCTTCCGGATACGGGCTGCCGGTCTGCTCCCACAGCGCATCGCGCGCCGCGATCGTTGCGATGATCTCGCTGGGGCCGATCTCGAGCGCCGCGCTCATGGTCGGGATGCCGGGCGGCGCGATGTCATTGGCCTGATCGACAAGAGCCGCGAATTGCCCCTCGAGATGCAATTCCTGCGGAACCACCGGGTTGCCGAAAGCGTCGAGGATCTTGTCCGACGTCACGAGGTCCCGGTCGCTTGCCCTGTTGACCTGCGCCAGATCGAGCAGGACCTCGCCATTCGCATCCTGATACTCGACCGTGATCACGCGGGCGATGGACTGCCCCCCGGAGCCGAAGGGGACGTCTTCGAACTGCACGGAAAGCGGCTTTGGCGGAGGTGGGAACGACGAGAAGAGCTTGCCCGGAAGGCCGCGCGGATCCGGCATCGGGACGGGTGCGAAGCTCGCCTGCGAATCCGGGGGCGGGAACTCCCTGGCATTGACCGGAACGGAAACCAACTCGTCGAAATCGAGGCCGCGGCGCGGCTCGCGCAGATGGTCGTCCAGATCGTGCGGGAGCGCGGACTGCGCGTCGCCATCGTAGCCGACCGGCATCCGCGCGACGGAATCATAGATGCGCAGATAGCCGATGAACTGCCAGATCGTTTCGGTAAAGCCGCCGGCTTGCATCGCACGATCCTCCGCTGCGTCCGGCTTGCGCCGGGCGGGAAGACGTCAGGCGCATGTCGCATCTGGACATGAGGTGGCTCGGAGCGGAAACCGCGCGGGGAGTGGCCCCGCGCGGTCGCTTGCTTGCGCCTGGCTTTCAGAGCGCGTCGCTCAGATCACCGCCTGCAGCCGACATGTCGATCGAGTTGAACTGGATGTTGGCACCCATGACGATCGACTGGGTAAAGGCTTCCTGCGTGAGGCTCGCCGCCGCCGAAGCCGCGCCGATTCCGCTGAAGTCGCCGTCGTCGCCGTCGATGGCGCCGACCTGCGAGTCGGCCGTGCCGCCCCTGGCCGTGGCCGTCATCGTGAATTCGCTGACGGCGCCCGGATCGTCGTGGCCACGCGGGTCGAAGCGGAGAGAGTCATCCATGCCGCCGGCAGCGGAGCCGCTGGCCGAGTAGCTCACGCTCGGGTTGCAGAGCGTGTCGTTGTCGGTCAGGTTGTTGACCTGATCGATATTGAAGTTGTTGCCGGTGGTGACGGTCTGGTTGACCACATCCGGCATGATGATCGCTTCTTCGATATCGTGAATTTCGTCGATATCGATGGCATCGTTATCCGCCGGCCTGGTGAGCGAACCTGCGAGCTCGAGGTCGACCTTCACATCGACGTTGACGCAACTGTTCACGACATTGTCGACCCTGTTGTCGACGTCGTTGTCGAGATAGTTGACGTTGGCGTTCAGATTGCCGTTGCCGTTGAGATTGCCGTTACCATTCAGGTTGCCATTGCCGTTCCAGACGCTGGTATCGACGGCCTGCGCCGCCACTTGGCCGGCATACTGGGATTGCCCCTGGGCTTGGCCCTGGCCCTGCCCCTGGCCCTGCCCCTGTCCTTGGCCCTGTCCTTGCCCCTGAAGCTGCCCCTGCAACTCTGCCTGCCCCTGGAGCTGACCTTGCAGCTGAGCCTGCGTCGGATCGTCGTGATCATCCCAATTGCGGTCTGACTTCTTGGCCATGATACACTCCTGTTTTCTTCAGGAGGCATCGGTACCTTCCGGACGCGCCTCTCTTCTGCGCTGCGCTATCCGAATTCGAACGATGCCGGTTGATATATTTGGCTGTATTGCGAGATTTACGCGCCAACATCGACGCCTCATCTCATCGACGGATAAAACCCGCCAGAATACCTCATCTACACCATGCTTCACCTCCGATGACTGATTGGACAGATACGGGAAAACTCAACTATTCGTCATTCCATTGAAAATAAAACCGAAATATAATCTTCAGGCATAATTACACATTCATGCCGCTGGCATGTCATAAGAGCCAAAATCCATAGAAATACCGCGCTCGGAACCACGCCCGAGAGTGCAACGCCTACCGATACATAAACGTATTGAGCCGCCGAAAGCGCAGATGCGGCATTGTTCTTTCCCGCAATTCGCTTCGTGTGTATAAACAGCCACGACAGAGATTGCTGGTCAACGTGCCAAATCGCGACCCTGCGTCAACCAGCTATTGCCTTTTGACGACCCATGGAGTTCCCGCCCAAAGCGGAAGCTCGCGCGCCGGAGAGTGGCCATGGCGGACGCCGTCCGCATGCATGACGAACAGGCTGCGTTCGTTTCGCTCGAAAAGCTGGTCTGGCATGGCCGGCCGGCCTGTCCGCATTGCGGCGAATCCGGCCGGCTCGGCCGCCTCAGCGGCCTGAGCACGCCCGCCGGCGCGTGGAAGTGCTATGCCTGCCGCAGGCCCTTCACGGTGCGGCACGGCACGATCTTCCAGAACAGCCATGTGCAGATGCATGTCTGGCTCCAGGCGCTCTATCTGTTGACGGCAACCGGCGAGCGCATGAGTTCGCAGAGGCTGGCACAGATCCTCGGCGTATCGGTGCGGACCGCCTGGCATCTCAAGACGAAGATCGCGATCAACCTCGAAACCGCGAAGGACCGACCCGCTCCACCGCTTCAGGAAGCGGGTATCGACCGGGTGTTCCGGGAACCGCTTCCGGAGAGCTCCGCTCCGCCGCAACCCGGGCAGGCGCTCTGCAAGGCTCGCTATGAGCGCTTCCTGGCCGCAATCGCGCGCACAGCGACCCCGCCCGACGATGCGGCCTTTCTGCGAGCCTTGAATCGGCTCCTGCGAACCTCGGACGAGGATGCGGACCCCGAGGAAGTCCTGCTCGAGCAGCAACTCGAACTGAGCCTGCTCGACGAGCCCATGAAGCAACTGGGAGGCGCCCGAGGCGAAGGAACCGAGAGTTGACGGCAATGGCGACGGGGCGCGAATACCTTGGAAGGCAACGGCCCCGAACCGGCAGGCTAAGGTTGCCGCGGAACGCGCCGCAGACACTGGCCGACATGCTCCTCCCAGAGCCGCTGCAGCGAGCCATCGACAGGCGCCGCGGCGACATCGATCTCGTCGAGGATGCCGGGCGGGCGCAACGCCGCGACGAAATCCACCGCGCCGCGCGCGCCGACTGCGAAAGCAGGATCAGCACGGCTGCTGAGCAGGCAGATTTCCTCTCCGATTAGTTCCGGCCCGATCCCGGTCACCGCGTTGAGGACATCGGACTGGACCGCGGCGAGCGCATGGTTGCGCATCGGGCCGCAATGGCGCTGCGCAATCAACGTGACAAGCGTCGCAAGGAAGCCGATGATCTGCGGCTGGAGCCAGTCGCCCGCCTGCAGCGTGACGGCTCCGCCGGGATCGCGGATCAGGAAGGGATCGATCGCCGCGTGAGCCATGCGGCGTGCCTTGCGGATCTTGAACAGCTCGAACATGGCGCCACCGCACTGAGCGAAGCCGATGTAAACCAATGATCTCGATCGTCGGACCGGGTATGATCCCTAGCAGCCTCCAGGCTCGATGATCCGGCCGCCGGGAAAACGTCGATGCGCAAATCCAATCGCGGGCAATCGTCCTTGCCGCCCCGGCCGGATTTCGACGCCCTCGAGGAAGCGGCCACGCGCCGTTCCTCCGGCCGCAGAGTAACCTTCATGAACCTCGTAGGCGATCTGAATCTCGCGTGGTCGAACAATGAAAGCCTTTTCATCTATATCCTGATGCTGCTGCTGGGCACGGACGAGAAGGCCGCCGCCATCGTCTTCGCCACCCTGAACACCACCCGCGCACGTCTCGATCTCGTCCAGCGCCTGGCCAAGATCTCGGTGACGGACAAACCCGTTCGCGCCGAGCTCAACGAGATCCTGGACCGCTTCTCCGCAGCCACGCGCCTGCGTAACGACCTCAGCCACGCGACCTTCGTCCTCGATTCGCAAGGCGAGATCACGCACACGCAGCATATGAAGATCGAGGAAAGCCGCGGGAATTTGCGCTTCGGCGTGCGCCGTGCCGTCGACGATGCCCGCCTCGAGGAGATTTCCCGTACGATCCGCGAACTTCACACGCTCAACCGGCGGATCTGGGATCTCATGCCCCTGCTGGAAAACGCGACGCAAGCGACGCGATAACCCAGACTGCAGCAACACTGAGCAGGCGGCCTGGAGCAGCATCCCGCCCCAAGGCCTCAGCCGTCGCGCGAGGACCTCAAAGCTCCCAGCGCGCCCCAACAGCCTAGGTCGGCCCGCCCTTCTGACCAAAGCGCCTCCAGCCCCAAAGCCCCCCGAGGACGACCAGTGATCCGACGAAAGCGGACACGACGTCCCTCAGCGAAATGGCGATGCCGTCGAGACCGGGGAAGATCTGGAACCAGCGAAATAGCAGGCCGCCGACGATGGCGCCGGCAAGGCCGATAGCCAGATTGCGCAATGGACCGAAGCCGCGACGGTCCCATTGGGTCGCCAAACCGGCAAGGCTCCCGCCGATCAAGCCGATGATCACCCAGACGATCAGATGGTCCAGTGTCTGCATGATTCGCCCCGCCCCCCGGTTCCCAGCCACTATGGCGAACGATGCCGGGTTGGGTAGGGGCACGAGGGCACACTGCCCCGCAAAAACGGCAACCCGGCCATTGAAAGCCGCCGCGCACGCGCAAAAGCCCCGCAGGGCTTGTCTTCATAACACTTTGATTTATCTCGGGAAATTTTGGTCGGAGTGGCAGGATTTGAACCTGCGACCCCCTCGTCCCGAACGAGGTGCTCTACCAGGCTGAGCCACACTCCGATCAACTGGTGGGCGGCTTATAGCCAGCACCGCGCCGCAGCGCAACAGCTGGTTTGGGGGCTGGGGATGATTTCTTTCTCGCCCTTCGATCGCGCGCCGCGAAGCCCCCCGATCGCCCGGCCCGCGATAGGGGCGGACCGGCAAAGCGGCTTCGATCCCGGCCTGACAGGCGAATTCGGCGGCCGGGTGGAAAACGCTGACCGGATCCGGCCTCAAGGCGGTTGCACATGGCGGCGGCGCGTTCTAGAAGGCGCGTCGCGTTGGGGCGTCGCCAAGTGGTAAGGCAGCGGTTTTTGGTACCGCCATTCCCAGGTTCGAATCCTGGCGCCCCAGCCACGCATTCCGCCAAACCGTGCCCACTGGGCGGCTTCGCAATTTGTACGACAGTGTCGAGGGTTAGCGCGGGCAGCCGGTCTGGTGGCGCGCGTTCTGCGTCCATTTTCTCGCTTCTGAGCCGATTTCTGCGCCGCGGTCTGGCGTAGCCCGTTTTTGGATTCCGCGGGGATTTGGGCTGAGACGGGTTCGCAGCGGTTTCCGCGAGACCGGTTCGACAGGGGCGCCGGAAGCGACGAACCCGCCGTGCCGCGGCGGGCTCAATGCGATTCTCTTTGCGGCCGTCAGTGAACCAGGAAGCGTTGCTCCTGGCTCGACCAATCGTGCGGCAGGGCTACGCTCAAGCGGGTGATCGTCAGATTGGCCGGGGCCGTGCCGTCGGCAATGGCGCGGATGATGTTCGGTGAGAGGCAGGCCAGCGGCAGCAGCTTGCGGATGTTGCGTTCGCCGACGCCTTCGCGGAGTGCGATCTCATCGGTCGAGGCAACCGCGCCATCGATGAGCTCCTTCATCCAGCGCCTGGCCTGTGCGATCTGTGTCAGGATCGGCTCAGCCGCATCATGATCGAGGCGAGGCTTCTGGGTCGGCTCATGCGCAATCCCCTTGCGCCGGCCCTGAGGCTGCCAGGCGAAGGGCACCCTGATGGTGCTGAGCGTGCTGTCCGCCGGCGAGCGGAACTCAACGAGGAGACAATCCCGACATAGGGTGACGCGCGCGATCGCAGCGAGGGAAGGGCAGCCCGCTAGAACGGCCGCTTCGATCTCGGGAGCCGAGACACGAGCGATCGATCCGGCTTCGGCCTTGCGATGCTGGATCAGTGCCTGTGAGACATAGTAGCGATAGCGCGCCCCTGCTTTTCGGGCATGGCTCGGGCTCATCCGGTTCCCGGCATCATCATGCAGCAGACCGGCCAGCGTGAAGGCTGAGTTGGCCGATCGTCCCTTGCGCGCGATGGCGCCTGCGGCGAGGTGCTGCTGAACGGCCTCGAAGACCTCGACTGCTGTTGATTTCCGCCGAGAAGTGACCCTGGGTTTTCACTGAGAAGTGACCCGGCCAGATGGTGTTGTTAGTTCAGGTTGCGGTCAAGTTTTTGGCTTTCTCCCTGGCTGGCTTGTCGGGCTTTGCTGAGCTGTTCCTGAAGCGGAAGCTGTCGTTTCCCGTCTCGATGATGTGGCAGTGATGCGTGAGACGATCGAGCAGGGCGGTGGTCATCTTGGCATCGCTGAAGACGGTGGCCCATTCCGAGAAGCTGAGATTGGTGGTGATGACGACGCTGGTGCGCTCGTAGAGCTTGCTCAGCAAGTGGAAGAGCAAGGCACCGCCTGATGCACTGAAGGGCAGGTAGCCGAGCTCATCGAGGATAACCAGATCGGCGTAAGCGAGCCGGCTGGCCATCTGTCCTGCCTTGCCCTGAGCCTTTTCCTGTTCGAGAGCATTGACGAGCTCGACGGTGGAGAAGAAGCGGACCCGCTTGTGATGGTGCTCGATGGCCTGGACTCCGAGCGCCGTAGCGACATGGGTCTTGCCGGTACCGGGCCCTCCCACCAGGACGACGTTGTGAGCGTCCTGGAGGAACTCGCAATGATGCAGTTGGCGAACGAGCGCCTCGTTGATTTCGCTGCTGGCGAAGTCGAAGCCGTTGAGGTCGCGATAGGCCGGGAAGCGCGCGGCCTTGAGTTGATAGGCCGTTGATCGGACCTCTCTCTCGGCCATCTCCGCCTTCAGGAGCTGCGACAGGATCGGCACAGCGGTCTCGAAGGCCGGCGCCCCCTGTTCAGTCAGTTCGCTGATGGCCTGGGCCATGCCGTGCATCTTGAGGCTGCGCAGCATGATGACGATGGCTCCGCTCGCAGGACTATGACGCATGGCGCACCTCATCGGCCCGGCGCAGGGCGTCATAGCGTTCGACATTGGCGCGCGGCTCGGTGGTCAATGTGAGGGCGGAAGGGGCTTCGACCGTTGACGCGATCATCGGTGCTCCGTCGATCAACCGGTGAAGCAGGTTGATGATGTGGGTCTTGGTCGGCACGCCAGCCTTCAGGGCCAGTTCGACCGCCGCCAGCACGACCTCCTCATCATGTTGCAGGACCAGGGCCAGGATCTCGACCACCTCCCGGTCGCCACCTGGCGTTTTGAGTAGATGCTGCTGCAGGGAGCGGAAGGCGGACGGCATTTCGGCAAAGGGGGCACCGTTACGCAGGGCCCCGGGTTTGCGCTGGAGGACGGCCAGATAATGCCGCCAATCGTAGACCGTCCGGCTGAGACGATCATGCGAGCGGGCGAAGACCCGGCGATGTTCGCAGATCGCCTGCCCCTCGGCGACGATGACGATCCGGTCGGGATAAACACGCAGGCTCACCGGGCGGTTCGCAAAGGACGCCGGCACGCTGTAACGATTGCGCTCCAGATGGACCAGGCAGGTCGGGGAGACGCGCTTGGCGTACTCGACGAAGCCATCGAAGGGGCGCGGCATCGCCATCAGGTGCCGGATCTCCTCGGCCCACACGTCGGCGATTGTACCGGGTTGCGTGCCGTGCGTGGTCTGCGACCACAACTCCCCACACCGGGTCTCCAGCCAGTCGTTCAGTGCCTCCAGCGACGGGAAGTTCGGCAGGGGTTGCCAGAGCCGGTGCCGGGCATCCTGCACGTTCTTCTCGATCTGTCCCTTCTCCCAGCCCGAGGCCGGATTGCAGAACTCGGCCTCGAACAGGAAGTGGCTCACCATGGCCGAGAAGCGGATGTTGACCTGACGGTCCTTGCCGCGGCCGACTTTGTCGACGGCCGTCTTCATGTTGTCGTAGATGCCCCGCCGCGGCACGCCCCCTAGCACCCGGAAGGCGTGATTATGAGCATCGAACAGCATCTCATGGGTCTGGAGCAGGTAGGCACGCAGCATGAAGGCACGGCTGTAGGACAGCTTCACATGGGCGACCTGGAGCTTGGTACGCTCGCCGGCGATGATCGCCCAGTCCTCCGACCAGTCGAACTGGAACGCTTCGCCCGGCACAAAGGCCAGGGGCACGAAGGTGCCACGGCCAGTGATCTGCTGCTCGCGCAGGCGAGCGGCCTTCCAGTCCCGGGCGAAGGCCGCAACCCGATTGTAGGAACCCTCATAACCGAGCAAAATCAGATCGGCATGCAATTGGCGGACCGTGCGCTTGTGCTTGCGCGACTTGCCGCCTTCGATCCGCAGCATCGCCGAAAGCTTGTCGGCATACGGATCCAGCTTACTCGGCCGGTCGGGAGCGTGAAAGCGAGGCTCGACGCTATCCGTGCGCAGGTATTTGCGGACCGTGTTCCTCGAAAGCCCGGTGCGTCGGGAAATCTCCCGGATCGAAAGATGATTCCGCCCATGCCAGCGGCGGATGACACTCAATAACTCCATGTCGATCACTCCGAGGTCCCCCGCGTATCCCGCGTGAGACGTGGTCAAAACATGGGTCACTTCTCGATGGAAAAATCCCCGCCTAACGGGTCACTTCTCGGTGGAAATCAACACTTACGAGTAACATCGGCAGCTCGACTCCGGTAGATTGAGCTTTCACCGGAGCGAAGCCCTATAGGCAAGCTTTTTAAATAAGCTTTTGAAATGCCTATTTATTGAGCTATTTACACTGAATCGCTGTAGTTCCCCCCGTCAATTGGCAGTCGCGGGATCAATGGATAGGAGGCTCCTGTCAATGAAAAGAGTGAACTACTTGAGAAAAAGGGCGTCGGAATCGGCATTCACCGCGGCCGTATGTCGCCGCGTGATAGTGAATTTGTGACTCAACTCTCTTGGCGATCGAACCACTATGCGCCAGCCACCGAGGTTTATTCAAAATTCGCAATTCCGAAGCTCTACCGCTTAAGCCCGGCTGTGCCGAGCATCCGATGCGCTGTCGCGACGACCAGACCAGCAGTGGCGATCATGCGCAACAGGCAAAAGGCCACCCTTTTTAACCTTTGGTCGATTAGTCGGGTCTGCATTCTGGGCATATCCCCAGCCGCCGCAGTAGACTTCCGGCTTCTGCGGTGAGAGCATGATGCAGAAATCAAGTTCATCGGAGCTCGGCGTGCAACAACCTCCTGAAGCGCAGGAGGTTCGCGGGCAGCTGGCGCGAATAATCACCAGCCCAGAATTCAACGTACCCGAGCGACTCCGCGGTTTTCTTACGTTCGTTGTTGAAGAAACCTTGGCTGGCCATGGGGACCGCATCAAGGCTTATTCCGTCGCGATTGAAGTCTTCGGCCGAACTCAAGACTTCGATGTGCAGAACGACCCAGTCGTTCGCATCGAAGCAGCGCGGCTGCGCCGAGCGCTGGAACGCTATTATCTAACGGGCGGCCGGGATGACCCGATTCTTATTGATATTCCAAAAGGCGGCTACACGCCCAAGATCCACCGTCGTGAGGGATGCGCGGCGGCGCCCGACCCTGTCGCCGCCACCGCGCCGATCCAAGATGCCAAGCCCATTATTTCAGAGCGGTTCAAGCAGCGCACGTTCGTCTCGCGAACATCGACTATGATAGCGGCCCTCCTACTTCTTTGTGTAGCAGCCTCGGTTGGGGCCGTGGTGGCTCATCGTCCGGATGCTGCCATCGAGAGAGGCAATCCTGAGGTCACCCTCTTCGTGTCACCATTCGCCAATCTATCAGGGACGGAGGGCGCGCTCTATGCTGCGGGCATCTCCGACGAACTGCTCAATCAGCTGGCACGCTTCCGGGAGTTACGGGTGATTAGCCGTGAGCGGCCAAAACTCGTTTCATTAGGACCTCAGCTTCTCCAGCCGGACGCGGTACAATATCTACTGGAAGGCTCTGTACGACTGGTCGACAAGCGCCTGCGCGTTTCAAGCAGACTTCTGAACGGACAAACCGCTGAAATAATCTGGAACGAGGTGCACGAGCGCGACTTGCAGGGAGCCGAGCGCCTCGACATCGAGGCTGATATAGCGACCAAGGTCGCAGTGGCCGTCGCTCAACCTTACGGAGCGATTTTCTCGCCGACTTCGCGCGATGTATCGGCCCGCGCTCCGGCCGGCACCGATACGTATGTCTGTGTTTTGCGCTTTTACCAATACAGGAGGGAGCCCACCCTGGAAGAGCACCGGGTGACGCGGGATTGCCTATCAAAGACCGTGGCCCAGAACCCAAGCTATTCCACCGGGTGGGCGATGTTGGCCTACCTCTACCTCGATGAAGACCGGCTTGGTTTCAACCGGCAGCAACAGCCGCTGGCCGGAAAGGTACGAGCTCGCGAAGCCGCTGAACGCGCCGCCCGCCTCGACCCTTCCAATGTGCGTGCCCTGCAGGCGTTGATGGTCGTCCTGTTCTATAGCAAGGAGCCAGAGGCAGCGCTGAAAATTGGAGAACGGGCGCTTGCCCTCAATCCAAACGACACGGAAATTCTCGCCGAATACGGCAGCCGCCTCGCTCAATCCGGCAACCGCGCGCGCGGACTGGCGATGATCGAGGAGGCGATCGAACGCAACCCAAATCAAACCAGATATTTCATCGCCATACTCGCCCAGAATTACTACCTGATCGGAAATAATGAGCGCGCCTTATACTGGATAAGACGCGCAAATATGAGCAAATTTGCGAATTATTACTTGACTGCTGCGTTGATTTTTGCACGCGCGCATTTGGAGGAAGAAACCAAGGCAAGCGTCCGCGAATTCTTGAAAATGCGACCGCATTTCTTCGAAAATTTTGATGAGGAGCTCGCCATGAGAAATTTCAACACCCAGGATCGTCTTATCCTGATCGAAGGAGCACGGCGGGCCGGCTTCCCGGTCGGCGCGATCGATTACTGATCGGAACGCTCGGCCGTAGTGAAAGAGGGCGACGATAGAAGGGGGGCAGCGGAGACATCAAGGGCCGCGAATGTGAAACATGCCACAGCTGCGTGCGGCAGCTCCACGTTACGAACGCATGTCGCGAGCGCCTCAAGCGGCGGCGGAAGCGACAAGTTCGCAATGGAGTTCAGGCTTTTTGCCGGAATTAGTTTCCGGGCAGGTCGGCTTGCCTGTCCGGAGCGCCCACGCCCGGCTGCACGTAGTGGACCCTCTCGTCTTACCCGGGCGCTACGCTATCTTGCAGCCCGCGAGCTTCGGCAAGAAAAGCGACAAACAATCCAGCATTTGAACATCGTGCCCTGTCAAACCTCGGCGCTATATCGATACGAAAGCATGGGTAGAGTTGCCTCGAGCGCGAGCATACCATCGTACAATAGGCGAATTCTTACTCAGCAACTCAAGATTGTCCAGAAAGATCAGCCGCCACTTCCGCCCGGCCTCATGAGGAAGAAGTTTTCCTCAGCATCGGAATCCTTCCCCACGCGTGGCTTCGCAGAACAAGATCGTCAGTGCAGGGGGCAGAAGGCCGGCGCAAGGTTACATGTGTGAAGAGCTTGAACCTTCCAGAGAGGCTTCCGCGAGTAGCCAACCGTAACTTACTACCTTCGAGTTGGTTTGCAGCATTCACTGCCCTCGATGGAACCGAGCTGTCGCCAACCGGAACAATCCCCAGCCTGGGGCTCCAATCGATGCGCTCAGCACACTAGCGGCTTGATGATGTCACGCCCGCTCGCTCGCTTCTATTCGTCGCCTTTGTCGCCGTTACGTAACAAGCGGCCTGGGCGCTGCCTCGCTATCAAGGAGCTTGGCTGGAAGAGGGCCAGGTTTGCGCCAAGGTCTTTGTCGCCCAGGTCAAAGCGATCAGCTTCAAGCGGCCAGCCAACGCTTTTGCCTCGGCTTTCGTCGTTCGGGGTCATCAACTATCCACACCTCTGGCAACCTGTCGGATTGTTCGCATCACCTCGTCTGGTGAACGCGAGGTGCTGGATCTCAGCTGCACCACGTCCATTGCCACAAATGCCGCGCGTGCGGTTCTCACCCATGTCCGGGACGGCGCCCTCTACCGCTTCAGCACCCCGGAAGGCGGCAGCGGCGTCAGATATAGACTCTGCACCCGAGTAGTCCTGAACGAACCTAGAGCCGAATTTCGCGCAGCCGCGCCGCCACGTTACTATCACTTGATTTGAGGAATGGTTCATGTCGCCTCTTGTGCATATCGTCGATCACGACGAAGCGTCGCATGGCGGCATCGAGTCCATGCTGCAGGCCAATGGATATCGAACCAGAGTCTATATCCGCCCCCACGACATCCTGCATCACCACCCGAGTGACACGGTAGCGAGTTGCGTCGTCATCGACACTACCGCGCCGGATGAATCCATCCCTGATATCCTCGGCCTGTTCAGCAAAGCCAGCCTGGCTCTGCCGGTGATCTTCCTGACCGACAAGGCTGATGTCCGGGTCGGCGTCAGGGCGATGAAGGCGGGCGCTGAGGACTTTTTCATGAAGCCGTTCGATCCCGAGGAATTTATCGGCGCCGTCGATCGAGCCATCTCGCGCCAGCGTCTCTTTCATGAGCAGATAGACTGGATCCGGGACAACCTCGCGCGCCTCGAAAAGTTGACCAAGCGCGAACGGGAGGTCTTGGACCTTGTAGTACGCGGCAACATAAACAAGCAGGTCGCTTTCACTCTCGGCACGACCGTGCGTACGATCAAAGCTCATCGTCGTAAGGTTATGGAGAAGATGCAAGTCCACTCAATCGTTGAATTGGCTAGCTGCGCCGAAAGGCTCGGCCTCATGCGGTCCATCGTTTAAAGGTTGCCATCGACGCCAACACGGTCAAGCACACACCTATATGAGGAATGCCAAGGCCAGTGTCCACCCACAATATAGCTACTCATGATGAGCAACCCATTCCTAAGGTTGCGCAACGTTTGCGAAGCAAGATCAATCTCGGGGAGGAAAAGATGCCCGGATAGACGCAGGACGCAAAACCCGATCAGGGGCATGCCCACATCCTTTAGCAGGCTGTAGCCAAAAGCCAGCAATCGAGCTGAAACAGCGGCATTTGTAAGCTGAAGTCGTTGGGCAAATATACCTTCGGTGCCGAGCGGGATCAGTGCCGCTGCTGTGATCCCCAAAACCAGACTAATACCAACGGCCGTCATGGTTGACCGATATGAGCCCATTTTCGTGAGCCGATTGATGTGATGACAGTGGGTTGTGCGGTGAGCTTGTTCCAGGCGTCGCAGGCGGCGTCGAGGATATCGGTGTAGGTGTCGAAGACGCGGTTTGAAAGCCAGTTTGCGCGCAGATACTGCCAGATGTTCTCGACCGGATTGAGCTCGGGAGCACGCGAAGGCAAGAAGATCAGGGAGAGGTTTTTCGGCACGATGAGCTTGTCCGTGGTGTGCCATCCAGCACGGTCGAGCACCAGGACAGCGTGTGCGCCCCTTGCCACGCTCGCGGCGATCTCGTCGAGATGGGCCTGCATGGCCCAGGTGTCGGCGAAGGGCATGGCGAGCGCCGCGCCCACGCCACGAGCCGTAAGCGATGCCCTGAGAGCACCTTTCAGCCGGTGAGCTGACGGTGGATGTTGGAAGCCTGAGGGCTTCGACACATGACGATTTCAGAGCATATGCTTAAAACCAGCGCGGATGAGCCGGTCCGGCGGTTCGAGGTTTTTACCGGAGCGGGACGCCGGCGGGATTGGTCCGACGACGACAAGGCGCGGATCGTGGCGGAAAGCTACGAGCCTGGCGCAACGGTGAGCGAGGTCGCGCGCCGCCATGCGATGTCGCCGCAGCAGTTGTTCGGCTGGCGCCGCCTCCTGCGTCGCGCGCCCGAGCCGTTGTCGCCGCTATCCGCCCCCATGTTCGTGCCGGCAGTGATCGAAGCGGCGGTCGAAGAGCCAAAGCCGGCCCGGCAGTCTGCCAAGCGTCGTCGTCGCACGCGACGCGCTTCCGGCGGCTCCAGCGACGGGATCGAGCTCGAGATCGACGGCGTGGTGGTGCGCGTCGGGCCAAGTGCGAGCCCGAAGGCGATTGCCGCGGTGATCGGCGCACTGAAGGGCGGCTCGTGATCGGCCCGACCGGGGCGGTCCGCGTGATGGTGGCGACGAAGCCGGTCGACTTCCGCAAGGGCGCGGAGGGCTTGGCGGCGCTGGTGCGCGAGAGCATGGGCGCCGATCCCTTCTCGGGCGCGATCTACATCTTCCGGGCGCGGCGCGCGGACCGGATCAAACTCGTCTACTTCGACGGGACGGGCGTCTGCCTGTTCTCGAAGCGCCTGGAGGACGGCAAGTTCCAATGGCCTGCCATCGCCGATGGCGTCGTGCGGCTGACCGCGGCGCAGCTTCAGGCGTTGCTCGAAGGCCTCGACTGGCGCCGGGTGCATGAACGGCGCGAGACGCGCGTCCCTGTCGCGGCGAGTTGATCGTTCAGCACTGGCAAGCCGCTGTAATCCATGATTGAATCGGCTTCGTGAGCACTTCGCCCGAGCCCTTGACCCGTGACCCCATCGCCCTCCGGGCGATGCTCGCGGCGGAGCGCGCCGAGAACGAGCGGCTGCGCCAGATCATCAAGGAGCTGCAGCGCCATCGCTTCGGGCGCCGGGCCGAGAGCCTGCCAGTCGACCAGCTATTGCTGGGCCTCGAGGAGGCCGAGCAGATCGAGGCTGAGAACCTCGCCGTCGAGGAGGCTGCCGATTCCGCGAAGAGGTCCGAGCGAGCCGCGAAGCGCCGCGCCAACCGTGGCTCGCTTCCCGCGCACCTGCCGCGCATCGAGCAGGTGGTCGATATCCGAGGACAAGGCCTGCCCCTGCTGCCGCGGGCAGCTCCACGTCATGGGCGAGGACGTCTCCGAGCGTCTCGACATCGTGCCGGCCCAGTTCCGGGTGATCGTGACGCGCCGGCCGAAATACGCCTGCCGGACTTGCGAGGAGGTCGTGGTCCAGGCGCCCGCGCCCGCCAGGCTCGTCGAGGGCGGCATCCCGACCGAGGCAACGGTGGCCCATGTTCTGGTCGCCAAATATGCCGATCATCTCCCGCTCTACCGGCAGTCCCAGATCTATGCCCGGCAGGGCGTCAACCTGGATCGCTCGACCCTGGCCGACTGGGTCGGCAAGGCGGCCTTCCTGCTACGGCCCGTCCATGCGCGCCTGTTCGAGCGGTTGAAGGCATCGACAAAGCTCTTCGCCGACGAAACCACGGCGCCGGTGCTCGACCCGGGCCGCGGCCGGACCAAGACCGGCCAGCTCTTCGCCTATGCCCGCGACGAACGCCCCTGGGACGGCGGCGATCCGCCGGGGGTCGCCTATCTCTACGCGCCCGATCGCAAGGCCGAGCAGGCGGTCCGCCATCTTCAAGGCTTCGTCGGCACGCTACAGGTCGATGGCTTTGCGGGCTACAAGGTCTTGGCCGACCGCAACGCCGTGAACCTGGCCTTCTGCTGGTCACATGCCCGGCGCAAGTTCTACGATCTCGCGCAAGGTGGCCCCGCGCCGATCGCGACGGAAGCTCTCGCCCGGATCGCCGAACTCTATCGCATCGAGGGCGAGATCCGCGGCCGTTCAGCCGAGGAGCGCCGTGGCATCCGTCAGGCGCGAAGCCGCGCGATCGTCGATGCGCTGGAGCCGTGGTTGAAGGCGAAGCTCGCCCTCATCAGCCAAAAGAGCAAGCTCGCCGAGGCCATCCGCTACGCCCTCTCGCGATGGGCGGGCCTCTGCCGCTTCCTCGAAGACGGCCGCGTCGAGATCGACTCCAACGTCGTCGAGCGCGCCATCCGGCCGATCGCGCTCAATCGCAAGAACGCGCTCTTTGCCGGCTCCGACGGCGGCGCCGAGCATTGGGCCGTCATCGCCTCGCTCGTGGAGACCTGCAAGCTCAACGCCGTCGACCCGCAAGCTTATCTCGGCGACGTCATGGCCCGCATCGTCGTCGGCCATCCCCAAAGCCAGATCGACGAGCTCCTGCCGTGGGCCTATGCACCGGCCCCGCTCAAGGCCGTGGCCGGAGAACAGCGCATACCACGAGCCGGGCAGATCGCACCGAAGAGATAGGCGCTCTCGTAGCGTTGATCGGCCGGCTGGCGCGGCCTGGTTCCGCGCCTCGCCCATTGCCGGACCAAGCCGTTCTTCTGGCCGATCCGGGCCTCATCCTGGAACCAGATCTCGACCGGCCGGTGTTTGGGAAGGTGCGCGAGATGGGCCTTCAGTGTGGCCGCGAAGTTTTTTTGAAGCTTTCGACCACCCGCCCGTCCTGAGCCGGATGCTGGGGCCGCACGCTGAGCCGGGCAAAGCCGATCTGCGCCAGAAGTTTGCCGATCGTGCGCTCGTGATAGACGACCCCGAAGCGCTGCTCGATCACCCGCTTCAGGTCGATCCGCCGCCAGCGGACGACACCATCGACCATGCGGTCGGGGCCAGTCTCGACGATGGTTGCGAACGCGGCGATCTGATCGGGCGTCAGCCGCGGCGCATGGCCTTTGCTGCGGATGTCCTTCAGGCCCTCCGGCCCCTGCGCGTTGAACCGATGGACCCAGTCGCGCAGGGTTTGACGGTCCATGCCGCCCATCCGCGCCGCTTGCTCCCGATCCATGCCGTCGAGAACCGCCGCCAACGAAAGAAGCCGGCGACTCTGGTTGGCATGCCGGGAACCGGCTGCGAGCCGTCGCAGGTCAAAGGCCGAGTAGTCCGTCCGCGAAGTTTCACCGCAGCAGGCATGGCGCGAATCCTCCTCGCGCCCATGGAATCAGTGAACGGCGGCGCCGAAAAGACCCCGTGAGTCAGCCTCAGCGGCCGTTGGTATAAGACGCAGCCGGAACCCTAACGGCCTCTCTTCAAGCCATTTCGATTGGCCACCCAAGGTTTGCTTAGACCTCGAGACAAAGTTGAGGTTGTGGGTATCGCCTCACTACCGTAATCCAGACCCGCGTTAAGATCGTCCCCGAATATATCGATGAGAGCCAATGGGTTTCGATTGTTGCACAAAAGATTTTGCCACTCACGGCTCTGCGATCAGGCCTCTACGCGGGTTTGCGGTGTGGTGGAGGTGACAATGCAGCTGCAGCACCGGAACGTCCCCGGCTGCGATCACTTCGCAACAACTGCGCTTGCCATCGCCTGGCTGCTGCAAGGCGGATCGCTTCCGCTCGTTAATGACTGCTGAAGACGAGGGTCTGGATCGGCAGGACCAGGGCCTGAATGCGCAGCAGCAGCGCATGGACCAGCCCGACGGCGTCCACCGCGTGGAGAACGATCTTCCGCCCCGTCGAGAGCTTGCCCGATGCGATCAGCTCGTGGTTGCTCGAATAGGCGTTGGCGATGCAGCTGCTGCCCGGCATCACGCCTTCGAGCCCGCCGGCGTGAAGGGGCTCCAGGAAGGTCAGCAGCGTCCCCGGCCGCGAAACCTGCTGGGCATCGAGCAACTGATCCCCGGCCCGCACCTGGCCGGCGGCGATGAAGTCCTGAACGCCGGTCACCACCATCGGGATGATGACCCAGGGCTTGGACAGGCAGGTCACTTCGGCGACCATGCCGACCTTCATGACCTGCCCCTCGATCTGCGAGAAGCCGGCCTGAAGAACGTTTCGTCCCGCCTCCTCCGGGATCAGGACGCCCGCCGGCCGCATGATGGGCGTGACGATGTCGCCGACGCGCAGCGTGAACTGCTCGACGCGGCCGGTCACGCCGGCGCGGATGACCGTCTTGTCGAGATCGGCCTGCGCCTGCGCCAGAGCGGCTTCCGCGCTCGCCTTCTCGGCCGGCAGCAAGGTCGAGATCCGGGTTTCGGCGGAGGTTTTTGCGGACACGGCGGCGGCCAGGGCCGCTTCGCGTCCAGCCACCAGATTCTCGAGCCGCTCGATCTCGCGCCGGGCGACGATGTCGTCGTTGCGGCGGCGCAGCTCCTGCTTCGTCTCCAGCTCGTCGAGCGCCTGCTTGTGGGAACTCTTGGCCTCGAGGATGCGGTTCTCGTCCGTCAGGATTTCAGCCCTGGCGACGACGATGGCTGCTTCCACTTCCGCGATCTTGCGCCGCGCCGTCTCGACCGCCGTTTCCTCCTTGGAGCTGTCGAGCCGAAAGATCGGGCTGCCCTTGGTGACGGGGCCGCTGACGCCGAGATAGACCTGCGCGACGCGTCCGGTGCTCTCCGAAATGATCGGGACGGTCCGGAACATCACGGTCGCGTTCGTCGTCGACGGGTGGTTGTAGAAGATCACCGTGATCAGGCCGATCGTCAGCATCAGGCAGGACGTGATGCCCCATCTGAGTTCGAACCAGACCGAATAGAAGGTGATTTCCTTGCCGAGGCGCTTCCCCTGCCGGTAGCGCCGGTAGAGATAGTCCGGCAGGATCGTCAGCATCGAGCAGACCAGAAGCTCAAGCATGACCGCTCTCCGCGCGATGGGAGTGCGCCGGGGCTTCCGCCGCGGGCTCGGACACGCCTGGTTCGTCTCCGCCGTCGTCGCCGGGGCTTCCACGCCGCGGCGCCATCCCCGCGATGCGTTCGAGCGCGTGCGCCATTCTGCCGAACTGACCCGAGAAATCCGGGATGTCGATCAGGGCCAGAAGCAGCCCCGCGACCCAGAACAGGTGCACATGGGTGAACAGGGCGAGCAGGCCGAGGACGGCGACGATCTCGAACTGCAGCTTCTGCGATTTATGCGCCATGCGCTCCGGCAGCGTATGCAGCCGCAGGAAGATCAATCCGACACCCAGCACCGACGCCAGAAGGATCACCGCGGTGACGACCATGAGCGTGTCGGTCTCGCCGGGTGCCGTGATGAAGGCCGGCAAATGATGCGGCGCCAAAGGGTGTAGGCCAGCTGACATATACGCGCTCCAGTCTCAGCGAAAAGGGCGCTGGAAACTCCGCAGTTGTCAATCAGCCGATCCAGTTCCGGGCGAAGTCGGTTTCCTCATATCCACCGGGCTTTTGCCGTTTCGGCAGTTTGATCTTGTCCCGAGACGGCGCCTCGTACGGCACGGAGCTGAGAATATGGGAGATGACGTCGAGGCGCGCCTGGCGCTTGTCGTCGGAATGGACCGCGTACCAGGGGGCCCAGGCCGTGTCGCTGGCGCGAAACATCTCGTCGCGAGCTCGCGCGTAGTCGTACCAGCGGGAATAGGATTTGAGGTCCATCGGTGACAGCTTCCAGATCTTCCGCGGATCGTTGATGCGCTCCTGCATCCGGCGAGTCTGCTCCTCCTGGCCGACTTCGAGCCAATATTTCAGGAGGATGGTGCCGGAATCGACGATCGCCTTTTCGACGCCCGGAACGATCTGCAGGAAACCCTTGGCCTGCTCCTCGGTGCAGAAGCCCATGACCCGCTCGACACCGGCCCGATTGTACCAGCTGCGATCGAAGATCACGATCTCGCCCGCGGCCGGCAGATGCGGCAGATAGCGCTGCACATACATCTGCGAGCGTTCGCGCTCGGTCGGCGGGGGCAATGCCACGACCCGAAACACTCGCGGGCTGACCCGCTCGGTGATTGCCTTGATGACGCCGCCCTTGCCGGCGCCGTCGCGACCCTCGAACACGATGCAGACCTTTCCGCCGGCATGCTTCGCCCACTCCTGGAGCTTGACCAGCTCCTCGTGGAGATCGCGCAGCTTTCGCTCGTAGGCCTTCCTCTTCAGAGGCTCGCTGCCGTGGTTCTGCATCGACGGCTCCATCCGGCTAGAGCATTCTCACGCGAAGTGGACATCGCTTCGCGTGAAGAAAATCCCAGAGAACAAAAACTTGGAGCAGCTCAGCGCGTCGGCGAACCGCCGAGCCGCTTTAGGACCAGCTCAGGAAGAAGGCGACATCGCCCGGCAAGCCGCCTGGCCAGTCGATGATCATGGCGCGCAGCTTGTACTTGGCGGGCTGGAGGTGCTCCTTCCAGAACAGATAGGCTTGCCGTGGCCGGCCGGTCAGGGTGGCCGGCCAGTCCGCTTCGGCGTTGTTGATGGCGCGGCCCCGGTCCGTGCAGAGTTGGCTCGGGAAGCGCATGACGAGAACTTCGGTCTCGCCCCGGCCGGCTGCGGCCCGGGTTTTTGTCGCGAGGCTTCGCTTGATTTCCTCGATTTTCTCGGGCGTGACGGCAATTTCGTCGCGCAGCGTCGCGACGAGCTTGCGTTGCGCTTCCTCGGCCTTGGTCATGGCGCCCGCCAGTTTGGAGGCCCGGGCCATTTCGATATCGGCCATGTAGGACCGCAGATCGTCGGCCGACATGAAGCTCTCGTCGGCGAGCGTCCCGGCATGGAGGTTTGGGCCTAAGGCGGACATCGTCTCAATCTCCTGCGGGATATCGTCCGATGCTGTAGGCAAGAAAAGTCACGAACCTGCAGCAAAGAACTTGGCAAAATCGGTCAGAGTTTTTCGATATAGACGGCTTCGCCGAGCGTCAGGTCGATCATGTCGCCACGGCGAATATGGGACAGGCCCTCTCTGACAACTGGATCGGCCACCCTCAGGCTGTTGGGCCCCGCCGGCCCCACATAGCTAACGATCCCGGTGGACGGATCAAATCCTTGAAATCGCGCTGTCACAGTCAAGGTGCGAGTGACAAACTTGTCCGGCAAATTCTGGAAGGAAGAGCTGCTAGTCGCTTCTGTATACACGATTTGAGGCCGCGCACCTTTCTTCGCACGCCTCGCACCAAAGGCCACGCCCTCGACCCGGCTGATTCGAACCCTGTCGCCTGCACTAATATTCTTCAAGTCACCGAAAGCCGGTGGTACCATAACATCCCAGACGAAGCGTCCTTGGCGTACAGTGATGAGACGATATTCTGGCACAATCGCGACGATATCGACATTGATTTGCTCGACTTCAACGGGTCCGACACCGGCCACAATGACTGCTTGACTCGTAATGACCGGAGCACATCCCGCTCCGCCCAGAGCTAATATGATAGCGACTGCAAAACCTGTCTTAGACATGGGAATATCCTGCTTTCTTTTTGGCAGAAACTACCTTGGATAGTTTTTCAAGTATTGTCTTTCTTGGACGGCGCGACAAAGCTCAGCTTCCAGTTCGCTTACAAGATTTCGGTACTCAGCCCGGCGCCCATCCGACTCATTACTGTTAGTTTTCTCCAAACGAACAAGGAAATTCTCAGCATCAGCCAGATCCCGGCAAAGTCCCCGAAAATCCTCGCTTGCCAATGCCAGCTCCTCGACTTCCTTTTTGTGCCTCGGCAATAACCTGATAGCCACGAAAACGCCCGAATCCATAGAACTACTCCTGTAGAATCGATGAGGGAAGGCGCACGATGGCGGTTAACTGCAAGGCCGGGCGGAGCACCGCCTAGGGAGACCTGTTCGTCCCAACCTTCTCCCAACCGCGATCGGGATTGAAGCTGTTCATGCGCGAAGCGATGGCGCGCGTATTGGGGCCCATATCCTTCTGGTAGACGGTGCCGGCATGGTTGACGAGGAAGCTCGTGATCCCCGAGCGGGCATAGGTTGCAGGATAGGCGAGGACGCCGAAGCCGCCGATCATGTTGCCGCCGGCGACGTAGTCCAACGCCCCGCCGGCCGCCGCCGGCCCCTGCTTCCTGAGAATCTTGAAGTAGTAGCCGTGGTAAGGTTGCCGCGTCTGGCTTGCCACATAGCCTTCGCTCGTGGCCCGGGCGGCGAATTCTCCAAGCGGGCTCGGCGGCTCGCCGGGGGTCGTCGGCCAATAGAGTCCGTCATGCTTGTCCGGCTGGCTGACGATCCTCTGCGCGTAGAGGCCGGGGCTCCGGCCGTCATGGCCTTTCGCTGCGTATTCGAATTGCGCGTCGAGGATCGCGAGGCTGGTCTGGATGGCGTCGAGTTCGTTCCGGCCGATCCGCCGGGCGAGGAGCTCCCGGCGCCCGGCCTCGACCATGAACTTCCAGCCGCCGCGCGAATGGACGATGGGGATGGGGAACGGGAAGGCATCCTCCCCCAGCAGCAGCGTCGCGGTTCGGCCGGTTTCGACGATCGAATGCCTGGCGTCGTACGCCGCGATGAAGCGCTTGCGATTATCCGCGTCGCGAAGCTCGTCTCCCGAGGAGAGGATATCCCGCCCCGCCATGCCGAAGATCGAATAGAGCCGTGTGGACTGCTCCTCGCGCAGAGCGGTGACCAGTGCCGCCGCGGCCTGCTCCGGAGACTGGAAAATCTCCTGGGCGCGGGCCGCCGTCGAAACGGCACCGATGCCTGCGGCGATACCGCAAATCAGGCGAAGGAGCAGATGCACCGCTGGCCATGTCGGGATCATGGAACTGAGTCCTCCATAGCTCATAACAGCCTCCAGCCAGACGACGCGTCGTTTCAGAGCTTTCCGGCGGGGATCCGCGCGCCCGAGGCTCGCCATTGGTCGAAGGTCTGGAAGGGCACGCCGATCTGTCGGTAGTCGACCCGCAGATAGCCGTCCGTGCCGCGATGCACCGCCCCCGGCGCGACGCCCTGCACTTCCTGCGCGATCACCCCGACATAGGCGGTTGGAGCGCCGTTATATTCGAAGCGGTAGAAGCCGAGCCCGTTTTCCATGACGCCGAGCAACTCGATATGATTCTTGAGCTGGATGTCGGAGCGACGCCCCCCGCCGCCTCCGCGTCCACCGCCACCCGCGCCGGCACGCCCGCCACCGCCACCCATGCGGGCTCCGCCTCCGGCATGCATCGCTTGTCCGCCGCCCGCAGGCATGCGGTTCATACTGGCATGCCCTCGCTGTGATTGAAGATTGGCGGCTCGGCCCGGCTGGATGTTGCCGAAAGCGTTGTCGCGTGGCGGCCCCGGACGGTTTGCACCCGACGGCGGGCGCTTCGGCTGGGCTGAAGCACGAGGAGGTGCCGAGCCCCGGGCCCGGTCGGCGCCCTGACGCCCTCCACCGGCGCCAGCCCGGTCCGCGCCCGGCCGATCGGGCCGGTTTCCCGCTGCGGGCCGGTCGCCGCCTGGACGGTCGCGCCCGGCGCCGGCTCCAGGACGATCTCCCGCTCCAGGGCGGTCTCCGGGTCTCTGATCCGGTCGGGCGGCGGCGCCTGCCCCCGGCCCGTCGCGGCCACCTTCAGGCCGCAGGACCTGATCGCCGCTGCGCCCGCGGAAGTCCATCCTGCCCTCGCTGCCGGCGCGAATGCCCTCGTTGGAGAATTTCTGCCTGACGGCATCGTTGCGATACTGCACGCCGTGCCGGTGCTGGGGGTTGTGCTCCCAATGCGTCACGCGATTGCGGTCGATATTGATGTTGTTGTTGTTCCAGTTGACGTTGCCGCCCCAATACCCGCCCGAGGTCCAGCGTCCGAGCGCATAGGCGGTCCCGAAGGCGAGACCCGTCGCGAGAACGCCGGTGGCGATATAGCCCGGCGCCGGGAAATAATAGGGCGGATAGGCCGGCTCGGGCCAAGGGCCATAGACCACGGCCGGGTCGTAATAGGGCACATACACCGTGTCGGGACTGGTCGGCTCGATCACGATCGTCTGCTTGCTGCTGGCGCTGGCCGGCTGGACCGTGACTTTCTGCTGCGAGCTTGAGGACAGCTTCTTGGCGTCGTAGGCGCGCGTCCGCATCCTCTGGATGCCGTCCATGATGTCGGGCTGCTGGGCGAGGACCGCATCGCCGAGCTTCTGCGTCCAGTCGAGATTCTTGCTCATCATCTCCAGCACGGACGGGGTTGCGACGAGCGATTTCACGCTCGCGTCCCAGGGCTGCTTGTCGACGGCGGCCTGCAGCTGGTCGCCCTTGAGCTTCTTGTTGGCCGCGACCCAGCGGTCGGCCTGCACCACCTCGAGCGGATAGGTCGAGGCCATCAGTACCTGTGACAGCAAGGTGTCGGGGTAGAGCGCGATCGGCGCGACGAGCGCGTCGAGCTGGGCGCTGGACAGAACCTCCGGGGCCTGCGTCGCCTGCGTCGCCGGAGGCGCCGAGGCGGGCGGCGTCGCCTGGGCCAGCGCCTGAGAGGCGATCCCGCTGACGAGGACGCTGGCGAGCATGGTTCGCAGATGCATGGGGTCCCCTCGCAACGGCGCCAAAAACACTATCCAAATCTCGCGCCGATGCGACGCTTATCTGGGTGTCGGTGGTGTCCGGCCCGCGGCCTGATCGGCCTGCTGCTGCCGCTTGAAAGCTTGGACGTTCTCCTGAGCCGCGCGCATGTTGTCGGCGGCTCGCCCATCTTGCATCATATCATGCCCCTCAAGCAAAACATCCATTGTACACCCCGCGATACGATTACAAGCAGCAACCGGGGTCGAAGAAGCATAGAGAATGGCGCAAGAAGCAAATAACGCCAAAATTTCTCTCATTAACAAAACGTTCATCATTATATTAACCCCGCCTAAGCGATACAACAATCTCACTTTATTTATAATTCCCAATGTAAGCAGCGTAAATTTGCTGCAGAATCGAGACCGTGAATCAAACCTGAAATTTCATTCATCTTTATTTTCTAGCACATTGGGCCATCTCGAAACCTGTCCCTAGGGACAATACGCCGACTCCCTGTGATGTGCTGAGTTGCAGTGTCTCCGGTTTTGCCTATGGGAAGGACACAGAATGGCTTCCGCCGCCCGGAACTCCCGCTCCATCGATCATTTCTTCTCGGCGCCGTCTGGTCGCACCGACCGTTGGAGGGACCTGCACGCGGTTGCGCGCAATTGGGCGAAGGGCGACCAGGCCCGCAGCCAGGTCGAGATTGCTCTCAACGAGCTTGGCGTCATCGAGGAGTTCCACGCCTTTCCGGGGGCGGAGCTTCTCGCGACCTTGCGGGGTTTCCTCCAGAACGACGACGCCAACGGCTTTCTGTCGCTGGCCAAGCGCATCTCGGTCGCGATCATCACCGGCAACTACAAGCACGATCCGAAGGAGTGGCAGTCGGCCGACCTGTCACTGGCGGATACGGCCGATGTCGCTCTGTCGTCGCTGGGCGAGGCCGCGGCTCACCGCCCCTATTTTGAAATGCTGACCGTGACGCCCGCTCCGGCGGGGCGCTGGCCGCATGTCGCGGCCGAGTTTCGCCGCCTGAGGCGCCTCGAGGATGCCTTCATCTACGAAACGGTGATGGTCGGCAGCCTGGAAGACGCGGTTTGCGCGGCGGTCCTGAATCCGAACATCGCTGCGGTCGTCATCTACGAGGGCTTCGTATTGAAGTCCCGACATGACGCGCCGATCCTGCGCAGCGTGCTCGCCGCCCAGCAGCCCTTCCTCGACAATGCGGACGAGGCCGACATGGCACTGCGCCTCGCCGTCGGGCTGAAGGCGATCCGCCCCGAGCTCGACATCTATCTGCTCTCCGATCGGCGAGTGGAGAAGCTGGCTGGCGATCCGCGCGCCGCCATGATCCGCCGCGTGATGTACCAGGTCGAGGAGCCCCTGGAGCTGCATCTGTCGGTGCTGGAGGGCATCGAGGCGCGCTATGACACGCCCTTCTTCAACAATCTCAAGGCTTACGCGCAACGGCCGATCGCCACCTTCCACGCGCTTCCGATCGCTCGCGGCAAATCCGTGTTCCGTTCGCCCTGGATCCGCGACATGGGCCAGTTCTACGGGATCAATCTGTTTCTCGCGGAGAGCAGCGCCACGACGGGCGGCCTGGACAGCCTGCTGGAGCCCACGGGCAACATCAAGCGGTCGCAGGAGATGGCGGCGCGCGCCTTCGGCGCCGACCACGTCTTCTTCGTGACCAATGGCACGAGCACGTCGAACAAGATGGTCCTGCAGGCGCTGATCGCGCCGGGCGACATCGTCATCCTCGACCGCAACTGCCACAAATCGCACCATTACGGCCTCGTGCTGAGTGGTGCGCAGCCCGTCTATGTCGAGGCGTTTCCGATGACGGAATACTCGATGTACGGGGCGGTGCCGCTGCGCACCATCAAGAAGGCCTTGCTCGACCTGAAGGCCGAGGGCCGCCTCGATCGCGTCAAGATGGTCGACCTGACCAACTGCACCTTCGACGGCCACATCTACAACACCCGGCGGGTGATGGAGGAATGTCTCGCCATCAAGCCGGACCTGCTCTTCCTCTGGGACGAGGCCTGGTTCGGCTTCGCGCGCTGGTCGCCCTTCCTGAGGCCGCGAACCGCGATGGGCGCGGCGGCCGACATCGAAGCCTGGATGGCAAGCCCGGAGGCCCTCGGCGCCTACGAGCGGCAGCGCAAGGAACTCGGCCAGAATCCGTCCATGGAAACCTTGCTGGAAACCCGGCTGGTGCCGGATCCGCGGGCGGTGCGGCTGCGCGTCTACCAGACCAACTCGACCCACAAGTCGATGTCCGCGATCCGGCAGGGCTCGATGGTGCTGGTCAGGGATGTCGACTTCCACAAGGTCGAGGCGCAGTTTCATGAAGCGGTCTTCACCCACGCCTCGACCAGTCCGAACCAGCAGCTCATCGCCAGCCTCGATGTCGCGCGCCGGCAGATGGAACTCGAAGGTTACGGGCTGGTGATGAACGCCATCGAGGTGGCGCTCGACATCCGGCGGGAAGTCGCCATCCACCCGCTGATCTCCAAATATTTCAAGATCGTCGGCGCCGACGGCATGGTGCCGGCAAAGTATCGGACCAGCGGTTTCGTCGATTTCCTCTCTCCCGACACGCACTGGGACGATCAGCTGCGCAGCATGCGCGAGGACGAGTTCTGCCTCGACCCGACGCGCATGACGCTGGTCTGCGGCACGGCGGGCTTCGACGGCACCTCGTTCAAGGGGCTCCTGGCGTCCCAGTACGGAATCCAGGTCAACAAGACCTCGCGCAATTCGGTCCTGCTCCAATCCAACATCAACAACACGCGCAGCGACGTGGCGCTGCTGATCGGCGTCTTGCTCAAGATCAGCAACGAGATCGAAATGCGCCTGCGCCAGGGCGGCGAGGGCGGGCGCCGCACCTTCGAGGCGCGCGTGCGCAGCCTGATGACGGATGTGCCCGAACTCCCCGACTTCAGCCACTTCCATGAAGCGTTTCGCGGCGATGCCGGCAAGAACACGCCGGAGGGTGACATCCGCACCGCCTTCTTCTCCGCCTATGCAGAAGACAAGTGCGAATACCTGCCGATCGACAGCCCCGAATGCGATCGCCGCATCGACAAGGGGCCGGCGCTGATCTCGGCCAATTTCGTCATCCCCTATCCGCCAGGCTTCCCGATCCTGGTGCCGGGGCAGGTCGTGACGCACGAGACCATCACCTTCATGCGCAAGCTCGATGTGAAGGAAATCCACGGATACGAGAAGGCAAAAGGCCTGAAATTGATCAAGCCGGACGCCTTGGCCACCAAGAAGAAGTGAAGATCCCAGCAAAGTTGACGGACTCACACAGACTTTGACGGGCTGTCTGAATCTCGGCAGGCCCCGACCTCACAAAACAGGTGATCGGAATGTTCGACTGGTTCGTTGCCACGCTGCGCGGCTACCCGGAAATAGCGCTCTTTCTCTCTCTCGCGATCGGATACTATGTCGGCGGCTTCGCCTATAAGGGTTTCAGTCTCGGCGCCGTCACCTCGACGCTGATCGCCGCCGTCGTCATCGGGCAGCTCGGCATCACGATCTCGCCGCATGTGAAATCGACGTTCTTCCTGATGTTTCTCTTTGCTGTCGGCTACGGCGTCGGCCCGCAGTTCGTGCGCGGCATCGCCAAGGACGGTGCGCCTCAGGCGATCTTTGCGGTCGTCGTGACCGTATTTTGCCTCGCGGTCCCCGTCATCGTCGCAAAGTTCGCAGGCTATCATCCGGGCTATGCGGCCGGCTTATACGCCGGCTCACAGACGATATCCGCCTCGATGGGGCTGGCGACTGATGCAATCAACCGCTTGGGCCTCTCTGCCGAGCAAACCAAGGAATATCTCGATGCCATGCCGGTCGCCTATGCGGTGACCTACATCTTCGGCACCGTCGGTTCTGCCATGGTCCTGGCGTTGCTGGGGCCGAAGCTCCTGAACATCGATCTCGCCAAGGCCTGCCAAGACTACGAGGCCAGGCTTGGCGGTGGCAAAGAGATCGGGGGGCCGGGCTCGGTCTGGCGGCGCTTCGAACTGCGCGCCTTCCGACTGCGCGAGGGCGCCAAGGTCGCCGGCATGCGCGCGGCGGAGGCCGAGGCGCTGGTACCGGATGCACGCGTCTTCGTCGAACGTATCCGCCGCAATGGCGTGATCGAGGACGCGACCGCAGATACGGTCCTGCAGGCAGGCGACATCATCGCGCTCGCCGGCCCGCGCGAGACGCTGGTCAACCTGATCGGCCACAATGCCGACGAGGTCGAGGACCCCGAGTTGCTCGATCTCAAGGCCGAAGGCGTCGACGTCTATGTCACCAGCAAGGATGCCAACGGCAAGACCTTGACCGAATTGTCGCGCATGCCGACGGCGCGCGGTGTCTTCCTGCGCAAGATCGTGCGCGGCGCCACCGCCGTCAGCATTCCGATCCTGCCGGATACCGTGATCCACCGTGGCGACATCCTCACCGTCGTCGGGCGCACCCAGGACATCGCCGCGGTCGCGAAGACGCTGGGCCATGTCGATCGTCCGAGCGACGTCGCCGACGTGGCCTTCATGTGTGGCGCTATCGTCCTTGGCGCCCTGATCGGCGCCCTCGTGTTCAAGGTCGGCGGCGCCCCGCTGACCCTATCGACGGCGGGCGGCGCGCTGATCTCCGGTCTCGTCTTCGGCTGGCTGCGTTCGGTACACCCGACTTTCGGCCGCATCCCGAGCTCGACCGTCTGGTTCATGAATTCGGTCGGTCTCAACATGTTCATCGCCGTGGTCGGGATCTCGGCCGGTCCCGGCTTCGTCAAGGGCCTGCAGACGCAAGGCGTCGGCCTCTTTCTCTGGGGCGCTGTCGCCACGACGATCCCGCTGATCCTGTCCATGTTCGCCGGCAAGTACATCTTCCGGTTCGACCCGGCGATCCTGCTTGGCGCCTGCGCCGGCGCCCGCACCACGACGGCAGCTCTCGGCATGGTGTGCGAAACGGCCAAGAGCCAGGTTCCCGCACTCGGCTACACCGTGACCTACGCGGTCGGAAATACCCTCCTCACCATCTGGGGCATGGTCATCATCATGCTGCTGACCTAGCACGCCGAGCAGAGAGCCGAACGCTCGAGCAATGCGGCGACGAACAATCGGCTAGATCAACGGATGTGGCATCCGGCCGATCATCAACCCAGAACATTCTTCGATAATCAACTCGAGTTGGGAGAGCATCATGGATCCGGTCACCCTGCGCAGCTTCGAGAAACTCAGCCCCTTCGAGATCAAGGACGAACTCATCCGCCTGGCCAAGTTGACGGCGCAGAATTCGTCGATCTCCATGCTCAATGCCGGCCGCGGCAACCCGAACTGGGTGGCGATGACGCCGCGCGAGGGCTTCTTCCTGCTCGGGCAATTCGCGATCACGGAGAGCCGGCGCGTGATGAGCAAGCCGGCCGGCATCGGCGGCATGCCCAAGGCCGACGGCATCGCCGGGCGACTCGAGGACTGGCTGGCAACGCACAAGGATGCACCCGGCGCCGCCTTCCTGCGCGACATGGTCGCCTTCGCCGTGAAGAAGTTCGACTTCAAGCCCGACGCCTTCGTCCATGAACTTGTCGACTCGATCATCGGCGACAACTATCCGGTGCCGGATCGCATGCTGGTTCACAACGAGCGCATCGTGCACGAATACCTGATGTGGGCGATGTGCGGCGCGCCGCGCCCGTCGGGCCAGTTCGACCTCTATGCCGTCGAAGGCGGCACGGCGGCGATGTGCTACCTCTTCAAGTCGCTGAAGGCCAACCGGCTGCTCAACGCCGGCGACACCATCGCGCTGGCAACCCCGATCTTCACCCCCTATCTCGAAATGCCGCATCTCGAGGATTACGGCCTCGACGTGATCTCGATCGCCGCCCCCCAGGAGAACCGCTTCCAGTTTACCGACGAGGAGCTGAAGAAGCTCGAGGACCCGAAGGTGAAGGCCTTCTTCGTGGTCAACCCCGGCAATCCCTATGCCGTCGCCCTGAGCGAGGAGACCATCGGCAAGATCGTCAAGCTGGTCGAGACAAAGCGCCCCGATCTTTTGATCCTCACAGACGACGTCTACGGCACTTTCGTCCCGGGCTTCCGCAGCCTGCTCGGGGCGCTGCCTCGCAACACGATCGGCGTCTATTCCTACTCGAAGTATTTCGGCTGCACCGGCTGGCGCCTCGGCGTCATCGCCATCCATCGCGAGAACATCTTCGACAAGGCCATCGCCAACCACCCGGAAAAGACCCAGGCACTGCTCGACAAGCGCTATGGGCCGCTGACACTCAAGCCGCGCGAGATGAAGCTGATCGACCGCATCGTCGCCGACAGCCGCGACATCGCGCTGAACCACACCGCGGGCCTCTCCCTGCCTCAGCAGGTGATGATGTCGCTGTTCTCGCTCTCCGAGCTGATGGACGAGGCCAAGCTCTACCAGAAGACCTGCATGGGCATCGTCAGGGCGAGAGCCGAGCGGATGATCGAAGGGCTGGGCATCGAGGTACCCGACAATCCGCTCCATGACCGCTACTACGGCCTCGTCGACTTTGAGTTCTGGGCCAACAAATATGTCGGTCCGGAAGTCGTCGCCTACATGAAGGAACACGTCCACCCGCTCGACATCGTGTTCCGGCTGGCGGAGGACCACGGCATCGTGCTGCTCAACGGCGGTGGCTTCCATGCGCCCGACTGGTCGGTGCGTGTCTCGTTCGCCAATCTCGACGACGAGGTCTACAGCCAGATCGGCCGGGCGACGCGCGCCGTCGCACGCGGCTACCGCCAGCAGTTCGAGGCCTACAAGACGGCGCTGGCGCAGAAGGCTCCGGCCGCGGGTGAATAGCCCGGCGGGCAGAGATCGGCCCGGCGCGCCTCGCGCCGGGCGTGGGGGGACGGTGGCGAGCGAGGCGAAGTATGACGACATTCGTGGTCGAGGCGCTTAGGGGCAATCCCGAGCTCGCCATCTTCCTCACGGTTGCGATCGGCTTCCTGATCGGCCAGGTCAAGTTTGGCAGCTTCAGCCTCGGCGTCGTGGTCGGCTGCCTGCTGGCGGGCGTCCTGGTCGGCCAGCTCGACATCAAGGTCTCGCCGACCGTCAAGGCGGTGTTCTTCAGCCTGTTCCTGTTCACCACTGGCTACAAGGTGGGCCCACAGTTCTTTCGAGGCCTGAAGAAGGATGCGCTGCCGCAGGTGGCGCTAACCGTGGTGCTCTGCGTTACCTGTCTACTGACCGCGCTGGGCTTCGCCAAGCTGTTAAACTACGACATGGGGACGGCGGCTGGCCTCCTGGCCGGCGCCTTCTCTGAATCGACAGTGATCGGCACGGCCGGCGAGGCGATCCAGCGGCTAAACCTCCCCCAGGCGGAGCGCACGGCGCTCGTCAACAACATCCCCGTCGCCTATGCCGTCACCTATCTGATCGGCACGGCTGCCCTGGTCTGGTTCCTGCCGAAGATCGGCCCGAAACTGATGGGGATCGACCTGAAGCAGGTCGCGGCGGCGCAGCGCGGTGCGGGCGGAGCGCTGGCCCAGGCCGAGGGCGTGACCTCGGCCGCCCGCCTCTTCGACGTGCGCGCCTACAAAGTCGAGAACCCGGACCTATTCGGCAAGACCATCGCCGAACTTGAAGCGCTGCCGAAGCAGGCGCGGGTCTTCGTGCTGAGGGGGCGCAGTAGCAGTGGCCTGTTCGACCAGGCCTCGGACCAAAAGGTCCGGGCCGGCGACGTCATCGCGGTGATGACGCGCTTCGAGGTCCATGCCGCGCGCGGCGACCTGATCGGTCCCGAGGTCAGCGACCCCGAGCTGCTCGACATCCCGATCGAGGCGCTCGACGTGATCGTCACTAACCGGGAGATCGACGGCCAGTCGCTGGCGAACCTCGCCCAGGCGAGGTTTGCGCGCGGCGTTTTCCTCGCCAAGCTCACCCGCTCGGGCATCGCCATGCCCGTGATCCCGACGACGCGTCTCAACCGGGGCGACGTCATGTCCCTGATGGGCCCCATGGCGGAGGTCGAGCGCGCCGCCGCGGCGATCGGTTATCCCGACCGGCGCACCGCGGCGACCGACATGATATTCGTCGGGCTGGGGATATTCCTGGGCGGCCTCTTCGGCCTGCTGTCGGTCGTGGCCTGGGGCGTGCCGCTGACGCTGACGGCTTCGGGCGGTGCCTTGTTCATGGGCCTCGTCTTCGGCTGGCTGCGGTCGGCCTACCCGTACTTCGGACGGATCCCCGAGCCCGCGATCTGGATCTTCGACACGCTCGGCCTGTGCATGTTCATCGGCATCGTCGGCATCAGCGCCGGACCGAGCTTCGTCTCGGGCCTGAAGTCGACCGGGATCAGTCTTGCCGCGGTTGGGCTGTTTTCGGCCCTGTTTCCGCATTTCATCGGCATCCTGTTCGGCCGCTACGTTCTGAGGATGGATCCGCTGATCGTCCTGGGAGCCTGCGCCGGGGCAGGCACGATCACTGCGGCCCTGCGAGCTGTGCAGGACGAAGCGCAAAGCAGCATCCCAGCGCTTGGGTACACCGTCCCCTACGCGATCGGGAACATCCTCCTGACGGCCTGGGGACCAGTCCTGGTGGCGCTGATGACGACCTGATACGCAGTCTGGCTCCTTATTCGGATTAACGCGATGTGATTACTGGCAAGCACGCTCTGGGCGAAAACTGTATGCCACCACGCAGCTGCGCTGGACGACAAAGCTTGGCCACAGCGGCATCGAGCTTAACACGTCCGACCATAAGCAAGATCACCACCGGTCCGTATCGATCGAGTGCAAGCGAAGCGACTGCTTGCCAAGATCGGTTGCCAGCAACTGAGTTGTCATCGCTTTCCTCCTTTTGGTCCGGCAGCCAGGGTGGTCGGAAAGCGGGAGGAATCCATCCCATAAGATGAAGACGGCCGCCCTGCGGGTACCTGGCGGCTTGCGCTCTTCCAGAAGGTTGAGCTCGCCACGGACGTGAAAGTCGAAGGCGGGGTCCGCGATGGTATGGCCCTGTCGATTCTACAACACGGCCCCGTGCCACGTTGCCATAGCGTCGCGGAGCTGGCTGGCACCTGTCGTACTGGCCGTTTCTGACATGGATTGGCTTCGGGCTGCTTTTTCTGGGCTGCTGCGTATTAAGCCAGAAGCCCGCGCCGCTTTCAGCCGCCGCCGAGGGAGCGGCATGCCCCCGGTCTAGGGTCAAGCCGCCTGATATACCTTGCAGTATTGCAGCCTGCCGGTGATCGGGTTGCGGAAAAGTTGCCCTCACCTATTACTGGCTCGTTGCGGCCGATTGATACGCAGCGGCCTCCCGGTTTCCGGATGGCGCTCGACAAGAAGTCCGTTCGCCCTCGGCGAAGCCGACCATTCGACAAACTGAATCAGGCTATCAACCTGGTCATCAAATTTCCCCATCGGGAACGAGAGCAGTTCTCGGCGGAACTCGGACAGCCAATGGGCTTCGATCGGGAGGAGGTAGTTCCCCGTCTCCAGCCGTGCCGTCTGCGCCTCGAGCCGCGTGGCCTTGTCGAGGCGAGGTGTCCGGGCATGATAGCGCCAGGGGCGGGCTTCATCCTGTCGAAGCTGCTGTAGTAGCGAGATCCCCGATCCGGCATACTCAATCAGCACATGGTCGGCGTTCCATTTGTTCGCCAGACCAATGACGCGCCGCTTCAGGTCTGGAAAGTCGAGTCGTTCGCGGATAACGTCGAGCAGGTGCCAGCGCTTGTCACGGAGACCCCAGGTCGTTCCCGCGGTGAAGTCACTGGTCGGCTCCGCTGTCAGCGCCGTGTCCCAGCTTTGAACGATCCACTGGAACTCCTCGCGCCGGACCGGGCCGGAGTAGCTGCCAAACCACTCTAGCCGGATGCGATTGCCGCCGGGTGGGGTCGGGTCCTGCTGATATTGTGCCGAGAAGGCATAGGCGCCCATCTCGACGCGCAGCTTCTCAAGCGTACTCAGCGGCTCGCGCTCGGGGCATAGCGCAGACCCGGGCTCGCGGCGCATGAACTTACCGAATGCAAGCGGAATGTCCTGATACTCGACGGCGACGGCGGGCAGATTCAGATGGGTGAACTGCCCGGTAGCGAGGAGGTAGCCAGGTAAATCATCCTCGTGCAGCCGCTGCTGGATCACGATGATGCGTCCCTCGCTCTTGTTGTTCAGGCGTGAGAGCAGCGTCTGTTCGTAATAATCGCGGACGCGTTGACGCTCGGCCGGCGAATTGGCATCGGCGGCCTTCATCAGATCATCGACGATGATCAGATCGGCACCGAAGCCCGTGACTGCACCGCCCAGTGACACGGCTTTCCGACCGCCCTGGTGCTGCGTTATCTGCTCGTCGACGCGCCCGCCGCCGACCTCCAGCCGGGTGCGCGGGAATAGGCCCGCGTACCACGATGTGGTGAGGACCGTCCGAAAGTCGCGGGCGTGCTTGACCGCGAGCTCGTTGCCATAGCTGGCGACCATGATCTTCTGGGAGGGATCATGGCCGAGCATCCAGGCGGGCAAGGCCACCGCGGCACAGATCGATTTTCCGTGTCGCGGCGGTACGGTGATGATGAGCCGCTTGGTCTCGCCGGAGACGACCTTCTCGAGAGACTGGCACATCGCATTGACGTGCCAGGAGGGGATGAACTTCTGCCCCGGATGCAGAAGCTCGAACGCATTCCAGACGAATGGAAACAGGTGCCGGTGCTGCAGCGCATTGACGACGATCGCGTTGTTTATCATCCGCCCCCCTCCCCTGCGCTGCTGCGGTTCTGCTCGAGGAACCAAGCCAGGATGTCAGTGTGCGATACCTGCTCTTCTACCGAAGCCACCGCAACACCAACGGCCCCGCTGCCGCCTGAAACGCCTTCAGCCTCTCTGAGCACGCCATAGAGCTTGGGATCACCCGTCTCCGCGAAGCGATTGACCATCTTGGTCACACCGATCTCGCCCTTCGACATCCGCCGCTCCCGTCCGCCTTCGCGCGCAGGAACTTTGGCCTGCAGCTTCTCACGAACGAGAGTGCTTAGGTTCTTCGAAGCCTTCGGCCGGCCTTTCGGATTGCCTGACTGCCCAGGCTTGAACCGGGTGGCGACGGGAGGCCGGCCATAGCCGACCTCGTAGTCACTGACGGCCTCACCCTGATCAGGTGGCGCAGTTTCGTCGGGTGAAACTAGCGGCTTAGACATGGGCGGCCTCGATGACGTCTGCTGTGGCCTTCGTCTGCGCCACGCGCTCAGCCTGGACCGCGGCGAAGCTCTGCCCGGTCTGAGCTTGGACGGCCTGCTTGCCGGTCAGCGCCTGCCAGCGCCGGACCGCGACATCGACGTAGATGGGATCGAGTTCGATGCCATAGCCGATCCGGCGGGCCTTTTCAGCGGCGATCAGCGTGGTGCCCGAACCGCAGAAGCAATCGAGGACGCTGTCTCCGATGCCGGTGCAGTCCTTGATCGCATCGGCGACCAGTGCCCAGGGCTTTACTGTCGGGTGAGCCTGGAGATCGTCCATCCGGCCCTTGCGGAAGGTGTTGACACCCGGATAGGTCCACAGCGTTGTGCGGTAGCGGCCATACTTACCGAGTTGAACGTTGTTGACATGCGCGACTTCGTCGCCGCCCTTCTTGAACACGTGCACGAACTCGGTCTGATGGCGATAGAAACTGCCCATGCCGGCATTGGTCTTGGCCCAGGTGCAGGTGACTTTGAACGGCAGTTCCACCTGGCGTGCGGCGCTCAGCAGCTCGAAGGCGTGGGGACCGTCCATGCAGACATAGTGCAGGGACCCCGGCAGTGAGTGCTGCTTCGCCAGAGCGAGAAAGGTCGCCAAGAACATCGTGAACTCGCCTTCGCTCATCTCACCGGAGGCCATGGCGAACTCACGATGCTGAACTTGCCCCAGCCCGCAAACATGCCCCGATACGGCGACATTGAACGGCGGATCACTCCACACCGCCCGAACCTGTTGCCCCTCGAGAAGAAGCTGATAGCTCTCCTGCTCAAGCGCCGAACCGCACAGCAGGCGGTGTCGGCCGAGACACCAGAGATCGCCCAGTCGCGTCACGGCCGGGCCGGAATCCGGCAGGAGATCTGCCCGGTCCGGCGCCGGCGGTTGCTCGTCGAGGCTTTCGATGTGCAGATCGACTTCCGCGGTCTCGAAGGCCGTCAGTTCGAGGAGTTCGGGATCAAGGTCGATCGTCTCCACCAGCGCTTTCAACTCGAGCGCCAGGGCCGTCTTGTTCCAGGTCGAGAGCTCGCCGATCCGATTGTCAGCGACCCGGAACGCCTTGATCTGGGCGGCGCTCAGATGGCCCGCGCGAATGGCGGGGATCGACCGCATGCCGAGCTGCTTGGCAGCAGCCAAGCGTCCATGACCTGCGATGAGAATATTCCCTTCGTCGACGATAACCGGCACCAGGAAGCCAACTGTGCGTATGATGCCGGCCAGCTTGGTGGTCTGACGATCGTTGTGATCGCGTGGATTGCCCTCATAGGCCTGGACCTGATCGGTGGGCACGTGCTCGATCCGCTCGGCGAGCAGCGGTGGGCGGCTTACGCCTAAGGTGGGGCGGGATCGGTTCGCTCCTCGCAAAGCCGGGCGTTTGCGTTTTGTATCCATGACTGCAGCCTTCCATGTTGCCAATTGTGATGGCGGTGGAAGCCCTGCTGTGGATCGACCGGGTCGCGGCATGCAGATCCGATCCATCCCCATAGGGCTGGGAAACAACAAACCCTTTGAGGGCTATTGTTTTGGGATCGGCTGTTGCGTCGAGGGAGAAGCACCGGTGCTTGAGCGCGGATCGCTTCGCTCACTGTCCTGAGCGGTAGTGCCTGTGAAGTCAATAGAGGTTGGATTTGCACCCGGAACTTTCTGTTGCACCCGGGACAGCGCTTGCAATCCGTGGCGGGGGCGGGACGGGCATTATCAGGATATCAGGCGCGCGCGCCCGTAGCTCTCTATCGAGGGGGCTGGGATTTCGACGCGCGGATCCTCTGAGTGTTATCTATCGATCCATGGCGAGGTCACGGGCGGCGCAATGATCGCGGGCTCGATCGAGACCGCGGTCGTGTACTGGAAGGGCCTTGTCTGCGCCGGCAGGGCTATGCCCGGCTGAGGCAAGTCCTTGTTCTCCAGCTTTGGCCGACGACCCTTGCCGGGGCCGCAGCGGCTGTTGACGGCAGATAACCTGATCATCGCCGCGCCCGGCCGGCACTGCCTGATCCGCAGATTGAATTCCCTGAATTACGCTCGGAAACTCCCTGTTCCTGCGAGCAGGGAAAGGCGCTCTAACCACTTGAAAATAGGCGATAATATCTTGCAGGTAGCCGATCGCGCGGCATCTTTTTGGCCGTTTTCCCTGTATTTTCCCGTTAGAACAGGGAAAATGCGTGCAGACTGGTTCGATCTTGACTACGTGTTCAGCCAAACCATCAATCAACGCAAGCCATTGGCCTGTGCGGCGCGTCGCTCTGTAGCTGTCATGACGGACGAGATCGAATTCGACAGGAGCGCAACCACGCCGGCGGGCGAGGTTGCCGTGTTGTCGCCGCTGGTGCGCCGAGTCATCGCCGGCAACAGCGGACCGATGACCTTTACCGGCACCTGCACCTATATCGTCGGGCACGGCACGGTCGCGATCATCGATCCGGGTCCGGATGACGCGGCCCATGTCGAACGCCTGCTGTCGGCCGTGCGCGGCGAGACGGTGAGCCACATCGTCGTGACGCATACCCATCGCGACCACTCCCCTGCCGTGCCGGCCCTCGAGGCCGCCACCGGCGCGCGCGTGGTCGGCTGCGGCCCGCACCGCCTGTCGCGCGAGCTTGCTCCGGGAGAAAGCCGCGTCCTCGATGCCGCCGCCGACACTGCTTACGCGCCCGAATGGCTGATGCGGGACGGCGATGCCGTCAGCGGGCCGGGCTGGAGCCTGGCCGCGGTCGAAACGCCCGGCCATACCGCCAATCACCTCGCCTTCACCCTCGCCGAAGAGGCGACGCTGTTCTCGGGCGATCACGTCATGGCTTGGTCGACCTCGATCGTCGCTCCGCCCGACGGCTCGATGGCTGCCTATATGCGCTCGATCGAGAAGCTGCGCGGCCTCGACCATGCACGCTACTGGCCGGGCCATGGCGGCGCCGTCACCGAACCCCAGCGCTTTCTGCGCGGTCTCGTCCAGCACCGCCGCCTGCGCGAAGCAGCCGTGCTCAACCGCCTCGGACAGGGTGACGAGACCATCGCCGCCATGGTGCCCGTGATCTATCAGGGGCTGGCTCCGGCCCTGCACGGAGCGGCCGCGCTCTCGGTCCTCGCCCAGCTCGAAGATCTGGTGCTGCGCGGGGCGGTCCAGTCCAGCGACCCCCTCCCGGCCCTGACGAGCCGCTACCGGCTCGCCTGAGCGCCGGTCAGCGATTGTCCATCAGCAGTTCGACTTCGTCGGCGAAGGCCGCGATGCGCGCTGCGTTGGCGCCCAGATCATGGCTCCCTAGCCGCGACGCCGAGCGGATATCGATGCGGCTGCCGTCGACGCGCGGCCTGACCCGGATGGTGATGTCTTCTGAAAAGCGCAGGATGCGCCCGCGTGCAACCGCCTCGATCCGCCCCGCTCCGCTGCGCCCGCCCGGCCGCGTCGCCTCCAGCACCTGCCAGCCCAGACCGGCAGCGGCGCGGCGCGCGACGTCGAAAGCGACCTCTGCAGGGACCTCCAGCAGGATCGGCACCGCCTTGGGGTAGGCCTGACGCTGCGCCCGCCGGAGCTCGGCCGGCACGTCGGGCGGCACGCGTCCGGCCCGGGCCGTCTGCGCGGCCTGCGAGCGGCTGAACGCGGGAGGATCGTCGATATCGGTCGAGATATCGGCCAGGGCCGGCCTGGTCACGAGCCTCACCCCGAGATAGCCGAGCGGAGCCAGCAGGATCAGCGACAGAACCATGGCCCAGGCGGCCATGCCGACGCCGCGATGGCCCGAATGCCAGATCCGGATGAAGGCCAGGATCGCGAGCCCCAGCGCCGCGAAGACGAAGACATAGGCACCTGCAACAGGTGCCAGCCCTTCGATGCTCGGCTCCCTCAGCCGGACCAGCAGCAGCGACAGCAGCAGGACGGCGAACGAGAACCACGCGAGCCGTCGGCTCCAGATGGCCGCGCGCGAAACCGGTTCCTCGAAGACGAGACGGCGATGCATCGCCCCTAGGTGATGCGACAACCCGCCGGAAGGCAAGCGGCAGGAGGCGCCTCAGACGCGGCGTCCCAACCTCAGGCCGGCAGGCGGTAGTCCTTGAACATCTCCCGCAGCGTCGTCTTCTGGATCTTGCCGGTCGCCGTATGGGGGATCGCCTCGACCAGGACGACATCGTCGGGCAGCCACCATTTGGCGATCTTGCCGGTCATGAAGGCCAGCATCTCCTCTTTCCCGGGCGTGCGACCCGGCTTCGGCACGATGACGAGCAGCGGCCGCTCGTCCCATTTCGGATGGGCGACGCCGATGACCGCCGCCTCCGCCACGTCGGGATGGCCTATCGCGAGATTCTCGAGATCGATCGAGGAGATCCACTCTCCGCCCGACTTGATGACATCCTTGGACCGGTCGGTGACCTGCATGTAGCCGGCCGGATCGATCGTGGCGACGTCGCCGGTATCGAAGAAGCCCTGATCGTCGAGAATGTTCTCGTCGCGCCGGTAATAGGCGCCGGCCACCGCCGGCCCGCGGACCTTGAGCCGGCCGAAGGTCTTGCCGTCCCAAGGCAGTTCGCGATCGGCATCGTCGGCGAGCCGGAATTCCACCGTGAAGGGCGGGTGCCCCTGCTTGACCTTGAGATCGTAGAGCGCCTCGCCTTCGAGCTGCTGATAGACCGGCTTCATCGAGCAGAAGGAGCCCAGCGGGCTCATCTCGGTCATGCCCCAGGCATGCGAGACGGTGACGCCGTATTTGCGTTCGAAAGCTTCGGTCATCGCACGCGGACAGGCCGAACCGCCGATGACGACGCGCTTCAGCGTGGAAAGCTTGCCTCCCGTCCCTTCCAGATGTTGCAGCAGCCCGAGCCAGACCGTCGGCACCGCGGCCGTCATGGTGACGCCCTCGCCTTCCAGCAATTCATACAGCGAGGGCCCGTCGAGCTTGGCGCCCGGCATCACCAGCTTCGCGCCGGTCATCGGCGCGGAATAGGCGAGAGACCAGCTATTGGCATGGAAGAGCGGCACGACCGGCATCACGCTGTCGCGCGAGGATAGCCCCATATAGTCGGGTGCCGCGCAGGCGAGCGCATGCAGCACGTTGGAGCGGTGCGAATAGAGCACGCCCTTGGGCCCGCCGGTCGTCCCGGAGGTGTAGCAAAGCCCCGCCGCCGTATTCTCGTCGAGCGCCGCCCAGGCGAAATCCGCGTCCACCTCCCCGAGCCAGTCCTCATAGGCGACGGCGTCCCTGAGCGTCGTCTGCGGCATATGCGCGGCATCGGTCAGGACGACATAGCGCCGGATGCTCGGCAGCTTCTCCTGCAGGGCCTCGATCATCGGCACGAAGGTCAGGTCGAGGAAGAGCAGGCGGTCCTCGGCATGGTTGACGATCCCCGCGATCTGCTCCGGGAACAGGCGCGGATTGACCGTGTGCGTGATCGCGCCGATGCCGCTGATGCCGTACCAAAGCTCCAGATGCCGGTCGGTGTTCCAGGCCAGCGTCGCCACCCGGTCCCCGAGCGCGACGCCGTCGCGCCGCAGCCGCTTGGCGACGCGCAGCGCGCGGCTCCGGATCTCGTCATAGGTTCGCCGCCGCAGCGTTCCGTCCTCGACGGCGCGGCTGACGACTTCGCGCGTGCCGTGCTGGATCGCGGCGTGGTCGATGATCCGATGGAGCAGAAGGGGCCAGTCCTGCATCAGGCCGAGCATGCGCGTTTCTCCCGAAGCTTCGCCTTTTCCGAGAGGATAGCTGCGCGCTTCCGCGAAAGGGAAGTTGCACCATCGAAGGCTCGCCTGCCCGCCCGAGATGGTTTACGTCTGATCTTTCACGAGGGGGGAAGCGCGATGACCGTAGCGAAGACCGGGCCGCACGCGGCAACCGAGCCCGACCGGGTCTGGTTCCGCTTCATGCGGCTGCATCAGCGCATGCTGATGCAGATGACCGCGCGCATCCGCAAGCTCGGCCTCTCGATCCCGCAATTCGACCTGCTCTCGACCCTGACCGAGCAAGAAGGCATCAGCCAGAGCGAACTTGCCGAGCGGCTCTACGTCACCAAGGGCAATGTCTCCGGACTGGTCGACCGCCTCGTGCAGGCAGGTCTGGTCGAGCGGCGCGCCATCGCCGGGGACCGGCGCTCCTATGCCATGCACCTGACGCCCGAGGGCCGCAGGCTGGCCGAGGCCGGCATCGCCAGCCAGCGCGATTTCGTCGCGAGCACCCTCGGCAAGCTCGAATCCGGCGATCTCGCCGAGCTCGACCGGCTCGTCCTGCTCTGGCGCGATCTCGCCCGCGCCATCGAAACGGAATGAGACCGCGATGGCTGCCGACATCGACCTGACCGCCTCGGCCACCACCCTGCGCGCGGCCCTGCTCGCGCGCCGCTTCAGCGCCATCGAGCTGCTGGAAGCCACCTTCGCCCGCATCGACGCGCTGAACCCGCGCCTCAATGCCGTCGTCGCCCAGGATCGCGAAGCCGCCCGCGCCATGGCGCGCAGCAGCGACGACCGGATCGCCCAAGGCACGCCCCGCCCGCTCGAAGGCCTGCCGATCACGATCAAGGACGCTTTCGACGTCGTGGGCCTGCCCTCTTCCGGCGGGCTTCCGGCCTATCGCGACCGCTTGCCGGCCGAGGATGCCGCCGCCGTCGCCCGCTTACGCGCAGCCGGCGCGGTTATCGTGGGCAAGACCAATGTCCCGGTCTTCTCCGGCGACTTCCAGAGCTACAATCCCGTCCACGGCGTCACCAACAACCCCTGGGACGAAACCCGTTCGCCCGGTGGCTCCTCGGGCGGCGCCGCCGTCGCCGTCGCGACGGGGATGAGCGCCTTCGAGCTCGGCTCCGATCTCGGCAGCTCGATCCGCTGGCCGGCGCATGCCTGCGGCGTGTTCGGCCTCAAGACGAGCTGGGGGTTGGTCTCGACCTGGGGCGCGATTCCGCCGCCGCCGGAACGGCGGACCTTGCGCAATGTCGACCTGATGGTCGCCGGCCCGATCACGCGCGCAGCCGAGGACCTCGATCTGATCCTGCCGGTGATCGCCGGCCCGCGCGACGCGGCACGGCCCTCCCCGGCCTTGCCGGAACCGCGCGCCACGGACGCCAAAGGCCTGCGCGTCGCGCTCTGGGCGGATGATCCCTTCGCCCCTGTCGACAGGCAGGTATCCGATGCGGTGCGAGCGGCCGCGCACCGCCTCGCCGAGGCCGGCGCCATCGTTGACGAGACCGCCCGCCCCTCCGTCAGCTTCGCCGACGCCTTCGAGATCTATGCGCTGCTGAACCATGCCGTCGTCGCCTATGGGCTGCCCCCCAAGGTTCGCGCCCGGATCCAGGCACAGGCCTCGCGCTACAGCCAGAACGACCTGTCGCATCAGGCGCTGCAAGCGCGCGGCGCCCGGATGACGCCCGGCCTCTATCACCAGCTCGCCCAGCGCCGGCTCGCCCAGAAGCGGCAATGGGCGCGCTTCTTCGAGCGCTACGATGTGGTGCTCTGCCCGCCCGCCCCCGTCGCGGCGATCGCGCATGACCATGGGCCGGACATCCATGCCCGCCTGCTGACGGTGAACGGCGAGCCGCGCCCCTATCTCGATTTCCTGCTCTGGGCCGCGCTCGCGACCGGCGCCGACCTGCCGGCTCTGTGCGCCCCGGTCACCCGCTCCGATGAGGGGCTGCCGCTCGGCGTCCAGATCATCGCGCCTTTCGGCGAGGATCGGACGGCGATCGCGGTCGGCGCGATGCTTGAATCGCTGGGACACGGCTTCGCCGTGCCGTCGATCACCCCGCGCTGAGGCCGCGCGGCCGGCAATTCTGACGTTCAGCCGCCTTGCAGCAGAGTCTGGCGCCCCCTGCGCCAAAATCGCTCAACATTTGCGGCCATATCGGCGTATGCTGGCAAGAATATTAAACAGAACCGGGAGCCCATCATGCTGTCGAACGTCGCTGTCAGGGATATCGAGACCCTGGTCCATCCCTATACCAACCTCGCCACGCATCGGCAGACGGGCCCTCTCATGCTGGAGAGCGGCAAGGGCATCTATGTCTACGATTCCGCCGGCAAGGAATATATCGAGGGCATGGCGGGCCTGTGGTGCACCTCGCTCGGCTATTCCAACCAGGAGCTGATCGAGACTGCCTATGAGCAGATGAAGAAGCTGCCCTTCACCCATATCTTCGGCGGGCGCAGCCATGATCCGGCGATCGAGCTCGCCGAGAAGCTGAAGGAAATCGCTCCGGTTCCGATCTCCAAGGTGTTCTACGGCGCCTCCGGCTCCGACGCCAACGACACCCAGGTCAAGATCGTCTGGTACATGAACAACGCGCTCGGGCGCCCGCAAAAGAAGAAGATCATCTCGCGGCTGAAGGGCTATCACGGCGTCACCGTCGCCTCCGCCTCGCTGACCGGCCTGCCGAACAACCATATCGACTTCGACCTGCCGCTGCCGGGCATCCTGCACACCTCCTGCCCGCACCACTACCGCTTCGCCGAGCCGGGCGAGAGCGAGCAGGACTACTCGACGCGGCTTGCCGCCGAGCTCGAGGAGATGATCCTGCGCGAAGGGCCGGATACCGTCGCCGCCTTCATCGCGGAGCCGGTGATGGGTGCCGGTGGCGCCATCACCCCGCCGGACGGCTATTTCGAGAAGATCAACGCCGTCCTCGCCAAATACGACATCCTCTTCATCTCGGACGAGGTCATCACCGGCTTCGGCCGCACCGGCAAGATGTTCGGCACCGAGACCTACGGCCTGAACGCCGACACGATCTCGCTCGCCAAGCAGATCACCTCGGCCTATTTCCCGCTCAGCGCCGTGATGATGAACGACAAGGTCTATGACGTCCTCGTCGACCAGAGCCGCAAGATCGGCACCTTCGGCCACGGCAACACCTATGCCGGTCATCCCGTCGGCTGCGCCGTCGCGGTGAAGACGCTGGAGATCTATCAGCGCGAGAAGATCGTAGAGCATGTCGAGAAGGTCTCGCCGACCTTCATCCGCCGCCTGAACAAGCTCGCCGAGCATCCGCTCGTCGGCGAGGCGCGCGGCGTCGGCCTGATCGGCGGCGCCGAGCTGGTCAGGGACAAGGCGACGAAGGCCGCCTTCGAGGTCAAGAAGGGTGTCGGCGCCAAGGCTGTCGCCTTCGCCCTGCAGGAGGGCCTCATCACCCGCGCCATGGGCGACCGTCTCGCCTTCTGCCCGCCGCTGGTCATCAACGATGCCGAGATCGAGGAGATGTTCAGCCGCTTCGAGCGCGCCCTCGACAAGACCCTGGACTGGGCCAAGGCCGAAGGCCTGCTCGCCGCCTGACGATCGCAGGACGGTTCAATATCGGAAGGGCCGGGCGACAACCGCCCGGCCCTTTCCGTTTTGTTCATGAATATGGCCGGAAACGCGCCGGGCCACGGATTGCCATGAACATATCACAGAGGCGCCCCGGCTCCGTCCCGATCGCCGGACAAGGTGACGAGGTCGGCGGGCGCGAGCCCCCGGCGTCCGGTCATCAGCGAGTCAGGAGCCATGTTTCAACACGACGCCCGCCCCCAGATGCAGATGCGCAAGGGTTTTCATGACGCCTCGGCGCGCGAAACCTATGCCCCTCGGTTCCGTCCGATCGCGATTCAGGCGGTCGCCGCGGGAACCAGGCAGTTGTCAGGCGCGTTGAGGAAGCACGGCGAGGCACGCAGGACCGATCTACCCGGCGTTCTGCGCCATGGTTTCAGCGACTGAAACCGCCGTTTCGAGACCCTATACTGGCCGGTGCGGAGCCCAGCTCCCACCGGCCTTTTTCTTGGGCCGGGCCCCTTAAGCCCACTCTGGAGCCGCGATTTCCTCACGCGACGGCGTTGTCATTCCAGGGCATGCCAAAGGCATGAACCCGGACCCCACGACTGGGCGCAACGCTCGCAGCCACCGACCGGCAAGGGCTCGCCCAGTCGTGGCTCCGGGCTCTTCGTTGACGTGAAGCCTCGGAATGACAGGGGTGGTTCGCTGAAAACATGCCCGAACGAAAACGGGCGGCCCCGAAGGCCGCCCGCCGAAATCTCTGAACGATCCGATGCAATCAGACGACGACGACCTTCGCGCCCGCGGGAACGCGGTTGTAGAGGTCGATCACGTCGATATTGCGCATGCGGATGCAGCCGGACGAGGCCGACCGGCCGATCGTCTCCGGCTCGTTGGTCCCGTGGATGCGATACAGCGTGTCCTTGCCGCCCTGATAGAGGTAGAGCGCGCGCGCGCCGAGCGGATTGTCGGGACCGCCGGCAAGCCCGCCGGCAACCGGCTTGAGGTGCGGCCAGCGCTTGATCATCTCCGCCGGGGGGGTCCAGCGCGGCCATTCCGCCTTGCGCTGGATCACGGCCTCGCCGGTCCAGCCATAAGCCTCCTCGCCGGTCGCGACGCCGTAGCGGATCGCCTTCTTGTTCGGCAGCACGAGATAGAGGAACTTCTCCTTCGTATCGATATAGATCGTGCCGGGCGGCTGGCCGGTCGGATCGGCGATCTCGTAGGGAAGATAAGGAAGGTGGGTATCGAATTTGGGGACGAGCGCGATATATTCCGCGTCACGGGCTGACAGCTCCGGAGCGGCGACGCTCTTGTACTGGCAGGCGCCCAGAAGGGCGGAGACCGCCAGGGCAACGAAAACCGTCTTCTTCATAGCTTCCACCAGAGCGACCCGAAGGCAGCCTTTATGATGAATGGAGAGTTAACGCTTCGTATCGCCCGCGCTTTGAACGGGCAGCGATGGTCTGGCGCAGCACTAGGCCTCAAACCGGCGAGGCGCAATCAAGTTCCCCTTCTGATGCCCTGATGGCGCGCAAGCGTGGCAAACCGGCCACGCTGTGCACTCATTTTCAACACCAGCCTCCCGGGAAAGCTCGCTTGACCACGCTTCTCATTACCCATCAGGCGGGCATCGAGCACGCCATGCCGCCGGGCCACCCCGAATGCGCCGACCGGTTGAGGGCGGTGGACCGGGCGCTGGAAGCCGAGCGTTTCGCCTCACTGATTCGGGTGGAGGCGCCGCACGGAACGCTCGAACAGGTCACGCTCTGCCACGCTTCCCCCTATGCGGAAGCCCTGATCGCCTCGGCTCCCGCCGCCGGCTTCATCCAGGTCGATGGCGACACCTTCATGTCGCCCGGCACGATGGAAGCGGTCATGCGCGCGGTCGGCGGGGCCGCGACGGCGGTAGACGAGGTCATGACCGGCAAGGCCCGCAACGCCTTCCTCGCGATGCGGCCGCCCGGCCACCACGCCGAGCACGACCGCGCCATGGGCTTCTGCTTCTTCAACCACGCCGCCATCGCGGCACGCCATGCGCAGAAGGCCCATGGCGCCGAGCGCGTGGCGATCGTCGACTGGGACGTCCATCACGGCAACGGCACCCAGGACATCTTCTGGGACGATGCCAGCGTGCTCTACGCTTCGACGCATGAGATGCCGCTCTATCCGGGAACGGGCGCAGCCTCCGAGCGCGGGAAGCACGGGACCATCGTCAACGCCCCGCTGCATGCCGGCGAAGGCTCGGACGCGTTCCGCGAGGCCTTCGAGGTCGCGATCCTGCCTCGCCTGGATGCCTTCCAGCCCGATCTCATCGTAATTTCGGCCGGCTTCGATGCGCATTGGCGCGATCCGCTCGCCACCATCAATCTGCGCGAGGCCGATTTCGCCTGGGCCACGCAGAAGCTGATGGATGCGGCAGACAGATATGCCGGCGGCCGGATCGTCTCCGTGCTGGAAGGCGGCTACGACCTCGACGCGCTGGCGAAATCGACGGCCGCCCATGTTGGAGCGCTGATGGGGAGCTGAGCGCGCCCTTACTCGAGTGGCGCCGTCTCCGCGATCTCGATGCCGAACCCGCTCAGGCCCACGAAGGAGCGTGGCGAAGAGGCGAGGTTCACGATCGAGCTGACGCCAAGGTCGCGCAGGATCTGCGCGCCGAGGCCGACCTCGCGCCATTCCTGGTTGCGCAGTGCGTCGGAGCCTTCGTCCTCGACGCTCTTGATCGGCACGCCGGCGCTGCCATCGCGCAGATAGACCAGGACGCCCTTGCCTTCCTGCTGGAAACGTCGCAGCGCGCATTGGACCGAGCCCGCGCCGCCGAGCACGTCGGCGACGACATCGGCGCGATGCAGCCGGGCCGGCACCTTCTCGCCGTCGCCGAGCTTGCCCATCACGAAAGCGAAATGCTGCGTGTTGTCGAAGGGCGTGATGTAGACATGCCCGGTCATCTCGCCGAACTCGGTCTTGACCGGGAAGGAATGCACGCGCTCGACCAGCTTCTCGCGCGACTGGCGATAGGCGATCAGGTCGGCGACCGTAATCTGCTTCAGCCCATGCTTTTCGGCGAAGGCGGTGATCTGCGCGCCCTTCATCACCGTGCCGTCGTCATTGGCGAGTTCGCAGATCACGCCGACCGGCGGCAGATCGGCGAGCTTGCACAGGTCGACGGCCGCCTCGGTATGGCCCGAACGCATCAGCACGCCGCCATCCTTGGCGATCAACGGAAAGACATGGCCGGGCCGCACGAAATCGGCGGCGCCCATATTGCCGTTGGCGAGTGCGCGCACGGTGTTGGTGCGCTGCTCGGCCGAGATGCCGGTGGTGAGCCCGTGCTTGACGTCGACGGTGATGGTGAAGGCCGTGCCGAGCGGCGCGTCGTTGGACGAGACCATCGGGTCCAGCCGCAGGCGCCGCGCTTCGGCCACCGTCAGCGGTGCGCAGACGATGCCGCAGGTGTTGCGGATGATGAAGGCCATCTTCTCCTGCGTGCAGAGCGAGGCGGCGACGATGAGATCGCCTTCGTTCTCGCGGTCGTCGTCATCGGTGACGATGACGATCTCGCCCCGGGCGAAGGCTTCGATGGTCTCGGCGACTTTGTTCGACATGGCAGCCTCACGCGGCCCTGACAGGCCCAGAAAATCATTGGGGGTGACGGCGCCGCTGGTGGTGGCGGCGATGCGCTCGGCACTTTCGCGGGAGATCCAGGCGACGGGATCGTTGCACAGCGCCGTCACGCTGGCCGGCGACAGGCCGACCTGCTTGGCGAAGGCGCTGCGTGCGATCTTGTGTTGCCGGAGCCAGGCGTCGAGCTTCATGGCCGTAAGCTAGTACGGCCATATTTCATCTGCAATGAAAGAGATTTGCATTTTCAGTATTGCTGAAATGCAAGATGCTTCACCGTCATGCTCGCCCTTGTGGCGAGCATCCACGTCTTGAACACCGTCCCCGACGAAGGAAGACGTGGATAGTCGGGACAAGCCCGACCATGACGGAGTGCATCTCACTCCTGAAACGGCCAGCGCGGCTCGATCACGCCCACCTGCCCGCGATGGCGCAGATACTGATCGGCCAGCACGCAGGCGACCATCGCCTCGCCGACCGGCACCGCCCGAATGCCGACGCAGGGGTCATGCCGCCCCTTCGTGAACATCTCCGCCTCGCCGCCCGTGCGCGTCACTGTCGCGCGCGTCGCCAGGATCGAGGAGGTCGGCTTCACCGCGAAGCGCGCCACGATCGGCTGCCCGGTCGAGATGCCGCCCAAAATGCCGCCGGCATGGTTGGAGAGGAACAATGGCTTGCCGTCATTGCCCGCGCGCATCTCGTCGGCATTCTCCTCGCCCGAGAGTTCCGCCGCGCCGAAGCCCTCACCGATCTCGACGCCCTTGACGGCATTGATGCTCATAAGCGCCGCCGCGATCTCGGAGTCGAGCTTGCCATAGATCGGCGCGCCGAGCCCTTCCGGCACGCCTTCCGCGACGATCTCCAGCACCGCGCCGATCGAGGAGCCCGCCTTGCGGATGCCGTCGAGGTATTCTGCGAAGAAGGCTGCGGCCTTGGCATCCGGGCAGAAGAAGGGGTTGCGGCCGACCTCTTCCCAGTCCCAGTTGGCGCGATCGATCTTGTGCGGCCCCATCTGCACCAGCGCGCCGCGCACCACCATACCGGGCACGACCTTGCGGGCGATGGCTCCGGCGGCAACCCGCATCGCCGTCTCGCGCGCCGAGGACCGCCCGCCGCCGCGATAGTCGCGGATGCCGTATTTCACGTCATAGGTGAAATCGGCATGTCCCGGCCGGTACTTGTCCTTGATGTCGGAATAGTCCTTCGAGCGCTGGTCGACATTGTCGATCAGCAGGCCGATCGAAGTGCCCGTCGTCACCTGCACCCCGTCGCTCTCGCGGGCGAAGACGCCGGAAACGATGCGGACCTGGTCCGGCTCCTGGCGCTGCGTCGTGAAGCGCGATTGCCCCGGGCGGCGCCGGTCGAGATCGCCCTGGATGTCGACTTCCGTCAGCGGGATCAGCGGCGGGCAGCCATCGACGACGCAGCCGATGGCGGGGCCATGGCTCTCGCCGAAGGTGGTGACGCGGAAGAGGTGGCCGAAGCTGTTGTGCGACATGGGAGCCTGCGCGAAAATCCGTGCAGGCTCTTAGTCCCCATGGGGACCGGCGGTCAAACGGACAAGCGGCTCAATGCGCCGCCGTCGCCTTCGCCGGCACCGCGGGCGCGCCCTCCCAGCGCGTATGCGCCGGCAGGTTCTCGCCCTTCATGATCACGGTCAACAGCCCGATCTGGGCGTAGTCCCCGACATGGGTGTCATAGAGCACCGTCGCGCCCGCGCCGACGCAGACGCCCTTGCCGAGGCGCACCCGGCCGACCTTCATCACCCGGTCTTCGTACAGATGGGTCTGCAGGGCCGAATGGGCGTTCACCGTGCAGAAATCGCCGACCTTGATGCAGTCGAATTCGGTGATGTCGGTGGAGTCGAGCCAGACGCCCTTGCCGTATTTGGCGCCGAACAGCGTCAGGAACCAGGGCAGGAACGGCGTGCCGCGCAGATAGTCGAACAGCACCTTGCCGCCGAGTCCCCAATACATCACCGCCACGGCCTCGGTGCGCATCGCCCACCACGACCACATCGGCTTCATGACCGGCTTGTAGGCGCCCATCATCAGCCATTTGACGGCGGCGCAGATCAGCGCCTGCGCCACGGCGATCAGCACCGCGACCCCCATGAAGGAGAGCACGAGCCCAAGCCAGTCGCCCTCGTTGATCTTCTGCTGCAGCACCATGTCGACCGCGATCGTGCCGAAGGTGATGAACAGCATCGAGGGGAAGGAGGTGTGCAGCGCCTCGAAGACGCCACGCCCGAACTGCTTGGCGAAGGAAGGCTTGTAGGTCCAGTCCGCGCCGAGATCGACCTTCTGCCGGGTGGGCAGCTTGATCGGCGGCGAGCCGAACCAGGTATCGCCCGGCTGCATGCGGTCATTGGCCGGCGGCTTCGACTTGATGCCGATCAGCACGCGGTCGGGAATGACGGCGCCGGGCGGCACCACCGCGTCGTTGCCGACGAAGACCTGCTCGCCGGTCCGCGTCGCATCGAGGCGCATATAACCGCGGCGCATGTCCTCGTCGCCGAACACCACCTCGTCGGCGATGAAATTGCCCGAGCCGATGCCGGTGAGATCGTAGCGGCCGGAGAGATTGGTCGAGATCTCCGCACCCTTGCCGATGCTCGCGCCCATCAGCCGGTACCAGGCCCGCATGTAGATCGTCGCGAAGAGCGAGGACAGCGTCTCCAGCGTCACTTCCGTCGCCAGCGCCACCGTCCATTTGCGGGCATAGAAGCCGGAATGGATCGAATAGGAGCCGGAGGTGACGCGCGGCAGGATGAGCCAGCGCAGCCCCGCCATCAGCAGCACGGTGAAGGCGATGAGGCCGATCGCGGTCGGCCAGGTCAGGATCGGCAGGAACCAGAGATAGCTGATCTCGGTCCAGCCGGCGATGAAGTAGTCGATCTTGTCGAACAGCCAGAAGGCCGGGAAGATCGGCAGCAGGCTGACCGGCGGCAGCACCACCAGCATTAGGATGTAGAACATGGTCATCAGGGCGCGTCGCGCCGGCGAGGCTTCGGCCAGCGGCGGCAGGGAAGCGACATCGACCGTTCCGATCTTCCGGCCGGGCGTGCCGTCCCAGATCTCCGCCTCTCCGATATGGGCGCCGGGCGGGATGGCCGTGAGATCGCCGATCTCGGCATGGTCGCCGATGACCGAGCCATGGCCGAGCACGACGGAGGCCCCGGCCGAGACGTCCTTGCCGATGGTGATGCGGCCGATGATCAGCTTGTCGCCGATCGCCTCGCCATTGGCGAAGGTGGTCTTGGAGCCGAAGCTCGTGCCGTCGCCGATCTCGATCAGGTCGACGGCGCCCGCCTCGTAGTCTGAGATGATGACGTCGCGCCCGACCCTGGCGCCGAGCAGGCGCCAGTAGAAGCGCATCACCGGCGTGCCCTGCAGCCATTTGATGTGGACGAGCCCGGCGACGCGCGCCGCGAACCACCAGCGGAAATAATAGACGCCCCAGAGGGGGTAGATTCCCGGCTTGGTCCGGCCCAGCACGATCCATTTCAGCGCGATGGCGATCAGGCCGGTCGCGAGAATGATCATGATGTAGACGCCGAGCAGCGCGGCGATCTGGCCGAGCAGCGGCAGATCCTCGCCCGAGAGGATCATGTAGGTGACGAAGACGCCGAGCCACTGCGCCGTCGACAGGCCGATGATGACCGGCAGAACCGCAGCCTGTGCCAGCCCGCAGAGGAAACGGCGCAGGAAGGGCGGCGGCGTGAACGAAAGATCCTCCGCCGTCGCGGCGCCCCGCTCGTCGAGCAGGGCCGCCATGGCGCGCAAGGTGCGGGCGCCATAGACGTCCTGCAGGGTGATGCCGGCATAGGCCGGCGTCTCGCGCACGATCGAGATGAAGCGCGCCGCCAGCAGAGAATGCCCGCCGAGATCGACGAAGAAATCCGCCTCCAGCGGCAGGCTGGCCGCGCCGAGCACGCGCTTCGCGGCGTCGAGCAGAACGGCTTCCGTCTCGTTGCGCGGCGGCTCCTGCTCGCCATCGGCGCTCGGCGCCGTCAGCGGCGCCGCCTTGAGCATCTTGCGGTCGACCTTGCCGGACACCATGCGCGGCAGCGAGCCGACCGCCTCGAAATGCGCCGGCACCATATAAGGCGGCAGCTTCTCGCGCAGCGCCGCTCGCAGCGCCCCGCCGTCCACCGCCACGCCCGGCTCGGCCACGACGAAGGCGACCAGCCGCTCGATGCCGTCATCGGTCCGCAGCACGACGGCCGCCTGCCCGACGCCGGGCTCGTCGGCCAGCTTCGATTCGATCTCGCCGAGTTCGACGCGGAAGCCGCGGATCTTGACCTGGTCGTCGATGCGGCCGTGGAAGACGATGTTGCGGTTCTCGTCGAGGCTGACCGCATCGCCCGAACGGTAGAGCACCGGATCTCCCTCGCCGGCGACCCCGGCGAAGGGATTGGCGATGAACTTCTCGGCGGTCAGCTCCGGGCGGCCGTGATAGCCCTTGGCGACGCCCGGCCCGCCGATCAGCAGTTCGCCCTGCTCGCCCGGATGCAGCAGCCGCAGATCCTCGCTGACGACATAGGCGGTGTAGTTCGGAATCGGCTTGCCGATGGTGACGATCTCGCCGGGGACGACCTCGGCCGCCGTCGCGACCACGGTCGCTTCGGTCGGGCCGTAGGTGTTGAGGATGCGCCGGCCCGGCTTCGACCATTTCTGCACGATCGCGGGCGGAAGCGCCTCGCCGCCGAGCAGGATCAGCTTCAGCGACGGCACGTCGGCAGGCAGGATGCCGAGCAGCGTCGGCACGGTGTCGATGACGGTGACGCCGGCCTCGTCGAGGATCGCGGGCAGCTTCTCGGCATCGCCCATCATCTCCGGCGAGGCGACGAACAGCGTCGCGCCGACGAGATAGGGCGTCCAGATCTCCTCCATCGACAGATCGAACGCGACCGAGGCGCCCTGGAAGACCACATCCTCCGGGCCGATGCCGTAAAGCGCGTTCCCCGAGCGCAGGAAATGGCAGATATTGCGGTGGCTGATGACGATCGCCTTCGGCGTGCCCGTCGAGCCCGAAGTGTAGATCAGATAGGCCGGGTGGTCCTTGGTCAAGCCGACTGGCCGCGTCGGCGGCTCGGTTGCATCGGACCCTGCGGCGAGGCCCTCGGGCGTCCACACGATCCGCTCGATCGCCTCCGCCCGGCCGGCCCAGCCGGCGCAGGTGACGATGCCCTTGGCAGCCGCGTCGTCGAGGCAGGTCGCGATGCGCTCGACCGGGGCTTCGGCATCGAAGGGCACCCAGGCTGCGCCCGCGCGTGTGATCGCGATCTGCGCGACGAGCAGTTCGATGCCGCGCGGCATCCACAGCCCGACCATGTCGCCCGGGCCGACACCGGCGAGCTGCAGGCTCCGCGCCTGCTTCCCGGCCAGCGCCCAGACCTCGGCATAGCTGAGGCTGTGCGCGCGATCGGTCAGCGCCGCATGATCGGGCCGCGTGGCAACGGTCGCCGCGAAAATCTCGGCCAGAACCTCGTCGCGGATCAGATCGGGGCGTTTCTCGCCGGCCAGCATGGCGAGGCGATCAGCGCCGGCCGCATCAGACGCCGCCGGCGGCTTCGTCATATCGTTCATCGCGCCCCGCTGCGCTGAAAGGCCCGTTCCTGACGCCGTGGCAGCTCCTGCCTCCAGCCGCATGGCGCCTTATCACGCACCTTATGAAGAAAACCGGAATCGTCGCTTCCGCGCCGCGATATCCGCGTGAGCCCCCCGGCCGGGCAGGCCGCCGCGTCACGACGCCTTGCTAGCACATTCTCCCTGCCGAATCACGCGTGAACCAGCGATGAATGCAGACCGGCGACGCGGCCGGCCGCTGGCTCGCTCAGAGCCAGTCGGCCCTGTTTCCGGTCACGACGAGAAGCTTGCCCTGCCAGATCTCGACCATCGAGGCCTCGCGCGGCGCCACCGCTCCGACCAGCGCCAGCACAGCCCGCGCCACGCCGCCATGGCTGACGATCACCGTCTCGCGTTGCAGGCCTTCGAGCACCGGGCGGACGCGCTCGGCCAGCATGCGATAGCTCTCGCCGCCGGGCGGCACGAAGCCCCATTTGTCGCGTTCGCGCAGATGCGCCTGCTCACGCTCGGCCTTGCGGATATCGCGCCAGGTGAAACCTTCCCACTCGCCGAAGGTCAGCTCCCGCAAGCGTTCGTCGATCGCATAGGCGCCCTCCGGTAAGGCGAGTTCGCGGCGCAGGATGTCCATCGTCTCCCGCGCCCGCTGCATCGGCGAGGCTATGTAGTCGAGCCCGGCATAGGCGGGCTCCAGCGTCTTGAGGCGCCCGGCAGCTTCGGCGGCCTGCCTGCGGCCGAGCTCGTTCAGCGGAATGTCCTGCCCGCCCTGCAGGCGCCCCTCGCGATTCCAGTCGGTCTCGCCATGGCGAACGAGGATGAGGCGGTGCGGAAGCGAAAGCGGAACCATGCCCGGCTTCTGCACGCTGGCGCCGCCGACGTCAAAAGCCGAAGGCGACTGGAACCCATGCATTCGCTCCATGGCGACGATCGGCCGCTTTCTGTGGCCGAATTTACACGGGCTGTGTATAGCGCCCATGCTCAGTCACTGTCGGAACCGCATGCCCCACACCCTCACCTTGCCCAATGGCCGCAGCCTCGCGCTCGATGCGCAGCCGCTCGTCATGGGCATCGTCAACGTCACGCCCGATTCCTTTTCGGATGGCGGCCTGCACGCCGGCACCGAAGCGGCGGTCTCTCATGGCGCGCAGCTCGCTGCGGAAGGCGCGGCCATCGTCGATGTCGGCGGCGAATCGACCCGCCCCGGCCACGCAGCCGTCGATGCAGAGACGGAAGCCGCGCGCGTGCTGCCGGTGATCGCCCGGTTGAAGGAGCGGATCGACGCCCCGATCTCGATCGACAGCTACAAGGCCGAGGTGGCCGAAGCCGCGCTCGCCGCAGGCGCCTCGATCGTCAACGACGTCTGGGGCGCCCAGCGCGATCCGCGCATCGCCGCGGTGGCGGCCCGTGCCGGCGCGCCGATCATCCTGATGCACAACCGCGAGACGGTGGATGCCGCGCTCGACATCTTCGACGAGGTGCTGCGCTTCCTCGAACGCTCGATCGCGATCGCGACGCAGGCCGGCGTGGCGCACAATCAGATCGTCGTCGATCCCGGCATCGGCTTCGGCAAGACCGCGCGCCAGAATCTCGACCTGATCCGCCATCTCGACAGGCTGAGCGCGCTCGGCTGTCCGGTCCTGCTCGGCGCCTCGCGCAAATCGACCCTCGGTCTCGTCACCGGGCGCACGGTCCCGGCCGAGCGGCTCGCCGCCAGCATCGCCGCCCATCTCTACGGCGCCAGCCGCGGCGCCGCCATCATCCGCGTCCATGACGTCGCGCCGCATATCGACGCGCTGAAGACCTGGGCCGCGATCGAGGACAAGACGAAGGCAGAGCTGTGAGCGAAACCGGCCGTATTCTGATCGAGAAGCTCGATATCTACGCCTATCACGGCTTCTTCTCGGAGGAGGAGCGGCTGGGCCAGCGCTTCGTCCTCGACATCGCGCTCGACGTCGATCTGCGCGCCGCCGCCGCCAGCGATCACCTTGCCGACACGGTCGACTACGGCCGGGTCGTCGCCATCGCCAGCGACGCCTTCACCGCCCGCCGCTACCATCTCCTCGAAGGCGCGGCGCGCGCCGTCGCCGTGGCGATCCTCGACGCCTTCCCCTCGGTCGATGGTGTCATGGTCACGCTGTGCAAGCCGGCCCCACCGATTCCCGCGACGCTCGGCTCGGTCGGCATCCAGCTGAGGTTCCAGCGTGAAAATTGAGGCCGCGCTCGCCTTCGGCGGCAATCTCGGCGATCCGGTCGCCGCCTTCGCGGCTGCCTTGCGCGGGCTGCGCGATCATCCGGCCATCGCGCTCGGCCGGCTCTCCTGCATCTATCGCACCCCTCCCTGGGGCAAGACCGATCAGCCGGAATTCCTGAACATGGCCGCGCTGGTCGAGACCTCGCTCGCCCCGCAGGACCTCCTCGCCTTCTGCCTCGAGCTGGAGCGGGCCGGCGGCCGAGAGCGCCGCGAACGCTGGGGACCGCGTACGCTCGACATCGACATCCTGACCTATGGCGATGCCGTCATCGACCAGGCCCGCCTGCAGATTCCGCACCCGCGCATCCCTGAGCGCGCCTTCGTGCTGGTGCCGCTGGCCGAGATCCTCCCGCAACGCCGGATCGGCGGGCGGACCGTGACCGAGCTGCTTGCAGAAGCCACGGACGAAACGATCCGCCGCGACGATGCCGCGACGGATCGTTTGAAGACCTTGCTGGCCGGGTAAAGCGCATTCCTCAGGCGAACCAAGCCCGCCTCACTCAAAAACGCTCCGGCTCACTCGCCCTTGTCGAGGGAGATATCCGGCGCTGTCGGCACTTTCATGCCGACGACATGATAGCCGGCATCGACATGCATGATCTCGCCGGTGATGCCGCGCGACATGTCGGAGACGAGGAACACCGCCGTCTCGCCGACCTCCTCGATCGTGACGGTGCGGCGCAGCGGCGAATTGTACTCGTTCCAGCGCAAGATATAGCGGAAATCGCCGATGCCGGAGGCCGCGAGCGTCTTGATCGGCCCGGCAGAGATCGCATTGACGCGGATCTTCGAGGGGCCGAGATCGGCGGCGAGATACTGCACGCTCGATTCGAGCGCGGCCTTGGCGACGCCCATGACGTTGTAGTGCGGCATCCACTTCTCGGCGCCGTAATAGGTCAGCGTCAGCATGGAGCCGCCATCGGTCATCAGCTTCTCGGCGCGCTGGGTGACGGCGGTGAAGGAGTAGCAGGAGATCAGCAGCGACTTGGTGAAGTTCGCCTCGCTGGTCTCGACATAGCGGCCGGTCAATTCGTCCTTGTCGGAGAAGGCGATGCAATGCACGACGAAGTCGAGCTTGCCCCAGAGCTTCTCGATCTCGGCGAAGACCGCGTCGATCGTGGCGCCGTCGGTGACGTCGCAATGCCCGACGACATGGCCGCCGAGCTCCTTCGCCAGCGGCTCGACCCGCTTCTTCAGCGCGTCGCCCTGATAGGTGAAGGCGAGCTCGGCGCCGGCATCCGCGGCCGCCTTGGCGATGCCCCAGGCGATGGAGCGATTGTTCGCGACGCCCATCACGAGCCCGCGCTTGCCCTTGAGGAGATTGGCGGTCGGCGAAACGGCGTTGGAATCAGGCATGGGGGACCCGCGGACTGAACGATGAAGGACGGTCTCTTAGAACAGTCGCAGGGAAACGGGAACCGCTTTTGACGCCGGTCTCCCCGGATGAATCGCGCATCCGGCCCGAAGCCGGGGTATTTTCCCGTTCCGGACCGGGCGAGAGCGGCGGTTTTTCCTCCGCCGGCTCAATGGTTCTCGCTGCGCGCCTTCATCAAGGCCGTCAGCTCGGCATCGCTGGCCGGCATCTCGATATCGATCGCGACGAAGAGGTCGCCGACCGCCCCCTTCTCGCCCTTGAGCCCCTTGCCGCGCAGGCGGAATTGCTTGGTCGTGCCCGTCAGCGGGGCGATGTTCATCTCGACGACCCCGGTCAGCGTCGGGACATGCACCGGCCCGCCGAGCACGGCCTTGGCCAGCGGCACCGCGACGCGGGTGCGCAGATCCTTGCCGTCGATCGTGAAGCGCGGGTCCGGCCTGACTTTGATCGTCATCATCACGTCGCCGGCTTCGCCCGAGAACGGGTCGGTCTGGCCGAGCCCGCGCAGGCGCATCACCTTGCCGTCGCCGACGCCTTCCGGAATCGTGATCTCGACCTCGCGCCCTGTCGGCAGCTTGACCCGGCGCGTGCCGCCATTCGCGGCCTCGGCCAGCGCGACCTCGAGCGTGAAGCTCTGCTCCGGCGGCTTCTGCGGCTCGGGCCGCCCGCGCGCACGCCGGCTCTGCTCGCCGAAGAGCGAGGAAAAGATGTCCGACGCATCGAAGCCGGCATCGCCGCCGCCCGCACCACCACGCCCGAACGGATGGCCGCCCTGGCCGAAATTGAACTCGAAGCCGCCGCTGCGCCCGCCACGACCCGCGCCCATGCCTTCGAAGCCCTGGAATTTCGGCTTGCCCTCGGCATCGATCTCGCCGCGATCGAACTGCTTGCGCTTGGCCTCGTCGCCTATGATCTCGTAGGCGCTGTTCAGCTCGGCGAATTTGTCCTGCGCCTTGGGATCGTCGCGGTTGCGGTCCGGATGCAGCTCCTTGGCGCGACGGCGGAAGGCCTTCTTGATCTCCGCTTCGCTCGCGCCGCGGGCGACGCCCAGAACCTGATAGGGATCGCGCATCCAAAACCTCGTTTCCACGCAAAGTCAGACGGCCGGCGCCAAAGCCGCCAGCCGCCCGCTTTAGTCTATGTGGGGACAGTGTGGCGCGAGCGCAACACCTCTCGGACGCCCTTTTGCACCTGTCACGAAGTCAAGGCAAGCGCCCGCCGGCCCTCAGCTCACGCCTTTCCAGGGGGAGACGTCCTTCACGGCCCACTCCCCGCCGGAGGGCCGGCACGCGGTCCCCTGCAGCTTCACCGGCCGTGCTTGCGTCTGCACGCTGGCGATGAAGGCGCGGCAGATCTCGTCGGAACGCAGGAACGGCCCGCCAACGGGAATGAACGAGCCCTTGATGCCGCTCTGCGGATTGTCCCAGGAGACGGGAGCGCCGTTGCCCTGCGGGTCGAGCGCGACACTCATCGCGCCGTCGGCGCGGCGCATGTCCTCGGGGCCGAGTTCGCTCGACAGGCTGGCCAGAGCCGCGGATCTGTCGCTGCTGCGCGAGGGCAGGATCGCGGATGTCGCCACGACCTCGTCCTCGCTCTTCGACGACAGCCCGAGGATCGGGAAGGAGACCGAGCAGCCGGCCGAAAACAGCGCCAGCAGCGCAGCCGCCAGCAGCGGGCGCATGGGAGCTGCGCAACAGGTAAGGCTTTGGAACGCTCCGGCCCCTGCCCTATATAAACCAGCCGTCCGAAACCGGATCACCTTGCGCTCGCCCAACGCCCATTATCCATCGACCGAGGATTAGACCGTGCAACCGTTAACGAGCGGTGACTTCACCGAGGAAAACGAGCCTTTCGTCTTGTTCCAGAAATGGTTGGACGAGGCGACGAAGTCCGAGCCGAACGACCCGAACGGCATGGCGCTGTCGACGGTCGATGCCGATGGCCTGCCCAACAGCCGCATGGTCCTGCTGAAAGGCCATGGACCTGACGGATTCGTCTTCTACACCAACACCGAAAGCCAGAAGGGCGAGGAGCTGCTCGGCCAGCCGAAGGCCGCCGCGCTGTTTCACTGGAAGAGCCTGCGCCGGCAGGTTCGCATCCGCGGGACCGTCGCCCTCGTCAGCGATGCCGAATCGGATGCCTATTTCCAGTCGCGCCCGCGCGACAGCCGCATCGGCGCCTGGGCCTCGCAGCAGTCGCGCCCGTTGGAGAGCCGCTTCGCGCTCGAGAAGGCGGTCGCCGCCTATACGTTGAAGTTCGGCATCGGCGAGATTCCGCGCCCGCCTTATTGGCGTGGCTTTCGCATCGCTCCGCTCTATATCGAGTTCTGGCGCGACGGCGCCTTCCGCCTGCACGACCGCAGCGTCTTCCGCCGCGCCTCGGCCGGCGAGCCCTGGACCAAGACGCGCTTCTATCCCTGAGGATTCCAGCCCTATGGCGATGCCGAAGTTCGATTTTCCGAAGACCGAGGCCGGCAAGCGCCCGGTCATGCTGCTGACCGGGGCGAGCCGCGGCATCGGGCACGCCACGGTGATGCAGTTCGCCATGGCCGGCTGGCGCATCCTCTCCTGCTCGCGCCAGGCTTTCTCTGAAAAGTGCCCCTGGCCCTCGGGCGCCGACGATCATGTCCAGATCGACCTCGGCGACCCCGAGGACACGATGCGCGGCATCGCCGAGATCAAGAAGCGTCTCGCCACCGAAGGCGGCAAGCTGCACGCCCTGGTCAACAATGCCGGCATCTCGCCGAAAGGACCGAAAGGCGAGCGGTTGGGAGCAGCCTCCACCTCCTTCAACGACTGGCACAAGGTCTTCCAGGTCAATTTCTTCGCGCCGATCATGCTGGCGCGCGGGCTGCTGGACGAGCTGACCGCCGCGAAAGGCGCCATCGTCAACGTCACCTCGATCGCGGGCTCGCGCGTCCATCCCTTCGCCGGGGCGGCCTATGCGACCTCGAAAGCCGCGCTCGCCAGCCTGACGCGCGAGATGGCGGCCGATTTCGGCCCCCTCGGCGTCCGGGTCAACGCGATCTCGCCCGGCGAGATCGACACGGCGATCCTGTCGCCGGGCACGGAGAAGATCGTCGCCACCTTGCCGATGAAGCGGCTCGGCAAGACCGACGAAGTCGCCAAGGCGATCTATTTCCTCTGCACCGACGCTTCGAGCTACGTCACCGGTTCGGAGCTGCACATCAATGGCGGGCAGCACGTTTGACGCGCGGTTCGGCAGCATGAGCGCCGGCAGCGGCCAGGTGATCCGCTTCCCGGCCGCGGGCCGCTCCGCCGCGCGGCCGGTGCTTGCCGCCTCGGTCGCGGTCTTCCGCAACGGCAAGGTGTTGCTGGCGACCCGCACCAAACCGCCGGCCGACCAGCTCTGGTCGCTGCCGGGCGGCAAGGTCGAGGCCGGCGAGACGCTGGAACAGGCAGCCCTGCGCGAACTGGAAGAAGAGGTCGGCGTGAGCGCCCGCATCCTCGGCTTCAACCGCCATGTCGAGATCTTCGGCCGCGACGCCGCCGGCGCCGTGACGCATCATTTCGTGGTCGCCTCCTTCGTCGGAGAATGGTTCGCGGGCGAGCCGCGGCCGGGGCCGGAGGCCGGCGAGGTGATGTGGGCCGATCCGCTGAAGCTCGGCGGGCTGGCCACCACGCGGGAACTCGGGGACGTGCTGCGCCGGGCCCATCGGCTCTTCACGACGGGCGGCACGGCATGAGAGCTCCGGCTTTCGTCACCCTCGCTTTGGCGGGCCTGCTGGTGCTCGGGCCGAGCGGAGCCGGAGCGCAGCAGCGTTCCCAGCCCGCCGCGAAGCCGCCGGCGGCCAAGCCGGCGGAGCCGCCCCCCCAGGAGCGCAGCGGCCCTCCCTATGAGCCGCAGTTGCTGCAGCTCGCCGAGATCATGGGTTCGCTGGCCTATCTGCGCACCCTCTGCGGCGGCAAGGAGGCGCAGGACTGGCGCGCCCGGATGGCCGCGCTGATCGAGGCCGAAGGGCGCACCCCGGAGCGGCGCGACCGCCTGACCGCCGCCTTCAACCGCGGCTTCCGGGCCTATTCGCTGACCCACCGTTCCTGTACGGAGGTCAGCCGGGAAGCCTCCTCGCGGCTTGCCAGCGAAGGTGAAGCGCTGTCGCGAGCTCTCGCCAGCCGTTATGGCGGATAGGCAACAGCTGTTGCGTGAATGCGATCATCGATGAGATTCTTCCGGTCGCATTAACCTTTCTTAAACACCACGGTAGCGTGCCGCTCTGGCACGGCTTATGACTGATGCGTCGCTAAACCGTCGCGATCCGGGGCAGAACCGGCGCGATTCGCATCAGATAGAAGGCGCAGAGTCCCGTTTCGATGCCGATCCAGCCCGAAGATACGATGCTCGACCCGAATCTCGCCGACGACCACGGCGATGCGCGCCGCGTCGCCTATGGCTATCTCGAGGATGCCTTCACCGAGGCGCAGCAAGACGGCCTCGATTCGGACGCCCTTGCCCATGCCGCCCTGTTCGCGGCCCTGCGCACGCTGGTCGAGACCTATGGCGAGGAAGCGACAGCCGCCTTCACCGAATCCCTGCCCGAGAAGGTGCGCTGCGGCGCCTTCACCACCGGCACGCGGCACTAACCGGCAGCGGCAGCCCGCGCGGACGCCGCTCGCTCTTCCATCAGCGACCTTTCCCTGGCGTTTTGCGTCAGCGCCACTGCTTGCTCGAAGGCTTCGGCAGCCTCGCGATATCGGCCGAGCTTGGACAACAGATCGCCGCGTACGCTCGGCAGCAGATGGTAACGCTTGAGCATGGGCTCCGTGGCCAGCGCCTCGACCAGTTCCAGCCCTGCTGCCGGCCCTTCCGCCATCCCGACAGCCACCGCCCGATTGAGCGCGACGATCGGTGACGGCATCACTTGCCCGAGCACCGCATAGAGCGACGCGATTCGCCGCCAGTCCGTTTCCTCGGCTGTCCGGGCACGCGCATGGCAGGCGGCCAGCGCCGCCTGCAAAAGATAGGGGCCGGGCGAAGCGCCGGCGAGCCGTTGCGCCCTGTCGAGCGCAGCAAGCCCGCGCCCGATCAACAGACGATCCCAGCGGGCGCGATTCTGGTCCAGCAGCAGGATCGGCTCGCCATCGGGGCCGAGGCGCGCCCGAAGTCGCGAAGCCTGCAGCTCCATCAGCGCGACGAGGCCATGCACCTCAGGTTCCAGCGGCGCCCGCGCCGCCAGGATGCGTCCGAACCGAAGCGCCTCCTCGCACAGCGCCGGGCGCACCCAGTCCTGCCCCGCCGTGGCTGAATAGCCTTCGTTGAAGATGAGGTAGACGACCTCCAGCACCGAGGCCAGCCGCTCGCCGAGCTCCGCGCCGGCGGGCACCTCATAGGGCACCCGGGCCTCGCTCAGCGTCTTTTTCGCCCGGACGATGCGCTGGGCCATCGTCGGCTCCGGCACGAGAAAGGCGCGGGCGATCTCCTCGGTCGTCAAGCCGCCGAGCAGCCGCAGCGTCAGCGCAAGCCGCGCCTCCTTGGGCAGGACCGGGTGGCAGGCGGTGAAGATCAGCCGAAGCAGATCGTCGCCGACCTCGTCATCGAGCGCGGCATCGAGATCGGGCATCGCCGGCCCTTCACTGTCGATGTCGCGGCCGATCTCGGTCTGCTTGCGTCGGGCCATGATCTCGTGGCGGGCGGCATCCGCGGCGCGATGCTTGGCGACCTGCATCAGCCAGGCCGCCGGATTGCGTGGCACGCCCTCTTCGGGCCACTGCCGCAAGGCCGCGACCAGGGCCTCCTGCGCCAGTTCCTCGGCCCGGCCGATATCGCGCGTCAGCCGCGTCAGCCCCGCGATCAGCCTTGGCGCCTCGATGCGCCAGACCGTATCGATGGTGCGGTGTGCATCGCTGCCCGACATGGGAAGCGATACACACCATCAGCCGGTCGGCTGGCAAGCGCGTCGAGCGATCAGCCCTGGCCCTCGGATTCGGCCTTGAGCCGATCCCACTGCGCCGCGGTCTCCGGCGTGACGATCTCGCCGAAATCGGCCAGCTCGAACAGCGGCCGGATCTCGATCTCGGACGGGCCGGGCATCGGGTTGGGGCAGCGCTTGACCCAGGCGATCGCTTCGTCGAGCGAGGCGCATTCCCACAGCCAGTAGCCGGCGACGAGCTCCTTGGTCTCGGCGAAGGGCCCGTCGACGACGGAGCGCTTGGCGCCATCGAACTGGACGCGAGCGCCCTTCGAGCTGGGCTGCAGGCCGTCGCCGCCCTTCATGATGCCGGCTTTCACCAGCTCTTCATTGTAGGCCATCATCGCTTCGAGCAGTTCCTGGGTCGGCGGCGCGCCGGCTTCGCTGTCCTGGGTCGCCTTGACCATCACCATGAAACGCATCTGTTTTCTCCTTGGAAAAGCGGAGACACTGCTCCCGCCTGGATTGGGTTTCGGGATGTCTGTCGTTCAACCGGCGAGCTTCGCCGTCTCGGCGCGCAGGCGGTCTTCCTGCTCGCGCAGTTCGGGCGTCAGCGCCTCGCCGAAATCCTCCATCTCGAAGATGCGGCGCAATTCGATCTCAGCGCCATCGTCGAAGGGCGCGCGCTTCAGCCATTCGACCGCTTCGTCGAAGGACTTCACCTGCCAGATCCAGAAGCCGCAGAGCAGCTCCTTCGTTTCGGCGAAAGGACCATCGGTGATCGCCCGCTCGCTACCCGAGAAGCGCATGCGGATGCCCTTCGCGCTCGGATGCAGGCCGTCGCCGGCCAGCATGATGCCGGCCTTCACCAGTTCCTCGTTATAGGCACCCATCCGGGTCAGCAGCTCTTCGCCCGGCATCACGCCGGCTTCGCTGTCCTTGCTCGCCTTGACCAGAACCATCACACGCATCGGTTTTCTCCTTGGGTTTGGGAGAACCGGACTGCTCCGGCGAAAGCCGCCGAAACCCGTTCTCTGACTGCACGTCGAACGGGCGCGGCCGGAATCGACAACGCCGGGAATCTTTTTTCGATTTTTTTTTTGCGGAGCCGCCCACATCCTCATGCGAAGGCCAACGCGGACGGCTCCGATCCGGCTCAGGCGCTATGCGGCAGCGCCTCCAGGAAGCGTGCCGGCTCGCCCTGCGACGGGGTCGTCAACTCGCCCTCCCACATCACCTTGAGGCCGCGCACGAAGGTGCCGACCGGCCAGCCGGTAACGGTGACGCCGTCATAGGGCGTCCAGCCGCATTTCGAGGCGCTCCATTCCTTGGTGATCGTCTCGCGGCGCTTGAGATCGACGATGGTGAAGTCGGCATCGTAGCCGACTGCGATCCGGCCCTTGCCTTCCAGCCCGAAGATGCGCTGCGGGCCGGCGCTGCTGAGATCGACGAAGCGCTCCAGCGTCAGCCTGCCGGCATTCACATGGTCGAGCATGATCGGCACCAGCGTCTGCACGCCCGGCATGCCGGAATGGCTCGCCGGATAGGGATGATGCTTCTCCTCATGGGTATGCGGCGCGTGGTCTGAGCCGAGGACGTCGACGATGCCCTGCTCGACGCCCCACCAGATGCGCTGGCGATGGCTGTCGTCGCGGATCGGCGGGTTCATCTGGGCATAGGTGCCGAGCCGCTCGTAGCAATCCGGCGCGACGAGCGTCAGATGGTTCGGCAGCACCTCGACGGTGGCGACATCCTTGTGGTCCTTCAGGAAGACCATCTCCTCGCCGGTCGAGATGTGCAGGATATGAACGCGCGCGCCTGTCTCACGGGCGATCCGCACCAGCCGCTTGGTGCAGGTCAGCGCCACCTCGGGCGAGCGCCAGACCGGGTGGCTCGACGGATCGCCCTCGACACGCAGACCCATACGCTCGCGCAGCATCATCTCGTCTTCGGAATGGAAGGCGGCGCGCCGGCGCGTGCGCTTCAGGATCTCGGCGACGCCCCTGTCGTCCTCGACCAGCAGGTCGCCGGTGGAGGAACCCATGAACACCTTGATGCCGGCCGCACCGGGAAGCCTCTCCAGCTCCGGCACGTCGTTGGCGTTCTCATGCGTGCCGCCCACCCAGAAGGCGAAATCGCAATGCATGCGATGGCGCCCGCGCCTGACCTTGTCGGCCAGCGCCTCAGGCGTCACCGTCTGGGGAATGGTATTCGGCATCTCGAAGACGCAGGTCACGCCGCCGAGCGCGGCCGAGCGCGAACCGCTCTCCAGGTCTTCCTTGTGATCGAGCCCCGGCTCGCGGAAATGCACTTGGCTGTCGATCACGCCTGGCAGGATGTGCAGGCCGGTGCAATCGACCACCTCGCCGGCCGAAGCCTGCGAGAGATCGCCAAGCGCCATGATCTTGCCGCCGGTGACGCCGACATCGCGCGCGACGCGGCCATCCTGGTTCACCACCGTGCCGCCCTTGAGGATCAGGTCATAGGTCTGGGGCATGGCAAGTCTCCAGGAGGTTGAGCAAAGACAGGATGCAGCCTACCTATCGGGCAACGCGCTGCGCCGGAAGCCCAAACAGTTTTCGGGTGGCGCCAGCGTCTCCTTTTCGGCTGTCGAGACACCGACCCGAAACCAGAACTGGAACGGCCTATGTCCGCCACAAGATTGATCGATCGCGGCGTCATCCGCGTCAGCGGCGACGACGCGCGCGACTTCCTGCAGAACCTCGTGACCAACGATCTCGACCCGGTCGTCCCCGGACAGGCCGGCTACGGCGCGCTGCTGACGCCGCAAGGCAAGATGATCTGCGACTTCTTCATCGTCGCGCTGTCGCCGGAAGATGGCGGCGGCTTCCTGCTCGATGCCCCGCTGCTGCAGACCGCCGATCTGATGAAACGCCTGAAGCTCTACAAATTGCGCGCCAAGGTCGCGCTGGAAGACCTCACGGAGAAGAGTGCGGTGCTCGCCTCTGCCGACGGTGCTCCGCTGCCCGCGGATGCCGGCCTCGTCTACGACGATCCGCGCCTGCCAGCGCTCAGCCAGCGCGCCATCGCCGATGCGGAGGGCGTCGAGACGCTCGTCACCGCCGAGCCGGACGCCTATCACGCCCGCCGCATCGCGCTCGGCATTCCGGCCGGCGGCCGCGATTTCCCCTATGGCGACACCTTCCCGCATGAGGCGCTGCTCGACCAGCTTGGCGGCGTCTCCTTCAAGAAGGGCTGCTATATCGGGCAGGAGGTCGTCTCTCGCATGCAGCATCGCGGCACGGCCCGCACCCGCGTCGTGCCGATTATCTTCGACGAAGGCATCGCGGCGGAGACCGGCGCCGAGGCCACGGCCGGGGGCAAGCCGCTCGGCACTGTCGGCTCGGGCGCGAGCGGCCGGGCGCTCGCCATGCTCCGGCTCGACCGGCTGGCCGATGCGCTCGCCTCGGGCACCGCCCCGCTCGGCGGCGGGCTCGCCTTCCATCTCGCGGAGAAGCCCGGCTTCATCCGCTTCCCCTTCCCGGGCGAGGCAGGCTTCGGAGCCGCCGCAGGAGCTGCCCTATGAGCGACTCTGGCATCGTCAGCGAGGAGCGTATCGCGATCCAGGGCGCGGACGGCAAGTTTCGCTGCCGCTGGCCGGGCACCGAGCCGCTTTACCTCGCCTATCACGACACCGAATGGGGCGTGCCGGAATACGATTCCCGCGCGCTCTGGGAGAAGCTGATCCTCGACGGCTTCCAGGCCGGCCTGTCCTGGATCACCATCCTCAGGAAGCGCGACGCCTTCCGCGCCGGCTTCTCCGGGTTCGAGCCGGACGCGGTCGCGCGCTTCACCGAGGCCGATGTCCAGCGCCTGCTGGCCGACCCCGGCATCATCCGCCATCGCGGCAAGATCGAAGGCACGATCAAAAGCGCGCAGGCCTATCTCAGGATCAGCGAGCGCGAGCCCTTCGCGGATTTCCTCTGGAAGCATCTCGACGGCCGCGTGCTGCAGAACAGCTACCGGGCGCAGGGCGAGGTCCCGACCCAGACAAAGCTCTCCGAGACGATCTCGAAGGAGCTGAAGAAGGCCGGCTTCACCTTCTGCGGCCCGACCATCGTCTACGCCTTCATGGAAGCCTGCGGACTGGTCAACGATCACCTCACCGGCTGCTTCCGCTGGAGCGAATGCGCCGCGCTCGCGCGCGATACGCGTCCCGCCGCCTGATGGCCCGCAAGCCGGAACCGCCGCGCGCCTGGCAGCGCATGCTCTCGGGCCGCCGGCTGGACCTGCTCGATCCCTCGCCGCTCGACATCGAGATCGAGGACATCGCCCATGGCCTCGCCCGTGTCGCCCGCTGGAACGGACAGACGCACGGGGCGCATTCCTTTTCGGTGGCGCAGCACAGCCTGCTGGTCGAAGCGATCGCCGCGCATCTGAACCCGGACTGGAACGCGGCCTGGCGGTTGATGGCGTTACTGCACGATGCGCCCGAATACGTCATCGGCGACATGATCTCGCCGTTCAAGGTCGTGATGGGCGATGCCTACAAGAGCGTCGAGCTGCGCCTGCTCGCGGCGATCCACCTGCGCTTCGGCCTGCCGGCCACGACGCCCGCGGCGCTGAAGCGCAAGACGAAGGAGGCCGACACCATCGCCGCCTTCTTCGAGGCGACCCGCCTCGCCGGCTTCGCCCGCGAGGAAGCTTTGAAATTCTTCGGCCGGCCGCAGGCGCTGCCGGCCGAGATTCTCGCCTGGCTCGAGCCGCTCGATACCGAGACGGCGCAGGCGCGCTTCCTGGAACGCTTCGCCGCGCTCTGCGGCAGGCTCAATGCGTCAGGCGCACCGCGCTGATCTCATTGGCGATAGCCTTGAAGACCGGGCTCAGCTGGGACGCATTTTTCACGTCGTAGTACATGTCCGCCTTGCTGGCGCAACTCTTCAGCAGGGCAGCGTCTCCGTCGATGACGCGGATGGTATACAGGCTGATGTCGGCCCCCTTGATCGCCGTGCAGGCGAGCGCGGTTCGCGCGTCGATCTGGCTGCCATTGGTGGTGAAGCGGTTTTCGGTGTTGTCGCCGTCGGTCAGCAGGATCATGTATTTCCTCAGCCGGGGCTCGGTCGAACCCTTAGCTTCCATGAAGGGAGCCCCCTGCGACAAGGTCGCCCAACCCCAGACCGCCCCGATGGTGACGTTCGTATTGCCGACAGGTGTCATGGTGTCGATATGGGCCGACAGTGCGGTCCAGTCCGAGCTCAAGGGCATGATCTGAGCCAGGCTGCTCTGGCTGCACCAATATGCGGGATACTGCCGGTCGCTCGACGAATAGGGGCCGCCATCGCCGACATCGTAGCTCTGATCGCGATCGGCGATGCAGCCTTCGGTGCTGGCCCAGGTCGCTTTCGTGATGCTCTGCGTCGTACAGGTTTTCACGCCGTTCTTGGTCGTGCAGTTCAACCCGTCCGTGTCCGTAATCTTGGCTCCGCTCGACGTCTTGCAGTTGGCGCCCTTGTTGTCGCAAGTGACCGACCGGGTTAATCCGTAGCGGATCCACTCCTGGTCCTTGAACGTCTTGGCGATGCGGACCTGCGTATTGAACGGAACGATGGAGACCCGAATCTGATCGGGATCGATCGCAGCCTCCTTCATGACCTTGATCAGATCCTTGGCCGCCGCCTTGAGATTGTCCATCTTGCTCGAAGACGCCATCGAGCCCGTATTGTCGAGAACCAGCGCCAGTTCGATCGTATTGGTGCCCCAAGTCGCCTGGCTGTTGCTCGCGACCGGGAGAGACTGGGTGCCGAGCACCCGCGCGATCGTTGTCGGCACGTTGGCGTTGGCCGTGATCTGGATCGTGCGCGCGGTGCGGTCGATCGTCACCTTCGCCCCGGTGAACTCGTTCTTGGCAGTCTCCGGAAGGTTGTCGCGAATCCAGTTGTCGATCCGCGTGCCGAGTTCGGCGTCGGTCAGCTTCTGAGCGTCGCGCGCGGCCATCAGAGAGGCGGAATCGATCGCCGAGGTCAGCGCCTGGCGTGTGTTGCTGGCCCGCGAATAATCGATCGTGACGCCCACGACACCGATCATCGGAACGGCGAGGAAGCCCGTCAGCACCAGGACGTTGCCGCGCTGGTCACGACGGAACCGCCGCACCATGTCGGACAGGAAAGTGAGCTTGAACATAGGACCCCCATCCTCGACCGGATTACCGCTTTCGGTGCGATGACCCTGACGGCGAGGAGCTTACGAATTGCTGAAGTCGATTCGCGGAAATCGGTCCTATCTGCGCATTTCGAGCTAAATAGCCCTAACTCAACGTAACATTCCGCCGGGCCACCGCGATTTCGACCGCCTTGCGAGCCCGCAGTGCTTGCCCCGCAGACCCGCGATTATTTCTCAAACAGAACAAGTGATCGTCGTCCTTTCTGCATTTGAAAAGGATGAGCCCTGCGCGATGATGGCCTCACAATCGGAGGAGCAGCCATGTCGGATACCCCCCCCCTCTCCCTGCCTGCGGGCGTCGCCATCAAGGGCGCGGTGCAGCCGCGCTTCGACGAGATCCTGACGACCGAGGCGCTGGCCTTCGTGGCCGAGCTGCACCGCCGCTTCAACGAGACCCGCAAGCGCCTGCTGGCGCTGCGCGCCGAGCGCCAGAAGCGCTTCGACGGCGGCGAGACGCCCGATTTCCTGGCCGAGACGAAGCATATCCGCGAGGGCGACTGGAGCGTCGCGCCGATCCCGGCCGACCTGCAGGACCGTCGCGTCGAGATCACCGGCCCGGTCGACCGCAAGATGATCGTCAACGCGCTGAACTCCGGCGCCAAGGTCTTCATGGCCGATTTCGAGGACGCCTCCTCGCCGGTCTGGACCAACATGGTCGAAGGCCAGATCAACCTGAAGGACCGCTGGGCGAACAAGATCGACTTCACCGATCCGTCGAACGGCAAGGACTACAAGCTCAAGGACAAGCCCGCCGTCCTGATCATCCGCCCGCGCGGCTGGCACCTGCCCGAGCGCCATATCGAGATCGATGGCGAGGAAGCCTCGGGCTCGCTGGTCGATTTCGGGCTCTACCTCTTCCACAACGCCAAGGCGGCGCTGGCGGCCGGCTCCGGCCCCTATTTCTACCTGCCGAAGCTCGAGAGCCATCTCGAAGCCCGGCTCTGGAACGACGTCTTCGTCGCCGCCCAGTCAGCGCTCGGCCTGAAGAACGGCACGATCAAGGCCACCGTCCTGATCGAGACGCTGCCGGCCGCCTTCGAGATGGACGAGATCCTCTACGAGCTGCGCGAGCACATGGCCGGCCTCAATTGCGGCCGCTGGGACTACATCTTCTCCTTCATCAAGAAGCTCGCCCGCAACAAGGCCTATGTCCTGCCCGACCGTTCACAGGTCGTGATGTCGAAGGCCTTCCTGCGTGCCTATTCGCTGCTGCTGATCAAGACCTGCCACAAGCGCGGCGCCTTCGCGATGGGCGGCATGGCGGCGCAGATCCCGGTCAAGAACAACCCGGAAGCCAATGCCGCCGCCTTCGCCAAGGTCAAGGCCGACAAGGAGCGCGAGGCCGGCGACGGCCATGACGGCACCTGGGTCGCCCATCCGGACCTCGTCCCAGTCGCGATGGAGGTCTTCGACCGGCTGATGCCGCAGGCCAACCAGCTCGACAAGAAGCGCGACGACGTCTCGATCGGCGCGAAGGACCTGCTGGAAGTCCATCAGGGCACGCGAACCGAGGAAGGCTTCCGCGAGAACATCCGCGTCGGCGTCCAGTACATCGAAGCCTGGCTGCGCGGCCGCGGCGCCGTGCCGATCTACAACATGATGGAAGACGCCGCGACGGCCGAGATCAGCCGCGCCCAGATCTGGCAGTTCTGCCAGTACGGCGTCGCGCTCGAAGGCGGGGTGAAGGCCGATGCCGCCCTGTTCAAGCGCTGCCTGCCCGAGGAAATGGAGCGCGTGAAGGGCGAGCTCGGCGCCGACGCCTATGCCCAGGGCCGTTTCCCGGAGGCGATCGCTCTCTTCGAAAAGCTCTCGCTGGCGCCGAATTTCGAGGATTTCCTCACCGTTCCGGCCTATGCCAAGCTGAACTGAACCGGCTTCGGTCGATCGCGCGAGGGGCGCCGCTGCCAAGCGGCGCCCCTGTCGTTTGCAATGTCAGTGCAGATGCCGCCAGGCTCGCCCGCCGATCAGGACGGCGAGCAGGACGACCGAGCCGAAAAGGTTCAGCAGATCGGCCTTCCAGCCGCCGGCCGATGTCCGGCGTGCAGTCCGGTAGACCGCCTCCCGGTGGCGGCGATAGGTGCTGATCGTGCTCATTGAAGCCTCCATCCAGCTATTGCGGGAACGCCGGCGCGTCCGATGGCTTCTGGCGGGGTGGACGACGCCCACCGCTCCCGCTCGCGCAGGGGCCGTGGCTATCCCCGCCAAGCGGACGAGGCAGGTCCTCGATCGCATCCCGCATGAGAGCCGCAAATTCGGGGCGCGCCGGCGCGAGCGGCGCGCGGCAGGCCGCTCCGACCTCGGGGTGCAGCAGCGACAGGGCAAGCTTGACGAGAACCGGATCGGGCTCGCGGCCGAGCAGGTCGAGCAGCGGAACAAGGCGCCGCTGCAGGATCTGCGCCTGCCCGTAGAACTCGGAGCGCGCCGCGCTCTCCAGCCGCGCCAGCCAGTGCGGCGCGAGATTGCCGACGCTGGTGACCGCACCGCACCCACCTGCGAGCAGATAGGCGGGAATCGTCTCCGCCGCGCCGGTCAGCCGTATGAAGCGACGGTCGCGCAGCCTGGCGATCCGGTCGCAGCGGACAAGGTCGCCGCGCCGCTCCAGGATGCCGACGATGTTCGCGGCCTCTTCCAGCCGCTCCAGCGTCTCCGGCATGATCTCGATGCCGCAGCGATCCGGATCGTTGTCGAGAATGATCTCGAGCCCGGTCGCCTGCGCGGCAGCCAGCGCATGGGCCGCAAGGCCCGCCTGCGTCGGGCGGTTGTAATAGGGCATCCGCAGCAGCAGGGCCGAAGCGCCGGCCTTCTCGGCGGCCGCGATCTCGGCGACCGTCTCGGCGGTGGCGTAGCTGCCGACGGCCACGATCACCGGAAAATGCCGGCCGGCGATGCGACGGGCGGCCGCACAGAGCTCGCGGCGCTCCGCCTCGCTCAGCGTCGGGCTCTCGCCCGTCGCGGTGCCGATCACGACGCCATCGGCGCCCTGTGCGATCTGCCAGTGAATGAGGCGTTCCAGCGCGCCATGGTCGATCGCGCCTTCGTCGAAGGGCGTGACCAGCGCGGTGAACATGCCATGAAGCCAATGATTCATGGCACGCCTCAGAGCAGGCTGAGCGTCTTGGCCGTCATGCGGACCGCGCGCGGCCTGTGGCCGCTCTCGAACACGGCATAGCGCAGCGCGGCGCCCTGATCGGCGAAAATGCCACCGCCGCGACCATGGGTCTCGACGGCCAGCCAGTGACCATCGGCGTCTCGCCCGACCAGAAACTGGAGGGGGCCGCCGAAGGATTTGCGAGGGCTACTGAACATCATCCTGTTTCCCGAACGGTCTTCGAGACCGCACGGGGAAGGTATTTTCGCCGCCATAGCCGTTCGAGACGGTTCGGCGGGCGATGACATCAAGGATGCATAAAGAGGGCTCCGCCCGGCCTTTTGACTTCCGCCGCGGCTCGCGCTCTATCCGGTGTGTCTCCTGGATTCGCCCATGCGCTCACACCTCCCCGCCATGCTTATGGCCACCCTCCTCGCCGCCTCCTGCGCGCAAGCCGCGACGCTTGCGCCCGAGCAACGCTTCCGGACGCTGGGCGCTTTCGCGGGCAAGAAGCCGGGCAAACCCGCGCGCGACGTCAGCGGCCTCGCCTGCATGCCGGTCGCGAACGGCGCCCAGCGCTGCCTGCTGATCAATGACGAGGGGGCCTTCGCCCAATTCGCCCGGATCGCCGAAAACCGCATCACGCCCGGAGCCTCGCTGCCGATCATCGGCGCGGAAGCCTCGCCCGAGACGCTCGGCCAGCCGCCGCAGGGCATCTGCAAGGCGCCCGGCCGCTTCGCCGAGCTCGATGGCGAGGCGGTCGCCTATGCCGATGGCGCCTTCTACCTGGCAGGTTCCCATGGCTGCTCGCGCAACAAGGGCGAGTTCCGCCTCTCCGCCTTCCATCTGGCGCGCATCAGGGTCGACGCCGAAGGCACCCCTACCGGCCGGGTCGAGCTGAGTTATCGCCTGAGCGACATGCTGCGCCGGGCCGGCGAGGCCGGCGCCTTCTTCGGCAAGAGCCTGATGGACGACAACGGCCTCAATGTCGAAGGCATCGCCGTCATCGGCGATACGCTCTGGGCCGGCCTGCGCGCGCCCTCGCTCGGCAATCGCAGCTTCCTCGTCGGCGCTTCGCTTGCGGCGCTCTTCGCGCCCGGGCACGCGGCCGCGACCGAGGCCCCCAAAGTCATCGCGCTGCCGGCCGGGCATGATCGCGGTATCCGGGATCTGGCGCCCCTCCCGGACGGAAAACTGCTCGCTCTCCTCGGCCCGGCGCAGGAACAGCCCCTGCCCTATTCCTTGATACTGATCGATCCGGCCCGGCCGGAGGCAGCCGCCGCCCTCGGCGAATTGCCTTCCCGCGGCGACGGCAAGGCCGAATCTCTCACGGTTCTCGGCGAAGGCCGCGGCGGGCTCACCGTCCTGATCGGCTATGACGGCCCCAAGAACGGCCATTTCGAATCTTACCGTCTGCCGCTGCCGGCCAGGACCCGCTGACCGCCATGGATTTCAACACCCGTCTCTCCCGCGCCGTCGCGCGCTACCGTGCCGAGGTCGCCGGCCCGCGCGAGCATCTCTCCCTGCTGCGCTGGCAGATGGCGCAAGGCCATGCGCTCGACCGCCGCGACACCTTCCCCGGCCACCTCACCACCAGCGCCTTCGTGCTCTCGCCCGACCATGCCCGGATCCTGCTGATCGACCATGTCGTGATCGGCCGCTGGCTTCAGCCCGGCGGCCATTGGGAAGATGCCGCGCAGTTCCACCTGTCCGCGGCGCGGGAGGCCCAGGAGGAAACCGGCGTGCAGGGCCTGGCACTGCATCCCTGGCACGCGGGCGGCGACGTGCCTTTCACCATCGACAGCCACGACGTGCCGGGCAAGCCCGCGCGCGGCGAGCCGGACCATATCCATCACGATCTGCAATATCTCTTCCTCGCCGACCCGACCCTGCCGCTCGTCGCCCAGGTCGAGGAGGTCCACGCTGCCGCCTGGCAGCCGATCTCGGCTCTCGCGGAGATCGCCCCTCTTGCCCTCAAGCGGCTCTCGCGCCTGCCGCATCCCTGACTGTTGCAGCGCAACAACATCGGGATGGATAGCAGAAACTCTTATGGCTCTTTTATCGCGCCGGGATCGGGCTCGCGACATGGTTCGCGCCAGGATGAATTAGCTATTGCAAACGATTTGCAATAGCGTATTGATCCGTGACCTCCGCGGAGTTCCCATGTCGTCGAAGACCCTCACACTCGCTTTGATCGCTGCTGCCGCGTCGGCCCCCGCCCTCGCCGCCGACCTGCCGTCCCGCAAGACGCCCCCTACGCCGGCCCCCATCGTCTCGGCCTGCACCGAAAGCGAAGGCATTCCGACCGATGCCTTCGGCTTCACCACCGGCTCCGACGTTGCCGAAAAGGGCGCGTTCGGGCCCAGCCTGACCTATAATGGCGGCTTCGGCACGCGTACCGGCTCCTCGAACGGGCACGGCCTCACCCTGCAGGGTTCCTACGGCCTCTTCCCCTGCTTCGAGATCGGCCCCTATGTGCTGGGCTCCTTCACCCACGCCTCGGCCGGCGGCGTCAGCGCCGATGAGCGTGCTTTCGGCGCCGGCGTCGAGATGAAATACCGGCTGCTGGGCCGCGACATGCATGGGCTCGGCCTGACCCTGGTGCTCGATCCGAGCTTCAATCGTGCCGACCCGGACGGCGCCGGCCGCTTCACCACCTACAACACCGGCATCCGCATCTTCGCCGACAAGACGCTGATCCCGAACACGCTCTATGCCGCGCTCAATCTCTCGCAGGACCTGACCTGGACTGGCCCCTCGTCCTATCAGCGCTCCTCCACCTTCACGGTCGGCGGCTCGCTCGCCTGGCAGGTCTCGGATGGGCTCTATCTCAGCGGTGAAGTCCGCCACATGCGCGCCCACAACGATCTGGGTTTCGGCAACGAGGCAGGCTACGCCACCTTCGCCGGCCCCGGCATCTTCTGGCAGGCGACGAAGCAGCTCGCGCTCTCGGCCGCCTACAACATCCAGGTCGCCGGCAAGGCCAAGGGCGAGCCCGGCAATCTCGACCTGACCAATTTCAGCCAGCATCTCGTCAAGGTGAAGCTCGGCTACAGCTTCTGAGCCCCCCAAGCCATCATCCTTGCGAAAGGGCGGCAGCGGCAACGCTGCCGCCCTTTTTCGTCGCGCCCATCGCCTAGATTGACATACTCCCCCTGAGTACCTTAGCGTCCGCAGCGGATCGAAGCCCGATGCGCCGCCATGCCTCATACGCCTGAAGAAAAGAAGCGGGCCGTCACGCGGCTGCGCCGGATCAGGGGACAGACCGATGCCCTGATCGCCGCCGTGGAACGCGGCGAGGAATGCGGCGCCCTGTTGCAGCAGCTTGCCGCACTGCGCGGCGCCGCCACCGGGCTGATGGCGGAGGTGCTGGAAAGCCATCTGCGCGAGACCATGCACGGCACCGCGGGAGCGGCCGAGCCCTCCTCCGACGACACCGACGACATCGCCGCGATCATGCGGGTCATCCGCCCCTATCTCAAATGACCGTTCGCAAGGAAGGAAACACCCGATGAAAACCCGTGCCGCCGTCGCCTGGGAAGCCGGCAAGCCGCTCACCATCGAAACCATCGAGATCGGCGGACCGAAGGCCGGCGAGGTGCTGGTCGAGGTCATGGCGACCGGCATCTGCCACACCGACGCCTACACGCTGTCGGGCCTCGATTCCGAAGGCAAGTTCCCGGCGATCCTCGGCCATGAGGGCGCGGGCATCGTCCGCGAGATCGGCGCCGGCGTCACCACGCTCAAGGTCGGCGACCATGTCATTCCGCTCTACACGCCGGAATGCCGCAGCTGTAAATCCTGCCTCTCCCGCCGCACCAATCTCTGCACCTCGATCCGTGCCACCCAGGGCCAGGGCGTCATGCCGGACGGAACCTCGCGCTTCTCCTGCGACGGCGGTGAGGTCTTCCATTACATGGGCTGCTCGACCTTCTCGAACTTCACGGTCCTGCCCGAGATCGCGCTCGCCAAGGTCCGCGAGGACGCACCCTTCGACAAGATTTGCTATATCGGCTGCGGCGTCACCACCGGCATCGGCGCGGTGATCTACACGGCCAAGGTCTGGCCCGGCGCCAATGTCGTGGTCTTCGGCCTCGGCGGCATCGGCCTCAACGTGATCCAGGGCGCCCGCATGGTCGGCGCCGACAAGATCATCGGCGTCGACATCAACCCGGCCAAGCGCGCCATGGCCGAGAAGTTCGGCATGACCGACTTCATCAACCCGAGCGAGATCGGCAACGACAAGGTCGTGCAGGCGATCGTCGACCTCACCGGCGGCGGCGCCGATTTCTCCTTCGATGCGACCGGCAACACCAACGTCATGCGCCAGGCGCTGGAATGCTGCCATCGCGGCTGGGGCGAGTCGATCATCATCGGCGTCGCCGAGGCCGGCAAGGAGATCGCGACGCGGCCCTTCCAGCTCGTCACCGGCCGCGTCTGGAAGGGCACCGCCTTCGGCGGCGCGCGCGGACGCACCGACGTGCCGAAGATCGTCGACTGGTATATGGAGGGCAAGATCAACATCGACGACCTGATCACCCACAGGCTGAGCCTCGACGAGATCAATCACGGCTTCGACCTGATGCATGAGGGCAAGTCGATCCGCAGCGTGGTGGTTTACTGAGGCGCCGTTTTGCCGCCTTATCCGTGCGGCACCACCTTTTGTCATTCCGGGGCGGCGCGTGGCGCCGAACCCGGAACCCACGACTGGGGGCGGCCTTTGCAAATCCGACCGGGCAAGGTCTCGCCTGGTCGTGGGTTCCGGGTTCTTCGCTTCGCGAAGCCCCGGAATGACAGAGGCCGCGTCATCGCAAAGGATCCCGCATGGAACTTCTCTCCTCGTCCAAGGCCTTCGGCGGATCCCAGCGCGTCTATCGCCATGAGAGCACGGCCTGCGCCTGCCCGATGACCTTCGCGATCTACCTGCCGCATCAGATCGAGGACGGTCCGGTTCCCGTCCTGTGGTATCTGTCGGGCCTGACCTGCACCCACCAGAACGCGATGGACAAGGGCGAGTACCGCGCCGCGGCGGCCGCCAACGGCATCGCCATCATCTGCCCGGATACCAGCCCGCGCGGCGAAGCCGTGCCGGACGAACCGGACAACTGGCAGTTCGGCTCCGGCGCCGGCTTCTATCTCGACGCCACGCAGGAGCCCTTCGCCCGCAACTACCGGATGGAGACCTATATCCGCGACGAGTTGCCGGCACTGGTGAGCAAGAACTTTCCGCTCGACATGAGCCGGCAGGGCATCTTCGGCCATTCCATGGGCGGGCACGGCGCCATCACGCTCGCCCTCAAGAATCCGGGACGCTACCGTTCGATTTCGGCCTTCGCGCCGATCACCCAGCCTTCGACGGCCGGCTGGTCGCGCCCGGCCTTCGAGAAATATCTCGGCCCCGACGAGACGAGCTGGCGCGCCTATGATTCAACCCTGCTGATCGCCGACGGCCACCGCATCCCCGATCTGCTCGTCGACCAGGGCACCGCCGACGGCTTCCTCGAGGAGGGCCTGCGCCCGCAACTGCTCGAAATCGCCTGCGCCACCGCCGGCATTCCGTTGCAGCTGACGATGCGGGACGGTTACGACCACTCCTACAACTTCGTCTCGACCTTCATGGCGCAGCACGTCGCCTGGCACGCCGAACGGCTCACCGCATAGGCCGAGCCCCGGAGCATTTTCGAGCGGCGCGGACGCCGGTTCGCCTCAAGGAAATGCGACAAGGCAAAGAGACAGAGCATTCACATGCTGCGGATGAGCGCGGCAAGGCTCCGGCAGCCAGCGGGAACGGCGGACAATCCGCCGCGTTGAGGGGATGCAGCCTCAACCGGTCCGGGGAACCGCAACATGGCCAAGCGCCGCCTGCCGCACAGCGACCGTTCCTTCTTCACCCGTCTCTCGCAGGGCGTCGCGCATTGGGCGGGCAAACCCCAGACCTTCTTCGGCGCCGCCGCCCTGATCCTGCTCTGGGCGCTTTCCGGCCCGCTCTTCGGCTTCAACGACAGCTGGCAGCTCGTCATCAACACCTCGACGACCATCGTCACCTTCCTGATGGTCTTCATCATCCAGAACAGCCAGAACCGCGACACGGCCGCGATGCAGATCAAGCTCGACGAGCTGATCTGCAAGCTCGAAGGCGCACGCGAGGAATTGCTCGACCTGGAGGAGCTGGACGAGGAGAAGCTCGACGCCATCCGCGGGGAGTTCGAGGCTCGGGCAACGAGGGCGCGGCGATCCGGCACGGGGCCGCAAGGCGGGCTCTGATCCGCGCCCTTCGCAGCTTGGCCACGGGGCGAAAGTCCGCACTTTCGGTCCGTCACCCGCGACGTTCCGCGTCCGCACGGGCTTCGCAGTAGTATTCATCCAAATGAAGGATGTAACCCAAGGTCAATCAGCGCAGATATGACCGCGGGGGGCCCAGCGGCGGGGCCAAACAATGATCGAATTGCAGATTGCTCATTTGCATGAGCGCGGGACCTACTTCGTTATCGTCCCGGTCGAAAGCAGCTTCGGCACGCAGAGCCGGGTCGCTCAGGAAGAGGCAATCGACAAGCTGCGCTTCGCGGCGATGTCGGCCGATATCAACGGCACGGTCGTACCGGTCTGGCAGGATGGCAACCGCCTGGCTTTTCGCGCGCCGCAACGCTTCCACAGCTTCTTCAAGAGCCTGTCCCTGCCGCTGATCAACAGCAAGCTGAACGCGACGTTGAGCTGCCAGTGACAGCCCTCCTCCCGGCAGCCGAACATCCCGGCTTCGGAGTCGACCTCCCCCAAGCAAGATTTCGTTAACATTCGCGGCGACGTTCAGGCAAAAGTAAGGTTAGCTTTTAGGGTTAAGCCTCGCTTAAGAAATCTCTGCCAGGGTCCTTCCTACTGGTAACGCGTGCGGGCTGCGTTCTTGCGCCGCGCAAATCGGAAGGACTCTGCCATGGGCAGCCTGAAAACTCTCGCACTGGCGGGCGGCCTGGCCCTCAGCGCTTCCGTTGCTGCCCATGCGGCCGACCTGGCCTACGCCCCGCCTCCCCCGCCCGAGCCGCTCGGCCTGAAGGGCACCATCTCCAGCGGCTTCTACCTGCGTGGCGATGTCGGCGTCGGCGTGCAGACCGTCGGCAAGTATTATCAGGAAGACGTCGTCGCCTATGGCGGCAGCTTCTTCGGCAAGACCGATAACTCGGCCTTCTTCGCCGGCCTCGGCGTCGGCTATCGCTTCAACAACTGGCTGCGCTTCGACGTGACCGGCGAATATCGCGGCTCCTCGTCGATCGGGGTGAACGACATCGTCTTCAACCCCTTCATCAACCAGAACCAGACCAACACCTACAAGGGCAACCTGTCTTCGCTGGTCACGCTCTTCAACGGCTACATCGATCTCGGCACCTGGAACTGCCTGACGCCCTATATCGGCGCCGGCATCGGCTTCGCCCAGAACCGCATCACCGGCCTGACCGACCAGGGTTCCGTTGCCGGCTACCCGACCCTCGGCTACGCCACCAACGGCACCAACACCAATGTCGCCTGGGCGCTGATGGCCGGCCTCGGCTACGAGGTGAACAAGAACCTGACCCTCGAACTCGGCTATCGCTACCTCAACCTCGGCGATGCCCAGTCCGGCCGCATCCAGAACGCCTTCCTTGCCGAGACCTACGCGCCCCTCAAGGCCCGCGACCTCGACAGCCACGACTTCCGCATCGGCATGCGCTGGAACTTCGGCGACCCGAATTGCTGCGGCACGCCGGAACCGGCGCCAATGCCGGTCGTCCGCAAGTACTGAGACGGCTTCCACCGTCGAAAAACGAAACGGCGCGGGTCATCCCCGCGCCGTTTCGTTTTTGCCTCGATGGCTCGCCTCAGCGCAGCAGGGACTGCCCCGTCATCTCCGCCGGTTGGGCGAGCCCCATCAACGCCAGCAAGGTCGGCGAGATATCGGCCAGCCGCCCGTCCGCCAGCGCCTTGGCCTGGCCGCCGATCAGCATCAGCGGCACGACATTGGTCGTGTGGGCGGTGTGCGGCTTGCCGGTCTGCGGATCGACCATCAGCTCGGCATTGCCGTGATCGGCCGTCACGAGCAGCGCCCCGCCCTGCCGCTGCACCGCTTCGGCAATGGCGCCGAGGCAGGCATCGACGGTCTCGACCGCCTTGACCGCGGCAGCCAGCACGCCGGTATGGCCGACCATGTCGGGATTGGCAAAATTGAGCACGACGAGATCGTAGCGGCCGGAGTCGATCGCCTCGACCGCCTTCGCGGTCAGCTCCGGGGCCGACATCTCCGGCTGCAGATCGTAGGTCGCGACCTTGGGCGACGGCACCATCACCCGCTCCTCGCCGGCATAGGGGGTCTCCTCGCCGCCGTTGAAGAAATAGGTGACGTGCGGATATTTCTCGGTCTCCGCCATGCGGATCTGCGTCCGCCCCGCCCGGGCAACCGTTTCGCCGAGGCCGTTGGCGAGCGTCTGCGGCGGAAAGAGCACCGGCATGACCTTGTCGAGCTCGGCGCTGTAGGAGGTCATGCTGACCGCCTTGACGAGGCGCGGCCTGCGCGGGCGCGCGAAGCCCCCAAAGCCGGGCTCCAGCACGGCGTTCAAAATCTCGCGGATGCGGTCCGAGCGGAAGTTGAAGCTGAGCAGCGCGTCGCCATCCTTCATCCCGGCATAGCCGCCGATCACGGCCGGCAGGATGAATTCGTCGGTGACCTTGCCGTCATAGGCGGCCGCGATCGCCGCATCGGCCGAGGCGAAGGCTTCGCCCTCTCCCAGCACCATCGCGCGCCAGGCCTTCTCGACCCGTTCCCAGCGATTATCGCGGTCCATCGCGTAATAGCGCCCGCTGACGCTGGCGATCACTGCCTCGGGCGGCAGCGCGGCGGCGAAGGCCGCGACGTACTCCGCCGCCGATTGCGGCGGCGTATCGCGTCCGTCGGTGAAGACATGAACGCGGACCGGGATCCCCTGCTTCGCCAGGATATGGGCGAGCGCCGCCGCATGGTCCTGATGGGCATGGACGCCACCCGGCGAAACGAGGCCGAGCAGATGGCAGGCTCCGCCGCTCGCCTTGAGCTCCGTCACGAGACCGCTGGCCGCCAGCGCCGCCTCGATCGAACGGTCCGCGATCGCCTGGTTGATCCGCGGCAGGTCCTGCATCACCACGCGGCCCGCGCCGAGATTGAGATGCCCGACCTCGGAATTGCCCATCTGGCCCTCGGGCAGCCCGACATCGAGCCCGGAAGTCCGCAGGAAGGCGCGCGGGCAGCTGGTCCAGAAGCGGTCGAAGTTCGGCGTCTTCGCCAGCCGGACAGCGTTGTCCCTGCTGTCCTCGCGCCAGCCCCAGCCATCGAGGATCATCAGCATCACGGGGCGAGGCGGCATCGGCAGACCTGTCGGCATCGGTGAAGGATGGTCTTGCGGATATCACGCGCGACCGCGTCTATGCGAGTGCTAAGAAAGCGGCGGAACCGCGGCGAAGCCCCCACAGGAGGCGGTGATGACGATCAAGGCGCTGGTTTTCGATGCCTATGGCACGCTGTTCGACGTGCAGTCGGTCGCGGGCGTCACCGACAAGGCCTTCCCCGGCCACGGCACGGCGATCACGCAGATCTGGCGGCTGAAGCAGCTCGAATACACTTGGCTGCGCGCCCTAATGGACCGCTACGAGGACTTCTGGACCGTCACGCGCGACTCGCTCGATTTCACCTTGCGGACGCTCGGCCTATCGGCACCACCGGACCTCGTCTGGCAGATTGCCGAAGCCTATGACGCGCTTGCCCTCTATCCGGAGGCGCGGGCGGCCCTGGAAGGGCTGGCCTCGCACCGCCTCGCGATATTCTCCAACGGCAGCCCTGCGATGCTGAAGCGCCTCGTCGCCCATGCCGGCATCGGCGAACTGCTGGAGACCGTGATCAGCGTCGATGAGATCGGCGTCTACAAGCCCGATCCGCGCGGCTACGCCCTCGTCGAAAAGAGGCTCGGGCTCAAGCGCGACGAAATCCTCTTCGTCTCCTCGAACGGCTTCGACGTCGCCGGCGCCAAGGCATATGGCTTCCATGTCGCCCGCATCGAGCGCATCCCGGCTAGCCGGCTGCGCACCGAACTCGATGCCGCAGCGACGATCGATCCCGCGCTGATGTTCAAGGCGTTGCGGATGCAGCCGGAACAGCTCGGCTTCCAGGCCGACGCGACCATTGCCGCGCTGACCGATCTCGTTTCCTATGTCGCCGGACTGAGGCAGGCCTGAGACGCCTGCGTGGAGACCGTCATGATCAAGCTCTACTATCACCCCTCGCCCAATCCGGCGAAGATCGCGCTCTTCCTCGAAGAGGCCGGCCTGCCCTACGAGATGGTGCCGGTCGACACGCGCAAGGGCGACCAGTTCAAGCCGGAATTCCTCGCCATCAATCCCAACGCCAAGACGCCGGCCCTGACCGATGGCGAGGTCACCGTCTTCGATTCCAACGCCATCCTGCTCTATCTCGCCGAGAAGACCGGACAATTCCTGCCGGAGGACACGCCGAAGGCGCGCGGCGAAATGCTCTCCTGGCTGATGTTCGTCGCCACCGGCATCGGCCCCTATTGCGGCCAGGCGGTGCATTTCAGCCGCTTCGCCCCGGAGAAGATCCCCTACGCCATCAACCGCTATGCCCGCGAGGCGGAGCGGCACTGGGGCATCATCGACAATATTCTGGCCGGACGACGCTACATGCTCGGCGATCGCTATACGCTGGTCGACATGTCGGTCTGGGGCTGGGCGACGCGGCTCTCCTTCGCCGTGGGCGAAACCTGGTCGGCGATGTTCCCGCATGTGAAGCGCCACCTCGACGAGATCTCGGCCCGCCCTGCGGCACAGCGCGCCGTCGCACTCAAGGACCAGTTCGCCTTCAAGACCGATTTCGACGCTGAGGCGCGCAAGTTCCTGTTCCCGCAGAACGCGCATCTGGCGGGCTGAGCACCGGAGCGTCCACCGTCATGGTCGGGCTTGACCCGACCATCTCGCAAACCAGGCGTCACGAGATTCTCGGGTCGGCGCTCCGCGCCGCTCGAGAATGACGCATGGCATAGCGCTTGCGCTGTGCATCGCCGCTCCCTTCCCTCCAAAATCGCTGGCGGCAACGGGTTTTTCGCGCCAGTGTCGCCGCGCTCCGCGCCGGGGAGGCGTGGAGCGAGCACAGTCTCCGAGAGGACGGATGCCGACCGATATCGAGATCGCGCGCGCCGCGACGCTTCAGCCCATTGCCGCCATCGCCGGCAAGGCGGGAATTCCCGCAGAAGCCCTCAACCCCTACGGCAAGCACATCGCCAAGATCGACACGGCTGCCATTCCCGACTTCCAGACTCGGCCGGATGGGAAGCTGATCCTCGTCACCGCGATCAGCCCGACGCCGGCCGGCGAGGGCAAGACCACGACGACGGTCGGGCTCGGCGACGGCCTCTCGCGCATCGGCAGGCGCACCATGATCGCGCTGCGCGAGCCCTCGCTCGGCCCCAGCTTCGGCATGAAGGGCGGCGCCGCCGGCGGCGGCTATGCCCAGGTCGTGCCGATGGAGCAGATCAACCTGCATTTCACCGGCGATTTCCACGCCATCACCAGCGCCCACAACCTGCTCGCGGCGATGGTCGACAACCATGTCTACTGGGGCAACAGCCTCGAATTCGACACGCGCCACATCGCCTGGCGCCGCGTCCTCGACATGAACGATCGCGCGCTGCGCTCCATCGTCTCCTCGCTCGGCGGCAACGGCAACGGCTTTCCGCGCGAGGACGGCTTCGACATCACCGTCGCCTCGGAGGTGATGGCGATCTTCTGTCTTGCACGCGATGCCACCGATCTCGAGGAGCGGCTCGGCCGCATCGTCGTCGGGCGCACCCGCGACAAGCGCCTGATCACCGCAGCCGACCTCAAGGCGACCGGCGCGATGAGCGTCCTGCTCAAGGACGCGCTGATGCCGAACCTCGTGCAGACCCTGGAGGGCACGCCCGCCTTCGTCCATGGCGGTCCCTTCGCCAACATCGCCCATGGCTGCAACTCGGTGATCGCCACCGCAGCCGCGCTGAAGCTCGCCGATTACGTCGTCACCGAGGCCGGTTTCGGGGCCGATCTCGGTGCCGAGAAATTCTTCGATATCAAATGCCGCAAGGCCGGGATGAAGCCGGCTGCCGCCGTCGTCGTTGCGACGGTGCGCGCGCTGAAGATGCATGGCGGCGTGGCCAAGGACGCGCTCGGGCAGGAGAATCTCAAGGCGCTGGAAGCCGGCATGGCCAACCTCGCGCGCCATGTCGAGAACATCCGCAAATTCGGCGTGCCGCCGATCGTCGCGATCAACCACTTCACCACCGACACCGCGGCGGAACACGACCTCATTCGCCATTACTGCCGCAACCATCTCGGGGTCGAAGCGGTGATCTGCCGGCACTGGGCGCAAGGCGGAGCCGGCGCGGAAGAGCTCGCCCGCAAGGTCGCCGCGCTCACCGACGAGGACGAAGCCGACTTCGCACCGCTCTATCCCGACGCGATGCCGCTGCGGGAGAAGCTGGAGACGATCGCCCGGGAAATCTACGGTGCCGCCGGCGTCGGCGTCGACATGAAGCTGCGCGATCGTTTCGCCGAGCTCGAAGCCGCCGGCTTCGGCGATCTGCCGGTCTGCGTCGCCAAGACCCAGTATTCCTTCTCGGCCGACCCGACGCTGCGTGGCGCGCCCTCCGGCCATATCGTCCCGCTGCGCGAACTCAGGCTCTCGGCCGGCGCCGGCTTCGTCGTCGCCATCTGCGGGGACATCATGACGATGCCGGGCCTGCCGCGCGAGCCGGCCGCCGAGCGCATCCATATCGACGCGCAGGGCCGGATCGAGGGGCTGTTCTGAGAAGCGCCGTCAGGAGAAGTCGAGCTGCACCTTGATCGCCTTCGCCTTGTCGGCAGCGAGATCGAAGGCTTCGACCGCCCGGTCCACGGGGATCGTCGCCGTCAGCAGCGGCGAGAGATCGATGCGGCCCGAGCCGATCATCGCCACCGCCCAATCGAACTCCTCATGGAAGCGGAAGGAGCCGCGCAGCTCGAACTCCTTCGCGACCACGACGTTCATCGGCAGCGTGAACTGCCCACCGACACCGATCTGCACGATGACGCCGCCGGGCCGCACCACGTCGAAGGCGCCGGTCAGCGCGTGCTGATTGCCGGAAGCCTCGAACATCACGTCGAACGCGCCCTTTTCGGCGCCGTATTCCGCCTTCAGCCGCTCCGGCTCGGCCGCAACGTTGACGGTCGCGGTCGCGCCCATCTTGCGTGCGATCGGTAGAGGCCCGTCGACCACATCGGTCGCGACGATCTCGGAGGCGCCCGCCGCCCGCGCCGCCAGGATGGTGAGCGCGCCGATCGGCCCCGCCCCCGTAACCAACACGCGCTTGCCGAGCAGCGGGCCCGCGCGCTTTGCGGCATGCAGGCACACCGAAAGCGGCTCGGCGAAGGCCGCCTCGGCCGCGGTGACATGCGGAGCGACCTTCACCGCCTGCCGCTCCTCGATCACCAGCACGTCGCGGAAGCCGCCCTGGACATGGGGAAAGCGCATCGCCGAGCCATAGAACAGCATGTCCGTGCAATGCTGCTGCAACCCCATCTGGCAGTAGCGACAATGGCCGCAGGCCCGGCTGGGATTGACCGCGACGCGGTCTCCCGGCCTCACCCGCGAGACGTCGCCACCGACAGCCTCGACGCGCCCGGAAATCTCGTGACCGAGGATCATCGGCTCGCGAACCCGGATCGTTCCGAAGCCGCCATGGAGGTAATAATGCAGGTCCGAGCCGCAGATACCGCCGGCCTCGACCCGGACGCGCACGTCGCGCGGCCCGAGTTCGGGCGCGGTCGTCGGCTCGACGCGCAGGTCCTTCTCTGCATGAATGACGACGGCCCGCATGTCTCGCTCCCGTTTCGGCCGCGAAATCAGGCACGCGGCCATTGTCTAATCGATTGAAACCTGCTTACCGAAGATGGCAGGCTTTGCGCAAACCGAATTTGCTCACATCAGAACGCTGCGAGGATACGCCATGTCGCTGTCGCTGTTCAGTCTCGAAGGCAAGATCGCGCTCGTCACCGGCTCCGGGCAAGGCATCGGCCTGGCCCTCGCGGAAGGTCTGTCGGATGCCGGCGCCCATGTCGTGCTGAATGGCCGCGACAGGGCCAAGCTCGAACGCGCCCGCCAAGCGCTCGCCGCCGCAGGCCGCAAGGCCTCCGTCGCCGCCTTCGACGTCACCGACCAGAAGGCGGTCGAGGCCGGAATCGCCATGATCGAGGCCGAGATCGGGCCGATCGACATCCTGATCAACAATGCCGGCATGCAGAAACGCGCCCCGATCACCGAATTCCCGGTCGAGGGCTGGCACGAGGTGATGAACACCAACCTGCATTCGGTCTTCTATGTCACCCAGGCGGTGACCAAGCGCATGGTGCCGCGCAAGCGCGGCAAGATCATCAGCATCGGCTCGGTGATGAGCGAGCTCGGCCGCGCCACCATCATCCCCTATACCGCCTCGAAGGGGGCTGTGAAGATGATGACGCGAGGGCTCGCCGCCGAGCTCGGCAAGCACAACATCCAGGCGAATGCGATCGGGCCGGGCTATTTCGCCACCGAGATCAATGCCGCGCTGATCGCGGACGAGACCTTCTCGAACTGGGTTTCCAGCCGCACGCCGGCCGGGCGCTGGGGCGAGACGAAGGAGCTCGTCGGCGCCGCCATCTTCCTGTCCTCGGCGGCGTCCGACTACGTCAACGGCCATCTGCTGATGGTCGATGGCGGCCTGACCGCCGTGGTGTGAGGCTACACCCACAACCTCATCGTCATTCCGGGTCTGCGCTTCGCTCCGCCCGGAATGACGTGTTGTAGAAATCAGGCCGCGGCCTTCGTCACCGCGTCGACCACGTCGTCGACCGCGCGCTCGACGAGATCGCGATCGTCGCCTTCGGCCATGACGCGGATCACCGGCTCGGTGCCCGACGGGCGGATCACCAGCCGCCCGCTGTCGCCCAGGAGCTGCTTCGCCGCCTCGATCGCGCTCATCACCGGCTGCTGCTCCAGCGGCTTGCCGCTCTTGTAGCGCACGTTCTTGAGGATCTGCGGCAGCGGCTCGAAGCAGTGGCAGACCTCCGACACCGGCTTGTCCATCCGCTTGACCACGGCGAGCAGCTGCAGCGCCGCGACCAGACCGTCACCGGTCGTGCCGAAATCCGAGAGGATGATGTGGCCGGACTGCTCGCCGCCGAGGTTGAAGCCGTGATTGCGCATGTGCTCCAGCACATAGCGGTCGCCGACCGCCGTGCGCGCCAGCGACAGGCCCAATCCCGCGAGATAGCGCTCCAGCCCGAGATTGGACATGATCGTCGCGACGATGCCCGGCGCCGAGAGTCGGCCATCCTCCAGCCAGGAGCGTGCGATCACCGCCATCAACTGGTCGCCGTCGACGATCTGCCCCTGCTCGTCGACGACCAGGACGCGATCAGCGTCGCCGTCGAGCGCGATGCCGACATCGGCGCGCAATTCCTTGACCTTCGCCACCAGCGTCGACGGATGGGTCGAGCCGACATCGCGGTTGATGTTGAAGCCGTCGGGCTCGTCGCCGATGACGATGACCTCGGCGCCGAGCTCCCAAAGCGCTTCCGGCGCCACCTTGTAGCCGGCGCCATTGGCGCAATCGAGCACGATGCGCAGGCCTTCCAGGCTCATGTTGCGCGGCATGGTGCGCTTGGCGAACTCGACATAGCGCGCATCGGCGCTGTCGATGCGCTTGGCCCGGCCGAGCTTCGGGGAACCCGACAGCCTGGACTTCAGATCGCCGTCGATCAGCTCCTCGATCTCGCGCTCGACCTCGTCGTTGAGCTTGTAGCCGTCGGGGCCGAACAGCTTGATGCCGTTATCCTCATAGGCGTTGTGCGAGGCCGAGATCATCACGCCGAGATCGGCGCGCATCGAGCGGGTCAGCATCGCGACCGCCGGCGTCGGCATCGGGCCGAGCAGCATCACGTCCATGCCGACCGAGGTGAAGCCCGCGACCATCGCATATTCGATCATGTAGCCGGAGAGGCGGGTATCCTTGCCGATCACCACCCGGTGGCGGTGCTCGCCGCGGCGGAAGGCGAGGCCCGTGGCCTGGCCGACCTTCAGGGCGAGATCCGGCGTGATGACACCGTTCGCCCGCCCGCGAATGCCGTCCGTTCCAAAATATTTGCGCGTCATATGATTCGGTTCCGAGGGGCGGATCGCGCCCGTTTCGGGCGTTCTATAGCCAAAAAACCTTTCCGCCTTCTCACAAATTGTGACGGTGCGTGAAAGCGGCGCCGAGAGGAGCGCACCTCGCCACCAGCCGTCATTCTCGGGCGAAGCGAAGCGCAGACCCGAGAATCTCGTGCCAGGGAGGGCTTTGGAACCTCATTCGGCAAGAGATGCTCGGGTCAAGCCCGAGCATGACGCACGGAAGTCACGAAAAAGGGCGGCCTCGCGGCCGCCCTTTCGCATTCCGTCGAAGCCGAACTCAAGCCTGTGGCTGCGGCTCCATGCCGGCATCCGGCTCGCCGCGCTTGCGGCCCTTGCCGGCGCTCGGCACGGCCGAACCGCGCGGAGCATGCGGCGTGTCGTCGAGATCGCGCGAGGGGCGCTTGCCCGCGATCAGGTCGCGGATTTCCTCGCCGGTCAGCGTCTCGAACTCGAGCAGCGCCTCGGCCACCGCGACGAATTCCTCATGGTGATCGGTGAGGATCTTCTTGGCGTCGGCATAGCCCTCGTCGACGAGGCGCTTCACCTCGGCGTCGATCTTCTGCGCGGTCGCCTCGGAGAGCGACTGGCTGCGGCCCATCGACATGCCCAGGAAGACCTCTTCCTGGTTGTCGCCATAGGCGACCATGCCGAGTTCGTCCGAATAGCCCATCTGCGTGACCATGGCCTTGGCCATCTTGGTCGCCTGCTGGATGTCGCCGGTGGCGCCCGAGGTGACGTTCTCGCGGCCGAAAGTGATCTCCTCCGCCACGCGCCCGCCCATGGCGACCGCGAGCTGCGAGGTGAACTCCTTGAACTTCATCGAGTAGCGGTCGCCCTCCGGCAGGAACTTGACCATGCCGAGCGCACGGCCGCGCGGGATGATCGTCGCCTTGTGCACGGGGATGCCAGCCGGGACATAGAGGCCGACGATGGCGTGACCGGCCTCGTGATAGGCGGTCAGCTTCTTCTCCTCCTCGGACATCGCCATGGACTTGCGCTCGGCGCCCATCATGACCTTGTCCTTGGCGTCCTCGAACTCGGCATGGGTGACCATGCGCTTGCCGCGGCGGGCCGCGAGCAGCGCCGCCTCGTTGACGAGGTTCATCAGGTCGGCGCCCGAGAAGCCGGGCGTGCCGCGGGCGAGCACCTTGAGGTCGACATCCGGCGCCATCGGCACCTTGCGGACATGAACCTTCAGGATCTTCTCGCGGCCGGCGACATCCGGGTTCGGCACGACGATCTGGCGGTCGAAGCGGCCCGGGCGCAGCAGCGCCGGGTCGAGCACGTCCGGACGGTTCGTCGCCGCGATGATGATGACGCCCTCGTTGGGCTCGAAGCCGTCCATCTCGACGAGGAGCTGGTTCAGCGTCTGCTCGCGCTCGTCATTGCCGCCGCCGAGGCCGGCGCCGCGATGACGACCGACCGCGTCGATCTCGTCGATGAAGATGATGCAGGGCGCGTTCTTCTTGGCCTGCTCGAACATGTCGCGCACGCGGCTCGCGCCGACACCGACGAACATCTCGACGAAGTCGGAGCCCGAGATGGTGAAGAACGGCACATTGGCCTCGCCGGCGACGGCACGCGCCGTCAGCGTCTTACCCGTACCGGGAGGGCCGACGAGCAGCACGCCGCGCGGAATGCGCCCGCCGAGCCGCTGGAACTTCTGCGGGTCGCGCAGGAACTCGACGATCTCCTGAAGATCTTCCTTGGCCTCGTCGATGCCGGCGACGTCCTCGAAGGTGACGCGGCCATGCGCCTCGGTCAGCAGCTTGGCCTTCGACTTGCCGAAGCCCATCGCCCGGCCGGCGCCGTTCTGCATCTGGCGGGACATGAAGATCCACAGGCCGATGAAGATGACGAAGGGCAGCGAGTTGACCAGAAGCGCCATGAACCAGGGCGTTCCCTCGGAAGGCGCCCGCGCCGAGACCTGCACGCCCTTCTGGGCCATGGTCTTCAACAGGTTCGGGTCGCCATAGGGCGCATAGGTCACGAAGCTGCGGCCGTCGGAGAACGCACCGGAAATCTCCTGTCCGGAGACCACGACATTGGAGACGCGGCCGGCTTCAGCCTCGTTGATGAGCTGGCTGTAAGGGATTTCGTTGGTGCTCGCGCGCTGGCTCGGGCTCTGGAACAGGGTCACCAACGCCAGGACCAGCAGGAAGATCACCACCCAGAGGGCGAAATTGCGAAAATTCGGATTCATTACCTGTCCGATCGGGCCCACCGGTCCAACCGGACAAGGCCAAGGGTTTCCTCGACTAATCTAGGTGCGGCGCTCGCCCTTGCCAAGGGAAACAGGCGGCATGGCGACACTATGATGTCGCAGGGTGAACACCGCGTCGCCGTGGCCCCTCGCGTCGAAGGACCAGCGTTCCGTCACGACCGAGCGAAACCATGCAGCCGGACAATGTCCGTCTGATGGCAGAGCCGGCGCGCGCCGCCTCGCAGAGCGCCTCGGCGCAATCCTCCAGCCGCTCCAGCCGGGCATAGCCGCCGCCTGCCGGAACAACCTCGCCGAGCGCCAGCCCCAGCACGCGCAGGACGATCTCCTCCGGCTCGGCCATCAGCGCGGCGAAATCGAGCCGCACCTCGGCCGCGCCCACTTCCGCCGCCATCCGAACCGCGGCAAGGACATCCTGCGCGCGGCGGCTCGCCGCCTCGTCCAGCCGGGAGATCCGCTGCGCCAGCCGCCCGAAGCGCTCGAGCGCGATCCCTTCCTCGGCCAGAACCGGCACGATTCCCCGCCAGCGAACCCTCTCGAACCGCTGGTCGGCATTGCTCGGGTCATGCACGAAGGCAAGGCCGCGCGCCTCGGCCGTGGAGACGAGGCGGGCCTTCGCGATCCCGAGCAGAGGCCGGGCGAGCAGGACGCCTTCCTTCTCGCTTCGCGCCCGCATCCCCGCGAGACCGGCCGGGCCCGAGCCATGGGCAAGCCGCATCAGCATCGTCTCAGCCTGGTCGTTGAGCGTATGGGCGGTGACGAGAACCGCCCCGCCGAGCCGCCGCGCTTCCCCGGCCAGCAAGGCGTAGCGCGCGCGCCGAGCTTCGGCCTGAAGCGCGCTGGCGGGTTTCGCGCCATCCCAGCGCAGGGTCTTGTGGGGAACGCCGAGCCGCTCGCACAGCAGCGCAACAGCGGCGGCTTCCTCAGCCGCCTCCGGTCGCAGGCCATGATCGACGGTCGCGGCATGGAGCCTCGGCCGCCCGGCGCCTCGCGCCCATTCGGCCAGCAGCGCCAGCAGCGCGACGGAATCCGGCCCGCCCGAGACGGCGACGAGCAGCGTCGCTTCCGAGGAAATGTCCCGAAAAATATCGCCGGCCTCGACGGAAGAGACCGGCGGCGCAGATGTCTGGTTCTGCGGCAGCGCGCTCAAGCGCAGCCGGAGCGTCGCCGCTCCCGCGCCACGCCCTGGCGAACGGCGTTGGAGGCGGCGGGGTAGTCGACGCCGACCTTCGCGTAGGTCGCGCAGGCCTGATCCTTGGCGCCGAGCCCGTTCAGGGCCATGCCGAGCTTGAGCAGGCTGTCCGGCGCCTTGGTTGCCTTGGGCGATTCCCGCGAGATCTTCAGGAACTGCTCGGCCGCCTCGCGATAGCGCTGGCGCTGCAGATAGCTCTCGCCCAGCCAGTAGGTCGCGTCGACGGCGAGCCGGTCGCGCGGATAACTCTGCAGGAACTGGCGGAAGCCCATCTCGGCCTGCTCGTACTCCTTGCGCTGGAGCGAGGCGAAGGCGAGTTCATAGGCATCCTTGGCCGTCTGCGGCCCGCTGGCGGCAGCAACGCTCGCCCCGCGCGGCATGGCCGGCGCGGCGGTTCCCTGATGCACCGGGCGCCCGACGCCCTGCAGATCGAGCGGCCGCCCGGTGGCCGGTCCACCACCGTCATCCTCATCGATGATGCCGGCGATCCCGCCGCCGAGCGGCTGCGGCGCACCGGCCGTGCCCTGCTGCATCGTCGGATCGAAGGCATCGCCGCGGCGCTGGCGCTGCGGCGCCGGCGCAGCGCCAGCGGGCGGCGAGGCGCCCGGCGCAGTCGCTCCCGACCGCCCGCCCTTCTCATTCATGCGAAAATCGACGTCTTCCTGGAATTTGCGCAGCTGTTCGCTGAGGCGCCGGTTCTCGAACTGGAGTTGCTCGATCTGGCCCGACATCTGGCGCAGCTGGTTCTCCAGCCGCGTGGTGCGGACCAGAAGATCGGCGGCATCCTGTGCCGAGCCCGGCTGTGCCCCGCCGAACAGCGCCGCGGCGCAGGCGAGCGCGGCCAGTCCCGAACGGGAGAGAGAGCGGGCGAGAATCAAGGGCAGCATCGAGTGAACCGGTTTTCCGTACATGTCGCGCCTCTCTATATCACCTGCTCACCACGGCCAAAATATGAACACTTTCATAGGCCCCCCGCAGTTTCAGGCCAGATGCGAGCAAATCGCCTCTGGCGCTTTGCCGGCGGCTTGCCTACATTGGCGGAGCGGGGCTGCCTGGTGCGTGAGAGACAGCATTCCCCGGGCCCATACGACTCCCTAGGGAGCTGTCCCTGACCGGATCCATCGGAACCGGACACACGGCGCCCACCTACTTTAGTAGGTGTCCCGGGATTCAAAACTCCACGGCCGAGGTGGCTCCGCAGCCTTCATGACGACGATTTCCGACACGCCGGTCACGCACTCCTCCCGAAAGGCAGCCCTGCGCGGCGCGGCGCTGGACAGGCGCGACGCGCTCGATATCGACGCGCGGCTGGAATGGGATCCGGAAATCGCCGCCCGCGTCCTCGCCCTGCCCGTCTGGGATCGCGCCGGCCCGGTCTCGGCCTATTGGCCGATGCGATCGGAAGCTGATCCGCGCCCGGTCCTGGAGGAACTCCACGCGGCCGGCCGAACGCTCTGCCTGCCAGCGATCGTCGACAAACGCATGATCTTCCGCCGCTGGTCTCCCTATGAGCCGATCGTGCCGGGCGGCTTCGGCACGCTGGTGCCCGCACCGACGGAGCCCGAGGTGAAGCCGGCCATCCTGCTCGTGCCGCTCGCCGCATTCGACCGCCGCGGCTACCGGATCGGCTACGGCAAGGGCTATTACGACCGCGCGCTCACGGAGCTCGGCCCGACGACCAGCATCGGCATCGGCTATGCCGCGCAGGAGGTCGACGCCGTTCCCGACGAGCCGCATGACCGCCGCCTCGACTGGATCGTCACGGAACGCGAAGCCATTCGGTGCAGCTGAATCCTGACAGTTGATTCCCGGCGGTTGATTCCGGCGCGTCTTCGCGTCAGTGAAGATTTTTGACTGCGTCCGGATCGCTCTCATGCGTTTTCTTTTCCTCGGAGATATCGTCGGCCGCTCCGGCCGCCTGGCGGTTCAGGAACGCCTGCCCGCCCTGCGCGAGGCCTGGAAACTCGACTGCGTCGTCATCAACGGCGAGAACTCCGCCGGCGGCTTCGGCATCACCGAGGCGATCTGCGACGAGATCCTCGCGGCCGGCGCCGACGTCGTCACCCTCGGCAACCACTCCTGGGACCAGCGCGAGGCCTTCGTCTTCATCGAGCGGCAGCACCGGCTGATTCGCCCGGCCAATTATCCGCCCGGCACGCCCGGCCGCGGCGCGACCGTCATCGAAGCGCGCAACGGCGCCCGCGTTCTCGTCGTCAACGTGATGGGCCGGCTGTTCATGGACCCGCTCGACGATCCCTTCGCCGCCGTCGAGCGCGAACTCGCCGCCTGCCCGCTCGGCGAGGTCGCCGATGCCGTGATCGTCGATGTCCATGCCGAGGCGACCAGCGAGAAGCAGGCCATGGCCTGCTTCCTCGACGGCCGCGCCAGCCTCGTCGTCGGCACCCATACCCACGCGCCGACGGCCGATACCCGGATCCTGCCCGGCGGCACCGCCTTCCAGTCGGATGCCGGCATGTGCGGCGATTACGATTCCATCCTCGGCATGCAGAAGGAGGAGCCCGTGCGCCGCTTTCTGCAGAAGGTGCCGGGCGCGCGGCTGGAGCCTGCCACAGGCGAAGGCACGCTCTCGGGCATCGCCGTCGAGATCGACGATGCGACGGGGCTCGCCAAGGCGGTCTGGCCCGTGCGCGTCGGCCCGCATCTCAGCGAGGCCCTGCCTACCGGCTGGGTCGCCTGAAACGCCCGGTCCTCGCCCGTCCCGTTGCCCGCCGTCTTGCGCGCGGGCGGAGGCGGCGCCTATAAGGCCCGGCTTCCAGCATCTTCCGCCGCAACCCTCGTAAGAAGGTAACGAGTTCCCATGGCCGGCCATTCACAGTTCAAGAACATCATGCACCGCAAGGGCAAGCAGGATGCCGTGCGCTCCAAGCTGTTCTCGAAGCTGGCCCGCGAAATCACCGTCGCCGCCAAGATGGGCATGCCCGATCCGAACATGAATCCGCGCCTGCGCATGGCCGTGCTGGCCGCCCGCGCCGAGAACATGCCCAAGGACAATATCGAGCGCGCCATCAAGAAGGCGATCGGCGGCGACGGCGAGAACTATGACGAGGTCCGCTACGAGGGCTACGGCCCGGGCGGAACGGCCGTCATCGTCGAGGCGCTGACCGACAATCGCAACCGCACCGCTTCCGCCGTCCGCTCCTACTTCACCAAGTCGGGCGGCGCGCTGGGCGAGAGCAACTCCGTCTCCTTCATGTTCAACCGCGTCGGCGAGATCAGCTATCCGCCGGAGGCCGGCGACGCCGACACGGTGATGGAAGCGGCGATCGAGGCCGGCGCCGACGATGTGATCTCCGATGAGAACGGCCACACCATTCTCTGCGCCTTCGATGCGCTGAACGAGGTCTCCAAGGCGCTCGAAGCCGCGCTCGGGGCGCCCGCTTCGGCCAAGCCGGTCTGGCGGCCGACCACCACGGCCCCGCTCGACGAGGACAAGGCCGCCTCGATGATGAAGTTGATGGAAGCCCTCGACAACGACGACGACGTCCAGAACGTCTTCGCCAATTTCGAGATCGCCGACGACATCATGGCCAAGCTCGGCGCCTGAGCCGACATCGACGCCCCCAACGTCATGGTCGGGCTCGTCCCGACCATCCACGTCTTCCTCTATCGAACGCGGTGTTCAAGACATGGATGCTCGCCACAAGGGCGAGCATGGCGGCAGAGCCGCCCTCTACCGCCCGATCACCAGATCCCAGATCGGCAGGCTGACCAGCGCGCTGAGGAAGATCACGAAATAGGCGCCGCGCCGGAACGTCGTCTCCGAAGCCAGCCTGAAGCCGTGCGAGCCCCCCCAGAAGCCGACCGCATAGATCGCGAAAAGCGGCACCGCCATGATGACGGCCTGCCAGGTGAGAATGTCCTTCCACCACAGCACCGCGCCACTGATGAAGGTCGTGATCCCGAAGAAAGTCTGCAGATTGGCGCGCGTCTTGTGCCGGTCGTTTCGCTGGGCGCCGAGCCAGAACACGGCGAGCGGCATGCCGCCGATCGAGGCCATGCCGTTGAACAGCCCCGACAGCGCGCCGACCCCGAGCGAGAGCGGTACGGTCGGGCGCCCGTGATAACGCCAGCCCGACGCCATCAGCCCGACCGCCGCCAGCACCATCAGCGCCAGCACCCAACGCATCGTGTCACGATCGAGCCAGGTCAGCAGCCAGACCCCGGCCGGCAGGGCGAGCGTCGCGGTGACGAGCAGCGGCACGATCTCGCGCCATTCGGCATGTTTCGCGCTGCGGGCCGCGATCGGCAGGGCGACCGGCAGGTCGATGAACCAGATCAGCCCCAGCGCCGCCACCGGCCCGAGCACGATCGAGGCCAGCGGCATGAACACCATCGCGAAGCCGAAGCCGGTGAACCCGCGCACCACCCCGCCGAGCAGCGTCGCCGCGAGCAGGACGGCGATGCCGTCGAAAGTCAGGCCGGGCATGAAGGCAGAAAAGCTGAAAGGCATGGCGTCGCACGGAGAAGCTGATCCGGCGAACCATGCCCGCCGGCGGGCGGCAAGAACAACTTTCCTTTTTGATGAGACTGATGAGGAGAATTCATCCCGGCCGCGTTCCGGGCGGGACAAATCCGAAACACGCGCTAGTTTGACGACGACATGGCACCTGCGATTCGCATCATCGGCATCGACCCCGGCCTCCGGAAAACCGGCTGGGGCGTCATCCTCTCGGAAGGCAGCAAGCTCTCCTTCGTCGCCTGCGGCTGCGTCGAGAGCGATGGGGCGCTGCCGCTCGGCCAGCGCCTGCGACAATTGCACGAAGGCCTGAACAAGGTCCTCGCCGCGCATCGCCCGCACGAGGCCGCCGTCGAGGAGACCTTCATCAACCGCGATCCGCAATCGGCACTGAAGCTCGGCCAAGCGCGCGGCATCGCGCTGGTCGTGCCGGCGCTCGCCGGGCTCGATGTCGCGGAATACGCCGCCAATCTCGTCAAGAAGACCGTGGTCGGCGTCGGCCATGCCGACAAGAAGCAGGTGCAGGCGATGATCCGCGTGCTGCTGCCGAAGGCTGAGACCAGCTCGGCCGACGCGGCGGACGCGCTCGCCGTCGCGATCTGCCACGCCCAGCATCGCGGCATGAAGGCGCTGGTCGCGCAGATGCGGGCGGCGGGTTGAGCGTGGCAGCCGGGGGAACGAGACAATGATCGGCAAGCTCAAGGGCCTGATCGATTCCTATGGCGAGGACCACGTCATCATCGACGTGCAGGGCGTCGGCTATGTCGTGCAGTGCTCGGCTCGCACCTTGCAGCGCCTGCCCAAGCCCGGCGAGGCCGCCGCGCTCTCGATCGAGACCCATGTCCGCGAGGATGCGATCCGTCTCTACGGCTTCATGTCGGATGTCGAGCGCGACTGGTTCCGCCTGATGCAGGTCGTGCAGGGCGTCGGCGCCAAGGTCGCGCTCGCCATCCTCTCGACGCTCGATCCGGGTGCGCTCGCCACCGCCATCGCCACCAACGACAAGGCGGCGATCGCGCGCGCGCCCGGCGTCGGCCCCAAGCTCGCCCAGCGGCTCTGCGCCGAACTCAAGGACAAGGCGCCGGCCTTCGGCCATATCGATCCCGGCGTCGTCCAGCTTTCGGGCGCGCTGGAGGACAAAAAACTGCCGCAGCCCATTGCAGATGCCGTCTCCGCGCTCGCCAATCTGGGGTATCCTCAGGCGCAGGCCGTGGCCGCCGTCGCAGCCGCCGCCAAGGCTGCCGGCGACGGCGCCGGCACGGCCCAGCTCATCAAGCTGGGCCTGAAGGAACTGGCGAAGTGAGCACGCCACCCGACGAACTGGATCTGCGCGTCGTCACCGACAAGACCGAACTCTGCCGCCTCATGCTGGCGGGCTGGGGCTCGCACAGCATGATGATCGGCCTGCATGTCTACGACGTCGCCGAAATCGACGCGCTCGGCCTGTTCGAGCGCGGCGGAGCCACAGCTGCGCTCGCGAGCTGGACGATCAGAGGCGACACCGCCTATCTCTGCGCGCTCCACTCGCTGCGGCCGGGCGAAGGCGTCGCGATCCGCATGCTGGATGCGGTCATCGAGACCGCGCGCCGGGCGGGCGCGAAGAAGCTCAAGGCGACGCTGACCAACGACAACATGCCGGGGCTGACCTTCTACCAGCGCCAGGGCTTTCGCCTCTCGGGGCTTTATCTCGAGGCGATCGACGCCTACCGCTCGGTCGTGCCGACCATCGTCAAGACGGGATACAAGGACATTCCGATCCACGACGCCATCGAACTGGAGATCGCGCTGTGAGCGAACCCAAGCGCTCCGGCCTGATGACGGCCGAACGCCGCGACGACGACGCCGAAACCTCGCTGCGGCCGCTGTCGCTCGCCGATTTCACCGGCCAGGCGGCGGCGCGCGCGAATCTTCAGGTTTTCATCAACGCCGCCCGCACACGCGGCGACGCCCTCGACCATGTCCTCTTCGTCGGCCCGCCCGGCCTCGGCAAGACCACGTTGGCGCAGATCGTGGCGCGCGAGCTCGGCGTCAATTTCCGCTCGACCTCCGGCCCCGTCATCGCCAAGGCCGGCGACCTCGCGGCGCAGCTCACCAATCTCGAGGAGCGCGACGTGCTCTTCATCGACGAGATCCACCGCCTCAATCCGGCGGTCGAGGAAATCCTCTACCCGGCGATGGAGGACTACCAGCTCGATCTCATCATCGGCGAAGGCCCGGCGGCGCGCTCGGTCAAGATCGACCTGCCGAAATTCACCCTGGTCGGCGCCACCACCCGCGCCGGCCTGCTGACCACGCCGCTGCGCGACCGCTTCGGCATCCCGGTCCGGCTGCAATTCTACACGGTCGAGGAGTTGCAGGGCATCGTCGCGCGCGGCGCCCGCGTGCTCGGCGTGCCGATGTCGGACGATGGCGCCAACGAGATCGCCAAGCGCTCCCGCGGGACGCCGCGCATCGCAGGGCGCCTGCTACGCCGCGTGCGCGACTTCGCCATCGTCGACGGCGACCCGATCGTCACCCGCAAGGTCGCGGACAAGGCGCTCTCCCTGCTCGATGTCGACGCCATCGGCCTGGACCAGATGGACCGGCGCTACCTCACCACGGTCGCCATCAATTTCGGCGGCGGCCCGGTCGGGATCGAGACCATCGCCGCCTCGCTCTCCGAGCCGCGCGACGCGATCGAGGAGATCATCGAACCCTTCCTGCTCCAGCAGGGCTTCATCCAGCGCACGCCGCGCGGGCGCCTGCTGACGCCCCATGCCTTCCGCCATCTCGGCATGCCGGAGCCCTCGCGCGAAACCGCACAGTTCGGCCTGTTCGGCAACGACGAGGACGAAGCGTGAGGCAGGCCCTTCGGAATGTCGTGCTGGCGCTCGCTCTGACCGGCCTGTTCGCTGTCCTCGCGGTCTCGGCCCGCGCCGGCGACGACGTCCCGCGCGGCCCGGTCGAAGAAGCCTATGCCATCACGATCAAGATGCTGGCGGCCAAGGGCAAGGCCCCGCCGCCAGCCTGGCGCCCGCCGCACCGCGACAGGCTGATGAGCCAGAGCCTGGCCGCGCTCTTCGCGCGCGACGATCTCTATCAGGACGAGAGCGGGGAGATGGGCCAGATCGGCGCCGATCCCTTCCTCAACGGTCAGGATGGGGAGATCAAGAAGCTGAGTTTCGACACGATTCCCGTGGCGGCCGGCAAGGCGACCGTGTTCGCCACCTTCCGCAGCTTCGGCAAGCCCGCCGCCGTCGAATTCAAAATGGTGCGGGAGAATGGCGGCTGGCGCATCGACGACATCATCGACCACATCGACCGCAAGCCTTACTCGGTCCGCGAGCAGCTCTCGCAGCCCTATGACTGCGGCTCCTTCATGGGCGTCCCCTGCAAGCGCTAAGCGCTCGCAGGGTAAAACATGCCGATTCCCTGCAAAATCGCGCCGTCATCCCGGGCTTGACCCGGGATCCATCGTAGAACTCGCGCCTTGGATGGATTCCGGATCGGCGCCGCTTCGCGGCTTGTCCGGAATGACGTGTGATTCCCTGAAAGTGAAGCCGTCAACCAGCCGCGATTATCGCGCGATTTTCGAGCGCATCATGGCGGGACGAGCGCCCGCTTCCTTCAACGCACCGGATTTCGCCGCCTTCGGATTCTCGACCGGCCGCATGCCCTTGCCGGCCGTGCGGCTTGCCGGGCGCTCGCGCAGGCTCTGGCGCTGCTTCAGGGCGAGCGCCTTGCGGGCAAGGCTGCGCTGGCTCGGCGCGCGCAGCTTTTCGGCCCGGCGCGTCTGCTCGGCGCCGACGCGCTTCAGCGCAACCGTCAGCGCATCCGCCTTGGCCTTGGTGCCCTGGTTGTCGGAAGCGGGGCGCGAGCCCTGCGGCGGCGCCTTGCCACGGAACTCGCGGCGCTGCTGGCGGGCGATGTCGCGGGCACGATCGCGCTTCTCGCGCAGCACGCGACCAAGGTCGCGCAAACCGTCGTCGCTCTCTCCCGAGAGCTTGCCGCGCCGGGTGCGCCCCACGAGATCGAACTCGGATTTGTCGAGAAGCCGTTCGAGTGCCTTGGCCGATAGCGACATGGACTGTCTCCCTAGCGTTGCTGCCCCACCCTTCGATCACGCGCCAGGCCAGGTTTTTGTTCCGCGGGCATTTACTCGCGAGAGGCCTCGCCTATATGCCGGCTTCCATGACCAGCCCCCATCAGATCACCGTCCGCGTCTATTATGAAGACACCGATTTCTCGGGCGTGGTCTATCACGCCTCCTATCTGCGCTTCATGGAGCGCGGACGCACCGAGCTGATCCGCGCGCTCGGCGTCGAGCAGCGCGAGCTCTTCGACGGCGAGACGGCGCTGGGCTTTGCCGTGCGCAAGATGACAATCGACTTCCTGCGACCAGCCGTGATGGACGATCTGCTCACCGTCGAAACCCGATGCGTCGAAGCACGCGGCGCCACCATGGATCTGGAGCAGCGCGTGCTGCGCGGCGAGGACGTCCTGATCACCGCGACGGTCAAGGTCGCCTGCGTCGGCGGCGGCCGGGCCCGGCGCATCCCGGACGGCCTGCGCAAGCGCTTGATGCTCGACGATTGACGATGTCGTGCCCGGCCATCGACGCGAGCCCTGCCCGCATGTTAGCGCTCTTAACATGAGCTGGAAGCGCGACCGCCCCGAAACGCCCCGCGGCTATCACCACGGCAACCTCAAGGAGGAGCTGGTGCGGGCCGCGCTCGGGTTGATCGGCGAGAAAGGCCCCAACGGCTTCACCTTCGCCGAGGCTGCGCGCATGGCCGGCGTGAGCCCGGCCGCGCCCTATCGCCATTTCCGCGACCGCGACGAATTGCTCGCCGATGTCGCCGCGCGCGGCTTTCAGGCCTTCGAGGCGGCGCTTGCGCGCGCCTGGGATCAGGGCCGTCCCGATCCCGAGACCGCCTTCCACCGCCTCGGCCGCGCCTATCTCACCTTCGCCCATGACGAGCCCGCCTATTACTCGGCGATGTTCGAGGCCGGCGTGCCGCTCGACGCCAGCCCGGAGTTGCGCGCGGCGGCGGACCGCGCCTTCGCCGGCCTGCGCCAGGCTTCCGAGGCGCTGATCGCGCAGCTGCCGCAGGGCAAGCGCCCCCCGGCCCTGATGATGGCCTTGCATGTCTGGGCGATGTCGCACGGCGTCGCCGCCCTGTTCGGCCGTGCCGATGGCGGGCGGCGCCCCCTGCCGATGTCGGCCGCCGAGCTGCTGGAAGCCGGGATGCTGATCTATCTGCAGGGCCTCGGCATCGGCCGCAACGGCGCCGCCACGCCCGACTGATTCTTTTTCGCCGCCCCTATCCTTGACAACCGGCAGTGTCGGGCGCATCTATGTAAATGTGATTTACATTCACGTTCATTCAGTGAGGGAGCAATGCCGATCGTCGAGAAGCTTGACGAATATGGGAAGGGAGCCTGGATCGCCTTCGCGGTTCTCGGCTTCATCGTGTTCTGGCCGTTGGGTCTGGCGACCCTGGCCTTTCTTTTCTGGAGCGGACGCATGGGTTGTGGTTACGCAGGAGACCGTTACGAGCACCGGATGAACCGTCTTCAGGGCAAGATGGACCGGCTGCGTGAGCGCATGGCAGGCCGCGAGGGCGGCTTTGGCGGCGGCTTCGGCGGCTGGGGCCGCAGTGGCCCCTCCAGCGGCAACCGCGCCTTCGACGAGTACCGTGCCGAGACGCTGCGCCGGCTCGAGGACGAGCAGCGCGAATTCCACGACTTCCTGGGCCGCCTGCGCATGGCCCGCGACAAGGCCGAGTTCGATCAGTTCATGAACGAGCGCCGCAACAACCCGCCGGCCAATCCCACGGTTCAGCCCGACGCGGCCTGAAGCTTCGTCCAGCCGAGCAATCCCGGCCCGCCCCGATCCGTCGGGGCGGGCTTTTCTATGGGGCCATAGTCGTCAAGCCGCCCGACAGTGCCTTCATCGAGGCGTTCAACGGGCGCTTCCGCAGCGAATGCCTGAACACCCACTGGTTCATGACGCTTGCGGACGCCGCGGAAAAGATCGAGGCCTGGCTCAGATACTACAACGAGGATCGGCCGCACGGGGCCATCGGCAACAAGCCTCCGGTCCTGCTGCAAAATCCCGGCCGAACACCCAGCCTGCCGCCGTGATCGAAGGCCGGAAACTCCAGCTTCCGGCGATCCAGCAAGTGGGCTCGGATCAGTTCAAACCCAGAAAGTAGCTGGCGGTGCCATCGAGGAACGGCGGGCCCCAGCCGCGTGTCTCGTCCCCGTCCGGTGGCTCGATCTTGATGACATCGGCGCCGTGGTCGACAAGGACTTGGCCGGCATAGGGACCGCCGAGAACGCGGCTTGCATCGATCACCCTGAGATGGGACAGAGATCCCGGTCCTGAGGACATGGTTCCTCCTATCGTCATTCGGCTTGAGCGCCAGCAATCTCGTTGCGCCATTGTTGAGCGAAATCTGGATAGCTCTCGTGCAACTCGTCGAGGACGCGGTCTCGCAGCAGGGCCAGGGTGGCCTCTAGGGGCGCCGCCGTCGTCATCGGTTGGGCATCGTGTTCGAACGAGAAGCCCGTCTCCTCGATGATCTCCGCAAGGTTGTGGCCGGGATGGATCGACTCGAGCCGGAACCCTCCCCGTGTCCTATCGAAGGAGAACACCCCTCGCCCCGTCAGCAGCGCATGCGGGCCGCCGGTCCGGTAGGTCCCGGCCTCGCTCGTGCCGGGCGCGCTGACGAAATCAACGTGCTCCACGAAGACGCGCCGCGTATGCTCCTCGCGAAAGAGAATGACGCGAGGCACGACATAATACAGATAAGCGGAACCGAATGACCCGGGCCAGCGCACCTGCGATCGGGGATAGGGGCCAATACCGACGAGATTGACGTTGCCCTGCCCGTCGATCTGGCCGCCACCCAGGAAAAAGGCGTCTACCCGCCCCTGCGCGGCGCAATCGAACAGCTCCGCTGAACCGTTGGTGAAGAAGTTGTGCTTGACCGAACCAAGGATCGAGATGCGCACCGGCCGTTCCCCGGCGACCTCCTTTTGAGCGCGCAACAGCATGGCGCCCGCAGCGGGGATCGGGGAGGAGGCGCCGACCGCGACATGACTGATGCCGTCGAGAAGCCTGGCAATCGTGACGATGAGAAGTTCGCATGGCGTGGTCGGGTTCGTCATCATGCCGTCTCCGGCATCTTATCTTCGCTGATGAAGCCGGCGAGATACTCGGTAAACCCGTCCTGACTGCGGGCTGCCTTGGCATAGCGCAGCAGCGCGGCGATGTCGGTGGCATATTCGCCCCAGAGACCATAGGGCCAGGCTCCGCGCGGCGCGATCGCAACGCCCTGGATATAGAGCGAGGGAAGCACGCCGGCAGCGACAGTCTCGTCGTCCAGGAGATTGCCGTCGACGATCCGCTCTACGGTGACGAGCGCCCCCCTGGCGGCGTAAGTCATGGCCGCCAGTTCGCGCCGGCGCCCGATCCAGACATTGCCGAAGCGATCGGCCATGGGTGCGTGAAAAACCGCGAAATCGATTTGGATCGCCGGGATCAGCACGATCGGGTCCGGATCAGGTGACATCGGATTGTCCACCGTGATCCAATCGGGCCTGTTGGCCAGGACGTCGGAGCCGATGAGGCCTCGGATCGGCATGAAGGGAATTGCCTTCTGCGCAGCCATCAAACCGGCATGGATGGCCGGGCATGTCGAATCGCGGATGGTGAGTGTGCCCTGTTTGATCACTTCGTTGAAACGCGGCGCCCCACCGGCCTCACCCAGCGACATCGCGCTCGTCTCGACACAAGCAACCAGTCCCGCGCCGATCATCAAATCGACCTGCAAGCCTCCCGTCGGAACACAGACAATATGCAGATTTCCGTGCCCATTCGCGATCATTGCCCGGGTCATTGCCATGGATACACCCGCGTAATCGGCAGGCAGAGCCAAACGCGTTCCAGGCACGACATGCTCGGACAGATCGCGAATTTTCAGGTCCAAGGCCTTTCCCATTAAACCGAATTTCGCTTTCGTATTATTATTGCATTTTATTATCTATTTTTGGAAATATTTCTTCATAAATACTTGTATAATCCCTTCGTTCTTGATAATTAATTCTTATTTTCAAAATTTAATATAGAATAAAACTCCAACAATGCTGCGGCGCCGCATCTTTCAGCATAACATATTAACTTCAAATAATATAAAGACCTTACCGCCAATTCGAATTCAGTTAGTTACGAATCTGAGCCTCGTCATTCTTAAAATCAAATGCCAAGTGCGAAAAAACCGACATCATTGTAAATAAGCGCCCAAGTAAGGCCCCAACGAAAATGAACATCAGCTCGCTGATTCAATTTGTGAAATTACTGAATTGACGGGCTCCAGATTAGCGCTGACCGCCCCCCGTCAAAATGGATTTTTCACGCCGAATCAATACATTTTGTTGCTCCGAGGCAGGGTTAGGCTTCGATGCTTACCCACAGCGGGATTACCCATCGCGTCTCAGCGCCGCTGCCTGAATCCTTCGGGCCGACGATGTTCGGGGCCTTCGCCCGGTCGACCGTCTTCATCTGGCCGGTGAAGTCCTTCAGCGGATAGGCGACCCCGTGCCGGTCCCTAGCGACGAAGCGGCTGTTGGCGATGGCGACGCGGTGGGTATAGCCGCGCCAAGATCAGTCTCTATCGACGATCGTTGAACCAGACTGGGATCGCGGCATCGTGACGAGCCCCTGCGTCGTAGCTGCCACTGCTCCGGCTGCGGCATCCGGATGATCGGTTGCGCCGTGCACCACCGAGTGCGACGCGAAGGCGATACCGCGCTCCCCGAACACTTTTATGATCCTCTTCAACGCCTCTCGCTGGATCGCGGTTGGTTTTCCGGGCCAAACTGTGAATTTGAAGCGCATCACCAATGCCTCCTCTTGAATGCCCGGAGGTCGGCTCCGCACGCATCCTGGATCCCGCGATGATTTCGCAGTTTGTGGAAGGCACGATGAACGTGCTCAAGCTTTACGGCACCCTGGCCGGCCCGATAGGGCGCTCCGGCAAGAATATGGATGTCTTTATCGGCCATGACAGAGCCGCAGTCCCCGCCACGCAAGGCGGGCTCGTCGAGCATCTCGTCAAACTCAATGACAAGGTCATCGCCGAGCAGAATCTGGCCATCCAGCGCAACAGCTTCAGTAAAGTGATCGCGGAGTATACGAGCCCCGCGGCCGGAGAAGTGGCGGGCCGGTGTTCAGACGCGATCGCCGAGCCCGGAGACAACCTGGCGGTCATCTTGGTCGAGAAGGCAGGACCTGTCGACGAGACGTAGCAGGAGTAATCCCCTACCCGATCGCCGGCGCGCATCGCGACCGTACCGGCGGCGCGCAGGGCCGCAATGTTGGCGGCACGGGCGGCCGAGTTGAAGATGTCGCCGCGCTTCAAAGCGTGTCCAAAAGCAGGCTTCTCCAGACCCAACGATGCATGCGTGCAGCGGCTTCGCTCAACAGAAGCCACCAGACTGCGAAGCGAAGCCTGCCCCCGTGAACGATAGCCGGCACGGAGTTCAATCCAAGCTTGACCCAACTGCCCTATTAGAGAAGCTGACATTGGGACCCTGCCCGCAAGCGGGCGTTGATGTTACAGCGAGAACTCCCAGGGCAGCCTCGGAGCAGATATCGGTCATGTGGGGACGCCGTTCCAGTAGTCACTCATTTCCTGCTGACGTTTCCGGTCTGCCAAAGCACCCTTATCGCCATACAGGCTCGCGGCACCTCGGATCTGGGCCTCGGTGATGTCGGTGCGGTAGCCCTCAAGCTCCTTGTCATAGGCGAGTTTCTCCCAAGGGATCGTCACATGGTGACTTCCAACGCCGAGAAATCCTCCAAATGTCACGTCAACGAACGAAACGCGGCCACTGACCTTCTCGATCAGCAGCCGCTTGATGATGCCGATCTGATCGTTCTTGCTGTCAAATACGGCCGTTCCTTCGACGCGATCGCTTTCGATGACCAGATGCGCTGTCGCCGATTGCTCGGCAGGCCCCCAGAGATAAAAGCCGTTCTCGATGAGGCCGGCCGCCACGACGGCCCTGCTGACGGCCAGAGGCCAGTCCTCGTTCGGCCGGATCTGTTGCGCAAGCCTCCATGGCCCGAGATCCACGGGCAGGCTGGCGCCGGCGGGCTCTTCGGCGAAGCCACGCAGGTCGGGGGAGTTCACCGCTTGGAACAGGTAATAGGTTCTCATGAGCGCCTCCCTTTGCCGAATTGAGAGCCCCAGGATCGCCTGTCACGAACCGGCCACGAAGAACGCCAGCCGGGTGAAGAGCGTGTAGTTCGATTCGAAGACCATGATCCCGACGAAGACCAGGAGCGCCACGGGCGGAACGAGGATCGCATAGGCCAGCGCCAGGCGCTCCCAGGCCATGTGCATGAACACCGCGACGATCAGGCCGGCTTTCAGCATCATGAAGATCAGGATCAGCGACCAGCGTAGGTAGCCGACGAGGCCGAAATAATCGACCAGGTAGGAACAGGCGCTGAGGATGAACAGCCAGCCCCAGACCACGAGGTAAAGCTTGATCGGATGCTGCTGGGTTTCGCCGGGATTGTGAGCCTGTGCCATAGCGCCTCACCACAGATAGAACAGCGCGAAGATGAACACCCAGACGAGATCGACGAAGTGCCAGTAGAGCCCGGTGATCTCGACGATCTCGTAGCGCCCTTTCCGGCTCGTGAAGAAGCCGCGCCGCCCCTGATCGAAATCACCGCGCCAGACCTTGCGGGCGATGATGATCAGGAAGATCACGCCGATCGTGACATGGGTGCCATGGAAGCCGGTGATCATGAAGAAGCTGGAGCCGAACTGCTCCGCCCCCCAGGGATTGCCCCATGGCCGGACGCCCTCCGAAATCAGCTTCGACCATTCGAAGGCTTGCATGCCGACGAAGGCCGCGCCGAGCACGGCTGTGAGCAGCATCAGGATCGCCGTCTTCCGGCGGTCGCGGCGGTAGCCGAAATTGACCGCCATCGCCATCGTGCCGCTGCTGCTGATCAGGACGAAGGTCATGATCGCGATCAGGATCAGCGGGAGGTGATGACCGCCGATCTCGAGCGCGAAGACCTCGCTCGGATTGGGCCAGGGCACCACCGTCGACATCCTGACCGTCATGTAGCCGATCAGGAAGGAGCCGAAGACGAAGGTGTCGCTGAGCAGGAAGACCCACATCATGGCCTTCCCCCAGGAGACGTTCTTGAAGGCCTGCTGATCGGACGACCAGTCCGCCACGATGCCGCGCCAGCCGGCTGGGCGGGCGATGTCGGCATTTGCGGCGGTCGGCGCAATCTCGTTCATCGACCTCTCCTCGCTAGCTCAGCAATCCCCGACAGATCGCGATGATGTCGTCCGTCCAGCGCATCAGCAGGCTGAACAGGACCAGCCAGACCAGCAGCAGGAAATGCCAGTAGATGGCGCAGAGCTCGACGCTGAGGGCGAGCTCGCGCTGGACCCTCGGCGTGAGGTCCCTCGGAGCAGCGAACGCTCTGGCGGCGGTTCGGCCAAGCGCGACGAGTCCGCCGAGCAGATGCGCCCCGTGAATGGCCGTGACCAGATAGAAGAAGGCGCTGGCCGGATTGGCCGCGGCGAAAAAGCCGGCGGCGGCAAGCTCACGCCAGGCCAGTCCCTGAGTGGAGAGGAAGGCCAGCGAGCAGACGCCCGCGGCAAGCAGGCTGGAGCGGAGCGGGCCGATTTCGTCGCAACGCGCGGCGATCACCGCCATATGCAGGGCGACGCTCGCGAGGATCAGCAGCCCCGTGCTGAACCAGAGCACGGTCGGCATCGGCAAGGCGCGCCAATCCGCCATGCCCATCCGCATCGAATAGGCGCTGACCAGCAGCGCGAAGAGCGAGCCAACGACGACCAGGAAAGTGCCGAGCCCGAGCTTCGCGGTCATGGGCGAGCGCGGCTCGGGAGCGTCGCCGATCACCCCGACCTCGAGCCAGGGCTTCGACGTCAGATGCTGGCGCGAGAGCCACCAGCCGGCAAAGCCTGCCACGATGACCATGAACCCGAGGACCACGCCCATGGCGGCATCTCCTCATCCGGTCCGCGGCGCCGGCGGCGGCTGGTTCTGCGGCAGGAAGTCTTCCGCGGCGCCGGGCACGCTGTAGTCATAGGCCCAACGATAGACCACCGGCAGGGTCTTGCCCCAGTTGCCATGGGCGGGCGGGGTCTGCGGCGTCTGCCATTCCAGCGTGGTCGCGCGCCAGGGATTGCCGCCGGCCGGCTGACCGTGTCGCAGGCTCCAGACGAGATTGAACACGAAGACGAGCTGGGCGGCGCCGACGATCAGAGCGACGACCGTGATGAATTCGTTCAGCGTCGCCGCCGAAGGCGGGACGAAGGCCATCGCACCGATCTCGTGATAACGGCGCGGCACGCCCATCAGCCCGATATAGTGCATCGGGAAGAAGATCAGATAGGCGCCGAGGAAGGTGACCCAGAAATGCAGCTTCCCGAGCCGGTCGTCGAGCATCCGCCCGGTGACCTTCGGATACCAGTGGTAGATCGCCCCGAAGATCACGAGGATCGGCGCGACGCCCATGACCATGTGGAAATGCGCCACGACGAACATCGTGTCGGAGAGCGGCACATCGACGACGACATTGCCGAGGAACAGGCCGGTGAGCCCGCCATTCACGAAGGTGACGATGAATCCGAGCGCGAACAGCATCGGCACCGTGAAGTGAATGTCGCCGCGCCAGAGCGTCAGAACCCAGTTATAGACCTTGATCGCGGTGGGGATCGCGATGATCAGTGTCGTGGTGGCGAAGAAGAACCCGAAGGCGGGGTGCATGCCGCTGACATACATATGATGCGCCCAGACGACGAAGCTGAGCGCGCCGATGGCCACCAGCGCCCAGACCATCATGCGGTAGCCGAAGATATTCTTGCGCGCATGGGTGCTGATCAGGTCGGAGACGATACCGAAGGCCGGCAGCGCAACGATGTAGACCTCGGGGTGTCCGAAGAACCAGAACAGATGTTGGAACAGGATCGGGCTGCCGCCCTTGTGGGCCAGCCGCTCTCCCATCGCGACGATGGCCGGCATGAAGAAGCTCGTGCCGATCAGCCGGTCGAGCAGCATCATCACGGCGCCGACGAAGAGCGCGGGAAAGGCGAGCAAAGCCATGACGGTCGCCGTGAAGATGCCCCAGATCGTCAAGGGCATCCGCATCAGCGTCATGCCCCGGGCGCGCCCTTGCAGCACCGTCACGACGTAGTTCAGCCCACCCATGGTGAAGCCGATGATGAAGAGGATCAGCGAGACGAGCATCACGATGATGCCCCATTGCTGGCCGGGCGTGTTGGCGAGGATCGACTGCGGCGGGTAGAGGGTCCATCCGGCTCCCGTCGGGCCGCCCGGCAGGAAAAAGCCGAGGACCAGCACCAGCACGGCGAGGAAATAGATCCAGAAGCTCAGCATGTTCACATAGGGGAACACCATGTCCCGCGCGCCGAGCATCAATGGGATCAGGTAGTTGCCGAAGCCGCCGAGGAACAGGGCGGTCAGCAGATAGACCACCATGATCATCCCGTGCATGGTGATGAACTGGTAGTAGCGGTCGGGATCGATGAACGAGAACACCCCGGGGAAGCCGAGCTGCAGCCGCATCAGCCAGGACAGCACCAGCGCGACCAGCCCGATCGACAGCGCCACGATCGAATACTGAATGGCGATGATCTTGGCGTCCTGGGAGAAGACGTATTTCGTGATCCAGCTATGCGGGTGATACAGCTCGACATCTTCGGCTTCGGCCGCCGGCAGCGGTTCGGGGGCGCCGTGCATCACGTCGACCATCAGGCCATCTCCCACTCCTCGCAGGGCAGCGTCCCGGTCCGGGGACATGCCCCACAGTCACGCCTAGTTCTTCGCCTGCGCCCTGGCCGCTCCCTGGAGCTGTGCGAAGGTCTTTTGCTGCTGTAGCCAAGCCTGGTGCTGGCTCTCCGGCTCGACCACGACATTGCCGCGCATGAAGGTGTGGCCGGTGCCACAGAGCTCGGCGCAGAGCACGTCGAAGGTGCCGGCCCGCGTCGGCGTGAACCAGTAGTAGGTGACGCTGCCGGGGATCATGTCCATCTTGGCGCGGAATTCCGGCACATAGAAATCGTGCACGACATCGACCGCGCGCAGCAGCATCTTCACCGGCTTGCCGAGTTGAAGATGGAGATTGTCACCCTGAATCACGACGTCGTCCTGCCCATGCGGATCCTTAGGATCGACGCCCAGCGGGTTCTCCGGGGAGATATGGGCGACATCGGCGGCACCGAGCCTGCCGTCGGCGCCCGGCAGCCGATAGGCCCATTGCCATTGCTGGCCGATGACCTCGACGATGGTGGCGTCCTTCGGAACCGTGACGAACTGGTGCCAGACGACGAGGCCGGGCGCGAGCATGGCGGCGACGCCGACGCCGGTGCCGATCGCGAGCCACCATTCGAGCCGCTTGTTTTCCGGTTCGTAAGCGGCGCGGTTGCCCTCGCGATGGCGGAACCGGAAGACGCAATAGGCCATGAACAGCACGACGGCGGCGAAGACGATTCCGGTGATCCAGAAGGTGATGATGATGGTGTGGTCGATATAGTTCCAGTTGGAGGCGATCGGCGTCCACCACCACGGGCTCAGGAAGTGGAACACCACCGAGCCGATCACGACCAGAGCCAGGACGACCGCGATTCCCATCCCTTTCATCCTTGCCGAGGGCGGCGATGAACAGGAAGCAGGCCAGGAACCAGGCAATATCGCAGCGCGATCATGCGTTGCGGCGCTACGTCAGCAAACTCACTTTTGTCAGGAAACGCGAGTAGCGGCTCGCAGCGAAGCGGGCGCGCTGTCTAAACCGACAGAAGCCGATGAGATCGGAAACACAAGGCAGCCGCAGGGCGCAGGCTCTCTTGAGCGCGTTGTAAGGCTTCAAGTCTTGCTTCCTGCTCTCCATCGCCGAACCTTTGGTTCGCCTGGACGACCACGCGCCGGCATCAGACGCAAAAGCTCTTAGCCGGATCGCGGGGCATTCGAGCCTTCGATCCGAAGTTGCTTTTATGTTGTCGCTCTGCACGGCTGAGTTGTCAATCGATCCGGGCTGGCCGCTCGTTTTCGGTGTCGCTGAAACCGAAGATCGATCCAGCTATTTCTTCTTGCCATCAGAGTCAAACTGCTTAAGGAACGCGACGATATCGTCGATCTCCTGGTCAGATTTTAGGCCCGGAAACACCATCTTTGTATTTGGAATCTTGGCTTGCGGCCCCTTGATGTAGTCCCGGAACGTGGGCTCATCCCATACGATGCCGGAGCTTTTATTGGCGGACGAGTAGGTATAGCCCTCGATCGAGCCCGCCGGCCGGCCGAAAAGGCCGTTCAGCTTGGGTCCAACTGCGTTCCTGGCCGACTCCCCGATCTGGTGGCAGGCGCGGCATCTCTGGAAAACCTTCTCACCCGCAGCGGGATCGCCGACCGCCTTGGCTGGATGAGACAGGGCCGCGAGTATCAAGGAGGCCAGCAAAATCCGGCGCCGCATCGAAGGCTCTCCTTCGAATTCGGAGGCGACCTTCCGCCGGACGGGCGGCCGAGCCGCACACTCTCTCGCACCACATTTACACCGTTGGCAGGTTCCCTCCAATCTCAGCTGCGTGAGAATACGACGCACCGATTTGGAATATCGATGATCACCGTCGGTCTGGTGAAACAAGAGCACGCCCGCTTCCTGGTCAATCACAAGCACCGATAGCCGACCCGACCAGCAGGCCGCCATGTCCATAGAGATTCGATTTTCGGTGACCATCGGACGCCCGTCTTCAATGACCGAATGGCCGTGCACCACGACGCGGTCCAGCCTAGAGCCAGCTGTGATTTTGCGGGCTCGGGGATTCGCAAATCGGGCGGAACGTGATTCAAGATCGATGCTGGAAAGCGAGGCCAGCATGGATGACGCGCCCCTATTCTGACGATGTGCGCGAGCGAGCACTGGCGCGCTTTGAGGCTGGCGAGACGACGCGGTCGATTGCGGCCGCGCTCCGCATCAGCCCGTCCTGCGTGTCGAAGTGGAAGAAGCTGAAGAGCGAGACGGGCTCGCTTTCACCGGGCCAGGTCGGTGGCCACAAGAAGCGGCTCCTGTCTGGGGAGCGAGTTGATTGGCTGCGCGAGCGCTGCCGGTCGGGTCCGTTCACGACGCGCGGCCTGACTGCGGAACTGGCGGCGCGGGGCATCAAAACCGATCGCCGCGCAGTCTGGGTGTTCGTCCGGGCCGAGGGGCTGAGCTTTAAAAAAACCGTGATGCCGGCCGAGCAGAGTAGGCCCGACATCGCCCGCAAGCGACAGCGCTGGCAGTGCCATCAGAGCCGGATTGATCCAGGCCGGCTCGTCTTCATCGACGAGACCTGGGTCAAGACCAACATGGCGCCCCTGCACGGCTGGGGGCCGCGGGGCGAGCGGCTGCACGCGCGCGTCCCTCACGGCCACTGGAAGACGCTGACCTTCATTGCAGCGCTACGCGTCGATCGCGTCGAGGCACCATGGGTCAGCGACGGTCCGATCAATGGCGAACTCTTCACCCTCTACGCGCAGGCAGTCCTCGCTCCCACGCTGACCAAGGGCGATGTCGTCATGCACGAGCCCTTCCAGGAAGCCCTGCGGGCGACGATTTCTCTGGCGTTGTGAGCGAGCCGGAACGGCGGGGCAGGAGGTTTTCCATGTTCCAGCTCGTCACCCTCGTCCGAAATCACGAGGTTCTCGCGGGCGCCCATCGTCACGCTGAATTAAAAGTATCGATTCCTGAGAGAAAGCCAACGAGCTCAGCTTGTCGATGCATCCCGGACTTTTGCAGTACCGACCTGATTTGCACCCTGATTGTTTCAACTGATACGTTGTTCACCTTCGCGATCTCCGATGGGCTCAAGCCGGATGTTAGCAGGCGCGTTACGCGAGCCTCGCCTGGGGTGAGATCGAACAGAGCATTGAGAACCTCAAAGGGGGGAGCCGTCGGGCGACCAACAGGGGTCACCACCAGGAATGCCTCGGAGCCGAAAAACAGGTCGTGGGCACTTCGGCGAACTGGGATCACATGAAATACGAAAGGAGGATGCTCCTCGGTCCCCGGTGTGGCGATCGAACGAGGACTGCGGTGGCCCTTCGCGACCTGTTCCAAGGCCTGCTGGACCAATCCGTTCGCCTTGGGGTTTCGAAGAGCAAAGCCGCCATGGGCCCTCGCGACGACGGCCGACCCCAGATTGCCGAAGTTGGAATTGGCGGCAAGGACGCGGCCGCCCGCGTCCAAGACCACCGCCGGAAACCCCAAGGCCTCGATGCCGGAAAGAGATGCCTGCATTTTCTCCAGATGCAGGCGGCAGGATAGAAGAGCTGATCGAGCCAGATGGGGTCGAAGTTCATCGAGCAATCTTACGGACTGGTGTCCGACGGGGCCTCGATGGAAATAGTTCTCGAAATGAAATGTCAGGATCTCCCCTGTCGGCATCATGATGACCGAGCCGGAGGCCCAGCCCCACCCTCGAGGTCGAAGGAACTCTGTAAAGATCGGTTCCCGTTCAAGTTCTTCAGGAGAAAAGACCTGCTGATCGGTGATGAAACCCGCATGTTTTAATGTCAGGGCACGGGTGTTGCGGGCATTCCCTCGCCAACGCTCTTCTTCGATGAAAGCTGATACGGTTTCAACGTAAGAGTTCGTAGCGGTCCATCTTACGTTTTCTTCGGATGCGACGAATAATGCACCGCCATCAAGTCCAACAAATTGATTAATACCCGTTAGGGCGTCAGGCCAGAACTCAGGCAACAGGGCTGCTTCATAGATTTGATCAAGCACATTTTCGACGCCATCCATTCGATCTCCCCCATCCTCCTCAGTCTACCACAATTCGTACTTCTGTTCGCCGTGCTGGTTTGCTGGGCATTTGATCGCAGCAGGAAGGTGGCAGTCAGGACGTACCCCAAATTCGGTATGACGCGACCGAGCTTCGCCGACCATTGTTGGCCTTGGCGTTCCGCACTGCGAACTGCCCATCGAAGTCCAGGGGTGACATATGCGTGCATTTGCGCTGATCGTTCCGGCCTTTCTTCTTATTGCCCCGGCGGCGGAGGCTCAGAATAGAGGTCCCAACGCTCAGGACCCTAGGGCAGAAGCGTGCCGTGAGGAAGCCCGGCGGGTTCATCTGAATGGCCGGGCGGCCATGAGAAATCCGGACCAAATGAGGGAATTGGTCCGGCAATACACGCGCGACTGCCTCAAGCGCGGGGGATGATTCAGAGTAAGCGCGGAAATCCCTGCACCTATTGATGGCTGACGGGTTGGCAGACCATCAAGCGCGGCGACCTATCGCTTCGACTTCTCGCTATCGCCGACGCCGCGCCAGCATCAGAGGCGAGGTCCCTCCCTTCATCAGCGCGTCAATCGCCAATGCCGTCATCTTACCGCCTTGTGCAGTTGCGAGGATGACCATGCTGAGGCCCAAACGGTCGCGATCGGAACGGTCCGCGCTTGACGCAACGCAGCATGAACTTGAAATTTATGTTGCATTGCACAATAAAACGATCCACCCCGGTGGTGATCTCTCTTCACGCGACATTGGGGCGATATGTCGGGCCGAATGGCTCCTCAGCAAAGGGACACCCAGGGTGCGCAAGGAGAAAACCATGAACCAGCAGATCGAGACCCTCCAGAAGACTTCCAAGGACAACATCGACGCCACGCTGAAGGCCTTCGACGTTGCCTCCAAGGGCGTGCAGACGATCGCCACCGAGGCGGCCGACTATGCCAAGAAGTCTTTCGAGGCGAACACCGCTTTCATCGAGAACCTCGCCGGCGCGAAGAGCTTCGACAGGGCGCTCGAGCTCCAGGCCGCGTACGTCAAGACCGCGTTCGAGGACGCCGTCGCTCAGCTGACCAAGATGGGCGAGCTCTATGCCGCTCTCGCCAAGGAGACCTACAAGCCGCTCGAGGGCATCGTCGCGAAGGCTGCTCCGGCTGCCGCGGCGGCCGTCGAGGCCGCAGTCAAGCAGGCTACTCCAACTGTCGCCCCGGCCAAGCAGGCTGCCTGATTTCGGCAGACCGTCGCGAGGCCGCGCTGCCAAGTCGCGGCCCCCTCGGCTGCGGCAGGCCTGCGGACACTTCTGGGAGGCTCCGATTCCCTCGGAGCCTCTTTTTGTTTCACGCTGCTGGTGCGCAGATTAGCCCAAACTGCCGGCGAAGCGCTCGGCGAGTTTCTGCTTTCGGAACGCTTCGACGACGCATTCGACGAAGACGCGGGTCTTGGCTGGCAACAGGATGCGGGAGGCATAATAGAGCGAGATCGCGCCCGCATCGGCATACCAACGCGGCAGCAGACGGATCAGCGCACCGCTTTCGAGATCAGGCAGGATGTCGGGTACCGCCAGCATCGCTACCCCGAGGCCGAGCCGCGCAGCCTCGCGCATCGCCATGGGATCGTTGACGACGAGACTCTCCGGCTGAATTGCCGTCATCTCGGTGCCGGCGGCATCACGCATCGCCCAGTGGCGGATCCGGCCGGAATTGAGCGAACGCATGACGATTCCGTCGACTTGGCCCAGGCCAGCGGGGTCCACCGGCGCAGCCCGCCCGGCCATATAGCCGGGGGAAGCGACAGCGACGATATGTGCCGGAGCGAGGGCACGCGCGATGACACCGGGTGCGAGGTCGAAGCCGCCGCCGATCGCCGCGTCATAGCCCTCGGCGACGAGGTCGACCTGGCGGTTCTCGAAATGCCATTCGGGGCGCAGGCGCGGATAGCGCGCCAGGAGATCCGGCAACAGCGGCAGGATATGCGTCGTGCCGAAGGTGGGGCTCAGGCTCACCTTCAGCGTGCCGGCGGGTTCGGCCGCGCCGGAGGCGGCTTCGGCAATCGCGGCCTGCAAGGCTTCGAGATTGCCGCCGATCGCCTGTCGAAAACGCTCTCCCGCTTCCGTCAAGGTCAGCTTGCGAGTCGAGCGCTGGAACAGGCGCACGCCCAGATTGCGTTCCAGCATCGCCACGTTGCGGCTGACGGCGGCGGGCGTCAGGGACAGCCGGCGCGCAGCTTCCGAGAAGCTGCCGAGCTCGGCGCTGCGCGCGAAGCTCTCAAGGTTGGCGAGGCTCTCCATCGCTACTTTCAAGATATAATTGAAAATCAATCAATTCAATACCGCCTAATCATCTCGGAATAAACCCGCCATCTTCGCTCCATCGAAACCGACCGGAGTGAAGACCATGCCGTCTGCAACCACTGCCCCTTCTTTCGGGCGCCGTACGGCTATCGCTGGTCTCGTCAGCGCACTCCTGCCACTGCCCGCGGCGGCCGGAAACGGAAACCGCGAAGAGGCGAACAAGGCGGTGATCCGCCGCCTGCTCGATGAGGTGCAGCGCGACGGCGATTTCGCGGTGTTCGAGGAGCTCTTCGCCACGGATTATGTCGATCACACACCCTTCGGCGGTTTCCGTCCGGATCGGGACGGTACCCGCGAGATCTACCGGACATTCCGCGCGGCCTTCCCGGACTGGCGGTCGGAGGTCCATCTCCAGATCGCCGAAGGCGATCTCGTCTCAACCTACAAGACCTATCACGGCACGCATCGTGGCGCGTTCCTCGGCATTGCGCCGACCGGCCGCGCAACCCGCTTTGCGGTGATGGATGTGATGCGCATCCGGGATGGTCGCATCACCGACCATTGGACCGTCGCGGACGGTGCCGGGCTTCTGGCTCAGCTTCAGGGCTGACCGCCGCTTCTTCCATCAACCGGCCGGAGGGAGTGACCACCGGCCAATCAAGCTCAAGTCAGGAAAGGACAATACCATGCCGAATTCTCTCTCCCTCGCCGGCAAGGCCGCTCTCGTCACCGGCGGCTCGCGCTCGATCGGCGCCGCTATCGCCCGCAGGCTCGCCGCCGACGGCGCTGCCGTGGCCATCACCTACAGCGCCTCGCCGGACAAGGCGCGCCGGGTCGTCGCCGAGATCGAGGCGGCAGGCGGCAAGGCGCTCGCCATCGAGGCCGATGCCGGCAAGCCGGAGGCTGTACGCACCGCGGTGGCAAGGACGGTCGAGGCCTTCGGTGGCATCGACATCCTCGTCAACAATGCAGGGCTCGGCCTTGGCGGACCGATCGAGGATATTCCCTTCGAGACCTATGAACGGATGATCGCGGTCAACGTCACCGGCGTCTTCGTCGCCACACAGGAAGCGGTGCGACACATGAAGCCGGGCGGGCGCATCATCCAGATTGGTTCGTCGATGACACGCTACGCCGCTTTCCCAACCGCCTCGCTCTATACGCTTACCAAGGGGGCGATCACCGGCTTCAACCGCTCGCTGGTGCGGGACCTCGGGCCGAAGGGCATCACGGTGAACACCGTGCATCCCGGCCCGACCGACACCGACATGAACCCGGCGGACGGGCCGGTCGCCGCGATCGTCGGCCCCGGCATGGCGATCGGCCGCTACGGCCAGCCGCATGAGATCGCGAGCGTCGTCGCCTTCCTCGCGAGTCCCGAAGCGGCCTTCGTCACCGGCGCCGACATCGTCGCCGACGGCGGACTCACCGCCTGACGTCCCGGTTAGGCTTGAACAGGAGAGATTCCATGTCCAGCATCGGCATCATCGGCGCCGGCCAGATTGGCCAGGCCTTCGCTGCGGCGCTCGCCCGCAACGGCATCGCTGCCACCCTGTCCAACAGTCGCGGACTGGAGAGCCTGAAGGAGATCGCCGCCGCCATTGGCCCGACCATCGACGCGGGCACCCGCGAGGATGCGGCGTCGAAGGATATCGTCCTGGTTGCGGTCAACTGGTCGAAGCTGCCGGCGGCGCTTGCCGGCCTGCCGGATTTCGGCGGACGCATCGTCATCGACGCCAACAACCCGATCGAGGCGCCGCTGTTCAAGCCGGCGGAACTCAACGGGCGCGCCTCCTCGGAGATAGTTGCAGGGCTGGTGCCTGGCGCGCGCGTCGTGAAGGCCTTCAACCATCTCCAGCCGCATCTTGTCGCGGGCGATCCTCAGGCAGAAGGTGGCCGGCGGGTGCTGTTCTATTCGGGCGACGATGCGCAGGCCAAGGCGCAGGTCGGTGCGCTGATCGACCGGCTCGGTTTCTTCGGCATCGATCTGGGGCCGCTGGCGCTTGGCGCTCGCCTCGTCCAGTTTCCAGGCGGCCCGCTGCCGGCACTCAATCTCGTGCGGTTTGGGTGACAGCGCTTGTTAGGGGGAGCGCCGCGAACGTCGCCATGCTGAATTGCTCTGTTCCGGCGCTCCAACAGCATCAGCCCCCGAAATCTTGAGAGGCGCTTCTTCCCACGTCACGACAGTCGATTCCGCTCGCGCGCGACGTGACGACAAATGGTTTGTCGGAAGGGTATGGCTCACCTAGGGTCCTCGACCGCTCCGCATCCCATTCACAGATCGACGCATGAGCCAAACGGTTTCGGTTCCCCACGCCACCCCGTCCGCCGGGAGTTTCGCAGCGATGCTGCTGCTCGCGGTCATGTGGGGCGTTTCGATTCCGATCACCAAGCTTGGCCTGCTCACAGTGCCGCCGCTGACGCTGACGGCCATGCGGTTCGCCATCGCGCTGCCGCTGATGTTCCTCCTCGTCCTGGGCAAGCAGCGCCTGCCGCTGCGCGCCCTGCCCCGCTTTGCCGCGCTCGGCGTTCTGGGCATCGGCATCGGACAGGTCGCACAGACCTTCGGCGTGATGGGCACCTCGGCCTCGGCCGCGACCATCATCTCGGCGACCATCCCGCTCTTCGTCGTGGTTTTCGCGGCGCTGCGGCTCAAGCAATCCGTTTCCGGCCTTCAGGCACTGGGCCTCGTCGCCGCCTTCATCGGCATCGCGCTGGTCGCATCCGAACGTGGCGATGCGGCAGCGGCCGCAGCGCAAACGAGCCTGAGCGGTGCTGCCCTCGTGTTGCTCTCGGCGGTGACCATCGCCTTCTACTATGTCTGGAGCGTGGAACTGACCACGCCATACGGCACGGCGACCGTCGCGGCCTGGAGCACCTTCTTCGGCTTCGTCGCCCTTCTGCCTTGGGCGGGCTGGGAAATCTGGCGCGAGCCGATCCAATTGACCGCGACCGGCCTCGCGACGGCGGCCTATCTCGGAATCGTCGTGACGGTCGCGGGCCTGTTCCTCTGGATTCACCTGCTGCGCACGGTCCCCGCCCGGATCGCGGCCGGCATCCAGTATCTGCAGCCGGTCGTAGGCGTCGCAACCGCCTCCGCGATGTTCGGCGACCGGTTGGGACTGCTCTTCGTCTCGGGCGTCGTTCTCGTGCTCGGCGGGCTGGTGCTGACCGTCACGAACCAGCGCAAGGAAACGGCTTAGGGCATCGCCCCGAATCCGAGGCGCGGCGTCGCCGTCAAACAGCACGCCGGCTTCTGCGAAAAAAGCTCAGCAGGTTTGCATAGCCCCGCGCGTCGTCGATCGCGCGAGGCGTGTGTTCGACGGAGCCGAGCCATTCGGCCGGATAGCGGTCGACATCGCATTCCCATTGTCCCCGCCCGGTGCTCCCGGCGACCATCGACATCAGGCACAGCGGCGGATGGCGGAACAGGCGATCGGAAACCCATGGCCCTTCGAACAGGGGCTTCCCGGCAAATCGCCGCAGATAGAAGTCGATCCAGAGCCCGTCGAGGGCGACGGGGTGCGCCGCGAAGATCGGCTCGCCGCCCAACGACCTCACCCAGTCGACGAACCGCATCATACCGGCAGCAGCAGGTTCCGGGTTCCTCGTGGCGGCCTCCCACGCTTCCGGATGCCGCTCCCAGAAAACCATCGTGCCCTGATCGCGCCCGGCCTCTTCGAGCGGCTCCAGAACGACCTAGAATTCTCCGAGTATCCTGCCGGAGTCAGATACGGCGACCCAGCCGAACGAAAGCATCGAATGCGTTCCCGGGATCGGTCCGTCGAACTCGCAGTCGGTCACGACGTAGAAATGCGGCATCTATCCCGTCCCGCCCCAGCCCCGATCTGCGCCTATCCGCCGCGTCGATTGGCGGGGACAGTCGCCTGTAGCTCCCTAACCCGCGGGGCAAACCTCATCGCGATCCAGGCGGAACACGAATCGGCCATTTGGCCGCCCGTCTCCCGAGTTCCGATCGGCTGAAACCTGCTTCGGCCGGCTCCCCGGCATGCGACCGCAGTATCCTGCGCCGCGTATACCCCACATTAACCTTGCCGGATGCTTAACTTCTTTTGGAGCATGTGTTCCGTGGGAAACCCCGTTTCGGCCCATCTTTCGCCGAATTCGCGCGCGATTGACAAGTTACGGCATTTCCCTGGATCGCAAATCGGGCGGCGGCGTGGTTTCCCCGCGACGCGAGCGGCGGGGTCTGGGCCGGGGGCTACGAGCCATCAGGCTCGGCCTGCGGCCGTACCGCCTGGGTGAGAAGGATGACAGAATGAACCCCGCCGACGTTGCGCAGGCCGCGCCGCAGATCGACATGTCGTTCTGGACGCTGTTCTGGCATGCACACATCGTCGTGAAGCTGGTGATGCTGGGCCTGATCGGCGCCTCGATCTGGTGCTGGTCGATCATCATCGACAAGACGCTGCTCTACCGGCGCACCCGCCGCGACATGGATGCCTTCGAGGAGGGCTTCTGGTCCGGACGCTCGCTCGAGGAGCTTTACCGCGATCTCGCCACCAAGCCCGTCAACGACATGGCCGCCGTCTTCGTCGCGGCGATGCGGGAGTGGAAGCGTTCCTTCGAGAATGGCGGGCGCTCGGTCGCCAGCCTCTCCCAGCGCATCGACAAGGTTCTGGACGTCACCATCCAGCGCGAGACCGAACGGCTGGAATCCAAGCTGCTCGTGCTCTCCACCATCGCTTCGGCTGCACCCTTCATCGGCCTGTTCGGCACGGTCTGGGGCATCATGCACTCCTTCACCGCGATCGCGGTCTCGAAGAATTCCTCGCTCGCGGTCGTCGCGCCCGGCATCGCCGAGGCCCTGTTCGCTACCGCGATCGGCCTCTTCGCCGCGATTCCCGCGCTGATGGCCTACAACAAGCTCCAGGCCGAGGTCGCCAAGGCGCAAGGCCGGCTCGAAGCTTTCGCCGACGAGTTCTCCGCGATCCTGTCGCGGCAGATCGACGAGCGCATGGCGGCGTGAGGGGCTGAACCATGGGCATGTCTGCCGCCACTGCCGCAAAGGGCGCCGGCCGCCGGGGCCGCCGCGGGCGCCGCCACGGCGCCATCGCCGAGATCAACATGACGCCGTTCATCGACGTCATGCTGGTGTTGCTCATCATCTTCATGGTCGCCGCGCCGCTGATCGCGACCGGCGTCCCGCTCGACCTGCCGCAGACCGGCGCCAAGCCGATCAATGTCGATCAGAAGCCGATCACCATCGCGATCGACAGCAAGGGGCAGATCTTCCTTCAGGACCAGCCGACGCTGGAGCCGGATCTCGTCGCCAAGCTGCAGGGCCTCGCCAAGCAGGGCTTCGACGAGCGCATCTATGTGCGCGGCGACAAGCTGGTGGACTACGGCCGGGTCGCTTCGGTGATGTCGACCATCACCTCGGCCGGGTTCAAGCGGGTCGCGCTGGTCACCGAACCGGCGAACCGCTGAGAGCAAGGGTGTTCAGGGCGTGAAGCTTTCGACCTCCGAACCTGGCATGCTGGTGTCGGCGCTCGGCCACGCGACGTTTCTCGTCGCGGGGCTGCTGGCGTTCGCCTCGCCCGCGCCGCTGCCGGAGAACGAGGAGGCGATCGCCGTCGAGCTCATCGACCCCAACGCGCTGAACCAGATCACGCGCGGCGAGCGCAACGCCGAGAAGGTCCAGACCCAGCCGACCCCGCGCGCCGAACGTCAATCCGACGTCGTCGAGCGCAAGGAGGCCGGCGAGGCCAAGAGCGATACGCCGGCCCCGCCCTCGCGCCCGCCCGAGTTGAAGACCGCCGAAGACAACGCCTCGACTCCGCCGCCGCCGGCGCGGCCGACAGAACTGTCCAAGCCCGAGACCAAGCCGCCGGAGCCTGCCAAGCAGCCGCCGCAGAAGAGCGAGGCCGCCGCCGCGCGCGAGGCCGAGCAGAAGCGCGAGGAGCTGGCCAAGCTCGCCGAGGAAGCCGAGCTCGCCTCCAAGGCTAAGAAGGCAGAGGAGGAGGCGAAGGCCGCCGCCAAGGCTAAGGCGGAAGCCGAGGCCCAGGCCGCCAAGCGCGCCGCCGAAGCCAAGGCCAAGGCCGAGGCGCTTGCCAAGGCGGAAGCCGACAAGCAGGCCAAGGAGAAGGCCGAAGCTGCCGCGAAGGCGAAAGCCGAGACCGAGCAGAAGGCGAAACTCGCCGCCGAAGCGAAGGCCAAGCAGGAGGCCGAAGCCAAGGCCAAGCGCGAGGCCGAAATCGCCAAGAACTTCAACGCCAGCGATATCGCCAAGCTGCTCCAGTCCAAGGAGAAGGCGCAGTCGTCGGGCTCCTCCGCACCGCAGGTCAATCGCACCGCGTCGCTCGGCACCGAGCGGGGCGCCTCGCAGAAGCTCAGCCCCTCGCTCAGGGCACAGCTCATCGGCATCATCCAGGATCAGCTCATGAAGTGCTGGAACGTGCCGATCGCGCTCGCCAACGCGCATGGCAACGGCAATGTCGTGCCGTCCGTGCGGATGAAGCTGAATGCCGACGGCTCGCTCGCCGGGCAGCCCGGCGTCATCAACTCCTCGTCCGACCCGCTCTTCCGCGTCGCCGCCGATTCGGCGCTGACCGCCACCCGCCGCTGCGCGCCTTTGCGCATTCCGGCTCAATTCGCCGCCTACTATGACGACTGGCGTGACGTCGTCGTCAATTTCGACGCAAGGGACGTCATGTGACCCCGATGATCGACCGTAACCCTTTCCCCTTCCTGACGGCCGCGCCGACGCGCCGCCGCCTCCTCGCCACCGCCGGCGCCGCGCTGCTGGTTCCGGCCGCGGCCCGCGCCGAGCTCGTCATCGACCTGCGCGGCGGCGCGTTCCAGCCGATGCCGATCGCCATCGCCGATTTCGGCGGCGAGGGCGGCGTGCTCGTCTCCGGCGTGATCGCCAACAACCTGAAGCGCTGCGGCTATTTCACGCCGATCGACAAGAGCCGCTTTCCAGAGCCGAACCCGCCCTTCGATGCCGCGCCGCGCTTCGATGCGTGGAAGGCCAGCGGCGTGCAGGCGCTGGTCACCGGCCGCGTCGCGCGCGAGGCCGGTCGCATCCGCGCCGAGTTCCGACTCTGGGATGTCGCGACCGGCACGCAGACCGACGGCCAGCAATACTTCACCGACCCGAGCAATGCGCGCCGCGTCGGCCACATCATCTCGGACGCGATCTTCAGCAAGATCACTGGCCTGGGCGGCTTCTTCGACACTCGCGTGGTCTTCGTCGACGAATCCGGCCCGAAGGAGAACCGCCGCAAGCGCCTCGCCATCATGGACCAGGACGGCGCCAATGTGCGCTACCTGACCAATGGCGACACCTCCGTGGTGACGCCGCGCTATTCGCCGGTGTCGCAGGACGTGACCTTCATGACCCAGCGCCAGGGCGAACAGCCCCGGGTGCAGGTGCTCAACATCGAGACCGGGCAGCGCCAAGTCGTCGGCAACTTCCCTGACATGAGCTCGAGCCCGCGCTTCGCGCCCAACGGCCAGCGCGTGGTGCTCTCGCTGCAGCAGGGCGGCAATGCCAATCTCTACGCCATCGACATCGGCTCGCGCTCGACGATGCGCCTGACCTCGACGGCTGCGATCGACACCTCGCCCTCCTATGCGCCGGACGGCTCGCGCATCGTCTTCGAGAGCGACCGCGGCGGGCAGCAGCAGCTCTATGTGATGCCGGCAGCCGGCGGCGACGGCCAGCGCATCTCCTTCGGCCAGGGTCGCTACTCGCAGCCCTCCTGGTCGCCGCGCGGCGACCTGATCGCCTTCACCCGCCAGGGCGGCGGCGGCTTCGCCATCGGCGTGATGCGCCCCGATGGCTCGGGCGAGCGCATCCTGACCGAGGGCTTCCACAACGAGGCGCCCAACTGGGCGCCAAACGGCCAGTACATCATGTTCTTCCGCGATCCGGGCGGACAGTCCGGCGGAAAACTGTACATGGTCGACATCACCGGCCGCGTCGAAGTGCCCGTGCCAACGCCCGCCTTCGCCTCCGACCCGACCTGGTCGCCGCTGCTGAGCGGGGCGCGCTGACGGCCCAGGCCCGCAGCGAACAGCCCATGAGTTCCTTGCAAGCCGCTCGGCCCGCGCCGGGCGGCTTCCTTGTTGCTGTGTGACCTTCGTCACGGAACGACGTCTCGAATGGACGCAGGTTCCCGGCGGCCGGGAGCGACGCCCCGGGGTCCACTCTGGAGGAACCATCATGCCTGCGCACAGCTTCAGGACGTTGACGACCGGAAGGAAGACGATCGCGACCGCGGTGATCGAAGAGCTCGCCTCGCAACTCGACGGCAGCATCCTCGATACCGGCGACGCCGGCTACGACGACGCGCGCGCGATCTGGAACGGCATGATCGATCGTCGGCCTGAACTGATCATTCGCTGCAAGACTACCGCCGATGTCGTTCGCGCCGTCCGTTTCGCACGCGACAACGAGCTGCTGGTCTCGGTGCGGGGCGGTGGCCACGGCATTGCCGGAAACGCCGTCTGCGACGGCGGCCTGATGATCGATCTCTCGCAGATGACGTCGGTGCGCGTCGACGCCGCCTCAAGGCGGGCCAGGGTCGAGCCGGGAGCGACGCTCGCCGACATCGACAAGGAAACCCAGGCCGTCGGCCTCGTCGTGCCGACGGGCATCAACTCCACGACGGGTATCGCCGGGCTGACGCTGGGAGGCGGCTTCGGCTGGATCACGCGGAAATTCGGCCTGACGCTGGACAATCTGGTGTCGGTCGAGGTGGTCACGGCCGATGGCGAGCTCCGGCGCGCCAGCGAGACGCAGAATCCGGACCTGTTCTGGGCCCTGCGCGGTGGCGGCGGCAATTTCGGCGTCGTGACGGCCTTCGAATTCCGCCTTCACGAGCTTGGCCCGCAGGTGCTGGCGGGTCTCGTCGTGCATCCGCTCGGCGACGCCGAAACGGTCCTGCGGGAATACCGGGAGGCGCTCGCGCTCGCACCCGACGAGCTGACATGCTGGGCCGTGATGCGGCGGGCGCCGCCGCTCCCGTTTCTCCCCGCGGAATGGCACGGCAAGGAGGTGCTGATCCTCGCCATGTGCTACTGCGGCGACCTGGCCGAAGGCGGGAAGGCTACCGCGAGGCTGCGCGCGATCGGCAAGCCGATCGCCGATGTGGTGGGACCCGCGCCGTTCACGGCATGGCAGCAGGCCTTCGACCCCCTGCTCGCCCCCGGAGCCCGCAACTACTGGAAGAGCCACGACTTCACCGATCTCTCGGACAAGGCGATCGGCCTGCTCATCGACGCCGCTCGCCGCCTCCCCGGCCCGGAATGCGAGATCTTCATCGCCCATGTCGGCGGCGAGGCAGGTCGGGTCGCCCCCGACGCCACGGCGTTCCCGCAGCGCAGCTCGCATTTCGTCATGAACGTTCATGCGCGCTGGCGCGAACCGGGCATGGACCCGAGCTGCATCGACTGGGCGCGCGCGCTCTTCGAAGCGGCCCGGCCTCTCTCCGCCGGGACGGCCTACATCAACTTCATGCCGGCCGACGAGATGGAGCGCGTCCGGGAAGCCTATGGCGGCAGCTATCATCGTCTGGCCATGCTGAAGCAGCGTTACGACCCGTCGAACCTGTTCCGCATGAATCAGAATGTGACGCCAGCGACGAGCACGAAGGCGGCCTGAGCCTCATTGCCAGGACCTTTGACGACAGTGATTAGCGCCGGCGGCGCGGGGAGACGGGATATCGTCGCCCTGTGCCGCCGGAGGCCTGTCGGGCCTCGGCTCGTCGCATGGTCGCCACGCAGCTCCGCCGCCCACCCGGCACCGAAACTCAATCGCTCCCGGCCTGCCCCCACCCCACCCTGGCCGGCCTCTCGAAGCCCTGCCCGGCCAACTGTGTCCCCAAGGCCACGGCCGAGTCCGGAAACGGCTTTCGCCATATTTGGTTAACCATAAGCCGCAATGCCGCCACTTCGCCCTGATTTGGCAAGGTCTCGTTTAGGTTGACGCTTCATTGATGGCAGCAAGGCATCGCCGTCCTGAAGCGCGACGCCAAAAGATTTCGCAACGAGATTTCGACACGATTTCGATCGCCCGGAGTTCAACCATGATGACCACGCTTTTCGCCGGCGGCCGTTCCGTCCGTTTCGCCGCCGCCATCGCCGCGACGCTCGCGCTCGGCGCCTGCGCCAAGGACCAAAACGCCGATGGCTCGGGCTTCGGCGCCGGCGGTGCTGCGACGCCCGGCAGCGCCCAGGACTTCGTGGTGAACGTCGGCGACCGCGTCTTCTTCGAGACGGACTCCACCGACCTGACCTCGACCGCTACCGCCACCCTCGACAAGCAGGCCGGCTGGCTGCAGCGCTATCCGCGCTACACCTTCACGGTCGAGGGCCATGCCGACGAGCGCGGCACGCGCGAATACAACTATTCGCTCGGCGCCCGCCGCGCCCAAACCGTGCGCGACTATCTCGCCTCGCGCGGCATCCAGGCGAACCGCATGCGCACCATCTCCTATGGCAAGGAGCGCCCGGTCGCGGTCTGCAACGACATCTCCTGCTGGTCGCAGAACCGCCGCGCCGTCACGGTGCTGGACGGGGCCGGCGGCGCCCCCGGCGTCTGATCTACATCAGCCTGAAAATGCAAAGCCCCGGATGGCGACATCCGGGGCTTTTTTCTTTCTTGAACGGGGCGTCATTCTCGGGCGAAGCGAAACGCAGACCCAAGAATCCCCGGCAGGAAGGGACGCATTCCCGCCCAGAGATGCTCGGGCCAAGCCCGAGCATGACGCATGACCCTACCCCACCGCCGTCGGGATCAGGCTCTTCGCCACGCCCTCGATCCGCTCGGCCGCCGCGACCAGCGCTTCCGCCGCCCGATCCTCGACTTCGTTCAGACGCCTGTCGGCCGCCCCGGCGTCACCCTGCGTCGCGGCGAGATCCGCTTCGAGCCTCGCCAGCCTCTGCTTCAATTCATGGACCTCGTCGGCCACCATCAGAGCCGCCATCACATGCAGCCGCATATCGCCGATCTCGCCGAAAGCCTGCCGCATCTCGCCGATCTTCTCGTCGTAGAACCGGGCAAGCCCCTCCAGATGGGCCTCCTCACCCTCACCGCAGGCCATGCGATAGGCCTTGCCGGAGATCATGACGTTGACTTGCGGCATCCGCTCTCCTGCCTTCCGCTCTAGCTTGCTTCGTGCTCGGGTTCGGGCTCCTCGACCGGCTGCTGTGCCTGCACCCGCTCGATCACCGCGCCGATGACGTTCATGGCGCGCTGCAGCCGCTGGTCGACATCGGCCGCCGCCGTCTCGACATGACCGAGCCGCGCCATCGCGCCGTCGAGATCGGCCGCGAGCCGCGCCCGATCGTCCTGCATCAGCGCCAGCTCGGTTTCGAGATTGCCCCGGCCGCGTTCCGCCTCGACCCGCCGCCGCGCCGCCGCCTCGAGCTGCCCCAAGGCGCTGTCCAGACGCGCCAGCGCATTGTCCAGCATCAGGCTCGCCACCATCGCTCTCCTTTCAGACCGAAGTCGGCTCACACGATTCGTGCTCTAATTTACAGCAGAACGCCGGAAAGCAGGAATCGTCGCCTGAGGCACGGAAACGCGAACCGGCAAGGGCTTGTTCGCCGCAGCGGAAGCGCCGCCTGCGGAAAACCGCCCAAAACCAGTGCCTGCGACCCTGAAAGCAGGGCTCCGCGAATTGACTCAAGGGGAGAGCCGGGCCTAATCCACCCGTCCTTCCGAAGCTTGCCAAAAGCAGCTGCAAAACTGCCTTCCCATCCTCGCCGGCCCGCTGTCGCGCAGGCCGGTCCGGCCCTCCCGCCGTCCGACTTAAGCCCGTGAGACCATCATGACCAGCATCGACCGCGCCCAGCACGACAAGCTCGCCAACGCCATCCGTGGCCTGGCGATGGACGGCGTCGAGAAGGCCAAGTCCGGCCACCCCGGCCTGCCGATGGGCGCCGCCGACATTGCCGCCGTGCTGTTCACCCGCGTGATGAAATACGACGCCGCCGATCCGCGCTGGCCGGACCGCGACCGCTTCGTGCTCTCGGCCGGCCACGGCTCGATGCTGCTCTATGCCCTGCTCTATCTCACCGGCGCTCCGGAGATGGCGCTCGACGACCTCAAGGCCTTCCGCCAGCTCGAGTCGAAGACCCCCGGCCACCCCGAGAACTTCATGACCGCCGGCGTCGAGACCACCACCGGCCCGCTCGGCCAGGGTCTCGCCACCGCCGTCGGCATGGCGATGGCCGAGCGCATGCTCGCTGCCGAGTTCGGCAAGAAGGTCGTCGACCACCATACTTACGTGCTGGCCTCCGACGGCGACCTGATGGAAGGCATCAGCCAGGAAGCGATCGCGCTCGCCGGCCATCAGAAGCTCAACAAGCTGATCGTGCTCTGGGACGACAACGGCATCTCGATCGACGGCCCGCTCTCGATCACCGACAATGTCGACCAGGTCGCGCGCTTCAAGGCCTGCGGCTGGCGCTCCGAGCGTGTCGATGGCCATGATCCCGAGGCCATCGAGGCCGCGATCCGCCGCGCCCAGAAGTCGAACAAGCCGACCATGATCGCCTGCAAGACCGTGATCGGCTTCGGCGCGCCGAAGAAGGCCGGCACCTCCAAGGCCCATGGCGAGCCGCTCGGCGCCGAGGAGCTTGCCGCCGCCAAGCAGAAGCTCGGCATCGCCGGCGGCGCCTTCGAGGTCGCGGCCGACGTTCTGAAGGCCTGGCGCGGCTTCGGCGCCGCCGGCGCCGCCGCGCACAAGGACTGGAGCGAGCGCTTCGCCGCCCTCTCCGAGCGCAAGCGCGGGGAATTCGACCGCCGTCTCGGCCATGGCATCCCGGCCAAGCTCGACAAGGCGATCCTCGCCCACAAGAAGGCCCTGATCGCAGCACCGCAGGCGGTCGCGACCCGCAAGGCCTCGGAACTGGCGCTGGAAGCCATCACCCCGGTCATGCCGGAGCTGGTGATGGGCTCGGCCGATCTCACGCCCTCGAACAACACCCGCACCAAGGCTGCCGAGGACTTCACGCCGAAGACTCCGAAGGGCCGCTATGTCCGCTACGGCATCCGCGAGCACGGCATGGCCGCCGCGATGAACGGCATCACCCTGCATGGCGGCTTCCGCACGGCCGGCGGCACCTTCCTCGTCTTCGCCGATTATGCCCGCCCGTCGATGCGCCTCGCCGCTCTCATGGGTCTGCCGGTCGTCTACGTCATGACCCATGACTCGATCGGGCTCGGCGAGGACGGCCCGACCCACCAGCCGGTCGAGCAGATCGCCTCGCTGCGGGCCATGCCGAACATGCGCGTCTTCCGCCCGGCCGACGCCATCGAGACCGCCGAAGCCTGGCAGGCCGCGCTGGAGCGCACCGACGGCCCGACGGTCCTCGCCCTGTCGCGCCAGAACCTGCCGCAGCTGCGCACCGACGCCACGGCCAAGAACCGCTCCGCCACCGGCGCCTACGAGCTGCTAGCCGCCGAGGGCGGCAAGGCCCAGGTCTCGCTCTTCGCCTCCGGCTCCGAGGTCGAGCTCGCCGTCGCCGCACGCAAGCTGCTCGCCGAGAAGGGCGTGCGCGCCCGCGTAGTCTCGGTGCCGTCGCTCGAGCTTCTGCTGCAGCAGGACGAGGCCACCCAGGCCGCGATCGTCGGTTCCGCCCCGGTCAAGGTCGCGGTCGAGGCCGGCGTGCGCTTCGGCTGGGATGCGGTGATCGGCCATGACGGCGCGTTCGTCGGCATGCATTCTTTCGGGGCGAGCGGCCCCTACAAGGAGGTCTACAAGCACTTCGGCATCACGGCGGAGGCGATCGCCGACGCTGCGATGAAGAAGCACAACGCCTGAGCCCTGTTTCTCGCAGACAGGACTGATATTCCCGAAAGAGGTCTTGCGTTCGGCCATTCTTTGGCCGAATTGCCCGCGTGGATAGCGACGGCTGCGCCGGTTCGCTAGAGCCGGATCCGATCAGGTTGTTCCAACCTGATCGGTGAATCCGTCTCTAATAGTGATAGAGAACGCGTGATCCGATCTGGCTGAGAAGCAGCCAGATCGGCGCGTGCTCTGGCGAAGGAGAGGAAGATATGACGGTTAAGGTGGCGATCAACGGCTTCGGCCGTATCGGGCGCAACGTTCTGCGCGCGATCATCGAGTCGAAGCGCAAGGATATCGAGGTCGTCGCGATCAATGATCTCGGCCCGGTCGAGACGAATGCTCACCTCTTCCGCTTCGACTCCGTCCATGGCCGCTTCCCCGGCACGGTGACCGTCTCCGGCGACACGATCGATGTCGGCCGCGGCCCGATCAAGGTCACCGCGATCCGCGACCCCAAGGACCTGCCGCACAAGGCGCTCGGCGTCGACATCGCGCTGGAATGTACCGGCTTCTTCACCAGCAAGGAGAAGGCGAGCGCCCATCTCGCCGCCGGCGCCAAGCGCGTCCTGGTCTCGGCCCCCTGCGACGGCGCCGACCTGACCGTCGTCTTCGGCGTCAACCAGCACGAGCTGACCAAGGATCATCTCGTGGTCTCCAACGCCTCCTGCACCACGAATTGCCTCGCGCCGGTCGTGCGCGTGCTGCATGACGCCGTCGGTATCGACAAGGGCTTCATGACCACAATCCATGCCTATACCGGCGACCAGCCGACGCTCGACACGATGCACAAGGATCTCTATCGCGGCCGCGCCGCCGCGCTCTCGATGATCCCGACCTCGACCGGCGCCGCCAAGGCGATCGGCCTCGTCATCCCCGAGCTCAAGGGCCGTCTCGACGGCACCTCGGTGCGCGTGCCGACCCCGAACGTCTCGGTCGTCGACTTCAAGTTCATCGCGAAGCGCAAGACCACGGTCGAGAAGATCAACGAGGCCATCATCAAGGCGTCGAAGCGTGGCGCGCTGAAGGGCATCCTCGCCGTCACCGACCAGCCGAACGTCTCGATCGACTTCAACCACGATCCGGCATCCTCGACCTTCGCGCTCGACCAGACCAAGGTCATGGACGACAAGTTCGTGCGCGTGATGTCCTGGTACGACAACGAGTGGGGCTTCTCGAACCGCATGAGCGACACGGCCGTCGCCATGGGCGCCCTGCTCTGATCCATCGCTGAAGCGGGGCCGCAGCCGTGCCTGGCGCGGCCCCGCCACTTCCTCCCAGCTACGGAGAGCCCATGGCCAAGATCGAGCCGACTGTTACGTCCGCTGCAACCGCCGAGTTGTCTGCCGTGACGCCGCCGCCCCCCGCCTTCAGCCCCTCCCCCGTAGCCGTGACCTCCGCGCCGTCGGCCTCCGCCGAAGTCGCCACGAAGCTCGAGCCGCGCCAGCTCGACCAGCTCTCCCGCATCGAGGAGAAGGCCGCGCGTATCGAGGAGAAGTTCGCCCGCTACGAGGCCGTGCTGACCCGCGCCGAAGCCTCGCTGGAGCGCAGCGCCCATAAGGTCGATGCCGCAGCCGGCACCATGGATTTCGCCGCCATCCGCAACGAGATCGCCAATCTGCGCGACCGCGTCGACGCGACCCCGCGTACCGGCACGCTGTTCATGACCGCCATCGTCACCGCCGTCCTCTCCGTCACCCTCACCATCCTGGTGCTAAGGTTCGGCGTGCCCGGCCTGTTCGGGAGCCTGCTGGCGCGATGACCGCTTTCCGCACCCTCGACGACGCCGACCTTGCCGGTAAGCGCGTTCTCGTCCGCGTCGACCTCAACGTCCCGATGGAGGACGGCAAGGTCAGCGACACCACCCGCATCGACCGCATCCTGCCGACGATCCGCGAGATCGCCGACAAGGGCGGCAAGGTCGTCCTTCTCGCCCATTTCGGCCGCCCGAAGGGCCGTGACGACAAGAACAGCCTGAAGCAGGTCGTGCCGGCGCTGACGCAGGCGCTCGGCCGCCCCGTCGCCTTCGTCGAAGACTGCATCGGCGAGCCCGTCGCCAAGGCGCTGGCCGCCGCGAAGAACGGCGACGTGCTGCTGCTGGAGAACACCCGCTTCCACGCCGGGGACGAGAAGAACGACGCGGAGTTCGTCAAGGCGCTCGCCGCCAATGGCGATGTCTATGTCAACGACGCCTTCTCGGCCGCCCACCGCGCCCATGCCTCGACCGAGGGCCTCGCCCATGTGCTGCCGGCCTATGCCGGGCGCACCATGCAGGCGGAGCTCGAAGCTCTCTCGGCCGGCCTCGACAACCCGGCCCGGCCGGTGATGGCGATCGTCGGCGGCGCCAAGGTCTCCACCAAGCTCGATCTGCTCGGCAACCTCGTGAAGAAGGTCGATGTCCTCGCCATCGGCGGCGGCATGGCCAACACCTTCCTCGCCGCCCGCGGCATCAATGTCGGCAAGTCGCTCTGCGAGCATGACCTGCTCGGCACCGCCCGCGAGATCGAGGAGAAGGCCAAGGCCGCCGGCTGCGAGATCCTGCTGCCGGTCGACGTGCTGGTGGCGCGCGAGTTCAAGGCGCATCCGAGCTACCGGGTCGTGCCGGTCGACGGCGTCGAAGCCGACGAGATGATCCTCGATGCCGGCCCGCTCTCGATCGCCGAGGTCGTGCTGCGGCTCGACAAGGTGAAGACGCTGGTCTGGAACGGGCCGTTCGGCGCCTTCGAGCTGCCGCCCTTCGACACCGCGACCGTCGCCGTCGCCAAGGCCGCAGCCAAGCGCGTCAAGGCCGGCGAACTCGTCGCAGTCGCCGGCGGCGGCGACACCGTCTCGGCCATGAACCATGCCGGCGTCGCGGACGACCTCACCTATATCTCGACAGCCGGCGGCGCCTTCCTCGAATGGATGGAAGGCAAGGCCCTGCCGGGCGTCGAGGCGCTGCGGAAAGCCTGATTTCGATGGCTATCGCAAGGGCCGCCCGGCGACGGGCGGCCCTTCGCATGTTCAGCATGTAACGCTTTCGCTTTGCGCGCGGGGCGCTTACGCACTAAATCCACCTGCATACAGATTAGCCAAAGGGGAGTGCCAATCGTGGCCCGTATCACGCTTCGCCAGTTGCTCGATCATGCCGCCGAGAACGACTACGGCGTGCCCGCCTTCAACATCAACAACATGGAGCAGGCGCTGGCGATCATGGCGGCTGCCGACGCGACCGACGCGCCGGTCATCATCCAGGCCTCGCGCGGCGCCCGTTCCTACGCGAACGACATCATGCTCAAGCACATGATGGACGCCGTGACCGAGATCTATCCGCATATCCCGGTCTGCGTGCATCTCGACCACGGCAACGAGCCGGCGACCTGCATGACCGCGATCCAGGCCGGCTTCACCTCGGTCATGATGGACGGCTCGCTCAAGGCCGACGGCAAGACGCCGGGCGACTGGGACTACAATGTCGGCGTCACCAAGACCGTCACCGAGATGTCCCATCTCGGCGGCATCTCGGTCGAGGGCGAGCTCGGCGTGCTCGGCTCGCTGGAATCCGGCGAAGGCGAGAAGGAGGACGGCCACGGCTTCGAGGGCAAGCTCAGCCATGACCAGCTCCTGACCAACCCCGACGAGGCCGTAAAGTTCGTCGCCGAGACCAAGGTCGATGCGCTCGCCATCGCCATGGGCACCTCGCACGGCGCCTACAAGTTCACCCGCAAGCCCGACGGCGCGATCCTGGCGATGCATGTCATCGAGGAGATCCACAAGAAGCTGCCGAACATGCATCTCGTCATGCACGGCTCGTCCAGCGTTCCGCAGGACCTCCAGGACATCATCAACCAGTATGGCGGCAAGATGCCCCAGACCTGGGGCGTGCCGGTCGAGGAGATCCAGCGCGGCATCAAGCACGGCGTGCGCAAGATCAATATCGACACCGACAACCGCATGGCGATGACCGGCCAGATCCGCAAGATCCTGTCGGAGAACCCGGGCGAATTCGACCCGCGCAAGTATCTGAAGCCCGCCATGGAAGCGATGACCAAGCTCTGCAAGCAGCGCCTTGAGGAGTTCAACACCGCCGGCCAGGCCTCGAAGATCAAGCGCGTCATCACGCTGGCCGAGATGGCTAAGCGCTACGCCAAGGGCGAACTCGACCCGACCTTCGGAGCCAAGAAGGCGGCGTAAAGGCTCGACTCGTCCCGGTAACACGCGGGGAACCCCTCTCCTGTAAGGAGAGGGGCAGGGGTGAGGTGTAGGCCCCTGCCCGAATTATGCGCCCTTGCTCAGGAACGCGGTGAGGTTGCGGCTAAACGTCCAACGGCCGACACCTCACCCTACCCTCTCCTTACAGGAGAGGGTTCCCGCGCTCAGGCTTTCAGCCGCGTGGAGAGAAAAGCCTCAAACCCCGATCTTCCCCCCGCCCTTCCGGGTGATCGCCACCACTGAAGGCCGCACCGGCATATCCGGCTTGAAGTCCGGCCAGCGGGTCGAGAGGTCCTCGTAATAGGAGCGGCGGCCGAATTCCGGCCAGTCCGGCCCGTCATCACCGGGATGCTGCACGGCGACGAAGGCGGTGGTGTCGTCCGGCGTGAAGCAGGGGCCGCAGAGTTCCGCGCCATGCGGCACGCGGTAGAACAGCTTCGAGGTCCGGCGCGCGCCGCCCTCGGTATCGACCGCCCAGAGCCCGTCGGTGCGCCCGGTCACGTCGATGCCGTTGCCGTCGGTCGCGACCCAGAGCCGCCCGGCGGAATCGACCACGGCATTGTCGGGCATGCCGAACCAGCCGTTCTTGGTCGTATCGGTCGAGAAGCTCGCGCCGACCGCCGCCACGGACGGATCGCCGCATTTCAGCAGGATCTCCCAGCGCCCCCTGGTCGCGGTATGGTCGCCATCGGCCTCGGCGATCTCGATGATATGGCCGAAGGCGTTCTTGGCGCGCGGATTGGCGGCGTCGACCTCACCGTCCTTGCGGCTCGTATTGTTGGTCAGCATCACATAGACCTTGCCCGTCACCGGGTTGGGCGTGATGTCCTCGGGGCGGTCCATCTTGGTCGCGCCGAGCAGGTCGCCGGCGCGACGCGCCTCGATCAGCACGTCGGCCTGGTTCTGGAAGCCATTGGCGGCGGTGAGCGGCCCCTGCCCGAAGACCAGCGGCAGCCATTCATGCGTGCCGTCCGCCGCGAACTTGGCGACGTAGAGCGTGCCGGAATCGAGCAGGTCGAGATTGGCAGCGCGGTTGTTCGGATCGAAACGGCCGACTGTCACGAATTTGTAGACATAGTCGAAGCGCTCATCGTCGCCGAGATAGGCGACCACGCGCCCGTCTTTGGCGACGATCATGTCGGCGCCCTCATGCTTGAAGCGGCCGACCGCCGTGCGCTTCTTGGGCACCGAGTTCGGATCGAAGGGGTCGACCTCGATCACCCAGCCGAAGCGGTTGGCCTCGTTCGGCTCCCTGGCGAGATCGAAGCGCTCCTCGAAGCGGCCCCAGGCGTAAGGAGAGGACGGCACGGCGAGGCGCTTGTAGTTCGCCTCCTCGCGATGCCCCTCCGGCAGCTTGCCGGAGAAATAGCCATGAAAGTTCTCCTCGCCCGAGACGAAAGTACCCCAGGGCGTCAGCGCGCCCGAGCAGTTGTTGAGCGTGCCCAGCACCTTGCGCCCGCTGGCATCGGCATTGGTCTTCACCCGCTCGCTGCCGGCAACCGGCCCGGAGAGCTGCATCTCGGTCGCGGCGGTGATGCGGCGGTTATATTTGGAATCCCTGACCAGCGCCCATTGGCTGCCGGTCTTGCGGATTTCCGCGACCGTCGCGCCATGCGCCATCGCCTCGATCGCGAAGCGCTCCGGCGTCGCGTTCTTCATCACCGGCTTGCCGTCCTTCATCTCGACGACGCCCGGAAACATCAGATGCGGGTTGGTGTATTCGTGGTTCACGAAGAGCAGCCCATGCGCCGAGGGGTCGGCCGCACCGGGTATCGGCACATAGCCGACGAAGTCGTTGTTGTAGCCGAACTGCTTGCCCTGAGATTCCGGCGTCTGCTTCGCCGGATCGAAGGCCGGCGCATCGGCCGTCAGCGGGTCGCCCCAGCGCAGCAGCACCTGCGCCTCGTAGCCATCGGCGACATGGTGATCGGCATCGACGCCGACCTCGACCTCCTTGAAGGAGAAGGCGGATTTTGCCCCTTGCGCCTGCGCCTCCCCGGCGGTTTCAAGCGCAAGCGTGCCCACCGTCGCCGAGATCGCCGAAACGGCGAGCGCCCCCTTGAGCAATCCACGTCGCGAAAAACGCTGCGAGATCAACTCGCCCATGGTCGGGTTGTTGGTTGGATTGCGCGGCTCGGCATCCTCATGCTCCAGCATGCTGGCGCCGAAGGTGGATTCATAGTCGTCGTCGCGCATGGCTCGCCCCGCTTGCCTCGAATTGGAACAATGAGCAGCTATGCCGGTCCATTGACAACTGCATGACAGGCACCTGCCCTGCAACCACGCCCCTTCCGGCGCCAGGCGTTTTCTGGTTCAACGGCAGCCCCACCTTCCGCCCGGCCCCTCAGAAACGCCATGTCGATCGTCTTCTCCGCTCTGGTCGCGGTCTTCGTCGGCTTCGCCGCCTCGGTCGCCGTCATTCTGTCCGCAGCGCAGGCGCTCGGTGCCAGCGCCGAGCAGACGGTCTCCTGGGTCGCCGCGCTCGCTATCGCTACCGCGCTGCCGAGCATCTGGCTCTCCTGGCGCTACCGCATGCCGATGATCTGCGCCTGGTCGACACCGGGCGCAGCGCTGATCGCCGCCGCCACCGGCTTCGACATGGCCTCTGCCGTCGGCGCATTCCTGGTCGCCGCAGCGCTGATGATGCTGACCGCCGCCTTCCGCCCGCTCGGGCGGCTGATCGAGCGTATCCCGATGCCGGTCGCCTCGGCCATGCTGGCGGGCGTCATTTTCCGCTTCGTCGTTGCGGTCTTCGACGAGATGCGGCTGTCGCCGCTGCTCGTGTTGCCGCTGCTTGCGATCTTCCTCGTCGCGCGGCTCCTGAACCCGTTTCTCGGCGTCATCGCGGCGCTGGTCGCCGGCATCGTCCTGAGCTTCGCGGGCGGGCTCGCCCACTGGCCGGCGGGGAACATCGCGCTGACCGGCCTCGAATTCGTCACGCCGCGCTTCGATATTGGTGCCATGCTCGGCATCGGCATTCCGCTCTATCTCGTCACCATGGCCGCCCAGAACCTGCCCGGCTTCGCCGTGCTGCGCGCGGCGGGCTACAATCCGCCGACGGCACCGGCGCTGTTCGCCACCGGGCTCGTTTCGCTGCTCACCGCCCCTTTCGGCGCCCATATGACCAATATGGCTGCGATCAGCGCGTCGATCTGCACCGGCGGCGACACCCATCCCGACCCGGCCCAGCGCTGGAAGGCCGGCGTGATCTACGGTTTCGCCTATCTCGTCGTCGCCGGCTGCACCGGCCTGCTGATCGCGCTGCTGCTCGCATTGCCGAAAGCACTGATCGTCGCGGTGGCCGGCCTCGGCCTCGTCGGCTCGTTCACCGGGGCGCTCGCACAGGCGATGTCGTCGGACAAGGAACGCTTCGCCGCGGTCATTGCCTTCGCCGTCGCGGCCTCCAGCCTCTCGCTTTTCGGCATCGGCTCCGCCTTCTGGGGGCTGGTCGCCGGGCTTGCGGTCTTGACATTGGACTTCGCTGCGGGCCGTTTGCGCAGCCGATCATGACCACACACGCCCCCCACACCCGCCTGATGCTCGTCACGCCGCCCGTCGAGGACGCGGAGGCGATGTCATTCCGCCTGATGCAGGCCATGGCCGGTGGCGATATCGCCGCCATCCTGCTGCACCTCACGCCCGGCGACGACCGCAGCCGGATCGAGCGCGTCAAGCGCCTCGCCGGCCCGGTCCAGGCCAACAACGTCGCCCTCGTGGTCGCCGACAGCGCGCTCGTCGCCACGCGCGGCGGCGCCGACGGCGTGCATGTCACCGGCGGCCCCGAGGCGATCGCGGAGGCTCGCTCCAGCCTGCGCAACGAACGGATCATCGGCGTCGGCGGGCTGCGTGCCCGCCACGACGCCATGGATGCCGGCGAGGCCGGGGTGGATTATGTGCTGTTCGGCGAGCCCCGCCCCGATGGCTCGATGCCGCCGCTCGCCGCCGTGGTCGAGCGCGCCGGCTGGTGGGCCGAGATTTTCGAGACGCCCTGCGTCGCCTACGCGCCCGACGCCGAAGCCGTGCCGGCCCTGGTCGAGACCGGCGCCGAATTCGTCGCGCTCGGCGCCTGGGCCTTCGAGGAGGGTCAGGATATCCGCGCGCTGGTCGAAGCCGCCAATGCCGCGATCACCGCCTGCACCGCACGGAAGACCGCGCGATGAAGCGGCTCGCCCGCCTCGCCTGCCTCGCCGGTCTCCTGCTCTCGACCCAGGCCGGCGCAGCCCCCTATGTGGACGACGCTTACGGGGCCTATCAGGCCGGCCACTACAGGCGTGCGCTGTCCGAGGCGCTGAAGCGGATCGAGGCCGACAGCAACGATGCCGCGGCCATGACCCTGGTGGGCGAGCTCTACCGGCAGGGTCTGGGCGTCCCGCCGGACCAGAAGGTCGCGACCGAGTGGTACGAGCGCGCCGAGGCGCGCGGCGACGTCAACGCCACCTTTGCGCTCGCGACCCAGCTTCTCGACGAGAAGAGCGGCAAGCGCGATCCCGCCCGCGCCGGCGCCCTGCTCGAAAAGGCAGCCGCCGCCGGCCACCCGACCGCCAACTACAACCTCGCCCTCACCCTGCTCGCGACGGGACGCGAGGCCGAGGACAAGCGCGCCGTGGCCAGTCTCGAGGTCGCAGCCAAGGCGGGGGTCGGCGACGCCATGCATGCGCTCGGCATCCTCGCCAGGATGGGCCGCGGCATGCCCGCGAGCGAGCAGGTTTCGGCACGCTGGATGAAACAGTCGGCCGCGGCCGGCAATCTTCCCGGCGTCGTCGAATACGCGATCATGCTGTTCAACGGCATCGGCGTCGCCAAGGACGAGGCGGCGGCCGCCAGGCTGTTCCGGCAAGCGGCCGGGCAAGGCAACCCCGTCGCCCAGAACCGGCTCGCCAAGCTCTACCAGTTCGGTCTCGGCGTGCCGCCCGACACGATCGAAGCCGCGGCCTGGCACCTCACCGCCCGCGCCCAGGGGCTCGACGATCCGGGCCTCGATATTCTGTTCGAGCGTCTGAATCCGGGGCAGCAGACCCGCGCCGCACGCATTGCGGCAAACCGGATCAGCACCGTCGTCTTGACGGCGCAGTAAGAGCCGCGCAAGTGACGGGTCACCATTCCTGCCGGGCGCATCGTCAGCGCCGCTGGCTCATCGCGCCATCGTCGCGCGCAAGAGGTTTCCGATGATCCGCTCTCCCCTGATGACCGTCATGACCGACGCCGTGATGAAGGCGTCCCGTTCGCTCAAGCGCGATTTCGGCGAGGTCGAGAACCTGCAGGTGCTCGCCAAGGGGCCGGGCGACTTCGTCTCCAAGGCCGATCACAAGGCCGAAGAGATCCTGCGCGAATCGCTTCAGAAAGCCCGCCCCGGCTATGGCTTCGTCATGGAGGAGAGCGGCGTCGTCCACGGCACCGACGAGAGCAACCGCTGGCATATCGACCCGCTCGACGGCACCCATAACTTCCTGCGCGGCATCCCGCACTGGAACATCTCGGTCGCGCTGGAGCGCGACAACCAGTTCATCGCCGGCGTGATCTACGACGCCGCCAAGGACGAGATGTTCATGGCCGAGAAGGGCAAGGGCGCCTTCGTCAACAACCGTCGTCTGCGCGTCTCCGGCCGCACCGAGCCCACCGACATGCTGATCGGCACCGGCATCCCGCATATCGGCAAGGGCGGCCACGGCCTCTTCCTGCGGGAACTCGCCGCCGTGATGCCGCGCTTCGCCAATGTCCGCCGCATGGGCTCGGCCGCGCTCGACATCGCCTATGTCGCCGCCGGCCGCATGGATGCCTATTGGGAGCGCGGCCTGAACACCTGGGATTTCGCGGCCGGCGCCGTGCTGATCCGCGAGGCGGGCGGCACCTTCGGGACGCTCGACGGCAAGCCGGTAACGAGCGGCAAGGACATCATCTGCGGCAACGAAGCCGGCGAACGCGCCCTGAGCGCGGCCCTCAAGACAGCGGCAGCCTGAGACAGCAGTGTTGCTCTTTCGTGCTTGATCCCGGCGGCGGGGAAGGCGACAGTCCTCCCCGCACTCCGAGGCGAACGGAAGACGACGCATGGCGAATGAGGATTTCGCGGCCGAGCCGGCGACGGCCGCACTCCAGCGAACGGAAACCCGTTTCTCGCGCCCGCTTCGCTACACCATCCGCGCGCTCCTGTTTCTCGCCCTGATCGGCTTCCTCGGCTTCATCCTGCAAGCCGGGCTGGTCGACGCCTTCATGACCAACCCGGGGCTCAACGGCCTCATTGTCGGCGCGTTGCTCGTCGGCGTTCTGATCGCACTGCGCGAACTCTGGCGGCTCTATAGCGAGGCGCGCGACGCGACCTATCTCGCCGCCGCCCCCGCCTCCGCGGAAGTCGGGCGCGGCCAGGTCATCGCGCCGTTCGGCCCCGTCCTTCCCGCGCTCGACCGCGGAACGCTCGCCCCCGCCCAGGCCGCCTCGATCCTCGAATCGATCGCCGTCAGGCTCGACGACGGGCGCGAGGTGCTGCGCTATCTCGCCGGGCTTCTCGTCTTCCTCGGCCTGCTCGGCACCTTCTGGGGCCTGCTCGACACCGTGGGATCGGTCGGCACCGTCATCAAGTCGCTGCGCACCGGCGCCGAAGCCGGCGTGCTCTTCGACGAACTGAAGGCCGGCCTCTCCGCGCCGCTCGCCGGCATGGGCTTGTCGTTCTCGTCCTCGCTCTTCGGCATCGCCGGTTCGTTGATTCTCGGCTTCCTCGACCTCCAGGTCGCACAGGCGCAGCGACGTTTCCGCAACGAGCTCGAAAGCTGGCTCGGCACCCGCACCGCGACGCCGGATGCCGCCCTGCCCCTGCTCGCCACGGGCGATCCGCTCGCCGACCGCTTCGAAAAGCTGAGCGCCGCGATGGCGGAAGGCACCTCGAACAACCGCGCCGCGACGCAGGCGCTCGCCAATCTCGCCGAAGGCATCCAGGGCCTCGTCCAGCACATGCGCTCCGAGCAGCAGATGATTCGCGACTGGGTCGAGGCGCAGGCGTCGCGCGAGAAGGACCTGAAACGCCTGATCGAGCGCCTCACGGCCGACCAGGTCACCGAGCCGTGACCGCGATCCGCACCGCAGGAGCCTGACCGATGGCCCTCTCCCGCGCCAATCGCCGCGAGGATGCGAATTTCTGGCCCGGCTTCGTCGACGCGCTCTCGACGATGCTGATCGGCATCGTCTTCCTGCTCACGGTGTTCGTGCTCGGCCAGTTCTTCCTCTCGCAGGAGCTCACCGGCAAGGACACCGCGCTGGAGCGCCTCAACAGGCAGATCTCCGAACTCACCGACCTGCTCGCGCTGGAACGCTCCTCGAACCGGCAGGCGCAGGAAAGCCTGCAGCTGATGCAGTCGACGCTCACCCGCTCGCAGGACGAGCGCAACCGCCTGCAGGGTGCCCTTGCCAGCCAGAACAACGGCGCCCCGGCCCAGCTCGCCGAGGCGCAGAAGGCGCTGGACGCCGAGAAGCAGCTCTCCGCCCGTGCCCAGGCGACGGTCGATCTCGTCAACCAGCAGATTCTCGCCATGCGCCGCCAGCTCGCGGCGCTGGAGGAAGCACTTGCCGCCTCCGAGGCCAAGGACAAGGACTCGCAGGCCCGCATCTCCGAGCTCGGCTCGCGGCTCAACGTCGCGCTGGCCCAACGTGTGCAGGAACTCGCGCGCTATCGCTCCGACTTCTTCGGGCGCCTGCGGCAAGTGCTCGGCACGCGGCCCGACATCCGCGTCGTCGGCGACCGCTTCGTCTTCCAGTCGGAGGTCTTCTTCGACGCCGGTCAGGCCGTTCTGAAGCCCGAGGGCAAGGTCGAGCTCGACAAGCTCGCCACCATCCTGCTCGATCTCGGCAACGAGATGCCGCCGGACCTGCCCTGGATTCTGCGCGTCGATGGCCATACCGACAACCGCCCGATCAAGACGGCCCAGTTTCCCTCGAACTGGCATCTCTCCTCGGCCCGCGCCATCGCGGTGGTCGAGTACCTGATCTCACGCGGCCTGCCGACCGACCGGGTCGCGGCGACCGGCTTCGGCGAATATCAGCCCCTCGACGTCGCCAACACCGACGAAGCGCATCGCCGCAACCGCCGCATCGAGTTCAAGATCACGGAGCGCTGACCCGATGCTGCGATGCTGGCTGATCCTCGCCTCGGTTGCGGGGGCCTTGCTGCTGCTCCCCCGACAGGCCGCCGCCGATCCGCGCTCCGGCGTCATCGAGGAATGCGCCGCCTGCCATGGCATCGACGGAATCGCGCGCGACACGGAAGTGCCGCATCTCGCCGGGCAGAACGAGCGCTATCTCTACAACCAGATGATGGCCTTCCGCTCGGGCAAGCGCGTGCATAAGGAAATGCGCTACATGGCCCGGCAGATGAGCGCCGGGGAAATCGCCGCGCTCGCCGCCTACTACGCCTCGCTGCCGCCGCGCTGAGGCGAAAGCCGCACCGTCATGCTCGGGCTTGACCCGAGCATCTCATCAAGGAGGAGCGCCCTTTTCGGCCCGAGTTTCTCGGGTCTGCGTTCGCTCCGCCCGAGAATGACGCGCTCCCTCTACGCCGCTTCCAGCCCGAACTGCAGCGCCGCCAGCCTGGCATAGAGCCCGCCGCGCGCCTTCAGCTCCGCATGGCTGCCCTCCTCGACGATGCGGCCATCCTCCATGACGAGGATGCGGTCGGCCGAGAGGATGGTCGCGAGGCGATGCGCCACCACCAGCGTGGTGCGCCCCTGCATCAGCCGGTCGAGCGCATCCTGCACCGCCCGCTCGCTTTCCGAATCGAGGGCGCTGGTGGCCTCGTCGAGCAGAAGGATCGGGGCATCCTTCAGCACCGCGCGCGCGATGGCGAGGCGCTGGCGCTGGCCGCCCGACAAGGTGACGCCGCGCTCGCCGACAACCGTGTCGTAGCCCTGCGGCAAGGCGCGGATGAACTCGTCAGCCACGGCAAGCCGCGCCGCCGCCTCGACCTCCGCCGAGGAGGCTCCCGGCCGGCCATAGGCGATGTTGTCCCGCACCGAGACGCCGAACACCGTCGGCTCCTGCGGCACCAGCGCGAAGCGCTCGCGCCAGACCTCCGGATCGGCCTCCGGCCCGGCGATCCCGTCGACGACCACGCGGCCTGCCTGGGGATCATAGAAGCGCAGGGCCAGCTGCAGGACCGTACTCTTGCCTGCGCCCGAGGGGCCGACCAGCGCGACGCGCTCGCCGGGCCTGATCGCGAAGGCGAGGTTCGACAGGGCCGGCTCGATCCGCCCCGGATAGCTGAACGAGACGTTCTCGAAGGCGAGCTCGCCGAGCGAGGGCGACGGCAGCGGTCTGGGATGCGGCGGCGGCGCGATCGCCGGCTTTAACGCCAGGATTTCGCCGAGCCGGCTCGAAGCACCCGCGGCCGCGCTGATATCGCCATAGACCTCGGACAGCTGACCGAGCGAACTGGCCGCCAGCACCGCATAGAGAATGAACTGCGACAGCCGCCCCCCGGTCATCCGCCCGTCGAAAACCTCGCTCGCACCGGTCCAGAGCACCCAGACCACGCTGGCGCTGACCAGGAAGATCGCGACGCCCGAGAGCAGCGCCCGCGAGACGGTCGCCTCCCGCGAAGCCGCATAGGCCTCGTTCGACGCCGCCTCGAACCGGGCGGCGGTTTGCGGCGCCGCGCCGAAGGACTGCATCGTCCGGATCGCGCCCACCGCCTCGGCCGCGAAGGCCGAGGCATCGGCCAACCGATCCTGCGCCGCCCTCGCCCGCCTGCGGACGGAGCGGCCCGAGAGCACGAGCGGGATCACGATCAGCGGGATCACCCCGATGACGATGGCCGAGAGGCGCGGGCTCGTCGCCACCATCAGCCCGAGCGCCCCCAGCGCCATGATGGCGTTGCGCAGTGCGATGGAGGCGGTGGAGGCAAAGGTCGACTTGATCTGGGTCGTGTCGGCCGTGAGCCGCGAGACGAGATCGCCCGCCCGGCTCGAATCGAAGAAGGCGGGCTCCAGCCGCGTCAGGTGGCGGAAGACATCAGCCCGCAGCGAGGCGACGATGCGCTCCCCCACCGTCGTCACCAGATAGAAGCGGGCCGAGCTCGCCAGCGCCAGCACCGCGACCACGCCGATCAGGAGGACGAAATAATTGTTGGCGAGCTGCCTCTCGCCATCGGCGAAGCCGACATCGATCACCCGCCGGACCGCCATCGGCAGCGCGAGCGTGGCGAGCGAAGCGACGACCAGCGCGACCAGCGCCAGCGCGATGCGTCCCTTCTGCGCACGGGCATAGGGCCAGAAGGTCGCCAGAGAGCGGAAATCGGGCCGCGCCTTCCTGTCGTTCTTGTCAGCCTCGGCCACGCGCCGGATCTCCTCACGTCTCGCGCGCGCAACGCGCACGCTCCTTCGACCAATAACAATCTCGCCCCGGTGAAGCCCATAGCGCCCGGCTTGGCAAACGACGCAACGCCGCAGGGGCCTCTCCGCAGCCGGTCAAGAGCCTCTAAGCTTGCACTGACGGCCGGGCTGCGATATGTGCACCCGACTTCACGACAGGCTCATCCGAATTCTTTCGACGGGCCGGGCAGGCTCGCCTGCTTGTCGACACGCCCGTTTTGTAAGGTTCCGAGGATTTCGTCATGGCCAAGACCGGCATCCACCCTGACTACCACACCATCAAGGTCGTCATGACCGATGGCACCGAATATTTCACCCGCTCGACCTACGGCAAGGACGGGGACACCCTGAACCTTGACATCGACCCGAAGACCCACCCGGCCTGGACCGGCGGCACCCAGCATATGCTGGACCGCGGCGGCCGCGTCTCGCGCTTCAACACGCGCTTCGCGGGCCTGGGCACGATCGGCAAGAAGTGATGCTGCGGCGCTGCGGCGCCGTCGTTGATCCAAGACAAGAAAACCCGGCCTCGCGGCCGGGTTTTTTGTTGTTCGGACCAGATGGCCGGTCCCTCGGGCGCAACCTCTGCCGTCATCCCGGACAAGCCGCGCAGCAGCGCGGCTCCGGGGTGACGATGCGGTCCGGCGGAAACATCAGCGCCCGACGCCGAGCCGCGCCTGCAGGCTGGCCAGCTGATTCTGGACCGGATTTCCCGCCTCGCCGGCCGGCTCGGCTCCGGACATATGGCTCTCGAGATGCCGCACGCGCGTCTGCAACCGCTGCGAATGCGCCATCAGATGGCGCAGGCGTTCCGGCAACTGCAGGGCTATGTGCTCGGCCGGCGCGACCATCGGGTCGCCGATCTTGACCTTGTTGTGCTCGGTGCGCGCCTGCTCGGCCGTCAGCTCGCCCTCGGCGACCGCGCGCTGCACCAGCAGCCAGGAGGCGATCTGCATCAGCCGGGTCGTCAGGCGCATGCTCTCGGTGGCGTAGGTCAGCGCGATCTCGCGCGGCAGCGCCGCCGCTTCCTTGCGCCCGTCGCCATCGAGATAGGAGGCCGTCTGCTCAACCAGCCCCATGCCTTCGCGAAACAGCAGCATGAAGGCTTCCGAGCGCACGAAACCGCGCGCGAAGGAAATCGCGCCCGCCTCCGTTTGCATGGCAAGCTGCTGGGCATCGTTCATGCGGTGTCTCCCATCGGCACAAGCCCGTGCGCCTTTGGCACGCGTCACGGTTCATGCCTCCGATGTCGCAAGGATAGCGCCGATGAGGCTTTCGGACGCCGGTAAGCTGGCGTTAACCTTAACGCGGCTAGAGGCTGTTAGGGAACACGGCCGGCGGCCCCACAGGGGCCGGGAATCGGCCGTCTCCGGGGGAAGGCAGCAGGCACCGAACAAAAAAAGAGCCGCCTGAGGGCGGCTCGAAGGTCAACAGGGAGGCGTCAAACAGAGTAGGCAGGAGCCACTCGACATCCAGACAAACTGGATGATGAGATTCATACTTTGGAATCATTAACGCCCCCTTAACGGGGTGTCTCCCTTTGACCCTTTTTTCAGGCGAGTTTCCGAAAGAACGCATCCGCCGCCGAGCGGGACGCGTCCTTGCGTGCGCGCGCCTCGGCCAGGCGCTCGATCTCGGCTTTCAGCATCGCGATGCGCTCGTCGATTTCGGCGAGCGAGAGCATCGAGAGATCCTGCCCGATCTCGTGCAGGCTTTTCGGCTTGGGGCGATCATCCTCCGGGAATATCGACATGGCGGCCTCGCATCTGCTCAAACTGCGCGCGGCAAGCTAGCCCAGTTGCGGCCGCAGTCACGCTGCACCGCACCATGATGAGGACGACAGGCATGGCGCTCATTCCCGAGACGATGACCGCGATCGGCATCGCCGCCCCCGGCGGTCCCGACGCGCTGCAGCCGGAAACCCGCCCGGTTCCGAAACCCGGCCCCGGCCAGATCCTCGTCGCGATCGCTGCAGCCGGCGTGAACCGCCCCGATGTCCTGCAGCGCCAGGGTGGCTACAACCCGCCGCCCGGCTCCTCCGACATTCCCGGCCTCGAATTCGCCGGCACGGTCGTCGCCCGCGGCCAGGGAGCGGAGCGTTTCGCCGTCGGACAGGATGTCTCCGCGCTCGTCGCCGGCGGCGGCTACGCCGAATATGCGGTCGTCCATGAGAGCAACGCCCTGCCCGTCCCCAAGGGCTTCTCTCCCATCGAGGCCGGCGCGGTCCCCGAGACCTATTTCACCGTCTGGACCAATGTCTTCCAGCGCGGGCGGCTGCAGGCGGGCGAGAGCTTCCTCGTCCATGGCGGCTCCTCCGGCATCGGCACGACGGCGATCCAGCTCGCCAAGGCCTTCGGAGCGACAGTGCTGGCAACCGCCGGCGCCGACGAAAAGTGCCAGGCCTGCCGCGAACTCGGCGCCGACCACGCCATCAACTACCGCACGGAGGATTTCGTCGCCGCCGCGAAAGCCGCGACCGCGGGGCGCGGCGTCGACCTCATCCTCGACATGGTCGGCGGCGACTACATCGACCGGAACTATGAGGCAGCGGCCGACCAGGGCCGGATCGTGCAGATCGCCTTCCTGAACGGCCCGAAGACGACGGCCAATTTCAGCCGCCTGATGCTGAAGCGGTTGACCCATACCGGCTCGACACTGCGCCCGCGCACCGTACCGGAGAAGGCCGCCATCGCGGCGGAGCTGCACGAGAAGGTCTGGCCCTTGCTGGAGGCCGGCCGCTGCAAGCCACAGATCCATGCGACCTTCCCGCTGGCCCGGGCGGCGGACGCCCATCGCCTGATGGAGTCGAGCGCCCATATCGGGAAGATCGTGCTGACGGTCTGAAGCCCACGCTTTCCATGGACACTCGCCTCGCCCTCGCCTATAAGGCGCGCCATCCTGCTCATCGTCGATGATTTGGATGGCCGGCCGGGGAGGCCGGTCGGCGCATGAGAGCTTTTGTCCGCGACCCAGCCTTGACGAGCCCGATCGGGCGCGAAGGCCTTTCAGGAGACGCCCCGTGTCACAAACACCGCTGATGCCCAAGGCCACCGCGGTCTGGCTGGTCGAGAACACTTCGCTGACCTTCGAGCAGATCGCGGAGTTCTGCAAACTGCACCCGCTCGAGGTACGCGGCATCGCCGATGGCGAGGTCGCGGCCGGCATCAAGGGCCTCGATCCGATCACCTCGGGCCAGCTCACCCGCGAGGAGCTGGAGCGCGCCGCCAAGAACCCCAACCACCACCTTCGTCTCGCCGAGCGCAAGGTGAAGGTGCCGGAGATCAAGCGCACCAAGGGGCCGCGCTATACCCCGGTTTCGAAGCGCCAGGACCGGCCGAACGCCATCCTCTGGCTGCTGCGCAACCACCCCGAGCTCAAGGACGCGCAGATCATCCGCCTGATCGGCACGACCAAGTCGACGATCGCGCAGATTCGCGACCGGACGCACTGGAATGCCCAGCAACTCAGCCCGATCGACCCGGTCAGCCTGGGCCTGTGCTCGCAGATCGACCTGGACTTCGAGGTCGGCCGCGCCGCCAAGGACCGCCCGGCCGCGCTGGCCGAGGCCGGCTCGACCCTGCTTTCGGTGGAGGAAGCCACCGCGCCGGAGCCCGTCCGCAGCGAAAGCCAGCCCTTCGCCGACATGAGCCGGCCGAAGCGCGAGGAAGAGGCCGCGATCGACGTCGATTCCGTCTTCGCCAAGCTGAAGCAGCTCAAGCGCCCGGCCGAGGACGAAGACGACGAGGGCTGAGGCCCAATAACTGCGTCATGCTCGGGCTTGCCCCGAGCATCTCGGAAACCAGTGCTCTCTTGTCTTGAGATTCTCGGGTCGAAGCTTCGCTTCGCCCGAGAATGACGGCAAGATCGGAAGCTACCCGATCCCCCTGCCCTTCAAGGCCGAGCCGATCTCGTCGAGCACGCCGATATCCTCGATCGTCGCCGGCACCGCATAGTCGTCGCCGTCGGCGATCTTCTTCATCGTCGCCCGCAGGATCTTGCCGGAGCGAGTCTTCGGCAGCCGGTTCACCGTCACGGCGAGCTTGAACGCCGCCACGGGGCCGATCCGCTCGCGCACCAGCGCGACCAGCTCCTTCTCCACCTCCGCCGGCGTCTGGCTCGCCCCAGCCTTCAGCACCACGAAGCCGCAGGGCTGTTCGCCCTTCAGCGCGTCGCGGATGCCGACGACCGCGCATTCCGCCACGGCCGGATGCGCCGCCAGAACCTCCTCCATCCCGCCGGTCGAGAGCCGGTGGCCGGCAACGTTGATGATGTCGTCGGTGCGGCCCATGATGAAGACATAGCCGTCCTCGTCGATGAAGCCGGCATCCGAGGTGTTGTAATAGCCCGGATAGGTCGCGAGATACGCCTCCCGGAAGCGTGCATCGTCGTTCCAGAGCGTCGGCAGGGCACCGGGCGGCAGCGGCAGCTTCAGCACGATCGCCCCCATCGTGCCGGCAGAGACCTGCCGTCCACCCTCGTCGAGGCACTGCACGTCCCAGCCCGGCAGCGGCACCGTCGGCGAGCCGTGCTTGACCGGCAGCAGGCCGAGCCCCATCGGATTGCCGACGATCGGCGAGCCGCTCTCCGTCTGCCACCAATGGTCGATCACCGGCACTTTGAGCATCGCCTCGGCCCATTTCAGCGTCTCGGGATCGGCCCGCTCGCCGGCGAGGAACAGCGCCCTGAAGCGTGAGAGGTCGTGCCCGGCGAGATGCCTGCCCTCCGGGTCCTCCTTGCGGATGGCGCGGAAGGCGGTCGGGGCCGTAAACAGCACCTTGACGCCGTGCTCGGCGATCACCCGCCAGAAGGCGCCGGGATCGGGCGTCCCGACCGGCTTGCCCTCGTAGAGCACGCTGGTCGCGCCCTGGATCAGCGGCGCATAGACAATATAGCCGTGGCCGACGACCCAGCCGACGTCGGAAGCGCAGAACATCACCTCGCCCGGCCCGACATCGAAGAGCTGGTCCATCGTCGCCTTGAGCACGACCAGATGGCCGCCATTGTCGCGGACAACGCCCTTCGGCCGCCCGGTCGTACCCGAGGTGTAGAGCACATAGAGCGGGTCGGTCGCCGCCACCTCGATGCACTCGGCCTTACGCCCAGCCGCCTTGGCGGCGGCGACCAGCGTGCGCCAGTTCTTATCCCGGACAGCATGCATCGAGGCGTCCGCCTGCGGCCGCTGCAGCACCACGCAGCTCTGCGGCTTGTGCCGTGCCATCTCGATCGCGCCGTCGAGCAGGGGCTTGTATTCGACCACGCGCGTCGGCTCGATGCCGCAGGTCGCGCTCAAGATCACCTTGGGCTCGGCGTCGTCGATGCGCGTCGCCAGCTCCTTGGCGGCGAAGCCGCCGAACACGACCGAATGCACCGCGCCGATGCGCGCGCAGGCGAGCATCGCAAAGGCCGCCTCCGGCACCATGGGCATGTAGATGAGGACGCGGTCGCCCTTGACCACGCCGAGATCCTGCAGCACGGCGGCCAGCGTCGCGACCTCGTCCAGCATCTGCGCGTAGGTATAGCGCGCCTTCGTGCCGGTGACCGGGCTGTCATAGATCAGCGCGACCTGATCGCCACGCCCATCCCTCACATGCCGGTCGAGCGCGTTGAAGCAGGTGTTGCAGGTCGCATCGGGAAACCAGCGGCCATAGATCCCGGCCGCGGCGTCGAAGGCGCGCTGCGGCGGCTTGATCCAGTCGATGCCCTTGGCGATCTCGAGCCAGTAGGCGTCCGGATCGGCCTGCCAGCGGGCATAGGTTGCGCGATAGCCATCGGCAGGATGGGCGGACGCCGCATGGGAGCCATTCATCGGAAGCGTTCCTCTGCGCCGGGTTTCATCCTAAAGCCCCGCAGCGAGCCGGCGGTGGCGGGGCTGATTTTGCGCAAAATCCTGCGCATTCCCCCCGGTCAGCGCAAGCGCGCGATCTTAAGACTTTCGCCCATTTCCTGCCCTTCGCTCTGCGGCACAACGTCACCTCATGCCCTTCGATCTCGTCTTCTTCGCCGCCATGGTGCCGGCCGTCGTCCTGACGGGGCTGGCGAAGGGCGGCTTTTCCGGCATCGGATTGCTATCCTTGCCGCTGATGGCGCTGGTCGTGTCGCCTGTGACGGCCGCAGCGATCATGCTGCCTCTCCTGATCGCGCAGGACGTGGTGTCGGTCTGGTCCTATCGGCGCGATTTCGACCTCCGCAATCTCGCGACTCTGGCGCCCGGAGCGCTTTTGGGCATCCTCATCGGCTATCTGCTGGCCGCGAAAGTATCGGATGCCGCCGTCGTCCTCGCCGTCGGCTTGATCTCCGTCGGCTTCGCGTTGCGCCGCATGCTGAGCGACGGCAAGAAGCCTGCCATGGCAACGCGTGCGAGCTGGGGGGCAGGCAGCATCTGGGGCTTCTTCTGTGGCTTCACCAGCATGGTCGCCCATGCCGGCGGGCCACCCTTCCAGATCTATGTCATGCCGCAGAAATTGCCGCCCGCCATCTTCGTCGGTACGGGCGCGGTCTTCTTCGCCGCGATGAACTGGGTGAAGGTCATTCCCTATCTCGCGCTCGGCCAGTTCACCACGCAGAATCTCCTGGCCTCCGCCGCGCTGTTGCCCTTCGCCGTCGCCGCGACCTTCGCCGGGGTCTGGCTGGTGCGGCGGATTCCGGCCGAGCGCTTCTACGGCATCATCTACTGGCTCTTGCTGCTCGTCGGTTTGAAGCTGGTCTTCGACGGGGTGCGCGGCCTGCACCTTCTCGGCTGAGCCGACGCCGCGCGATTGCGCCGCATCGGAAAAAGGGATGGATTACGCAAGGGCGCGTCAGCCGCTAAAGCTGCGCACGCTTGCGTGGAAGGTTTTCCAATGACCCGTTCGGCCTACGACACCGATCTCGACCGCAACCCGGCGAATTTCCAGCCACTGACGCCGCTGCCCTTTCTCGAGCGCGCCGCCGCCGTCTTCCCGAACCGCACGGCGATCATCCACGGCCCGCTGCGCCGCTCCTATGCCGAGTTTTATGCCCGCTCGCGCCGGCTTGCATCGGCTCTGGCGAAGCACGGCATCGGCAAGAACGACACCGTCGCAGCGATGCTGCCCAACACGCCGGCCATGCTCGAATGCCATTACGGGGTGCCGATGGCCGGCGCCGTCCTCAACACGCTGAACACCCGGCTCGACGCCGCGATCATCGCCTTCTCGCTCGACCATGGCGACGCCAAGGTGCTGATCACCGACCGGGAATTCTCGAAGACGATCAAGGAGGCGCTCGCGCTCTGCAAGGCCAAGCCTCTGGTCATCGACTATGACGATCCGGTCTATGACGGCCCCGGCGAGCGGCTGGGCAGCGTCGGGTACGAGGATTTCATTGCCGGCGGCGATCCGGATTTCGACTGGCGGATGCCGGCCGACGAGTGGGACGCCATCGCGCTGAACTACACCTCCGGCACCACCGGCGATCCCAAGGGCGTGGTCTATCACCACCGCGGCGCGAACCTGCTCGCCACCTCCAACGTCATCACCGGCAATATGGGCCGGCATCCGGTCTATCTCTGGACGCTGCCGATGTTCCACTGCAACGGCTGGTGCTTCCCCTGGACGATCTCGATCGTCGCCGGCACTCATGTCTGCCTGCGTCAGGTCCGGGCCAAGGCGATGTACGACGCGCTCGCCGATCATGGCGTCACCCATCTCTGCGGTGCGCCGATCGTGATGTCGACGCTGCTCAACGCCCCGGCGGAAGAGCGCCGCGACTTCCCGCAGACGGTCTCCTTCTTCACCGCCGCCGCGCCGCCGCCCGAGGCGGTGCTCGCCGGCATGAAGCAGGCCGGCTTCGAGGTGACGCATCTCTACGGGCTGACCGAGTGCTACGGCCCCTCCGTCGTCAACGACTGGAACGACGACTGGAACGCCCTTTCCGCGGCGGATCAGGCCGCCAAGAAGGCGCGGCAGGGCGTGCGCTACCCGGCGCTGGAGGGCCTCGACGTGCTCGATCCCGAGACGATGCAGCCGGTGCCGCGCGACGGGCAGACGCTCGGCGAGGTGATGATGCGCGGCAATGTCGTGATGAAGGGCTATCTCAGGAACCCGAAATCGACCGAAGCGGCGTTTGCCGGCGGCTGGTTCCACACCGGCGATCTCGGAGTGCGCTACCCGGACGGCTACATCCAGCTCAAGGATCGCTCCAAGGACATCATCATCTCGGGCGGCGAGAACATTTCCTCGATCGAGGTCGAGGATGCGCTCTACAAGCATCCCGCCGTGCAGGCGGCGGCCGTCGTGGCGCGCCCCGACGACAAATGGGGCGAGACGCCCTGCGCGTTCATCGAGCTAAAGCCCGGCCACGCCGTGACCGAGGACGAGATCATCGCCTGGTGCAAGCAGCACCTCGCCTCGTTCAAATGTCCGCGCACGATCGTCTTCGCCGAGGTGCCCAAGACCTCGACGGGCAAGATCCAGAAATTCCGGCTGCGCGAGATGGCGCGGGCGCTCTGAGGAGCCCGCACCCGGTCGTTCTACTCCGGACCCGTCATGCTCGCCCTTGTGGCGAGCATCCACGTCTTGATCACCGCCCTCGATCAATGAAGGCGTGGATGGCCGGGACAAGCCCGACCATGACGCGGGAACGTCGAACGGCCACCCTCAGGCTTCAGCCGCGGCTGAGGCGACCATCCGGCGTGTAGTTGTCGACGGCCTCAGGCAGGACCTTCGACAGCCGCGCCAGCAGGTCCTCCCGCGAAAGCCCGGTCTGGCGCGCGATGGCGTCGATCACCTGCGGCCCGAGCGCATGCTCCAGCTCGTTCGGGGCGACATCCTCGTTCGGTCCCTGGCGCACCCAGGAATCGGCCTTCTGGCCTTGCCCCGCCTGGTTGAAGCGGTCGACCAGCTCGCCGAGCCCGCTGTTGAGCACGGCACCGACGCCGCCGGCCCCGAGCAATCCGCCGAGGCTGCCGAGAAGGCCACCGCCCTCCTGTGGCAGCGCCTGCGCCTGTCCCGGCTGCGATGCGGGGGGCGGAATCTGCCCAGGCTCCGGCTGGCCGCGTCCGCCGAGCCATTCGCCGATCTTGTCGCGGTTCTGATAGCCCGCGACGGCGAGAAGCCCGAGCAGGGCGGTCAGGGACGGAAAGCCACTGCTGCTGTTGTCGTCACTCACGACGTTCACTCCTCTGCGTTGAATGAACTTCCGGCTCAGGCCGCGCGATTGCGGCCGGAAATCGCGCCCCAGATGACCAGGACCACGATGGCGCCGACGACCGCGCCGATCAGGCCTGCGCCCTGCCCGGGTGCGTACCAGCCGAGCGCTTGGCCGAGATAGGTCGCGACGAAGGCGCCGACGATGCCGAGGATCGTCGTCAGCACGAAGCCGGACGGCTCGTTCGAGCCCGGCATGATGAACTTGGCGACGAGACCGGCGACGAAGCCGATGATGATGGTCCAGATGATGCCCATGCTATCCCTCCCTGCTGAAGCGCCGCTGATCAACCCGCGGCGGGCAACAAGGTTCCCGCCGCTCCCGGCCCTGGGGGAACCGCTGACGCACGCCTCTACAAAATTGAAAACCGGCCCCTTTTCAGGGGCCGGCCTATCCGCATCATCGAATTCGTGACGGGCCGGGCAGCCCGCCTTGTCTCAATGCAAGGTGTGCGCCGGAATCGTCTGCCGGACGCGTTCGATCTCATCCTTCAGTTGCAACTTCTTCCGCTTCAGCTCGGCCACGCTGAGGTCGCTGGAAGACGGACTCGCCACCGCCTGGGCGATCGCATCTTCAAGCTGCTGGTGCTTGCGCTCGAGTTCCGCAAGACGGGTTTGCAACGACATCTGGACTCTCCTGATGAGCGATTGACGGGTCAATCTGACATAGAGCCGGCTTCGCGTCTGCCCTGCGACGTCACACGGCATTCATGAGATTCTGTGATCCTCGCCGGCTTGCCACTTGAAAGTCGTGAATAGGTTCATTCTCCGACCCTCGCGTCGCCGCCGACGCTCTTGCCGGGCGCGCGGCGGCAAAGGCATAGTCGGCCCCAACTGCGGCGACGATGAGATGGCCATGGGATTCGAGCTCAGCCCGGAAGAGGTCGAGACCTTCACTGCGGAGCTGGCGCGGCTGCGCGAGGAACACCGCGATCTCGACAGCGCCATCGATGCGCTGGAGCATGTCGGCGCGGTCAACCAGATCCAGGTGCAGCGGTTGAAGAAGCGCAAGCTCTACCTCAAGGACCGCATCGCCCAGATCGAGGATGCGCTGACCCCGGACATCATCGCCTGAAGCGGCTCGTTTCGGCGGCGCCGTCCCGATTCGCCCTTGCTTCCCCGGCATCGGACGGTCTAGATCGCGCGCTTCCCCGAGAGCCGGGTCCGATCAGGTTGTTCCAGCCTGATCGGTGAATCCGCCTCTCTCATAAGGAGCGAGACCGTTTGACCGGTCAGCTTGCGCTGACCGGAACGGGCTCGAAGCGGAGCGCGAGCGTAGCCCATGGCCGAGACCACTCCCCCCGTCGCCATCATCATGGGCAGTCAGTCCGATTGGGCGACGATGCGCCATGCCGCCGAGGCGCTGGACGCCCTCGCCATTCCCTACGACGCCCGCATCGTCTCGGCCCATCGCACCCCGGAGCGCCTCTTCACCTTCGCGAAGGGGGCCAAGGCCGAAGGGTTCAAGGTGGTGATCGCCGGAGCCGGCGGAGCCGCGCATCTGCCGGGCATGACGGCCTCGCTGACCCCGCTGCCGGTCTTCGGCGTCCCGGTCGAATCCAAGGCCCTCTCGGGCCAGGACAGCCTGCTCTCGATCGTCCAGATGCCCGCCGGCATCCCGGTCGGCACGCTTGCGATCGGCCGGGCCGGCGCCGTCAACGCCGCTCTCCTCGCCGCCGCAGTGCTGGCGCTTTCGGACGACAAGCTGGCGGAACGGCTCGACACCTACCGTGCCCGCCAGAGCGCCGGCATCGCCGAGCGCCCCAACCGCGAGGACGCATGAGCCCGCCCGTCCCCACCGGCCTCGCCCCCGGCGCCGTGCTCGGCATTCTCGGCGGTGGCCAGCTCGCCCGCATGATGGCGCTCGCCGCGGCCGATCTCGGCATCCGCTGCCACATCTTCGCGCCGGAGACCGACAGCCCGGCCTTCGACGTCGCGGCCCGGCACAGTATCGCCGGCTATGACGACGAGGCGGCACTCGCCGCCTTCGCCGGCGCCGTCGATGTCGTCACCTACGAATTCGAGAACGTTCCGGCCGCGACAGCCGCCTTCCTGGCCGGCCGCGTCCCGCTCCATCCCGGCGCCCGCGCGCTCGCCGTGACGCAGGACCGCCTCAGCGAGAAGAGCTTCGTCGCGGATCTCGGCCTGCCGGTCGCGCCCTTCCGCGCCGTCGATTCGCTCGCCGACCTCGAGAAGGCGGTCGCCGAGCTCGGCCGCCCCTGCGTGCTGAAGACGCGGCGCTTCGGCTACGACGGCAAGGGGCAGGTCAAGATCGCTCCCGGCAGCGATCTGGCGGAGGCCTATGAGGCGATCGGCCGTTTCCCGGCGATCCTGGAAGGGTTCGTGCCCTTCGCCCGCGAGGTCTCGGTGGTGGCCGCGCGCGGCCTCGACGGTGCCTTCGCCGCCTTCGACGTCTGCGAGAACGAGCACCGCGACCATATCCTCGCCTTCACCCATGTTCCGGCGAATCTCTCGGCCGGAGCTTGCGACGCCGCGCGAGAAGCCGCGCGTCGCATCGGCGAAGCGCTCGGCTATGTCGGCGTCTTCGCCGTCGAGATGTTCGTGCTGGAAGAAGGTGACGCCCAGCGCATCGTCATCAATGAGATCGCGCCCCGCGTGCATAATTCCGGGCATTGGACGAGCGAGGGCGCGCAGACCTCGCAGTTCCACCAGCATGTCCGCGCCGTCTGCGGCTTCCCGCTGGGAGATACCGCCCGCAGGGGCCGGGTCGAGATGGAGAATCTGATCGGCGACGCCGCGCTGCGCTGGCGCGAGATTCTGGCCGAGCCCGGCGCCCATCTGCACCTCTACGGCAAGCGCGACGCCCGCCCCGGCCGCAAGATGGGCCATGTCACCCGGGTCATGAGCGAGGACGCCTAGTCCCGAAACCGTCGGAAACCCGATTTTCACGGGTTTGTGGCGTGGACAGGCAAATTGAATTCTGCTATCGGCACGAACCTTCGAGCGATGTGCCTCGTGCCGTCGCCGGCCCTTATTCTTGGATCAACCGCTAAGGACGGACGTTTCACGTGCAGGTTCTCGTTCGCGACAACAATGTCGATCAGGCTCTCCGCGCTCTCAAGAAGAAGATGCAGCGCGAAGGTATCTTCCGTGAGATGAAGCTCCGCGGTCACTACGAGAAGCCCTCCGAGAAGAAGGCGCGCGAGAAGGCCGAGGCCGTCCGCCGCGCCCGCAAGCTCGTCCGCAAGAAGCTGCAGCGCGAAGGCCTCCTGCCCGCGCCGGTGAAGCCGAAGCGCCCCTGACGCGCTCCGGGCGGCCTTCCGGCCGCTCTGGACGCAGGGCCGATAGCGAGTTGCGCCTGGAGCCCGCTCCGGGCGCTCTTGTTTTTCAGCTGCGTTAACCAAGTTTTGGCGGGTTTCAGGCGTTCTCTCCGCGAGGCGCTGTCGGCTGGGGAGCGCAGGGACGCCGCTGCCGGCATTGCGCCGGATCAGCCTCCAGGGTCGGGGCGAAGCGGCAGACGAAGCACGGAACCAAAGAGGCAGAGCATGATCCGAGGCAGATATTGGCTGGCCGCAGCCGGCATGGCATTGGCGCTCGCAGGCTGCGACACCGTCTCCGGCCTCTCCTCCCAGCCCGCCATCGCCGAACTCGACACCCGCGACACCGCCGACGCCAACGTCAATATCGGCTCGCTGACCGAGGTCATCAGCCGCAACCCCAACGATCCCGGCGCCTACAATACCCGTGGAGCCGCCTATGCCCGCGTCGGCCGCTTCTCCGATGCGATCTCGGATTTCACCAAGGCGGTGCAGATCGATCCGAATCTCGCCTCGGCCTATACGAATCGCGGCCTCGCGCTGCGTCAGAGCGGCCGCAACGATGCCGCGCTCGCCGATTTCAACCGTGCCACCACGGCGAACCCGAACTACGCGCCGGCCTATGTCGCCCGCGCCAACCTGCTGCGCCAGCAGGGCAACAGCCAGCAGGCCATCGCCGACCTCAACACCGCCATCCGCCTCAACCCGGAAGCGGCGGAGGCCTTCCATGCGCGCGGCCTCGTCTACCAGAAGGAAGGCCAGCATCAGCATGCCGTCACCGATTTCGATTCGGTGATCGACCGCAATCCCTACACCGCGCCCCCCTACATCGCCCGCGGCCAGAGCCTGAACGCGCTCGGCAAATACGACGCCGCGCTGGAGGATTTCACGGCAGCGCTCAATGTCGACAACCGCAATGCCGACGCCTGGGCCGGCCGGGGCTTCGCTTTCGAGAAGCTCGGCAAGAAGACGGAAGCCTCGGAAGCCTATCAGCGCGCGCTCGGCCTCGACGGCAACAACGCCCAGGCACGCGCCGGCCAGTCCCGTCTCGGCGGCGGCGGCCTGTTCCGTAGCTGATCGGCGCGTCGAGCCGGCCTTCGCCGCCGGCTCGCCAGAGCATCGGGCTGAAGACGACGTTCAGTTCGATGATCCGGCGTCGCGGCTTTCCGCGCCTGTCAGCCTGCCCGCCTCGACATCCGCCAGAAAGCGCCGCACCTCGGCAAGCGAGCCGTATTGCGGCAGGTCCTCATGCCGCCCCGCGGGGAAGCGCAGGAAGCGCTTGGGCGGGTTGGCGAGCGCGTAGAGCGCCTTCCCTTGAGCAGAGGAGATGACCTGATCGCGCTCGCCATGCATGACGAGCAGCGGCACCTTGACCCGCCCGACGACCTCGTCCGAACGGAACTGGTCCTTCATCAGCAGCCCCACCGGAACATAGGGGTAGACGGCCTGCGCCACGGCGGCCGTCGACAGATAGGGTGCCTCGAGGATCACGGCCTGCAGCGGCACCTCCGCCGCCAGCTTCAGGACGACGCCCGTCCCCAACGATTCGCCGTAGCCGATCAGGCGACTGGTACCGAAGCGGTCTGCGGCCGCGCCATAGGCTGCCCGCGCATCCTGCAGCAGCCCCTCCTCGCTCGGGCTGCCGGTAGAACCACCATAGCCGCGATAGCTCACCGCGAAGAGGCCGGTGCCATCCTCCGTCAGCGCTCGGAAGCGGCCCGTCCGGCCCGTCCGCGCGAGGTTGCCGGCATTGCCATGGAAATAAAGCAGGACGGGCTTGCCCGCCCGCGGCGGCACGATCCAGACGACGAGCCGCTCGCCATCGGCGGTGGCGACGATCGCTTCCTACCCGGCAACCAAGCCCGCCATGGCGATGTCGGCCTTCGCCGGATCGCGAGGGTACATCAGCTCGCGCTGCCGGAGATAAAGCAGGCCCAGCAGGCCGAGATAGCCGGTAAGGCCGAAGACGGCGAAGAGCCGCAGGAGGCGCAGAATCATCACGAGGCCGGGCCGGAAAGCGAAAGGGCCGGCGATCAAGCCGGCCCTTTGCAGCAATCCGATGACGGGAACGCCCGTCGGTTCTCGAACCGGCCTTCGTCACAAAGGCGGTGTGCGCTTTTACAGACCCTTCAGTGCGCCATCGCCTTGACGATCTCGTCGGTGACCTTCTTGGCGTCGCCGAAGAGCATCATGGTGTTGGGCCGGAAGAACAGCTCGTTCTCGACGCCGGCATAGCCGGCGGCCATGCCGCGCTTGATGAAGAGCACGGTCTTGGCCTTCTCGACATCGAGGATCGGCATGCCGTAGATCGGCGAGGACTTGTCGGTCTTCGCGGCCGGGTTGGTGACGTCGTTGGCGCCGATGACGAAGGCGACGTCGGCCTGGCCGAATTCCGAGTTGATGTCCTCGAGCTCGAAGACCTCGTCATAGGGCACGTTGGCCTCCGCCAGCAGCACGTTCATATGGCCGGGCATGCGGCCCGCGACCGGATGGATGGCGTATTTGACTTCGACGCCCTCCTTCTTGAGCAAGTCGGCCATCTCGCGCAGCGTATGCTGCGCCTGCGCCACCGCCATGCCGTAGCCGGGCACGATGATGACCTTGCCGGCATTCTTCATGATGTAGGCCGCGTCGTCCGGAGAGCCCTGCTTGACCGGCCTGGCCTCCACGGCCCCACCGGCGCCAGCCGCGGCGTCGTCGCCGCCGAAGCCGCCGAGGATGACCGAAATGAAGCTCCGGTTCATCGCCTTGCACATGATGTAGGACAGGATAGCGCCCGACGAGCCGACCAGCGCGCCGGTGATGATCAGCGCCATGTTGCCCAGCGTGAAGCCGATGCCGGCGGCCGCCCAGCCGGAATAGGAGTTCAGCATCGAGACGACGACCGGCATGTCGGCGCCGCCGATCGGGATGATCAGCAGGACGCCGAGCAGCAGCGAAACCGCGACGATCAGCCAGAACACCGCATGGCTCTCGCTCTTGATGAAGATCGCAAGCAGCACGACGAGCGCGATGCCGAGGCCGATATTGATGCCATGGCGCTGCGGCAGCATGATCGGCTTGCCGCTCATCCGCCCGTCGAGCTTGAGGAAGGCGATGATCGAGCCGGTAAAGGTGATCGCGCCGATGGCGACGCCGAGCGCCATTTCGAACAGGCTGGCGCCCTTGATCGCGCCGGCACGGCCGATGCCGAAGGCTTCCGGCGCATAGAGCGCCGCGGCGGCCACCAGCACTGCGGCGAGACCGACCAGCGAATGGAAGAAGGCGACCAGCTGCGGCATCTGCGTCATCTGCACGCGCTTGGCCATGACTGCGCCGATGCCGCCGCCGATGGCGATGCCGAGGGCGACCAGCAGCCAGCCGGAGGCCCCGGCCGGCGGGAAGAACAGCACGGTCGTGACGATGGCGATCGCCATGCCGATCATGCCGTAGCGATTGCCCTGGCGGGACGTCGTCGGATGCGACAGGCCCCGAAGGGCCATGATGAACAGGACGCCGGAGACGACGTAGAGCAGGGCTGAGAGATTCGCGGCCATGCGTCAGCCCTTCTTCTTGTACATCGCGAGCATGCGCTCTGTGACGAGGAAGCCGCCGAAGATGTTCACCGAGGCCAGCACCAGGGCCACGAAGCCGAAGAGCTTGGCCCAGACCGGGCCGTCGCCCATGGCATCCGCGGCGGAGACGCCGACTGCCAGCAGCGCGCCGACGACGATGACCGAGGAGATCGCGTTGGTGACCGACATCAGAGGCGTATGCAGGGCCGGCGTCACCGACCAGACGACGTAGTAGCCGACGAAGACGGCGAGCACGAAGATGGCGAGGCGGAACACCGTCGGATCGACGCCGCCGGTCGCGATGCTGGCCGCCGCCGCCGCCTGATCGGCATAGCGCTCGGCGAGCTCGGCCGCCTGCTTGGCGAGGGCCGCCGCGTTGCGGGCCTGTTCCAGAGCCTGTTCGGGAGAGGGATTTGCCATGGTCGGAATTCCTTCGCTCAGGCCTTCGGCGCGAAATTCGGATGGATGACGGCGCCGTCCTTCGTCAGGGCGGTTGCCTTCACCAGCTCATCGTCCCAGTTCACCGCGAGCTTCTTCTCGGCCTTGTCGATCAGCGTCTCGACGAAGGCGAGGAGGTTCTTGGCGTAGAGCGAGGACGACGTGGCGGCGAGGCGTCCGGGCACGTTGAGATGCCCGACGATCTTGACGCCGTTGTCGGTCGTCACGACCTCGCCGGGCTTGGCGAGCTCGCAATTGCCGCCGCGCTCGACCGCGAGGTCGATGATCACGGAGCCCGGCTTCATGCTCTCGACCATCGCCGCCGAGATCAGCCTCGGCGCCGGCCGGCCGGGAATGAGGGCCGTGGTGATGACGATGTCCTGCTTGGCGATGTGGCTGGCGGTCAGTTCCGCCTGCTTCGCCTGGTACTCCTTGGACATCTCCTTGGCGTAGCCGCCGGCGGTCTGCGCCTGCTTGAACTCCTCGTCTTCGACGGCGAGGAACTTGGCGCCGAGCGACTCGACCTGCTCCTTGGTAGCGGGACGCACGTCGGTCGCGGTCACGATGGCGCCGAGGCGGCGCGCGGTGGCGATCGCCTGCAGGCCCGCGACGCCGACGCCCATGATGAAGATTTTCGCCGCCGGAACGGTGCCCGCCGCCGTCATCATCATCGGCAGAGCCCGGCCATATTCGGCCGCGCCGTCGATCACGGCCCGGTAGCCAGCGAGGTTTGCCTGAGAGGACAACACGTCCATGACCTGGGCGCGGGTGATGCGCGGCATGAACTCCATGGCGAAAGCCGCAACCTTCGCCTTGGCCAGTGCCTCCAGCTGCGCTTCGTTGCCGTAAGGATCCATCGTCGCGATGACGAGCGCGCCTGCCGGAAGGCCGGCGATCTCGCCCTCGCCCGGGCGGCGCACCTTCAGCACGATCTCCGCGCCAGCCAGCGCTTCCGCCGTCGTCTTCGCGATCGTCGCGCCTGCGGCCTCGTATTCCGCATCGAGAATGCCGGAGGCTTTACCCGCCCCCGTCTCGATGACGACCTCGGCACCGAGGCCCTTGAACTTGCGGACGGTCTCCGGCGTCGCGGCGACGCGGGTTTCCGCCCCTTGCGTTTCGGCTGGGACAGCAATGCGCATGGTGGGGCAGGCCTTTCCGGCGTTATGGGAAGACGGTCAGAGCAGCAGCAGGGCGAGCAACATCAGAACCAGCGCGACGACCGGCGCGCGCCAGGAGATCGACGGAGCCGCGATGCCGACGCCGGTGCCGATCACCGTGAGCAGCGTTCCGATCAACGCCGTCCCCCAGGCATGCTTGACGCCACCGACCGCAAGCGCGGCGACGATGGCGAGGCACGCTACGGTGCCAACCTCGGCGAAGTGCACGAAGCCGGTATAGGTGCGCTCATGCTCCGGATAATCCATCGCCGGGATGTCGGCATGCTGGGCGTGGTCGGCCATCGTCTCGATCCTGAAAAAGACACAGTCTCGTTAAGCCTGTAGCGCACCCGCGACGCACGGGCAACGCAGCAGCGCAACGCAGGCGCGAAATCAGTATGCAACGCGCTGAAGAACAAGCTCATACTGGGATAAAAATCCAAATTCAATCGATTTAAATAGAAATTCAATCTCCACGCCGGCTTATGGCACGAATGGAATCACATCGGCGAACCGTGTTGCGCCCCGGCGGTGCAACAGCGATCCGTTTCAGAGGCGCGGCGCCGACAGCCCGGCGGCCGAAAGCGCCGCGGTTTGCCGCTCTGCCACCTTCTCGACCGAAAACCCTTCGATCTCGACCTCGAACAGGCGGTGGAAGTTCAGCGCGGCGTCGAGATGCAGGAAGACGCCGCCCAACCCGATCGCCGCCCGGTCCATGAAGACGAATTCGCGCGGAACCGTCACCGGCCCGCGCTGCTTCAGGGCCTGATGCACCTGGAAAGCCTGCTTGCGGCCGTATTCCGCCGGGCTGACATCCTCGGCGATGCGCCTCGTCCGGTCCTCCAGCAGCGGCCCGTAGATGAAGCGCGCCCAGATGTTGAGTGTGTCGACCAGATCCTTTGTCAGCCCCTTGAAGCCCCAGGTCTCGTAGGCGTGGACGACGCGCTCCGCGTCGCCGTCGCGCAGGCCGCTGTAGAGATCGACGACGCCGCCGACGAAGGAGGGTGGGAAGATGCGAATGCAGCCGTAATCGAGCAGGTTGATGCCGGCCGGCTGCCCTTCCTCCGAGAAAACCGTGTAGTTGCCGAGATGCGGATCGCCATGGATGACGCCATGATGGCTGAAGGGCCGCCACCAGGCCCTGAACATCGCGGTGGAGATCCGGTCGCGCGCCTGCTGCCCATCCTGCTTGTGCGAGAGGATCGGGCTGCCGTCGAGCCAATGCATCGTCAGGAGACGACGGGTCGAAAGCCCCGCCTCGACCACCGGTACGCACACTTCGGGGGTATCGGCGAGAATCGCGCGGTAAAGTGCGATGTGCCGGGCCTCACGGCGATAATCGAGCTCCTCGCGAACCCGCGCGCCGATCTCCTTGGCGATCTCGCTCGTATCGATCACCGCGCCCATGCGCCGGTGCAGCGCGAACAGCACCTCGAGTTGCGCGATATCGGCTTCCACGGCCGATTCCATGTCGGGATATTGCAGCTTGCAGGCGAGCGGCGCGCCGCCCGTAGCCGTCGCGCGGTGCACTTGGCCGAGCGAGGCCGCCGCAGCGGGCTTCAGCTCGAATGCGCCGAAGCGCTCGCGCCATTGCGGCCCCAGTTCCGCGACCATCCGGCGCTTGACGAAGGCCGCGCCCATCGGCGGCGCCTGCGACTGCAGCTTCTGCAGTTCGGCGGCGTATTCGGGCGGCACGACGTCCGGGATGGTGGCGATGAGCTGCGCCACCTTCATGATCGGGCCCTTCAGCCCGCCGAGCGCCTTCGCCAGCGCTTCGGCATTCGAAGCGTCGCGCCCCTCCCCGCCGAAGAACCGGGAGCCGGCGATCCGCGCCGCCACCCCGCCGACATTGGCGCCGACACGGGCATAGCGCGCGGCGCGGGCGGAGAAACGGTTGGCTTCGCTATCACGTTCGGACATGGGCAGCCGCGCTTTCAGAACTGATCCTGAGCATGTAGGGCGTGGCCCGCCTTGTGCCAATGCGGCCGATTGCATCGCCGGAGCGCGGAGCCTTGCCCGGCCCAGGCCGGATTACAGCTGCCCCAGCCGCTCGAGCGCCGTCCTGAAAGGCATGTCCGAGACGCGAATGAAGCCGAGATAGGGGTGGTCCATGTCGATGACCAGAACCAGCGCGACGCTGACCGACAGCGCGCAGACCAGAAGCGTCAGCACCACGGTGCCATTGCTCGGTGCGAGCACGCCGAAGGAGGTGAAGAGCAGCACGAACCACAGGATGAGGACCGCGAGGAAAGGCGTCGGAAAGCCACCGACCTCCGTCTCGGTTCTTTGCCATCGCGCTTCCGCGATGTCGCCACTGACCTGCAGCGCGCGCGCTTGCAGCAGGCGCTGCGCCTCGTTCTGCGGCGTCAGGCTGCGCAGCCCATCCTGAATGGCCTCGACATCCACGCCCTCCGCCAGCGAAACATCGCGGCTCACGGCCTCCTCTTCCGCGTTCAGCCTCGCCGCGAGAAGCTTCCGAAGCGAGACGCGCAGCGCCTGCGTCTCAGGGCCGTAATGCGCCATGACACGGTCGAGCAGAAGCACGCGCGCGGCCGATGTCCGCCGCTCCGCCCCCGCATCGTCGAAGGAGCGCTTTGCCGAGGCGATGAGAAGCCCCAGCGCCAGCGCGGACAACGTGCCGATGATCGCGGTCGCCAGCTTGATCGCATCCCGCGATTCGGTCCCCAGATGATGCTCGGGCAGGCGCGATCGCAGCCACATCCCGGCGAGGGCCCCGCCGAACACGAAGACGAACGCGATGCAGCCGATCGCGAGGGGACTCATGACAGGCCTGATGGGTCTGATCGGGAAGGTGGGCCGGCAAGATAACGCAGGCTGACGCTAGGTCAAATCCTCGGATGGGCGCGCGTCGCCGCCTCCGCGGTGCGAAGCCGCAACCGCCGCGGGGTTGCCAGCCGGCGCGCGCGCCGGGCAGGATCGATGCAAGAGCATGGAAACGACCGGAGCGCCCCTTGCTGGAACGCAGCACGAGCTATGACGACACGCTGCGCCGCTTCGCCTGGCGCATCCCGGAACGCTTCAACATCGGCACCGCCTGCTCGGATGCCCATGCCGACGGCTCGGGGCGTCCTGCGCTGATCTTCGAGGAAGACGGCGGCAAGGTCGCGACGCTGTCCTTCGATGAACTGTCTCGCGCTTCCAACCGCTTCGCCAACCTGCTCGGCGCTCACGGCATCGGACCGGGCGAGCGCGTCGGCATCCTGCTGCCGCAGTCGCCTCAAACCGCGATCGCCCATCTCGGGACCTATAAGCGCGGCGCCATCGCCCTGCCGCTCTTCATCCAGTTCGGGCCGGAGGCGCTGGAGCATCGGCTCGGCCATAGCGGCGCCAGCGTGCTCGTCACCGATGCCGAGAACATCGGCAAGGTCGAGGCGATCCGCGACGCGCTGCCGAATCTGCGCCGTATCTTCGTCGTCGGCGGTGCCGGCCATCTCGATTTCGAGGCGGAGATGGCGAAGGCCTCCGATCGCTACACCGCCGCCGACACCCGCGCCGACGATCCGGCCGTGATCATCTACACCTCCGGCACGACGGGTAAGCCGAAGGGCGCGCTGCATGCCCACCGCGTGCTGCTCGGCCATCTGCCCGGCGTGCAGCTGCCGCAGGAGTTCTTTCCGCAGGCAAGCGATCTGTTCTGGACGCCGGCCGATTGGGCCTGGATCGGCGGCCTGCTCGACGTGCTCCTGCCGAGCCTCTATTTCGGCGTGCCGGTTCTCGCCTCTCGCGCCCGCAAGTTCGAACCTGAGGCCGCCTTCGCGCTGATGGCGCGGCACAAGGTCCGCAACGCCTTCCTGCCACCGACCGCTCTCAAGCTGATGCGGCAGGTCCGCGATCCCCGGCGCTTCGGCTATGCCATGCGCTCGATCGGCACCGGCGGCGAGACGCTGGGCGCCGACATGCTCGACTGGAGCCGCGAAACCTTCGGCTTCCCGGTCAACGAGTTCTACGGCCAGACCGAGGCGAACCTGCTCGTCTCCAACTGCGCAAGCCTCTACCCGGTGAGGCCAGGCTCGATGGGCCGGGCCGTGCCCGGCCATCGCGTCGCTGTGATCTCGCCGGAGGGGCGGGAACTGCCGCCCGGCGAGCAGGGGCTGATCGCGGTCGCCCGTCCTGACCCGGTGATGATGCTGGAATACTGGAACCAGCCCGACGCCACGGCGGCGAAATTCATCGGCGACTGGCTCATCACCGGCGATACCGCCGCCCGCGACGAGGAGGGCTATTTCTGGTTCCAGGGCCGCGACGACGACATCATCTCCTCGGGCTCCTACCGCATCGGCCCCGGCGACATCGAGGACTGCATCATCCGCCATCCGGCGGTGCTGATGGTCGCAGTCGTCGGCGTGCCTGACCCGGTCCGCACCGAGATCGTCAAGGCCTTCGTCCTGCCGAAGCCGGAGGTGGCACCCTCGCCCGAACTTGCGGCCGAGATCCAGGCCTTCGTGCGCGACCGGCTGGCGGCCTATCAATACCCGCGCGAGGTCGAGTTCGTGACGGAATTGCCGATGACCGCCACCGGCAAGATCATGCGCAAGGATCTGCGCAACCGGGAGATCGCGAAGCAGCGGGGCGGTTGAGCAGCAAAGGACAGCGTGAGGCGCGGGGAACCCTTCTCCTGTAAGGAGAGGGGCAGGGGTGAGGTGTCGGCCCACGGACCAGTTTCCTATGCTCTCACCGCAGCCGCGGTTGGGACACGGCTAAAGCGTCCAACGGCCTACCCCTCACCCTGCCCTCTCCCTCCGGGAGAGGGTTCCCCGCGGCTTCTGGAACGGCGTCAGCGCGTCTCCAGCACCAGCTCGAAAGTCATCAGCACCGGATTGTCGCCGCGCTTGAGCCGCCCGCTTGCCAGCGCGCCGCTGTAGTCGACCAGCGCGACATCGACCGTCGCTTCGAAGCTGCCGGCACCGGCTACGATCCGGCCCTCGGTGATCGCCACCTCGGTCGCGAAATTCTCGACCGCGCCGCCCCCCACGAAACGCGCCCCGATGGTCGAGCCGACCCCGCCATGGATCACCGCCTCGCAGATACCGCGCTCGGCGCAGAACACCTCCAGCGCTCCGCAGAAGTCGACATTCGGCTTCACTCGAAGCGCGAAGAACCGCCCTTCCCCGACTCCACTTGCCCCGGCCGCCACTGGCCCGAATAGCTTGAAATGCGTCTCGCTATCCGGCTCGGCCGTGAAAACCGCACCATCGAGCCCGACAGCCGGAACGGTGATCGTCTCCGCGACCACCGTCTCGTCCGGCAGGATATGGCCGCCGCTGCGTTTGCCGTCGCCTTCCGTCCACAGCGCATGGGCATGGAAGAAGGGCGCGCCATCGCGCTGGCCGAAGGTCATCGCACCGAGCCCAACCTGCGCCGCGCCCGCAGGCCGGAAGCTGTCGCTGTAGAAGGCCGCATGCTCCGGCGTCTTCGACAAGGCCGGCATCACATAGGCGAAAGGCGCAAGCTTCAGCCCCTCGAGCTTGACCACGCCGGAGACGAAGCCTGCCGCCGCGAAACTGCGCCGCACCGCTTCCAGCAGCGGCAATCCCGCCTGCAGCGTCACCGGGAAGGAAAGCCCGTGGCACTCCACCCACTGGATGCGCTCGGGCGTGCCGGTGCCGGGCTGGGCGATGCGCCTCACGACGCCTTCCCCTTCAGGAAGTCGAGCTCGCCGCGCTTTTCCAGCTCGTCCTTGACGAGGCGCTTCGGCACCTTGCCGTAGCCGGATTTCGGCAGCGCCTCCCAGAACAGGAAGCGCTTCGGCATCTTGTAGCGGGCGATCTTCGGCCCGAGAAAATCCGCGATCTCGGCCTCCGTCGCGCTCTGGCCCGGCCGGTTGACACAGACCGCGATGCCGATCTCGCCCCAGACCGGATCGGGCACGCCGAGCACGGCGACCTCCGCGATCGCCGGATGGGTCAGGATCTTCTCCTCGATCTCGCGCGGATAGATATTCGAACCGCCGGAGATGTACATGTCCGAGGCGCGGCCGGTGATGTAGACGAAGCCTTGCGCGTCCATATGCCCGAGATCGCCGGTGCGGAACCAGCCGTTGCGGAAGGATTTCGCGTTCGCTTCCGGGTTGTCGTAATAGCCGGCGAAGACGGCCGGGCCGATCACGCAGATTTCGCCCTGCACGCCCGGCTCGACTTCCTTGCCCTCATCGTCCTGGATCTGCACCTGCATGCCGGTGCGCTCGAAACCGCAGGTGCCGATGCGCGCATGCGGCCCATCCTCCGGCTCGTGCAGGGCCGGCGGCAGCACGGTGATGTTGCCGGTGACTTCGCCCAGCCCGAAATACTGCACGATCACCTTGCCGAGCTTCCTGAGCGCCGCCTTCTGATCCTCGCGATACATCGGCGCGCCGGCATAGATGATGTAGCGCAGACTGGAATGGTCATGGCTGTCGACGGCGGGATGCTCGACCAGCATCTTCAGGATGGTTGGCACGGTGAAGATGTTGCTGACGCGGTGCTTCGCGATCAGCCGATAGGCCTCGTCGATGTCGAAGCGCTCGGTCGGCAGCAGGATCGAGGTCGCCCCCCGCGCCGACATCATCAGCTGGTGCACGCCCGCGCCATGCGAGAGCGGCGCGACCACTAGCGAGGCATCGGCCTCGGTCGAGCCGGGCACGAGGTCGCAGAGATGGTTGGTGATGACGAAGCCCATCTGGCCATGGGTCAGCACCGCGGCCTTGGAGCGCCCGGTCGTGCCGGAGGTGAAGAAGAACCAGCAGGGATCGTCGCGCTCGACCGCGACATTCTCGACCTTTTCGCCGCGATGGCGGGCAATCACGGCATCGACGTCGGCCTCGCCGAACGCTCCCTCGCCGATCCGCCAGGTGAACTCCGGCGCCGGGCTCGCGGCAGCGACGGCCGCCGCATGCTCGGGAAAATCGCCATGGCAGAGGAAGCCCTTCGCGCCGGACGCCGTGGCGAGATAGGCGACCTCGTCCGGCAGCAGGCGGAAATTCGTCGGCACCCAGACGGCACCGAGCCGGAAGGTCGCGAACATCGAGACGAACATCGCGTCGCAGTTCTTGGAATGGACGAGCAGGCGGTCGCCCTTGCCGATGCCGCGCGCCTTCAAGCCTGCGGCCAGCGCCGAAACCTGCGCATCGATCTCGGCCCAGTCGAGCGTCTTCTCGCCCCAGATGAAGGCGGGATGCGCGGGCAGGCGCCGCGCATTCTGCGTGACGATATGAGCGAGGTTCATCACCCGCCGCGTCATCGGCGCGACGCCCCCGACCGGGACTGCGTTTGCAGAGCTCATCTTGCGGCTCTCCCTGTTTCGATGGATCGCGGCGTTGCGGCCGCCATGGGCTCGCTGGCCCGCTTGGAGACGAACATCTGCTTGAGCAGCGCTTCCATCCGCGCGGCCTCGCGTGCCAGCGGCAGCGCAAGCTCCGCCTGCCGGGCCGGCGCCATGCGGCTGTCGATCGCCGCGATCGAGAGCGCTCCCGCGACGCGCCCGTCCGGATAGCGGAAGGCCAGGCCGATGCCCCATGAGCTGGCGACGAGCCGGCCGGGATTGAGCGAGAAGCCGCGCTCGCGCGTCGCCGCGATATCGGCCCGCAACGCATCCGGCGCGAAGCCGGGGTAGCGCGCCAGCAGCACGGCCTCGTTCGCCGCGATGATGCGGTCCACATCGTCGTCGGGCAGCGCCGCCAGCATGGCGAGCGAACCGGCGCCGACGCCGAGCGGATGCTGGTCGCCGGCCTGCAACGCATGGGTGCGCACCGGATAGGTGCCCTCCTCGCGATGCAGGCAGATCGCGTAGGTCTCGCGCCGCACCGTGAGGAAGCTGGTATCCTGCGTCTCGCCCGACAGGCGGCGCAGACTGTCCATCGCCAATTCGAGCAGGCCATGCCGGCGCGCCGCCAGCACGCCGAGCACGAAGGCCTCCTCGCCCAGGCAATAGCGCCGCGTCTGCGGCTCCTGCTCGACCAGCCCGGCCCGCATCAAGGCCATCAGCAGGCGCCGCGTCGTCGGCTTGTTCAACCCGCTGCCGGAGACGATCTCGCCGAGCGGCAGGCCTTCGGCCGGCTCCCGCCCGATCAACGAGAGCAGCCCGAGCGCGCGGTCGACGCTCTGCGAGCCGGACAGGCCGGCTTCCGGCACGGAATTCTGCGGCAAGCGCGCCTCCAGATGGTCCATGATGTGGACCTTATTCTTATGTCATAACCGTAGATGGGTGCTTTGCGGATTGCAATGCCGCCCCCCTCGTGTAATCTGCCCGCCGTCGCGCTACCTGGCTATTCACAGTGTGGACCGCAATCGACGCCGACGACATCACAAGATCGGCGCGGAGGGAGGAACGGAACGATGGCCCCCGAGGCATCCTGCGTAACGGGCGCACCGCGCCCGGCGACCGGCATCTGAGGCCGCCCATGGTCGATGTCGTCGATACGCTGACGCTGCCCGAGAATCTCAGCGAGAACGAGGGCGCCCGTCCCGGCTCCGCGATCATGCGCCCGGTCGAGTTCGTCGCCGCCGCGCTGGTCGCCTTCATCGTCTGCGTGCTCCTGCTCGGCGTGACCTCGCGCTACGTCTTCTCGCTGCCTTTCGTCTGGGTCGACGAGGTCGCCTCGATCTCCTTCATCTGGCTCGCCATGCTGGGCGCGGCCATCGCCATCGACCGCAACGAGCATCTGCGGCTAACGCTGTTCGTCAACATGATGCCCGAGCGGCTACGCCAGTTCGTCGAGACCTTCGCGCTGCTCGCTGCCGCCGCCTTCCTCGCCGCCATGGTCTATCCGGCGATCGATTATGCGATCGAGGAGAGCTACGTCACCTCGGCGGCGCTCAACATCCCCAATAGCTGGCGCGTTTCGGCCATCGCCACCGGCGTGATCCTGATGCTGCTGCTGGCGCTACGCTACGCGGTGAAGACCTCCAGCCCGCGCGATCTGGTGCTGGCCGCCCTGCTCGTCGCCGGGCTTGGCCTGCTTTTCTGGCTGGGCACGCCCGCCTTCAAGAAGCTCGGCTACTACAACATCCTGATCTTCCTGATCGGCGTCGTCGCGCTCTGCCTCGTCGCGGGCGTTCCGATCGCCTTCTGCTTCGGGCTCGGCACGCTCTGCTTCCTGATGTTCTCGACCAGCGTGCCGACGGTGGTGATGATCGGGCGCATGGACGAGGGCATGTCGAGCATCATCCTGCTCTCGGTGCCGATCTTCGTGCTGCTCGGCTGCATTCTCGACGCCACCGGCATGGGCAAGGCGATCGTCGATTTCCTTGCCTCGATGCTGGGCTATGTCCGCGCCGGCATGTCCTATGTGCTGCTCGGCTCGCTCTTCCTGGTCTCGGGCATTTCGGGCTCCAAGGTTTCCGACATGGCGACCGTCGCGCCCGCGCTCTTCCCCGAGATGAAGCGACGCGGCTACAAGCCCAAGGATCTGATCGCTCTGCTCTCGACCGGCGCGGCGATGGCCGACACCGTGCCGCCCTCGATCGTGCTGATCGTGCTCGGCTCGGTCGCCGGCGTCTCGATCGCGGGCCTGTTCAATGCCGGCTTCGTCATCGCCGGTGTGCTGCTCGTTGCGCTTGCCGGCCTCGCCCGCTGGAAGGCGATGGCCGAGGACATGAAGGGCGTGCGCCGCGCATCCTTCTCCATGATCGGCAAGGCCGCGCTGATCGCCGCGCCTGCCCTCGTCCTGCCCTTCATCATCCGCGCCGCGGTCGGCGGCGGCGTCGCGACCGCGACCGAGGTTTCGACCATCGCGGTGCTCTACGCGCTGATCATCGGCATCGTGCTCTATGGCGGCATCGGCCTGCGCAAATTCTACCAGATGCTGGTCGAGACGGCGGCGCTTTCCGGCGCGATCCTGATGATCCTCGGCACGGCGCTCGCCATGGCCTGGGCGCTGACCCAAACCGGCTTCGCCCGTGACCTCGCCACCTTCATGGCCGGGCTGCCCGGCGGCTGGCTCACCTTCATGGCGGTGACCATCGTCGTCTTCATGATCCTCGGCTGTATCCTCGAAGGACTGCCGGCGATCGTGCTGATGGCGCCGCTGATGTTCCCGATCGCCAAGAACCTCGGCATCAACGACGTGCATTATTCGATGGTCGTCGTCACCGCGATGAATATCGGCCTGATGACGCCGCCGATCGGCATCGGCTTCTACATCGCCTGCAAGATCGGCAACGTCTCGCCGGACGAGGCGATGGGCGCGATCTGGCCCTATCTCATCGCATTGCTGATCGGCCTCGTCGTCATCGCCCTGGTGCCCGGCTTCTCGACCTGGGTGCTGTGAAGCTCACAACAAGAAACCAGACAATCCCTTAGGAGAAACGCCCATGACCATCTCGCGCCGCACCCTGCTCCAGGCCACAGCCGCCGCTTCCGCCATCGGCACCTTCCATATCGGCCGCGCCAATGCGCAAAGCTCCGAATTCACCTACAAATACGCCAACAACCTGCCCGTCGCGCACCCGATGAACACGCGCGCCAACGAGGCGGTGGCGAAGATCAAGGAAGAGACCAAGGGCCGCGTCGACATCCAGATCTTCCCGAACAACCAGCTCGGCTCCGACACCGACATGCTGAGCCAGGTCCGCTCGGGCGGCGTCGAGTTCTTCACGCTCTCGCCGCTGATCCTGTCGACGCTGGTCGCCAACGCCTCGCTCTCCGGCATCGGCTTCGCCTTCCCGAACTACGACGCGGTCTGGAAGGCCATGGACGGCGAGCTAGGCGCCTATGTCCGCGGCCAGATCAACAAGGCCAACCTCGTCGTCATGGACAAGATCTGGGACAACGGCTTCCGCCAGATCACCTCGTCCAGGGGCCCGATCAACACGCCCGACGACCTGAAGGGCTTCAAGATCCGCGTGCCGGTCTCGCCGCTCTGGACCTCGATGTTCACCGCCTTCCAGTCGGCCCCCGCCAGCATCAACTTCGCCGAGGTCTACACCGCGCTGCAGACCAAGATCGTCGACGGCCAGGAGAACCCGCTCGCGATCATCGCGACCGCCAAGCTCTTCGAGGTGCAGAAGTACCTCTCGCTGACCAACCACATGTGGGACGGTTTCTGGTTCCTGGCGAACCGCCGCGCCTGGGAGCGCCTGCCGGAAGACCTGCGCGCCATCGTCGCCAAGAACATCAACGCCGCGGCGCTGCTGGAGCGCCAGGACGTCGCCAAGCTCAACGCCGGGCTGCAGGGCGAGCTCGTCTCGAAGGGCATGGTCGTCAACGAGACCAAGGCCGACGCCTTCCGCGACGCGCTGCGCAAGGCCGGCTTCTACGCCGAGTGGAAGAAGAAGTACGGCGACGAGGCCTGGGCGATCCTAGAGAAGGCCGTCGGCAGCTCGCTGAGCTGATCGGCGAACACCCTCGCCATTCTCGGGCGCCGGACACGACCATAATAGCGCGGGGAACCCTCTCCTGTAAGGAGAGGGCAGGGTGAGGTGTAGGCCGTTGGACGCTTTAAGCGTGACCTGACCGCCGCTGCGGTGAGGGCGTGCGCAGCTCGTCCAGGGGCCTACACCTCACCCCTACCCCTCTCCTTACAGGAGAGGGGATCCCGCGCCCTTCTCCCCCTCATCGAAAGAACACCTCATGGCCGACCGGCTGAAGGGCAAGATCGCCATCGTCTTCGGCGCCGGCTCCTCCGGCCCCGGCTGGGGCAACGGCAAGGCAGCGGCCGTTGCTTATGCCCGCGAGGGCGCCGGCGTCGCCTGCATCGACCTCAACCGCGATGCTGCCGAGGAAACCGCCGCGATCATCGCCGGAGAGGGCGGCAAGGCCCTGGCGCTCGCCGCCAATGTCACCGATCTCGCCTCGGTCGAGGCCTGCGTCGCCGAAGCCGTCCGGCATTTCGGCCGCATCGACATCCTCCACAACAATGTCGGCGTCACCCATATGGGCGGGCCGGTCGAGCTGTCGGAGGAGCAGTTCAACGCCTCGCTCCAGCTCAATCTCGGCTCGGTCTATCGCTGCGCCAAGGCCGTGATCCCGGAGATGCTGAAGGGCGGCGGCGGCGCGATCGTCAACATCTCCTCGCTCGCCGCGATCCGCTGGACCGGCTATCCGTACTTCGCCTACTACGCCACCAAGGCGGCCGTGAACCAGGCGACGGTCGCGCTCGCGATGCAATATGCGAAGCAGGGCATCCGCGCGAACTGCATCATGCCCGGCCTGATCGACACGCCGCTGATCTACAAGCAGATCTCGTCGCAATACGCTTCGGTCGCGGAGATGGTCGCCGCCCGCGACGCGCAGGTGCCGATGGGCAAGATGGGCACTGCCTGGGACATCGCCAACGCCGCCGTCTTCCTCGCCTCCGACGAGGCGAAATTCATCACCGGAGTCTGCCTGCCGGTCGATGGCGGCCAGAGCTGCACGGCCGGCCTGCCGGGCTGATATCGATTGTTCATTCTTCCAATGGAACGCTTGCTCCATTTCCGCTTGGCTGCCAGAACTGTCGCAACAGGGACGGCAACGGAAATCCAGGATGAGCGAAACCGCCGTTGCGGATCTGCCGCGTGATTTCGACGGCCTGCGCACGCTGATCCTCGCCCAGCGCGAGAGCCTGCCCAAGCGCATCGCCCAGATCGCGGCCTATGCGCTCGACAACCCCGACGAGATCGCCTTCGGCACGGCGGCCAGCATCGCGATCTCGGCCGGCGTCCAGCCCTCGACGCTGATCCGCTTCGCCCAGCATCTCGGCTTCGACGGCTTCACCAGCCTGCAGGGCGTATTCCGCGAAAGGCTGCGCGAGCGCAATTCGAGCTATGAGGAGCGCCTCAACACGCTGCGCGCGGGCGAGAGCGGAGCGGGCGGCAACCATCGAATCCTGGACGGATTCCTGACCGCCTCGCGCAAGTCGCTCGACGTGATGAGCCGCACCCTCGACGAGGACACGCTCGACCGCGCGATCGAGATGCTCGCCGGCGCCGAGACGATCTATATCCTGGCCCGGCGGCGCTCCTACCCCGTCGCCAGCTATCTGGCCTACGCGCTCGGCAAGCTCCAGGTCCGCAACCAGCTCGTCGAATCGGCCGCCGGGCTCGATCCCGAGATGATCGCCTTCGCGACGCCGAAGGACGCCGTCCTCGTCATCAGCTTTTCCCCCTATGCTCCCGCGACGGTCGAAGATGCGCGCGGCCTCGCCGAGCGCGGCGTGCCGCTCGTCGTCATCACCGACAGCGCCTTCTCGCCGCTGGCCAGCATCGCCAAGCTCTGGTTTGAGGTCGCGGAGGCCGATTTCGGCGGCTTCCGCACCCTCTCCTCGACCATGGCGCTCGCCATGGCGCTCGCCGTCGGCATCGGCGACGCCCGCAGCGCAGCGCGCAGCCGCCGTCGCCGCTTGCGCGATCAGGAATAGATATTCCGCATTGACGGAATAATGGAATTATTATTTCATGCCTTTGCGACGGGCCGCATGGCTGACCGTCTCCAATGAAAATCGGCAAGGCCGGGAGGAGCATATGGCGGGACCGCTCAGCGGATCGGCGCAGGCGCTCGACGTCATCACCATCGGCCGTGCCTCGGTCGATCTCTACGGCCAGCAGATCGGCTCGCGGCTGGAGGACGTCACCAGCTTCGCCAAATCGGTCGGCGGCTGCCCGGCGAACATCGCCATCGGCACGGCCCGGCTCGGCCTGCGCTCGGCCCTCCTCACCCGCGTCGGCAACGAGCAGTTCGGCCGCTTCCTGCGCGAGCAGCTCGCCCGCGAAGGCGTGAACCTCGATGGACTCAAGACCGATCCCGAGCGGTTGACGGCGCTCGCCATCCTCTCGGTCGAGAGCGACAAGTCGTTCCCCCTGCTGTTCTACCGCGAGAACTGCGCCGACATGGCGCTGGAGGAAGGCGACATCGACCCCGCCTTCATCGCGAAGGCCCGCGCCGTCGTCGTCACCGGCACGCATTTCGCCCGACCCGGCCCCGAGGCCGCCCAGCGCAAGGCGATGAAGCTGATGCGCGCGAACGGCGGCAAGGTCGTGCTCGATATCGACTATCGCCCCAATCTCTGGGGCCTTGCCGGCCATGACGCCGGCGACAACCGCTACATCGCCTCGCAGGCCGTCTCCGAGCGGATGAAGACGGTCCTGCCCGGCTGCGATCTCATCATCGGCACCGAGGAAGAGGTGCTCATCGCCTCCGGCGAGAACGAATTGCTCCCGGCGCTGAAGACGATCCGCGCGCTGACGCCAGCGACCATCGTGCTCAAGCGCGGCCCGATGGGCTGCATCGTCTATGAGGGTGCGATCCCCGACGACCTCGAGGAGGGCATCGTCGGCAAGGGCTTCCCGATCGAGGTCTACAACGTCTTAGGCGCCGGCGACGCCTTCATGTCCGGCTTCCTGCGCGGCTGGCTCGGCGGCGAAAGCCTGCAGACTGCCGCGACCTGGGCCAATGCCTGCGGCGCCTTCGCCGTCTCGCGCCTGCTCTGCTCGCCGGAAAGCCCGACCTTCGAAGAGCTGCAATATTTCCTGAAAGTGGGCAGCCCGCACCGCGCCCTGCGCAAGGACGCCGACATCAACCATATCCACTGGGCGACCACGCGCCGCCGCGACATCCCCTCGCTGATGGCGCTCGCCTGTGACCACCGCTCCCAGCTCGAAGACATCGCGGCGAAACTCGGCGCCGATCCTGCTCGCATCCGCGATTTCAAGGTGCTCGCGGTCAAGGCCGCCGCCCGCGTCGCCGGTGGCCGCCCGGGCTATGGCATGCTGCTCGACGAGAAGCATGGTCGCGAGGCGATGTTCGAATTCGCCCGCCATCCCTTCGCCTGGCTCGGCCGCCCGGTCGAATCGCCGGGCTCTCGTCCCCTGCGCTTCGAGACGAGCCAGGACATCGGCTCTCTGCTGCCGGAATGGCCGGTCGACCACTGCATCAAGGCGCTCTGCTTTTATCATCCGGACGACCCGGAAGAGCTGAAGCGTGAGCAGCAGGAGAAGCTGCGCGGCCTGTTCGAGGCGGCGCGCAAGGTCGGCCGGGAATTGCTGATCGAGATCATCGCCGGCAAGAACGGCCCGCTCGGCCTCGACACGATTTCGCGGGCGCTCGAAGAGATCTACGCGCTCGGCATCAAGCCTGATTGGTGGAAGCTGGAGCCGCAATCTTCCCCCGCCGCCTGGGCCGCGATCGAGAAGACCATCGCGAAGCACGATCCCTGGTGCCGCGGCGTCCTGCTGCTCGGGCTCGATGCGCCGGCCGAAGAGCTGGAAGCTGGCTTCGCCGCCACGGCGTCGGCGCCGATCGTCAAGGGTTTCGCCGTCGGCCGCACCATCTTCATGGCCGCGGCGGAGGGCTGGCTGTCCGGCAAGCTCGACGACGAGGCCGCGATTGCCGATATGGCCTGGCGCTTCGAGGCGCTGACCGGCCTCTGGCTTGCCACGCGCGGCCGCAAGGCGGCGTAGATCGTGTCCGGCCGGGAGCCACCTTTGTCATTCCGGGGCGCGCCACAGGCGCGAACCCGGAACCCACGACCGGGTGAGACATCTCAAACCTGGCTGCACCCGGCTCACCTCGTCGTGGGTTCCGGGTTCTTCGCACCGCGAAGCCCCGGAATGACAAGCGTCTCGCTGTGCTCGCCCGGGATGACATCGTCACTTGTTGCAAAGAGTCGGAAGCCGACATGACCCGCACCGTCCGCCTCACCATGGCGCAGGCGCTGACGCGCTATCTCGCCGCGCAGATGACCGAGATCGACGGGCAGCGCCTGCCGATCTTCGGCGGCGTCTGGGCGATCTTCGGCCATGGCAATGTCGCCGGGCTGGGCGAAGCGCTCTGGCACGAGCGCGAGCGCCTGCCGACCTTCCGCGCCCATAATGAGCAAGCGATGGCCCATGCGGCGATCGCCTATGCCAAGGCCAATATGCGCCGCCGCTTCATGGCCGCGACCACCTCGATCGGCCCCGGCGCGACCAATCTCGTCACCGCCGCCGCGCTCGCCCATGTCAACCGCCTGCCGGTCCTGCTGTTGCCGGGCGACGTCTTCGCCAACCGCATTCCCGACCCCGTCCTCCAGCAGGTCGAGGATTTCGGCGACGGCACCGTCTCGGCCAATGACTGCTTCCGTCCGGTCTCGCGCTATTTCGACCGCATCACCCGGCCCGAGCAGATCATCCCGGCGCTGGCCCGCGCCATGCAAGTGCTGACCGACCCGGCCGAATGCGGGCCGGTGACGCTGGCGCTCTGCCAGGACGTGCAGGCCGAGGCCTATGACTATCCCGAGAGCTTCTTCGCCGAGCGCCTCTGGGCGCCGCGCCGTCCCCGCGCCGATCGCGACGAACTGAAGGCCGCGGCCGCAGCACTGAAAGCCGCGAAGAAGCCGCTGATCGTCGCTGGCGGCGGCGTGCTCTTTTCCGGCGCCAGCGCCGAACTCGCCCGCTTCTCGGCCGCAACCGGCGTGCCCGTCTGCGAGACGCAGGGCGGCAAGTCCGCCCTGCCCGACGACGACGCGCTCAACATGGCCGCCGTCGGCGTCACCGGCACGACTGCCGCCAACCGGCTCGCCGCCGAAGCCGATCTCGTCCTTGCCGTCGGTACCCGCCTGCAGGACTTCACCACCGGCTCCTGGGCCCTGTTCGGCGCGGAGCGGAAGACGGTCATCGGTCTCAACGTCCAGCCCTTCGACGCCGGCAAGCATCGCGCTTTGCCGCTCGTCGCCGACGCGCGCGAGGGGCTGGCCGAGCTGGCTGCGGCCATCGGCGACTGGAAGGCGCCGGAAAGCTGGACCGCCGATGCCAAGGCCGGCAAGGCCGACTGGCGCAAGCAGGCCGGCAAGGCCACCGCCGCGACCAATGTCACCCTGCCCTCCGACGCACAGGTCATCGGCGCGGTGCAGCGCACGCTGGGTTCGGACGTCGTCCTGATCCACGCGGCCGGCGGCCTGCCCGGCGAATTGCACAAGCTCTGGCAGGCCGGCGCGCCCGGCTCCTACCATGCCGAATACGGCTTCTCCTGCATGGGCTACGAGATCGCCGGCGGCCTCGGCGCCAAGATGGCGCGGCCCGACAAGGAGGTCGTCGTCATGGTCGGCGACGGCTCCTATCTGATGCTCAACTCCGAGATCGCGACCTCGGTGATGCTCGGCCTCAAGCTGACCATCGTCCTGCTCGACAATCGCGGCTATGGCTGCATCAACCGCCTGCAGATGGCCACCGGTGGCCAAAGCTTCAACAACCTGCTCAAGGACGCCCGGCACGAGATGTTGCCGGAGATCGATTTCGTCGCCCACGCCGCCAGCATGGGCGCGATCGCCGTAAAGGCAGCCTCGATTGCGGAACTGGAGACAACGCTGGCTCAGGCCAAGGCCAACACCCGCACGACCGTCGTCGTCATCGACACCGACCCGCTGATCTCGACCGGCGCCGGCGGCGCTTGGTGGGATGTCGCGGTGCCGGAGGTCAGCGAACGCGAGCAGGTCCGCGCGGCGCGGGCGAATTACGAGACGCAGCGCAAGCGTCAGCACATCGGCAACTGAAGCCGCATCATAGGCAAGAAAGACCCTGACATGATCCGCATCGGCGCGAACCCCATCGGCTGGTCGAATGACGACATGCTCGAAATCGGCGGCGACATTCCGCTGGAAACCTGCCTGAAGGAAGCGCGCGCAGCCGGCTTCACCGGCATGGAACTCGGCAACAAGTTTCCGCGCGAGGCCGGCAAGCTGAAGCCGATCCTCGACGCGCACGGCCACGCTCTGGTCTCGGGCTGGTATTCGACGGAATTGCTCGTTCGCGACGTCGCGGCGGAGATGGAGGCCGTGAAGGCCCATGCGACGCTGCTGCGCGACATGGGGTGCTCGGTACTGATCGCAGCCGAAACCTCGAACGCGATCCATTCCGACATCACCAGGCCGCTCTCGGCCCGCCCGGTCCTGCCCAAGGCGAAATGGGACGATTTCGGCACGCGCTACACCAACTTCGCCGAAGCCGTAAAGGTGGAATACGGCCTGCAGCTGGTCTATCACCACCACATGGGCACGGTCGTGCAGACGGAAGCCGAGATCGACCGGTTCATGGGCGTCACCGGTCCGGCCGTCGGCCTTCTGCTCGACACCGGCCACGCCACCTGGGGCGGCGGTGATCCCGCGCGCATCGCGCGCCACTGGAAGGCGCGCATCCATCACGTCCACTGCAAGGACATCCGCGAGGAGGTGATGTGGCGCTCCAACCGCGAAGACTGGTCCTTCCTCGAATCCGTCCTCGCCGGCGTCTACACCGTCCCGGGCGACGGGCTGATCGACTATGTCCGGGTGCTGAGGGAACTCCAGGGCTATTCCGGCTGGATCGTGGTCGAGGCCGAGCAGGATCCGAAGAAGGCGGAGCCCGCGACCTATGCGAAGCTCGGCCACGCTAATCTCACCCGCTTCATCAAGGAAGCCGGGCTGGCTTGATCGCAGCCGTCCTTCTCGGGCGAAGCGAAGCGCAGACCCAAGCATGACGAGCCTAACGGATAGGAAACCGCCGATGTCCCATCTCAAGGTCCGCCCTGCCGGCACCAGCGGCCGCGTCACCCACGTCACGCCGGAGAATGCCGGCTGGACCTATGTCGGCTTCGACCTCCATCGCCTGAAGCCGGGCGACACCGTGTCGGCGCCGACCGGTGACCGCGAGGCCTGCCTCGTCTTCGTTACCGGCAAGGGCAAGGTCGCGGCCGGCGGCCAGCCCCTGGGCGAACTCGGCCAGCGCATGTCTCCCTTCGAGGGCAAGCCCTGGTCGGTCTATGTCCCGCAGGGCTCGGATTGGTCGGTCACCGCGACGACCGACCTCGAACTCGCGATCTGCACGGCTCCCGGCCTGAACGGCGGCCTGCCCATTCGCGTCATCAGCCCCGACGATCTCGGCCAGGAGATCCGCGGCAAGGGCTCGAACACCCGCCACGTCACCAATATCCTTCCGGAAAACGAGCCGGCGGACTCGCTGCTCGTCGTCGAGGTCATCACGCCCGCCGGCAACACCTCGAGCTACCCGCCGCACAAGCACGACCGGGACGACCTGCCACGCGAATCCCATCTCGAAGAGACCTATTATCACCGCCTCAACCCGCCGCAGGGCTTCGGATTCCAGCGCGTCTATACCGACGACCGCAGCCTGGACGAGGCCATGGCGATCGAGGATGGCGACGTGGTGCTGGTGCCGAAGGGCTATCACCCCTGCGCCACCTGCCACGGCTACGATCTCTATTATCTCAACGTCATGGCCGGCCCGAAGCGGACCTGGAAATTCCACAACGCCGCCGAGCACGAATGGCTGCTGAAGGGCTGACGGCCGGCGCCCGATGGGTGCCGACGGCGTGACCTATAGGTTCGATGCCACGCCGGATGATTCCGAAAAGGGGAATCCCCTTTTTTGCTCCGATGCCCTGGCGGCCACGCGAAGCGCGTCGTCTCAGCGATTGCACTTGTAGACGGTGCCCGAGGTGTCGGGCCCCTTCCACTTGATGTCGGCAGCGCCGGAGACGACATGGCTTCCGCCCATCTCCGCTCCGCGGATCTTCAGCCGCGTCACCACCGTGTCGCGCGCCGTATCGGTCATCAGCACCGAATGCAGATCGGACTTGCCGTCGATCACGCCGAGCTTGGTGCATCCCTCCACGACGCTCTGGGTATCCGTCACCACGACGGCGCTGCTGCGCGAGGTGTGATAGGCGCAGGCTCCGAGAAAAAGGGCCGGCATCAGAAGGAGAAAACGCGAGAGTGCCATGGTCCGGAAAGTCCTGATCGATGTGGCGCCATGTTCCGCCGTGCCGGCGCAAATGCAAGCCCAACCACTCGGAAAACGCCTCTCTTGCACCCCTATCGGGAGACCGCGCTGCGGCGAGCGGCGGAATTGCACGGATTTTCCGCCGATCCGGCTGTGCGAACTTTAACGCAAATTCCGCCACATTCTTGACCTGCGGCGATGTGTGCCCTTAAGTCCGCTCAGGCCAATGGGAGGCTGAAAAGGACAGGATATGCGTAGCATTTTGATCGTTGGCGCTATGGCCGCGCTCCTCGCTGGTTGCCAGACCGCGCAGGAATCCATGGCTGACGCCGAGGTGACCTGCGAGGCCCAGGGCTTCCGCCCCGGCACCCGCGCCTACCAGCAGTGCCGTTCGGCGAACTACGTCGAGAACCGCCGCGCTTCGAACGAGGCCGGCAGCGCTGTTGCAGCCGGCGTGGCCGCCGGTGTCGTCGGTGGCGCCATCGCCGCCAGCGCGGACCGCGGCTACTATCGCGGTTACGGCTATTACGGCCCCCGCCGCTACTGGTGGTGAGGACGAAGCGGCATCTTCTCTTAGGAGAGGCCGCTCTTTAAAATTCCCGAGCCCTGCGGCGCCAAGCACCGCAGGGCTTTTTCATGCCCGCCAAACGGTCTCAGCGCTTCGCCGCCCGCTTCCGGGCAGGGGCCGGCGCCGGCTCACGGCCCGAAGCCGAGCTGAGCAACGAGCCGATGACATAGGCAGCAAGCCCCAATCCGACCAAGGCCGCCATCGGTTCCCGCTCCGCGCGCTTGACCAGCATGCGCCCGCCCCGGTCGGCATAATCCCGGGCGCGAGCGGCGTAGTCGCCTGCCTGATCCACATACTCGTCCGTGTCATCGCGGCGGGCTCGCAGCCAATGCCCGCCGGCCTTCAGAGCTCGCTGCCCGGTCTCCGCAGCCTCGGAGCCGTAATCGGTCAACCAGCCGCGAAGCCGGTCGTAGTCCGGCTGGTAGCGCTCCCAGCGCGAGGTCGGCCGGCTGCGCAGCATCGCCCAGGCGATCAAGCCGATGCTCGCGGCCCCGAGGCCCAGCGTCGCGAGCGGATGCCGCTCGGCGGTCCGCACGACCGCCTGCCCGCTCTCGCGCGCCGCCTCCAGAGGCTGCGCCTCATCCCAGGCGTCCTTCGCCCGCTCATAGCCGTCCCGCACCGTCTCGCTGGCCTTGCCGGCCATTTCCGCGGCCTTGCCTCGCAAGGACCGCACCGTGGATTCGGCTGCGTCCTGCACTTCATCGGCATTGTTCGGCACGTCGGGCGGGAAGCTGTTGGCAATGGCCATGGCGGTCTCTCCGTTGCTGGAAGGGGACATGGCTAGTGAACGACCGATCGCGGAGCTGTGTTCCCATCGCCGCGAGAAATCGCCTGGGTCATGTTTCTTCGCCTGTTCGGCCATATGCCGGTCATGTTTGGATGCGACCCATCACCGAACAGGGGCATCAAACGAGAAGGAGACGCTTATGCATGTTCAGCACCTCCAGATCGCGCATCCCGTTGTTCTCTCGGATCCGGAATGGATCGCGCTGGAGAGCATCGACGAAAACACCCGGCACTTCATCTTCGACGAAACCATGCTGTTCGCCTTGCGCGATCGCGGCCTGGTCGAATCCGACGGCGTCGCCTGGCATGTGACCCAGACCGGGCAGAAGCGCCTGATCGAACGCGATTGAGCGCCCGGCGCCGACCTATCGACCGGCCCAGATCATCATGAGCACGCCCGCCTTGCGGCGGGCTTTTCGATGGCGCTGGACAAACTCCGGCGCCATCGCCATGTCCGGGCTATGTTCCGCCCTTCTCTCCCGCTTTTGCCGAGGCGCCATGGGTAAACCCGTATCGATCACCATCTCGCATGACCTCGGCCGCGAAGCCGCGCTCGCGCGTCTGCGCAGCGGCGTCGACACGATCCGCGACAGGCTCGGCATGGTCAGGATGCAGCTGGTCGAGGAGCGCTGGGAGGGCGATCATCTGCATTTCGGCGTCGGCGCGCTGGGCCACACCGTCCATGGGCGCGTCGAAATCGAGGAACGACTCGTGCGCGTCGAGGTGACCCTGCCCTGGATGCTCGCCGTCTTCGCCGAAAAGCTGAAGATCGGCGTCGAGAAGCAGGGCCAGATTCTGCTGGAAAAGCCGAAGGCCTGAAGCGGCCAAAAAATCAGCGGCACGAGTCCAAAAAGTCGTACGTCCTTCGGTTGAAATCACCGGGCTCGATCCCCATGCTCCGAAACGTTCCAACAGCTTCGATTTCTTGACGTTTCGGATTCGGGAGACCCATGCATCACGGCCCGCTGATCGCCATCATCGTCGCGGGCCTTGGCCTTGCCTTCGTCTTCGGGGCCCTCGCCCAGAGGCTGCGGATTTCTCCTCTCGTCGGCTATCTGCTCGCCGGCGTCGCGGTCGGCCCGTTCACGCCCGGCTTCGTCGCCGACCAGAACCTGGCGAATGAGCTCGCCGAGATCGGCGTCATCCTCCTGATGTTCGGCGTCGGCCTGCATTTCTCGCTCAAGGACCTGCTCTCGGTGAAGGCGATCGCCGTGCCGGGTGCCGTGGTCCAGATCGCCATCGCCACGCTTCTTGGCCTCGGTCTGGGAACGCTGCTCGGCTGGAACTGGTTCTCGGGCGCCGTCTTCGGCCTTGCCCTCTCCACCGCCTCGACGGTCGTGCTGCTGCGCGCGCTGCAGGAACGCCGGATGGTCCAGACCGAACGCGGCCGCATCGCCGTCGGCTGGCTGATCGTCGAAGACATCGCCATGGTGCTGGCGCTGGTGCTGCTGCCGGTGCTGGCGGAAATCCTCGGCGGCGCGCCGGCAAGCGGAGCCGGACCTCTGGCGACGCGCTTCGATCTCGGCGTCTGGGGCGTCCTCGGCCTGACCTTCGCCAAGCTGATCGGCTTCCTCGCCTTCATGCTGGTCATCGGCCGGCGCGTCATTCCCTGGGTGCTGCACTGGGTCGCGCATACCGGCTCGCGCGAACTCTTCCGCCTCGCCGTGCTCGCGGTGGCATTGGGCGTCGCCTATTCGGCCGCGACCCTCTTCGGCGTCTCCTTCGCGCTCGGCGCCTTCTTCGCCGGCATGATCCTGTCGGAGTCCCCGCTTTCGCAGCGCGCGGCCGAGGAGACGCTGCCATTGCGCGACGCCTTCGCCGTGCTGTTCTTCGTCTCCGTCGGCATGCTCTTCGACCCCGGCATCCTCCTGCGCGCGCCGGGTTCGTTGATCGCGACGCTCGCCATCATCCTGATCGGCAAGTCAGTGGCCGCCTGGATGATCGTACGCGCCTTTGGCAGGTCGAATTCGGTCGCGCTCACCATCTCGGCGTCCCTCGCCCAGATCGGCGAGTTCTCCTTCATCCTGGCCGGCCTCGGAGCCTCCCTCGGCATCCTGCCGGCCCAGGGCCGCGACCTCATCCTCGCCGGCGCGATCCTCTCGATCCTGTTCAACCCGGTGATGTTCGCGCTCGCGGAACGCCTGACCTCCGAAGCCCCCGCCGCCGCCAAGCCGGCGCCGGCCCCAGACGCAACGGCCGAGCCCGCGCGGGAACCGGAGCCCGAACCGAAACCGGAAGCGCCACCGGAGCGCGACATCACGCCGACCCAGCTCAACAACCATATCGTCGTGGTCGGCTATGGGCGCGTCGGCAGCCTGCTCGGCGCCGGATTGCTGGCACAGGGCTCGAAGCTGCTGGTGATCGAGGACAACCCGAACGCCGTCGAGACGGCAAGGCGCGACGGCGCGGAGCTGCTCGTCGGCAATGCGGCCGATCCCGAGGTCCTGTCCGCCGCCGGGGTGGCGCGCGCCGTCCGCCTCTTCGTCGCCATTCCCGGCAGCTTCGAGGCCGGTCAGGTCTGCGAGCAGGCGCGCGCCGACAATCCGACGCTGACGATCGTGGCCCGAGCCCATTCCGACGCCGAAGTGGCCCATCTCACCAAATGCGGTGCGACGCTGACGATCATGGGGGAGGCAGAGATCGCCCGCGCCATGCTGGGCCTCTGCCAGAATCTCAAGGGCACCGCCGGGCCGGATGCCTCGCCCGACACGGCGAAACCCGAAGGCGCCGCCGAGCTTCCTGCCGCAAAGCCTCCTGCGGCCAAGCCGGCGGAAGACCCGCCGGTCGATCCCCCGGCCGCGGCATGAAAAAAGGCGGGGCGCGATGCGCCCCGCCCTGTTCACGCCTGGAGCCTGCCGGCACTGTGCCGCGGCGGGTACCAATCGCTGATCGGTCAGCCAACCAGATCGAAGCGGATGTCCTGCGCGCCTTCCCACAGGGTCTTGCGGCCGAGCGGATACAGATTCTCGAGGCCCGAGGTGAGCGTCAGGAAGTGATTGCCCGAGAGGACGCCGGCCTTGCTGGCGAACTGCACGCCGCCATAGGCGAGCAGGATTTCGGTCTCGCTGACGCCGCCCGGATAGAGGATGATCTGGCCGGGAGCCGGATAGGCGGTGTTGTTCTCGTAGCCGACGCCGAAATCGAGGTCGCCGAGCGGCATCCAGACGCCCTCGCCGCTCCAGCGCACATGCACGATCTTGCTGATGAAGGGCAGGTGCCGCAGGAAGGCGGCGCAGGTCTTCGGCGCGGCCTCGAGTTCGAGCTTCGCGTCGAACTTGAACGGCCCGGCGGTGACGATCAGCTTGCTGCTCATGGAAAATCCCCGTCTTCTTGGAAAAGGCTTCGGATGCGCTGAATGGCATTGCGCCGCGACCCCGCGCAAGAGCACTGCCGGAACAACTGCCACGCCGGAACGTGAAGGATGCCGGCGTCATCAGGCTGGCCTGCGCGTCAAGCCCGGCCAGGCAGGCGCTCAGCCGATCGCTTCCCTGAGGTCCAGCGTTCCCGCCTTGCCGATCGCGTCGTAATTGCGCTTCAGCCAGCGCTTGGCCGCCGCGCGCCCCATGTCGCGCAACCTGAGAAGAAACGACCATTCGGCATTCATCCGCGACGAGGACGTCAGTTCCGCCAAAGGCGGCCCGCCATCGATCCTGTGCATCAGCACGCGCTTGTATTCGTCGCGCGGCAGCTTGCCGGCATCCACGAGCCGGTTGACGAAGTCGATGGCACGCAGCTCGCGCAGCGTCGAGGCGTTGAAGGTGATCTCGTTCAGGCGATCCTGGATCTCGCGCGCCTTGGTCGGCAGCTCCCTGCGCTGGATCGGGTTGATCTGCACCAGCAGGATGTCGTCGCAATGCGCCTTGTAGAACAGCGGGAACAGGGCGGGGTTGCCCATATAGCCGCCGTCCCAATACGCCTCGCCGCCGATCTCCACCGCCTGGAAGACCATCGGCAGGCAGGCCGAGGCCATCACATGGTCGGGCGTCAGCTGGTCGCCCTCGAACACGGCGATCTTGCCCGTCCGCACATTGGTGGCGGCGATGAAGAGCTTGACCGCATCATGCGTCCGCACCTTGTCGAAATCGATCAGGTCGGCGATCACGCCGCGCAGCGGGTTGATGTTCAGCGGGTTGACGTCGTAGGGGCTCGCCACCTTGGAGAACATCTCCAGGAAGAGCAGGCCGGGCGGGGTGCCATTGTGCCCCCATGCGCCGAGCATCGTGTCGAGCATCGAGCGCTCGGAGCCGCCATATTTGCCGTCGACGCTGATCGCCCGCCAGAAGGTCTCCAGCTTGGCGCGCGCGCCGTCGGCGCCGCCGTCGATCCAGCCTTCCGCCAGAACGACCGCATTCATCGCGCCCGCGCTCGTGCCGGTGAGAGCCTCGATCCCGAGCCGCCCGTCCTCGAGGATGACGTCAAGCACACCCCAGGTGAAGGCGCCATGCGCGCCTCCACCCTGCAGGGCGAGCGAAATGGTCTTCTCCGCCTTCGGCCCCGCCAGCCCCTTGACCGGCTCGACCTTGCGGGACGGACGCCCGCTCACGCCGCGGTCCAGCCGCCATCCATGGGCAGCGTCGTGCCGGTGATCGACTTGGCGCTGTCGGTGCAGAGGAAGACAGCGAGCGCCGCGACCTGCTCGACCGTGACGAACTCCTTGGTCGGCTGGGCGGCGAGCAGCACGTCGTTCATGACCTGCTCCTTGGTCATGTTGCGCGCCTTCATCGTGTCGGGGATCTGCTTCTCGACCAGCGGCGTCCAGACATAACCGGGGGCGATGGCGTTGACGGTGATGCCCTTGGTCGCGACTTCCAGCGCCACCGTCTTGGTCAGGCCGGCGATGCCATGCTTGGCCGCGACATAGGCCGATTTGAACGGCGAGGCGACGAAGGCATGCGCCGAGGCCGTGTTGATGATGCGGCCCCAGCCCTTCTCCTTCATCTTCGGCAGGGCGGCGCGGATCGTGTGGAAGGCCGAGGACAGGTTGATCGCGATGATCTGGTCCCACTTCTCCAGCGGAAATTCATCGATCGGCGAGACATACTGGATGCCCGCATTGTTGATCAGGATATCGATGGCGCCGAAAACCTTCTCGCCCTCGGCGATGAAGCCGGCGATCTCGGCGGGCTTGGTCATGTCCGCGGCGGAAAACACCACCTTGACGCCGAATTCCTTCTCTAGATCGGTGCGCAGCGCCTCGGCATCGGCCGGCGGCATGATGCCATTGATGACGAGGTTGGCGCCCTCGGCCGCAAGCGCGCGGGCATAGGCGAGGCCGATGCCGGAGGTCGAGCCGGTAATGGCGGCGGTACGGTCTTTGAGGAACATGAGCGTCAAGGCTCCTGACAATCGGGGAAAAAATGCTTAGGTTCGGGTCCGAACGAGGCAATGCCGCAACGACAGATGTTCCGCACGTTGCCTGATGACCCTTCGCAACGCAACATGACGAAAATGCAGTCAGACGCGCATATGCATGACGACCATGTGCACCACACACATGGCGAGAACTGCCGCCACGCCGAGGACCATCGCCGCCATGCTGCCGAGGCGCTGGCCCGCGCGGAGCGCATCTGCCGCGAGCGCGGCCTGCGCCTGACTCCGATCCGCCGACAGGCGCTGGAGGCACTCCATGCCGATCACCGGCCCGTCGGCGCTTATGATCTCGCGGACCGCATCTCGCCGGCCGGCGGGCGGCGCCTTGCGCCGATTTCGATCTATCGCGCGCTGGATTTCCTCGTGGAGCAGGGATTCGCCCATCGCCTGTCGTCGAAGAATGCCTATATCGCCTGCCTGCACGGCCACGGCGCGAACGAGGTCGTCGCCTTCCTGATCTGCGAGGCCTGCGGCGGCGTCGACGAGGATTCCTCGCCCGCGATGAAGAAGGCGGTGGCGGCGATCGCCGAAACCCGGCAATTCTCGCCCTCCCACCAGATGGTCGAGATTGTCGGCCGCTGCGAGCATTGCCGGAACGCCGCCTCGCCATGAGCCTTTCCATGGCCCCCGACAACCTCTAGAGCAGCCCGCATGAACGAGCGCGCCTTCTCATCCCTGACGCCCGAGCACGCCGGTCCTCTCGCCCGCCAGCTCACCGTCCCGGTCAAGGTCGGCCACGTCACCGTCGGTGGCGGCGCACCGATCGTCGTCCAGTCGATGACCAACACCGACACGGCCGATGTCGCCGCCACGGTGGCTCAGGTCGCAGCCCTCGCCCGCCAGGGCTCGGAGCTGGTGCGCATCACCGTCGACCGTGACGAGGCCGCGGCCGCCGTGCCGAAGATCCGCGAAAGGCTCGATCGCATCGGCGTCGACGTGCCGCTCGTCGGAGACTTCCACTATATCGGGCACAAGCTGCTGGCCGACCATCCGGCCTGCGCCGAGGCCCTGGCGAAATACCGGATCAATCCGGGCAATGTCGGCTTCAAGGACAAGAAGGACAAGCAGTTCGCCCAGATCGTCGAGATGGCGATCCGGCACGGCAAGCCGGTGCGCATCGGCGCCAATTGGGGCTCGCTCGACCAGGAACTGCTGACCGTTCTGATGGACGAGAACGCCCGCGCGCCCCGCCCGCTCGATGCGCGCGCCATCATGCGCGAGGCGATGGTCCAGTCGGCTCTGCTCTCGGCCGGGCGTGCCGAAGAGCTCGGGCTTGCCCGCGAATTCATCATCCTGTCGGCCAAGGTCTCCGGCGTGCAGGATCTGATCACGGTCTACCGCATGCTGGCGAGCCGCTCGAACTACGCCATCCATCTCGGCCTGACCGAGGCCGGCATGGGCTCGAAGGGCATCGTCGCCTCCTCGGCCGCGCTCGGCATCCTGTTGCAGGAAGGCATCGGCGACACCATCCGCTTCTCGCTGACGCCCGAGCCCGGCGGCGACCGCACGCTCGAGGTCAAGGCGGCGCAGGAGCTGCTCCAGACCATGGGCTTTCGCGCCTTCGTGCCGCTTGTCGCCGCCTGCCCCGGCTGCGGCCGCACGACCTCGACCGTGTTCCAGGAGCTGGCACGGGACATCCAGAGCTGGATCTCCACCTCCATGCCGGAATGGAAGACGCGCTATCCCGGGGTCGAGAATCTCAACGTCGCGGTGATGGGCTGCATCGTCAACGGCCCGGGTGAGTCCAAGCATGCCGATATCGGCATCTCGCTGCCGGGTACGGGCGAGGCGCCGACCGCCCCGGTCTTCGTCGATGGGAAGAAGGTCGCGACCCTGCGCGGCACCGGCATCGCCGCCGAATTCAAGACCATGGTCGCGACCTATGTCGAGCGGCGCTTCGGCGTCGGTCTCGGCGCTGCCGGTTGAAGCCTCCTTTGCGCGCCGTCCGCAACGTGCTAGAGGCCCCGGCCTTTCGCTGCACCGCAGCATGCGCGGAGATCCCTGATGGGGCATGAGAACCCGAATCCTGCGACCGTCCGGCCGGAGGATTCCCGCTTTGGCATCGATGCCGGTCCTACCGAGAACGGTGGCAACGGGCACGGCAAGATGGGCTACGGGGCGCTGGCGCTGGGCGCGCTCGGCGTCGTCTACGGCGATATCGGCACCAGCCCGCTCTACGCGCTGCGCGAGACCATCCTTGCCGCGACCGGCGGCGACGCCAAGGCGGCGGTGCCGGCTTCCGTCGTCATCGGCGTCCTCTCGCTGATCCTCTGGTCGCTCGTCGTCGTGGTGACGCTGAAATATGTCGTGCTGCTGATGCGCGCCGACAACAACGGCGAAGGCGGCATCCTCACTCTCGTCGCGCTGGCCCAGCGCAGCCTCGGCCGGGCCCGCAGCCATGTCGCCCTGCTGCTCGGCATGATCGGCGCCGGCCTGTTCTACGGCGACACCGTCATCACCCCGGCGATCTCGGTCCTGTCCGCGATCGAGGGCGTCAAGCTGATCACCCCTGCGCTCAACGACTACATCCTCTGGATCGCCTCGGTGATCCTGATCGGCCTCTTCGTCATGCAGAGCCACGGCACCCACCGCGTCGCGACCTTCTTCGGCCCGATCATGCTGCTCTGGTTCCTGACGCTGGCGGGCCTCGGCATCTATCACATCGCCGACGATCTCAGCGTGTTCCGCTCGATCAATCCCTGGTACGCGCTGCTGTTCTTCCGCGATCACGCCGGCGTCGCGCTGGCCGTGCTCGGTTCGGTCTGCCTGGCGGTGACGGGTGCCGAGGCGCTCTATGCCGATATGGGCCATTTCGGCCGCGGCCCCATCCGCGGCGCCTGGCTCTACGTCGTCTTCCCGGCACTCTGGCTTAACTATCTCGGCCAGGGCGCGCTGATCCTCTCCGACCCGAGCGCCATCGACAACCCGTTCTACCGTCTGGCGCCACAGGGGCTGCTGCTGCCCTTCGTTGTCATGGCGACGGTCGCGACCATCATCGCCAGCCAGTCGGTCATCACCGGCGCCTTCTCGCTGACCCGCCAGGCGATCCAGCTCGGCCTGCTGCCGCGCATGGAGATCCGCCACACCTCCGAGCAGACCTCCGGCCAGATCTATGTGCCGCGCGTCAACCTGCTGCTGCTGGTCGTCGTTCTGATCCTGGTCTGGTCGTTCCGCACCTCGTCGAGCCTGTCGCACGCCTACGGCATCTCGGTCTTCGGCACGATGGTGGTTTCCTCGATGCTGGCCGCCATCGTTATCCGCCGCCATTGGGGCTGGAGCCTGCCGGCGACCGCCGCGCTCATCCTGCCGTTCCTCCTGGTCGACGTGTCCTTCTTCTCGGCCAACATGCTGAAGCTGTTCCATGGCGGCTATGTCCCGGTGCTGCTCGCCATGGGCCTGACGCTGGTGATGTGGACCTGGATGCGCGGCACCAAGATCCTGTTCGACAAGACCCGCAAGACCGACGTGCCGCTGCTCGAGCTCGTCACCATGCTGTCGAAGAGCCCCCCGGCCCGCGTCAAGGGCATGGCCGTCTTCCTGACCAGCGACCCGGAAACGGCGCCGGCCTCGCTGCTGCATAACCTCAAGCACAACAAGGTCCTGCACGAGCGCAACGTCATCCTGACCGTCCGCTCGGCCGACACGCCGCGCGTGCCGGAGGAGGAGCGCGTCCGTCTCGCCCGCATCACCGACGACTTCTGGCGCGTCGACATGGTCTATGGCTACATGGAGAGCCCGAACGTGCCCAAGGGGCTGGCCATGCTGCGCAAGCAGGGCTTCAAGTTCGACATCATGTCGACCTCGTTCTTCCTGTCGCGCCGCTCGATCAAGCCCTCGCCGCAGTCGGGCATGCCGATCTGGCAGGACAATCTCTTCATCGGCCTCACCAAGAGCGCGACCGACGCGACGAACTTCTTCCAGATCCCGACCGGCCGCGTCGTCGAGGTCGGCACGCAGGTCACGGTCTGAGGATTAAGCCGTCTCCGAAGAGAAGCGTCATGCTCGGGCTTGACCCGAGCATCTCCAGAAAGAAAGGCGCGGGGAACCCTCTCCCATAGGGAGAGGGCAGGGTGAGGCGATGGCCGCCAACCGCATTTGCTGTGAGGTGGTCGCTGCGTCGGTGAGACCGACACATCGCTGGTCCCAGGGCCTACACCTCACCCCTGCCCCTCTCCTTACAGGAGAGGGGTTCCCCGCGCCCTTTCCGGCCTCAATCCAGCCGGGCCGAGGCCGCGTCCTTCGGCACATGCCGCACCCGCTCGCGATAGAGCAGGTAGAGCCCCGACGCGATGACGATGCCAGCCCCGACGAAGGTCCAGAAATCCGGCAACTGGTCGAAGACCAGCCAGCCGAGCAGCACCATCCAGACGATCTGAGAGTAGATGAAGGGCGCCAGCACGGTCGCAGGCGCGAGCCGGTGCGCCAGGATCAGCAGCCAGTGGCCGAAACCGCCGAGCGCGCCGACGGCGAACATCAGGCCCCAGGGCAACAGCGTCTGCGGCGTCTCCCAGATCCAGGGCAGCAGCGGAACGGTGGCGAGCGTCCCTGCGAACCCCGAATAGGTCATCGTGGTTTCCGACGAATCATGGCCTGAAAGCACGCGGGTCGACAGCGAATAGAAGGCGAAACAGAAGCAGCCGAGCACGCTCAGCAGCGCGGCCGGATGCATGCCGCCGCTTCCCGGCCGCGTCACCACCAGCACGCCGAGGAAGCCAACCCCGATCGCCACGAGCCGGCGCGGCCCCGGCCACTCACCGAGCAGCGGCCCGGAAAGCAGCGCCACCAGAAGCGGCCCGGCGAACATGATCGAGATCGTCTCGGCAAGCTGAAGATAGCGCAGCGCGATGAAGTTGAGCGCGGTCGAGCCGAGCAGGAGCAGCGAGCGGCCCCATTGCAACCAGGGCCGCTTGGTCCGCAGCACGCCGGGATGCGTCCACGGATTGATCAGGGCGAACACCATCATCATGCTGCCGGCATAACGGGCGAACACCACCTGCAGCGGGTTCATCGACTGGCCGAGCCATTTCGCGCTCGTATCGAGCAGCGAGAACAACAGAACGGCGAGACCCATCAGGCCGATGGCTGCGAGCCGTGCTCGCCCCGCTTCGGAAGACGCCTCGGATGGCTGGGGCACGTCCGGCTTCGCTATGCTCTGAGTGAATGACGAAGCCAGATTGAACCGATTTAAGGGGCGCTGCCAGCGCCTGGACGCATGCGATCCATGCGGAAATCAGACGTCGCTATCGGCGTCATCCAGCTCGGGGTCGGGATCGTCATGCTCGGCGCCTGCCTTGGACAGGCCTTTCGCCGCCTTGCGCAGCAGCTTGCGCAACTGCTTGCGCTCCTTGCCGTCGAGCTTGTCGAGCAGCTCTTCCTCGACATCGTTCCACAGCGCGTCGAGCTCGGCGGCTGTCTTCTCCCCCGCCTCGGTCAGGGCGACCTGAACCAGCCTGCCATCGCGATTGCCGCCCTCGCGGGTGACAAGCCCCTGCAGCGACAGGCGCCCGATGGTCTTCGACACGGTCGGCGGCTTCACGCGCAGCAGCGCAGCGAGCTCGCCCATGGTCATCGGCGTCGACTGCAGCGCCTTCAACGCCTGCTCCTGCCCTGGAAACAGTCCGAGGCCATTCAGCCGCTCGCCCATCCGGGACCGATGCAGACGCGCGGTCACGAGCAGCGCACGGCCGACACTCTTCTCGATTGCCTTGGTCATCGGTCGATCCCTCGGGCCGGTCCTTGGACGGATAAGGAGACGCTTCGCCGGCTGCGTATTCGCGCGCAAACATGACAGACGGATGACAACCGCATGTCAGAGCTAAAAGAGCGAAAGTTTCGCCGCGACTTTCTGCAGAAAGGCCTCCCGGCTCTCGGCCGTCGAGAGGTTCATCTCATAATGCGCCAGATAGGTTGTTCGCGCCAGCGGATGGCAGACCGCGCGCAAAGCCCGGCAAACCGCCTTGCGCGGCGGATCTCCCATCAGGAAGGCTCGCCAGCGCGAGCCGCCATAGCTCGTCACCGCGGCAAGCCTACGGATGTTGTGGAGAGCCGGCTGGGCCTTGCCATCCACCATCTCGAACGAGACGCCGGGCAGGAAAACCCGATCGAGGAAACCCTTCAGAATGGCCGGATAGCCGAAGTTCCAGACGGGGAAGCAGAGCACCAGCGCTTCCGCCGTCCGCACGCGCTCGACATAGCCGGCAACCGGCAATGTGTTGCTGGCTGTGTCGTGATAACCGCGGCGTTCGCCGCAGCTCAGCACCGGATCGAACCCGTCCGCGTAGAGATCGCAATCGTCGACCTCGTGGCCCGCGCGCGTCAGCGTCGCGACCACCGTCCGATGGACCGCCGCGCCGAAGCTCTCCGGAACCGGATGGGCATAGAGCACGAGAACGCGCATGGCAGACGGATCGCTTAGCCGATGCCGGCTTCGGCCAGGCTGCGGAACAGGAAGGTCTTGCCCGAGCGGTAATCGTAAGCCGGGTCTTCCCAGGCGATCATTTTGCCGGGGTTGAGCAGGCCCTGCGGATCCGCCTCGCGCTTGAAGGCGAGCTGCGTCTCGTCGGTCTGCTTCATGCCGCCCTCCTCCAGCGTGTAGCGGTGCGGATTGAAGATCGGCGCGCACATCTCCTCATGGATCGCCATGATCTCCTCAAGCCGCTCCTCCGTGGTGAAGCGCACCAGCGGCAGGCCGAAGCAGGTGATCTTGCCGTCGAAGCGCACGAATTCGAGATGGCAGGTCACCTCGTCGCCGAAGCGGGCATGGATCTTGTCGACCAGATCGACCTGGTTCGGGAAGGGATAGAGCACCTGCAGATAGGTGATCTTGGGGTCGACGCGCAGCGCCCGCAGCGTCGTGTGGTTCCAGCCGAGCTCATAGGCCGGCGGCAGGCCCTTGGCATCCTCAGGCGAGAGCTTGTCGGTACGCAGCAGGAGCTCGGCGCCTTTGAAACGCCGCGCATAGGCGCAGAGCGCATCCACCGCGAAATCGGCAGCCATGACGATGACGAGATGGCTGTCGCGCGGCAGGAATTTGCGGTGGCGCAGGAAATAGTCATGCGGCGCCGGCGCGGCGACCACGCAGAGGTTCTTGAGCGCAAGCCCGTCCTGCTCACCCACCGAATTGGCGAATTCGGTCGCGGCCCGCAGATCATCGAAGCCGATAATGACGTCGACCCAGTCATAGGCCGGCCCGAGTGGCATCTCGACCTCGGTGATGATGCCGTTGGTGCCATAGGCATGGGCGACCTTGTGCAGGTCCTCGCCAGAGAATTCGAGGATGCGCGGGCTTTTTTCCATCGTCGCGACCTTGAGCCGGATGATGTTGCCCCAGTCACGCAGGCCACCCCATTTGATCGAGCCGACGCCGCCGGAGCCGCCGGCGATGAAGCCGCCGATCGAGGCCGTCTGGTAGGTCGAGGGGTGCAGCCGCAGTTCCTGGCGCGAATGCTTCCGGGTCTCATCGTCGATGCGTGCCATGATCGCGCCGGGCTCCGCGACATAGCGGCCGGCCGCGATCACCTTGACCTTGTTGAAGCCGGAAAGATCGAGCAGCACGCCGCCGGAGAGCGGCATCGCCTGGCCGTAATTGCCGGTGCCGGTGCCGCGCGGCGTGACGGGAATGCCGAGTTCGTGGCAGGCGGCAAGAACCTGCACCACCTCCGCCTCGTTCGTCGGCGAGACCACGATATCGGCCACGATATGATCGAGCTGGCGCTTCAGGATCGGCGAGTACCAGAAGAAGTCGCGGCTCTTCTGCTTCACCAGCGCCGGATTCTCCTCGGTGCGGATGCCGCCGATGCGGGTCTTCAGCGAGGCAATGTCGTAGCGGGTCGTCATGATGCTCTACCCATCAGATGGTCGAGTTCGCGGTAATCCGGCAGCGTCCGGTCGATCGCACGCCCTGAAACCAGCACAGTGCGGTCGGCCTGAGGCCGGGAGAAGAGTTCGGTCCAGTCGCGCGCCCGAGTCAGGATGAGATCGGCCGGCGCACCCACAGTGATGACGCCGGCTTTCACGCCCATCATCTCGGCCGGTGTGCGCGCCACCGCATTGGCCCAGTCGGGCCTGGAATGGTCGAGCTGGAGGATGCGCGTGCCCTCGCGCAACACCTCGACGAGGTCGAGGTCGCCATAGGCGTAGAACGGGTCGCGCGTGTTGTCGGAGGCGATCATCACCGGCACGCCGGCGGCCTTCAGCTCATGCAGGGCTGTGACTCCGCGCCAGCGCGGCGTGCGGTCGGGCTTCCGGTCCTGCAGATACATGTTACAGAGCGGCAGCGAGACCACGGCGATGCCGGCTTCGCGCACCTTGGCGATGATCCGCGCCTCATCCTCCGGCCCCTGCAGGCTGAGCGAGCAGCAATGCCCGCAGAGAATGCGGCCCGCGAAGCGATGGCGCAGCGCGGCATCGGCGATATGCTCCAGCGAGCGCGCTCCCGGATCATTGGTCTCGTCGACATGGAAATCGAGATCGAAACCGTTCTCGATCGCCGCCCGGAACAGGATGTCGAGCGCACGGTCGAGTTCCGGGATCATATAGGTGACGCAGCCGAGCAGGCCGTCGCCATGCGCCCTCACCGCCGCGATCACCGCCGCCATATGCGCCGGATCGAGCGCCTCCGTCGCACCGAAGAGCGGCGAGGCCTGCAAGGCGATGCGCCCGGCCCATTCCGCCCGGATCTCGGCATAGACCGGCCAGGAGATGCCGATCTGCTTGCCGAGCGAATCGAGATGCGTCCGCATCCCGGCCGTGCCGTGGGCGAAAGCGGTACGCAGCGAGAAACCCATCCGCGCTCGCACGTCCTGCGCCGACCAGTTCGCCTCGCGATCGGCCCCGACGGTCTCGAGCGCCCCCGGAAATGTGCCGTCCGGATTGGGGCTGCGCGGCCAGATATGGCCCTTGTCGAGATGGGTATGGCAGTCCACCAGCCGCGGCAGCGCGATGCCGCCGTCGAGAGCCAGGGACGGTTCTGACCCAACCGGAACCGTGCCAGCCGGCTCGATCGCCTCGATCCGGCCGCCGGCGATGGCGAGATCGATGCGCGCCAGCCCGTTGCGGTCGGCGGCGATATCGGCGCCCTCGATCAGGCAGGCAGGCGCGCGCAGATCGGTCAGGCGGAAGGCCGGGACGTCGGGCAGGCGGGCGAAACCGGTCGTCACGTTGTCCTTGCCCTCTCCCTCGAAGTCCGTCTCGGTCCGTCGATACCGGGCCGTCCGCATGCCCGCAAGCCGTCGCGGCCGCTCCTCCCCTGCCGATACCAATTGCGGGCACCCGGCCGTCGCATTCGGGCTTGTCCGGGCCGGCCGGATCGCGCATGAGGGCGGCGTCAGCTCCAAGGACGAGGTCGGATCATGACCGGTGAAGCCCGTATCATCGACGGCAAGGCCGCCGCCGCCGCGCTCAGGGCCGGGATCGGCCGCGAGGTCGCCGCGATCAAGGCCGCCCGTGGCGTCGTGCCCGGCTTGCATGTCGTCCTCGTCGGAGACGACCCCGCGAGCAAGGTCTACGTCGCCTCGAAGGAGAAGCTCGCCGTCGAAGTCGGCATGAACTCGGTCGCCCACCGCCTCCCGGCCGAAACCACCGAAGCGGAGCTGCTTATCAAGCTGGCCGAACTCAATGCGGATGGCAGCGTCGACGGCATCCTCGTCCAGCTGCCGCTGCCGAAGCATATCGACACCGGCCGCATCATCGACGCCATCGACCCGGCCAAGGATGTCGACGGCCTGCACCCGATCAATGCCGGGCTGCTCGCCGGCGGCAAGAACGGCCTCGTGCCCTGCACGCCGCTCGGCTGCATGCTGCTGCTGAAGCAGACCCTGCCTTCGCTGTCCGGGCTCGATGCCGTGGTGATCGGCCGCTCGGAGCTGGTCGGCCGCCCGGTCGCGCAGCTCCTGCTGCAGGCCGACTGCACCGTCACCATCGCCCATTCGCGCACGCGCGATCTGGCCGCCGTCGTGCGCCGCGCCGACATCGTCATCGCCGCCGTCGGCCGCCCGCGCATGGTCAAGGGCGACTGGATCAAGCCCGGCGCCACCGTCATCGACGTCGGCATCAACCGCCTGCCCGACGGCAAGCTGACCGGCGACGTCGACTTTGCCGAGGCCGTGAAGGTCGCGGGCGCCATCACCCCGGTCCCCGGCGGCGTCGGCCCGATGACCATCGCCTGCCTGCTCAAGAACACGCTGACGGCCTTCCACGCGCGGCGGGGGTGAGCGCTGCGGCCGCCACAGCGACACCTCGACACTCCCGAACGAAAAAGGGGCCGCAAGACTGCAGCCCCTTCGAAATCTCGTCAGCGAGGGCCGCGCGAAGCCCGGCCCGCTTGCCGATCACATGTGGATCGGGCGCTTGTCGACCGCGAGCGCAGCTTCCTTGACCGCCTCGGCGAGCGTCGGATGCGCGTGGCAGGTGCGGGCGAGGTCCTCGGCCGAGCCGCCGAACTCCATCAATACCGTCACTTCCGCGATCAGGTCGCCGGCATGCGGGCCGATGATGTGGCAGCCGAGCACGCGGTCGGTCGCGGCATCGGCCAGCACCTTCACGAAGCCATCGGTGTGGCGCATGGCGCGGGCGCGGCCATTGGCCGTGAACGGGAACTTGCCGATCTTGTAGGCGACGCCGGCCGCCTTCAGCTCTTCCTCGGTCTTGCCGATCGCCGCAACCTCGGGAGCGGTGTAGACGATGCCGGGAATGGCGTCGTAGTTCACATGGCCGTGCTTGCCGGCGATGATCTCCGCCACCGCGACGCCCTCATCCTCGGCCTTATGCGCCAGCATCGGCCCGCGCACCACGTCGCCGATGGCGTAGATGCCGGCGACATTGGTCTTGAAATGGTCGTCGATGACGACGCGGCCACGCTCGGTCGCGACGCCCGCCTTGTCGAGGCCGAGGCCATCGGTGTTCGGACGACGGCCGATCGCGACCAGCACGATGTCCGCGTTAAGCGTCTTGGCCTCGCCGCCGGTCGCCGGCTCGACGGTGACGGTCGCCCCCTTCTTGCCCGTCTCGACCTTGGTGACCTTGGAGCCGAGCTGGAAGGTGAAGCCCTGCTTCTCCAGGATGCGCTGGAACTGCTTGGCGACTTCGCCGTCCATGCCGGGCAGGATGCGGTCGAGGAACTCGACGACGGTGACCTTGGCGCCCAGCCGGCTCCAGACCGAGCCGATCTCGAGACCGATCACGCCGGCGCCGACCACGACGAGTTCCTTCGGCACCGCGCCGATCTCAAGCGCTCCGGTCGAGGTCACCACGGTCTTCTCGTCGATGGTCACGCCCGGCAGCGGCGCCGATTCCGAACCCGTCGCGATGACGATGTTCCTGGTCTCGAGCTCCTGCGCCTTGCCGTCTTCGGCCGTGACGACGACCTTGCCGGCGGCGGGAATCGAGGCGGTGCCGTGGAAGGCATCGATCTTGTTCTTCTTCAGCAGGAAGCCGACGCCGTTGACGTTGGCGTCGATGGTCTCCTGCTTGTGGGCCATCATCGCCTTGAGATCGAGCTTCGGCGTGCCGACGACGACGCCGAGCTTCTCGAAGGTGTGGCCGGCCTCCTCGAACATCTCCGAGGCATGCAGCAGCGCCTTGGATGGGATGCAGCCGACATTCAGGCAGGTGCCGCCATGCGTCTTGCGCTTCTCGACCACGGCGACCTTGAGGCCGAGCTGGGCGGCGCGAATGGCGCAGACATAGCCCCCGGGGCCGGTTCCGATGACGACGAGATCGTAGGACATGGTCTCTCTCTTGGCAGGATCAGATGAAATCGGGCGGGATCAGAGTTTCGGCATGGCATCGGATTCTCTCCGAAAAGTGGAATCCACTTTTCGGAGAGAATCCGATGCAATAACAAATAGATCGATCATCGTTACCGCGCCCCGTGGGGCGCGCGATGATCGAGCGGCGCGTTGAACGCCCAGACATGGCCGAAGGGATCGCGCAGCCGGCCGTAGCGGGCGCCCCAGAAAACGTCGCTCGCCGGCAGGAAGACGTCTGCACCGGCAGCCTCCGCCTTTGCCAGGGCGGCATCGACGTCCGCCGGCGTCGGCAGGTTGATATTGATGGCGACGGCGGTGCCCTTCAGGCTGGTCGGCGCCATGACATGGCCGCCGAATTCCGGAAATTCGTCATGCAGCATCACCTCGCTGCCGAACAGCGCGAGATTGGCGTGCATCACGCGCTTGCCGTCATCCGCCATGGCCTTGAAGGTGCATTGCGCGCCGAAAGCGCGTTCGTAGAACGCGATCGCCGCCTCACCACCCTTGAGGCAGAGATGCGGCTGGAGCGGAGGTGGATTCGCGAAAGCCATGGCCGTACCGTTTCAACTCATCAGCCGGACCAGCATCATCACCAGGCCGATGATCGAGGCGAGCCAGACGAAGGTCCGGATCACCGGCACCCCCGCGGCATAGAGCGCGACGTAGACGATGCGGGCCAGGAGATAGAGCCAGGCCCCGGTTGCTGCGATGCCGCCCGCCTTGCCCGTGACGGCAAGAGCGAGCGCCAACGCGACGAAGGCCGGGTAGCTTTCGAGCAGGTTGTCGAGGGCACGTTTCAGGCGCTGCGAGACGAGATTGCCGCTCTGGAGCCCCTCATCGCGCGGGCTGAAGAGATATTTCGGGCCGAGATCGGCCGCGGTGCCAGCCTGAAGCACGATCTGCACCAGCAGGAGCACCACGCTCCAGCCCAGAACCGTGATTTCCGTCGTTGCAGCGATCGCATTCATGTCAGCCCCCACTGTCGTCGCCCGGGAACACTGGTGCCTTTCGCGCACCTGGGCCGGCCTCCCGGCCTTCGGATGCGGGCAGCGACCGGAAACCCGGTTGCTGCCTCGCGTCTCAGAGGTCGAGCACGAGGCGCGCCGGGTCCTCCAGACCCTCCTTGATGCGGACGAGGAAGGTCACCGCCTCCTTGCCGTCGATGATGCGGTGATCGTAGCTGACCGCCAGATACATCATCGGGCGAATCTCGATCTTGCCGCCCACGGCCATCGGGCGGTCCTGGATCTTGTGCATGCCCAGGATGGCCGATTGCGGCGCGTTCAGGATCGGGGTCGACATCAGCGAGCCGTAGACGCCGCCGTTCGAGATCGTGAAGGTGCCGCCCTGCATCTCCTCGATGGAGAGCTTGCCGTCACGCGCCTTGCGGCCGAATTCGCCGATCTTCTTCTCGACGCCTGCGATCGAAAGCTCGTCCGCATCGCGCACCACCGGGACCACCAGCCCCTTGTCGGTGCCGACGGCGACGCCGATGTGGTAGTAGTTCTTGTAGACGATGTCGGTGCCGTCGATCTCGGCATTGACGGCCGGAATCTCCTTCAACGCCTGCACGCAGGCCTTCACGAAGAAGCCCATGAAGCCGAGCTTCACGCCGTGCTTCTTCTCGAAGGCGTCCTTATACTGGTTGCGCAGCGCCATGACGTTGGTCATGTCGACCTCGTTGAAGGTCGTCAGCATCGCGGCGTTGGACTGGGCCTCCTTGAGGCGGCGCGCGATGGTCTGGCGCAGCTTCGTCATCTTGACGCGCTCTTCGCGCGAGGCGTCGTCCGGCGCCGACGGAGCCCGGACCTGAATCGGAGCGGGAGTGGCCGGGGCAGCGGCGGCACTGCCGGTCGCGATCGCAGCCAGCATGTCGCCCTTGGTCACGCGGCCATCCTTGCCGGAGGCCGGAACCGACGCGGCGTCGATGCCGCTCTCGGCGGCCAGCCGGGCCACGGCCGGGCCGGAATCGGCGGCCTTGGTCGCGGCAGCCTTCGGCGCCTCGGCAACGGGCGCAGCGGCGGCAGGCTTGGCCTCGGCCTTCGGCGCGGGCGCCGCGGCAGCCGCGTCGCCCTCGCTGATCGAGCCGAGCAGCGCATTGACGCCGACGGTATCGCCTTCCTTGGCGACGATCTCGCCCAGCACGCCGGCGGCCGGAGCGTTGACCTCCAGCGTCACCTTGTCGGTTTCCAGCTCGACGAGGGGCTCGTCGGCCTTCACCGCCTCGCCGGGCTTCTTGAACCACTTGCCGATCGTGGCCTCGGAAACGGATTCGCCGAGGGTGGGTACGCGGATTTCGGTCGCCATGTCAGGCCTCTGTTGTCTCGTTCTCTGGCGGTCGGTTCGGCATCGGCTGAAGCCCGGGATCGGTCTTCGGACGCCGATGCGGCATGGGAACCCGGCGGCGCCGAAACGGAGCCGCCGGGGAGCGTGATCAGCCCGCGAAGGCCTCGTCGAGGAAGGCGTTGAGCTGCGCGGTGTGCTTCGACATCAGGCCGGTCGCGGTCGCGGCCGAGGCCGGGCGGCCGACATAGCGCGGGCGCTTCGACTTCGAGCCAGCATGGCCGAGCACCCATTCGAGATAGGGCTCGACGAAGGTCCAGGAGCCCATGTTCTTCGGCTCCTCCTGGCACCAGACCACATCCGCGCCCTTGAAGCGCGCGAGCTCCTGCGCCAGCGTCTTCAGCGGGAATGGATAGAGCTGCTCCACGCGCATCAGGTAGACGTCGTCGACGCCGCGCTTTTCGCGCTCCTCCAGCAGGTCGTAATAGACCTTGCCCGAGCAGAGCACGACGCGGCGGATCTTCGCGTCCTTGACCAGCTTGGTCGTCGAGCGACCGCGCTCGGCATCGTCGTGCAGCACGCGGTGGAAGGTCGAGCCCTCGGCCAGCTCGCTGAGGTCGGAGACGCAGCGCTTGTGACGCAGCAGCGACTTCGGCGTCATCAGGATCAACGGCTTGCGGAAGTCGCGCTTCAGCTGCCGGCGCAAGATGTGGAAATAGCTCGCCGGCGTCGAGCAGTTCGCCACCTGCATATTGTCCTCGGCACACATCTGCAGGAAGCGCTCGAGACGGGCGGAGGAGTGCTCCGGCCCCTGCCCCTCATAGCCATGCGGCAGCAGGCAGACGAGGCCGGACATGCGCAGCCACTTGCGCTCGCCGGACGAGATGAACTGGTCGAACACGACCTGCGCGCCGTTGGCGAAGTCGCCGAACTGCGCCTCCCACATCGTCAGCGCGTTCGGCTCCGACAGGGTGTAGCCGTATTCGAAGCCGAGCACCGCCTCTTCCGAGAGCATCGAGTTGATGACCTCGTAGCGGGCCTGGTCCTCGCGGATATGGTTGAGCGAGGTGTGGCGGGCTTCCGTCTCCTGGTCGATCAGCACCGAATGGCGCTGCGAGAAGGTGCCGCGCTCGCAATCCTGGCCGGAGAGGCGCACCGGATTGCCGTCGAGCAGCAGCGAGCCGAAGGCCAACGATTCCGCGGTCGCCCAGTCGATGCCCTCGCCGCTCTCGACCGCCTTCTTGCGGTTGTCGAGGAAGCGCTGGATCGTGCGGTGCACGTTGAAACCGGCCGGAACGGCGGTGATCTTCTCGGTGATCTCCTTCAGCGTCTCCGCTGGCACGCCGGTGGCGCCGCGGCGCGGATCGTCCTCGTCGGCGCGGATCGCCTTCATGCCGGCCCAGCGGCCGTCGAGCCAGTCGGCCTTGTTCGGCTTGAAGGCCTGGCCGGCGTCGAACTCGACCTCGAGCCTGGCCTTCCAGGCGGCGCGCATCTCGTCGAGTTCGCCGGCGGCGATCACGCCCTCGGCCGCGAGCTTCTCGCCATAGAGTTCCAGCGTCGACTTGTGGCCGCGGATCTTGCGGTACATCAGCGGCTGGGTGAAGCCCGGCTCGTCGCCTTCGTTATGGCCGAAGCGGCGATAGCAGAACATGTCGATGACGACCGGCTTGTGGAACTTCTGCCGGAACTCGATCGCGACCTTGGCGGCGAAGACCACCGCCTCCGGATCGTCGCCGTTCACATGGAACACCGGGGCCTCGACCATCTTCGCCACGTCGGACGGATAGGGCGAGGAGCGCGAATAGCGCGGATAGGTGGTGAAGCCGATCTGGTTGTTGATGATGAAGTGCAGCGAGCCGCCGGTGCGGTGCCCCTTCAGGCCCGACAGCCCGAGGCATTCCGCCACGACGCCCTGGCCGGCGAAGGCCGCATCGCCATGGATCAGCAGCGGCAGCACCTTGGAACGCTCGACGATGTCGCCGAACTGGTCCTGCTTGGCGCGCACCTTGCCGAGCACGACCGGGTCGACGATCTCCAGATGCGACGGGTTGGCGGTCAACGAGATATGGACGTTGTTGCCGTCGAACTCGCGGTCCGACGAAGCACCGAGATGGTACTTCACGTCGCCCGAGCCCTCGACGTCGTCGGGCGCGAAGGAACCGCCCTTGAACTCGTGGAACAGCGCGCGGTGCGGCTTGCCCAGAACCTGGGTCAGCACGTTGAGGCGGCCGCGATGGGCCATGCCGAAGACGATGTCGCGCACGCCGAGCGCGCCGCCGCGCTTGATGATCTGCTCCAGCGCCGGGACCAGCGACTCGCCGCCATCCAGGCCGAAGCGCTTGGTGCCGGTGAACTTGAGATCGAGGAACTTCTCGAAGCCCTCGGTCTCGACCAGCTTGTTCAGGATCGCCTTCTTGCCTTCCTTGGTGAAGGCGATCTCCTTGTCCGGCCCCTCGATGCGCTCCTGCAGCCAGGCCTTCTGCTCGGGGTCGGAGATATGCATGAACTCGATGCCGACCGTGCCGCAATAGGTCCGCTGCAGCACCGCGACCATCTCGCGGATGGTGGCGAACTCCATGCCGAGCACGTTGTCGATGAAGATCTTGCGGTCGAGATCGGCCTCGCCGAAGCCGAAGGCGGCCGGCGACAGTTCCTCATGGTCGGTGCGGCTCTCGATGCCGAGCGGGTCGAGTTTGGCATGGAGATGGCCGCGCATCCGGTAGGCGCGGATCAGCATGATCGCGCGCACCGAGTCGCGGGTCGCCTGCTGGACGTCCGCCGCGGAGAGCGCGGTGCCCGCCGCCTTGGCTTTGGCGCCGAGCTTGTCGGAAATGACCTTCTCGACCACGGCCCAGTTGCCGTCGAGCGCCGAAACCAGCTCGCCATTGGCGACGATCGGCCAGTTCGGCTTCTTCCAGGACGCGCCCTTGGCGTTCTGCAGGACGGCTTCCTTGTCGTCCTTCAGCGCGCCGAAAAAGCTCTGCCACTGCTCGTCGACCGACTTCGGGTCGGCCTCGTAGCGGGCGTAGAGATCCTCGATATAGGCCGCGTTGCCGCCATAGAGGAAGCCGGTCTGCGCGAGAGCCTCGTTGATGTCCTGGCGAGCCATGGTGCTCCTGCCTTTCAGAAACGTCGTATTCGTATCGGAACCGCAAACCCGACCCCTCCCCCTTGTGGGGAGGGGCAGGGGTGGGGGTCGTCCCGCCTGGTGAGCGCTCGCCAGGCGGCTCCACCCCCATCCCCAACCCTTCCCCACAAGGGGGAAGGGAGAAAAGCTCAGCCCTTCAATACTTCGACCAAGGTCTTTCCAAGGCGCGCCGGCGAGGGCGAGACCCGGATGCCGGCCGCTTCCATGGCCGCGATCTTGTCCTCGGCGCCGCCCTTGCCGCCCGAGATGATCGCGCCCGCATGGCCCATGCGGCGGCCGGGAGGGGCCGTGCGGCCGGCGATGAAGCCGACCATCGGCTTCTTGCGCCCGCGCTTGGCCTCGTCCTTGATGAACTGCGCCGCGTCCTCTTCGGCCGAGCCGCCGATCTCGCCGATCATGACGATCGAGGTGGTCTTGTCGTCGGCCAGGAACATCTCGAGCATGTCGATGAACTCGGTGCCCTTGACCGGGTCGCCGCCGATGCCGACGGCCGTGGTCTGGCCGAGGCCCTCGTTCGTGGTCTGGAACACCGCCTCATAGGTCAGGGTGCCGGAGCGCGAGACGATGCCGACGGAGCCCGGCTTGAAGATGTTGGCCGGCATGATGCCGATCTTCGATTCGCCGGCGGTGACGACGCCCGGGCAGTTCGGCCCGATCAGGCGGGTCTTGGAGCCGACCAGCGAGCGCTTGACGCGCACCATGTCGAGCACCGGAATGCCCTCGGTGATGCAGATGACGAGCGGGATCTCGGCGTCGATCGCCTCGCAGATCGCGTCGGCCGCGCCCGGCGGCGGAACGTAGACGACCGAAGCGTCGGCGCCGGTCTTCTCCCTGGCCTCGGCGACCGTGTCGAAGACGGGCAGGCCAAGATGGACCGAACCGCCCTTGCCCGGCGAGGTGCCGCCGACCATCTGCGTGCCGTAGGCGATCGCCTGCTCGGAGTGGAAGGTCCCGTTCTTGCCGGTGAAGCCCTGGCAGATGACCTTGGTGTTCTTGTCGATCAGGATGGACATGTCTGCTCCTCAGGCCTTCTTGACCGCGGCGACGATCTTCTGCGCCGCATCGTCGAGGTCGTCGGCGGGGATGACGTTGAGGCCGGATTCGCGGATGATCTTCTTGCCTTCCTCGACATTCGTGCCTTCGAGGCGGACGACCAGCGGAACCTGGAGGCCGACGGCCTTCACCGCCGCGAGCACGCCGCGCGCGATGACGTCGCACTTCATGATGCCGCCGAAGATGTTGACGAGGATGCCCTTCACCTTCGGGTCGGCGGTGATGATCTTGAACGCCGCCGTCACCTTCTCTTCCGAGGCGCCGCCGCCGACGTCGAGGAAGTTCGCCGGGCTTTCGCCGTAGAGCTGGATGATGTCGAGCGTCGCCATGGCGAGGCCGGCGCCGTTGACCATGCAGCCGATCGTACCGTCGAGCGCGATATAGGCGAGGTCGTACTTCGAGGCCTCGATCTCCTTGGCGTCCTCCTCGGTCTCGTCGCGTAGCGCGACGACGTCCGGATGGCGGTAGAGCGAGTTGGAGTCGAAGTTCACCTTGGCGTCGAGGCACTTGATCTGACCCTGCGTGGTCACGATCAGCGGGTTGATCTCGAGCATCGCCATGTCCTTGGCGACGAAGGCGGCGTAGATCTGGGTCAGCACCTTCTCGGCCTGCTTGGCGAGGTCGCCGGTCAGGCCCAGAGCCTTGGCGACGGTGCGGCCGTGATGCGGCATGATGCCGGTCGCCGGATCGACCGAGAAGGTCAGGATCTTCTCAGGGGTGTCGTGGGCGACGGCCTCGATGTCCATGCCGCCCTCGGTCGAGACGACGAAGGCGATGCGCGAGGTCTCGCGGTCGACCAGCGCCGAGAGGTAGAACTCCTTCTCGATGTCCGAGCCGTCCTCGATATAGAGGCGGTTGACCTGCTTGCCGGCCGGGCCGGTCTGCACGGTGACGAGGGTGTTGCCGAGCATCTCCTTGGCGAAGGCCTCGACCTCGGCCACCGACTTGGCGAGGCGCACGCCGCCCTTGGCCTCGGCCGGCAGTTCCTTGAACTTGCCCTTGCCGCGGCCACCCGCATGGATCTGCGACTTCACGACATAAAGCGGACCCGGCAGCTTCTTGGCTGCCTCGACGGCCTCCGCCACCGACAGTGCCGGGAAACCGGCCGAAACGGGCGCGCCGAATTCCTTGAGGATGGCTTTGCCCTGATATTCGTGGATGTTCATGTGCTCGGTTTCCCTGACAGCGACCGAAAATTGACGAAAGGGCGGCGGCGCGAAACCGCGCCACCGCCCTCACTTAAGCTCACGCGAGCGACGAATCGATGGCCTTGCAGGCGTCGATCAGACCCTGGACCGAAGCGACCGACTTCGACAGCATCTCCTTCTCGGCGCCGTTGAGGCGGATCTTGACGACGCGCTCGACGCCCTTGGCGCCGATCACCACCGGCACACCGACGAACATGTCCTTGACGCCGTACTGGCCCCTGAGCGCGGCGGCCGCCGGCAACACGCGCTTCTGGTCCTTGAGGTAGCTCTCGGCCATCGCGATCGCGGAGGCGGCAGGCGCATAGAAGGCCGAGCCGGTCTTGAGCAGGTTGACGATCTCGCCGCCGCCCTTGCGGGTGCGCTCGACGATGGCGTCCAGCTTCTCCTGCGTGGTCCACTTCATCTTGACGAGGTCCGGCAGCGGGATACCGGCGACGCCCGAATAACGGACCAGCGGCACCATGTCGTCGCCATGGCCGCCGAGCACGAACGCGGAGACGTCCTTGACCGAAACCTGGAACTCCTCGGCGAGGAAGTAGCGGAAGCGGGCGGAGTCGAGCACGCCGGCCATGCCGCAGATCATGTTGGGCTTCAGGCCCGAGAACTTCTGCAGCGCCCAGACCATCGCGTCGAGCGGGTTGGTGATGCAGATCACGAAGGCCTTCGGAGCGTATTGCTTGATGCCCTCGCCGACCGACTTCATCACCTTGAGGTTGATGCCGATCAGGTCGTCGCGGCTCATGCCGGGCTTGCGCGGCACGCCGGCGGTGACGATCACGACGTCGGCGCCCTTGATGTCCTCATAGGAGTTCGTGCCCTTGTAGCCGGCATCGAAGCCGTCGACCGGGGACGACTCGGCGATGTCGAGGCCCTTGCCCTGCGGAATGCCCTCGGCGATGTCGAACAGGACGACATCTCCCAATTCCTTGAGGCCGGCGAGGTGGGCGAGCGTGCCACCGATCTGACCGGAGCCGATGAGGGCGATCTTCTTACGGGCCATTGCCTAGTCCTTTTGTTCCTGGCGCTACCATCGACGCCGGCTGGTGCCGGCTTCGACATTCAAAATGCCTTGGCGCTGCGACAGGCCGGATCCTCATCCAAGAGCGAGAACCGGCCAAACCGTGCGTTCCTTTGGCCCAAACCGGGCTTTTGCCGCAACCCTTGCCGAAAAAGCGGCTTTTATCGGGCGCTCCGCGCTGCGCAAGCGGGCGCGCGAAACCGATCTCGATTTTTCAATGACTTATCGGAAGGCCGTCCGCCCGCCCGGTTCCGTTCGGGACGAAATCCACCAATTACAATTTACAGATTTTGTAATTGGTAACCGGATTATTCACACGATACCGCTGCCGAGCACCCGCAGGATCACACGGATCAGCGTCGACAGGCGCAGATCGACCGAGGCCTGCGGCACGTCCGCCTCCAGCGCCAGCGAGGCGGGATGGATGAAGCGATGCGTCGCATCGATGACGAAGGCGACGGCACGCTCGCGGTCGCGTGGCTCGAAGACGCCGGTCGCAATACCCTCGTCGACGACGCGCTCGAACAGCGTTCTGACCCGCGTGCGGTTGCGCCGGCTGATGGCGTGGCGCTTGGCCACCGCCAGCGAGAGCGCCGCGAACAGATGCGGCTCCTCGCGAAGAAGGTCGCGATTGGCCTTGGCCAGCGCCAGGATCAGCCGTTCGAGCTTGTCGTCCGCGGGGTCCGGGCCATCGGCCACGTCGGCGAGCCTGCGCTCGGTCGCCTTGAGCCAGACGTCGACGACGGCATCGACGAGCGCCACGCGCGACGGGAAATAGCGGTAGACATTGGCGTGCGTCATGCCCGCCTCTTCCGCCACCGCGACAACGGTGAAGCGCTTCAGCCCGAACTTGCGCAGATGCTCGCTGGCGACCGTCAGGATGCGGGTTTCGCTCGGCTCGCGCTGCGGCATGGCTCAGCGTTTCCCGTGTCGCGTGTTCACACGGAACCGCGCCGTCATCCCCGGCTTGACCCGGGATCCGTGCCGGAGCGCTGCCGAGGAAGGTTCAGGCATAGACCCGAGGTCGGCGCTGCTGCGCAGCTTGCCCGGGATGGCCTCCACTTTCTTGCCGACGACGAAACTCACGTCTCGACCAGCCCGGTCGTATCGCCGCTCGCCGCCGAGTCCGGCCGGCCGTGCGGCATGCCCAGATACTCTTCCGAGCGCATCTCGATCAATCGCGAGACGGTGCGGTCGAACTCGAAGGCCTCACGTCCCTGCTTCGCATGGTAGAGCTCATGCGGTTCGGCCGCCGCCGAGGCGACGAGCTTCACATGATGCTCGTAGAGTGTGTCGATCAGGATGATGAAGCGCTTGGCCTCGTTGCGCCGGTCGAAATCGAGGATCGGGACATCGTCGAGCACGAGCGTGTGGAAGCGCTGCGCCAGCGCGATGTAGTCCGAGGCACCGTAGGCCTGTGCGCAAAGGTCCGAAAAGCTGGCGCGGGCCACGCCGCCCGCAGCCTGCGGCAGGACGAGATCGTGGCCCTGCACGGTCAGGACAGTGCGCGGCCCCTGCACGGTGCCGGAGAGCGCCTTGAAGGCGGCATCGAGGGCAGCCTTTGCCTTCGCATCGGCCGGAACATGATAGACGGGCGCGCCGCCGAGCTTCTCCAGACGAAAATCGGTGCGGGAATCGAGCTTGAGCACCTCGACCTTGGTCTGCAGCAACTCGATGAAGGGCAGGAACAGCGCCCGGTTCAGCCCGCCCTCATAGAGCCGCGACGGCTCGACGTTCGAGGTCGCCACGACGACGATCCCGGCGGCGAACAGCGCCGTGAACAGCCGTCCGAGGATCATCGCATCGGCGATGTCCGTGACGGTGAACTCGTCGAAGCAAAGCAGATAGGCCTCGTCCGCGAGATCTGCCGCGACGGGCGCGATCGGATCGGAATCCTTGACTTCGCCGCTCTTGATCTTCTGCCGGTAGGCATTGATGCGGCCGTGGACGTCGGCCAGGAATTCGTGGAAATGCACGCGGCGCTTGCGCTTCACCGGCGCGGCCTCGAAGAACATGTCCATCAGCATGGTCTTGCCGCGGCCGACCGAGCCCCAGATGTAGAGCCCCTTCGGCGCCTGAGCCGTATCCGGCTTCTTGCCGAAGAGCCAGCCGAGCGCGCTGCCCTTGCGGGCGAGCCGGCGGGCGGCGAGCGTTTCGGTGAGGGCTTCGAGCTTCTTGACCGCCGCCACCTGCGCGGGATCGCGCTCGATGGCACCCGCCTCGACCAAGGCAGCGTAACGGTTGGTGATCGAGGCTGACATGACGGCGGGCGCTGACGATCCGAGGAAGACCAGACCGGGTTACGGCAGCGCAGCCGGGCCTGCAAGCCCGCCAAGCAAACCTCGCGCGCCGGGAACGCATCGTCATTGCGAGCGAAGCGAAGCAATCCAGGGGGACCGGGCCGAGCCGTTCAGGCCGGCGCCCCCTGGATTGCTTCGTCGCTACGCTCCTCGCAATGACGAGGAGCGGATCACAGCGCTCACTTGCCCTGGTTGACGGTGATCGGCTTCACCACATTGTCGGCGAGTCCGTACTTCTGGATCAGCGCATCATAGGTACCGTTCGCCTGAAGCCGGTCGAGAGCGCCCTTGACGGCGTCACGCAGTTGCGTGCCCTCGGCCGTCTTGGCGAAGGGGATGCCGGAAAGCGAGCTGGTGAAGGGCTTGCCGAGCGGAATATAGGTGTTCGGCTCCAGCTTCTGGAAATGGCTCATCGTCTCGCTGCCCTGGACGCCGCCCTGCAGGCGCTGCGTCTTGAGCTGGGTGCGGGCGTCGACCGAGCCTTCGGTGCCGACCACGTTGATCGCGGGCTTCCCCTTGGCGACGCAGTTCGCCTCGCTCCACTCGCCGATCTGACGCGGCCAGTTGGTCGAGCGGCTGGCGCCGACGCTCTTGCCGCAGAGGTCCTCCGGGGTCTTGATGGTGTCCTTGAAGGCGGTCACCGTGTAGAACTGCGCGCCGGAATCCAGATAATCGATGAAATCGGCGGTCTCGCGCCGCGCCGGCAGGTCGCTCATGCCGGCCATCACCGCATCGACGCGGCCGGTCTGGAGCGACGGCAGCATCTGGGCGAAGGCGGTCTCCTGCCACTCGACCTTGACGCCGAGCTCCTTGGCGATGGCTTCGCCCAGCTCGATGTCGAAGCCGGAAAGCAGGTTGGTCGCGACATCCTTGAAGGCGATCGGCGGATAGTTCGGCTGGGTCGCGATCACGATCTTGCCGGCGGTCTTGATGCGGTCCGGCAGGGCCTGGGCCTGCGCGGCGAGCGCGGTACCGGCGAGCAGGGCAGCGGCGATGGTCAAACGAAGCATGTGGTCTCTCCCTCTAATGAACTGATCCCGCCACCGTCACTTCAGGACGGCGGCAATGAAGTCGCGCGTGCGCGCCTGCTTAGGCGCGACGAGCACGGTCTGCGGCGGCCCCTTTTCGACGATCTCGCCCTTGTCCATGAAGACGACGTCGCCCGCCACCTCGCGGGCAAAGCCGAGCTCGTGCGTGACCACGATCATGGTCATGCCGGAAGCCGCGAGATCGCGCATCACGTTGAGCACCTCGCCGACGAGCTCGGGATCGAGCGCCGAGGTCGGCTCGTCGAACAGCATGAGCTTCGGCTTCATCGCGAGCGCGCGGGCGATGGCGATGCGCTGCTGCTGCCCGCCCGAGAGTTCGCTCGGATAGGAATCGCGCTTCTCGGCGAGCCCGACGCGTTCCAGCAGCGCCATCGCCTCGGCGACGATCTCCTTGCGCGGCCGCTTCAGCACCGTGAGCGGCCCCTCGATGATGTTCTGCAGCGCCGTCATGTGGTTGAACAGGTTGAAGCGCTGGAAGACCATGCCGGTGACGAGGCGCTGACGCGCGATCTCCGGATCGGTCAGCTCGTGCAACTCGTCGCCGACGCGGCGGTAGCCGATGAGTTCGCCATCGACGCGGATCGCGCCCTGATCGATCTTCTCGAGCTGGTTGATGCAGCGCAGAAGCGTTGACTTGCCCGAGCCCGACGGCCCGATGATGCATTGCACGGTGCCGGGCTCGATCGAGAGCGAGACGTTGTTCAGCGCCTTCAGGTTCCCGAAGAACTTGCTGACGTTCGCGATCGTGACGATCGCGCTGTCGGCGGTAATCGCCTTCTCCACCGCGCTCATGCCGCTTCCTCCTGCACCGCGGCGCGCTTGGCTCGCCGCCCTCCCCGCCCCTTCGAGAAATGGCGTTCGAGGAAATACTGTCCGATCTGCAAGAGCGTGACCACGAGCAGATACCAGCCGGCGGCGACGATCAGCAATTCGATGACGCGGGCATTGGCGTAATAGATCGTCTGTGCGTTGCGCAGGATCTCGGCGTACTGGATCACGCTCGCGACCGAGGTCAGCTTGACCATGCTGATCACCTCGTTGCCGACCGGCGGGATGATGACGCGCATCGCCTGCGGCAGCACGATCCGGCGCAGCGTCGTCAGCCGCGTCATGCCGATCGCCTTGGCCGCCTCGGTCTGGCCCTGGTCGACGGAGAGGATGCCACCACGCACCACCTCGGCGGTATAGGCGCCCTGGTTCATGCCGAGCCCGAGCAGCGTCGCCATGAACGGCCCGATGATGTCGATCGTCCGCCAGGAGAACAGGCCGGGGATGCCGATGGTCGGGAAGACCAGCGCCAGGTTGAACCAGATCAGCAGCTGCAGCAGCAGCGGCGTCCCGCGGAAAAACCAGATGTAGAACAGCGCCACGCTGCGAAGCACGGGGTTCGGCGACATGTACATGATCGCGAAGACCACGCCGAGCACGATGCCGAGCGTCATGGCACAGGCCGTCATGACCAGCGTGTTGCCGAGACCGGCGATGATCGCCGGCGCGGTGAAGAACTGCCGGACCACCGGCCAGGCGATGTCGCCTTCGACGAAGGCCATCACCACCCAGGCGAGGATGGCCAGGATGATCGCTGACGCGACCCAACGCCCATAGAACCGCCGCGGCACGATCCGGAGATGGGAGACCGCCGCGAGGTCGCGGGTGCTGATCGGTGAAGTGGCGTCGCTCATCGACCCGTCTCCCGGCTCCAGGTTTCGAGGCTGGCGAGCTTGCAGCGGAAGCGCGCGATCTGTTCGCGCACCCGCTCGGGCGCCGTGCCGCCATGACCGCTGCGGGCGGCGACGGCAGCATCGAGCGTCAGATGATCGATCACGCCTGCTTCGAGCCGTGGATCGACCGCCCTGAGATCGACGGCATCGAGCGACTCCAGCTCCCGCCCCATTTCCTCGCAATAGCGCACCAGCGCCCCGGTGATCTCATGCGCCTCGGCGAAAGGCACGCCCTTGCGGGCAAGATAATCCGCCACCTCGGTCGCCAGCGCGAAACCGCCCCCGGCTTGGGCCCGCATCGTCCCGGCATCGGCGCTCATGCTGGCGATGAGCCCCGCGAAGGCCGGCAGAACCTCCTCCAGCACGTCGACGGCATCGAAGGCGGCCCGCTTGTCCTCGGCGAGGTCGCGGTTATAGGAGAGTGGCAATCCCTTCAACGCGCCCAGCATGGCGACGAGGTCGCCGGTCAGCCGCGCAGCCCGGCCGCGCGAGATCTCCGCGATGTCGGGGTTCTTCTTCTGCGGCATGATCGAGGAGCCGGTCGCGAAGGCGTCATCCAGCGTCACCCAGGCGAACTGCCGGGAAGCCCAGAGCGTTACCTCCTCCGCGAGGCGCGACAGATTGGTCGTCAGCATCGCCGCGACGAACAGGAATTCCGCGACATGGTCGCGCGCGCCGACCGCATCGACCGAATTCTCGAACGGCTCGTCATAGCCGAGCGCCTTGGCGCTGAGTTCCGGGTTGAGCGTGATCGCCGATCCGGCAAGCGCCGCCGCCCCGAGCGGGGACTGTCCGGAACGCCTCTCCCAGTCGGTGAGACGTGAGGCATCGCGCATCAGCACCTGGCCATGCGCCATCAGCCAATGGCCGAAAGTGACCGGCTGCGCACTCTGGAGATGGGTGAAGCCAGGGCTGACCGAAGCCGCGTGAAGCTCGGCCTGATCGGCGATCGCGGCGAGAAGCTCCGCCAGCATCGCCGCCAGCGAGCGCGACTTCCCGCGCAGATAGAGCTTGAGATTGTTGGCGGCCTGGTCGTTGCGCGAACGCCCGGCGCGCAGCTTGGCGCCGGTCGAGCCAATCCGCTCGGTCAGGATGCGTTCGATGAAGGTATGAACGTCCTCGTCCTCGGGTCCCGGCGCGATGCGGCCTTCGACGGTGTCCTGCGCGATCGCGTCGAGCGCCGCCAGAATGGTGTCGAGCTCCTGCTTCGTCAGCAGCCCGGCACGCCCCAGCTCGGCCGCATGCGCCTTGCCGCCGGCAACATCCTGCGGCACCAGCCTGGCATGCTCGCCGGCCGCGCTCGACAGCTTCATGAGCCGCGGATCCGGCGGCTTGCGGAAGCGTCCACCCCACAGGCGGGTCGTCTGGTTCATGGTGCTGCTCCTCCCGTTAGGGAAGAATGGCCTCTTGACCGATTGACCGGCAAACGAAACGATCTCCGCCGAGATAGTCCAAAAAGGAATACCCCATGGCGGCCGGTCGGCCTCCCCCGTCCTCAACTGCCTTGCGTGCCTTTACCACGGTTGCACGGCTGGGTTCGACCGCCCGCGCCGCCCAGATCGTCAACCTGACGCAGAGTGCCGTCTCTAAGCAGATCCTCTCGCTGGAGCATCACCTCGGCAGCGTCCTGTTCGATCGCAGCCCGCTCGGGCTGAAGCTGACCGAGGCCGGCGCGATCTACCTGCCCTATGCCGAAGCGGCGCTGGAACAGATGGAGCGCGGCGCCAGGCGTCTCGCCGAGCGCAGCGCGATCGCCCAGCCGATCCGCCTGCACATGGTCGCCATCGTCGGCGAGCGTTGGCTGATGTCGCGCTTCCCGGCCTTCGCCGAAGCTCATCCCGGCGTCGACGTCCAGTTCACCAACTATGTCAGCGAGAGCGAGACCGAGGAGCCCGATCTCGATATCGTTCACGGCATCCCGCCCTGGCCCGGCAGGGAAGCGCACTATCTTTTCGGCCGCGACGTCGCGCTCGTGGCCGCGCCGAGCTTGATCGAACGCGTCGGTGGCTTTCGCCGCGCCGCCGACATCCAGAAGATGACGCTGCTGCAGCATTATCAGATGCCGGCCTTCTGGGCCGAGTTCACCGAGGCGCACGGCCTGCGCGGCGCCGTGCCCGAGCACACCGTGCGTTACGGCTACTACTCCGTCATCACGAGCGCCGCCGTCGCCGGGCTGGGCGTCGCCCTGACGCCCCGCTGCTATGTTGCCGATGAACTGGCTTCGGGCGCGCTGATCAACCCGCTCGGTCTCGGCTTCTCCAGCGCGACGGGCTGCTGGCTCACCCGCCCGCTCGACCAGCCCCAGCGCCCGGGCCTCGGCGCCTTCGTCGATTGGCTGCTGGCCGAAGCGAAGGATTTCGACGCCGCGACCCGGGCAACCGCAGCGGCAGGCTGACGTCGCGCGAAACCTCCGAACTCCTGCCGCGTTGTCTTTCGCGAGGAGGAGTCATGCTCACCATTCTGTCAGCACCGGATCACGTCGGGGCCTACCGGCTGTCGGAGACCCTGACCGTCAACGATCTCGACCGCGTGATGGCCGATATCGAAACGAAGCTGACCCGCCATGAAAAGATCGGCATTCTGGCGGATCTGACCGGCTTCACCGACATGACGCTCGCCGCCGCCTGGAAGGATGCCCGCTACAGCCTCGGCAAGCTGTGGGAGCTGCAGCGCTTCCCGCGCGAGGCCGTCGTGACCGACAAGGGTTGGCTCTCCGCCTTCGTCGATCTGCTGAACCCGGCGATCCCGTTCGTGACGGTCCGCACCTTCAAGCCCGAGGACTTCGAGACGGCCCTCGCCTGGGCAGGCGACATCGAAGGCGGGCCCGATGCCTGACCTTGCGCGCCTCGACCGTGCTTCCGCGCCTCAACCGCGCGCGAAGGTCTCGTCGAAGGCGTAACCCGCACCGCGCACGGTGCGCAGCGGATCCTTGGTGTCGCCGGGCGTGATCGCCTTGCGCAGCCGGCCGACATGCACGTCCACGGTGCGCTCATCGATATAGACGTCGCGGCCCCAGACGGCATCGAGGAGCTGGGCGCGCGAATAGACCCGCCCCGGCGCCTGCATCAGGAATTCCAGCAGCCGGAACTCGGTCGGGCCGAGATGCAATTCGCTGCCCGCACGGCGGACACGCCGCGTTGTACGGTCGAGTTCGAGGTCGCCGGCGGCCAGCAGCCCCGCGACATGGCCGGGCTTGGCGCGGCGCAGCAGCGCCTGGATGCGTGCGATCAGTTCCGGCAGCGAGAACGGCTTGACCACATAGTCGTCGGCACCGGTCGCAAGCCCGCGCACGCGCTCGGTCTCCTCGCCGCGCGCCGTCAGCATGATGATCGGCACCCGCTCGGTGTCGCGGCGCGAGCGCAGCCGGCGGCAGAGCTCGATACCGGAGAGACCGGGCAACATCCAGTCCAGCAGCACGAGATCGGGGGTGTGGTCGCGCAGATGCAGTTCGGCGTCGTCGCCTCGCGCCACGCTGTCGACCTCGAAGCCCTCGGCTTCGAGGTTGTAGCGCAGCAGCAGGGTCAACGGCTCCTCGTCCTCGACGATCAGGATGCGTGCGGCCATCGTGGCTTCGACCTCAGTTTCCCGTCACCGCTTCGACTTCGATATTGGTCGTGTCGAGCTTCGGCCGGTTCGCGTCGAGAGAGTCCCCGGTAACGAGATAATGGATCGTCTCGGCGATATTGGTGGTGTGGTCGCCGATGCGCTCGATGTTCTTCGCGCAGAACAGCAGATGCGTGCAGAAGGTGATGTTGCGCGGGTCCTCCATCATATAGGTCAGGAGTTCGCGGAACAGCGAGGTGTAGAGCGCATCGATCTCGTCGTCGCGGCGCCAGACCTCGAGCGCCTTCTGCTCGTTGGCAGCGGCGTAGGCGTCAAGCACGTCCTTGAGCTGCGCCTGGACGAGGCGGCTGATGTGCTCCAGCCCGACGACCGCGCGGTGCGGCGGCTGGAACTGCCCGGCGATGGCGACCGCGCGCTTGGCGATGTTCTTGGCGAGATCGCCGACGCGCTCGATATCGGAAGCCAGGCGGATGGCCGAGATCAGCTCGCGCAGATCCTGCGCCAGCGGCTGGCGCCGGGCGATGGTCAGCACGGCCTTCTCCTCGACCTCGCGCTGGAGATTGTCGAGCCGCTGGTCGGCCGAGATGATCTTCTGGGCGAGCGCGGTGTCGCGGCGCACCAGCGCCACAGTCGAGTCGCCCAGCATGCGCTCGGCCATGCCGCCCATTTCGGCGAGGCTGCGGCGGATGCCTTCGAGATCGGTGTCGTAGGAGCGGACGATGTGGTCGGTCATGGCGTGTTCCTCCGGCGCATTGGCCCGAAAAGTGGAAACCGATTTTCGGGAAAGCCGATGCGAAAATAAAATCCCGCTCAGCCGAACCGGCCGGTGACGTAATCCTGCGTCTGCTTCTTGGCCGGGTTCATGAAGATCGTGTTGGTCGGCGCGAACTCGATCACCTCACCCAGATACATGAAGGCGGTGTACTGCGAGATGCGCGCCGCCTGCTGCATGTTGTGGGTCACGATGGCGATGGTGAAGTCGCTCTTGAGCTGCTCCAGCAGGTCCTCGATCTTGCCGGTCGAGATCGGGTCGAGCGCCGAGGTCGGCTCGTCGAACAGGATCACTTCCGGCTTCTGCGCGATGGTGCGCGCGATGCACAGGCGCTGCTGCTGGCCGCCGGAGAGGCCCATGCCGGAGCTCTTCAGCTTGTCCTTGACCTCGTCCCAGAGCGCGGCGCGGCGCAGCGCGCCCTCGACACGGTCGTCGAGCTCGGATTTCGGCGGCTTCTCGTAGAGACGGATGCCGAAGGCGACGTTGTCGTAGATCGACATCGGGAACGGCGTCGGCTTCTGGAAGACCATGCCGACGCGCGAGCGCAGCTCGTTCACGTCGACGTCCTTGCCGATGATGTTGCGGCCGTCGAGCATGATCTCGCCTTCGGCGCGCTGCTCCGGATAGAGCGAGTAGATCCGGTTGAAGATGCGCAGCAGGGTAGACTTGCCGCAGCCCGACGGGCCGATCAGCGCCGTGACGTGCCGGTCACGGAAGTCGAGGTTGATGTTCTTCAGCGCCTTGTGCTCGCCGTAGTAGAAATCGAGGTTTTTCACCGCGATCCGGACGGGCGCCTCGGCATCGAGCGACTGGGGAGAAAGTTCAAGGGTCGAGAGCATCGACATGGTCCTCAAGGTCGGATGCGACCGGGTTGGATTCAAGCGCTAATTACTTGCCGCCAGCGACGATGCGGCGGGCAACGATCGAAAGCAGAAGGATCGACGCCGTGATGATCAGCGAACCGGCCCAGGCGAGCTGCTGCCAGTTCTCGTAGGGGGCGGAGGCGAACTGGTAGATCGTCACCGGCAGGTTCGAGACGCCGCCGACGAGCGTGGGCGAGAACCAGAAATTGTTGTTGAGCGCGGTGAAGAGCAGCGGCGCCGTCTCGCCGGCGATACGGGCGAGCGCCAGCAGGATGCCGGTCACCATGCCGGCCTTGGCGGCGCGCCAGGTTACCGAGGTGATGACGACCGAGGGCGGCGCGCCGAGTGCGGCGCCGGCTTCGCGCAGCGGGCCAGGGACGAGGTTAAGCATATCCTCGGTGGTGCGCACGATGACCGGGATCGCGATGATGCCGAGCGCGACGCCGCCGGCCCAGCCGGAATAGCCGCGGAAAGGCTCGACCAGAATGACGTAGACGAACAGGCCGATCAGGATAGATGGCGCCGAGAGCAGGATGTCGTTGATGAAGCGGATCAGGTTCGCGAGCTTCGAGCCCTTGCCGTATTCGGCGAGCCAGGTGCCGGCCAGCACGCCGATCGGCGTGGCGATGGCGATGCCGAGGAAGGTCAGCACGAAGGAGCCGACGATGGCGTTGGCGATGCCGCCGCCTTCGGTGCCGGGGCCGGGCGTGACCGCGGTGAAGGTCGCGACCGAGAGGCCACCGATGCCCTTCACCAGCAGCATGCCGAGGATCCAGAACAGCACGAAGATGGCGGTGAAGGTGAAGCCGGTGGCGATGATCTTCATCAGCCGGTCGGCGGTGCGGCGGGACTGGCGCACGCGCCCCCAAGGAGCGTGGGGCAGTTCGCGCGGCGTGGAAGCGGTCGTCATGCTCAGCTCTCAGGACCTCAGTAGCGCTTCACCCGGGCGACCAGCAGCCGCGCGATGACGAGGACGACGAAGGTGACGAAGAACAGGATGCAACCCAGCGCGATCAGCGAGTTGAGCTGCAGGCCCATGGCCTCGTTGAACTCGTTGGCGATGCGCGAGGCGATGGTCGAGCCCGGGTCGAGGATCGAGGCGGACAGGCGGTTGGCGTTGCCCACGACGAAGGTGACGGCCATGGTCTCGCCAAGCGCGCGGCCGAGGCCGAGCATGACCGCGCCGATGATCGAGACGCCGGCCTGCGGCACCAGCACATGGCGGACGACCTCCCAGGTCGTGGCGCCGATGCCATAGGCGCTCTCGCGCAGCACCGAAGGAATCTGCTCCAGCATGTCGCGCGTGATCGAGGCGATGAAGGGCACGATCATGAAGGCGAGGATGATGCCGGCGGTGAAGATGCCGAGGCCCGAGGGCGAGCGCGAATAGAGCACCGTGCCGACGATCGGCATGCCCTCGACGATGTTCGAGAGCGGGATCTGCACATAGGCCGCGAAGAGCGGCACGAAGACGAACAGGCCCCACATGCCGTAGATGATCGAAGGGACGGCCGCGAGCAGCTCGATCGCGGTCGCGACCGGCTTCTTGAACCAGGCCGGCGCAAGCTGGGTCAGATAGACCGCGATGCCGAGCGAAAGCGGCACGCCGATCACCAGCGCGATCAGCGCCGTCGAGAGCGTGCCGACGATCGCCGGCCAGGCACCGTACTGGTCGTTCTGCGTATCCCAGACGCTGGAGGTGATGAAGCCGAGGCCGAACTCGCGGAAAGCCGGCCAGCCGCCGACGATCATCGAGACCATGATGCCGGCGAGCAGCACCAGCACCAGCAGTGCCGCTGCGAAGCTGGCGTTGCGGAAGACGAGGTCGAAGCCCGCCTTCGGCGTCTTGCGGGCGACCGGCTTCGCGCCGGGGATGCTCGTCATGTCGGTTGCTGCGGTCATCCGCGGAAGCTCCGTGTCGTGGCAGAAGCGATCTCAAGCCATGCGCACGGCCCGAGGCTCACTTTCGGCCCTCATCCCGAAAGGCGCCTTAGCAGGCGCCGCCCCTCGGGATGAGGGCTGGAAGAGTTTCGGCGAGGCGGGATCGACCCGCCTCGCCTTGTCCGTTGGCAGGCGATCAGAAGATCGGCTTGCCGGCGGTGTCGGTCACGCCCTTCCAGGCGTTGCGGACCTGATCCTTCACGGTCGACGGCAGGGCGACGTAGTCGAGGTCGCTCGCCAGCTTGTCGCCGCCCTTATAGGCCCAGTCGAAGAACTTCAGCGCGGCCTGCACCTCTTCCGGCTTCTCCGGCTTGGCATGGACCAAGATGAAGGTCGCCGAGGTGATCGGCCAGGCATCCGCGCCCTTCTGGTTGTTGAGCGAGATGCCGAAGCCCGGCTGCTCCTGCCAGTTGGCGTTGGCGGCGGCGGCCTGGAAGGCCTTCTCTTCCGGCGCCGGGAAGTTGCCGTCGGCATTCTTCACCAGAGCGTGGGAGAGCTTGTTCTGCTTGGCGTAGGCGTATTCGACGTAGCCGATCGAGTTGGCGACCTGTTTGACCGAAGCCGAGACGCCCTCATTGCCCTTGCCGCCGATGCCGACCGGCCACTGAACCGACTGGTTCGCGCCGATCTTCGACTTCCAGTCGGCCGAAACCTTGGCGAGGTAGTCGGTGAACACGAAGGTCGTGCCCGAGCCGTCCGAGCGGTAGACCGGGTTGATGTTGGCGTCGGGCAGGGTGAGGCCGGCGTTGAGCGCGGCGATCTTCGGGTCGTTCCACTTCTTGATGTCGCCCAGATAGATCTGCGCGATGATCTCGCCCGAGAGCTTGAGCTTGCCCGGCTCGACGCCGGCGATATTCACGGCCGGAACGACGCCGCCCATCACGGTCGGGAACTGGATCAGGCCGTCCTTGGCCAAATCCTCGCCCTTGAGCGGGGCGTCGGTCGCGCCGAAGGCGACGGTCTTCGCCTTGATCTGGCGGATGCCGCCGCCCGAGCCGATCGACTGGTAGTTCAGGCCGGTGCCGGTGTCCTTCTTGTAGGCCTCGGCCCACTTCGAATAGATCGGAAAGGGGAAGGTCGCGCCGGCGCCGGTGATGTCGGCAGCCTGGGCGGAACCTGCGATCCCGGCGGCGACGGCCGCGAGAACGAGAATCTTGCGCATGTGAGATGTCCTCATCTGGTCGCTGTTTGCAGCGGCCCTGTCAGAACACCCTCTATATGACAGCCAAATGACAGCTCGTCATGAAAGCCGTCACAATGCCCTTGTGCCCTCGGGATGACCGTGTGATTCCGAGAAAATCAGCACGCCCTAGCCGGCGGCGCGTCCCGCCTCGAAGCGCGGCAGGATCGCCTTGAAGGTCGCGCCCTCGCCCGGCTTGCTTTCGATCGTCAGCCGCCCGCGATGGCGCAGCACGATATGCTTGACGATGGCGAGGCCAAGCCCGGTGCCGCCCGCCTCGCGGCTCGCGGCCGTGTCGACCCGGTAGAAGCGCTCGGTCAGGCGCGGCAGATGCTCGGGCGCGATGCCCGGCCCGTCGTCGCGGACATGGACGCTGGCCTCGGTCTCCCCGGCCTCCACGCCGATGACGACCTCTCCGCCCTGCTTGCCGTATTTGATGGCGTTCTCGACGAGATTTTCCATCAATCGCAGCAATTCGTCGCGGTCGCCGGGAACCTGCAGCGGCTCGCGCGGCGTGTTGAGCACGAGCGTCACCTCGCGCTCGCGCGCCATCAGGGCGAGGGAATCGACGATCTCGCGCGCGATGCCGGCAAGGTCGACGGCCGTGTCCGGCGCCACATGGGCACGCTGCTCGATCCGCGACAGCGAGAGCAGGTCGTCGACGAGGCGCGCCATGCGCAACCCCTGCTCGCGCATGATGCCGAGGAAGCGCTCGCGCGCCCGCTCGTCATTCCGGGCCGGCCCCTGCAAGGTCTCGACGAAACCGAGCAGCGAGGCGAGCGGCGTACGCAATTCATGGCTGGCATTGGCGACGAAATCGACGCGCATGCGCTCGACCACGCGCTGTTCGCTCAGATCCTGGAAGGTCAGCAGCGTCGCCCGCCGCCGCCCTTCCTCGCCCAGCGCCGCGATGTGAATGCGGAAAGCGCGCTCAAACGGCACGCGTTCGACGAGCTCGACGGTCTTGGCGGCGCCCTCATGCGCGACTTGCTCGATCGCATCGTTGAGATCCGGGTCGCGCAGCACCAGCGCCAAGAACTTGCCGACCTCGAGCCCCGGAACCAGCGCTCGCATCGCCGGGCTCAGCGCCTGGGCGACACCCTGCGCGTCGAGCAGCACGACGGGCGCGCCGAGAGCCTCGATCAGGGTCCGCGTCGTTGCGGCATTGGAAGCGGCAGTGTCGACCATGGAAAGCCCGGGGACAGACGGCGGATGCCGACGGGGCCTCTTCCTGAGCGGAAGCGCGGCAGGCGTCAATTCCCTTCCGCGCGACAGCGGACCAGATTATCGGGCTGAACACGACATTCAGCCCGATACTCTAGGTCTTTGATCTTGCATCGGCTTTTCCGAAAGCCGCGTTCCACTTTTCGGGCCGATGCTCTAGGCTCCTTGCGAACGGAGGCACCGATGGCGAAGAAGATTTCCGGCGCTGCCGTCAAGGAACCGATCTCATTGCCGTCCGGCGGCGATGCGAAGCCGGACAAGCCCAACTCCAGGCCCGGCAAGCTGAAAGGCTTCGACATCGAGGCCGACACGCTGCCGGAAGCCATCATCGACGCGGCCTATCACAGCGGCGATTATCCCTACGGCAAGCGGATGAAGCGCAAGCGCTACAACCGCGAGCTCGAACCGCTCCAGATCGAGCTGCAGAAGCTGACGCGCTGGGCCGCCAAGCAGGGCGAGCGCATCGTCATCGTCTTCGAGGGCCGCGACGGCGCCGGCAAGGGCGGCACCATCGCCCGCTTCACCCAGCATCTCAATCCACGCCAGGCCCGCATCGTCGCCCTGCCGAAGCCCTCCGACACCGAGAAGGGCCAATGGTATCTGCAGCGCTACGCAGCCGAGATGCCGACCTCGGGCGAGCTCGTCTTCTTCGACCGCTCCTGGTACAACCGCGCCGGCGTCGAGCGCGTCATGGGCTTCTGCACGCCCGAGCAGACCGAGCATTTCCTGCGCGAGGCCCCGGTCTTCGAGGGCATGCTGGCGCGCGACGGCGTCCGCCTGATCAAGCTGTTCCTGACCATCGGCCGCGAGATGCAGATGACGCGCCTGCATGCCCGCTGGCACGACCCGCTCAAGCGCTGGAAACTGTCGCCGATCGATTTCGAGGCGATCCCGCGCTTCGACGACTATTCGCGTGCCTTCGACGAGATGCTCGGCCGGACCTCGACCGAGGCCGCGCCCTGGCATGTCGTGCGCAGCAACGACAAGCTGCGCACCCGCCTCAACGCCATCCGCCACGTCCTGAAGGCGATCCCCTACAAGGACAGGGACGAGGCCGCGATCGGCAAGCTGGACGAGGAGATCGTCGTGCCCGTCGACCGCTATCTCGACCATGGCGGCGAGCCGGAAGACCGCTGATCTCTCGGTTGCCTCCAGCGGCGGATCAGCGCCCCATGATCAGTTGCGGCAGCCAGGTCGTCAGCGGCGGCCAGAGCGTGATCGCGATCAGCACGGCGACAAGCGGCATGAGCCAGGGCACGATCGCGCGCGACATCGCCTCGAAGGAGATGTTCGCGACCTTCGAGGTCACGAACAGCACGACGCCGACCGGTGGCGTGATCGTGCCGATCATCAGGTTGAGCACGAAGATCAGCCCGAACTGAATCGGGTCGATGCCGAACTGCGCCGCCGCCGGCGTCAGGATCGGGATCAGGATCAGCATCGCCGCCAGCGCCTCCATGAAGCAGCCGACGAAAAGCAGCAGCAGATTGACGATCAGCAGGTAGATGAGCGGGCTGCCGGCGAGATCGACCAGCGCCGGCCCCACCACCTGCGGAATGCGCGAGATCGACAGACACCAGCCGAGCGCCGCGGCCGCCATCACCAGCGCCAGCACGACGCCGGTCGTCTCGACCGTCTGGACCACCAGCTCGGGCAGGTCTTTCAGCGAGAAGCTGTGATAGACAAACAGGCCGAGCACCAGCGCATAGGCGGTCGCGACCGCCGCTGCCTCGGTCGGCGTGAAGATGCCGCCCATCATGCCGCCGAACAGGATGACCGGCGTCATCAGCGCCCAATGTGCCTCCTTGTAGGCCACCCAGAGCTGGCGCGCGCCCGGAAAGGGATGGCGCGGCAGGTCGCGCTTCTTGGCGATATAGACCACCATTGCCATCAGCGCGCCCGCCATCAGCAGGCCGGGAATGATGCCGGCGATGAACAGCCCGCCGATCGAGACATCGGCGGTCACGCCATAGATCACCATCGGCAGAGAAGGCGGGATGATCGGCCCGATCGTGGCGGAGGCGGCCGTGATCGCCGCCGCCGTCTCGGTGTCGTAGCCCTCGTCCTGCATCGCCTTGATCTCGAGCGTGCCGACGCCGCCGGCATCCGCCACCGCCGAGCCGGACATGCCGGCGAAGATCACGCTGGCCAGGATGTTGGCGTGGCAGAGCCCGCCGCGCATGAAGCCGACGCAGGCGGTCGCGAAGCGGAAGATGCGGTCGGTGATACCGGCCGAGTTCATGATGTTGCCCATCAGGATGAACAGCGGCGCCGCGAGCAGCGGGAAGGAATTGGCCGATTGCGCGATCTTCTGCGGCACGATGCCGAGCGGGAAGCCGCCGAGAAAGGCGAAGGCGATGGCCGCCAGCCCCATCGAGACGAAGAGCGGCACGCCCATCATCAGCGCGAGGAACCAGACCGGCAGGATCTGGAGCATCAGCGTCGTCATAGGGCTTGCGCTCCCGGCTCCGCGACATGGACCCGGCGCCCGGCGAACACGTCGCCGATCTCGGCCAGGGCCTGCAGGATGAGGGCGAGCGCCGCGAAAGGCATCACCACATAGAGGGCGGCGGCCGGGATCGGCAGGGCGATCGACTCGACATCCCAGGTCCGCTCGATCAGCGCCCAGGAATAACGCAGCAGGACAGCAGCGAAGACAATCACGCCGGCCTGCGTCGCAATTTCCAGCACCGCCTGTGCGAGGCGCGGCAGCTTGGCCGCGAAGACCATGATGCGGATATGCGAGCGCCGCCGCGCCGCGATGATCCAGCCGACGAAGCCGGTCCAGACCAGCAGGTACTGCGCCAGCTCGTCGGACCAGGCGAGCGGCTGGTTGATCTGGCGGAAGAACACGCCGAGCACCACGACGGCGAGCAGCGCCAGCAGGAGAACGACCGCGGCCCAGTAGACCAGCCGGTCCGCCAATTTGGAGAGAGATTTCATTGCCATCGGGCCTTGGAACCGCGAGGAACCCCTCTCCTGTAAGGAGAGGGGCAGGGGTGAGGTGTTCGGAGTGAAAACGTTGGCCTGAACCGGATAACGCGGTGAGCGATCACGGAGCTGGTCGCAGGGCCTACCCCTCACCCTGCCCTCTCCCTCCGGGAGAGGGTTCCCCGCGCCCATGTGGTCGCTCGGCGCGCCTCACAGCGCCGCCAGCGCGTCCCAGGTGCCCTTGCCCCATTTGCTCTCGAACTGCTTCGGCAGGCTCGCCAGCACGGGCTTGGAGAAGCTCTCCAGGTCAGGCTCGGTCACGGTCATGCCGGCCGCCTTGAGCGTGGCGACGAGGCTGCTTTCCTGGCTCGCCAGCTCCGCATCCTGCCAGGCGACACCATCCGCGATCGCCGCTTCCAGCACCGCACGGTCGGCGTCCTTGAGCCCCTTCCAGAAATCGCTGTTCACGATGACGAGGCGCGGCGTGATGATGTGCCCGGTCAGGATCAGGTGCTTCTGCACCTCCTGCAGCTTGGCGCTGTGGATGGTCGGCAGCGGGTTCTCCTGCCCGTCGACCGCGCCCTGGCTGAGGGCGAGATAGAGCTCGTTGAAATTGACCGGCGTCGCCTTGGCACCCCAGGCCTCGACCATGGCGCGGAAGGTGTCGACCGGCGGCACGCGCAGCTTGAGCCCCGCGACATCGGCCACGCTCTTCACCGGCTTCGAGCCCGTCGTCAGATGGCGCTTGCCGTAATAGGTGACGGCCGCCATCCGCATGCCGCGCTTCTTCTCGAGTTCGGCGTTCATCTGCGCGAAGACCGGCGCCTTGGCGACCTTGGCCATATGAGCCGCGTCGCGCCAGAGATAAGGCGCTTCCACCACCGAAAGCTGCGGCAGGAAGGAGCCGAGCGCAGCCGCGCCGTCGGTCGTCATGGTGAGCGCGCCGGAGGCAACCGATTCCATCATGTCCTTGCCCGAGCCGAGCTGGCCTGCGGGGAAGGACTGGATGTCGATACGGCCGGAGGTCTTCTCCTTCACCTGCTTGGCGATGCGCTCGACCATCTGCACCTGCGGGTGCGTGGTCGGTAGCATCTCGCCCCAGCGCAGCACTGTCGCCTGCGCCCGCGCGATCGCCGGCATGAACACGGTCGCGCCCGCGGCGGCCGAAATCTGGAGAAAGCTGCGTTTCGTCAGTGTCATCGTCGTTCCCTCCCATGCGGCCGTCTTCCGGCTCGTTTTCGCTGTGGTCGTCAGTACTGCATAGCCCTCGTGCGGGCGTTGCCGATATGGGCCGCCATCGCCTCGGCCGCGCGTTCGGGGTCGCGCGTCTCGATCGCCGCGATGATGGCGAGGTGGTCCTGCATCACCGGCACGATGATGCTGTTGTGGATGCGCGTCTCGTATTGCCGGATCAGGCGGATCTTGAGCCAGGTCACGCGAAAGGCCTGGCTGACGATCTCGTTGTCGAGGTGATCGATGATCGCCTCGTGCATCCGCCGGTCGACATCCTCGGCATCCTCGATCAGGCGCTCGTCGCCGCCTGCCTCCGCGCGTGCCACGATGGCCTCGTGCCGGGCGCGCTGCTCCGCGATCTCGGCATCCGTGGCGTTCCGGGCATAGAGCGCGGTCGCCTCCTTCTCGAGGAAGAGGCGGAACTGGAAGGCGTTGCGGATCAGGTTGAGGTCGACATGGGCGACCTGCATGCCCCGCTGCGGCACGGTCTTGATCAGCCCCTCGGCTTCGAGACGCGGGATCAGCTCGCGGATCGCACCGAGCGGGAACCCCGTCATGGCAACGAGCTCGCGCTGGGTCACGAACTGGCCGGGCTTGATCTCGCGCGCCAGCAACCGCTCGGTGAAGGAGGCATAGGCGCGCTCCCTCAGCTTCAGCGGCTCACTCTCGCGCGGTTCCTGCTCCGGCTGGCTCACGATCTCTCCTTCCGGTGTCGTCCTCAGGCTGCCTTCGCCTGCGTGATCGAATCGAAGGCGGCAAAGAGCCGCTTGCGGGTCGCCTCGTCCAGCGCCTCCAGCGGCGGGCGCATCGCGCCATAGCCGGGATCGCCATGGATATGGCCGACCAGCGCCTTCACCGCCGCCAGAACCGGGTACGAGCAGATCTCGTCGACCAGCGCGTCCACCACCGGGCTGTCCTTGCCCTCATAGACCATCGGGCGCAGCAGTTCCGGCACCAGATTGGCGACGCCGCAGATCGTGCCCTGCGCGCCGTTGCGCACCGCCTTGGCGAGCTGGCGCTCGTCGCCGACGAGGATGGCGAGCTCGCCATGCGCCTTCAGCAGCGCCTCGGTGTTGGCATAGCTGCCGGAGGAATCCTTGACGCCGATGACGAGCCCCGGGAAAGCCGTCTTCAGCCGCTGCACCAGCTCGACGCTGATCTCCACCGCCGTCACGGAGGGGATGTGGTAGAGCACGACATTGCGCACGGAAGGTCCGAGCTTCTCGAAGAACTGCGAGAACCAGACGAAAAGCCCGTCATCGCTGACGCCCTTGAAATAGAAGGGCGGCGCGACGAGCAGCCCCTTCGCCCCCGCATCGAGCGCGAGCCGCGCCTGCTCGACCGATTCATGCAGCGAGGCCGCCGCGACACCGGCGTAGATCTGCGTCGCCGGGTCGATCCCGGCGCCGATCAGCGCCCCCATCATCGCCGTCCGCGCCGGCAGGCCGAGCGCGGCGCCCTCGCCTGTCGTGCCGAAAAGCGTGACTGAGTCGCAGCCCCGCGCCAGCACATGCCGGGCGTGATGGGTAAGGCGCGGCAGGTCGACGCTGCCTCCTTCCCGCATCGGGGTGGTGATCGCGCAGGAGAGGCCGAAGCGGGTCTTGTCGGTGGCCATGGAAGAGACTTTCAGAGCTGAGTCGTGACTGACATGTTGGCTTGAAGACGGAACCACCCCTGAGGCGGCCCCCAAGGCTTTCGCTAGCCGTCCTTGAGACCTCCGGCGGAGAGTCCGGCGACGATCTGGCGTTGGGCGATGACGGTGACGAGGAGCACGGGCAGCGTCACCAGCAGCGCCGCGGCAGCAAGCGGGCCCCAGGAGATCTGCTCGAAAGTCAGCGAGTTGTAGACGGCCGAGGGCAGCGTCCGGCTGGCCTTGCCGCCGAGCACCACCGAGAAGATGAAGTTGTTCCAGGAGAAGATGAAGGCGAGGATGCCGCCGACCACGATGCCGGGCTTGGCCAGCGGCAGCGCGACATGGCGGAATGCCTGCCAGGTCGTGGCGCCGTCGATGCGCGAGGCATCCTCCAGCTCCATCGGCACGTTCTCGAAATACCCGATCATGATCCAGACGATGATCGGGATGGTGATGACGAGATGGGTGATGACCAGCGCGGTGATGGACCCCACCAAGCCCGCGATCTGAAAGAGCAGGAACAGCGGGATCAGATAGGAGAGCGCCGGCGTCATCCGTGCGACCAGAATCAGGATCGCGAATTTATGCGCCTTGCCGCGCGCGATGCCGTAGCCTGCCGGCACGCCGACCAGAAGGCCGAGCAGCACCGCACCGCCCGTGACCAGGATCGAGTTCCAGAGATAGAGCCCGAAATTGTTCTGCGCGAAGACGTCGACATAGTTCTTCAACGTCGGCGGGTTCGGAATGAAGACCGGCGGGAAGGCGGTGTTGTCGAGCTCGTTCTTGAGCGACAGCGAGATCATCCAAAGGAAGACCAGCACAGCCGGCGAGACCAGCACGAAGACCGAGGCCCAGAAGCCGAATTTCCTGGCGAAGCGGTTCATCACGCGTTCCACTTCGACTTCTGCCGCGCATAGAGCAGCAGCAGCGAGAGCATGATGATGATGACGAAGAAGATCACCACGACGGCGGAGGCGTAGCCGATCTTGTAGAACTGGAAGGCCTGCAGATAGAGGAAGATGTTGAGCGTCTCCGACGCCGTGCCCGGCCCGCCCTGCGTGATCACGAAGATGGTGTCGAAGGCCTTCAGCGCGTCGATGGTGCGGATCACGATCGCCACCATGATGAAGGGCCAGACCAGCGGCAGCGTGATGTGCCGGAACATGTGCCAGTCATTGGCGCCGTCGATCAGCGCAGACTCGTAAGGTTCTCGCGGCAGCCCGGCCAATCCGCCGAGCACGATCAGCATCACCAGCGGCGTCCAGTGCCAGACCTCGACCATCACCAGCGTCGGGATCACCGTCGCCGGATCGTAGACCCAGCCCGAAGGCCCGATGCCGATGAGCGAGAGCAGATAGTTCAGCACGCCGAGCTGCGGGTGGAACATCATCGTCCAGACCAGCGCGACCGCGACCGGCGTCGCCATCATCGGCATGACGAAGATCGTGCGCAGCAGCCCACGGAACGGGAATTCGCGATGGAACACCAGCGCCGCCGCCGTGCCGAACACGATGGGGAGCACCACTGCGAGAATGGTGAAATAGGCCGTATGCCCCATCGACTCGATGAAGCGCTGGTCCTTCATCAGTTCGGCGAAATTGCGCAAGCCCACGAACTCCGCCCCGCCGCCGATCTTCCAGTCCTGGCCGGACATGTAGAGCGTGAACAGCCACGGGAAGACGATCACCGCCGCGATCACCAGCACCGCCGGCAGCGAGAACAGCCAGTAGCGCGGCGTGAAATCCGCCGAGACCATGGCGGCGCCCGCGGGCGTCGTGCTGGCGATGCTGGCTGGCAGGGACGTGCTGGTCATGCGTTCTGCTTCACTGGGAACCAATCGTCATGCTCGCCCTTGTGGCGAGCATCCACGTCTTGAAACACGCGCCGCGCCTCGAAAGACGTGGATGGTCGGGACAAGCCCGACCATGACGCCTCCCACCGCGCCGTGCTGCCTCAGCCCTGCTCGCTCTTGGCGAGCACCGGCGCGAAGGTCTCGGTCGCCTTCTTCAGCTCGGCCGCGACATCCGCGCCGCCGATCGCATTGGTCAGCGCCACGCCGAAGACGTCGCGGAACTCGGTCACCGGCACGATCTGCGGCAAGCCGGCCCGCGCGATCTTGGCCGAGGCCAGCAGGCAGTCGAAATACTGCTTGCCGAACTTCGACTGCGCGATCGTTTCGGTATCGAGATAGGCCGAGGAGCGGCCGGGCGCGCCGGCGCCGGCCTTGAGCATGGCGATCTGGTTCTTCTTGTTGGTCATGAACTGGAGATAGAGCCAGGCCGCCTCCTTCTTCGAGGAGCCGCGCGAGATGCCCATGCCGTCGGCGAACATGCCGGCGTGATGCGCTTTCGGTCCCGGCGGCGTCACGCCATAGCCGACCTTGCCGACGATGCGCGACTTGGTCGGGTCCTCCAGCGGCGTGGCGAAGCCGATGCCGTCGAGCCACATCGCGGCGCGGCCCTGCATGAAGGTGGTCTGGCATTCGTTCCAGTTGAAGCCGACCTGACCGACCGGCCCGGTCTCCTTGTTGAGCTTGCGGTAGAGATCGGCCGCCCAGATCGCCTCCGGCGTATCGGTCTGCAGCTTGCCGTCCGGCGAGGTCGTCTCCATGCCCTGTCCGAGCATCAGCGAGGTCCAGACCGGAACGTTCGCGTTCTTCAGGCCGCGCGAGACGAAGCCGGCGACGCCCTTCGCCGGATCGTGCAGCTTCTGCGCGACGGTGAACATCTCGTCCATCGTCTTGGGATAGGCCACGCCCTTCGCGTCGAAGAGCTCCTTGTTGTAGTAGACCATCCAGTAGTCGACGAAGAACGGAATCGTATCGAGCGACCCGTCGGCCTGCCGCGCATAGGCGACCGGGCCAGCGCCGAAATCGGCGAAGTCGAAATCCGGCGACGTCAGCGACGGGTTCTTGATGAAGGGCTCGAGATTCTCGAACCACTTGCCCTTGGCCGCCATGCGCTTCTGCACATGCAGCGAGATGCCGCTGACGTCGAAGCTCGGCTTGCCCGAGGCGAATTCGATCACCGCCTTCTGGCGCTGCTGCTGCTCCGGCACCTGCTCGGCCGAGACCTTGATGCCTGTGAGCTCGGTGAACTCCTTCTCCGCCGCCTGCATCAGATCGGAACGCGGATTCTTCACCAGCAGCACGTCGATCGACTGGCCGGAGAATTTCTTCCAGTCGAAGGGGGCTTGCGCCTGCGCCTTGCGCAGCACGAGCGGCGAGGCAATCGCCGCGGCGCCGCCGGCTAGCAGAACACGGCGGGTCGGCTTGAGAAGATGATCGGTCATCGGCGTCCTCCCCAGGACTCTTGATCAGCCTATGGTGCCGCCCTTTACGGGCTGGCCTTCGCGCGGAATGGGCCTGAAGCGGCGCCTCCGCCACCCGCGATCGGGCTGGACGCTAATCCGCTTTCGGGCCGGTTGCAAGCTAACATGTTGGCGTGCACATAGTAGCGTCCGCCAGCCTGGTCTGACGCCGAGCCCGCCCGCGAGAGTCGCCCGTGAAGAGCCCGCCACGCATCGATTCGCACCAGCATTTCTGGCGGCTCGCCCGCGCAGATTACGGCTGGCTGACGCCGGCGCTCAAGCCCATCCATCGCGACTTCGAGCCCGCCGACATCGCCCCGCTCCTCGCCGAACACGGCATCACGTCCACCATCCTCGTCCAGGCCGCGCCGACCGAAGCCGAGACGCGCTTCCTGCTCGAACTCGCCGCCGTCACGCCCTTCATTGCCGGCGTCGTCGGCTGGACGGATTTCGAAGCCCCCGATGCGCCCGCCCGCATCGCCGCGCTCGCCGCCGACCCGTTACTCGTCGGCCTGCGCCCCATGGTGCAGGACATCCCCGATCCGAACTGGCTCGCAAGACCCGACCTCGCCCCCGTCTTCGCCGCGCTGAAGGCGCACGGCCTCGTCTTCGACGCGCTGGTAAAGCCGCCGCAGATCCCGGCGCTGCTCACGCTGCTCGACCGCGAAACGGACCTCCCCATCGTCATCGACCACGGCGCCAAGCCCGATCTCACCGGCACTGACCTCGCCGCCTGGCGCTACGGCATCGCCGCGCTCGCCGCCCGGCCGAACACGGTCTGCAAGCTCTCCGGTCTCGTCACCGAAGCCGGGCCGGGCTGGACCGACGCGATGCTGGAGCCGGCCGTCGCGCAACTCCTCGCCTGCTTCGGGCCGGAGCGCCTGCTCTGGGGCAGCGACTGGCCGGTCGCGACGCTGGCTGCCTCCTACGACCAGTGGCATGCCGCCGCCGAGCGCCTCACAGCCGCGCTCTCCGAAGCTGAGCGCGCCGCAATCTTCGGCGGCAACGCCGCCCGCATCTACCTCGCCGAGAGGGGCCGCCGCCCATGCTGAAGAATCTCGACCCCGTCCTATCCGCCGACCTGCTCTGGGTGCTCGCCGCCATGGGCCATGGCGACGACCTCGCGCTGGTCGACGCCAACCACCCGGCGCAGACCATCGCCAGCGCCACCACCAGCGGCCGGCTGATCCGCCTGCCCGGCCTGACGATACAGCGCGCCGCCCGCGCCATCCTCTCGGTACTGCCGATCGACGATTTCGAGCCTGAGCCGCTCCGGCGCATGGAAGTCGTCGGCGATGCCGCCGCGATCCCCGATGTCCAGCGCGCCGTGCAGGCCGAAATCGATGCCGCGCTCGGCCGCTCCGCACCGCTCGCGGGCATCGAGCGCTTCGCCTTCTATGAGGCGGCGCGGCGCGCCTTCGCGGTCGTGCAGGTCGGCGATCCCCGGCCTTATGGCTGCTTCCTGCTGCGCAAGGGCGTCATCGCCGGCGAGCCGGGCTGAAGCGGCGCCTCACGCCCCCTTGGCCACGGCCTGCTTCAGCCGCGCGATCGCCTCGGCCGCGCCGGCCTTCACCGAAACATCGAGCGTCTCGCCCTCGCGCTCGATCAGCGCGACCAGCTTCTCCGGCGTGATCGCCTCCCGCTGCTGGGTCAGCTTCAGCACGGCATTGGCGAGGATGTTGGGCCAGAACGCAGCCCCGCCCTTGGCCAGCCCCTTGGCCTTGCGGCCCTCGAATTCGCGGGCGAGCTGTTCGGGAGTCTTCTTGGCCATGGCGGGCTTTCCGTGAATCGCGTCTTAGAGCATTTTCGAGCGAAGTGGATACCGGTTCGCGTGAAGAAAATGCGACAAAACAAGGGACTGGAGCAGTTCCGCGATTCGGAGAATTGCGGAACTGCTCTAGCGGCGAGCTTACCCCAACCGCAGGCGAAAAGGCGCGGAACTCTTCTCCCACCTCGCCAGCCACCAAAAAACGAGGCGGCCGAAACGGCCGCCTCGCATCGCGTCGTCGCCAGCGCGCCGGCGATCCTCAGCGCTCACAACGTCTTGCAGGGCGCCGTGTTGATCGCGACCTTGCGCTGGCCCAGATCCGGCAGAAACTTCGCCGTGAAGACCTCGTCGGCCGTCGGCTGCCGCGGCAGCTTTCGCAATTCGGCGGTGAGCTTCACCACCGTCTCCAGGCGGGCCTTGTCGATGTCGCCGACGCCGCTCGCGAGCGTCGCTTTGCCGCCCATGTCCTCCATGACGGTGTCGACGAGCCGGCCGCGCTCATTGGCCGGATCGCTCTTCGGGTTGCGCTTCAGCACGGAAGCGATGGCCTCGTCCGGCTGGCAGACCGCTGCCATGACGCCGCGGTTGATCGCGTTGACGAAGCGCCTGGCGAGCTCGGGCTCCTTGGCGATGGCCGGTGAGATCATCACTGCGTTGCCGAGCAGCTCCGGCGCCGTATCCGGATATTTGAGGAAGCGGATCTCGGAGCTCACCTGCTTGCCGGAGGCGCGGACGCCGACCGAAATCGTCGAGTAGTAGCCGAACAGCGCATCCGCCTTGCCTTCGGCGATGACGCCGAGCAGCGTCTTCCAGTCGCCGTCGTTCTTGACGATCTTGACCGACGATCCGTCGATCCCCGCCCTTTTCGCATATTGCTCGAAGGTATTCAGTGCCACGTCGGTCGTGTGGCCGGTAATGGTCAGCTTCTCGAGGTCCTTGGGCGTCTTGACCTTGGAATTGGCCGGCACCGCGACCACGGAAGGCGACCTGTCCATCAGCATGTAGACGCCGATCGGCGCCGTCTTGGGATCGGCCGCGGACGCCTCGATCAAAGCCTGCATGTCGCCATAGCCGACATCGTAGCCCTCCGCCGCCATGCGCGGTGCCGCCGTGAAGGCGCCGCGCCCGTCGACATACTCGATCTCGATGCCTTCCTCGCGGAAATACCCGCGATCATCCGCCAGCAGGAACCAGGCATTGGCGCCGGTATAGCCGGAGTTCAGCAGGAACTTCAGCTTGCGAAGCGGCTTGGATGCATCTCCGGCGGCCGGGTTCGACTGTGCCTTGGCTTCGACGGTGAGAAGGTCCGTCCCCTGCATGGCCAGGATTCCCGTCAGCAGAGCAAATAGGAGCGAGCGTTTTTTCATTTTCTTTTTCTCCAAACATGAAGTCGCAGTGATTTTTATGGTTGGTTCTGCGTCGTCTCGTTCGGCCGCCCCAGCGGGCAGCCCCGCTTGTCTCTCCTTCCGTCAGGCTCGCGGGGACCGATCGAAGCAAAATTATCCGGACGCGCCAAGCCCCGGGAATTGGCGCCAACCCGCCATGGCGAGCCGCCTGATCGATCGCCGAACCTGCGAAAGCGGATCAGGACCGTCCGCGCCGCCAGCCGGAGGATGAAGGCGATCGACGCCGAAATGACGATGCAGGGGGATTGAGCGGCTGTCGCCGCGCGGTCCTCTCCTTCTCCCCTCGGGGGAGAAGGTGGCAGCGCGAAGCGCTGACGGATGAGGGTCGTCTTGCACCGGCGCGCGCCCTTCCCTTATCAGTCTGCTCCGCAGACACCTTCTCCCCTCGGGGGAGAAGGAACTCACGCCAAGGCGCCACCGCGCCGAGGCGCGGCGGGCTTGAATGAGGGGCAGCGGAGCGCCGCGAGGCGCGTGGGTCTAGGGCCGCTTCCATTGAGCCAGGATGCGGCGCGGATGGATTGAGCCACCATCCGCACGCCCCGTGGCGCTCCGCTTGCCGGCGATTTCAGTCTCCGGGCCGCGCTTATACGGCAGGGCGTTGCGCTGACCTGCGGACCTCGACGCCAGTTCGGCAGAGACGCTTGCGCGATCTCCTTTGTCTCGTGCAGCGGATGATCCCGAAACGGGCTTAAGCCGCTTTTCGGTCCGCTGCCGGCCTTGTCGCGTCCTGGCCCCGCAGATGCGGTGCCGCCATCCCTTCCAGCGAGCTCCTCGCACAGGGGCCGTAGTACCCCCAGGGCGGTACCCCGAAGCCTCCCGGGAGTGGGTCGTAACCCCACCCGCAGGCGCCGCCCCCGCCCCGCCAACGGCATACCTCCGGATGGCTGCCCCTCGGGGACGAGGTGGGGTGAGGATAGGCGCGGAGGAGAGGGCGGGGATAAGTTATCGCGACGGCAACGGTTGAGCGCGGGGAACCCCTCTCCCAGATGGGAGAGGGGCAGGGGTGAGGGACCGGCGTTGATCGGCAGCGCGAGCGCGTTCAACATCCGCTTCCGATGACAACCGAACAGCGCCAATTCGCCCGAAAATACGCAGCAACCCATTTACTTCGAAGGTCTCGTTGACAGGCTACGATAGTCATTTTACCAGGAGGTATGGCGTAGTAGCCTAGGCGGTGGGGGCAAAGTACCGAGCGTCTATGACGCTGATGGCGCAATTATCGGAAACTGTAATTGTGACAGTGGGGAAATAACCTACTGGATTCCCTGACTACCTGCTCTCACCGCCGACTTAACTCGAGCCTATCATGCAGAATGCACTAAAAAACGAGATAAAAAGACTTTCTCAAAAAGCTTTTATGAAGGCCGAACGAGCCGCCTCTACTGAAAAAAAATATCAAAGACAATTTGAGAAAAGAACCGGCCTCAAAGCAGGCGCGCCTAAGCCAAGCGCGCCACCCCCTTCTCGCCATTTTGATCCACGGTATTGTGCACGCAATGCTAACTGGCTAGCTAAAACAATCTGGCACAAGGTTTTATCTTATAAATACGAACCAAGCATCGCGGTTAACTACCTTATACCGAAAGCCGATGGTTCAAAACGAAGCGTAATGGCGTTTTCGATACCAGATGCAGCCTTGGCTAACATTACTCTTCGGCGAGCTCGGACAAGAAACCTTAAGCGCCTATCCCCTTCCTCATACGCGTATCACCCAAACAAAAATGTATTTGATGCGGTGATCGCCCTAAACGAGTTTGAGCCAAACGGGAAATTATTTGCCGTTCAGATCGATTTTGAAAAATACTTCGACAACATACCATCATCATACATAAGAGAAAAACTTAATGACGAAAAGAAAATTAGCCTCACTCCGCACGAAAAACACATTTTTGAGCAATTCTTAATCCATAAATATCAAGATTATCGAGAATATTCATCCAAAGAATTCTCCAGACGGCACAAGGGCACACCCCAAGGATCTTCCGTTTCACTCTTGCTCGCCAATCTCGCAAACCACGATCTAGATACAGCCCTCTCCGCTGTGCCAGGTCGGTTTGTAAGATTCGCTGACGATGTCGTCGCACTTTCTGATGACTACCAATCAGCACAAATCATAGAAAAATGCTTCATTAATCACTGCCGCACGAGCGGCCTCGTGACAAACTCAAAGAAATCCCCCGGAATCGCGATCATATCTGAACATAATCATGAAATCCGAACCTACCGCGATTTTGACTATCTCGGCTACAGATTTAGCTCGAACGGGCTCGGAGTTCCAGATAAAGTCGTAAGAAGAATCAAACAAAGAATCTCCAGATTATGTAATATATATCTTTTGTACTATCTGAGATATGGATATGTTCAACACAGATCGGCTCAAGTGCCGATCCCCTACGATTGGGATTTGCTGGGATTTATATACGAACTCAGAAACTCTTTATACGGCGGACTGTCTGAGGAAGACTTATCTCTCTTTATCAACGGCGGCCGCAGGCTTCCCCAAATGAAGGGACTTATGGGCTTCTATTGTCTCATCGAAGATCCTACTGCACTTCGCGAGCTTGATGGCTGGATCTTGAGTGTGACCCGCCGGGCCATGAAACAAAGGAATGACATCCTAAAAAATAAATTCATGTCATCATGCCCAACGCCCAGCAACAAATCCCTCTCTGTCGGAAATTGGCTGAATCTTGATGCGTGGGATGGAGAAAAAAAACCAGATCAAAGAATGCCAAGCCTCATTAGAGGTTGGCGCGCTGCTAGAAAACATTATTATACATTTGGTTTAGAGAGCGTTCAGGCACCGACTTATGATACCTATTCAGATATATCCAAATTATTCGAATATTGATCGTTAAGCTGCCTGGTGTCTTGACTCCCCGCCCCCTCCCATCCTACCCCCATCGACGGGACACGCCCCCCCAACGGGGCGCGCCCATCTGTAAGGATGGAGACATCGATGGCGAATACCGTTCCGGCCACGCGTCCGCGCGTGCCTAACTTCTCGTCCGGCCCCTGCGCCAAGCGCCCCGGCTGGGCCCTCAAGAACCTCTCAGACGCCCCGCTCGGCCGCTCGCATCGCGCCAAGATCGGCAAGGACAAGCTCAAGCGCGCGATCGACCTGACGCGCGAGGTGCTGCAGGTCCCCGCCGATTACCGCATCGGCATCGTGCCGGCCTCCGACACCGGCGCCGTCGAGATGGCGCTCTGGTCCCTGCTCGGCGCCCGCGGCGTCGACATGGTGAGCTGGGAGAGCTTCGGCGCCGGCTGGGTCACCGATGTCGTCAAGCAGCTCAAGCTGGCGGACGTCCGCACCTTCGACGCCCCCTATGGCGAATTGCCGAACCTCAAGAAGGTCGACACGAAGAACCGCGACGTCGTCTTCACCTGGAACGGCACCACCTCGGGCGTGCGCGTCGTCGACGCCAGCTGGATCGCTGACGATCGCGAGGGGCTGACCATCTGCGACGCCACCTCCGCCGCCTTCGCCCAGCGCCTCGACTGGCAGAAACTCGATGTCGTCACCTTCTCCTGGCAGAAGGTGCTCGGCGGCGAGGCCGCGCATGGCATGATCGTGCTCTCGCCGCGCGCCGTCGCCCGGCTCGAAAGCTACAAGCCGGCCTGGCCGCTGCCGAAGATCTTCCGCATGACCTCGGGCGGCAAGCTGATCGAGGGCATCTTCACCGGCGAGACCATCAACACCCCCTCCATGCTCGCGGTCGAGGACTATATCGACGCGCTGGAATGGGCGCAGAAGGTCGGCGGGCTGGACGGCCTGGTGAAGCGCGCCGACGGCAATGCCCGCGTCATCGCCAAGTTCGTGCGCGAGAACGACTGGATCGACTTCCTGGCCGTGAAGCCGAAGACGCGCTCCAACACCTCGGTCTGCCTGAAGTTCACCGACCCGGCTGTCACCGCCCTGCCGGCGGACGCGCAGGCGGCCTTCGCCAAGCAGGTCGTCTCGATCATCGAGAAGGCCGGCGCCGGCTACGATCTCGGCCATTACCGCGACGCCCCTCCCGGCCTACGCATCTGGTGCGGCGCGACCGTCCAGTCGCGCGACGTCAAGGCGCTGCTGCCCTGGATCGAATACGCCTTCGCCGAGGCCAAGGCCTCGCTCGGCAAGAAGGCGGCCTGAGGCGCTACACCCTGTCATTCCGGGGCGCGGGTGAAAGCCCGCGAACCCGGAACCCACGACCGGGCGAGCCCTTTCAACCGCTTCATCCAGAACCACAGCGTCGCACCCCGTCGTGGGTTCCGGGTTCGGCTTCGCCGCCCCGGAATGACAGATGGGGCGCCCTCCCCCTTCTCAGCGCCAGACCGCTCCCTGTGCAGCGCGGCGCCAGCCGGAGCCTCCCATGCCCGCACCAAAAGTCCTGATTTCCGACGCCCTTTCCCCCGCCGCCGTCCAGATCTTCAAGGATCGCGGCATCGACGTGACCTTCGATCCGAACCTCGGCAAGGACAAGGACAAGCTGGCCAGCGTCATCGGCGAGTATGACGGCCTCGCCATCCGCTCGGCCACCAAGGCGACCGCCAAGCTCCTGGAGCAGGCGACGAACCTGAAGGTCATCGGCCGCGCCGGCATCGGCGTCGACAATGTCGAGATCCCGGCCGCCACCTCCCGCGGCGTGATCGTGATGAACACGCCCTTCGGCAACTCGATCACCACCGCCGAGCACGCCATCGCCATGATGTTCGCGCTCGCCCGCCAGATCCCCGCCGCCGACACCTCCACCCAGGCCGGGAAGTGGGAGAAGAACCGCTTCATGGGCGTCGAGATCACGGCCAAGACGCTGGGCCTGATCGGCGCCGGCAATATCGGCTCGATCGTCGCCGAGCGCGCCATCGGCCTGAAGATGCGCGTCATCGCCTATGATCCCTATCTCTCGCCGGAGCGCGCCGTCGCGCTGGGCGTCGAGAAGGTCGAGCTCGAAGACCTCTTGAAGCGCGCCGACTTCATCACGCTCCACGTCCCGATGACCGAGAAGACGAAGAACATCCTCTCGGCCGAGGCGCTGGCCAAGACCAAGAAGGGCGTGCGCATCATCAACTGCGCCCGCGGCGGCCTCGTCGACGAGCAGGCGCTGGCCGATCTCATCAAGTCCGGCCATGTCGCCGGCGCGGCCTTCGACGTGTTCTCGGTCGAGCCGGCCGAGCAGAACCCGCTGTTCGGATTGGACAACGTCGTCTGCACGCCGCATCTCGGCGCCTCCACGAATGAGGCGCAGGAGAACGTCGCCCTGCAGGTCGCCGAGCAGATGAGCGACTACCTGCTCAAGGGCGCGATCACCAACGCGGTCAACTTCCCCTCGATCTCGGCCGAGGAAGCGCCGCGCATCAAGCCCTTCGTCGATCTGGCGGAAAAGCTCGGCTCCTTCCTAGGCCAGCTCACCGAGGCTGCCGTGAAGGGCATCCGCATCGAGTATGAGGGCGCGGTCGCCCATCTCAACCTCAAGGCGATCTCGGCCGCCGCGATCACCGGCGTGCTGCGTCCCTTCCTGCCCGAGATCAACATGGTCAACGCCGCGCTGATCGCGAAGGAGAAGGGCATCGTCGTCGAGGAGCTGACCCGCGACGTCGCCGGCAATCTCGAAAGCGTCATCCGCATCGTCGTCGAGGCCGAGGACATGCCGCGCCACGCCTCCGGCACCGTCTTCCATGACGGCAAGCCGCGCATCGTCGAGATCCGCGACATCGCCGTCGATGCCGAGTTCGCGCCGCACATGCTCTATGTCCGCAATGCCGACAAGCCGGGCTTCATCGGCCAGTTCGGCTCGCTGCTCGGCGGCGCCGGCGTCAATGTCGCGACCTTCTCGCTCGGCCGCGACAAGCCCGGCGGCGACGCGATCTGCTACGTCTCGGTCGACGAGCCGATCTCCGACGAGCTGCTCGACAAGATCCATCAGATTCCGATGGTCAAGCGCGCCCGGCGCCTGCGGTTCTGATCGTGCTCAATCCCTTGCGGGCCATCGTCGCCTCCAGACAGGAGGCGGCGGAACCGATCCGCTTCGAGGTCCGCCGCGACGAGGCGGGCCTCTGGTACGCCATGGACACTGGCGAACTCGGCATCGTCACCGAGGCGGAGTCGCTCGACGCGCTGCGCGAGCGGCTGAAGCAGCTCCTGCCCGAATGCTTCGGCATCGAGGACTGCCCGGTCGAGCTGTCGCTCTGCGAAGCGAAAGACGGCGAGCCGGCCTGAGTCGCCGCAACCTCGCCGCAATGCCGCGGCCCTGTGATGGCTCCGTCACAGAGGAACGTCCATGCCTGCCCTCGCCCGCCTTGCCGCCGCAGCCCTTGCCTGCCTGGCGGCCTTCCCCGCCCTCGCCGACTGGGATCGGGCCAGGCTCGACAAGGAGATCGCCGGGATCGAGGAACAGGCGAAGGGCCGGCTCGGCGTCGCGCTGATCGATCTCAAAGATCGCAAGCTCTGGTCCTGGCGCGGCTCCGAGACCTTCCCGCTGCAGAGCGTGTTCAAGCTGCCGCTGGCGGTCGCGGTGCTGCAGCAGGTCGAGGCCGGCAAGTTCAGGCTCGACCAGCCGATCACCGTGACGCGGCAGGACTTCTCGCTGTTCAACAGCCCGCTCGCCAAGGCCTTCAAGGGCGAGCGCAACGATTATCCGCTGAGCGAACTCGTCCGACTCGCCGCCGGCCAGAGCGACAACACAGCCGCCGACCTGCTGATGCGCGAGATCGGCGGGCCGCAGGTGGTGACGAAGATGCTGCGCGACGGCGGCATCACCGGGATGTCGATCGACCGCTACGAGCGCCAGTTTCAGCCGGAGATCTATGGCCTGCGCGGCTTCGCCTGGGGCGAGACGGTCGACGAGCAGCGTTTCCGCGCGGATCTCAAGGCGATGAAGCCGCGCCTGCGCATCGCCATGCTTTCGAACGCGCTCAAGGACAAGCGCGACGCGTCGACCCCCGAGGCGAGCGCGCTGTTCCTCGAAGCCTTCGCCAAGGGCAACTGGCTGCGCGACCCCGCCCACACCGCCTTCATCGAGAAGATCATTTCGGAATCGAAGATCGGGGCCGACCGCATCAAGGCCGGCCTGCCCGCCGGATCCCAACTTGCCCATCGCACCGGCCTCGGCATGACCACGGACGGCATCAACCACGCCACCAACGACATCGGCATCGTCACCCTGCCGGACGGGCGGCGTTTCGCCATTGCGGTCTTTCTCGCCGGTTCGCGGGCCGAAGCCTCCGAGCGCGAGGCGGCGCACGCCGCCGTTGCTCGCCTTGCTGTCGCAGCCTTGCGCTGAGAGCGCTAACGCCCCTCGCCCGTCATGCTCGGGCTTGACCCGAGCATCTCGGGAAGGAAACGCGCCCTATTCTGCACGAGATTCTCGGGTCTGCGCTTCGCTCCGCCCGAGAATGACGGCAAGGCGTACCCGCCCCTACCGCCCCAATCGCTCGGCGATGAAGATGCCGCCGAGCACGAGGGCAAGCGCCAGCGCGTGATAGAGGCCGAACGGCTCGCCGATGATCAGCACGGCCAGGATCGGCGCGAAGACCGGCACGAGATTGACGAAGACACCGGCCCGCCCGGGACCGATGAGCTCGATCGCACGCATGAAGGAGAGCTGCGAGACGATCGACGGGAAGATCACCGTGAAGGCGAGGATCAGCCAGCCCTGCGGCGTCGGCATGTAAGAGCGCCCGAGCGCGATCTCGGTCGCCAGCAGCGGCAGCGAGGCCAGACAAGCGAAGCTCGCCATCGCCGTGAAGAAGACGAGACCCGGCACGGCCGGCCGCTTGCGCACGCCGACGGTGAAGCCGGCATAGAGCACGCAGGCGATGATCATCAGCACGTCGCCCGGCACGAAACGGAAGGCCATGAGAATATGGATGTCGCCCCGGCTCGCCGTGACGGCGACGCCGAGCAGCGTCACCGCGACGCCGATCGCCTGCATCGGGGTGATCTTGGTGCGGAACACCAGGAAGGCGCCCATCAGCACGAAGACCGGGATCGAGCCCTGCAAGATGCCGATATTGATCGCGCTGGTCGAATAGGCCGCGAGATACATCAGCATGTTGAAGATGGTGAAGCCGAATGCCCCGAGCACGGCGATGAGCCGCCAATGCGCGCGCAGCACCGGCCAATGCTCGCGCAGCTGGTCGCGCAGCAGCAGGGGCATGATCGCGCAGACCGCCACCCAGCGCAGCGAGGTCAGCATCATCGGCGAGATGTTGCCGACGGCGAGCCGGCTTGCCACGGCGTTGCAGCCCCACATCAGCGTGGTCAATACCATCAGCAGGTAGGCGTTGGCCCAGGCGCGTTGCAGCCAGGTCTGGGAGGGGTGCACGTTTCCGCCCTGTCGCGAGAAAGGGCACATGCAATACCCTTGCGTGCGCCCGGTCTCCTATGAGATGCGGCGCAGGCCTGCCCGTCGCCCTGCGCATTCCTGCGGAAATCTCCCGATGATCGAAACCAGTGCCCGCCCGCTCCGCCTGCTCTTCGTCGACGGCAATATGCACGACACCCGCGAGGGGCTGCGCCAATCCTACGGCATGGCCTATGGTGAGGCCTATGCCGCCGAGATCGCGGCGTTCGAACCGGGCATCGTCTCCGATATCTGCCTGCCGGCCGACGAGGGCGCGAACCTGCCCGACGGCGAAGGGCTCGAATCCTATGACGGCATCTTCCTGACCGGCTCGGCCCTGCACATCTACGACACCGCTCCGCCGGTGACGCGCCAGATCGACCTGATGCGCGCGATCTATGCCAGCGGCACGCCCTGCTTCGGCTCCTGCTGGGGTATCCAGGTCGGCTCCGTCGCGGCCGGCGGCACCGTCACGGCCAATCCGAAGGGCCGCGAGACCGGCTTCGCCCGCAAGATCACGCCGACCGAGGCCGGCCGCAACCATGCGCTGCTCGCCAGCCGCCCGGCCGCCTTCGATGCTCCGGCGATCCATCTCGACACCATCGCCCTGCCGGCGCATGGCACGACGATCCTCGCCTCCAACGCCTACAGCCAGGTCCAGGCCGCCGAGATCAAGCATAATGGCGGCACCTTCTGGGGCGTGCAGTACCATCCCGAGTTCTCGCTGAAGCAGATCGTCGCGATCCTCGACCGCCGGGTGCCGCTCATGATCAAGGAGGGCTTCCGCAAGGACGAGGCTTCCGCGAAAGCCTGGCTCGACGACATGCTGACGCTCGATGCCGAGCCCGACCGGCAGGATCTCGCCTGGGCGCATGGCCTCGACCGCGAGGTGCTCGATGCCGAGCGCCGCGTCACCGAGCTGCGCAACTTCGTCGAGCACCGCATCAAGCCGCATGCCAGCCTGCGCGGACGCGCCTGACCCGGCCGACCGCACGGCGCCTCCCGCAAACGCGGGATGCCGCCGCCCCTCTCGCCCGCTATCCGCATTCCGGCCAAATTCCGCCTTGGGCGCGCCGGATTCGGTCGCGCCTATCACGGTCGCGTGAATGCGATACGGGGGACGAATTTTTATGAAAAGCCATATTGCCGCCGCCCTGATTCTGGCTCCCGGCCTCGCCAACGCCGCCGAAACCGAGCTCGCGAGCCGGATCGACCGCGTCACGGTCTACCCCGACGGCGCCGTGGTGACGCGGCTCGGCAAGGCCGAGCTGCTGCAGGGCGCCTCGCAGGTCGTCCTGCGCGGCCTGCCCGCGACGATCGACCCGGCCTCGATCCGGATCGAAGGCAAGGGTGTCGCGAAAGGACCGGGCGACGGCGCCTTTTCGGTCGGCGCCGTCGATGTCCGCGCCACGCCCGGCGACGCCAGGCCGGTGCTCGACGCCGTGCTGGAGGGCAAGCTCAAGACCCTGCGCGACGACAAGGAGAAGCTGGAAGGCCAGGTCGCCGCGATCGAGGCGAAGCGCGCCACGATCGAGCGTTTCGCCCAGACCGGACCGGACAAGCTCGGCCCCGACGGCAAGGCGCTGCCGGTCGCCGATTGGCCGGCCGTGTTCGAGGCGGTGGGCACCGCGCTGGTCAAGGTCCAGGACGAGCTGCGCGGCGTGCGCAGTCGGCTGGCGGATGTCGTGGCCGAGATCGCCGCGCTCGAACGCGCCCGGCCGCAGCCCGGCCGCCCCGGCGCGCCGAAGCGCGACGTCGCCATCGCGGTGGAGGCATCGCAAGCCATCGCCGCCGAATTCACCGTGAGCTATCGCGTCACCGGCGCGAACTGGACGCCGACCTACGAGGCACGCCTGACGACGACGGCCGACAAGCCGGAAATCGCCCTGACGCGCCGCGCCGAGATCCGCCAGCGCAGCGGCGAAGCCTGGGACGACATTGCCCTCACGCTCTCGACCACGCGCTCGGCCGGCGGCACGCGAGCGCCGGAGCTGTCTCCGGTACAGGTCGCCTTCTTCGAACCGCCGGTCGTCTATGAAAGCCGCTCGCGCGCCGCCACGGCTCCTGCGGGGATGGCTGCGGCACGCGCCAAGGCCGAAGCCGAGGCGCTGGCCGCACAGTCGCAGCGCGCCGCCGCTCCCGCCCCCGCGCGCCCGGCCGAGGTCGAGGTCGCGACGATCGAAGCCGGCGCCTATCAGGCGAATTTCCAGGTGCCCGGCCGCGCTACAGTCCCGCAGGACGGCTCGCCGAAGACCGTCGTGCTGACACAGCGCAAGGCGGAGGCGACGCTCGCCGCGCGCACCGTGCCTGAAATCGAGCAGAAGGCCTATCTGGAAGCCGGTTTCGTCCATGAGGAGGAAGCCCCGCTCCTGCCCGGCCGCGTCGCGCTGCATCGCGACGGCACCTATGTCGGCATGGGGCAGTTCGGATTGGTGGCGCCGGGCGACAAGCTCGAACTCGGCTTCGGCGCCGACGACCGGATCAAGGTCAGCTATGCGCCGGTGAAGCGCCGCGAGAACGAGCCGAGCTGGCTCGGTCAGAGCCGCACCGACCAGCGCGAGTTCCGCACCGTGGTGAAGAGCCTGCACGCTAAACCGGTGAAGGTGACCGTGCTGGAGCGCATGCCCTTCTCGGAAAGCAGCGCGATCACGGTCGAGACCATCGCTGCCCAGACCACGCCGCCGACCGAGAAGCAGGTCGGCGACCGCCGCGGCGTCTCAGCCTGGAGCTTCGACCTCCCGCCCGGCGGCGAGAAGGAAATCCGGCTGACCTACCGCATCAAATGGCCGGGCGACCGCGAACTCTCCTATGATGAGCAGCCGCTGCCGGGGCGTTGAAACGGGCGCGCACGAGCAATCCAGCCCTCGTCGTCCTTCTCGGGCGGGGCAAAGCGCAGACCCGAGAATCTCTTTCACCAGATGGCCCACCGCAATCGTTCAACCGCGGGGAACCCCTCTCCTGTAAGGAGAGGGCAGGGGTGAGGTGTTCGGGAGAGAAATCGCTAGCCTGGCCCTGACAAGACGTGGTGAGCGCTCACGGAACAGGTCCAACGGCCTACACCTCACCCTGCCCTCTCCTTACAGGAGAGGGTTCCCCGCGCCTTCTCCGTTTCCGTCATTCGATCAGAGGGCTTGGCGTCAAGCCCGACCATGACGGCGCAGCGTCTCAGACCGCCATCTCCAGCTCGCGCCGGCGGCCGAGATCGTTCATCCAGGTGCGGAACTGCGGCTGCGCCGTGATCTGATGCCCATAGTGCCGGCGCAGTGCCTCGGTCAGGCGGCCCTTGCGGCCGAGCTGCTCGTCGGCGAAGGCGACCATCACCGAATTCGGCCAAGCCTGGGAACGGATCTCGCGCAGCCGCGCGAACAGCACGTCTTCATCCTCGGTCGGATCGGCCTGCGCCATCAGCGTCAGCATCGCTGCCGTCGAGCGCGAGACGCCCATATGACAATGGACCAGCAGGTGCCCCTTCACGCGGGCGGCGGCGGTTTCCTGCAGGCCCTCGCCGAAGCGCAGGATCTCGCCGACATGCTCCGGCGCCGGCATGATCTGGCCGGCACGGGGGTCGATGATGTCGTGGAAGCGCAGCGTGACGCGATGATGTTCGCCATAGGTCCCGAAAGCCTCGATCTCGGCCCGGTCGGGATCGAGTACCGAGAGCACATGCGTCACCTCACGGGCGCTGTTGCCGGGCAGCTCCTCGATGCCGCAGATGGTCAGGGTCGAGATCGCGAGGGTCTTCATGGCATGGCTCCGCTGCTGAGCCCGCCGCCTAGATCCGTTTTGCCGGCAACGCAACCGCCGGAAACGACGGGCACCCCTGCAAGATCGCAGCCGGCATCGCGGGATGCCGGCTGCATGGCGCGTCTCACGCGGCCGTCCGCAGACCCTGGCCGAGTTCCTGATCGACGAGGCCGACCCAGTAGCGCACGCCGTCCGGGATGATCGCGTCGTTGAAGTCGTAGAGCGGCGTGTGCAGCCCGACGAAGGAGCCGTCGGGATTGACGCCGTTGCCAATGCGCATGAAGGCGCCCGGACGGACCAGCATCATCTCGGCGAAATCCTCGCCACCCGTGCCGGGACGCAGCTGGCCGTTGACATGCTCGGCCCCGACCGCGGCACTCGCCGCGGCGACCGCGACGCGCACCTGCTCGGCCTCGTTCACCAGCGGGCTCGTGCCGCGATGGTAGTGAGCTTCCGCCCGGCAGCCCCAGGCCTGCGCCGTGGCCGCCGCGAGCTCGCCGATGCGTCGCTCCACCAGATCGCGCACCTCCTGCGAATAGGTGCGGGCCGTGCCGCCGATGACGAGTTCCGAGGGGATGACGTTCGAGGCGTTGACGTCGCCGCCATGGATGTAGCCGACGCTGATCACCGCCGTGTCGAGCGGAGCGACGTTGCGGCCGACGATGCCTTGCAGGCCGAGCACGAAATGCGCCTGTGCATAGGTGATGTCCGTCGAGCGGTGCGGCTGCGAGCCGCCATGGCCGCCGACGCCGTGGAAGGCGACCTTCCAGCTGTCGGCCGCCGCCAGGAACGGGCCGACCGTGGTGCCGAAGCTCGAGGACGGCATGCCCGGCGTGTTGTGCAGCCCGTAGATCGCGTCGCAGGGGAAGCGCTCGAACAGCCCGTCGGCGAGCATGGCATTGGCGCCGCCGCGGCCCTCCTCGGCCGGCTGGAAGATCAGGTTGACGGTACCGGCGAAGTCCCGGTTCTCGGCGAGATAGCGGCCGGCCGCGAGCAGCATCGTGGTGTGCCCGTCATGGCCGCAGGCATGCATCCGGCCCGGATTCTTCGACGAATAGGGCAGATTGGTCGTCTCATCGAGGGCCAGGCAGTCCATGTCGGCACGCAGGCCGACTGCACGCCCGCCCGGCCGGTTGCCGCGGATGACGCCGACGACGCCGGTCTGGCCAACATTTTCGGTGACCTCGACGCCCCATTCGCGCAGCTTGTCCGCGACGAGTTTGGCGGTGCGCACCTCTTCCAGGCCGAGTTCGGGATGGGCGTGGATGTCGCGGCGGATCGCCGTGAACGCGGCATGGTGCTGGCCGAGCCAGTCGTCGAGCTTGGTCATGATCGCTGGATTCCCCTCTCTTGCGGCATCGGAGAGCATGGTCCCCGCCATGTCCCGATCCGCCGCCTAGCCCTTACGCCCGATTGTGGCAGCATGACTGCGCAGATGCTGCAGACCGGCCATGCTCAGGCGGTTTGTCCCATGAAATCGCCGCCTCCGCAGCCTGAAAACTTGACCTTCAGGCCGCTTTGGCCCATGAGGGCGTGCAAGGACCTGCCCCGAAACCCCGGCCTTGCGTCGGGGTTTTGCATATGCGTGGGCCGCTTGCACGGCAACGCGGAACGTAAAGCAGGGAAACCGCGCTCATGGCGAATGTTGTGGTGGTCGGCGCCCAGTGGGGCGACGAGGGCAAGGGCAAGATCGTCGACTGGCTCTCCAGCCAGGCCGATGTCGTGGTCAGGTTCCAGGGCGGCCATAATGCCGGCCATACCCTCGTCATCGACGGCGTCGTCTACAAGCTCTCGCTGCTGCCTTCCGGCATCGTCCGCCCGGGCAAGCTCTCCGTCATCGGCAACGGCGTCGTCGTCGATCCCTGGCATCTGGTCGAGGAGATCGAGCGGCTGCGCCAGCAGGGCGTCGCGATCAGCCCCGCGAACCTGCGCATCGCCGACAATGCCACGCTGATCCTGCCGCTGCACCGCGAGCTCGACCATTTCCGCGAGACCTCGAATGCCGGCATGAAGATCGGCACCACCAAACGCGGCATCGGCCCCGCTTACGAGGACAAGGTCGGCCGCCGCGCGATCCGCGTCATCGATCTCAAGGACCCCGCCCTGCTCGAAGCCAAGATCGAGCGGCTGCTGGCCCACCACAACGCGCTGCGCCGGGGCCTCGGCATCGGCGAGGTCGACGCCAGGGAGCTGCTGACGCAGCTCAAGGCCATCGCCGCCGAGGTGCTGCCCTATGCCGATACGGTCTGGGCCCTGCTCGACGCCGAGCGCCGCGCCGGCAAGCGCATCCTGTTCGAGGGCGCGCAGGGCGCGCTGCTCGATGTCGACCACGGCACCTATCCCTTCGTCACCTCCTCGAACATCGTCGCCGGCCAGGCCGCGACCGGCTCGGGGCTGGGCCCCTCCGCCGTCGGCTATGTGCTCGGCATCGCCAAGGCCTACACCACCCGCGTCGGCGAAGGCCCCTTCCCGACCGAGCTCTTCGACGAGATCGGCGAGCTGATCGGCCAGAAGGGCAAGGAGTTCGGCGTCGTCACCGGGCGCAAGCGCCGCTGCGGCTGGTTCGACGCCTGCCTGGTGCGCCAGACGGTCAAGACCTCCGGCATCGACGGCATCGCGCTGACCAAGCTCGACATCCTCGACGGCTTCAAGGAGATCAAGGTCTGCGTCGGCTACAAGCTCGACGGCGAGGTGCTGGACCATCTGCCCGCCGGCCAAGCCGACCAGGCCCGCGTCGAGCCGATCTACGAGACGATTCCCGGCTGGGAAGGCTCGACCGCCAACGCCCGCTCCTGGGCCGATCTGCCGGCGCAGGCGATCAAATATGTCCGCCGCATCGAGGAGCTGATCGGCGCGACCGTCGCCGTGCTCTCCACCAGCCCGGAGCGTGACGACACGATCCTCGTCCACAATCCGTTCGAAGGGTAAGCCTGCCATTCGAAGGGTGAGCCTGCCCTTCGAGGGTTGACGCCGCCCGTCATCAGCGACAAGTGAGGCCAATGGCCGACTTCTATCCGATCCTGGCACGCGCCGTCGCCGGGCTGTCCGACAACTCCCCCGAGGCGCGCCGCGCCATCTACGACCGGGCCCGGACAGCCCTCGTCGCGCAGCTGCGCGGTCTCGATCCGCCACTGGGCGAGGCCGAGATCATGCGCGAGCGGCTGGCGCTCGACGAAGCCGTCGCCAAGGTCGAGGCCGATTACGACGAGGCGCCGGCGGCGCCCCCCGCGGCCCCCGGCCCGGTGATCCGGCCCGTGGAGGAGGCTCCGCAGCCGCCACGCCCGCCCGAACCGAAGAAGCAGCCCGATTTCGCGCCGCTGCCGGCAGCCGCCGGAGAGGACGAAGGCGAGCCGCTGCCGGAACCGGCCGAGCCGCAGGTCGCCCGCCCGCGCGTCCAGCCGCCGCGCGAGTCGCGCGTCAAGCCCGGCCATATCCGCTCCGCCGTCGTCGGCGGCGTCGTCGCGGTCGCCGTCGCGGCGATCGCGGCAACCGCGATCTATGTCCACAAGCTCAAGCCGCAGGACCCGGTCCGGCCGAGCGGAGAGGCCGCGACCCAGCAGGCCCAGCCGGCCCAGCCCGAAGGCAACGGCAAGATCGCCGACCGTGTCGGCGATGCCGGCGCTCCCGCCCAGGGGCGGCCCGGCGGCAATGCGCCGAACGCCTCGCCCGGCATCCCGGTGCCGCAGCCCGGCGGCGAGATCGCCGTCGCCCAGCGTGCGATCCTCTACACCGAGGTACCTGAGAATCCGCAGCAGCCGCGCGCCGTCAACGGCCGCGTCTTCTGGCGCCTCGACAGCGAGAGCGCCGGCCAGGGCCGTCCCGTCGAGACGATCGTGCGTGCGACCGTCGAGATCCCCGACGCCGGCTTGAATCTCGACTTCACCATCCGGCGCAACACCGATTCGGCCTTCCCGGCCTCGCACATCATCGGGCTGCGCTTCACCGTGAGCGGCGACCCGACGACGCAGGCGATCAAGGAAGTCGGTGTGCCGCAGTTCAAAACCGAGGAAGGCGAGCGCGGCGCCCCGCTGTCGGCGATCAACTCGGCGCTGGGAGCCAATCTCTTCGTCGCGGCCCTGTCGAACGTGCCGGTCGAGGTCGAGCGCAACATCGACCTCATCCTCAACCGCAGCTGGATCGATATCCCGGTGCTGTTCACCTCGGGGCGCCGCGGCATCATCACCTTCGAAAAGGGCGTGTCCGGCAGCCAGACCCTCGCCGACGCCTTCGGCCGCTGGCGGTAAGCCGCTCGCCTGGCGAAGAGCCCCTTCCCTGTCGAGAAGGCGCTGACAGCGCGGGGAACCCTCTCCCGTAGGGAGAGGGCAGGGTGAGGGGTAGGCCGCCCACCGTGTTTGCCGCGAGGTGGTCGCGGCGCAGCGGTGAGGCTGCAATTCACTGCTCCAGGGGCCGACACCTCACCCCTACCCCCTCTCCTTACAGGAGAGGGGATCCCGCGCCCTTCGTCAGCTCTTCCGCTGCGCCGCGAAACGCGCCGCCGCCCTGAGAACATCCGCCTCCGGACCGAACCCCGCGAGCGCCGTCACGGCGGCCTCGCTCAGCCGGTCGCGCTCGCTCTTGGCGCCGTCGAGGCCGAGCGCGCCGATCAGCGTCGCCTTGCCCTTGCCTTCGTCCTTCGCCGTCGCCTTGCCCATCTGGGCGGCGTCCGATTCGATGTCGAGGATGTCGTCGGCGACCTGGAAGGTCGCCCCGAGCGCCCGGCCGTAGCGGCCGAGCGCGGCCAGCGCCTCGGCATCCGCACCGCCGAGCCTCGCGCCGATCTCCACGCTCGCCGCCAGCAGGGCGCCGGTCTTCATCGCCTGGAGCTGGCGGATCGCCGCCTCGGGGAGCGTGTCCCGCTGCGCTTCGAAACGCCCCTCCGCGGCAAGGTCGAGCATCTGGCCACCGACCATGCCGCCGAGCCCCGAGGCCCTCGCCAGCGCGCTCACCAGCGCGGCCCGCACGGCGCCGGAGGGATGGGTCGCCTCGTCGGCCAGGACGTCGAAGGCGAGCGTCAGCAACGCATCCCCCGCCAGGATCGCGGTCGCTTCGTCGAAGGCCTTGTGCACGGTCGGGCGGCCACGGCGCAGATCGTCGTCATCCATCGCCGGCAGGTCGTCATGGACGAGCGAATAGCAGTGCAGCAGTTCGACGGCAGTGCCCGCCCGCAGTCCCTGCTCCGGGGCCGCGCCGAGCAGACGCGCGGTCTCCACCGTCAGGAAAGGCCGCAACCGCTTGCCCCCACCCAGCGCGCCATGCCGCATCGCCGCGACGAGACGCGGCGGCCGGGCGATCTCGCCCTGGGCCGGTTCGGCCGCGAGCAGCGTGGCCAGCAAGGCCTCCACGGCCTCCGCATTCTGCGCGAGCCGGCGGTCGAGGTCGCCGTGGCTGGCCGGGGTCTTGACGGAACTCATGCGCGCATCTCGCGTTCGCTGCCGGGACGGGGGCCTTGCCGGACGATGGCTGCATCGTCAAGCTGCGCCGCCATGACGCAGGACATTGCGGATCGGTCGATCGACCGGCGAGGAGGGCGGAACGACGTGTTGGGCAGGTTTCTCGGCCTCTGCATCCGGCTCGCCTTCTGGCTGATTCTGCTCCTCGCCGCCGCGATCCTCATCTACCGCTTCGTCCCCGTACCCTCGACGCTGATGCTCGGCCGCTGGCTGACGCTCAAGCCCGTCGAGCGTGAATGGGTGCCGCTGGAAAAGATCTCGCCCAACCTGATCCGCGCGGTCATCGCCGCGGAGGACCAGCGCTTCTGCCGCCATCACGGCGTCGACTGGATCGAGCTCAACGCCGTGCTCGACGATGAGGACGGCCCCAGCCGCGGCGCCTCGACGCTGACCATGCAGACGGCCAAGAACGTCTTCCTCTGGCCGGGCCGCTCCTATCTGCGCAAGGGGCTGGAGATCCCGCTGGCGATGGCGATCGATCTCGCCTGGAGCAAGCAGCGCGTCATCGAGGTCTATCTCAACGTCGCCGAATGGGGCGAGGGCCTGTTCGGCGCCGAGGCGGCCGCGCAACGTTATTTCGGCAAGCCGGCCGCGCGACTCACCCCCGCCGAGGCAGCGCGCCTCGCGGCGGCGCTGCCGAATCCCCTGCTGCGCAACCCGGCACGGCCGAGCCGGGGCCTGCAAGCCGCCGCCGCGCGCACGCAACGCCGCCTCGGGCAGCTCGGATCCCTGGGCGATTGCGCCCTTCCGGGCTGATCCCCGCCGCATTCCGAAGAAATCCCGATTCAGCTCTAGCCATCGGCGCCCCGACGGTGTATGGGCAACGCCTCACGAGATTGATCCGTCGCCGTGGCGGAGGCGTGGCCTTGACCGGCCTGCGCATTCAGACGGCGGCACGATGGAGAGTACAATGGCCGTTCCGAAGAGAAAGACGTCGCCGTCGAAGCGTGGCATGCGCCGCTCGGCCGACGCGCTGAAGCAGCCCACCTATATCGAAGACAAGAACTCCGGCGAGCTGCGCCGCCCGCACCATGTCGACCTGAAGAGCGGCATGTATCGCGGCCGTCAGGTGCTCAAGGTCAAGGCCGACGCCTGAGGCGCTTTGGCCCGGATGCGGCAGTGCTGCCGCTCCCGCGAAGAGAAATATGAACCGGCCGCCAGGCCGGTTTTTCTTTGCCTGGTCCATGCCGGATCCGGTCGGGGTGAATCGACCTGATCGGCGTCTCCGGCCCTACGCTATTGATGGCCCCGCAGCCGTGGCAGCCGCCCCCGCGGCAGAAGCTGCGCCGCCGCTCGATAGCAGCCCGTGGCCGATTGGGGCGTCGCCTTTCCCGTGACGGCGAAGGGGCCGATTTCGGCGCGCGCGGCGGCGGCCTGCAGCAGCATGAGCGCGGATGCATGGATATGGACCGCATCCCGCCCTGGCCAAACTCCGGCCTCTGCCATGTTTCACTCCGACACAGACACCTGATGACGGAGTTCAGGCTGCAAACCATCGGCCAGCCTTAACGCTGCGTTAATCAGAATTGTCGCATCGTTTGGAAACACTTCCATCATCCGGGCGACACGACGAGGCACCAGAATGGCGCTGCGTGGGCCGTCCCTCTGAGGCCGAGCGATGCCCACCCCCTCGATCTTCAGCTTCCAGAACGGCGGCCCGGTTGATCCCCGCAGCATCCTCTCCTCGATCGGCGAAGTCGTTTACGGCTGGGACGTCCAGAGCGACGCCCTGAGCTGGGGCCCGAACGCCCGCGAGGTGCTGGGACCGCTCTCCGACGACTTCCTGTCGCGCGGCCTCGCCTTTGCGGGGCTGGTCGAGCCCGGCAGCGGCTCGAGCCGCTATGACGCGATCTTCGGCTCCACCGAGCATGATGGCGGCGACGGCGTGATCTACCGGACCCGTTACGCGATCGATCTCGCCGGCCGCAAGATGTGGGCCGAGGACACCGGCCGCTGGTTCGCCGGGAGCGACGGCCGCCCGGCGAGCGCCCGCGGTGTCCTGCGGCTCGAACGAGCCACGCGAGCCGGAGAGCTGGAGCAGCTCGGCACCGAGCTCTGCGACCGCCCGGCCCTGCTGGAGCGCATCGACGCGACGCTGCGCGAGCATCTGCCAGCCGAGCGGCCCGTCGTCGTGCTGGTAGCGGCGATCGACGAACTCGCACGCCTCAACGACGATTTCGGACATGAGGCGACCGACGAGATCATCAGCACGGTGCAGGAGCGGCTGCGTTCCGTCACGCGCCGCCGCGACCATCTCGTGCGCTATGCCGGCAACAGCTTCGCCCTCCTGCTCGCCGGCTGCCCGCAGGACCAGATCGGGGCGGCCGCGCGCCGCTTCATCAAGGTCGTCGCCCAATCGGCCATCGAGACGGCGCGCGGCATCGCGCTCGTGCGCCTGCGTGTCGGCGCCGCCTGTGCGCCCGAACTGGGCACGCATGGCGCCGGGCTCCTGGCCGCGGCCGAAGGCGCGCTGGCCACGGCGCGCGCCGGTGCCATCGACACCGTCGTCACCGCCAAGCCGCGCCAGCAGCGCGACACGGCGGCCGATCAGGTCGGCTTCGACATCCAGGCCCTCGCCGCCCTGAACGAGAGGCGGGTGCGCCTTGCCCTGCAGCCGGTAGTCGCGACAGGGACACGGGAGCCGGCCTTCCATGAGGCGCTGTTACGGGTCGGGCATGGCGCGACGGGGCTGTATTTCTCCTCCGCCGAGCTCATTCCGATGCTGGAGCGGCGCGGCCTCGTCAGGCTCTTCGACCACCGCGTGCTCGAACTCGCCATGGACATGCTGCGCGACGACCCGGCGCTGTCGCTGTCGGTCAACGTCTCACCGCGCTCGCTCACCGATTCCGAATGGTTCGACGCCTTCGTCGCCTGCACGAGCACCGCCCCGAACGAGGCGTCGCGCCTGATCGTCGAGGTCACCGAGACGGCGACGATCGAGAATCCGGCGCGGGTCGCGAAGCTGCTCGGGCGGATCAAGGCACAGGGCGCGCGAATCGCCATCGACGATTTCGGCGCCGGGCATACCTCCTTGCGCCACCTGCGCGCCTTCCCGATCGATATCCTGAAGATCGACGGCGCCTTCACCCAGAATCTGCGGCGCTCGACCGACGACCGCTTCTACGTCCGCACGCTCATCGACCTCGCCGGCCATCTCGGCGTCGAAACCGTCGCGGAATGGGTCGATGACGAAGTGCAGGCCGCGATGCTGCGCGACTGGGGCGTCACCTATCTGCAGGGACATCTCTTCGGGCAGGCCGTGCTGCACGCCCCTCCGCAGCCGGCACTCCAGCGGCTCGCCACCGGCTGACGTGGCAGCCACTTCGTGGCCCACCAGCGCGCGGCTCGATGGACGCTGTCGCCCCGTTGCGGATCTTTGCCGTGCCTCATCAGAACCTATTGGGAGGGTTCGCCGAGCCAATCGACAATTAACATCACTAGGCTAACCACCATGATGACGACGGCCGGCAGCGCGACCCATGGAGCGATGGCCTCCGCGACAGTGGGCGGCGCGTTACCACCGAAATTCCAACATGCGGTCAATGACGACAACAATGCGATCAAGCTTGACCAACCTAAAGTTCGGCGTGTGATCTCGAAAGCCCGCTGCTTCATCGAAAGTTCTCTCAAATCATCACAACGACTTGTCGTCTCTAGAGGCGTCGCATGATGTTCATCGCGGCCGTTGGTTACAACAACGCATTAACGCCTGCTATCAACCCGTAGCCGACCTGATGGATCGCAGGTTAACCTGCGCCTCACCTGCCAGCCTTGGCCAGCCTGATGAAGCTTACTCATATCAACGTGGTTGCCCGCGATGCAGATGCGCTTGCAGGCTTCTACCGAAAGATCTTCGAGCTCGAGCTCCTTCGTGAGTCAAGAACGCTCTCGGGCGAAAAGGTCTCGCTCGGCAACGGCCTGCCCAACTCGGTGATCCGGTCGGTCTGGCTGAAGCTGCCCGGCATCGATGCGCCGTTCCTGGAGATACATCAGCATGAAACGACATGTGATCGCGCCCAACCCCGGGTGAATGAACCCGGCTTCGGTCATCTTTCCTTCGAAGTATCGGACATCGGCGTTACGCTTGCGGCCATCATCGAAGCGGGAGGCACCCAAGCCGGGGAAATCACGGATTTCGGGTCAAGGGATAAGCCGCTTCTGATCGTTTATGCTCGCGATCCCGAGGGCAACATTCTTGAGCTTGAGCAGGTTTCGGCGGCATCCCGAGGGTGATTGATGGTGCCCGCTCTCCACCCGAGCAGAACATTCCCGACCTCGGCTCGCCCCAGCCAACAAAAGCCGCGCCCTCTCGCGAAGGCGCGGCCCGAAATCGGCAGGCTCGGCTCAGCGCGTGCGGGACAGCTTGTCCAGCCGTTCGCGCATCTCGTTGAGTTCGCGCTTCAGCTCGGTGATCTCGCTGCCCCCGGCCGGGGCCGCCGGCTTGGCGCCCTCGGCTTCCTGCCGGGCCTGTGCCGCGGCGGTGAAGGGGTTGAACAGGCGGAAGGCCTCGGTGAACATCTGCATGTTCGCCCGCGTCTGCGTCTGAATGGCGTCGAGCGCGTTGCCGCCGAAGCCCGTCCCGCCGAAGGCCTTGGCCATCTGCTCGCGGAACTTGCTCTGCTCCTTGGTGAAATTCTCCATCGAGAATTCGAGGTAGCGCGGCACCAGCGCCTGCATGCTGTCCCCGTAGAAGCGGATGAGCTGGCGCAGGAAGGTGATCGGCAGCAGATTCTGCCCGTCCTTGGCTTCCTCGTCGAAGATGATCTGCGCCAGCACCGAGCGCGTGATGTCCTCCCCGGACTTCGCGTCGTAAACGGCGAAATCCTCGCCCGCGCGCACGAGGCCGGCAAGATCCTCCAATGTGACGTAGGAGCTGGTACCCGTATGATAGAGGCGCCGGTTGGCGTATTTCTTGATGACGGTCGGTTCTTTGTCGCTGGCCATGGTCCTGCTTGACGTTGATCCGCGGCCACTGGTTGTTCCGGCATGCTCGGCGGAGCGGTCTCCCTGCGCGCGACGATAGCCTGTCGGTGCTGCACCGCAAGCGATTTGAGCGCGCATTGCAAAAATCCGCCGAAAGTAAGGCGCGGCATTCGACTTTCGTCGCCCACCCACAGCCCCTCACCGGCCCCTTCGCTTCGAATTTGCGGCTCACCCGTCTTGACGGCGCCGCGACAGGCTTCGAAGGTGGCGGGGAAATGCTGCACCGGCGGGAGCGGTGCGGAAGCAACAACAAAGCGAGGACCTCTCTCATGGCAGATTCGGATATCGTGATCGTCGGCGCAGCGCGCACGGCGGTCGGCGCCTTCAGCGGCGCTTTCGCCAACACCCCTGCCCATGAGCTCGGCGCCGTCGCGATCAAGGAAGCGCTGCGGCGCGCCAAGGTCGAGGCGGCGGAGGTCGACGAGCTGGTGATGGGACAGGTCCTCGCCGCCGGCCAGGGCCAGAACCCGGCCCGCCAGGCGGCCATGGCCGCCGGCATCCCGCAGGAGAAGACCGCCTGGGGCCTCAACCAGCTCTGCGGCTCCGGCTTGCGCACTGTCGCCATCGGCCTGCAGCAGATCGCCAATGGCGACGCCAACATCATCGTCGCCGGCGGCATGGAATCGATGTCGCTCGCCCCCCACACCTCCTATCTGCGCTCCGGCACCAAGATGGGCGACGTCAAATTCGTCGACACCATGATCAAGGACGGCCTCTGGGACGCCTTCCACGGCTACCATATGGGCACGACGGCCGAGAACGTCGCGACCAAGTACCAGATCAGCCGCGAGGAGCAGGATCGCTTCGCCGTCGGCTCGCAGAACAAGGCCGAGGCCGCGCAGAAGGCCGGCAAGTTCAAGGACGAGATCGCGCCGATCACCATCTCGACCCGCAAGGGCGACATCGTCGTCGACACCGACGAGTATCCGCGCCACGGCGCCACGCTCGAGGCCATGGCCAAGCTGCGCCCCGCCTTCTCGAAGGACGGCACGGTGACCGCCGGCAACGCTTCCGGTCTCAATGACGGCGCCGCCGCCTTCGTCATCATGACCGCCAAGGAAGCGGCCCGCCGCGGCCTGACCCCGCTCGCCCGTATCGCCTCCTGGGCGACGGCCGGCGTCGACCCGCAGATCATGGGCACCGGCCCGATCCCCTCGACCCGCAAGGCGCTCGAGAAGGCAGGCTGGAAGGTTGGCGATCTCGATCTCGTCGAGGCCAACGAGGCCTTCGCGGCGCAGGCGCTCGCGGTCAACAAGGACCTCGGCTGGAACCCGGACATCGTCAACGTCAATGGCGGCGCCATCGCGATCGGCCACCCGATCGGCGCGTCCGGCGCCCGCGTGCTGGTGACGCTGCTGCACGAGATGGCCAAGCGCGACGCCAAGAAGGGCCTCGCCACGCTCTGCATCGGCGGCGGCATGGGCGTCGCCATGGCGGTGGAGCGCTGAGGCGCCGCCCCTCCCGGTGATGCGGCATCGCACCACCGGGTCATCATCATGAACAGCCAGCGACTGGCCGTCCGGGCCAGCCGCCGGGATACCCGACGCGATCCGGCTCCGGCAGCCGTCGCGATCGGATAGTCGTCGAAAATGCGGATGGGGATCCGCTCGCACCGGAACTGTCCCAAAGAGCGGCGGCAAGCCGCAGGACCATCATCGAAGATCGAAAAGGGGAAACAAGCTCATGGCGAAGGTTGCATTGGTGACGGGTGGCTCGCGCGGCATCGGCGCGGCGATCTCGAAGGGCCTGAAGGCGGCTGGCTACAATGTGGCGGCGAGCTATGCCGGCAACGACGAGGCAGCAGCCAAGTTCACCGCCGAGACCGGGATCAAGACCTATAAATGGGACGTCTCGGATTATGATTCCTGCGTTGCCGGCATCGCCAAGGTCGAGGCCGAGCTGGGGCCGGTCGACGTGCTGGTCAACAATGCCGGCATCACCCGCGACGGCATGTTCCACAAGATGACCAAGGAACAGTGGGACGCGGTGATCAACACCAACCTCAACTCGCTGTTCAACATGACCCGCCCGGTCTGGGAGGGCATGCGCGCGCGCAAGTTCGGCCGCGTCATCTGCATCTCGTCGATCAACGGCCAGAAGGGCCAGATGGGCCAGGTCAACTATTCCGCGGCCAAGGCCGGCGACATCGGCTTCGTCAAGGCGCTGGCGCAGGAAGGCGCGCGCGCCGGCATCACGGTCAACGCGATCTGCCCCGGCTATATCGCGACCGAGATGGTCAAGGCGATCGATCCGGCCGTGATCGAGAAGTCGATCCTGCCGCATATCCCGGTCGGCCGCCTCGGCGAGCCCGAGGAGATCGCGCGGGCCGTGGTGTTCCTGGCCAGCGACGATGCCGGCTTCATCACCGGTTCGACCCTGTCCGCCAATGGCGGTCAGAACATGGCCTGAGCGGCCCGGCCCTCTCGCTCCATCATTTGAGGCCGCCGCCCGGCAACGGGCGGCGGCCTCGCTGCTTCGATCAGGGCATGACCGGGCGCGGCGTCCCGTCGATCGCCGTCGCCTCCGGCTCCTGCGTGATCGGCGGGTTGAGCGGATCGATGATTTCGAACGGCCGCTCGACCTTCGGCGGCGCTTCCCGCATCCGCATGCGCAATCCGGCGACGGCCGCCAGCGCCAGCGCGATCGCCGCCATGAAATAGAGCAGCCCGTCGATGTCGAAGCGCGCCATGATCCCGGCGCCGACCAAGGGGCCGAGCGCCGAGCCGAAACCGCTGACCAGGATCAGCCGCCCGCTGACGGCGACCACCCGGTCGGCCGGCATCCGGTCGAGCGCATGGGCGACGCAGACGGGATAGAGCGTCGACATGAAGCCGCCGAGCAGCGCCGCCACCGGCAGCACCGCGACCAGCGAACGCGGCAACGCCACCAGCAGCAAGACCGCAACGGCATAGCCGACTGCCAGCCCCGCCAGCACCAGCCGCCTGTCATTGCGGTCGGAGAGCCGCCCGACCGGCACCTGCAGCGCCAGCCCCCCGAGCACCGCGACGAGCATGAACAGCGCGATCGTCTGCTGCGGCACGCCGTTGCTGAGCATCCAGGCCGGGACGAGCGCATAGAAAGCGCTGGTGACGATGCCGCTGACCACGCATCCGATCACGGAAATCGGCGCCTCTCGCGAAAGCTCGCCATAGCGTAGCGCCTTCTCCGGCGCGAGGCCGGGCGCCTCCGCTCGCGTGGTGCTCACCATGACCAGCGCCAGAGCGAACAGCGCTATGATGGCCTGGAACGCCCCGGCCGAATGAATCGAGAGCCAGGCGATCGCGAGCTGGCCGATCGCCAGCGCCAGAAAGGTGCCGACCATATAGGTCGAGAAGACACGGCCGCGCTGGTCCGGCAGCGCCTTGGCGTTGAGCCAGCTTTCCGTGGTGACGAAAATGCCGACGCAGCCGATGCCGATCACCACCCGGCAGACCGTCCAGACCAGCGCCGAGGTCCATAGCGGCATCAGCGCAGTCGCGACCACGACGAGCCCGGCGAAGGCCGTATAGGCACGGATATGGCCGACGCGCTGGATCACCCCGCCGCTGCTGACGGCGCCGATGGTAAAGCCGGCGAAATAGGCGCTGAGCACGATGCCGGTCGCGGCGCCGAAATCCTCGAGCGTCAGGCGCAGGGACAGGAAGGTGTTGAAGAAGCCGTTCGCGAGCTGCACCAGACTCGTCGCGGCGATCAGCGTTCCGATCTGCACCAGCATCGGCCAACCTCTTCGCGGCGGCCGTCTTGTCCGGCCGGAGAACGGCCAGCGCTAGCGACTGAATGTGGGCTCAATGCGTCGAAGCCGCCGGGAGGCCCGGCTCAGCCCTGGCGCTTGCCCTTCGGCAGCAGGAAGGTCAGAAGCCCCACGGCGGGCAGCCAGGCGCAGATCTTGAAGACCTGGATGATGCCGATCTGGTCGGCCAGCGCGCCGATGCCGGCCGCCGCGATGCCACCCAGCCCGAAGGACAGGCCGTAGAACAGGCCGCCGACAAGGCCGACACGATGTGGCACGAGGTCGATCGCGTAGATCAGGATCGCCGAGAAGGCGCTCGCCATGACGAAGCTGATGACGACGCTGAGCACGCCGGTCCAGAACAGGTCGGCATAGGGCAGCACCAGCGCGAAGGGCAGCGAGCCGAGGATCGACAGCCAGATCACGCGGTCGCGGCCGATGCGATCCCCGATCATGCCGCCCAGGATGACGCCGGCCGCGCCGACGACGAGGTAGAGGAACAGCATGATCTGCGAGAGCTGCAAGCTGATGCCGAAGCGCTCGATCAGATAGAAGGTGTAGTAGGAGGTGAAGGCGGCGGTGTAGCCGTTCTTCGAGATCAGGAGCAGGACCAGCACGGCCATCGCGAGCAGCACGCGTCCGCGCGACAGGCCGTGATCCGCGACCTCCTCGGCATGCACGGGGGAGGACTTCTGCTCGCGCCGCATCGCCGAATAGCGCGCGCCGAGCCAGCCCATCACCAGCATCGCCACCAGCACGACGCCCGAGAACCAGGACAGGCTCTCCTGTCCGCGCGGCACCACGATCATCGCCGCCAGCAGCGGGCCGATGGCGTAGCCAATATGGCCGCCGACCTGGAAGACGCCCTGCGCCAGCCCCTGCCGGCCGGCAGCGGCATGGCGCGCCATGCGCGTCGCCTCGGGGTGGAACACAGCCGAACCGAGGCCGATCATCGCCGCACCGATCAGCACGACCCCGTAGCTATGCGCGAAGGAGAGCAGCAGCAGCCCCGACAGCGTCGCGCACATGCCCGCGACCATCGCATAAGGCCAGGGCCTGCGGTCCGTGACATAACCGAGCAGCGGCTGCAGCAGCGAAGACGTCACCTGGAAGGACAGCGTGATCAGGCCGATCTGCACGAAGTCGAGGTTGTAGGCCTGCTTGATCAGCGGGTAGAGCGCCGGGATCATCGACTGGACAAGATCGTTCAGCAGATGCGCAAGACTCAGCGCGGCCAGAACCGGCATCAACGGACGACGGGTGACGGATTGCAGCGGGATGGTGGTCATGAAGCATGGCAATGAGCCGCCTTGCGCGCGCGGTCAACGGGCGCGGGAGCATGGCGCCCATGGCGCCGAAGCCGGGCTGCGCTGCAGCATGAGCATGAGAAACCGCAACATCCGCCAAGAAGCATCGGGAACCCCTCTCCTGTAAGGAGAGGGGCAGGGGTGAGGTGTAGGCCCTTGGACCAGCAGCGTCTCGCCCCCACCGCAGCAGCGGCCAGGTCACGGCAAAAGCGTCCAACTGCCTACCCCTCACCCTGCCCTCTCCCTCCGGGAGAGGGTTCCCCGCGCTGTCCGCTTTCGCTTCGCAACCCCATCGGCAAGACCCGAGAAACCTGCTATCGCCGCTGGCTTCCGATACCCGGAGCCTCCATGACCTCCCGTACCGCCACCCTCATCGGCTTCTGCGCGATCCTGCTCTGGTCGACGCTCGCCCTGTTCACGGCGATGTCGGGCCGCGTCCCGCCGTTTCAGCTTGTGGCGATGACCTTCGTCATCGGCGGTCTTCTGATCCTCGCGATCACGGCGCTGCGCGGCGATCTCTCCCGCATCCGGCCGACGCCGGCCTCCTTCGCGCTGGGCCTTTACGGTCCGTTCGGCGACACCGCCCTCTACTACGCGGCGGTGAAGACCGCGCCGCCCGCCGAAGCCAATCTGATCCACTACCTCTGGCCGCTGCTGATCGTGCTCTTCGCGGCGCTGCTACCGGGTGGCGGCCTCAAGCCCCGCCATCTGATCGGCGCGCTGATCGGTCTCGTCGCCACCGGCCTGCTGGTCTCAGGCGGGATCGGAACCGGCGGCGGGATCGCTCTCGGCCATGTGCTGGCGGCGCTCGGCGCTTTCGTCTGGGCGAGCTACTCGGTCATTTCGCGCCGCTTTGCCGATGTGCCCTCGGAAAGCCTGTCCATCACCATGCTGGGCTGTGCCGTGCCGGCGCTGGCCTGCCATTTCGCCTTCGAGACCACGCTCTGGTCGCTGACGGCGGTGGAATGGGCGGGCGTTCTGGGCCTCGGCCTCGGCTCCATCGGCCTTGCCTTCGTCGTCTGGGACATCGGCATGAAACAAGGCGACGTCGCCTTGCTCGGCGTCGCATCCTACGCCGCGCCGGTGCTTTCGACGCTGATCCTCGTGCTGTTCGGCTATGCCTCGGCCAGCTGGCTGCTCGCCGCCTCCTGCGCGCTCATCGTCGTCGGCGCGCTGGTCGCGAGCGGCGCCGGGCAGAAGGGCTGAACTTGCGTCATGCTCGGGCTTGATCCGAGCATCTCATGACGAGGAGGTTCACGAGCCTTTTCCTGCACGAGATTCTCGGGTCTCCGCGACGCTTCGCCCGAGAATGACGCCGGTGGGCTCGCGCATGACCGCGCTCACCCCCCTCAGTTCCGCCTGAGCAGCCGCTCCAGATAATCGAGCTCTTCCGTCGGCCGCAGCGGGTCGCCCAGGCGCTTGCGCAGTTCCTCGAGGATGCGCCGGGCCCGCTGGGTCGCGCTCTCGTCGGCGCCCGGCACCTTGACCCGGCCATCGGCCCAGTCGCGCTGGCGCTGCGGCCGGCCGAGCGGATCCTCGCTGCCGCGCTGCTGCGCCGAAGGCCGGCCGGCGGGGCGCCCATCCGGCTCACCGTAAGCTCCTTCGGTACCGTCGCCCTCGCCGGGCTGGCCCTGCATCTGCTGGGCGAGATTCTGGCCGCCGCGGCGCAGCGCGTCGAGCGCACGGCCCTGTGCGTCGAGAGCGCCCTCGCCCTGCCCTTGCCCGAGCTGGCCTTCGGCCTCGCGCATGGCGTCCTCAGCCTCGTCGAGTTCACCGTTCTGCGGCGCACCCATCCCACGCATCCGCCGCTGCAGATCCTGCAGACGCTCGCGCAGGGCCTGCTGGCGCTGGGACAGGCCCTGCCCCTGGCCGTTCTGGCCCTGCATGCCCTCGCCGCCTTCGCCGTCCTCACCCTGCTCGCCCGGCTGCTGGCCGGGCTGCTGACCACGCTGCCCGCGTTGGCCTTGCTGACCCTGCTGCCCTTGCTGGCCACGCTGGCCGGGCCGTGCCTGCTGCTGGCCCGGGCGCTGGCCGCGCTGGGTCTGGCCCTGCCCCTGCCGGCGCTGCTCGTTCTGATAGGTCTCGTCGCGCAGGTTCTGCTGATCCCGCGTCATCCGGTCGAGATCGCCGAGCGCCTGGTTCATCTGGTTCTGGCGCGGATCGCGCTGGCCCGGGCGGGCCATCTGCAGATTGTTGAGCAGCTTGTTGAGCTCTTCCATCAGACGCTGCGCTTCGGCCATGTCGCCGCGCTTCGACAATTCCTCGATGCGGTCGAGCATGTTCTGCAGGTCGCGCGGCGTCACCGTGCGGAAGTTCTCCGGCAGTTGCGCCTGATCGCGGTCGCCGTTCTGTTGCTGCTGGCGCATCATCTGCTCGGCGAGCTGGCGCATAAAATTGTCCATGGCCCGGCGCATCTCGTCGGTGAGCTTCTTGATCTCCTCCTCGGATGCGCCGCGCTCCAGCGCCTGCTGGAGATTCTCCTGCGCCTGCCTGAGCGCCCGCTCGGCATCGGACATGTCGCCATCCTCGAGCTGCAGCGCCATCGCCCACATCAGCTCGGAGACCTCGCGCAACTCGTCGTCGCTGCCGGATTTCCGCAGCCGCTCGGTCAGCATCCGCATGCCGAGATAGACGCCCGTCTCCTTCATGAAGAGATCGGGCTCGATCATCAGCGCATCCATGGCGAGCTGCACCTTGGAGCGGTCGTCGACATTCATGACCAGCTTGCGCCGCTGCTCGACCAGCGCCTTGGCCAGCGGCTTGGTGAAGGTGCGCTGCGGCAGCACGACCTCGAGCGGCTCGGTGCGGCCTTCCTGCCCGGCCTCGTCCTTGGCGATCAGCACCATGCGGACCCTGGCGCCAGCCCAGGGATGCGCCGAGAAATCGACCGTGCTCTTCATCTCCTCCTCGGCCGCCGAAGGCGGCGGCACGGCGAGGTTCTGCTTCGGCGGCTCGACCAGCGAGCGCCCACCCGCTGCCGCATCGGGGCGTGAGACGCTCGCCTCGATCGAAGCGATGCCGTAATCGTCCCTCGCCTTGTAGGTGATGGCGAGCCCGCCCGACTGCGCGCCGGTGACCGGCTTGGGCGGATCGGTGAAGGCGATGGTCGGCGCCTGATCGGCGATAGCGGTGATGTTGAGCGTGGTGCCGGGCGCGCCGCTGCCGGTCAGCTTCAGCGTGCCGTTGCCTGCGAGCGTGAAGCGCTTTTCCAACACGGCCTGCTGCGGACCGGCGGGCTGGGCCGGCTTGGGCGCAGCCGCATCGCTGGCCGGCGTGCCCTTGCCCTCGCCCTCCTTTGCCTCCGGCTTGACGGGTTCGAGCCGCCCGGTCGTCGCCACGTCCATGCTGGTCTTGCCGGCGATGCGCACGACGATGACCGACTTTTCGGGCGCACTGAGGTTCGGGCTGGCGAGCTTGGCGAAATCGATCAGGATCGGCGGCAGGCGGGTATAGGCCGGCGGGTCGATCCAGGCATCGATGCGGGTGGAAGGCGCGCTGCCCGACGGCCCCTTCCAGTCGAAGGCGGCGGAGAGGCGCTGTGTCGCCTCGGGTCCCGCGACGAAAAAGGCCGCTATAGCGGCCAGCAGTGGCACGGCGCGCAGCGCCAGCCGGTCGTGCATGGCCATCCGCGGCTGCGGCGGCGTGACCTGCAGAGAGGCGACCTGCCGGCTCTGGCGCTCGACATGCAGTTTCCACAGTGCCTGCGAGACGGGATCGGACGAGCCCAGCGCGAGGTTGTCTTCCAGCGCCGAGGCCGGGCGATGTCCCCCCGCGAAAGAGCGGTCCAGCCGTGTGAGAGCATCGCGGTGCGTCGGCAGGACGAGCTGCGCGACATGCCATAGGCTCCCGGCCAGCGCGGCAGCGAAGGCGAGCACGCCAACGATCCGCCCATACCAGGGCAGATGCGTCCATAATCCGAACCAGGAGACCGCAAGGAAGGCGAGAATGACGGCGAGTGTCAGCCAGAGCCGCGGCCACAGCCGTTCCCAGCCGAGCGAGGCGCGCGACGCCAGCGCGAGACGGCTGAGCCGCTGGCGGATGCCGTCGATGGTATCGGGCGCCTTGCGGCGCTCTGCCTCGCTCATGCCATCGCTCCGGGCAACCCCCATTCCTGTCTGAACTTGCCTGACGCGGTCAGGCTAACACGGGAATGTGGCATTGCCAGCGCGAAGCGACGCCAACGCACAACGCTCCGCCTTTCGTGAACGGAAGGTGCCGCCATGCTCGGGCTTGACCCGAGCATCTCTGCACCCAGAGCCCGCTTGTCATGAGATTCTCGGGCCAAGCCCGAGAATACGCGCGAATTTACGCGAACCACCCCGGCAGCCGATCCGTGCCGATCAGCTCCTCATAGCTCTGGCGCGGCCGCGTCACGGCATAATCGTCGCCCTTGACCATGACCTCGGCCACCAGCAGGCGCTGGTTGTAGGTCGAAGACATCGAGGCGCCGTAGGCACCGGCCGTCATAAAGGCAACGAGATCGTTCTGCCTGAGCTGCGGCAAGACCCGGCCGGTCGTGAAGGTATCGCCCGATTCGCAGATCGGCCCGACGACGTCATAGGCGATCTCCGGTCCGCCGATCACCGGCTCGGCCACCGGCCAGATCTCGTGATAGGCCTCGTACATCGCGGGCCGGACGAGATCGTTCATCGCCGCATCCACGACGAGGAACTGCTTGGTCGGGCGCGGATTGAGATGCAGCACCCGCGTCAGCATGACGCCCGCATTGCCGACGATGAGACGCCCCGGCTCGAAGCCGAGCTCGACATCGAGGCCCTTCGTGACCTTGCCGACCATCTCGGCATAGGCCTCGATCAACCCCGGCCCGTAGTCGAAGGTCTTCGGAATGTCGTAGGGAATGCCGAGCCCGCCGCCGAGATCGAGCCGGTCGACGCGATGCCCCTCGCCCTTCAGAGAGCCGACCAGCCCCACCATCTTGGTATAGGCCGCCTCGAAGGCGTCGATCTCGCGGATCTGGCTGCCGATATGGACCGCAAGGCCCATGATCCTGACGCCCGGCATATTGGCCGCCCGCGCATAGAGCCTGCCGACCTCCTCGAAGGAAACGCCGAACTTGTTCTCGGACGAGCCGGTCGTGATCTTGGCGTGGCCGCCGGCGCCGATGTCGGGATTGACCCGGAACACCGCCTCCTGCCGCTTGCCGAGCGAGGCGGCGACCTTGGAGAGCAGGTCGAGCTCGCTCTCGCTCTCGATATTGACCTGGTAGATGCCGGCCTCGACCGCGAAGCGCAGCTCCTGCTCGCTCTTGCCGACGCCCGAGAACACGATCTTCCCCGGCGCGATGCCGGCGGCGAGCGCCTTGCGCACCTCGCCCTCGGAGACCGTGTCGATACCGGCGCCGAGCGCGCCCAGCGTCTTCAGCACGCCGAGATTGCCGTTCGCCTTCATGGCGTAGAAGACATGCGTCTTGCCGGCGGTCTTCTTCACCGCCGCGGCGAACAGCTTGTAATGCCGTTCGATCGTCGCGGTGGAATAGACATAGACCGGCGTCCCGACCTCGGCCGCGATGCGCTGGAGATCGACGCCCTCGGCATGGAGCGAGCCGTCGCGATAGGCGAAATGATGCATGGGATGAGCTCGCAATCAGAAAAGGGCGGCTTCGCAGGCGTCATTCTCGGGCGGAGCCCCGGGTCCGATCTTTGATCGGCCCAAGGATAAACTCCACGCAGACCCGAGAATCTCTTTCAGGAGATGCTCGGGTCAAGCCCGAGCATGACGCGTGCAACCGGCGATTAAAATCACATCAACGGATCGAGGATGAACGACCTGTTCGGCACGACGATCGCCTTGTTCGCCTTGACCGGTTTCGCCAGCACCGAGGCCGAACCATAGGAGGAGACATCGTTCTGCTGCGCGCCGATTTGATCGTCGGGCAGATCGATCGCCCCGGTCGCGTTCGGCGGCGCCTCCAGCGGCCCTTTTCGCCCGCAGGCGGCGAGCGCAACGGCCAGCAGGCCGACGACCAGCAGGGTGCGGCCGAATTTCAGGCGGGAATCAAGCACGAAAACGAACCCTCGGGCGAAACGTGGCGGGACCTTAGCGGAGGATGCGGCGAAGCGCGAGCGGTTGCGGCAAACCTCCACCGTCATCCCGGACGGAGCGGAGCGAAGATCCGGGATCCATCATAGAGCGCAACGCTCTTCGATGGATCCCGGGTCAAGCCCGGGATGACGGCGAGTTTGCGATACGAACTAGCCTTTCGCGAGCTGCCTGAGCCAGCGCCGCGCCTGCTTGCGGACATTGGCGGGCGCCGTGCCGCCATAGCTCACCCGGCTCCTCACCGACTGGTCGACGCCGAGCACGGCGAAGATCGCCTCTGTGATCTTCGGCTCGACCGCCTGCATCTCTGCGAGGGAGAGCTTCTCCAGCCCGACCTTCTTGTCCGACGCAATGCCGACGAGCCGGCCCGTGACGTGATGCGCGTCGCGGAACGGCATCTTCAGCACGCGTACCAGCCAGTCGGCGAGGTCCGTCGCGGTGGCATAGCCGAGACCGGCCGCCTTCTTCATCACCTTGAGATCGGGCTGCATGTCGCGAACCATGCCGGCGGTAGCGGCAAGGCAGAGCGACAGCGTCTGCAGGGCGTCGAAGGTGCCTTCCTTGTCCTCCTGCATGTCCTTGGAATAGGTCAGCGGCAGGCCCTTCATCATGGTCAGCAGCGCCTGCAGCGCGCCGAAGACGCGCCCCGCCTTGCCGCGCACCAGCTCGGCCGCGTCGGGATTGCGCTTCTGCGGCATGATCGAGGACCCGGTCGAGAAGGCGTCAGACAGCTTCACGAAGCCGAATTGCGGCGTCGCCCACAGCACGATCTCCTCCGCGAGACGCGAGAGATGCATGGCGCAGATCGAGGCGGCCGAAAGCGTCTCCAGCACGAAATCGCGATCCGAGACCGAATCCAGAGAATTCGCCGTCGGGCGGTCGAAGCCGAGCGTCTTCGCCGTCAGATGGCGATCGATCGGGAAGGAGGTGCCCGCGAGCGCGGCCGCTCCGAGCGGGCATTCGTTGAGCCGCGCGCGGGCATCGCGGATACGGCCGCGATCGCGCGAGAGCATCTCGACATAGGCCAGCAGATGGTGGCCGAAGGTCACCGGCTGTGCCGATTGCAGATGAGTAAAGCCGGGCATCACCGAACCGGCATGGGCATCCGCCTTCTCGGCGAGCGCGCGCTGGAGATCGGCCATCTGGCCGTCGATCTCGTCGAGCGTATCGCGCACCCACAGCCGCATGTCGGTCGCGACCTGGTCGTTGCGGGAGCGGGCGGTGTGCAGGCGCCCTGCGGCGGCGCCGATCTTGTCCTTGAGGTTGGACTCGACGTTCATATGGATGTCTTCGAGCGCGCGCGAGAACGTGAAGGCGCCGCTCTCGATCTCGCCTTCGACCTGCTTGAGGCCGGCCGTGATCGTCGCGACATCCTCCTTCGTCAGAATGCCGGTCTCGGCCAGCATGGCCGCGTGCGCCAGCGAGCCACGGATATCCTGGCGCCAGAGCTTCTTGTCGAAATCGATGGAGGCATTGATCTCCTCCATGAGGGCACCCGGACCTGTGGCGAAACGCCCACCCCACATGCGATTGCTCACGACGGTCTTTCCTGCTTTTGAGGACGCACGATGACGTCTGGAAAAAAGATCGGACTGGCCCTCGGGGTCGTGGCGGCGCTCGGCCTCGCAGGCGTAGCTGCCTTCTACTCCGTCACGGGCGACGCCGGCAACGGATCATGCGGCCCCGCGCGTGCGGCCGCCGAGCGCATGAAGCCGCTGGTCAAGGGCGAGGTCGCGGCGGTCGAGATCCGCTCCCGCCCGCAGCCGGCGCCGGCCCTTGCCTTCACCGGACCCGACGGCCAGCCGATGACGCTCGCCGCGCTGAAGGGCAAGACGCTGCTGGTCAATCTCTGGGCGACCTGGTGCGCGCCCTGCCTGAAGGAGATGCCGGCGCTCGATGCGCTCCAGAGGGAGATGGGTGGGCCGGATTTCGCGGTCGTCGCGATCAACATCGACACGCGCAACCTCGACAAGCCGAAGGCCTGGCTCGCCGAGAACAAGATCGCCACCCTGCCCTTTTATGGCGACCCGCAGGCCGCGACCTTCCAGGCGCTGCGCGCCGCCCACAAGGTCGAGGGCATGCCGGTCAGCATCATCATCGACAAGGAGGGCTGCGAACTCGGCATCATCCAGGGCCCCGCCGACTGGGCGAGCGCCGATTCGAAGGCGCTGATGAAGGCGGCCATCGGCAAGCCCTGAACGATTTGGCTTGGAGCCCCCGGAAGGGGTATTGCCTTCGCCATGACCTACACGATCGGACTGGCCACCACCTTTCACGACCCCGCCATCGCCATCCTCGGCCCCACCGGCGAGGTGCTTTTCGCCGAGGCGACCGAACGCTACCTGCAATACAAACGCGCGCCGAACTGCGAGCCTGATTCGGCCCCGCGCATGGAAAGCCTGCTGAAGCGCTACATTCCGAAAGACGCCGAGGTCACCATCGCCACGAGCTGGGGCGAGGATTTCACCGGCTTCCTCGACCAGATGGCGCGTGCCGGCTCCTTCACCCTCGACGCGCTGCTCAAGCTCTCGCCGGAACTCAACCGCTCGCTCGTGCCAGAGCGCACCGAGCGCGCCTTGATCGCATCGCTGCATCTCGGCCAGCAGCGCGCCGGCATGGGCGTGCTGCTCGGGCTCGACCGCGCCTATGGCAAGGCCAACGTCACCGGCCTGAAGCGCTACGGCCACCATCTCAGCCACGCGGCCTATGCCTGCTGGTCCTCGCCCTTCGACAACGCCGCCTGCCTCGTCGTCGACGGCATGGGCGAGACCGGCGCCTCGGCCATCTTCGCGCTTGATAACGGCAAGCTGCGCGAGGTGAAGCGCCATCGCGGCCGGGAATCGATCGGCTTCTATTTCGGACTCGTCACCGACCTCGCCGGCTTCGACCAGGCCAAGGGCGAGGAATGGAAGATCATGGGGCTCGCGCCCTATGGCAAGACCGACCCGGAATTGATGGCGCTGTTGCGCAAGCTCTACACGATCGAGGGGCACAAGCTCTCCTTCGCCAAGGCCGATATCGTGCAGGCGGTCGCCGACGAGATCCTGACGAAGCGCCCGGCCGATGCTCTCGACCAGGGCTGGCCCGACCTCGCCCGCTGCGGGCAGGATGTCTTCGCCGAGATGATGGAGGCGCTGCTGGCTGAGGCCGCAACGCTGGTGCCGAGCGAAAACCTCGTCATGGCCGGCGGCTGCGCGCTGAACTCCTCCTTCAACGGCAAGATCGCCGGCCGCCACGGCTTCAGGACGGTCTTCGTGCCCTCGGCGCCGGCCGATGACGGTAACGCTATCGGGGCGGCCTGGCTCGCCCACGCCGAGGCCAACCCGGACTGGCGCGCACCGAAAGGACCGCTCACGCCCTATCTCGGCTCGACCGTCTCGACCGAGCCCTTCGAGCGCATGCAGCTCTGGGAGAAGCGCCTGCGCAAGCTCGCGCCCGACGAGATTGCACCCGTAACCGCCAAGCTCTTGACCGAAGGCAAGCTGATCGGCTGGGTGCAGGGCCGCGCCGAATTTGGCCCCCGCGCGCTGGGAAACCGCTCGATCATCGCCGATCCGCGCCCGGCCGACGCCAAGGACATCCTCAACGCCAAGGTGAAATACCGCGAGGCCTTCCGCCCCTTCGCACCCTCGATCCTGGCCGAGCACGCCGCCGACTGGTTCGAGAACTATCAGGATGCGCCCTATATGGAGCGGACGCTCACCTGGAAGGAAGCGGTCCGCGACCGCGTCCCCGCCGTCGTCCATGAGGATGCGACCGGCCGGCTCCAGAGCGTCACGCCTGAGCGCAATCCGCGCTACCACGCGCTGATCTCGGCCTTCCATGAGCTGACGGGCGTGCCGGTGATCCTCAACACCTCCTTCAACATCATGGGCAAGCCGATCCTGCACACAGCGGAGGACGCGATCCTGATGTTCTATACCAGCGGGCTCGACGCGCTGGTGGTCGAAGACTGGCTGCTGGTGAAGTGAAGGCTACCTGCCAATCCTCCTAAAACACGCCGTCATCCCGGACGGAGCAAAACGAAGATCCGGGATCCATGCCAGAGCGCTGCCGATGAAGATTCAGGCATGGATCCCGGGTCTCCCGGAGCCTCTCCTTGGGCCGGCCAAAGGCCGGACCCGAGGGGTCGCCCGGGATGACGGCGCTAGGTTTTGCAGATCGAAGAGAATTGATTCGCCCCGTTGATCGGTCGGATCACGCGAAATCGCTGGTTTCAGTCCGGTTTGCAGTCATTCTTCCAGCCACCGGAAGGAGACGACGCCATGCTGCAATTGCGCCCGAACTGCGAGTGCTGCGACCGCGACCTGCCGCCGCAATCGCGCGACGCCCTGATCTGCACCTTCGAATGCACGTTTTGCAGCGACTGCGTAGAAACGCGCTTCGCCGGCACCTGCCCGAATTGCGGCGGAGACCTCGTGCGCCGGCCGATCAGGCCGGAGCGGATGCTGGAAAAATATCCGGCTTCGACCGAGCGCGTCCGCAAGCCGCACCCGCAATGCGCGGCGGCTTGAGTTCAGAGCTCGGATTGGCGCGAAGATAAGGCGCATGCTAGCCAAAGCCGCATGACGACCACGCAGCCCCAATTCTGGATCGTTGCCGGCCCCAATGGTGTCGGCAAGACGACCTATGCCTTCCGCCACATCAAGGCGGTCTCGGGCAGCACGCGCTTCGTCAATCTCGACGAGATTGCGCGCGGTCTCTCACCGCTCGATCCATCGATGGAACAGCAGCGCGCCGCCCGCGTCGCGCTGGAGCTAACCCGCTCCCTGATTGCAGAGAAACGGTCGTTCTCGATCGAGACGACACTCTCGGGTAAGACGCATCTGCGCACGGTCGCGGCGGCCCGGGAGGCCGGCTTCGTCGTCAACCTGTTGTATTTTCTGGTCGCCAGCCCGGAGATTTCGCTGGCCCGCATCGCCCGGCGCGTCAGCGAGGGCGGTCATAATGTGGAGGAGGCGGACGTCCGGCGCCGCTTCACAAGATCAATCGAAAATCTGCCGATCTATATTGATGCGGTCGATCAGTGGCGCGTCTTCGACAACGCCACCTTGCGCCCCAAAGCGGTGGCCGAGGGGCGGCGCGGCTGCGTCTCACTGCTTCAGCGCGAAGGTGATCTGCCGCAGGCGCTCTGGGCGGCGCTTGAAACGCTGCCGCCCTGCGCGGAAGGCTGAACTCAGCTCGCCTGCTTCACCGCGATGCCCTTCTCTTCGAAGAGCGCCTGCAACTCGCCAGCCTGGAACATCTCGCGGGTGATGTCGCAACCGCCGATGAACTCGCCCTTAACGTAGAGCTGCGGGATCGTCGGCCAGTTCGAATAGGCCTTGATGCCTTCGCGGATCTCCTGATCCTCCAGCACGTTCACGCCGGTGAACGGCACGCCGACATAGTTGAGGATCTGCACGACCTGGCCGGAGAAACCGCACATCGGGAATTGCGGCGTGCCCTTCATGAAGAGCACCACGTCATTATTCTTCACTTCCGCTTCGATGCGGGCGTTGACGTCGGACATCATCTGTCTCCTGAAGCGGGTTCAAGGCCCGCCGGATAGTTTCGTTCTAATCTTGGGGAACGCTCGTCGTCAGCGCAAGGGCGTGCAGCACGCCGCCCATATTCCCCTGAAGCGCGGCGTAGACCATCTGGTGCTGCTGCACCCGGGTCTTGCCCTTGAAGGCGGCCGAGGTGACGGTCGCGGCATAGTGGTCGCCGTCGCCCGCCAGATCCCTTATCTCGATCGCCGCATCCGGCAGCGCCGCCTTGATCATGCGCTCGATCTCGTGAGCGTCCATCGCCATGGTCGAAACTCCTCAGGCCGCCTTGCCGGCCATGTAGGACGGCAGCCAGTCTTCATGGATCTTGCGGAGATCGGCGATCGCCAGCGCCGGCTCGCCTGGCAGGGCGAGCGAGGTGCCACCCGTGCGGCCGATGGCGAGCGCCGGCACACCCGCAGCCTTAGCCGCCGCGATCACGGCATCGGCCTCGGCCGCCGGGACGGTCAGGACATAGCGCGCCTGATCCTCGCCGAAGAGCGCGGCATGGGCGGGGCCGGCCGGCAGCGTCTCGATGGTCGCGCCGATGCCCTTGGCCATCACCATCTCGGCGAGCGCCACGGCCAGACCGCCATCCGACAGGTCATGGCAGGTCGAAACCTTGCCCGACGCGATCAGCCCCCGCACGAAATCGCCGTTGCGGCGCTCGATCGCGAGATCGACCGGCGGCGGAGCGCCCTCCTCGCGGCCGCAGACGGTCGCGAGATAAGCGCTCTGGCCGAGCCAGCCCTGCGTGTCACCGATCAGGATGATCGCCTCGCCCTCGGCCTTGAAGGCAACGGTCGCGTGTTTCGTCACATCGGCCATGACGCCGACGCCCCCGATGGTCGGGGTCGGCAGGATCGAGATGCCGTTGGTCTCGTTGTAGAGCGAGACGTTGCCGGAAACGACCGGGAAGTCGAGAACCTTGCAGGCCTCGCCGATGCCGCGGATGCAGCCGACAAACTGGCCCATCACTTCCGGCTTCTCGGGATTGCCGAAGTTCAGGTTGTCGGTGATGGCGAGCGGCGTCGCACCCGTCGCGGTCAGGTTGCGCCAAGCTTCCGCCACCGCCTGCTTGCCGCCCTCGAACGGATCGGCCTCGCAATAGCGCGGCGTCACGTCGGCGGTCATGGCCAGGCCCCTCGGCCCGTCCTCGATGCGGATCACGCCGGCATCGCCGCCCGGCGTCACCGCCGAATTGCCGAGGATCAGCGTGTCGTACTGCTCCCAGATCCAGCGCTTGGAGGAGAGGTCCGGCGAGCCGATCAGCTTCTTCAAGGCTTCCGCGTTGCCGCAAGGCGGGGTCACGCTCTCGGCCGCGATGCGCTGCTGCGGCGCGGTCTCGATCCAAGGCCGGTCGTATTCCGGAGCCTCGTCGCCGAGCTCCTTGATCGGCAGGTCGGCCATGACCTCGCCCTTGTGCTTGATGACGAAGCGCAGCGTGTCGGTGGTGTGGCCGATGACGGCGAAGTCGAGGCCCCATTTCTTGAAGATCGCCTCGGCGGCGTCCTCATGGCCGGGCTTGATCACCATGAGCATGCGCTCCTGGCTCTCCGACAGCATCATCTCATAGGCGCTCATGCCCTCCTCGCGGCAGGGCACCTTGTCGAGGTCGAGCTCGACGCCGAGATCGCCCTTGGCGCCCATCTCGACGGCCGAGCAGGTCAGGCCGGCGGCGCCCATGTCCTGGATCGCGTCGACATGGCCGGCGGCCATGATCTCAAGACAGGCTTCGAGCAGGAGCTTCTCGGCGAAGGGGTCGCCGACCTGCACGGTCGGGCGCTTCTCCTCCGACTTGTCGTCGAATTCGGCCGAGGCCATGGTCGCGCCATGGATGCCGTCGCGGCCGGTCTTGGAGCCGAGATAGACGATCGCCTTACCGACGCCAGAGGCCTTGGCGTAGAAGATCTCGTCGGCCTTGGCGATGCCAACCGCCATGGCGTTGACGAGAATGTTGCCGTCATAGCGCGTATGGAAGCCGGTAGCGCCACCGACATTCGGCACACCGAAGGAATTGCCGTAGCCGCCGATGCCGGCAACGACGCCGGAGACGAGATGGCGGGTCTTCGGATGCGCCGGATCGCCGAAGCGCAAAGCGTCGAGCACCGCGATCGGGCGCGCGCCCATGGTGAAGACGTCGCGCAGGATGCCGCCGACGCCCGTCGTCGCGCCCTGATAGGGCTCGATGAAGGACGGGTGGTTGTGGCTCTCCATCTTGAAGACGATGGCCGTGCCCTCGCCGATATCGATGACGCCGGCATTCTCGCCCGGCCCCTGGATCACCCAGGGAGCCTTGGTCGGCAGCGTCTTGAGATGGATCTTCGACGACTTGTAGGAGCAGTGCTCGTTCCACATCGCCGAGACGATGCCGAGCTCCGTGATCGTCGGCTCGCGGCCGATCAGATGCAGGAAGCGCTGATACTCGTCCGGCTTCAGGCCGTGCTCGGCGACGAGCTGCGGGGTGATCTTGATGTCGTTCGGAATCACGGGCTCAGGGTTCCTGACGGTCCGGCGAGGGGGTTGGCAGGGGCATAGCCTGCCTCAGGCCGCGAGACAACGCATTCCGGGCGCAACGGTACCTTTCAGCTCTGGATGGCCGCCATCGCCGCCCGGAGCTGCGCCGGAATCGGCACGGGCTTCTGCCCGGCGCGCTCGACATAGACATGGGTAAAGCAGCCCTGCGCCGCCACCTGCTCGCTGCCCTGCCGGAAGATGCCGATGCGGTAGGTCACCGAGCTGTTGCCCAGCCGCTCGACCGCGATCCCCGCCTCGACGGTTTCAGGGAAGGCGACGCTCTCGAAATAGGTGCAAGCCGTCTCGACCACGAGCCCGACGATTTCGCTCCTGGAGGGGTCCAGAAAGCCGCCTTCGATGAGCCAGGCGTTCACCGCCGTATCGAACCAGCCATAATAGACAACATTGTTGACGTGCCCGAAGACGTCGTTGTCGTGCCAGCGCGTCGGAATGGCGCGGAAGATGCGGAAATCGGCACGCGTCAGGCGTGGCTGTCGCTCGCTCATCCCTCACCTCCCGGCTTCTCGCCGGCCTTGATCTCCGGCACGCCCAGCGCATCGGCCAGCCGGGCCTTGGCGGAACCGGGCTTCAGCGGCTTCTGCTGACTCTCATGCGGCGCCCAGCCCGAGAGCCAGACGAACTCGAAGGTCGCGGGCAGACGCCCGTCGGCATCGGCGAAGCGCTCGGCGTAGAGTGTTGCGGCGCGCAGCAGCGTCTCTCGCCGCAGCGGCGTCTTGCGCCGGGCGATCAGGTTGTTGGCCCAGCCCATGGCGCGCAGATCACGCAGAAGCCCGAAGGCATCGCGATAGCGCACCGTGACGATCTCGCTATCGATGACAGGCAGCGCGAAGCCGGCACGCTGCAAAAGCCCACCGAGGTCGCGCAGATCGGCGAAGGGGGCAACGCGCGGGCTGACACCGCCTGTCGTCTCGCTCTCGGCTTCGAGCAGCGCCTGCCGGAGCTCCTGCAAGGAGCGGCCGCCGAGCAGGCAGCCCATGAACAACCCGTCCGGACGGAGCGCCCGCTTGATCTGGATGAGGGCTCCCGGCAGGTCGTTGACGCCCTGCAGCGCCAGCAGCGAAACGGCTAGGTCGAGCGAACCGGCGGCAAAGGGCAGGCGCTCGAGATCGCCGACCAGATCGGCACCGCCTCCCTCGGCCTCCGCCATGCGCAGGATTCGCCCTGTCTTGCCGGCGAGAGCGGAGGCGACCACCGGCAAGGGCGTGCCGAGATCGGCCGCGAGGTTGAATTCGCGCAGGATCGCCCCGAGCCGCTCCTCCAGATCGCCCGCCGCACGCTGCAGCAGGAAATCCGGATAGTCCTGCGCGACCGCGCGCCGGAGCCGCGAACGGCCGAGCGCGCGGTCGAAGACGAGACTCGTGTCGCTCAACCGCGCATTCCCTTCGTCGCGCTTCCCGCTCAGCGATCGAGCAGCTTTTCGATCTCGGCGCGCAGCTGCGGGCCGAGATCGCCGCGATCGAGCGCATAGGCCACATTGGCCGTCAGGAAGCCGATCTTCGAGCCGGTGTCGTAGATCTCGCCGTCGAAGCGCACGGCGTGGAAGGTTTCCTGCCGCGACAGCGCGATCATCGAATCGGTGAGCTGGATCTCGCCGCCCGCGCCCTTCTCCTGATTGGCGAGCAGGTTGAAGATCGTCGGCTGCAGGATGTAGCGGCCGGTGATGTGGAGGTTGGACGGGGCCGTGCCCTTCGGCGGCTTCTCGACCATGCCCGTGATCTTCGAGACCTTGGCCTTGGCGTCCTCGACGCCGACGATGCCGTATTGATGCGTCTGGTCGTCGGGCACCGGCGCGACGGCGATGTGATTGCCGCCGTGCCGGTCATAGGCCTCGATCATCTCGGCAAGGCAGCCCTTGCCCTGGCTGTAATGCAGCATGTCCGGCAGGAGCAGCGCGAAAGGTTCCTCGCCGACGATCTCGCGAGCGCACCAAACTGCATGGCCAAGACCGAGCGGCGCCTGCTGGCGGGTGAAACTTGTGGCGCCGGCCGCCGGCAGATCGTGCTTCAGCGCGTCCAGCTCCTTCGTCTTGTTGCGCTTCGCCAGCGTGTCGTCGAGCTCGTAAGCCATGTCGAAATGGTCCTCGATCACCGCCTTGTTCCGGCCGGTGACGAAGATGAAATGCTCGATGCCGGCGGCGCGCGCCTCGTCGACGACATGCTGCACGACCGGACGGTCGACGATGGTGAGCATCTCCTTCGGGATCGCCTTGGTGGCGGGCAGGAAGCGGGTGCCAAGACCAGCGACGGGGAGAACGGCCTTGCGGATGCGTTTCGTCATGAAAAATCCATTGGGCGCAATAGCCTTGCCGAAGCCAGGCGGTGGTGGGGATGGCCGTACAACTGTCATGGTTGCCGGCCATCAGGCGGTATTAGCTGACAGGCCTTGAGAACCCGTCAACGGTTTTTCGATAGGTCGTGTTCCTGACGAAGATGAGGCGAGAGAGACGATGGCGGTATTGGTTTCCGGCGGCGCCGGCTACATCGGCAGCCATATGGTGCTGGAATTGCTCGATCGCGGCGAGAAGGTCGTGGTGCTCGACAATCTCTCCACCGGCTTCTGGTGGGCCGTCACGCCCGAAGCAGTGTTCGTCCAGGGCGACATCGGCGACCAGGGGCTGGTCGAGAGCCTGATCGCCGAACACGGCGTGACGGAACTGGCGCATTTCGCCGCCCGGATCGTTGTACCGGAATCGGTCAGCGACCCTCTGGGTTACTACCTCAACAACACCGTGAAGACCCGCGCGCTGATCGAGAGCGCCGTTCGCGCCGGCGTGAAGCACGTCATCTTCTCGTCCACCGCAGCCGTATATGGCGAGCCCTCCATCTCGCCGGTGCCGGAGGAGATCGCGCTCAACCCGATCAACCCCTATGGCCGCTCGAAGCTGATGAGCGAATGGATGTTGCAGGATGCGGCGAAGGCGCACGGCTTCACCTATGTCGCGCTGCGCTACTTCAACGTCGCCGGTGCCGATCCGAAGGGCCGTTCCGGCCAGTCCTCGCCCAACGCCACCCATCTCATCAAGGTCGCGAGCCAGGCCGCGCTCGGCCAGCGCGACGGCCTCACCGTCTTCGGCACCGATTACGCGACGCCGGACGGCACCTGCGTGCGCGACTACATCCACGTCACCGATCTCGCCCGCGCCCATCTCGCCGCGCTCGACCATCTGCGCTCCGGCCGGGAGAGCCTGACCCTGAACTGCGGCTATGGCCGCGGCTATTCGGTGAAGGAGGTCGTCGAGGTGGTGAAGAAGGTCTCCGGGGTCGATTTCCGGGTGACGCTGGCGGAGCGCCGCGCCGGAGACCCCGCTTCGCTGATCGCCCGGGCCGACCGCATCCAGGCCGAGCTCGGCTGGCGGCCCGCGCATGACGATCTCGAGGAGATCGTCGGCCAGGCGCTCGCCTGGGAGGAGACGCTCAGGACGAAGAACGCCTCGGCCTAAGCTGTCCAGCCGCCGTCAGGGCGCGGCCGGCTCCTCGGCCGGTTCGCGCACTTCGAGCACCGTCAGGCGCTTCACGTCGCCGGAGCGGGTCGTCCAGTCGATCGAGCGCTCGGCGGCCATGCCGATCAGCGCGACGCCGATCGGGGTCATCACCGAGACGCGGTTCTTCTCGATGTCGGCATCCTGCGGCCAGACCAGCGTGACGGTGGTCTCGCGCTTGGTGCTCTCGTCGCGGTAGACGATCTGGCTGCCGATGCGGGCGTGATCGGTCGAAACCCGCCCTTCCGGCAGGATGCGCGCGCGGTCGAGCTCATGGGTGAGCTCCGCGGCAAGCTCCGGCATGGTGTTGGCGGCGCCGGCCGCGATGCGGCTCAGCATGGCGTGGTCCGCGGCCGTGACGGTGATTGCGGGACGCTTGGTGGTCATGGGATCAGGTCTTTCGTTTGAAAAGGCGAACGCCGGCCGGCGGGCATGCGCCGCAGGGCATCGAACGGTCGAACGCACAAGTGAACTCGGAGAAGAAGCGCCCCCGAGCCGGAGGCGCCAAGCGCAACAGGCCCGGGGCTAGAAGCCCGCGATGAGGTTACCCGAGCGGTGCAGACCGCGGCGGAAGGGAGAGGCGCTGTTCATCCCTCAAGAATCGGCCAACCGCCCCGGCTTGTCAAATCGTGAAGCTGGCGCTCCGCCGCTCGCAGGCTTAACCTTCGGTTAATCTTGTTCAGGCGCTGTGATGGTGGTTCCATCCAGCCTCTCGGGAGTGTCCATGCGCCTGTCCGTCATCGCAGCTTCGGCCTTTATCAGCCTGGCGCCTGCGCTGGCGCAGACGACCGGCTCGATCAACGTCTCCGGCGCCCATGCCCGCAGCGCGCAGGCGACGCCGGCAAGCGCCTCCTTCGACATCTTCCTGCAACGCCTCTGGCCGCAGGCGCAGGCGCGCGGCATCTCGCGCGCGACCTTCGACCTCGCGTTCAAGGGCGTCACGCCCGATGCCTCCATCGTCGCCCTGACCAAGAAGCAGGCCGAATTCAGCGCGCCGATCTGGGGCTATCTTGAGAATGCCGTCGGCGGGGCGCGCATCCAGCGCGGCCGCGACGCCGCGGCCGAGAACGCCGCCGTGCTCGCCCAGGTCGAGGCCCGTTACGGCGTCCCCAAGGAAGTCGTCCTCGGCGTCTGGGGCATGGAGACCAATTACGGCTCCTTCAAGGGCGGCAAGGACGTCATCCGCTCGCTCGCGACCCTCGCCTCGATCCGCTATCGCGGCGATTTCTTCCGCGACGAATTGCTCACCGCACTGGAGTTGATCGAGAAGGGCTATGTCGAGCGCGGCGAGCTGAAAGGCTCCTGGGCCGGCGCCATGGGCCATACCCAGTTCATGCCGTCGAGCTACATGAAATACGCCGTCGACTGGACCGGCAACGGCCATGCCGACATCTGGAACTCGTCGAGCGACGCCATCGCCTCCACCGCCAATTACCTCAAGGGCTATGGCTGGGTGCCGGGCCTGCCCTGGGGCATGGAGGTGACGCTGCCGAACGGTTTCGACCATCGTCTCAACAAGGCGAGCTTCGCCAGCTTCGCCTCGGCCGGCGTGCGCCGTGCCGATGGTGGCCGCCTGCCCTCCTCCGGCGAAGGCCGGCTGTTCTATCCGGCGGGGCATAGCGGCCCGGTGATGCTGCTCACCGCCAATTTCGACGTCATCAAGAAATACAATTCGTCCGATGCCTATGCGCTCGCCGTCGGCCATCTCGGCGACCGCATCATGGGGCGCCCGGCGATCCAGGCCGACTGGCCGGTCAAGGCGGCGCGACTGGACATGGCCGGCACCAAGGACCTGCAACACCGGCTGAAGGCGCTCGGCTTCTACGACCACGACGCCGACGGGCGCATCGGGACCGGCACGCGCGAGGCCGTGCGCCAGTACCAGATCAGCGCCGGCGAGATCCCGGACGGCTATCCGACGCCGGCCCTGCTGGCGCGGATGCGCGGCAAGCGCTGACTTCCGGACCATCCCGCCCTATATTGAGTGCGATACGACGTGCTGGACCGGATCGGCCGATGCGCCTGCGTTCGTTCGCCTTGGTTCTGACTGCCGCCTGCCTGCTCCTGATCACGGGCGGGCCGGTCTCCATTGCCCAGCAGCAGCAGCGCAACCTCTTCCAGCTCTTCTGGCAATTGCCGGCTGGACCACAGCGCGCCGCGCCGCAGCCGCGGCAGCGCGTGGCGCCGGTGGTCCGCCGCCGCGATGCTCCCGTCGTCGTCCGCGACGATCCGGTGATCCCGAAGGTCGACGTCGCGCACCACATCGTGGTGATGGGGGATTCGCTCGCCAACCTCCTGGCCGGCGGTCTCGACGATGCGCTGAACAACCGGCCCGACGTCGAGGTGATTCACAAGGCCAAGCCGGATTCCGGCCTCGTCCGGACCGACTTCTACGATTGGCCGAAAGCGGTCTCCGAGATCCTGGCCGGCGACCAGAAGATCAGCATCGGCGTGATGCTCGTCGGCCTCAACGACCGCCAGCCGATCCGCGACGGCGATACGGTCCATGAGGCCTTGAGCCCACGCTGGCTCGAGCTCTACCGCGACCGCATCGACCTCGTCGCCAACGCCTTCGCGGCCCGGCGCATCCCGCTGATCTGGGTCGGCGCGCCGCCGGTGCAGAACGGGCGGCTCTCGGCCGATTTCGTCACCTTCAACGAGCTCTACCGGCAGCGCGTCGAGAAGGCCGGCGGGCAGTATGTCGACTTGTGGGGCGGCTTCGTCGATGCCGAGAACCGCTATGCCGCGACCGGCCCGGACGTCTCGGGCCAGCCGATGCGGCTGCGCCTTGGCGACGGCATCCATTTCACCGCCGCCGGTGCTCGCAAGGCCGCCCATTTCGTCGATCTCGTGATCCGCCGCATCATCGAGGCGGCGCCGCAGAACAGCGTCATCGCCCTGCCCGTCCCCACGGATCCCGGCGCGCCGGCTGCCGCGACACCGCAGGCTCGCGACGTCGAACGCCTGATCGACCAGATGGTCGCCGGCGTGCCGACGCTCGGCCTGCCCCCGGCGCTGCAGGTCCGGCCGCTGGCGGGGCCGATCCAGCCGCTGACCGGACAGGCTGCGGGCTCGGAACAGCCGCTGCTGGCCTCGATCACCGAAGCACGAGGGCGTGGCGACGCGGCGATGCAGCTGGAACGCGTCTTCGGCCAGGGCATCGCACCCGACCCGGTTCCCGGCCGGCTCGACGACTATCGCTGGCCGCGCTGAACCCGCCTTTTGACGATCGACGCGTTATCAAGCTCCAGAAGTGCCCCGCACCGCCGGGCGGCTCAACCCGCCATCAGCCGGTCGAACACCGGATCGGGATCGTCGACCTCGATCAGCTTCTTGCCGAGGATCACCCAGAACCGCGTCGCCACGGCGCGGACGAAAGCCCGGTCGTGGCTGACCAGCAGGCAGGCGGCACCGTGCTCGACGAGCTCGCGCTCCAGCATGTCCTGCCCCTCGATGTCGAGATGGTTGGTCGGCTCGTCCAGCAGATAGAAATTCGGCTGGGCGAGGCGCAGGAGCAACATGGCGAGCCGTGCCCTCTGTCCACCCGAGAGCCGGCTGAGCGGCGCATTCTGGGCCTCGCTGGCGATCCCCGCTCCAGCCAGCAGCGTGCGGGCCCACTGGTCGCCGATGTCGCTTGTACCTTTGACCGCCTCCCACGGTGTCGGCCAGATATCGAGCTGCGCAAGCGTCTGGCCGGAGAAACCCGCCTTCAGGCTCGCAGCCGCGCGGATATCGGGATCCTGCCCGTGCAGCGCCTCCCGCAGTCGCGTGACGAACCGCGTCTTGCCGCTGCCATTGGCGCCGAGAAGGGCGATCCGGTCGCCATTCTCGATCCAGAGTTGCCCGGTGCGAAACAGCGGCCGCTCATCCGGCGTCGAGATCACCGTGTCCCTGAGCGCGACGAGCGCCCGGGCATGGGTTCCGCCATTGGTCAGCCGGATCGCGCCGGCCGAGCGTTCCTTGTGGGCCGGCCGGGCATTTTCCTCCAACCTGTCGGCCCGCTCGGATAATTGCCTGGTCTTGACCACCAGCAGATCGGAACCGGAATTGATGCCGATATTCTTCAACTTGGCCGCCTGCTGGCGCAACGCTCTGACCTTGCGCATGTCGTTCTCGAACTGCCGGCCCCGCGCTGCGTCGCGCTCCTCCAGAGCCTGGATCGCACGCGAATAGGGCAAGGCGAAATCCACGCTCTCCACCGGCCGCAGGAACAGCGTCCGCGTCGTGACGTCGTCGAGGAAGGCCCGGTCATGGCTCGCCGCGATCACGGCGCAATCGCGCGCCAGCCCCGCAAGGAAACGCTCCAGCACACCGATCCGCTCAAGGTCGAGATGGTTGGTCGGCTCGTCCAGCAACAGCAGATCCGGCTCGACCACCGCGGCTCGGGCCAGCAGCATCGTTCGCTGCCAGCCGCCCGACAGACTGCAAACCGGACGATGCCGTAGGCTTTCGTCGACCATGAGGTCGTCGAGCAGCACGTCGACGCGCCAGCTCTCGGTTTCCGCGGCCTCGGCATCAAGCGCGTCGCATACGGCATCGTAGAGGCTCATCGATAGGAGGCGCGCGGGCGGATCTTGCGGCGCGAAGGCGGTGACGAGGCCGCGCGACCGGGTCAGCGTTCCGCTGGTCGCCTCTTCCATGCCGGCCATGATGCGCAGGAGCGAGGATTTGCCGCGGCCATTGGCGGCGACGAGGCCGAGCCGGTCTCCCTTGGCGATGGCAAGGTCGAGCCCGGCGAAGAGCGGTGCGGTACGGACAAGGGAAAGGGCTTTGATGGCAATCAGGGACATCGGAATCTCATGACGTCAGGCCGGCGCGAAAAGGCGCGCCAAAAAGGGCTGACGATGAGACGGCGATGCGCTCCCGGTCAGCCCCGCGAGATGAAGCGCGGGGCGCAGACAGGTCCGCGGGTGCGGCAATGGAAGCGGCGGCGCGGCGCCCGCTTCCCCTTCTGTTTCGTGTCCATGGTCACCACCATAGCCGGCCCGGTTCGTTTGAACAGGGCCCTCCTGCCGGCAAGCTTGAATACGGGCTGGGAAGCAGGCCACGCAATTGCGCGGGCGGCTGGAGCAGCACGGAGCGACCGATTTGTTTCTCCAATGTTTCCAGGCTTCTTCGGAAATCCCGCTGAAACGATTTCGCCCCTGGGCCGTAACGACCGATTAACAAGGAAAAGCGGTCATGGAATGGCCAAGGACGGCCTTGGCTCAAGGGAGTTTCTCATGACCAGTGCCATTTCAGGCTCGTCAGCCGCCTATCAACGTTCCTCACCCATCGAACTGCTGAAGAAGACGCTCGAGACCCAGGTCAGCAGCGGCGCCATCGCCTCCGAGGATGAATCCGCGCTCTCGTCGGCGCTCGACAGCATCGATGCCAGCATCGGCGCATCGCGCGGCAATCGGGGCGCTAGGGAGTCCGGCGACCCCAAGGCCAAGATCGATGCCCTGATCGACGCGCAGGTCTCGGCAGGCAATTTGACCAGCGATCAGGCCGAAGAGCTGCGGGGTGTCTTTTCCGCGACTTTCAGCGCACCTCCCCAAGGCGCAGGCGGTCCCCCGCCCGGCCCTCCGCCCGGCGCAACCAAGAATGACGACGATGAGGACGGCGTCGCCTCGGCTTCGTCGGGCACGACGGGGAACGTGGATATCGCCGCCCTGTTGCAGGAGCTGATGAAGAAGGTCAGCGAAACGGGTGCGTCCTATACCGGCAGCGGCACATCCTCGGCGACCGGCGCATCATCCTCGCTGTTCTTCGACCAGGCGGTCTAAGAGGCATGCCGCATCTCCGCGGCGCCAGAAGGCGCTGCGGCGCGGACTCAGCCGCTTGCGATTTGCCCGAGCAGATCGCGCAACCTGAGCACCTCCGAATCGGACTCCCCGCCTCTGGCAACGTTCATCGGGATGCCTGACAGGGTTGCGTGCATCGCTTCCTTCGGCGTCAGGCCGAACTCCTTCTTGAAGGATCGGCTGAAGCTGGACGGGTCCAGGAAACCCAATCCTTCTGCGATGGAAGCGACCGAGCGAGCGTTGGCGCCATCCGACAATTCGGCAAAGCACTGCTTCAGGCGCCGGCGCTGAATGTAGTTTTTGACGCCGCCTTCGCTTTCGAACAGGCGATAGAGCTGCGAGCGCGACATCCCGGCTTCACGGCACAGAAAATCCGGCCCCAGAGCAGGGCTACGCAGGTTGAGGTCAATGATCCGCCTGACGATTTCCTTGCGCGTCAACGCGACCGGCGTCGCACCCAGATCGTCGTGATCGGGCGACGGCGCGATACAGGCAAGCACCATGCTCCGGACAGCGGTCTGCAGGCCCGGCAGATCGGCGTCTGAAAACACCGAGGCGTTGCGTGCCAGCAAGGAGACGAACTCCGCGAGCAGTTTTCCCATGGCGCCGCTGAGCGGCCTTCCTTCGGCACCCTCCAGGACTGCCACGAGCTCCGGAAAGCCGTCGCGCGGCAGATAGAGCTGCAGCCGATCGTCCTTTTCGCGAAGGCTGACCAGTTCGCGCCCGAACGAAGCGACGAACGGCATGCCCGCAGGCACGTCGATGGAACGCTGCCGTCCGGTTTCACCGAATGTGCGCTGCCCGCCGATCGCGATCCCCCAGTGGTCGATGGGATTGCGCCGAACGAGGGCCGGGGTGCGGAGCGCGCGCAGTCTCGGCGCCTGGACCCGGCTCAGACCGAAGCTGCCGAGATTCCAGGTTTCGCTGGTCGCGGCGAAGCCGCCCTGCGGGTCCTCGATCTCGACATCGAACAAGCCCTCGAACCATCCGCGCCAAGCATCGAGCTGCCTCGCTTTGGGAAGGCCGACAGTCGTGAAGATAACCGGCGTCATGTGACCAAGCGAAAGGGATGGATACCGGCGCTTGCACCCGCACTGCTGCTTTCGTCAAGTCCTTATTCGTGCCGCTTCGAAATCTGCTCAGCTTTGAGGCAACGCACAGCTCAATGGCCGGGCAGATACGAAAGACGCTTGCCCCTGTCCATGGAACGAACGGTGCCGTCACACCGGCAGGATCGTCGCGCCCATAAGCTCCTTGTCGATGGCGTGCGCCGCCTGACGGCCCTCGCGGATCGCCCAGACCACCAGCGACTGGCCACGGCGCATGTCGCCGGCGACGAAGACCTTGTCGGCGCTGGTCTTGTAGTCGCGATCATTGGCGACGACGTTGGCGCGCTTGTCCACACCGACGCCCGCTTGCGCGATCATGCCCTCGATCACCGAGCCGGCGAAGCCGATGGCGAGGAAGCAGAGATCGGCCTGCAGCACGAATTCCGTGCCGGGGATCGGCTTGCGCTTCTCGTCGACGCGGGCGCATTTGACGCCGGTGAGCCGGCCGTTGCGGCCTTCGAGCCCGAGCGTCGCCGCCTGGAACTCTCGCTCCGCACCCTCGGCCTGCGAGGAGGAGGTGCGGAACTTCGTCGGCCAATACGGCCAGACGGTGAGCTTGTCCTCGATCTCCGGCGCCATCGGCCGGATGTCGAGCTGCGTCACCGAAAGCGCTCCCTGCCGGAAGGCGGTACCGACGCAATCCGACGCCGTATCGCCGCCGCCGACCACCACCACATGCTTGCCCGCCGCGAGGATCGGCTCCAGGCCGGAAACGTCCTCGCCGCCGACGCGCTTGTTCTGCTGGGTCAGGTACGGCATCGCGTAATGGACGCCGGCAAGGTTGGTGTCCGGCAGGCCGGGATCGCGCGGCGCTTCCGCGCCGCCCGTCATCAGCACGGCGTCATGTTCAGCGACGAGCGTGGCGAAGGGCAGGGTCACGCCGACATTGGCGTTGTAGTGGAAGGTCACGCCTTCCGCCTCCATCTGCCTCACCCGGCGGTCGATGTGCTTCTTTTCCATCTTGAAGTCGGGGATGCCATAGCGCAGCAGGCCGCCGGCCTTGGCCTCGCGCTCATAGAGATGGACATCGTGCCCGACGCGGGCGAGCTGCTGAGCCGCCGCCATGCCGGCCGGGCCCGAGCCGACGATGGCGATGCGCTTGCCGGTACGCTTGGCCGGGATTTCCGGCGCGATCCAGCCCTCTTCCCAGCCCTTGTCGGCGATCGCCTGCTCGATCGTCTTGATCGTCACCGGCATGTTCTCGAGGTTGAGCGTGCAGGCTTCCTCGCAAGGCGCCGGGCAGATGCGGCCGGTGAATTCCGGGAAGTTGTTGGTGGAATGGAGGTTGCGCAGCGCATCCTCCCAGCCGCCGGAATAGACCAGCTCGTTCCAGTCCGGGATCTGGTTATGGACCGGGCAGCCGGTCGGCCCGTGGCAGAACGGAATGCCGCAATCCATGCAGCGCGCCGCCTGCTTCTTGATGTCGCGCTCCTCCAGCGGGAGCGTGAACTCGCGGAAATGCCGGATGCGGTCGCCGGCGAGCTGATACTTCTGCTCCTGCCGGTCGAATTCGAGAAAGCCCGTGACCTTGCCCATGCCGTTTCTCTCGCCGTGTGCGCGGGAGCGTCCCCGTGCGCGTGCCCTAACCTGATCGCGAAGCCGGAGCCGTGAAGGGCTCCGGCCGATTGGCTTGCCTTATTCCGCAGCCTGCAAGGTGCGGGCCTGCTCCATTTCGCGCAGCGCGCGGCGATATTCGACCGGCATCACCTTGACGAATTTGGTGCGGTAATCCGCCCAGTTGTCGAGGATCGCGCGGGCCTTCTCCGAGCCGGTATAGTCGGCATGGTTCGTCAGCATCTGCATCAGGCGCTCCTCGTCATGGCCGGACATGTTGGTCATGTCGATGCGTCCCTTGTGCTCGAGGTCGCCGCCGTGATGGTGCAACCGCTCCATCAGGTCCTCCTCCTCCTCGACCGGTTCGAGATCGACCATCGAGAGGTTGCAGCGCGACTTGAAGGTGCCGTCCTCGTCCAGCACATAGGCGATGCCGCCCGACATGCCGGCCGCGAAGTTGCGCCCGGTCTGGCCGATGACCGCGACGACGCCGCCGGTCATGTACTCGCAGCCATGGTCGCCGGTGCCCTCAACCACCGCAATGGCGCCGGAGTTGCGGACCGCGAAGCGCTCGCCCGCGACGCCCCTGAAATAGGCCTCGCCCGCGATGGCGCCGTAGAGCACCGTGTTTCCAACGATGATCGAGCGCTCGGCCACGGCCCGGGTCGCGGGGTCCGGCTTCACGATCAGCTTGCCGCCCGACAGGCCCTTGCCGACATAGTCGTTGGCCTGGCCGGTGAGCTCGACGGTGACGCCGGCCGCCAGGAACGCCGCGAAGCTCTGGCCGGAGGTGCCCTTCAGCTTCACTGAGATCGTGTCCTCCGGCAGGCCGGCATGGCCATACTTCTTGGCCACGGCGCCCGAGAGCATCGCGCCGGTCGAGCGGTCGACATTGCCGATGCTCTCCTCGATCACGATCCGAGCGCCAGTCTCGATCGCGCCTTCGGCCGCCTTGATCAGCCGGCGGTCCAGCACCTCGTCGATCGGGTGCTTCTGCAGCTCGACATGGCGGATCGCCGCCTCCGGCAGATCGACCTTGTGGAAGAGCTTGGTGAAATCGAGCCCCTTCGCCTTCCAGTGGGCGATGGCGTCCTGCTTGTCGAGCAGGTCCGAGCGGCCGACGATCTCCTCGATCTTCGTAAAGCCCATCTCCGCCATGATCCGGCGGACGTCCTCGGCGACGAAGAAGAAGTAGTTCACCACATGCTCAGGCAGGCCCTTGAAGCGCTTGCGCAGCACCGGGTCCTGCGTCGCGACGCCGACCGGGCAGGTGTTGAGATGGCACTTGCGCATCATAATGCAACCGGCCGCGATCAGCGGCGCGGTCGAGAAGCCGAACTCGTCGGCGCCGAGCAGCGCACCGATGATGACGTCGCGACCCGTGCGCAATCCGCCATCCACCTGCAAGGCGACGCGGCCGCGCAGCTGATTCAGCACCAGCGTTTGCTGCGTCTCGGCGAGGCCGATCTCCCAGGGCGATCCGGCATGCTTCAGCGAGGTCAGCGGGCTTGCGCCCGTGCCGCCCTCGAAGCCGGAGATGGTGATGTGGTCGGCGCGCGACTTGGCGACGCCGGCGGCGACCGTGCCGACGCCGATCTCGGAGACGAGCTTCACCGAGACATCGGCCGCGGGGTTGACGTTCTTCAGGTCGAAGATGAGCTGCGCCAGATCCTCGATCGAATAGATGTCGTGATGCGGCGGCGGCGAGATCAGGCCGACGCCCGGCGTCGAATGCCGGGTGCGGGCGATCTTGGCATCGACCTTGTGGCCGGGGAGCTGGCCGCCCTCGCCGGGCTTGGCACCCTGCGCCACCTTGATCTGCATGACGTCGGAATTGACGAGATATTCGGTGGTGACGCCGAAGCGGCCCGACGCGATCTGCTTGATCGCCGAGCGCTTCGAGCGGCCGTCCGGCATCGGCTTGAAGCGGATCGACTCCTCGCCGCCCTCGCCGGTATTCGACTTGCCGCCGATCTGGTTCATCGCGATGGCGAGCGTCTCATGCGCTTCGCGCGAGATCGAACCGAAGGACATGGCGCCGGTGGCGAAGCGCTTCACGATCTCGGCGGCGGGCTCGACGCTCTCCAGCGGCACCGGAGCGCGGCCCTGTTCCATCGCCATCTTGACCTTGAACAGGCCGCGGATGGTGCTGAGCCGCTGCGCGTCGTCATTCACCTGCCGGGCGAAATCCTCGTAGCGATCCTGCGCGTTGAGACGCACCGCATGCTGCAGCGAGGCGACGACGTCCGGCTTCCAGACATGGTCCTCGCCGCGGACGCGGTACATGTACTCGCCGCCGATATCGAGGCTGTCGCGGTAGAGCGGCGAGTCGCCGAAGGCGTCGCGATGGCGGCGCAGGCTCTCCTCGGCGATCTCGTCGAGGCCGACGCCCTCGATCGCCGTGCCGGTGCCGAAGAAGAACTTGTCGACGAAGGCACTCTTCAGGCCGACGGCGTCGAAGATCTGCGCGCCGCAATAGGACTGGTAGGTCGAGATGCCCATCTTGGACATCACCTTCAGCACGCCCTTGCCGACCGACTTGATGTAGCGCTTCACCACCTCGTCGGCGTCGACCTCCTCGGGGAAGGCGCCCTGCGCATGCTGGTCGAGCAATGTGTCGAAGGCGAGATAGGGGTTGATCGCCTCGGCACCGTAGCCGGCGAGGCAGCAGAAGTGATGAATCTCGCGCGGCTCGCCGGATTCGACGACGAGACCGACCGAGGTGCGCAGGCCCTTGCGGATCAGGTGGTGATGCACCGCCGCCGTCGCCAGCAGGGCCGGGATCGGAATGCGGTCCGGGCCGACCTGCCGGTCCGACAGGATGATGATGTTGTAACCGCCATGCACCGCTGCCTCGGCGCGCTCGCAGAGCCGCGCCAGCGCGCCTTCCATGCCGGCTGCGCCCTCGCGCGCCGGATAGGTGAAGTCGATGGTCTTGGTGTCGAAGCGATCCTCGTAATGGCCGATGCAGCGGATCTTCTCGAGATCGTCATTGGTCAGGATCGGCGTGCGCACTTCCAGGCGCTTGCGCCGCGAGGTGCCTTCCAGATCGAGAATGTTCGGACGCGGCCCGATGAAGGAGAGCAGGCTCATCACCAGCTCCTCGCGGATCGGGTCGATCGGCGGGTTCGTGACCTGCGCGAAGTTCTGCTTGAAATAGGTGTAGAGCAGCTTCGACTTGAGCGAGAGCGCCGAGATCGGCGTATCCGTGCCCATCGAGCCGACCGCTTCCTGCCCGGTCACCGCCATCGGCGCCATCAGCAGGCGGACATCCTCCGTGGTGTAGCCGAAGGATTGCTGGCGATCGAGCAGCGGCACGTCGGTGCGCGAGGCGCGCGCCTCGACCGGCGGCAACTCCTCCAGCACGATCTGGGTGCGCTTCAGCCAGTCCTTGTAGGGGTTGGCGAGGCAGAGCGTGGTCTTGATCTCGTCGTCGCCGATGATGCGGCCCTGCTCCAGGTCGATCAGCAGCATCTTGCCGGGCTGGAGACGCCACTTCTCGACGATCTTCTCTTCCGGGATCGGCAGCACGCCGAATTCCGAGGCGAGCACGACGAGCCCGTCATCGGTGACGAGATAGCGCGCGGGGCGCAGGCCGTTGCGGTCCAGCGTCGCGCCGATCTGGCGGCCGTCGGTGAAGGCGATCGCGGCCGGCCCGTCCCAGGGTTCCATCAGCGCGGCGTGATACTCGTAGAAGGCGCGCCGTTCCTCGTTCATCAGCGGGTTGCCGTTCCACGCCTCCGGCACGAGCATCATCATGGCATGAGCCAGCGAGTAGCCGCCCTGCACCAGGAATTCGAGCGCGTTGTCGAAGCAGGCGGTGTCCGACTGCCCTTCGTAGGAGATCGGCCAGAGCTTCGAGATATCCGAGCCGAACAGGTCGGAATCGACGCTCGCCTGCCGCGCCGCCATCCAGTTGACGTTGCCGCGCAGCGTGTTGATCTCGCCGTTATGCGCGACCATCCGGTAGGGATGGGCGAGGCGCCAGGACGGGAAGGTGTTGGTGGCGAAGCGCTGGTGGACCAGCGCCAGCGCGCTGACGAAACGCTCGTCCTGCAGATCCTTGAAATAGGAGCCGAGCTGGTTCACCAGCACCATGCCCTTGTAGACGATGGTGCGACAGGACATCGAGACGGGGTAATACTCCGCCGTCTTGCGCTCCTGGTGCTTGTAGACCTTGTTCGAGACCGACTTTCTGAGGACATAGACCTGCCGCTCGAACTCGTCCTCGCTGGTGATGTCGTCGGGACGGCCGACGAAGAGCTGGCGATGCACCGGCTCGGTCGCCAGCACCGCCTTGCCGAGATCGGCATTGTCGACCGGCACGTCGCGCCAGCCGAGGAAGTTCAGGCCCTCCTCCTCGACAGTCTGCGCGATGATCTCCTCGCACAATCCCCGGATCGCCGGATCGCGCGGCATGAAGAACTGGCCGATGGCGTAGAAGCCGGGCTCCGGCAGCGCGATGCCGAGCTTCGCGGTTTCTTCCTTGAAGAAGCGATGCGGGATCTGCACGAGGATGCCGCAGCCGTCGCCGAGCTTCGGATCGGCACCGACCGCGCCGCGGTGATCGAGATTATGCAGGATCTGCAGGCCCTGCTGCACGATCGCGTGGCTCTTGCGGTTCTTCATGTCGGCGATGAAGCCGACGCCGCAGGAGTCCTTCTCGTTGCGGGGGTCGTACAGGCCCTGATGCGTCGGCATCGCCGGATCGCGCACGGCCGGAAAACGCTCGAAGCCCTCTGCGCCGCTCGACTTGCTGGTCACGCTCATCGTCAAACCCCGCTTCCCAGAACCCGCTGGCCTAGAGCCGGCAGGTAAGACCGTCAGTCCACACTCCTCGCCGCTCCGGCCCTCAGTGCCGACATCGCGTCAGCAGCAAGGATGGGGCCAAGGCGGTTCGGCCGTCGTCTCGTCAGAGGCTTGCTTGCGCTTTGTTTCCACCGCGCCCGCGTCCTCCGCAGGCGCTTCGGGCGGCTCTCGCCCGCTCGCGCCTGTCTTCAGGCCGTCGTTTTACGGACGGCGCATGTACGGTTGGCTTTGGCGTTATTGGCCCTGCCCCTCGTCATGCTCCGCTCCATTGCGACGGCGCGACCTCCAGCCCGCAGAGGCTTTCGGTCGGCGCGGTGAAAAATGGGACAGCAACACTGTCCTATCGAGATGAACTTGCCAGAATTCCAATCTAGGCACAAGCGTCGATTTTGCACCGCGGCGAAATTTTATTGCAAAATTGAATCCGCGCCAGACATTTCCGGGATGAAAGCCCGACTCCGGCAGTCCGGTTCTTGTTTTTTGGTCCGAACCGCTCCTGGCGTCATCGCGAGTGCAGCGAAGCCATGACAGGTTGCCCGGCGCGGCGCGCAAGCCCCCTCCGCACCCTTGCCGCTTGGCAGAATGCCGCCATCCGCCTAACCCTCGGCCATGCATTTTTTCAGCGACAACACCGCCGCCGCCAGCCCTCGCGTCATGGCCGCCCTCGCAGCCGCCAACGAGGGCAACGCCACCCCCTATGGCAAGGATGAATGGACGCAGCGCGTCGAGGAACGCTTCACCGCGATCTTCGAACGCGAGGTCGCGGTCTTCCTCGTCCTCACCGGCACGGCGGCGAATGCTCTGGCGCTCGCCAGCATCGTCCGGCCCTGGGGCGCGATCCTCACCCATGAGGAAGCCCATGTCGTCGAGGACGAATGCGGCGCCCCCGAATTCTTCAGCGACGGCGCCAAGCTCGTCGACCTGCCCGGCGTCGGCGGGAAACTGAAGCCGGAGACGGTGACGCAAGCGCTCTCGCATCTGCGCGCCGGGGACTTTCATCAGGTGCAGGCCCAGGCGCTGACGATCACGCAGGCGACCGAATGCGGCACGATCTACACGCCCGCCGAGGTGCGCGCCTTGAAGGAGGTGGTCGCGCCGCGCGGCCTCAAGCTGCATATGGACGGGGCGCGCTTCGCCAATGCGCTGGTCACGCTCGGCTGCTCGCCGGCCGACATCACCTGGAAGGCGGGCGTGGACGTGCTCTCCTTCGGCGGCACGAAGAACGGCGCGCTCGCCGCCGAAGCGGTGATCTTCTTCGACCCGGCCCAGGCCGAGGAGATGAAATGGCGCCGCAAGCGCGCCGGGCAGACGCTGTCCAAGGGCCGCGTCCTCGGCGCCCAATTCGAGGGGCTGCTCGCCGACGGCCACTGGCTCGACCTCGCTCGCCATGCCAACGCCCAGGCGAAGCGGCTGGCGGATTCGGTCGCGCGGGGCGGCGAGGCTCGTCTGGCCTGGCCCTGCCAGGCGAACGAGGTCTTCATCGTGCTGCCGCCCGCCGTGCAGGAGCGCCTGAAGGCGGCCGGCGTCGGCTATTACGACTGGTCGGCGCGTTCGCTGCCGCCGGAGGCGCCGCTGCGCGACGGCGAGATCGTCGGCCGATTCGTCATGTCCTTCGCGACGAAGCCGGAGCATGTCGAGCGCCTCGTCGCCGCCATCGCCGGCTGAACCGGGCGCATTTGCGCCCCGTTTCCAGCCCCATGCCTGCCGCAATCCCTAACAAGACTGCGCGTCACGAAAGCAGTCGTTAAGGGAAGATGGCATGGCAAATCGTTCGACCGCACCGGGGCGCATCGCGCTGATGGGCCTGGTCGTGGCCGGCGCTCTGGCCGGCACGGCGGGAACCGCCGGCGCCCAGTACTACTATTATGACGACGGGTACGATCCCTACCCGGCCTATGGCTACGGCTATCGGTACGATTACGGCTATGCACCGCGCCCGCCGGCGGCAGTGCCGCGCGCGGCTCCGGCACCGGTCTCGCCCGCCACGGTCAGTCGCATCGCCGCCCGCCATTACGGCCTCGTCCGGATCGATCGCTCGATCCGCCGCGACGACACCTACATCGTCGATGGCGTCACCGCCGGCGGCCAGCGCCTGCGCCTCGTTCTCGATGCCTATGCCGGCGAGCTGATCCGCCGCATCCCGCTGCGCGACCAGCCTCGCTCCGACGTCGTCCGCGTCGACCCGCATCAGGAACAGGCCGCGCCGCGCCCCCGCCTCGTGCCGCAGCCGCCCGAGCGTCCCGCCGAGCTGAAGCCGCCGGCACAGGCCAGCGCGCCGGCAACCACCGTTCCGCCCGCCCCGGCCGCGCCTCCGGCTCCCGCTCCCGAGGTGACCGCGCCGGTGGAAAAGCCGCCCGTCGAAGCGAGCGCTCCCGCGACCACGGCGCCACCATCGCCGGCCGCTCCGCCCGCTCCCGAACCGGCGAAACCCACGGAGAAGCCCCCGGCAGAAGCCGCCGCTCCCGTCGCGGAGCCGCCTCCGCAGCCTTCAGCGATACCGGCACCCGCGCAAGCTGGACCGGAGACGCCGATCGCACCGGCCGTTCCATTGGACTGACCGCAGCAGCAACCTCGCATTGCCCTGTTCTACCCTGCCTCGACCTCGATGCGGCCCCTCGGTGAGGTGCGTGCCGAATGCCATGGAGCGTAGAGCTCACGCCATGTTCCTGCATCGGGTGGCCTTTTATGCTGAAACGATTTGGCGAGCAGATACTTGCATCACCTGGCTGCGCGGGGCGGCTAGGCAAGGTTGCGCAGTCCCGCGGTCGCCTCGCCGCTCTGACATTCACCCGTAGGCGGTTGTCTATTTCGAGCACGCAAAACCTGTGACGGGGAGACTGGGCCGAGCTTCGTTCGAGTATCGCCCGCATCAAGATGGCTGCGGCCGGTGACCGTTATGCGATGCAGGGATCACGAGGTGGTGGTGATGCCCCGCGTCATCGCTGCAACAGCTCCGGCGGCGGCATCCTGATTATCGGGTATACCGTGCACAACCACGGCGTGCGACGCGAAGGCGATCCCTCGCTCGCCGAAGATTTTTACGATTCTCTTCAATGCCTCCCGCTGGATCACGGTTGGTTTTCCGGGGCGAACCGTAAATTTGAAACGCACCACAAGTGCCGCCTCCTGAATGTCAGCCACACCCTGCAACTTAAGCGGCTCCAGAAACTCCGACGCGAACTCCGGATCGGCCAGCAACTCCTCGCCGATCTTCTTGACGGTCTTGCGCACCGCTTCGAGATCGACATCGCGTGCCAACCGCAAATTGAATTTGACGATCAGCCAGTCGCGACTGCTGTTCGATACGGAGCCAAGTTGACCAAACGGCACCGTATGCATCTGGCCGTGCTGGTGGCGGAGGCGGACGGAGCGGAGCGAAATGCTCTCCACCGTCCCCTTGAGTTGCCCGGCCTGAATGTATTCCCCGATGCGAAAGGCGTCATCCGCCATGTAGAACAAGCCGGATATGATATCGCGCACGAGTGATTGAGCGCCGAAACTGAGGGCAAGCCCAAAAATGCCGGCACCCGCGAGGAGTGGGGCGATATTGACCCCGAGCTCCCCAAGCGCGACCAGAATCCCCGTCCCGAGGACGAGGAAGGCGATCCCCCATTGGAGCAGCGGAATGATGGTCAGGAGCCGAGAACCGGGCTGGAACTCGTTGTCCTCGCCAGGGACATAGCGGGTGACGGTCACGAATTTTGCCCGAATCCAGGCGCTGACCAAAGCCGCCAAGGTATAAGCGACGAATATTGCCGCCGCCGCTCGGACGATGCTCTCATTGATCTCGTTCCAGCGCGGCTCCCCGAGCCAGGCTGAAAAGTCCATCGCGAGAAATCGCGCGACGATCAGAACCATTCCCAATGTTGCTGCAAGACGCACAATCGCGACAAAGGTTCGCGCCAGGTGCCATTGCAAGGATGTGCTCGTTCGGTCGGCCCCCCGCGCATTGCAATAGGCCAGCAGGAGTCGATCGACCATGAACGCTCCAACGATGGTCCCGCCGAGCGAGATCGCCGCGAAGTAGAACGGAAAATCGAGAGACAGAACGCCATAGATCCAGGCGAGCCAAGCGGCACCGATAGCGACAGCGAAACCGACCTTGCGCGCCGGCAGAGGCATCGGAACCGCTTCATGGAAGCGACGCCCCGCGGTCCACATCAACGCGGCAACGATGGTTCCGACCGTTAGGCCGGAAGCCTGCCCGGCGGCCCAGCTCATTCCGGCTTCGAGCAGCATCGGTATGAGTGTTACAAAGCCGATGGCCAGAAACAGCGACACGGTCAGAAAGGGCATGGCACCGCGAACCTGGTCATTGGTAGCGGTGATGAGGCGCAGCACCGGCTCCCCCGGACGAAGCAGTATCCGAACTGCCGTCATGACGATTCTGAACCGGAGTACGGTGTCCACGAAGGCAATGCCCAGCCGCGCCATGAGAGTGTCGTCGCCCAATGCGAGTTCGGCCAGGATAACCGCTGCGAGCATCGTCAAGATCAGGTCGCCGATATCGAATGCGAAGGCGGACAAGAGCAGGGTCGTTCTTGAATCGCTCATTCGCGCTCTCAGGCGCGAGGTTGCCAGGCGCAAGGCGTGCGGAAGCAGCAAGAGAAGCGCCGCGATGCATGCAGCACGCCAAAGAATGGCCGGATCGCCCGCCACCAGGATGCGAACGGCCGCCTCGCCAGCTTCACCGGGAATGCGTGGGACCGCAGCCACGATCGGCCAGAACAACTCTCGGATCGCCGTGAGGCCCTGCGCCAGATAGCTGACGAGGCTTCGCTGCATGGGAGTATCGCCGGAAGCGGCGTCGGCGGCTGCCCACGCCGCATTCGTCCAGCCGCTGGCCACCGCGCCGAACGTGGCAGGAAAATGCCGTTTGATGCCCGCGGGCGGCCGTCCTTGTGTCTGCGATCTCTCGGACATGATGCCACCCTCCCGAAGATGCGCCCGCCGCGCCCGCGCCGGCCTGCCGGCCGAATCCGCTTCGTCGAGCAGGCCGATCGCATTCTCCGCGAATCCGGCGACCTCTGAACGAACCGGCCGCACGATCTTGCCTTCGCGGACCGATCTGCGAGCACAGGTCTTGCGCTCAGATCGGGAAGACATCGCCATCGCGAGCAAAGAAGCTGCCTGGGGCCTGCGCACGCAGGCGCGCCTCGCGGTCGCGCAGAACTGCATCGTCGGCGGTGGGCGCGTGGTGGAGGCAGGCGAGCCGATGGGCACCGGCCGCCCGCATCAGCGCGAGGCCCGCCTGCCAGGTTGAGTGTCCCCAGTCGCGATGAGCCGGATAATCACCGTCGGCACACCACATCCCGTCATAGGCGATCAGATCGGCATCGCGGCAAAAGCGGACCAGGTCGCGATCGGGCGCCTCCCCCTCATGCTCGTGATCGGTCAGGACCACGAAGGCGCGCCCGTCCTGCTCGAAGCGATAGCCCGCAGTGGCCGTGCCATGCCTCAGAGCAATGGTGCGGATGACGGTGCCGCTCAGCGTAATGTCCTGGCCTGTCTCGAAACTGGCTATGTCGAACCGGGCGGGAATCGAGGCGAGGCCGATCGAGCTCAGCGGCTCTTGGAACAGAAGCCTCAAGCTCTGTTGCAGGCTGACATCGCTTCGGCGCGGGGCGCGGATACCGAGCGTGAAACCCGGGCTGAAGAGCGGGGCGAAGCCGGTCAGTCCGATGACGTGGTCGATATGGAAATGGGTCAGGAGCAGCCATGCGGAGCGCCGGTTCTCGGCAAGCAGACTTCGCCCCAATTCGGTGGCCCCCGATCCGCAGTCGACGACAAAGCGCCTCTCGCCGATGGCGACCTCGATGCAAATCGTGTTGCCCCCGAAGGCGCGAAAACGCTCGCCCGAGACCGGCATCGAGCCGCGCGTGCCCCAGAATCGGACGTTGAAGTCGCTCACCTCGAGCCTCACTTCGTTTGCAAGGCGTGAGTGGATTGCCAGTCCGGCGAAGGTGCCGCGGCGATCGCTTCGCGGCAGCGCACCGCCAGCACCTTGGCCGGACCGTCGCCCGGCTTCTGCGTGAGGCAAGCGTCGATCAGGCTCAGCGCATCGCGGAATCGGCGCTGTCGATAAGCCGCCAGCGCCCGTTCGTAGCTCTCGACCCAGGCCGGGCAGGTCATCGTCACGGACAGGCCAAGAAGTTCATAGACGGTCACACCAAGGTCGCGGCCATAAACGACGATGCGGTCGACCTCGCGCACGAGGATGGCGTCGCCGGCTTCACGCCGCGTCTCCTCGCTGATCAGGATCGCGGTGCCGTACACCTTGTTGGCGCCTTCCAGCCGGCTGGCGAGGTTCACGCCGTCGCCGATCGCGGTGTAGTTCAGCCGGGTCCGCGAGCCGATATTGCCGACAATGGCCTCATCCGAATGCAGGCCGACCCTCACTTTGAGCGGCCGCCCGTCGGCGTCCATCAACCCGGCCGCGGCCGTCTCAGCAACGATCGCGAGCGCGGCACGGCAGGCCTGCAAGGCCGCGTGCGGCGTCGGCCGCGGTGCGCCCCAGAACGCCATGACGGCGTCGCCTATGAACTTGTCGACCGTACCGGCGCGCTGCTCCACAACTTCCGAAGCGAGTTCGAGAAACCGGCTTGCTATGGGCAGTACCGCCGGCCCCAGACGCTCGGCCAGATGCGTGAAGCCGGCGAGGTCGGCGAAAAGAATGGTGAGATGGGCAGATTTGCCGCCCGGCTCGGCCCGCCCGCCATGAGCAACCAGTTCGCGCACAAGATCGATCGGGATGAAGCGCCCGAAATTGGCGAGCCCGGCCGCCATGCGGGCAAGCGCGGCCGAAAGCTGGTCGATCTCGGTCAGGCGCGAGCGACGGTGCACCAGCGCGTCGAACTCGAAGCGTTCCAGATGGCCGAGATCGGCGGCGACTGCACGGATCGGCCGAACGAGCACCAGCCGCGCCACGGCAGCGGCGATCAGCCCCGCCAGCGCAATGGCCACAGCAAGACCGATGCCGACGCGGCGGGTAGCCGCATCGATCTCGCCCAGGAAATCGCGCTCCGGCACGATGACCACGAATTGCCAGCCCTGGAAATGCAGAGGCGAGAGCCCGACGGCGAAACGCTCGCCCTTGAGGTCCACGGAGATGCGTTCGGGCACCGGCTCGCCCCGCTCGATCCTTTGCGCAAGCGCGTCGCCGACGCGGCGGCTGACCTTGGTCAGCCGCGTGCGATCCATCTCGCGGCCAACCGGCTCGACCACGAGCCGGCCCGCCGGGTCGATGACCACCGCGCCTCCGGTCCGGCCGACGGCGATCTGTCCGAGCAGCCTGGTGACCTGGGACAGCGCGACGAAGGCGCCAAGGCGGCTGCCGTCGGACAGCCGGCCGATATAGGCGACCGCCGGTCCTGCATCCGTGGGATCGGTTGCGGAAACCCAGCCCGGCTCGGTCGTTGCAACCGCCGGCCAGAGCCCGGTTGCGGTCTGCAGCCGGGCCTCGCCGCCCCGTGCGCCGGGTTCGATCGCCACGACCGCGCCCTGCGCGCCCTCGTGTGCCAGAGCCGTGACGAGCGACATGCTCCCAAGCGGTTGCGTCAGGGCCGCGTCGCGCGAGGCAGGCGAACCGTCACGTTCGATCAATCTGGCGGCGGCTCGATAGGCGGCCTCCGCGCCGGTGACCTGGGACCACCATTCATGGCGCACGGAGGCCGTTACCTGTCGCTCGATCTCGGCGGCCAACGCCGTGCTGTTGCGCGTCGCGGTGCGCCACCAGGCGACATGCACGCTACCGGCCACGATCAGCACGCCGCCAAGGGCCAAGGTCGTCATGATGGTCTGCAGGCCCGTCCGCATCGTCGCCTCCCGCGGCCGGTCGTTAGCCGGAAGGATGGGCGGCTTCGAAAGCCTGGAACACCGTCGCCAGCACATAGCCGAAGATGGCGTGGCCGATCAGGCTCATCAGGGACAACTGCCCGTTGTCGCCGATGAGCAGGAAGGGCAGGCCGGCGAGTGGCGCCCACAGGCCGAGCGCGATGAAATAGGTGACGACGCCCCAGAGCCAGCCATCCGCCGGATGGCCGAGCCGGACCAGCCGGGTCGTCAGCCAGTAGCCGAGCGGATAGAAGACGAAGCCGGTGACGTAGTGCAACGCCTTGGCCCAGACATCCGGAAGGGCGACGCCGAGCTGGCGCTGGAACAGCAGCTTGACCAGCGCCGGCGGCTCGAGCGGAAAGCCCGCGAAAAGCTGCGTCGGCCAATTGGCCCAGATCTCGTAGAATCCGGTGGCGGCGAAACCGCCGAGCACCAGATGCCAGCTCTGGCGGACAGTGGGGATCAGGCGGGCGATCGGCCCTGCCGCGCTGGCGGTGGTTGTCATGCTCATTTGGGGTCTCCCTGGATCGGCCGCCGCGGAAGCGGTGGCTCAGAGGTATTCCTGGTGGAGGTCGACGGTGGAGCGCTGGCCGATGTCGTCGAAATGCGCGGCGATCCATTCCGCAGCGGCGGCGCGGCCGAGATCGCGCAGCCGCGTCAGGAACGGCCAGCTCGTGTTGAATTTCGAGGCGACCGAGAACTCGGCCATCGCATCGTCGGAGCGGATAGCGTGAACGAAGACGCGCCGCAGCTTGTGGCGATGCTCGGGGCGGATCCAATCCTCGTCGATCAGCTTCGTGGCGAAGGCGATGGCCCGCATCTCGCGGATCAGCGAGGAATTGAAGCTGATCTCGTTGATCCGGTTGAAGATCTCGGAAGGGTCTCGCGGCACGTCCGGGCGCACGATCGGATTGATGTGCACGACGAGGATGTCGCGCGCCTGCGCATCGTAGATCAGCGGATAGATCGCCGGATTGCCGACATAGCCGCCGTCCCAATAGTGCTGCCCCTCGACCTGCACGGCCTGGAACAGCATGGGCAGGCAGGCCGAAGCCTGGACGACCTCCGGAGACATCATCTCGTTGGTGAAGATCTGCGGCTTGCCCGTCTTCACATTGGTCGCGCAGAGCCGCAGCCGGGTGCAGCGGCAGGCCCGCAGCGCATCGAAGTCCACGACGCTCGTCAGCACGTCGCGCAAGGGGTTGAAGCCGAGCGGATTGAGCTGATGCGGCGAGAAGGTCCGCGTCAGGGCCTCGAAGAAGCGATAGCTCACCGGCTCCTTGAGACCGAACCCCTCCAGCCAGAGATCGAGGGGGGTCTGCTGGTAGGGGCTCGCGGTTCGGCCCGCGCGGCTGATCCGATGCCAGAAGAGTTCGAGCAATTCGCGGGCATGCGCCTTGCCGCCGATCATCTTGCCATAGGCGTAGACGACCGCGTTCATCGCGCCGGCGCTGGTCGCGGACAGGCCGTCGATCTCGATGCGCCCATCCTCAAGCAACATGTCGAGCACACCCCAGCCGAAGGCGCCATGGGCGCCGCCGCCCTGAAGGGCGAGATTGATGGTCGGCGCATTGGCGCGTGGAGCATCCGCCTTGCCTTTCGGGTGCGGAGCAGCTTCGCGGTCGAGAACGGTCGATACGGACATCAGGCGGCGTCCTTCTGCTCGGGAGCTTCTGTCGCGGGTCTGACCAGCGCGATCTCGCGGCCCGTGATCAGCCGGGCACCGCGTTCATAGGTCAGGTAGGACCAGAGCCAGCTCGTCGCGACAGAGAGCCGGCTGCGGAAGCCGATCAGGGACCAGACATGTACGGCAGACCAGAACAGCCAGGCCGAAAAGCCCGTCAGCCGCAGCCAGCCCAGATCGACGATCGCGAACTTCCGGCCGATCGTGGCCATCGAGCCGGCGTCGCGATAGCGGAACGGCGCCGGGTCGGGTGCCGCAAGAACGCGGGCCTCGATCAGGCCGCCGACCCAGCGCCCGGCCTGCTTCGCGGCAGGGGCGGTGCCCGGCAGCATCGCCCCGTCGGACCCGGCATGGGCTGCGGTGTCGCCGATGACGAAGATCGCGTCGTCGTCGGGTAACGAGAAATCCGCCTCAACCGCGACGCGGCCGGCACGATCGACGCGGGCATCGAGCCAGCGGCCGGCAGGCGAAGCCTTGACTCCCGCGGCCCAGATCACGGTCCGTGCCGCGAGGCGGGTCGCGCCCAGCCTCACCCCATCTTCCGAGACGTCCGTCACCGCGCTTCCGGTCGCGATGGCGACACCCATGGCCTCGAGCGCAGCATGGGCTGCGCGGCTCAGCTCCTCGCGGAAACCCGGCAGGATGCGCGCGCCCGCCTCGACCAGCACGATGCTCGTGCTCTCGGGCGTGATGCGGCGGAAGTCGCGATCCGCGGCATGGCGGACCAGCTCGGCGATGGCCCCGGCCATCTCCACCCCGGTCGGGCCGCCGCCGACGATGACGAAGGTCAACAACGCCTTGCGGAGCACGTCGTCGTCTTCGAGCTCGGCTTCCTCCAGGGCCTTGAGAACCTTGGCGCGGACGCGGGTCGCATCGTCGACCGTCTTGATTCCGGGTGCGGCGGACGCCCAATCGTCGCGGCCGAAATAGCTGTGCCGGGCGCCGGTCGCGACGACGAGGTAGTCGAAGGGGACATTGCGGCCGTTCTCCGTCACCACGCGGCGGGCATGGCGGTCGACATCGACGACCTTGTCCAGGACGACACGCGCATTGGCCTGGTCGCGCAGCACGGAGCGAATCGGCGCGGCGATGTCGGCTGGCGACAGGCTGGCGGTCGCGACCTGATAGAGCAGCGGCTGGAACAGATGAAAGTTGCGCCGGTCGATGATCGTGAGCTCGACCGGGGCGTGTTTCAGCGCCCGCGCCGCCGCAAGGCCACCAAAGCCGGCGCCGATGATCACAACCCGTGGATTGGCCGTTGTCGTCGCTACCGTGGCCATGGGAACTTCTCCGCTTTCCTGATCAGTGGGCCGTCCAGGCGCCGTCGATTGGGATGGCCGAGCCGGTGATCGAGGCTCCGGCTTCGGAGGCCAGAAAAACGGCGAGGGCACCGATCTCCTCGACGGTCGCGAAGCGCTTGTTGGGCTGAGCGGCCAGGAGGATCTCCTTGACCACGCGATCGCGCGGGATGCCGTGGGCCTTGGCCTGTTCCTCGATCTGCTTCTCGACGAGCGGGGTCCAGACATAGCCGGGGCAGATCGCATTGACGGTGACGCCGTATTCGGCGCCTTCCAGCGCGACCGCCTTGGTGAAGCCGACGATGCCGTGCTTGGCCGCGACATAGGCCGATTTGAACGGCGAGCCGACGAGGCCGTGCGCGGAGGCGACATTCACGATTCGGCCGAAGCTGCGCTCCTTCATCCCGGCGAAGACGGCGCGCGTGGCGTGGAAGGCAGCCGAGAGGTTAAGGGCGATGATCGCGTCCCAGCGTTCGACCGGAAAGGTCTCGACGGGCGCGACATGCTGGATGCCGGCATTGTTGACGAGGATGTCGACCTGGCCGAAGGCCGTGGCCGCACCGTCGATCAGCGCTGCCACGCCGGCCGGTTCGGCGAGATTGCTGCCGTCGAAGCGCACGGCGACGTCGCCGGCCGCCTCCAGGCTCAGGCGCGTCTGCTCGATGCTGCGCGGATCGCCGAGGCCGTTGATCACGAGATTGGCTCCGGCGCCGGCCAGCGCCTTCGCGATACCAAGGCCGATGCCGCTGGTGGAGCCGGTGACGACGGCGGTGCGGCCTGCGAGAGGACGGGGATAGCCGGCGGTAGCGGAAACGGCTGTGGCGTGGATGTTCATCGCATCTCTCCTGGGTTGCGGAAGAGAATGCGGATGGCGGTAGGCCTCGGGAAATGCCGATGCGCTGTCGTGACGATAGCCGTCGGCTATGGCGATTGTTGTTGCCGAGGCCGGACAGCGCATGCAGCCTCCACCGCATGAACGACAGCTCCCTTGCCGAACGCCTCGCCGCGCTGCGCCGATGGCTCGCGCGCGAACGTCCGCAGATCGCGCAGGCCTATGACCGGATGGTCGAGCATCTCGCGCAGAGCGGCGCGGGAGCAGGAGCCTTGCGTGCCGGTGACCTGATGCCGGCCTTCGGCCTGACCGCGGCCGACGGCCGCTTCGTCACCTCGGGGGAGCTTCTTGCCACCGGGCCGCTCGTGCTCAGCTTCTACCGCGGCGCCTGGTGCTCCTATTGCCAGACGGAGCTGACGGCGCTGCGCGACAATCATGACGCAATCCGTGCGCTGGGCGGACGCGTCGCCGTCGTCTCCGGTGAGATGGGCGGCCGCGGCATCGCCGCGGCGCGTGAGCACAGCCTGCCCTTCGACGTTCTGAGCGATGTCGATCTCGGCCTGGCCCTGGCGTTTGGCCTCGTCGTCTTGGTGCCTGGCGAGGTGCGCGAGATCTACGAGCATCTCGGCTACGATCTGGCGCGCATCAACGGCAACCCGTCCTGGTTCCTGCCGATACCGGCGACCTATGTGGTGGCGCGTGACGGCAGCATCGCCTCGGCCTTCGTCGAGCCGGATTTCCGCTTCCGCATGGACCCCGCCGAGATCCTGGCGACGCTCGCGCGGCTTAGATCATCATGATTTAAAACCGATTTTTTAGAAGACCGCACTCAGCTTTTCGAGCCGAAGCCCTAAAGCGGCGCCAGCCTGATCGCGGGATCCCAGTCGCGGGCGCGGGCGAGGCGCAGGCAGGCTTCCGTCGCGGTCTGGAACGGACGGCCGGCGACCACCGCCACGGCGACGCTGCGCGCCGGGACGGCCTCGTCGAAGGCGCGCATCACCAGCCCGTCGATCAGCGGAATGCTCGCCGGCAGCACGCCGAGGCCGAAGCCGGACCGGACCAGCCGCTGCAATTCGTCCGTGCCCTGCACATGATGGCGGAAGCGCACGGCGATATCCTTGCTGGCGCAGACGAATTTGAAACGCTCGTGATCGGCGCAGTCGAGCTGCTCGATCATCTCCATGCCGGCGAGATCGTCGAGCGCGATGCTGGTCTTGCGGGCGAGCGGATGGCTCTGCGGAACGACGAGCCGGCTGCCTTCCTTGAACAGGGACCAGCTGCGCATCCGCTCGGGAAGCTCCACCGCATCGCTCAGGAAGACCAGGTCGAAATCACCCTCCAGCGCCCGGGCGACAAGCTCCCTGTGCGGCAGTTTGACAAGCGTCAGCTCAAAGCCGTTCAAACAGGTGTTGAGGCTTTCAAGCAGGCCCGTCAGCACCGCAGAGGAGACCGTCTCCAGGACGCCGAGGCGCAGATGAGCCATGTCGCCCTTGCTGACGCCGCGCGCCAGGTCCTTCGCCGCCTGCGCCGCGACATAGGTGCGCTCCAGATGTGGCAGCATGAGCCGGCCAAGCTCGGTCAGATGCGTGTTCTGCCGCTCGCGATGCAGGAGCAGCCCGCCGAGCTCGTCCTCCAACTTCTGGATGGCGCGCGTCAACGAGGGTTGCGCGACATGGCATTGCTCCGCTGCGCGGGTGAAGTTCAGGCTGCGTGCGACCGCGAGGAAATAGCGGATCTGGTGCATTTCCATGCCGATGCCCTCGCTCATGGCAACCGGGTGGCGCGGTGGGCGGGCGACAGGATGCCATCGGACAGATGTTCGCAGGGGTAGGCCGTTTGGTTACAGGACGGGTCACAGAAATCGTGCCGCAAGACTATTTGCGGCGGGGCTTGCCGGCTCGCTCGCTGAGCGTCCCGGCAAGCCCCGCCGCCGCGAGCAGCGCCAGGCCGATCACCAGCACGGTCGCTCCCCAGCCGAAGCGCTGGAAGACCTGGCCCAGGGCGATGCTGCCGACGAGGCCTCCGAAGAAATAGCTCGCGAGATAGAGCCCGCTTGCCGCGCCGCGCTCGCGCTGCGCCGTCCGGCCGACATGGCCGGTTGCGACCGCCTGCGCGGCGAAAGTGCCGACGGCGAAGAGGACCAACCCGGCAAGCACGGCCGCCAGAGAAGGCAGCAGCAGCAGCGGCAGGCCCGCGAGCGCGGTACCCAGGCTCAACAGGAGGCTCCATCGCGCCCCGAGGCGCGGCGCCAGACCGCCCGCCAGGAGCGTGGTCGCGACCGACGGCGCGAAGACGAAGTAGACGAAGCCGATCTCCATCATCCCGAGTGCCAGGGGCGGTGCCGCCAGCACGAGGTTCACATAGGTGAACAGCCCGATGAAGGCGAAGAGGATCAGGAAGCCGATCGCGAAGCTGGCACGCAGCTGCGGGTCGGCCAGATGCAGCCGCAGCGCTCCTGCAACGGAGCCCGCCGGTGCCGTGGCTGCCGCCATCGGCGGCGCACGCCGGACGGTGGCATGTACCAGCGCGGCGCCAGCCAGATTGAGCGCGGCGAAAACAAAGAAGGTCGTAGCCAGTCCGAACTGGTCGGCGACCGAAGCCGACAGCAGCCGTCCAAAGAAGTTGCTGGCGACATTGCCGGCGATATAGGCCGCGAAGGCCGCTGCGCCGTCGGCCGCCGAATAATGCTCGCCGAGATAAGCCAGCATCAGCGTGAAGGCAGCGGCCATGAACACGCCCTGCAGCACGCGCAGGCCGGTGAAGACCGCCAGATCCGGCGCATAGGCCAGTGCCGCGGTCGGTATCGCGAGAAGAACGAGGCTTGTCGTAATGCCCCGACGACGATCGATCGAGGGGCTCAGATAGGATGTGGCAAGGCTCGAAAACGCCATGCCGATGGTGCTCGCATTGACCGCGACGCCCATCGCGCCGGGACTCGCGCCGTAGTGCCGGACCAGCGCGGGCAGGATCGCCTGCATGGCGAACAGGTCGACCAGTGTCAGAAAGGCGGTCAGCGCAATCACGACGGTTTGCAGCCATGGGCGCGGGCTCGCGAACGGCATCGCCATGCTGGCGGTCGGAGCGGGTTCGGTTCGCATTGTTTCCGTCCTTCGGGGGCGGCGTCACCCGGTGCCGGCTCAGTTCGGATTTTCCTCGGTGGTGTGCAGAGCCCCGACACGCCAGCCGTCCGGAGTGCGCACGCACAGCACGTTGACGAGGAACGCTATTCTCCGCGGATCGGCCCTGGGCCCCAATGTGAGGCTCAGCGGCTGGAACAACACGGCGCTGACCGGGCTGACTTCGACGACACGCGCCCGGCCACGGTCGGGCATCACCTCCCAGACATCGGAACGCTGGAAGGCGCTCATGCGCTCGATCATCCGATCGGCGCCCCAGAAAGCCTTTCCGTCGCTGATCCAGACAAAATTCGGCGAATCCCACATCAGCGCGCGCACCGCCTTGGCGTCGCGGGCATTCTGGGCGGCGACGAAATGCTCGTAGAGCGTCTTCACCGCACGCTCCGTCTCGGTCTCGGTCTCGGCCGCAGCGGGCGCGGCGAGGGACAAGGCAACCAGGGCAACGAAGATCTTCGTCATCATGACGGTCTCCGATAAGGGGGTGACTAGGCCACGTCGCCGGAAGGCGGGCGGCGAAACGCCAGCCCGCATCGGCGTGCTCCGGGTTACATGTCGGGATCGTCGAGCATGTCCGGCGGAACGATGTCGGAGGAGAGCAGGACGACCTCCTTGCCCGACTTGTTCTCCCACCAATGGGCGTGGCCGGGGCCGAATTCGGGCGTCCACTCGCCGGCCCGATGAACGATCGGGATGGTGCAGAAGGCGCTGTGCTCGATGATTTCGCCGGAGGCGACATAGACGATCGAGGGGCGGTCGTCATGGCGATGGAACGGCACGATGCCGTTGACCGCGACGGTCAGGCGACGCGTGCGCAGGCGCAGATCGCCGAGATTGCGCCAGCCGGTGACGTTCACGACGGCGAGCGTTTCACGCCGGATCCCGACATCCGGTGCGTTCTCGATCGTCCGCGGCTGCTTCAGCTGCTTGTCGGCGGGACAGGTACCGGCCTGCGCGGTACCGGCGCCGTGGATGAGGGCGGCGGCGCAGGCAGCGCCCGCCAGCAGGCCGCGGATCGCAGATGCGTATCGTATCGACATGGCTGTGTCCTTCCTGAGCGTCGCGCAATCTCGCGACCGGAAGGCAGCATCCCGGAGTGGCCCGTTCGGCGGAAATATCCGCTTTCTCTGGTTTCGATAGCCGAAAGCTATTTCACCCGCGGCCCGCAACGAACGATCGTCGCGGAAGCCGGCCCGTCATTTTCGTGATGCGGCGGAATGGGTTCGAAAGGCCTGAAAGCTTCGAGTCAACTCGACGGGGGCGAAATCACCAGCGCAGGAGGCGCGGAAAAACCAGGGCGGCGAAAACGGTCACCATCGCCACGGCCAGCGTGTACCAGGTTGCAAGGAACGGGATGGTATCGTCCGGGCAATGCAGTGCATAGGCCACAACGGACAGCCCGGCCGAGGCGAGGCCGGCGCAGAGACCCGTCAACGTGCGATCGACCGGCGCGCCGCGGCGCGCCAGCCAGAGCAGCGCGACGAGTGGGCCCAAGGCGTAGAGCGGCACATTGAACAGACAGCTGCGCCAATAGCGCCCGAAGATCAGTGCCTGCCACTGTTCCGCCGGCGCCTGCGCCAGCGTCAGCAAGGCCCAGGCGGCGACCAGCCCGACGGGGATCGCGACGAGCGGCAGCAGGCGCTTCGGCTTCAGACCCGGGCGCAGGCTACGCTGGAACAGAATGAGTGCGATGGCAGCGATGCTCGCACCGAAGAGGATCTTGGCGATGACCGGCGTGGTGGCGAGCGCGCCTGCGAGATTGCGCCGGACGCCGATGGTGAACACCAGCAGCGCCACCGTCACCACCAGGGCGGCGAGCGCGGTCAGCCATGTACCGCGGCGCAGCCAGCCGGTATCCACCGGCTGGTTGCTTGCGCTCATCAGGGAAATCAGGTCGTCGGTTCGCATGGTGGGTGATCCGGGCTCCTGTCAGCCTCATTCGCGGCAAAAGGGCAAAAGGTTACAGTTTTCGTCCTCACGCCGAGCGTGCACCGCGCCGGGAGAGGAACCTGGCCATGGCCTGCAGGCCGCGATGGATCGCGACCTTGGCGGCCGTCTCGGTCATGCCCGTGGCGTGCGCGGCCTCGGCCACCGTCGCGCCCTGGAGCTTGACCTGGTCGATCAGGCTGCGCGTCCGCTCCGGCAGGGCGGCCATGGCGCGTGTCAGATCGAGCCGCGCATCCGACGCGACACTGTCGGTCGCGGCGGCGAGCTGGTGCGCCTCGTCATCGAGCGGCAGGGCGTCGGCATGGCGGCCGGTGCGGCGCAGGTGATCGACGAGCTTGTAGCGCGCGATCGCATGCGCCCAGGCCGTCACCGGGCTCGCGGCATCGTAGGTGTGACGCGACAGGTGTAGCGCCAGCAGGGTTTCCTGCAGCACGTCCTCCGTCTCGCTCGCCTCGGTCCGGCCAGCGCGCGCCAGCATCTGACGCAGATAGCCGCGCAGTCGTTGGCTGATCGTATCGAGGAACAGGCGATAAGCGGCGGCATCGCCGGCAAGAGCCGCGAGGAAGATCGGTCGGAGCTGGGTTTCGAGCTCTTGCAGCGACACGTCTTGCGCTTTTCGCCTGGTGGATTCGCAATATTTCCGTCGCATGGCGCGCGTGGGCTCACAAGCCCGCGATGCGGCGGTGAAGTGAGGGCCATCGCTGGCTACGCTCGTGCGGGAGCGCGAGGCTTCATCGATGCGCCAGGGAGATCGCAGATGGCCTCAAGGCTACGTCTTGCAAGCGCTCTGGCGGGCTTCGCCATGACGGCCACTGCGGTCGTCGCCCAGGAGCCGGCGCTTCCCAAGTCCGATAACGCCTGCTCCGCCCCTTCGGGCTGCAAGGTGGTGAGCGGCAGCTACCGCATCGTCTTGCCCCCGCAAGCCGCCAAGGAAAGGCCGGTCGGCGCCATCGTCTACTTCCATGGCTATCAAGGGTCGGCGGAGGAGGTGATCGGCGATCCCGGCCTCGCGGCCGTCGCCCGGCGCATCGGCGTCGCGCTGATCGCTCCCGACGGGGCAGGTCGTTCCTGGTCCTATCCCGGCTCGCCCGCTCACCATCGCGACGAGTTCGCCTTCGTCGGGCAGGTGCTGGACGATGTCGTTGCGCGCTTTCCCGTCGATCCCGGCCGCGTCCTCGCGAGCGGCTTCTCGCAGGGCGGCTCGATGGTCTGGTATCTCGCCTGCCGGATGCCGCGGCGCTTCGCCGCCTTCGCGCCGATTGCCGGCGCCTTCTGGGAGCCGCTGCCCGAAAGCTGCGAAGGCCCGCGCCCGCCGCTGATCCATGTCCATGGCACAAGCGATACGACCGTGCCGCTCGCCGGCCGCACCTTGCGCTCCGGCGCCCGGCAGGGCGATGTCTTCAGGAGCCTCGCGATCTTCGCGCCGGGCGGCTGTACCGCCGGCTGGGCGGAGATTGCTCGCGCCACCTCCGCGCCGGAAGGGCTGGCCTGCCGGCAGGCGACCGGCTGTGGCGGTCAAGCGCGGCTGGAGCTCTGCCTGCATGGCGGCGGCCATATCGCCGACGCGGCTTGGGTGGAACGGGCCTGGCATCTGATGATGCCGGCACTGCCGCCTGCCCCGGCAGCAAAGCTCACGTCTCCGTGATCGTGTAACCAAACCGGCATCCCGCGCGATCTCTCCCGCATGGCCGCTGCAGCGGCGAAGCGGAGACAGGCGATGCGCCACGAACGGATAGCGGCAGCGGAACCGGCTGGAGCCGATCCGGAAAAACGCGTGACGGGCGCCGATCTTCTGGCGGCCCAGCTCTCGGCGGCCGGCGCGACCCATGCCTTCGGCATCCCCGGCGGCGAGGTGTTGGCGCTGGTCGATGCGCTCGAACGCGTTGGTATCCGCTTCCAGCTCGCGCGGCACGAGAACGCGGCCGGTTTCATGGCGGAAGGACTCTGGCATGCGACCGGAGCGCTGCCCGTGCTGGTCGCGACGCTGGGGCCCGGCGTCGCCAATGCGGTCAATGTCGTTGCCAATGCCCAGCAGGACAGGGTGCCGCTGATCGTCGTGACCGGCTGCGTCGATCAGGCTCTGGCCGAAAGCTACACGCATCAGGTCTTCGATCATCAGGCCGTGCTGCGCCCGCTGGTCAAGGCGAGCTTCCGCGCGGAAACCGGCACCGAGGATCTCGTCGTGGCCAAGGCGGTCGCGCTCGCCCGGCGCGGTCGGCCGGGGCCGGTCCATATCGACCTGCCGATCTCGGTCGGGGAAGCGCATGTGGCTCGGCGCGCGGCGCCTGCCATATCCTCTGCCGCTCCTTCCATCCCGGCCGATCTACGGTCCGCGCAAGCACTGATCGCTGCCGCCGAGCGACCTCTGGTGATCGCCGGCCTCGACCTTGTCGGCCAGGAGGGCGGGGCGGCTGCGCTCGACGAATTCCTGAGCCGTACAGGCGCGCCGCTGCTCACCACCTACAAGGCCAAGGGGCTGGTGCCGGAAGACGATCCGCGCGTGATCGGGGCGGTGGGCCTTTCGCCCAAGGCCGACGCACTCGTCCGCCCGCTGATCGAGACCGCCGACCTGATCGTGCTGGCCGGGTACGACCCCATCGAGATGCGTCAGGGTTGGCGCAACCCCTGGCCTGCCGGCAAGCGCGTCATCGAAATCGTCGCAGAGGCGATCCAGCACGGCATGCATCATTCCTGCCTGCTGCTGGAAGGCGATGTCGGCATGACGCTGACGAGCTTGACGGAAGGGCTGGCGGGGAAGGCGACCTGGCTGGGCGGCGAGCCGGCCGCGATCCGCAAGGCCTTCCGTGCTGCCTTTGCCGCCCCGGGAGACTGGGGGCCGCATGCCGTTTTCGAGACGCTGCGCCGTGTCGCGCCGACAGGAACGGTCGCCACTGCCGATTCCGGGGCGCATCGCATCCTGCTCAGCCAGATGTGGAATTGCGATGGACCGCGCCGCCTGCTGCAGTCGAGCGGGCTCTGCACCATGGGTTGCTCACTGCCGTTGGCGACGGGGGCGGCACTCGGTTCCGGCCGGCCGACGCTGTGCTTCGTCGGCGATGCCGGCCTCGAAATGGTGCTGGGCGAGCTGGCGACCCTGCGCGATCTCGGTCTGCCGGTGATCGTCGTCGTACTGGTCGACACGGAGCTTGGGCTGATCGCATTGAAGCAACGCCAGCTCGGCTTGGCCCGTGCCGGCGTCGATATCGGCGAAACCGATTTTGCCGCCGTCGCCCGTGCAATGGGCGGGCATGGCGCTACGATCGACGATCGCGCAACGCTCGCTCGCGAAGCGGAGGCGGCCTTCCGGCGCGACGGCTTCACTTTGCTGGCCTGCCGCATCGATGCATCCAGCTACGAGGGAGCGTTCTGATGGCCGCGCTCCCTGTCGCCCCGGCGAAGCGGCCTCGCGACGAGCGGCTCGATTTCTTTCGCGGCCTGACCATGCTGATCATCTTCGTCGCGCATCTGCCGGAGAACAGCTGGAACGCCTGGATTCCTGCGCGCTTCGGCTTTTCCTCGGGCGCCGAGCTCTTCGTCTTCTGCTCTGGCATCGCCAGCGCGCTCGCCTTCGGCAGCGTCTTCACCCGGCGCGGCCTCCGGCTGGGGACCGCCCGCATCGCCCACCGGATCTGGCAGGTCTACTGGGCGCAGATCGGCCTTGTCCTGGCGCTGATCGCGATTGCTGCCGCACTGGACCGAGTCTTCGGCCTCGCCGTGCTCGCGCAGCAATTCCAGCCGCTGCTGGCCGATCCCGAGAACGCATTGCTCGGCCTTGCCACGCTCACCTGGCAGCCGGACTATCTCGACATCCTGCCGATGTATCTCGTCATCCTCGCGCTCGTGCCGGTGATGATGCTGGCGCATCGCTGCAATGCCGCCTTGCCCTTCCTGATCGCGGCGACTCTTTATGCGGCAGTTTGGACGGTCGGCTTCAACCTGTCCGGCAATCCGTGGAACGGCGCCGGCTGGTTCCTCAATCCCGTCGCCTGGCAGCTAATCTTCTTCATCGGCTTCTTCATGGCCATGAAATGGCTGCCGGTGCCCGAGCTCGGAGATCGGCGGTTGATGGCGGCGGCCGCGCTCCTCCTCCTGCTATCGGTGCCGCTGTCCTTCTGGGGCATCCTGGAGCACTGCCCGCTCACACAGGCGACCCGCGACCTCGTCGTCCCCGTCAACGAGAAGACCGACCTGCATATCCTGCGCGTGCTGCATTTCCTGGCGCTCGCCTATCTCGTGCTGAGCCTGATCGATCCCTGGCGAGACCGACTTGATCGTGGCGCGGGCCATCTCCTCATCGTGATTGGCCGGCAGTCGCTGGCGGCCTTCCTCGCCAGTGTGGTGCTCGCGCGGCTGTTGGGTACGGTTGCCGATATCGCCGGACGCGGCGAGTTCATCGTCGCTCTGCTGAATCTCGCTGGCTTCGCACTGATCCTCGCCACTGCGATCACGGTCGGCTGGTTCAAGAGCACGCCCTGGGCCGGGCCGGGGCACAAGCCCCAGGCCGAGCCGCAGCACGAGCAGGCCGCGGCCACCCCGCTGACAACACGGGTCCGTGAAGCGAGTTGAACCCCGCTTGATCGAGCCGTTGCGAACTCCCTGAAGAGCGCCCCTCGCGGCGCGGCAATGGAGCAACCCATGTCTTACGCCACGCATCACGATCTCTCCGGCGATCGCATCACCGTCTCCAACGATGCCGCGCGCCTCGCCTGGAACGACATGCTTGAAGCGCTCATGGCCCATGCCGCCGCGACGCCCGAGCATCTCGCCCGGACGCTTGCCGCAGATCCCGATTTCGCGCTCGCCCTTTCCGCCAAGGGGCTGATGCTGCTGTCGCTGGCCCGTGCGGAGTTCGTCGCTCCGGCTCGCGATTGCTTGGTCAAGGCAAGGGCTTCGGCACTTCTGCGACCGGTAACGCACCGCGAGATGATGGTGATCGAAGCGCTGGCGCTCTGGCTCGACGATGCGCCGCGCCGGGCGGCCGAGCGGCTGGAGACGATCCTCCTCGCCCATCCTTTCGACGTGCTGGCGCTGAAGCTCTCGCACGGCATTCGCTTCATGCTCGGCGATCAGGCGCAGATGCTCGCGACCCTGAATCGCTTCGCGCCGGGCTTCGGCGAAAGCCATCCGCTCGCCGGCTTCGTCCATGGCTGCCATGCCTTCGCGCTGGAGGAGCGCGGCTTCTATACGCAGGCCGAGCATGCCGGTCGCCGCGCCGTGACCTTGAGCCCGCGCGACGCCTGGGGCCGCCATGCCGTCGCCCATGTGCTGGAGATGACCGGCCGCGCTGAAGAGGGCATCGCCTGGCTCGGCGACGGACGCCATCTCGCCCACGCCAACAACCTGCGCTTCCACATCTTCTGGCATCTCGCCCTGTTCCGGCTGGAACGCGGCGAGGCCGGCGAGGCGCTGCGGCTCTACGACGAGGAGATCCGGGCCGAGCCGACCGACGATTACCGCGACATCGCCAATGGCGCCTCGCTGCTCGCCCGGCTCGATTATGCCGGCATCGATGTCGGCGATCGCTGGGAGGAACTCGCAGCCAAGGCCGAAGGGCGTATCCATGACGGCCGCCTCGTCTTCGCCGACCTGCACTATGCGCTCTCGTTGCTCGGCGCCGGCCAGACCGACGGGGCCGAAGCCATCGCCCGCAGCCTGATCGAGGATGCCGAGGCTCATCCCAGCGGCGAGCGCCGCGACGCCGCCCGCAACGGCGCGTTCGCAGCCTTCGGGTTGATTGCCTTCCACGAAGGCGACTATGACGAGGCCGCCCGTCTGCTCGGCACCGCCCGCTGCGGATTGCTCGCCATCGGTGGCAGCCATGCCCAGCGCGACCTGTTCGAGCAGGCCTATGCCGAGAGCCTGATCCGCGCCGGCGAGCATGAGCGCGCCGCCGAAATCCTTGGCGAACGTCTGAGGCGTCGCGGCGGCACCAATCTCTTCGCCCTCCGCCGGCTGACGCAATTGCGCGCCCGCGGCGCCGGCCGGCTCGCCGCACTCGCTGTGGCCTCCACCCCGCTCGCCATCGCTCACTGACATCTGGAAAGGACGCTTGCCATGACCACCGCGACCATGACCCGAAGCTTCGCGCTGCCCTCGACCCGCACCGTGCTCAACCTCGCCCTCGGCGGCTTCGCGGGCCTCGGCTTCTGGGAATTGTTCTCGGCCGTGCCGACCGCGTGGTTTGCCGAATATCCGCTGGAGCCGCCGGAGCTGGTGAAGTCGCTCTTCTTCCACCAACTCGGCCTGACGATCTCGACGCCGACCGCCAAGCTGCTGCACTTCGTCACCGGCTTCCTGTTCTACCCGCTCGGCTATTGGGCGCTGACGCGCTGGGTGAAGAGCTTCGGCATGCCGGCGGATGGCTGGATCTGGGGCGTGATCACCTATTTCATCGCGCTCGCCTTCTTCGCGCCGCTCGCGGGGCAGCATTTCCTGCTCAGCGACGTGCCGCGCCTGTCCTTCATGAGCCTCGTCGGCCACGCGGTCTACGGCTATCTCGCGGCCTATGTCTTCGAGGTGCTCGAAGCGCGCAATGCCTGAGAACAGGGGAAACGTCATGCTCGACAGACGCACCCTCATCGGCTTCGCCGCCATGGCGATGGCTGCCCGGGGCGAGGCCGGAACGGCGACACCACGCCCCGTCAACACGCTCGACTCCCGCGATGGGCTCGCGATCCGGGGCTACGACCCCGTCGCGTATTTTCGGGAAGGGGAGCCCAGACCGGGCAAGCCGGAATTCTCGGTCCGCCATGGCGGCGCCACCTGGCGCTTCGCCAGCGCCGAGCACAAGGCCTTGTTCGAGAGCGATCCGGAGCGCTATTTGCCGGCCTATGGCGGCTTCTGCGCCTACGGCACCTCGCGCGGCTATCTCGTGAAGATCGAGCCGGAAGCCTGGTCGATCATCGATGGCCGGCTCTATCTCAACTATGATGTGAGCGTGAGGCGGACCTGGCTTGGTCGGACCAAGACCTACATCGCGCGCGCCGACGGCAACTGGCCGCGTCTCACGGCGAAGGACATCCGGTAGAATGCGCCGCGATGGGTGGGCAGAGGTTCGACAGACTGCCCCGGCAGCTTGGCACCGAACGGTGCATCTGCACCGAGCAACAGCGCGGGCCGTGCGGAAGACACATGCGAGGATACGAAACGCCTCTCGCTGCGAAATCGGTCCGTCGGAGAGCCGATTCGCCGCGGCCATCCGCAAAATCATCGGCGCGGAAAATCACGGGAAACAAGAATGGCTGCGAACAAGCCGCAGCCATTTTCTCGAACGATGCAATCATCGCAATTGCGCTCAACGCACTGGCACAATTGGAGCGTCTTCAAGCGAAACGGACATCGGTTTGCGCGAAGAAAACGCGGTAGAAACAGGCTTGGAACAATTCCGCGCTTCGGAGAATTGCGGAATTGCTCCAGCCATTTGCCCCCCGACGCACCAGCGATAGCCTTGGACAGGTCGACGTCGGGAGCCTTTCCCTCTTCAGCCCGTCGGGCCGAAACGGATTACGCAGCCTTGGCGGTCTCGACCTTGGCTTCGAGAACCTTGGCCGAGCCGGCGCCGATCGGAATCTGGCGGGGCTTCTTGGCCTCGGGAATCTCGCGCACGAGGTCGATATGGAGCAGGCCGTTCTCGAGGCTGGCTCCGGTCACCTGCACATAGTCGGCAAGCTGGAAGCGACGCTCGAAGGCGCGGGCGGCGATGCCCTGATGCAGGACCTCGCGCTTCTCGGCGCCGGCCGGCTGCTTCTCACCCTTGACGGTGAGCCCGTTCTCCTTGCTCTCGATGGAGAGGTCGTTCTCGCTGAAGCCCGCAACCGCGATGGTGATGCGGTAGGCGTTCTCGGCGGTCCGCTCGATATTGTAGGGCGGGTAGCCCGGCGCGGCATCGTTGCTCGTCGCCTGGTCGAGGAGATTGAACAGGCGGTCGAAGCCGACGGTCGAGCGATAGAGGGGGGAAAGATCGAACTGACGCATGGTATGTCCTCCGAAGAAGCGACAATCTGGTCGGCCCGCCTCGCCTGAGCGCGGGCCTGGTTTCGGTTTGCGCACCCGGTTCCGGCCTGCGCATCCATGATCTGGGATGGCTTTCCGGCTTTTCAAGAGCCCTCCCCAGCGGGCATAACGAAGCCCGTGAGCAGTACGGCGACCGGCGTGAAGCCTGGTCGCGATGCGGAGTCTGCGATGGCCGAGGCCGTTCTTTTCGCCGATCCCGGCTATCCCGTACCGGGCCATGGCAAGGTCTGGCTCGCCAGGACCCGCGACGGCGCCTCGCTGCGCTTCGCCAGCTGGCGCCCGACGGTGAAGCGGGTGCGCGGCAGCGTCGTCGTCGTGCAGGGCCGCGCCGAATTCATCGAGCGCTACAGCGAGACGATCGCGGAGCTGCGCCGCCGCGGCTTCCATGTTCTGAGCTTCGACTGGCGCGGCCAGGGCGGTTCGCAGCGCTTCGTGCGGCGCGAGCGCAAGGGGCATGTCGGCCGCCTGCGCCATTACGAAGCCGATCTCGCACTGGCGATGGCCGAGATGCAGGCAAAGCTTCCGCCGCCCTATTTCGTGCTTTCCCACTCGATGGGCGCGGCCTTGTGCCTGGACGCGGCCCGCGTCGGCGCCCTCCCGGTTTCGCGCATGGTGGCGCTCGCCCCGATGCTGGGCCTCTCCCTGATCGGTAATCCGGCGCGCGCTGGCCATCTGGCCAGCCTGCTCTACTGGCTCGGCTTCGGCCGTGCCTTCATCCCCGGCGGCGGCGATACCGCGATCGCGACGAAACCCTTCGAAGGCAACCGGCTGACCAGCGATGCCGCCCGCTATGCCCGCAACAGCGCGCTCTCGGCGCAGGCCCGCCATCTCAGCATCGGCGACCCGACCATCGCCTGGATCAGGACCGCCTTTCGCCTGATGGCCCGGCTCGGCGCGCCCTCAGCCGCGCTGGAGGTCAAGGTGCCGACGCTGATCATCGCCGCGGGGCGCGACCCGGTCGTCTCGACACCCGCGATCGAGCGTTTCGCGGCCCGCCTCAAGACCGGCTCCGCGCTGGTTCTGCCGACCGCGCGGCACGAGATCCTGATGGAGAACGACGCGATCCGCGCCCAGTTCTGGGCCGCCTTCGACGCCTTCATCCCCGGCGAGGATCAGGCCGCGCCCGCCTCAGCCGGCGAGCCGGGCCAGGGCAGCCTCATGCAGCGCCTTGTTGCCGGCGGCGAGGATGCGTCCCCCGCCGGCGGCACTGCCACCGTCCCATGAGGTCACGATACCGCCGGCGCCTTCGATGATCGGAATCAACGCGACGATGTCGTAGGGCTTGAGCCCGCTCTCGATCACCAGATCGATATGGCCAGAGGCCAGCATGCAATAGGCATAGCAGTCGCAGCCATAGCGCGAGAGCCTGACCGCGTTCTCGACCCGCGCGAAGGCGGCCGCCTCCTCGTCCTTGAACATGGCCGGCGAGGTCGTCATCAGCGTGGCCGATCCGAGTTCCGTCACCGGCCGGGTGCGCAGCTTCTTCGGCCCGCCCGGCCCCTCATAGCGCGCCTCCCGCCCGTCGCCGGAGTAACGCTCGCCCGAGAAGGGCTGGTGCATCATGCCGTAGACCGGCTGCCCCTCGCGGGTCAGCCCGATCAACGTGCCCCAGACCGGAATGCCGGAAATGAAGGCGCGCGTTCCATCGATCGGATCGAGAACCCAGACATATTCGGCCTCGGTGTTCTCGGCGCCGTACTCCTCTCCGAGCACGCCATGGGCGGGGAACTGACGCTTGATCATATGGCGCATCACCGCTTCGCCCGCGCGGTCGGCCTCGGTCACCGGATCGAACACGCCGCCCTGCGACTTGTCCTCGGTCGCGTGGTGAGCGCGGAAGAACGGCAGGATCGCTCGTCCCGACTGGGTGGCCAGATCAGCGACGAAAGCGCCGAAATCGACTGCGCTCATAAAATGCTCTCCAATTTGCTGCTTTGCAGCATCAGCATCGAGGAATACCGTGCCGCGCACACAGGTAACGGTCAAAAACTCACAAAAAGCCTACTAAACCCAGGGCACGCCATGCAACGAGTGCATGACGCCTGTGATTCCGAACGATTTTCATTGCGTTTTGCAGCGCACCCTCATATTGTGCACTGCGAAGGGGAGATGATCTCAAACCTTCATTGCCCTCCTTGGGCGTTTCCTCCCTAGACTTGGGCCGCCACGCCAGTGTGCGGCCCTTTTTTTTCGTCCCGCAAGGTGGCGGGGCACAGTCCCTTCGATCTTCCGGCAGCTATTCCGCAGCCGAACGCCATTCGTCGAGCCATCCGCTCCAGCGCGCGAAGCAATCGGCCATCGCGCCCGCAATGGCCTGCTCGATCGCATCGAAGCCCGCATGCGGCTCCAGCGTCGCCTCGTTCATGTAAAGCGCCCGGTTGACCTCGATCTGCAGCGCATGGACGCCCGCAGCCGGCGCGCCATAATGCTCAGTAATGAAGCCGCCGGCATAGGGCCGGTTGCGGGTCACGCTGAAGCCGAGGCGCATGAAGGCCTGCTCCGCGATATCGATGATGTAGCCTGCGGCGCTGGTGCCGAAGCGATCGCCCAGGATGATGTCCGATTTCGCCAACCCGTCGCGGTCGAGCCCGGCGGAGGGCATCGAATGAGCATCGACCAGGATGCAGGTGCCGAACACCGCCTGCGTCCGCTGGACGAGCGCGCGCAGCGCGGCGTGGTAAGGACGGTAGAGCCCGTCGATTCGGGCCAGCCCCTCCGCGATCGGAATGCGCCCGAGATAGATTTCCTGCGCATCGCCGACGATGCGCGGAATCGTGCCGAGCCCGCCCGCGACGCGCATCGAACGCGTATTGGCGAAGGGCGGCAGCCGCCCGTCGAACATGCGCGGATCGAGCTCGTAGGGCTCCCGGTTCACGTCGAGAAAGGCCCGCGGGAACTCGGCCGCCAGCAGCGGGGCACCCAGCGCCACGCTCTGCCCGAACAGCTTGTCGACGAATGCATCCTCCGAGCGCCTGAGGCTTCGCAGCGGCAGCCGCGCGGCCTCGACGAAGCTGCGCGGATAGCAACGTCCGGCATGCGGCACGTCGACCACCACCGGCACCACCTGAAGCGCCGGCTGGTAGACGCTGAAGGGGCGCTCGATCTCGGCGACGACGACGTCGGAGCCCGTGCGAAGGGGGGCGGAAGAAGAACTCATCGTGCCCGACTGAAGCATACAAACCCGGCCGGTTGAAGCGATGTCGTGAAGCCGTGAAAATCCTGCTTCGGATTCACCCGTTGTTTACTACGATGGCGCCTTATAGGCCGACATGGTTCCAACTGCGTGGACGGGTGAGTACCCAGCCGTTCCAGGCCCGGCGGCCATCCGGGCGCCAGACGCATCGAAACACAGGCCTTAGGGACGGACAGAACAGGCCCATGACGAAGATACTGCTCGCGGAAGACGACAACGACATGCGTCGCTTCCTGGTCAAGGCCCTGCAGAATGCGGGCTACGACGTCGCTTCCTTCGACAACGGCCTGTCGGCCTATAATCGTCTCCGCGAGGAGCCGTTCGAGCTCCTGCTGACCGATATCGTCATGCCGGAGATGGACGGCATCGAGCTGGCGCGGCGCGCCACCGAGCTCGATCCCGACATCAAGGTGATGTTCATCACCGGCTTCGCCGCCGTGGCGCTCAACCCCGATTCGCAGACGCCGAAGGATGCCAAGGTGCTGTCGAAGCCCTTCCATCTGCGCGAGCTCGTCAACGAAGTCGAGAAGCTGTTGGCCGCCTGAGAATTTATGCGGCGAACGCCTTGCAAGCTGCGAAGCGAGCCGCTATAGCCCCCTCACCTCGCAGCGTGGTCGCGGCCAACACGGCCCGGACACGCTTCCAGAAGTCGCTTCGGCGGCAGACGGGCGCGTAGCTCAGCGGGAGAGCACTACGTTGACATCGTAGGGGTCACAGGTTCGATCCCTGTCGCGCCCACCATTTTAACCCCCTGTTCTGTCAGATCTTTTCAGAACGGGGGGTTCTCTTCGATCCGCAGCGGATCTTCCCTCTTCAACTGCACTTCGACAGCAAGCTGCCTACTCCGTCCTGCGGCGCTCCTGGCTGTTGCGACCGAGTCGGGGCGCCCATATGCGCTGACGTTCTTGCCGGCGCTCGCCATGGGCACTCGCGCTTGGAAGGCCTGCCGGCGGCGCGGCCCCACAGTGCGTCCGGCTATTCGATCCTCCTGACCGCCGCGCGTCCGCTGGTCAGATCCGTCAGCAGCCGAATCACGGCTTCGGCCTCGGCCTTGGGAGTCGACACCGACAAGATTGCTCCGGTATCCGTGAAAACCTGATCACGCACCTCTACACCGGGGAATGCGCCCAGCCGGGCCTGGACAAGCGTCAAATCGCTGAAACCGCATGTGACCGTCACCGAGACGGTCTCGATCAGCGCCACCTTCTCGGCACCGCGCAGGCACAGCGCAGCCGTGCCGCCATAGGCACGGATCAATCCGCCGCTGCCCAGCAGGACGCCGCCAAACCAGCGCGTCACGACGACGGCTATCCCATCGACGCCTTGCCCGTCGATCGCGGCAAGAATCGGCTTGCCGGCGGTTCCACTCGGTTCCCCGTCATCGTTGAAACGATAACTTTGCCCCAAACGCCAGGCCCAGCAATTGTGATTGGCGGCAGGATCGGACTGCGCCGCAATGAATTCCCTGGCGGCTGCCTCATCGGCAACGGGGCCGGCAACCGCGATGAAGCGGCTCTTCTTGATCTCCTGTCGGGCAGTTGCAGGCTCGGTGAGGGTAAGGCGCGCGACCATGGCCCGCTGTATCACGCTGCATCGCCAGCCTGTAGATCTCCGGCAGGCGCCCCCATGCGTTGGCCCGCCCCGCGAAAACATAACTTTCTGGAATGAAGTTTGGCGTCCTTTGAATTTGCAATGACGGCCAGTGCAAAGGAGTCTCCGGTTATCGAAGGCTGCACAGAATGGCCCGCGATACAGCCGGGAGAAGCGATATGAAGACGAAACGATGGGTCCTCGCCCTGTCGATGATGGCAGCCAGTGTGAGCCCAGGCGCCGCGGAGGTCATTCACGCGACCTGGGGCGGCGGCGGCGCGGCCGTGCTGCGCGACTATTTCCAGGTTCAGTTCACCCAGAAGACCGGCATCGCCGCGCGCATGGCCGAGGTGCCGAACACGGCCGGCGCCGTCCGCTCCCCCTCCGCCTCGCAGTACAATGTCGTCGAGGTCACCTATTTCGAGGCGATCGGGCTCGCCAAGTCGAACCTGCTCGAAGCCTTCGAGGACAAGGAGATCCCCGCGATCGCCAACCTGCCAAAGGAGCTGGTCGTTCGGAACCGCGAGGGCAAGATCGTCGGCCTCGCCACCCATTTCGGCTATTACGGCATCGCCTTCAACAACACGCTGGCCAAGGCCTCGGATTTCCAGTCCTGGAACGACCTCACGGATGCCCGCTGGAAGGGCAAGCTCGCGGTGACGCGCCCAGTCTACGCCACCTCCTACGACCTCACCATCCTCGCCCACGCCAATGGCGGCAGCTGCGCCAAGATCGAGCCCGGCATCGAGCCATTGAAGGCGATCTTCGCCAATTCGCTGACGACCTACACCTCGCTCGCCCATATGAACACGCTGCTGACGCGGGGCGAGGTCACCGCCGCTCCGTTCTACTCGACGCGCGTCTGGAGCCTGCGCCGCGACGGCCAGAAGACCATCGAGCTGGCGATTCCCAAGGAGGGCGCACTGATGCTGCCCTATGTCGTCGTGGTGCCGAAGGGTTCCGCCGAACGGGTGCAGACCATCACCTATCTCAACGAACTCCTGGATGCCGCCGCGCAGACCCGCATCTCCGGCCAGAACGGTTCGATCCCGACCAACAACAAGGCCGTGCTGCCGCCCGAATATGAGCAGGATCTCGGCATGACCCGCGAGGCGCTGATGAAGAAGATGTATATTCCGGATTGGAATGTCATCGTCAGCGACTACGAGGATCGGCTCAACCGGGTCGAGCAGATCGCCGCCGGCAAGCGCTGATCACAGCGCCTGAGCCGCGATCCGCCGAACACGTTCTCCCCCACTCGCTACCCGGCGGATTCGATCGATGTCCCCTGCCTTGTCCCAAGCCCTCGCGCAGGCCGCGCCCTCCCGCGCGGCCCGCGGTTCCATCCATGTCGCCGGCGTTACCAAGGCCTATGGCGCGACGACCGTGCTCTCCGGCATCGATCTCGCGGTCGAGGCCGGAACCTTCGTCACGCTGCTCGGCCCTTCCGGCTGCGGCAAGACCACCTTGCTGCGCCTGATCGCCGGCTTCATCCAGCCCAGCGCCGGCAAAATCGCGATCGACGGGCGCGACATGGCGGGCCTGCCGCCACAGCGCCGGCCGATCGGCATGGTCTTCCAGAACCTGGCCTTGTTCCCGCATTTCTCGGTGGAAGAGAACGTCGCCTACGGCCTGCGCCTGCGCAACGTGCCGGAGGCGGAGCTGCGCCGGAAGGTCGGCACCTTCCTCGATCTCGTCGGCCTCGGCCATCTCGGCAGCCGCCGCATCTCGCAGCTCTCCGGCGGCCAGAAGCAGCGCGTGGCGCTGGCCCGCTCGCTCGTGCTCGAACCCTCGATCCTGCTGCTCGACGAGCCGCTCTCGGCGCTCGACCTGCAGCTCCGCAAGCAGTTGCAGGTCGCCCTCAAGGAAATCCAGCGCGAGCTCGGCACCACCTTCGTCTTCGTCACCCACGACCAGGAAGAAGCGACCCTGATGTCGGATCGCATCGTGGTGATGAGCGCGGGTGCGATCCAGCAATACGACACGCCACCCGCGATCTACTCGCAGCCCGCCAATCTCTTCGTCGCCAAATTCATCGGCGAACTCAACGAGATCCCCGGCCGCATCGCCTCCGCGACGGCCGGCACCGTCGAGATCGACGGCCTGGGCGGCCGCCATGCCCTGCCGGCGAGCGGCTTGCGCGGTTTCTCTCCTGCCGCAGGCACCAACTGCGTGATCGGCCTGCGCCCGGAACGGATCGCGATCCTGCCGCCGGATGCCGATGTGGGCGGGCGCATCGCGCTGCCCGGAACCGTCGTCGAGCGCATCGCGCTCGGTCCGGTCCTGCGCTTCATCCTGCGCTGCGGCGAACAGCGCCTCGTCGCCGTGCGCCTGGCCAGCGATGGCGCGACTCTTCCGGAAGCCGGCTCGCCCTGCCGCATCGCCTTCGACCCCGCCGACGCGCAAATCTTCGAACCGCTGGCAGCGCCGGCCGCCGCGAGCTTCGGAGAGAAGCCATGACGGAAACGCAGCCTGCCTCGCCGGCCAAGGCGCTGCTGCTCCTGCCGGTCCTCGTCCTGCTCGGCCTGTTCTTCGCCTCGGTCTTCCAGCTCTTCTCGAACGGCTTCGCTGATGCCGATGGCTGGTCGCTGCGCTATTTCCGCCAGATCCTCAACCGCAGCGACTATCAGGTCATCTTCGCGCGGACGATCCTGTCGTCGCTGACCGTCGCCCTGCTTTCGGTCGCCCTGTCCTATCCGATCGCGCTCCTGCTCTGGCGGCTCGAACGCTGGCGCAACACGCTCCTGATCGTGGTCCTCGTGCCCTGGCTCGTCAGCCTGGTCGTGCGCACCTATGGCTGGCTCGTGCTGCTCGGCCCCAAGGGCGTGATCAACGGCATGCTGGCCTGGACCGGCATCATCCAGCAGCCCTTAGCGCTGATGTTCAACGATCTCGGCATCGTCATCGGCCTGACCCATGTGCTGATCCCCTTCGCGGTGATCTCGATCCTGTCCTCGCTGCTGGCGATCGAGAGCAATCTGGAGGAGGCTTCCGGCGTGCTTGGCGCGAGCCGCTTCCAGACCTTCCGGCGCATCGTGCTGCCGCTGTCGCTGCCGGGCGCCTTCACGGCGCTGATCGTGATCTTCCTGGCGAGCATCGGCGCGATCGTCACGCCGATCGTGCTCGGCGGCATGTCGCATCAGTTCGTCGGATCGCAGATTTACCAGGAGGTCATGTACACCTTCAATCTGAACAAGGCCGCCGCCTGGTCGATCTGCCTGCTCGCCATCAGCTTCCTGTCGCTGCTCCTGCTGAAAGCCATCGAGCGCCGGCTGATCGGAACCATGGAGTGATGGTGATGTCGGCAAATCCCAAACTCTCGACCTGGGCCGGCATCCTGCTGCTGATCTCTCTGCCGGCACCGATCCTGATCATCATCGGCGCCTCCTTCAGCGACACCAGTTATATCCAGTTCCCGCCGGAGGGCTTGAGCCTGCGCTGGTATCGCGATGCGCTGTTCGATCCGCGCTGGCCGCGCGCCTTCGCGATCAGCGTCGGCATCGCGGCGGCGACGGCGGTGATCGTCACCATCGTCAACTTCATGGCCGCCTATTACACGCAGCGCCATGCACCGAAGCTCGCAATCTGGCTGGAACTGGCGATCTTCTCGCCACTGTTCTTCCCGCATGCCGCGATGGGCGTCGCCATGGTCGCGCTCGTCGCCCAGTTCGGTTTGATTGGAACGGCGCCGGGCATCGTGCTCGCTCATCTCATCGTGACGCTGCCCTTCTCCTACCGGCCGATCCATATCGCCTTGCGCAGCCTCGACCCCGACCTGGTGCGCGCCGCCAATGTGATGGGCGCGAGCGAATGGCGCGCGCTCAAGGACATCGTCATCCCGATGTGCCGGTCCGGTATCCTGACCTCGCTGCTCTTCGCCGGAATCATCTCCTTCGACGAGGTCACGGTGACGATGTTCCTGATCGGGCCGAACATCTCGACCCTGCCGGTCCAGATCTTCTCCTTCGTCCAGGATTCGGCGACGCCGGTGCTGGCCGCGATCTCAACGATCAGCGTGCTGATCACTTTCCTCGCCGTGATCATCCTCGATCGCGTCGCCGGCCTCACCTTCTTTGTCCGCCACGACGGCGCCTGAACCCGCGCCGTCGCGCGTGCGCCGCTGCGGCGGGCGCACGATCAGGCTCTCGGCGGCGCGCGGATCGTCGCCATTCGCGAGCGCTGCGATCCGGCTCCTGAGTTCGGCCAGGAACGCCTTGGTCAGAGGCGAGACCGGCCGGTTGCGCGAGACGATGGCGTTGAAGGTGAAGGCGATGGTCGGCTCGAAGCGGCGCGCCACCAGATCCGGCCAAAAACCCTGATGCACGGTCATCGGCTCGACGATGGCAATGCCGAAACCGCGCGAGACCAGCGCGTTCGCCTCGACCGAGGAGAACACCTCCGCCCGCATCTTACGCGAGATGCGCTGCTGCTCGAACACCGCATCGGTCAGGTGCCGCATCCGGCTGTTGCGGGTGAAGGAGATGAACTCCGCCCCTTCGAGATCGCGCGGCACGATCACTTCACGCGACGCCAGCGGATGGTCCCGCCGCATCACGCAGACCGCATCGGCATGGAAGAGCGGCTCGGTCAGCAGGTCCGGGTGATGGAAATGGCTGACCGAGAAGCCGATATCGACATTCTGGCCGAGCACGTCGCTGCCGACGACGCTGGAGACGTCGAGCGTCACCGAGATTGCCGGATTGGCCTCGGCAAAGGCGACGAGCGCATCCGCCACCAGCGTATGGCCGATCGAGGCCGCCGAGACGATCCTGAGTTCCCCTGACCGCAGGTCGCGCAGATCCCTGGCGAAGCGCTCGACATCGCTCAGCGAGGCGAAGAGCCGGCGCACCTCCTTGTACAGCAGTTGCGCCTGATGCGTCGGGATCAGGCGCTTGCGCTTGCGCTCGAACAGGGTGAGCGCGAGGTCGATTTCGAGTCCCGCCAGGATCTTGCTCATCGCCGGCTGCGACAGCCGCATCCGCTCGGCCGCGGCCGTGACGCTGCCGGTCTCCATGAACTGGATATAGGCTTCGAGCTGTCGATGGGTGATCCGCATGCAGGGCTCCGCCGCTGGCTTCGGACCGAATATAACCAGCAGGCATGTTTTCTAGTCAAAAAGAAATTTGCGGCGCCCTTGCCGCAGCGGAATAGTGCGAGCCGGGCCAGACGGAAAACTGGAAAACACGCCAGAGACCGAAAAAGCCTCGCAATCCCACCACGCTCTCAATCGCAATCGATCACCGACGGAAAACATAACTTCCAGACCTGTTCGACGCGAACACGCCTTTCGAGATGCCAATGCCGCCCCTGCCCGCCGAGACCGAAATGCCCGTCTGGGCCGATGCCTATGTGGCGCGCCTGGCCGCGCTCGATGTCGAGGCGCGGCATCGCGAGATGGAGCGCTTCAGCTTCCCCCGCAATATCGGCACCTTGCTGCGCGAGGCGGCCACCGAGACGCCGGAGGCGCTTGCCTGGAATTTCTTCGAGACCGGCGAGACGATCACCTATGCGGCGCTCGACAAGGCTGTCGACCGGATGGCGGTGGCGCTCGCCTCCTTCGGCGTGACGCGCGGCATGAAGGTCGGCGTGATGCTGCCGAACTGCCCGCAGATGCCGATCGTCTGGCTTGGGCTGGCGCGGATCGGCGCGGTGATGGTGCCGGTCAACCTGCGCTATACCGGCCGCGAGCTCGCCTATGTGCTCGGCGATGCCGGCGCCGAAGCGTTGGTCATCCATGACGAATGCGGTCCGCAGTATCGCGAGGCGGCCGAGGTCGCCGAGGCCGGGAAGTTCCCGCAGCCCCACCGCATCCTGCGCATGGCCGCCGAGGAGGCACAGGAGAGCCTGTTGCCGCCGTGCGCCATGACGCTTGAGGCTCTCGTCGCTTCGGTGCCGGAAGGCGCGCGGCATGACGGGCCTGAGCCCGCTCATGACGACCTCATGAACATCCAGTACACCTCGGGCACGACCGGCTTCCCCAAGGGCTGCATGCTGACGCATCGCTATTGGCTCGGCGCCGGCTTCGTGAACGGCTTCCGCGATGCCCGCCGCTTCCGGCGCGTGCTCGCCTCGACGCCGTTCTTCTACATGGACCCGCAATGGTTATTGCTGCTGTGCTTCTACCAGCGCGGCACGCTTTTCGTCGCGAAGCGCCAGAGCGCCAGCCGCTTCGCCGCCTGGCTGCGCGAGCACCGCATCCATTTCTGCCTGTTCCCGGAGGTCGTCTTCAAGCAGCCGGAGACGCCCGAGGACGGCAAGACCGAGTTGATGCGCGCCAACATCTATGGCCACCGCAAGCAGATCAACGCGGCCTTGCGCAAGCGCTTCAATGCCCCGGCAATGGAGGCCTTCGGCATGACCGAGGTCGGCCCCGGCCTCTACATGCCGCTCGATGCGCTGCACATGGTCGGCTCCGGCTCCTGCGGCATCCCCGCGCCGTTCCGGCAGGCGCGCGTCGTCGATGAGGAAGGCAAGGACGTCCCGCGCGGCGAGATCGGCGAGCTCGTGCTGAAGGGCACCGGCCTGATGCTCGGCTATTACAACCGGCCGGAGGCCAATCGCGACAGCTTCTTCGGCGAATGGTTCCGCACCGGCGATCTCTTCCGGCAGGACGCAGAAGGCTATTTCTACATCGTCGGCCGGCTCAAGGACATGGTGCGGCGCGCCGGCGAGAACATCGCGGCCCGCGAGGTCGAGACCGTGCTGCGCAACATGGACGAGATCGAGGAGGTCGCGGTCGTTCCCGTGCCGGACGATCTGCGCGGCGAGGAGGTCAAGGCCTATGTCCTGCCCGCCGCCGGCCTCAGCGGCAGCGACGAGCTGATCAGCCGGATCAGCAGGCATTGCGAGGCCAATCTCGCCGCTTTCAAGATCCCCCGCTACATCGCCTTCGTCGACGACATCCCGCGCACCGCCTCGCAGAAAGTGGCGAAGACGGCCTTGACGGCCGGCATCGCCGACCTGCGTCTCGGCGCCTTCGACAGGGTGGAAGGAATCTGGCGATGAGCATGCCCCTCTGGAGCCGCAGCGCGGCCAAACTCCTGCCCGAATTGCGCTCCGGCGCGCTCAAGGCCGAGACACTGATGCAGTCCGTGCTCGGCCAGATCGAGGCACGCAACCAGCCGGTCAACGCCTTCTCCCATATCGCGACCGACAGCGCGCTCGAAGCCGCCCGCGAGGCCGACCGCAAGCTCGCTAAAGGCGCCGCGCCCGGCCCGCTCCACGGCTTGCCCTTCAGCGTCAAGGACTTGGTCGCCGTCGCCGGCATGCCGCTCGAATACGCTTCGCATGCCTTCGCCGGACAGGTCGCCGATACGGATGCCGAGGCGGTCTCTCGCCTGCGTCGGGCCGGCGCCATTCCCTTCGCAAAATCGACCACCCCGGAATTCGGCCACAAGGTGCTGACCGATTCCCCGCGCCAGGGCGTCAGCCGCAATCCCTGGAACACCGATTATAGCTGCGGCGGCTCCAGCGGCGGCGCGGCGATCGCGGCGGCGATGGGCTTCGGCCCCCTGCATCTCACCTCGGACGGGGCCGGTTCCGGCCGCATCCCGGCCTCCTGCTGCGGCGTCGTCGGCCTGAAGCCGAGCTGGGGGGCGGTGCCGCACGAGACCACGACGGACCTGTTCGGCTCGCTGACCTGCCTCGGCCAGATGGGCCGCACGGTCGCGGATGTCGCGCTGATGTTCAACGCGATGAAAGGCCCCGACCGGCGCGATCCGCTCTCCTTCGGCGGCTCGGCCGAGCCTGCCCGGCTCCCCGATGATCCCGTCGCGGCGCTGAAGGGCCTGCGCTTCCGCTACGCGCCCCGAACCCTCAACCGCTGGGTCGCCCCGGCGGTGGAGGCCGCCGCCGGCGAGACGGTCGAGCGCCTGCTGGCAGCCGGCGCCGAGCGCGTGGCGATGCTGGACGACATCGTCTTCGGCACGCCCTCGGCCCTCGTGCTGATGCGCGCCTACCAGCATGCCCGCTTCGGTTCCTTGCTGGAGGAGCACGGCGCGCGCATGGACCGCACCGCCCGCCTCGGCCTGACGATGCAGCCGGAAGCGCAGACCTATACGCGCCTCGCCCATGCCCAGCGCGCCCGCTCCGAGATCTATCGGCAGGTGGAACGTCTCTTCGACGACGCGGATGTCTTCATCACGCCGACCGTCGCAACGCCGGCCCTGCCCATCGACCAGCAATCCGACGGCCCGCTCGTCGTCGACGGCATCGACCACGGCCCGCTGCGCGATGCCTGGTATCCCTACACCATCCCCTACAACGCCAGCGGACATCCCGCGCTGTCCGTGCCCTGCGGCATGAGCCCCGACGGCCTGCCCATCGGCCTCCAGATCGTCGGCCGCTGGCACTCGGAAGCGCAGCTTCTGGCGGTCGCCGCCGCGATCGAAGCCCTGAAACCATGGGCTGCAACCTGGCCCGCCCTCTCCGGCAAGGAGCAGCATTCGTGATCATCGACTATGGCAGCCGCCCACCGCTCCCCGCCTTCGGACCGAAGGGCGCCGAGCATCTGAAGCGCTACCGGCAGGTCTATGCCGCCAGCGAAACCGCGGCCGAACCGCAGCAGGATCTCGCCGGCTATCTCGCAGAATACGACAAGGCCGGCGTCAGCCATGTCTGCGTCAAGGCACGCGACCTCGAGACGACCTATGGCTGGCGCGTCCGCAACGAGGATGTCGCCGAATTCTGCCGCGAGCAGGGGCCGCGCTTCATTGGCTTCGCCGGCGTCGACCCGAACAAGGGCATGACCGCCGTGCGCGTGCTCGGCCTGCGCGGACTCAACCTGCAATGCTTCGAGCACCATCTCGCGATCAACGACCGGCGGATGTACCCGCTCTATGCCAAATGCATCGAGCTCGACATTCCCGTGAACATTCATTGCTCGATCAATTTCGCGACCTCGACCTTGATGCGCTACGGCCACCCGTCCCTGCTCGACGAGGTGATGGTCGATTTTCCCGAATTGCGGGTCTGCGCCTCGCCGCCGGGCTTTCCCTGGGTGCACGAGCTGATCGGCGTCGCCTGGCGCCACCCCAATGTCAGCATCGGCCTCGTCGCCGTCCGGCCGAAATACCTCCAGGTCGCGGGCTCCGGCTACGAGCCGCTGCTGCAATATGGCCGCACCGTCCTGAAGGACCGCATCATCTTCGGCAGCGCCTATCCGCTCGGCCCGATCGCGCGCACCATCGCCGAGATCAGGGCGCTCCCGATCGGCGAGGAGGTGGAGAAGCTCTGGCTCCACGACAATGCCAAGCGTTTCCTGCGCCTGTAACGGCACCGGTTATGAGAGGCGTCTTCCGCTCCGGTTGCTCATCCTCCGGGCGAAACGACAGGCGCGATATCAGCAGAAGGATCGCGGCCGAGCAGCGTGCGATGCCAGCTCAAGGACAGCATCTCCGCAAGCGCCACATCGTCGAGGCCGAGATCAAGGCCGCGCGCGAACACCTCATGCAGGAGCTTGTCTACCATCGCAATGCAGGCCAGGGCCGTTCCGAGGCGGCGCTCGATCGGTTGGGCTTCGAGTGCGGGTTCTTCGCGCGCCGCTGCCCGCACGATACGATGGGCCAGCCCCAGATTGGCCTTGAGACCAAGCTCTGCAAAGCTGTCCAGCTCATCGGCTAGCTGGCCCTGGCAGCGCATCAGGCCGACATTCCGGCGATAGACATCGATGTAGTAGAGCTGGCCGGCCATCAGCCGCTGGTAGAAACTCTGCATTGGCCTGCGCTGCGGCCTGTGGGTGCGGATCGCCTCCATGAAGGCGGTCAGCACGTCATGCGCCACGCCGCGCCGGTCCTTCCAGTGCAGATAGAAGGTGCCGTGGGCGAAATCGGCGCGCTTGCAGATATCGGCGACCTTGAGACCTCCGAAACCGGCATCCTGGATCAGCTCGGCCGCCGCGATCATCAGGCGCCGCCGGGTCATTTCCGAACGGGAGAGTTTGGGCGCGGCTTCGAGCTCCGCGCGCATGGCTTCTGGCAGGCTGAAGCCGGCTACGGTCGGCAGCGCCGGGTCGGAATCCGCAGCCGCATCGCCCATCGTCCTGGCCGGGCTCATGGCGCTGGGCGCCTGTTTCGCGGATGGATAACCGCTTGACACGTCTCGTCTCCGATTCACATACTGACATTGATATCAGTTTCAGGATTGTGATGCACCCAGCTTTAGCACACCGCGACGCGAAAGGGTTGCAGGCCTCTTCGGGCGGGGCACCGATCTCGTTTTCCGGGATCACGAAGCGCTATGGACCGGTCGAGGCGCTCCGGGAATTCTCGCTGGATATCGCGGGCGGCGAGTTCGTCACCTTCCTCGGCCCGTCGGGCTCCGGCAAGACGACGGCGCTCAACATCCTCGCTGGCTTCATCGAGCCCAGCGCCGGGGACGTACTGATCGACGGTGTCTCGATCACCCGCCTGCCGACTGAGAAGCGCAATGTCGGCATGGTCTTCCAGAGCTATTCGTTGTTCCCGCATATGGATGTCCGCGACAATGTCGCCTTCCCGCTGCGGATGCGGGGGGTGCCGAAGGCCGAGCGCCATGCGCGGGCCGAGCAGGCGCTGGCGATGGTCCGGCTCGCCGGCTATGGCGGGCGTAAGCCGCACGAGCTCTCCGGCGGCCAGCGTCAGCGCGTCGCCTGCGCCCGCGCCATCGTGTTCGAGCCGCGCGTGCTGCTGATGGACGAGCCGCTCGGCGCGCTCGACCTCAAGCTGCGCGAGGCGATGCAGGACGAGATCAAGGAGGTGCAGCGCCGCATCGGCTGCACGGTGATCTATGTCACGCATGACCAGGGCGAGGCGCTCGCCATGTCCGACCGGATCGTGGTGATGAGCGAGGGGCGGATCGAGCAGATCGGCTCGCCGGCCGCCGTCTATGACAGCCCCAGCAACGCCTTCGTCGCGCAATTCGTCGGCGAGACCAATTTCCTGCCGGCCGAGCTGGCCGGGGGACGTCTCGCCTTCGCGGGAGCGGATGCGCCGGCGCCAGCCCGTCTGCCGGAAGGCTGGCGCGGGCGCGTAGCGTTGCGGCCGGAGCATTTCACAAGGGTTCCGGAGACTGGCGGCGCGCCTGCGCTGGCCGGACGGATCGGCGATGTCGCCTTCCATGGCGGCAGCTACCGCTATGTCGTCGAGACGGAGAAGGCCGGGCGCGTGATCGTGCAGGAGCAGCGCCGGCACGGCGGCGACGGCCCCGTTGCCGGCGCGACGGTGACGCTCGGATTCAGCCTGGAAAGGGCAGCGTTCCTCGACGGCTGACGATCGATTCCACGACACAACAAGGGGAGGGAACGAACGATGACGGCAGTAACGAGACGTGACATGGGCCGCCTGGCGCTGGGCGGCGCGGCGCTTGCCGCATTGGGCACGAGCGCCCGCGCGCAGGCCGTGACGATCACCGTCAACGGCTCGGGCGGCAGCCTCGCCAAGTCGCTGGAGCGGATCTACGAAAAGCCCTTCACGGCCGAGACCGGCATCGGTGTCCGCGCCACGGCGCCCGTCTCCCTCGCCAAGCTCAAGGCGATGGTCGAGACCGGCAACATGGAATGGGACCTGACCGAGATGGGCGGGGCCGACATGATCGAGGCCGTGAAGAATGGCTGGCTGACCGAAATCGACTGGTCGATCATCGACCCCGACAACAAGCTGCCGGCGATCGCCCGCCAGAAATACGGCATGGTCACCTCGACCTTCTCGACCGTGATCGCCTATCGCACCGACAAGTTCGCCGGCAAGGCGCCGAAATCCTGGGCCGATTTCTGGGATGTGAAGAACTTCCCGGGGCCGCGCGCCCTGCAGGATTCGCCGGTGCAGAACCTCGAATTCGCGCTGCTGGCCGACGGCGTGCCGGCCGACAAGCTCTATCCGCTCGATGTCGAGCGCGCCTTCAAGAAGCTCGACCAGATCAAGCGCCATGTCGCGGCCTGGTGGACAACCGGCGCCCAGCAAGTCCAGCTCCTCGTCGATGGCGAGGCGGTGATGGGCACGGTCTGGAACGGGCGCGTGCCGCCGCTCAAGAAGGAAGGCAAGCCGGTCGACATCATCTGGAACGGCGGGGCGCTCCAGCTCTCCTACTGGGCAGTGCCGAAGGGCGCCAAGCACCCGAAGGAGGCGATGCGCTACATGAAGACGCGCCTCGACCCCGACAAGGGCGTGCAGCTCCTGCAGGATTCGCCCTATCCCGGCTTTGCGCCCGGCCTGATCGAGAAGGTCGATCCGGCGCTCGCCAAGATCCTGCCGATCCATCCGGACAATGTCGCGGTGCAGTACTCGTTCAATCCGGAATACTGGAGCGAGCACCGGCCGAAACTGACCGAGCGCTGGGCCGCCTGGCTGCTGAGCTGAGGGCAAGGGCCGGGGACAGGTAACGTGCTCAGGAAGTCGATGGTGGCGCCGCTTCTGGCCGCGCCGCTCCTGCTGCTCTTCGCGATCTTCTTCGTGGTCCCGTTCGTCGAGATCATGCGGATCTCGTTTTCAGGCAAGGGCGGGGCATGGGCCGGCGTAAGCTGGCTGATGTCCTCGCCGGTCTTCGCGGTGGTCTTCCTGAACACGCTGAAGCTCGCGCTCAGCGTGACGCTGATCTGCCTCGTCCTCGGCTATCCCGCCGCCTGCTTCATCGCCGGCCAGCCGGCCTCGCGGCGCGGCATCTATCTCGCGCTGGTACTGCTGCCGTTCTGGACCAGCGTGCTCGTGCGCACCTACACATGGTCGCTGGTGCTCGGGCGCGAGGGCCTGCTCAACGCCTCGCTGATCTGGTTGGGCCTCGCCGACGAGCCGCAGCGCTTCATGTTCACGCCGCTTGCCGTGCATCTCGGCATGGTCCAGATCCTGCTGCCGGTCGCGATCCTCACCCTGGTCGGCGTGATGACCGAACTCGACTCCGGACTGGTCCGGGCGGCGCGCGTGCTCGGCGCCTCGCCCTGGCGCGCCTTCTGGCATGTCTACCTGCCGATGACGAAGCCCGGCATCGTCGCCGCCGCGATGTTGCTCTTCATCCTTTCGCTCGGCTTCTACATCACGCCGGCGCTGCTCGGCGGACCGCGCCATCGCACCATCGCCAATCTGATCGACCTGCAGGTCCACCAGATGAACGACTGGACGGCAGCCTCGGCCATGGCGCTCGTGCTGCTGGCGACGACGATCGCCGCGGTCGCGCTGCTGCGCTGGCTGGTGCCGGAGCGCAATCTCTACGGAGGTGCGCGATGAGCCCACGCCTCGTCCGCATCGCGCTCGCTCTCTGGTTCTGCGCGGTCGTCTTCTTCCTGCTGTTCCCGCTGGTCTTCCTGATCCCGCTCTCCTTCAACGAGTCGGAGATCCTGAGCTTCCCGCCGAGCGCCTGGTCATTGCGCTGGTATCGTGTGCTCTTCACCGATGCGTCCTGGAGCGGAGCGCTCTGGCTCAGCGTCAAGATCGGCGTGCTCGTGACGATCCTCTCCGTCGCCATCGGCACGGCGAGCGCGCTGGCGATCGCGCGTCATCGTCTGCCGGGAGCCGGGCTGCTCTACGGGCTCGCGATCGCGCCATTGATCGTGCCCGGCATCGTCATCGCGCTCGGCATGTTCATGCTGTTCGCGCGGCTGAAATGGCTGGAGAGCCTGACCACGCTGGTCCTCGCCCATACGGTCGTGGCCGTGCCCTATGTGATCGTCGTGGTCAGCGCGGCGCTCCGCAACCTCGACGAGACGATCGAGCGTGCGGCGCGCGTGCTTGGCGCCGGTCCCTGGCGGAGCTTCCTGCTGGTGACGCTGCCGGCGCTCAGGCCCGCGATCCTCGCCGGGGCGATGTTCTCCTTCTTCGCTTCTTTCGACGACCTGATCATCACGCTCTTCGTCTCCGGGGCGATCGAGACCCTGCCGCTCCGGATCTGGAACGACCTCAATCTCAGGCTCGACCCGACCGTCGCCGCCGCCGCCTGCGTGATGGTGGCGATGTCGATGGTCGGGCTCGGCATCGCGGAAATCGCACGCAGCGCCGGCTTACGCCGGCTCAGGACGGAACAGGCCGATGGATAGGGAACTGCAGGAAGCCGCCGAGCTGCGGGCTCTGATCGAGGCCGAGCCGTTCCCGCGCAATCTCGCGGCCTTCATCGACGGCTGTGCGGACGAAATGGGTGACGCTCCGGCGGCGAATTTCTTCGAGGCCGGCATCGTCCTCAGCTATCGCGAGCTTGCCGAGAAGACGCGCTCGCTCGCGGCGGGGCTTGCGGCGCGCGGCATCGGCTTCGGCGACCGCGTCGGCGTGATGCTGCCGAATATCCCGGCCTTTCCGCTGACCTGGCTGGCGCTGGCGCGGCTCGGCGCGATCATGGTGCCGGTCAATGTCCGCTACACCCCGCGTGAGGTCGCCTATGTGCTGACCGATAGCGGCGCCGGGACGGTCGTGATCGAGGCCGGCGTGCTCGCCGAGATCGCGGAGGCGCCCGAGGTCAGGGGCCTCGCGGCTTTCGCCAGGCCGATCGTCGTCGGTGGTGCGGGCGACTGGGAGGCGCTGGCCGCGACTCCGGCGTCGGAGTTCGTGCCGACACGGGAGCCGGAGCTCGATGACCTCATCAACATCCAGTACACCTCGGGCACGACCGGCTTTCCCAAGGGCTGCATGCTCAGCCACCGTTACTGGCTGACGCTGGGCCGGGTCGCGGCGATGCGCGCCAACGGCATCGTCAAGCATGTCATCGCGGCCCAGCCCTTCTACTACATGGACCCGCAATGGCTGCTGCTGATGGCGATGCGGCTCAAGGGCACGCTTTTCATCGCGGCCAAGGCATCCGGCACCAATTTCCTCGACTGGGTCCGGCGCTACGGCATCGAATACTGCATCTTCCCGCAGATCGTCCTGAAGCAGGCGCCGCGGCCGGATGATCGCGACATACCGCTGAAGATGGTCTCGGTCTTCGGCCTGCGGAAGAACATGCATGCCGAGCTGGAAGCGCGCTTCAACGTGGTGGCGCGCGAGAGCTTCGGCATGACCGAGGTCGGCTCGGCCCTGTTCACCCCCTATGGCGCGACTTCGATGGTCGGCTCCGGCACCTGCGGCATCGCCTCGCCCTTCCGCGAGGCGACGATCCGTGACGAGGAGGGCAACGAGGTTCCCGCCGGCGAGATCGGCGAATTGTGGATCCGTGGCCCCGGCATCCTGCAAGGCTACTGGAACAAGCCCGAGGCCAATGCCGACAGTTTCCGCGAGGGCGGCTGGTTCCGCACCGGCGACCTGTTCCGGCGCGACGAGCGCGGCTTCCACTATATCGTCGGGCGGATCAAGGACATGATCCGCCGCTCCGGCGAGAACATCGCGGCGCGCGAGGTCGAGGCGGTGATGCTCGGCTGGCAGGATATTTTGGAGGCCGCCGCGATCCCCGTCCCCGATATCGACCGAGGGCAGGAGGTGAAGGCCTGCATCGTGCTCAAGCCAGGCGTCGCGGCTGAGCAATTCGATGTCGATGGTTTCTTCGCGCATTGCAGCGCGCATCTCGCACCCTTCAAGGTGCCGCGCTTCCTCGAGTTCCGCGCGAGCCTGCCCAAAACCCCGTCCGAGAAGGTCGCCAAGCACGTCATCGTCGCCGAGCGCGAGGATCTGCGCGCCGGCGCCTATGACCGCCTGTCCCGCGGCTGGCAACACGGCTGAACCGCTTCCGTTTCAAGTTTTCGCGCCGAAGGAGAACCGCCTTGCCTCTTCGTTACGAGAAGGATGGCGACATCGCCGTCTTCACCATCGAGAACGGGTCGGTGAATCCGACCACACCGGCCATCCACAAGGAGCTTTTCCTCGCGCTCAAGGATTTCCTGGCGGACACCTCGATCCGCTGCGGCATCCTGACCGGCGCGGGCGAGCGCGGCTTCTGCGCCGGAGACGACATCAAGACCAGCTACAAGCGTGGCACCACCTCGCGCGACGAGCTCGCCGATCATCTCTGGCCGCATAATGGCGAGGGCGAGACCCCGCATGACTTCGCCTGGTCGCGCGACGTGCTCGGCCTGGAGCGTTTCAAGCCGATCATAGGCGCGGTCAATGGCTGGTGCCTCGGGCAGGGCATGATCTACCTGCTTTCGCTGACCGATATCCGCATCGCCTCGACCAAGGCGAAATTCGGCTTTCCCGAGATCGCCTATGGCATGGGCGGCGCCGGCGGCACCTCACGGCTTGCCCTGCAGCTGCCGCACACGGTCGCAATGTGGATGCTGCTGACCGGCGAGGCGATGGATGCCGAGGAGGCGCTGTCGCATCGGCTCGTCAACAAGGTCGTGGCGCCGGATGCCTTGATGGCGACGGCCCGCGAGGTCGCGAGCAAGATCGCGCGCCACCCGCCGGAGGCGGTGCGCGTCGAGATGGAGGCCTATTACCGGGGCCGCGAATTGTCCAAGGCGGACGCACTCGCTTTCACCAAGCATCTCTATCGGGTTCAGCGCATGGGACTGCGCGACGATCCGGTCCCGGCCGATCGTTTCCTGTACAGGACAGGCTGAGACTCTCGGGAGCTGGATCGCGGCCGAGGGCTGCGGTCCGGGTTGCCCGCCATATCCCGCCCCGAAGTCCGCAGTGAAATCGAAAGCGCCATGAGCGAAGCCGTCATCGTCTCCACCGCCCGCACACCGATCGGCAAGGCCCATCGCGGCGCTTTCAACCAGCTGGGCGGTGCCGACATGGCCGCGCATGTGATCAGGCACGCGCTCGAACGCGCGAAGCTGGAGCCCGAGGCCGTCGAGGAGGTGGTGGTGGGCTGCGGCTATCCGGAGGCAGCCACCGGCGGGAACGTGGCGCGGCACGCTGCACTGGTGGCCGGCATCCCAGTGCAGTCGGCCGGCGTCACGGTCAGCCGCTTTTGCGCGTCGGGGCTGGAGGCCATCGCCCATGCGGCGCGGCGCGTGGTCATGGACGGCGTGCCCATTGCGGTGGGCGGCGGGGTCGAATCGATCTCGCTGGTTCAGCCGGTGGTGCGGCGCGATCTCATCGAAAACGCCTGGCTCAAAACCAACAAGCCCGCGATCTACACCTCGATGATCGAGACCGCCGACATCGTCGCCGAACGTTATGGCATTTCGCGCGAGCGTCAGGATGAGTTCTCGCTGGAAAGCCAGCGCCGCACCGCCAGCGCCCAGCAGCGGCGGCTCTTCGACGACGAGATCGTGCCGATGAGCGCGGTGATGGCCGTGACCGACAAGGCGACCGGCGAGGTCCGGCGGGAGGAGGTCACGCTCGCCAAGGACGAGGGCAACCGGCCGGACACCACGCTCGAAGGGCTTCTCAAGCTCAAGCCGGTGCGCGGCGAGGGCAAGTTCGTCACCGCCGGCAATGCCAGCCAGCTCTCGGACGGCGCCTCGGCCAGCGTGGTGATGTCGGCGGAAGAGGCGAAGCGGCGCGGGCTGGAGCCGCTCGGCATCTTCCGGGGCTTCGCTTCGGCCGGCTGCGAGCCGGACGAGATGGGTATCGGCCCGGTCTTTGCCGTGCCGCGCCTGCTGGAGCGCAACGGGCTGACCGTCGCCGACATCGATCTCTGGGAACTCAATGAGGCCTTTGCCTCGCAGTCGCTCTACTGCCGCGACAGGCTCGGCATCGACCCCGACAAGGTCAACGTCAATGGCGGAGCCATTTCGATAGGCCACCCCTTCGGCATGAGCGGGGCACGCCTCGTCGGCCACGCGCTGCTGGAAGGCCGCCGGCGCAAGGCGCGCTACGCCGTGGTGACGATGTGTGTCGCCGGCGGCATGGGTTGCGCCGGACTGTTCGAGATCAACGGATAAGTCATGGACCTGCGCTTCACGCCCGAAGAGATCGCCACACCGCTCCCGGTGAGGTCCCCACGCATCACTGGCCCTGCTCGCGATGCTGTCGCGACAACGCATGAAGCATCACAGCTCGCCGGAACCGGACGTCTGTGCTGATCGGAAGACACGCGGACTCTGCCCCAGCCGCTGCGCGAAGAAGCGAGAAAAATAGCTGATGTCCTTGAAGCCGAGCGCATCTGCGATCAAGCCGACAGGCGCCGAGGTATAAAGCAGCCAGCGCTGGGCCTCGACCATGAGGCGCTGGTGGATGATCTGGATTGGCGGCGCGCCGAAACGCTTCCGGCAGACCGCCAGCAGCCGATCTTCCGAGACACCGAGTCGGCGCGCATAGACGGCGACGCCGAGATGCTCGGCGAAATGGGCTTCCACCAACGCCCGAAAACGGGAGAGGAGCACGGATTCGGCGTCGGTGAGGGACGCCGTCATCCGCTCATGGGCCAAGCCGGCGCGCGCGAACGCCACGAACAGCTTCAGCACGTCGCCCTCGATCGCCAGATTGCGGCCCGCACCATCCCAGGCGAGTTCACTGGATAGCGACAGGAAGCTCTGGCCGATCTGGCGCGCCGCCTCCCGGTCGATCGGCCCGACGCAGCGCGCGCGATCGAACAGTGTCGCGATCAGCCCGTCACCCGTGGCCGCGCCGGGCATCGCGGTGCGCGCAATCGAGATTACCCACCCGTCGCTCCCTGGCTCGAATGCGAAGCCGTGCACCGTCCCGGCCGGGATGACCAGGATTGCCGGCACTGTGATGACGGAGGACGAAGCCTCGCAATTCATGGCACCGCCACCTCTCGACACCAGCAACAGCTGATGCAGCTCGCGATGGGTGTGCGGGGCGATCCGCCAGTGATGGAAGCCGCTGCGCTCCCGGATCGGCTCGACATGGATGAAGCGCGGCTCGACATGCCTGATCGGCTCGCCATACAGCCTGTAGTGCTCAATCGGCCCGGCCATGACGCCCCCACCACGTCGCACAGCATTCCACATTGCGGGAAAAGTGCAAATATCCCCGTGCTCCATCCATTGCCCGAACCCGCAGCCGCTCTACGCTATTGGGGAAGATTCCGCGGAGAAGCGGAGCAGGAAACGCTCCATCGGCCGATGGCCGCGCCAATCGGCGCCGCCCGCAACGGCGATCTCAGGAGGATGCGGAACATGAGCGGTCGAACGACGGAATGCGATGTGCTGGTGATCGGCTCCGGCGCCGGCGGCCTCTCCACGGCAATCACGGTGCGCAAGCATGGCCTTGACGTCATCGTTGCGGAAAAGGACAAATTTTTCGGCGGCACCATGGCCTATTCCGGCGGCGTTCTCTGGATTCCTGGGAACGCGCACGCGGTGAAGGCCGGCCTGTCCGACTCCCGCGAGGCGGCGCGCACCTATCTGCGGCAGGAGACCGGAAACTACTACGCGGAGGATGCGGTCGAGGCCTTCCTTGCAGCGGGCCCGCGGATGATCGACTTCTTCGAGCGCGAAACCGAAGTCCGCTTCCTGCTGTCGAACTACCCGGACTACCACCCGGACGCGCCGGGCGGCGTGCCAAAGGGGCGCTCGCTGACGGCCATGCCCTATGATGCGCGCTGTCTCGGCAGGGAGTTGCAGCGGCTGCGGCCGCCGCTGGAAACGATCACCTTCATCGGGATGATGTTCAACTCCTCCAACGAGGATTTGAAGCACTTCTTCCGGGCGACGCGCTCGCTGACCTCCGCCCTTTACGTCGCACGCCGCCTCGCCTCGCATATCAAGGATCTCGCGCTCTATCGGCGCGGCGTGCAGGTGACCAGCGGCAACGCGCTGGCGGCGCGCTTGGCCAGGACGGCCTTCGATCTCGACATTCCGATCCTGACCGAGATGCCTGCGCAGGAACTCATCATCGAGGGCGGGCGTGTGGTCGGCGCTCGCTTCTCTTCGGATGGGGAGACGAAGGAGATCCGCGCGCACCGGGCGGTCGTGCTCGCCTGCGGCGGCTTTCCGCACGACGCGGCGCGGCTGGCCGTGGCCTATCCCCACGTCGCCCGCGGCGGCCGGCATGTCTCGCCCACGCCGTCCGGCAATACCGGGGACGGCATCCGGCTGGCGGAGACCGCGGGCGGACGCTGCGAGATCCGGCATCCCAACGCCGCCGCCTGGATGCCCGTATCGGAAGTGCCGCTGGCCCAGGGACGCGTCGGCGTCTTTCCGCATCTCGTCGATCGCTACAAACCAGGCGTGATCGCCGTGAACCGCGCCGGGCGACGCTTTACCAACGAGTCGGAATCCTACCATGACGTGGGCGCCGCCATGATCGCCGACAATGCGCAGGGCGGGCCGACTGAGGCCTGGCTGATCTGCGACCATGTCGCGATGCGCAAATACGGCCTCGGCTTCGCCAAACCGGCGCCGGTGCCCGCCGGTCGCTATGTCCGCAGCGGCTACCTTAAGCGCGGCGGCTCGCTGAGCGAACTCGCGACGGCGGCCGGCATCGATGCGGCGGGGCTCGAGGCGACTGTCGAACGCTTCAACCGCGATGCCGAACACGGCGAGGATCCCGCTTTCGGCCGCGGCCGCAGCGCATTCAACCGCTTCCTCGGCGACCCCGACCACAAGCCGAATCCGACCGTGGCGCCGATCCGGAAAGCTCCCTTCTACGCGCTGAAGCTGGTGATGGGTGATCTCGGCACCTTCGACGGGCTCGCCACCGATGTTGTCGGGCGTGTGCTGTCAGCCGGCGGCGAGCCTGTCGAGGGGCTTTACGCAGTCGGCAACGACAGGGCGAGCATGATGGGCGGCAGCTATCCCGGCGCCGGCATCACGCTCGGCCCGATCATGACCTTCGGCTACCTGGCCGGCTGCCACCTCGCCGGCCGCGAACCGTGAGCGGGGTGAAGACGATGGACAATGACGTCACAGCGATGTCGGGCCTGAAGAATTCCGTTTGCGTCGTCACCGGTGCCGGCGGCGGTCTTGGCCGCGCGATCGCGCTTGCCCTTGCCGGAGCTGGCGCGCGGATCGCGATGCTGGACCGCTCTCCGGCTGCGGCCGAAGCGACGCTTGCGGCCATCCGCCGGATCGGAGCGGAGGCCGCCGTCTTCGCCTGCGACGTCTCGGACCCTGCGAGCATCGGATCGGCGGCCGAAGCCTGCCTGGCGCAATTCGGCCCCTGCCGGATGCTGGTCAACAATGCCGCATTGCTGCGGCCCGGCGCGCTGGAAACGCTGAGTCTGGCGGAGTGGAATGCCGTGCTCGCGGTCAACCTGACCGGCTACTTTCTCTGCGCGCAGGCCTTCGCACGGCAGATGCGTCCGAATGGCGGCGGTGCCATGGTCCACATCGCCTCGGTCGCGGGCGCGCATGCGCAAGGCTTCAGCGGCGCCTACAGCGTCAGCAAGGCCGGCATCGTCATGCTGTCGCGACAGATCGCGCTCGAATGGGGCCCGCAGGGCATCCGCAGCAATGTCGTCAGCCCCGGTCTCGTGCTGACGCCGATGAGCCAGAGCTTCTACACCGACCCAGCCTTGAAGCGTCGGCGCGAAGCGGCCGTGCCGCAGGGGCGGATCGGACGCCCCGAGGATATCGCCGATGCGGTCCTGTTCCTGGCGAGCGACCGGGCAGCCTACGTCAATGGCGAGGAGATCACGGTCGACGGCGGATTCACGCGCGGATTGATGAGCCTGATCCCGCGGCCCGGCCATACGCCCGCTGGCGCATCGTCCAGCTGAAGCGCTTCCGGGATTTCACAGCCGGGGCAGCGGCCCTTCGAAGCGCCAGCCGCCCGCGATCAGCTTGCGCGCGCCGTCAAGGAGGCCTTGCATGGGCGTCTCCGAGAGGATTTCGAGCGCGACCGGCCCGTTATAGTCCTGCCGCCCCAGTTCCCGCCCGATCGCGCCGAAGTCGATGGCGCCGCTGCCGATCGGGTCATGCCGCCATTGTCCGGCCGGGCTGTCGGAGAGATGCACGATGCTGAGATGGGAGGCCAGCGTCGCAAGTCCCTCGACAGGATCCTCGCCGATCGCCACGGCATTGGCGACGTCATAGATCACCGTGACGTCGCCATAGCCCTCCTCCTCGATGAAGCGGCGAATGGTGCCGGCATCGGCGAGCAGGCCCTGCGGATGGTTTTCGAGCCCGACAGACAAGCCATGACGCCTGGCTTCGGCGACGATCTCACGGAAGGCCGGGCGAAAACTTTCCATCAACCGGTCGTTCGCCTTGGCGAGCAGGGCATGCCGCCGCCCCGAGCCGACACAGACCGCGGCAGCCCCAAGCTCGGCGCAACGCGCGATCAGCCGCTTATAGGCATCGACCGAAAAGCTCGTCACCTCGGCGGAAGCACTCGCCAGATTGATGTCGCTGCTTGCGAGGTCGCCCGCCAGCAATTCGAGGCCATATCGCGCGATCAGCTCCCGCAACCGCGCCGTGCGTGCAGCATCGCTGCGCCAGGGATCGAAATGCGGCGGCGCGGCCATGAGCTGGACCTGACGGAACCCGGCCGAAGCGATGGCCTCCAGCGCGGGCTCGGCCTCCTCCTGCCAGACGAAACCGAAGGTGTGGGCAGCAAGCTGCATGGGCTAGAGACTCCCGTCGCGATAGAAGGCGAAGGTGCGCGCGATGCCTTCCCGAAGCGGGGTGAAGGGCACGTCGGCGAGAACCTCCCGCAGCGGGCCTTCCGCGATCTCCGGCGCCGAGGGCATCGGCTTGCCGCCGCGGCGGATATCGCAATCCGGCGCCAGCTTGCGAAGCTCGGCGATTACGTCTTCGGGCGCGGCCTGTTCGCCGATCATGTTGAAGACATGCGCTCCCGCGCCCTGATAGCGCAGCGCGCTGTCATAGGCCGCCGCGACATCGCCGGCATAGACGAGCCCCGCCATGCCCTCATAGGGAAAGACATAGGGTTCGCCGCGCGCCGCGGCCCGACAGGCGAGAGAAGGCCCGGCACTGAGGCCGCTCTCGCGGCCCGGCCCGTAGACGACATAAGGCCGGAAGCCGATGCTGGAGAGACCGTGATCGGCGAAATAGGCCCGCGCGCTGCCCTCGCAGGCGAGCTTGAACGCCCCGTAATGCGATGTGGGAACCGGAAGCTCGCCGCTCTGCGGCCCATAGGCACCGGCACTGCTGGTGTAGACCACCTTGCCGATGCCGTGACGCAGCGCCGCCTCGAACACGTTGAGCGTTCCGATCAGGTTGATCTCGGCGCCGCGAACCGGGCTCTCCTTGCAGGCCAGTGTCAGCACACCGGCGAGGTGGACGATCGCATCGCAGCCGCGCGCGGCCGCCACGACACCCTCGCCGTCTACGATATCGCCGGTCACCCATTGGCAGGCGTTCGCGGCTTCAGCTCCCGCGATCGCCGCGATGGTCGCCCTGTTCTCGGCTCGGTCGAAGATGCGGATAGCGTCGCCGCGACGCGACAGGCGCCGGCAGATCCAGGCGCCGAGAAAACCGGCGCCGCCGGTGATGAGAACCTTCAATCGAACCTCCCGTCATGTTGCCGGGCCGGCGGGCGGTTCCCCCTCGACAGGGTAACAAGCCGGCTCAGCCGAAGAACGGACCGCGCGACTGCCGCGAGGCGAGGCTGGGGCTCGCTCCCATCGCCAGCGACAATTCCCGCGCCGTGCTCAATAGCATCGGCGAGAGCGACAGCATCTTCTCTTCCGTCAACCGGATATGCGGCCCCGCGATCACGACGGCGCCGACGACGTCATTCGTCTGCGGATTGCGGATCGGAGCGGCGATCGCATTCATCCAGGGCGAATAGGTCTGGATGACGATGCTGAAGCCGCGCTTGCGCGCCTGACGCAGATACTTCAGCACAGCGGCCTGCGTCTGCGGCGCGCGCGGACCGAATTCCTCGCGCGAGCCGTAGCCCTGCCGCTCGATGAGCGCGATCGCCTCCTCGTCCGACAGACAGGACAACCAGGCATGCCCGCTGGCCGAGCAGGAAAGCCGCCCCGCCTGCCCCATATCGGGATCGTAGCGCAACCCGAAGGGCGAGCCTTGCGACTTCGCCACCCAGACGAGTTCGCGCCCGTCGATCAGGGCGAGGCGCACCAGCTCCCCCGATTCACGCGCCAGATGGTCCAGGATCGGCTGAGCGAGATCGGTGATGCCCGTCCCCGCCAGGAAGGCGAAGGCGAGCGATGCGATCTTCGCGGTCAGCTCATAGGTGCCGTGATGGCGCTCCTGCCGGACATAGCCATGGTCGACGAGGCTGGAGAGCACGCGATGCGTGGCGCTGCGCGGAATCTTCAGCCGCTCCGCGATCTCGAAGAGCGGCAGCCCGCGCGCGTTATGCGCGAGCAGTTCGAGAACGCCGAGAGTGCGTTCGAGCAGGCCGCTCGGGGCCTGCTCGGCTTCGTCCAGCCCTGCCTCGTCCTCGATCCGCTTCGCCATCGCCCTACCCAAACTGCATCTCCAGACGCTGTCTCTGGCGCGCCGCGTCCTGGACGGCAAGGGTCACTTTCAGCGTACGCGTCGCATCGGCGGCATCGATCAGCGGCTTGGCACCATGGCGCACGACGTCGAAGAGATGCCGGAGCTGGCGGATGTAGGGGCTTTCGCGCTCGACGCGGATCGAGCCCTGCGTGATCGGGGCAAACCAGCTCTTCTCGCCGTCATAGCGCCAATGGTCGAGGCTGGGCAGCGCCAGCGAACCTTCCGTGCCCGAGATGAAATGGGAGTTCACCGGCTTCGCCTGCCGGGGGTAGTTCGGCAACTCGCCGGAAACCAGATCCCAGCTCCAGGGCGCCACCGCCGTATCGCACAGGCTGACCGTGACGAGCGCACCGTTCTCGAGCTCCAGCAGCACCGCCGCCGTATCCTCGACCGGCAGCCCGCGAACCCGGCCTGACGTCACCGCCTGCACGGCCGCGACCTCGCCGCAGACGAAACGGATCAGGTCGATCTCGTGGATCAGGTTGATGAGGATCGGCCCGCCGCCCGGTTCGCGCCGCCAGGCCAGGTCGAAATAGGCGTCGTGCTTGTAGAATGTGTAGAGCACCGTCGCATTCGTCAGCCGCCCGAGCGCGCCCCGCCCGACCAGCTCGCGCGCCTTCGCGATGATCGGATTGTGCCGGCGGTGATGCCCGACCAGGATCGGCACACCGGCCCTGGCCGAGGCCGTCGACAGCTCCTCGCCTTCCGCGACCGTGACGGTGACCGGCTTCTCGATCAGTGCGGGAACACCATGGGCGATCGCCGCAAGACCGATTTCGAGATGGCTCTGATTGGGCGTCGCGACGATGAGCGCCTCTACGCCGCCTGCCTCCAGCAGTTCATGGTGGCTCACATGCCAGGGCAGCCCGCGTTCCAGGCAATAGAGGCGTCCGGCCTCGGTCGGGTCGGCGACGGCGGCGATCGTCGCGACATCGCTGCCTGCAATCACGTCGGCATGCATGCGGCCGATGGCGCCGGCCCCGACGAGCCCGATCGATAGCGGTTTCATGCGTTTCTCTCCCTCGCCCGTTTATGTCGCCCGCCCTGGGGAGCGTCAACAGAAATCAGAATTCTATTCCAATTTTGAAATTTAGAGTGGAATTGGATTCCAGTTATGCTACAGCCTTCGCCGCCGCACGCCGCCGGAACGGACGGGCCGACAGGAAGATCGACACGGCAAGGGAACGCCAGACAGGGAGGACGTCGTGACAGACGCTCGCAAACCAACTTTCACCAGCGCCATCGGGCGCCGCAGCCTGCTTCTCGGGGCCGGATCGCTCGGCGCCAGCGGCATCGTTTCAGCCAGGCTCGGCATGCCCTATATCGGCAACGCCGCTGCGGCCGAGCCGATCAAGATCGGCATGATCTGGGCCAAGACCGGCACCATCGTCGATCAATCGGAATATCTCGCCCAGGGCGGCATGCTGGCGCTGGAACAGCGCAACAACATGCTGCTCGGCCGCCCCGCCGAGATCGTCTGGCTCGACGAGCCCAATCCGCAAGGCGCCCAGCAGAATGCCGAGCGCCTCGTCGGCGAGCACAAGGTCGTCGGCATGGTCGGCGGCGCGCTCAGCTCCTTCGCGCTCGCGATCTCCGCCGTCGCCAAGAAGGCCAAGGTGCCCTACATCGCCGCCAACGCCGCCACCGGCGAGCTCACCGGCAAATCCTGCAACAAATACACCTTCCGCCTGCAGCCGCCGGTCGACGTGCATGTGCGGGTGCTGGCGCCCTACTGCGCCGATATCGGCAAGAAATGGTATCTGCTGACCGCGGCCTATGCCTTCGGCCAGGACATCAAGCGCTCCTTCGAGGAATACGCCAAGGCCAACGGCATCACCATCGTCGGCGCCGACGAGGTGCCGGTCGGCACGCCCGACTATTCCTCCTTCATCCTCAAGATCCGGCAGGCCAAGCCCGACGTCGTCATCGGCGGCATCGCCGCCAGCGACCTCACCACCTTCCTGAAGCAGTGGAACGAACTCGGCATGAAGGGCCGCATCCCCTTCGCCGAAATCTCGGTCGGCAACACCGATCTCTGGGGCGTCGGCCCCGAGGCGGCCGACGGCCTCTACACCCTCACCTGGTACTACAAGAACCCCAACAACCCGCCCGAAGAGCAGGCGATGGCCGCCGCCTACGAGAAGAAATACAACCGCCCGGCCGCCGACAAGGCCTGGATGGGCTGGATGGGCATGAAGACCCTGCTCGACTCGATCGAGGCGGCGAAATCGACGGATTCGGCGGCCATCGTCGCCGCGCTGGAGAAATGGTCGACCAAGCGCGACGGGCTCGACGTGCATTATCGCGACTTCGACCACCAGATGATCAGCCGCCTTCTGGTCGCCGGCATCAAGCCGAAGATCACCGACAAATGGGACTATTTCGACATCAAGGCCGAGCTGCCCAAGACCCCGGCCGATATCGAGAAGGCCTTCGGCAACCAGGCGGGCAGCGCCTGCAAGATGGACGCCGTCTGAGGCAGCCATTCCCGACGTCGCTGCGGCCGCATGGCATCATGCGGCCGGCTCGTCCCTCGCATCCTTGCAGGAGCGGCCTTTCATGCTGGACATGATACTGTCCCAGACCGTCAACGGTCTGATCCTCGGTTTTCTCTACGTCCTGATCGCGGTCGGGCTGTCGATCATCTTCGGCCTGCTCGGCATCGTGAACTTCGCCCATGGCGCCTTCTTCGCGCTCGGCGCCTATCTCGCCCTGGTGCTCGCCCGCGAATTCGGCTGGTGGGCGGCGCTGCTCGCGCCGCTGCTGACGGGCGGCATCGGCATGGTGGTCGAGGTCGTGCTGATCCGCCATCTCTATGGCAAGGAACCGCTTCTCGGCCTGATCCTGACCTTCGCGCTGGCGCTGTTGATCGAGGCGATCCTGCGCATGATCTTCGGCGGGGCGCCCCTGCCCTTCAGCGCGCCGCGCTTCCTCGCCGGCTTCGTCGAATATGGTCCGATCCTGCTGACCAAATACCGGCTTTTCGTCCTGCTGGTGACGATCGCCGCTCTCATCGCCTTCTGGGCCTTCCTGACCTACACACCCTTCGGCCGCATCATCCGGGCGGGCTCCCGCGACGCCGAGATGGTCGGCCTCCTCGGCATCAACCTGCCCGTGGTGTTCAGCTTCGTCTTCGGCATCGGCTGCCTGCTCGCCGGTCTCGCCGGGCTGCTGGCCGCGCCGCTCTGGACGGTGACCCCCTCGATGGCGGCGAGCGCGATCATGCCGGCCTTCGTCATCGTCACCATCGGCGGTCTCGGCTCCTATGCCGGTGCGATCATCGCCGGGCTGCTCGTCGGCATCACCATCGCCATGACCATCCAGTTCCAGCCGGAATGGTCGGGCGCGGCCATGTACGTCCTGATGGCGGCCATCCTGCTCGTGCGCCCTCGCGGCCTCTTCGGCGAAAAATGGGAGCGCTTCGAATGAGCCCTAGCACCCTGCTCACGCACCCCGCCCTCTGGGTCGGTATCGTCCTCAGCGCCCTCACCGGGCTGTGGCTGATGCTCGGCGCGCCCGTCGGCCTGATCACCCAGATCGCGATCTACACGCTCTACGGCATGGGGGTGAACCTGCTCGTCGGCTATACCGGGCTCGTGCCCTTCGGCGCCTCCGTCTTCTTCGGCTGCGCCAGCTACGCCGCCGCCTTCTTCGTGCTCGGCCGGATGTCGAACGATCTCGGCGGCATCCTGCTCTCGGTCTTGTTCTCGCTGGGGCTCGGCCTCGTGCTCGGCGCCCTGATCCTGCGCCGCAAGGGCCTGTATTTCTCGCTTCTCACTTTGGCCTGCTCGCAGATCGCCTTCGAGGTCGCCTTCAAATGGACGGCGGTGACCGGCGGCGAGAACGGCCTGCAGGGCGTCGCGCGCCCGAGCTTCCAGAACGACCTCGCCTTCCACGGCTTCGTCATCGCCTGTGTCGTCGCGGGCGTCTGGCTGCTCTGGCGCATCGTGCATTCGCCGTTCGGGCGGGCCTTGCAGGCGGTGCGCGACAATGAGCAGCGGGCACGCAGCCTCGGCTTCAACGTCTATCTGCTCAGGCTCGGCTCCTTCGTGCTGATGGCCGGCTTCGTCGGCTTCGCCGGTTCGCTGCTGACCTTCCTGCTGCAGGGCGTCTACGCCAACAATCTGAGCTGGCAGCATGCCGGCGACGCCCTGCTCATGACCGTGCTCGGCGGCGTCCATCACTTCCTCGGCCCGCTCTGGGGCGCGATCAGCTTCATCATCCTGGAGAACCGGCTCTCGGCCGTCACCGAAAACTGGTGGCTGATCTTCGCGCCGATCCTGATCCTGTTCGCGCTGCTGTCGCCGGAAGGCATCACCGGCCTCGTGCAGCGCTTCAGCGGACGCCAGCGCTGGACCCTGACGCGCAACACGATTCCGCCGCGCCCGGCGGTGATCGAGCCCTATGTCAGCGCCGCCCAGGCGATGGACCCGGACAAGCCGATCCTGGAGACACGCAAGCTCTCCAAGCAGTTCGGCAGCCTGGTCACGGCCAAGGAGATCGATCTTCAGGTCAGGCCCTTCGTCCTGCACTCGATCATCGGCCCCAACGGTGCCGGCAAGACGACCTTCTACAACATGCTGACCGGCGTGCTGCCGCCGAGCGCGGGACAAGTCTTCTTCGAGGGGCGCGATATCACCAGGCTGCCAATGCATGCCCGTGCCCGGCTCGGCATCGCCCGCTCCTTCCAGATCCTGTCGATCTTCCCGAACCTGACCGTGTTCGAGAATGTCCGCATCGCCGTGCAGGCGCAGCGCCTCGGCGCCCGCGGCCTGCTGCGTGACGCCCATGACATCGACGCGATCAATGCCCGCAGTTGGTCCCTGCTCGATGCGGTCGGCCTCGTCGAGCAGGCGGCTGAGACCAGCCAGGACCTGCCGCACGGCGCCAAGCGCCTGCTCGAGATCGCGGTGACGCTGGCGATCGAATCCAAGCTGCTGCTACTGGACGAACCCCTCGCCGGCCTCGCCGAAGCCGACCGTATCGTCGTCGCAGACCTGATCCGCCGTCTCGCCCAGCGCCACGCCGTGCTGCTGATCGAGCACGACATCGACCGGGTTCTGGCGATCTCCGACCGCATCTCCGTGCTGCATCAGGGCCGCATGATCGCCGACGGCAAGCCGGCCGACGTCGCGCGCAACCCGGAAGTGATCGCCGCCTATCTCGGCGCCGCCAAGGATGGCGAACGCGCGACGGCGCCTGCCGTGAAACGCGGCAAGACGGCCGAGAGCCCCGTCCTGCTCCAAGCCACGGACATCGCCGCCGGCTATAGCGGCAGCACGGTTCTCTCCGGCATCGACCTGACGATCCGCGAGGGCGAGGCGGTGGCGCTGCTCGGCCGCAACGGCGTCGGCAAGACGACATTGCTGCGAGCGCTGACCGGCAGCCTACCACTCGACCGGGGCGATATCCGCTTCGCAGGCACGGATCTGCGCAAGCTCCGCCCCTTCGAGATCAACCGTCTCGGCATCTCGCTGGTGCCGGAAGGGCGGCGCCTGTTCCCGAACCTGACCGTCACCGAGAACCTGCTGCTCGCGCAGCGTCCCGGCGGCATCGACCTGGAAGAGGTCTTCACCCTGTTCCCCCGCCTCCGCACGCGACAGGCGGCGAAGGCCGAGAACCTTTCCGGCGGCGAGCGCCAGATGGTCGCGATCGCGCGTGCCCTGATGGTGCCGAGCAAGCTCATCCTGCTCGACGAGCCCTTCGAGGGGCTGGCCCCGGCCGTGGTCAACGAGGTCATGGAGGCCTTGGTCAAGCTGCGCGGCCGCGTCGCGATGGTGATCGTCGAGCACCATGCCGAACTCGTGCTGCCGATCGTCGACCGCGCCTATGTGCTGGTCAACGGGCAGGTCGCCTTCGCGGGCGACGCCGCGGAGCTCGAACATGACGAGGCGATGCAGGCGCGCCTGCTCGGCGTCGTCGAAACCCAGGGACAATGCGCGGCATGACCGGGCCGCGCGAGAGGAGAAAGACCGTGGATGTCCAGATCACCGGGGCGACCCGCCTCAACGTCATCGTCGGCGAGCCGATCGCGCAGGTGAAATCGCCGGGCGGCATGACAGCGGCCTTCGCCGAGCGCGGCCATGACGGCATCGTCGCCCCGGTGCGGGTCGCGCCCGAACATCTCGACGCCTTCCTCAAGGCCGCCGACCACCTGCCGAATCTCGACGGCATCATCGTCACCGTCCCGCACAAATTCGCCTGCCACCGCCACTGCGCCAGCGCGACCGAGCGCGGCGATTTCCTCGGCGCGGTCAACATCATGCGCCGCCGCAAGGACGGCGCCTGGCATGGCGAGATGGTCGACGGGCTCGGCTTCGTCGGCGCGGTCAAGGCCAATGGCGGCAAGCCGGAAGGCAAGCGCGCCCTGCTGATCGGCGCGGGCGGCGCAGGCTCGGCCATCGCGCTCGCCCTCGTCGATGCCGGCGTCAGCGAGCTCGCGATCCACGACGCCGATACGGCCCGGCGTGACGAGCTGATCGCGCGGCTGAACCGCAAGGGCAAGGCGAAGGTCTTCGCCGGCTCGCCCGATCCGACGGGCTTCGGCCTCGTCGCCAATGCGACGCCCGCCGGCATGAAGCCGGGCGATGCGCTGCCGGTCGAAATCGACAAGCTCTCGCCCGAGACCTTCGTCGGCTGCGTCATCACCGTCCCCGCCGTCTCGCCGCTGATCGAGGCGGCGCGCGCCCGCGGATGCCGCACCTCGACGGGCACGCAGATGTACCAGGCGCTGCAGACCGCGATGGTGGACTTCCTGCTCGCCGGCGAGCGCATCGGCTGAGGCTGCCATGTTCACGACGCTGAAGAGCCTGCCCGAGCAGGCGGAATACGATCTCATCGTGGCAGGCTCCGGCGCCGCCGGCCTGTCAGCCGCCGTCTTCGCCGCGATCGAGGGCCACTCCGTCCTCGTCATTGAACGGACCGAGCATGTCGGCGGCACGAGCGCTCTTTCGGCCGCCACGACCTGGATCCCCAACTCGATGCATGCGGAGAAGGTCGCGACCGGCGACAGCCTGGAGAAGGTCTCCCGCTTCCTCGACGGCGTCGTCGGCAACCGTTCCTCCGCGCGGCTACGCGACGCCTTCCTGCGCGCTGGCCCTGAGGCCATCGCGGCGCTGGAAAGCCGCACCGACGTACATTTCCGGCCCTATGCCACCCACCCTGATTATGAATCCGATGTCGAGGGCTCGACCCTGCGTGGCCGCGCGCTGGAACCGGTGCCCTTCGACGGCCGCCGGCTCGGCGCGGATATGAACCGCATCCGCCCGCCGATCCCGGAATTCACGCTGTTCGGCGGCATGATGATCGACCGAACCGATATCGGCCACCTGCTCAACCTGCGCAAATCCCTTGCATCCTTTCGGCATGCTGTGAGCATCCTCGGCCGCTACGGGCTGGACCGTTTGAGCGGACGGCGCGGCACCCGGCTGGTCATGGGCAATGCCCTGATCGGCAGCCTGCTCCTGACCCTGAAGAAGCATGGCGGCACGGTGCTGACGAACGCCTCGGTGACGGAACTCCTCACCGCGCCGACGGGCGTTACCGGCGCCGTCGTCACGCAGGAGGGCGCCCGCCGTTCCGTCGCCGCGCGGCTCGGCGTCGTGCTCGCGGCCGGCGGCTACAACCGACACCCGCAGCGGCGCGACGAAATGCTCAACGCGCCGGCTCCCTCCTTCAGCCCGGCCGCCCCCGGCCATACCGGCGCAATGCAGGACCTTGCGCTGAAGCTCGGCGCGCGCTTCGGCGAGGGCAATCTCGACAACGCCTTCTGGGCGCCGGTCTCGACCCGCAAGCGGGCGGACGGCACGACCGCGGTCTTCCCACATTTCGTGCTCGACCGCAGCAAGCCCGGCACGGTCTGCGTCGACCAGACCGGCCGGCGCTTCGTCAATGAATCGACCTCCTACCACCTGTTCAGCCGGGCGATGTTCGAGGCCAACCGCAACCGCCCAACGATCCCCTGCTGGATCGTCACCGATGCCGAGGGCCTGCGACGCTACGGCCTCGGCATGGTCCGCATGGGCACGAAGAACCTGCAGCCCTTCCTTGCCGACAGCTATCTGATCGAAGGCGCCACTATCGCGGAACTCGCCGGCAAGATCGGCGTGGATCCGAGCGCGTTGGCCGAGACTATCGCCCATATGAACGAATATGCCCGCAGCGGCGTCGACCCGGAGTTCGGCCGCGGCACGACCGATTATCACCGCATCAATGGCGACGCCTCGCGCGGCTTCCCCAACCCGACGCTCGGGCCGATCGCAACCGCGCCCTTCTACGCCGTCAAGCTCACGCCGGGCGATATCGGCGCCGCGACCGGGCTCGTCATCGACGAGGACGCGCAGGTGCTGGGCGAGGGCGACCGGCCGATCGGCCATCTCTATGCCTGCGGCAACGAGGCGAACTCGATCATGGGCGGCACCTATCCGGGGCCGGGCATCACGATCGGCCCGGCGATCACCTTCGCTTTCCGCGCGGTCCGGCATGCGCTCGGCCATGGCGCGGATCGGCAGGCCTCCCCGGCGCCGGAGCGGGCCGCATGATGAGCGAGGCGCTGCCGCAATCCTGCGACCTGCTGGTGATCGGTTCGGGCGCCGGCGGGCTCGCCGCCGCCGTCACCGCGGCCGCGCTCGGCCTCGACGTCGTCGTGGTCGAGAAGGAGAGCCATTTCGGCGGCACCACGGCCTGGTCCGGCGGCTGGATGTGGATTCCGCGCAACCCGCTCGCCCGGGCAGCCGGGATCGACGAGGACGAGGCGACGATCCGCACCTATCTGCGCCATGAGCTCGGCGGCGACTACGACGAGGCTTTTGTCACGACCCTGCTGGAACAGGGGCCGCGCATGGTGTCCTTCTTCCAGCGCGAGACGGCTGTCGATTTCGTCGACGGCAATCTCATTCCGGATTTCCACGGCAAGACGCCGGGCGCCGGCACGGGCGGACGCTCGCTCTGCGCCAAACCCTTCGACGGGCGCGCGCTCGGCGCCCGGCTCAAGGATCTGCGCCCGCCGCTCGACGAGATCGCGCCCTTCGGCATGAATATCGGCTCCGGCGCCGATCTGCGCCATTTCCTCAACGCCACGCGCAAGCTCCCTTCCTTCCTGCATGTGCTGCAGCGCCTCGCACGGCATTTCGCCGATCGCGCCGGCCATGGCCGCGGCCTGCAGCTGGTCAACGGCAATGCGCTGGCGGCGCGTCTCCTGAAATCGGCCGACGACCTCGGTGTGACGCTGCGGACCAACACCGCCGCGATCGAGATGCTGCGGGAGGGTGGCCAGATCGCTGGCGCCGTGGTCGAGACGGGAGGGCTGCGGCAAAGCATCCGGGCCGAGCGTGGCGTGGTGCTCGCGACCGGCGGCTTCCCCCACGACACCAGGCGCAAGGCCGAACTGTTTCCGCACGCGCCGACAGGCGAGGAGCATTGGTCGGCAGCGCCTTCGGCCAATACGGGCGACGGCATCAGGCTCGGCGAGACGGCTGGCGGACATGTCGAGCCCGGCCTGCCCAATGCCGGCGCCTGGGCTCCGGTCTCGCTCGTGCCGAAGCCGGACGGTTCCACCGGCCGCTTTCCACATCTGATCGAGCGCGCCAAGCCCGGCGCGATCATGATCCGCCGCGACGGCCGGCGCTTCTGCAACGAAGCCGATTCCTATCATGACGTGATGCAGGCGCTGTTCGCCGCCACGCCGCCCGGCGAGCCGGCCGAATGCTGGCTGATCTGCGACCACGCTTTCCAGCGCCGCTACGGGCTCGGTCGCGCCAGGCCCCGCCCCTTCCCGATCCGCCCCTGGCTGCAAAACGGCTATCTGCGCCGCGGCGACACGATCGAGGCGCTCGCCGCCGCCTGTGGCATCGACGGCACCGGGCTGTCGGAGACGGTCGCGCAGTACAATCACGAAGCGGAACAAGGCCGCGATCCCGCCTTCGGACGCGGCGACACCCCGTATAACCGCGTGCAGGGCGATCCCGAGCACCAGCCCAATCCCTGCGTCCGCCCGCTCGGGCCCGGCCCCTTCTATGCCGTGAAGATCGTCCCCGGCAGCCTCGGCACCTTCTCGGGGCTGAAGACGGACGCCTCGGCCCGCGTGCTCGATGGTGAGGGCGCGCCGATTCCGGGCCTCTATGCCGTCGGCAACGACATGTCGAGCATGATGGCCGGGCGCTATCCGGCCGGCGGCATCACCCTCGGGCCGGCCATGACCTTCGGCTATGTCGCCGCCCATCATGCCAGCGGCGTGCCGCTCGCCAACAACCGTTCCTGATGCCGGAGAGAGCCATGCGCTATGAAATCGCCACCTTGACCATTCGTCTCGGCAAGGCCGGCGCCGTCACCGCCGCGATCGACGCCGCCTTCAAGGCCGGCGAGGCGAAAGGAGAGCTTTACGGCTGCTGGGCGAGCGAGATCGGCACGCTGAACCAGATCATCCTCCTGCGCGGCTTCGCGGACGAGGCGGAATTGCGCCGGGAGCGCGAGCGCATCCTGGCCAGCAGCAACCCCTTCGGCTGCGGCGAGGATATCGTGTCGCTCGCCTTCGACAGCTACGCACCCTTCCCCTTCCTGCCGCCGATCACGCCCGGCCGCTATGGCAGTGTCTACGAGATCCGCACCTACATGCTGAAGCATGGCGGCGTCCCTCCCACGATCTCGGCCTGGGAGGCGGCCGTGCCGGCCCGTGTCGAACTCTCGCCGCTCGTCATCGCCATGTACGCGCTCGATGGCCCGGCGCGCTTCACCCATATCTGGCCCTTCGCCAGCCTCGATCAGCGCGCCGCCATCCGCGCCGATTCCGTGGCGAAGGGGCTCTGGCCGCCGAAGGGCGGTCCGCAATGGCTGACCGGGGAGATGTATTCGACGGTTGCGCTGCCCACCGCGATCTCCCCGCTCGCCTGATCCGGAGTGCAGGCCATGCCGACGATCTCGCTCGCCTATCTCACCAGCGTCCCACTCAGCCCGCCCGACGCCGTTCGCCTCGCCACCGATCTCGGCTACGATGCCGTCGGCTTGCGCGCCTTGCCTGCGGCTCCGGGCGGCGATGCCAGCCCGCTCATCGAGGAGGCCGCATTGAGGGCGGAAACGCGCCGGGCGCTCGCCTCGGGCGTGCCGGTCTTCGATGTCGAGATCGTCCGGCTGGGCGCGGATTTTTCGGTCGAAACCTTCCGACCCTTCCTCGATCTCTGCGGCGAGCTCGGTGCGCGTGCGATCCTCGTCGCGGGCGACGACCCCGATGAGGCGCGGCTCACCGCCTCCTTCGCCGCCTTCTGCGAGGCCGCGGCGCCTTACGGCCTGACCGGCGATCTCGAATTCATGCCCTGGACGAAGGTGCCCGATGCCCGCTCCGCGCTGCGCATCGTCGCAGCCGCAGCTCAGCCCAATGGCCGGGTGCTTGTCGACGCCCTCCATGCCGGCCGCTCAAGCACGACGCTTGCCGATATCGCCGCGATCCCCACGGCACGCTTGAGCTACGCCCAGATCTGCGACGCGCCGGGCGAAGTCCCGACGACGGATGAGGGCCTTATCCATACCGCCCGCCAGGCGCGGCTCCTGCCCGGCGAAGGCGGGATCGACCTCACCGGCATCTTCAGCCAGTTGCCGGCCGATCTGCCGATCAGCGTCGAGGTGCCCCATCTCGAACGCTCCGCGCAGCTCGGCGTCCGCGAATGGGCGCGGCAAGCCCTGGCCGCCACGCGAACGGCGCTGGCCACCCGCGACATGGCGATGAGCAACGGAGCATCGCTGCGCCAGCCGGAGGCCACACGGTGAATGCGATCGACCTCGGGGGACGCATAGCCCTGCTGAGCGGCGGTTGCGGCGGCATCGGCCGCGCCGTGGCAAAACGGTTCTCGGCATCAGGGGCGACAGTCGTGACCTGGGATCTGGCGGCGGAGGCGGACGATCACGTCGACGTCACCGACGAGGGCGCCGTGGAGCGAGCGGCGGAACGCTTGCTCGACCGGCATGGCCGTGTCGACATCCTCGTCAATTGCGCCGGCATCACCGGCCCCAACAAACTGATCGAGGACTATTCCTTCGCCGATTGGCAGCGCACCGTCGACATCAGCCTGACCAGCACCTTCCTGTGCTGCCGGGCCGTCGTGCCGACTATGCGGGCGCAGAACAGCGGCCGCATCGTCAATCTCGCCTCCATCGCCGGCAAGGAAGGCAACGCGACGATGACGGCCTATTCGGCGGCGAAAGGTGCTGTGATCGCTTTGACCAAGGCGCTCGGCAAGGAACTCGCCGACACCGAGGTTCGCGTGAACTGCGTCGCACCCGCCGTCATCGCCACGCCGATGAACCAACAGATGACGCCGGAGGCTTATGCGGCGGTCGTTGCCAAGATCCCGCTCGGGCGCCCCGGACAGCCGGAGGAAGTCGCGGCGATGATCGCCTGGCTGGCGTCCGACGAATGCTCGTTTTCGACGGGCGCCTGCTTCGATCTCTCCGGCGGCCGCGCGACATATTAGAGCATAGGCCCGAAAAGTGGACTGCGGCTTTCGGAAAAAGCCGATGCAAAATCAAAGAGCTAGAGTATCGGACTGAACACGATATTCAGTCCGATACTCTAGAAACGGGTTGATCGGTCAGGTCGTTTCGACCTGACCGGACCCGGTTGAGGCATCGGGCCGAAGGTCCGATGCGATTGGTAAAGGGCCGGGTCTGCGCCTCACGTCCGGTTTGGGAGCGCAGTGCTCCTTAGCCACGCGAGCCGGCGATGCTCTCCTCCCGCAGCCGATCATAGCTGGCCTGATCGACCGGAACCGCATCGGGATTGCCGAGATCGCTCATCTGGACACGGTAGGTTTCACGGGCCGACCAGACGGCGGCGGCTGCGACGGCACAGATCGCGAAGGCAATCGACCCCACGATCAGCGGGACATTCTGCGAGCCCGGAGGAGCGACCGTGGCAAACAGAGCCGGCAGCAGCGCAGTCACCGCAGTACCGAGATTCTGCGAGATCGCCATCGACGAGACACGGGTGCGGGTCGGGAACAGCTCCGGATAGAAGCTGGGGAACACCGCATTGTAGCCCTGGTAGACCACGCCCCACATCAGCAGCGACATCACGATGGCCAGCGGCACGCTGTGGATCGAGATCGCATAGAGATAGCCGAAGGCGAGCAGGCCCGAGCCGAGAGCGCCGACGATCATCGGCGGACGGCGGCCGATCTTGTCGGAGAGGTTGCCGACATAGGGGATGACGATGCAGGCGACGATGTTGCCCAGAACCGGGATCCACAGATAGACGTCCTTGTGGAAGCCGATGCCATAGGCAGCCTGCACCGCATAGGCAGCGCCGAAGATGGTGGCGACGACCGGGATCACATTCATCAGCGCCATCAGGATGACGCGGATCATGTCGGGCCAGGTGGTCTGGATCGCCTCGACGATCGGCGAGCGCGGTGTGGCATTCTGGCTGCCCTCCTCCTGGAAGGCCGGCGTCTCGTCGACCTCGCGGCGGATGATCCAGCCGGCAATGATGACGACGAAGCTCAGCAGGAAGGGGATGCGCCAGCCCCAGCTGTTGAAGGCCGCTTCCGGCATGAAATGAGCCAGCGGCAGGAACACGGCGGCGGCCAAGATCTGGCCCGCCTGCACGCCCTGCAGCGTGAAGCTGGCATAGAAGCCGCGGCGGCCGAAGGGCGCATGCTCGAGGATCATCGAGCTTGCCCCGGAGATTTCTCCCGCGACGGCGAAGCCCTGGATCAGGCGCATGATGACGAGCAGGATCGGCGCCAGGATGCCGACCTGTTCATAGGTCGGCAGCAGGCCGACGGCGATGGTCGAGAAACCCATCAGGAACATGCAGAGGATGAGCACGTTCTTGCGCCCATGCGTATCGCCCCAATGCCCCAGAAAGAAGGCGCCGACGGGGCGCGCGACATAACCGACCCCATAGGTCGCAAGCGAAGCGACGATTGCGACCGTAGGATTGCTGGACGGGAAGAAGATTTGCGGAAAGATCAGCGACGCGGCCGTCGCATAGATGAAGAAGTCATAATATTCCAGAGCCGATCCGATCCAGCCGCTGGCAGCCGCCTTAATTGATTGATGCTTGCCTTTCGGCTCGGCTTGTAGTGCCACCGTCATGAATTTCTCCCGAGTAGAAGTTTATCTTCTGACTTGTATTCCCAGGCCGGGAACGGTTTTTTGGCAAAGCAGATACTGGCGACGCCTGATGGCGTCGCGGCCGATCGCGCGAAGTCTGGCGCGATCGCTTGCCCGCTCCGTCTGGCGCCCCTCGGCTGGAAGCCGGGAAGCGGAACGCCGTCAGCGGGAATGCATTAAGTGCAATGTCGAGACACGGCGCGAAGCGGGACCCCGCCAGCGTTTGCGCCGGGCCTTCATGAGACAGCGGATGTGCCCGCGGGGCCATTCGGCCTTATTTGCTCTTTCCTCCTGCTTATAACCTACCAGCACAAAACTGCGCTGAATAATGCAAAGCATGCTCAAGATCATAAGCTGAGGATTATGAATTCCGGCATGCGGCCAGTTTGCAGGACCGACCGCATGTGTCGGAGCGCGTGCGACAGCTTCCGCCGGAATGACGGCCTGGCTCCTGATAAAATCAGCACGCTTCAGGCTTGCCGGTCGGCGGTTTCCTTGGTCAGTCGCTCCAGCAGGTCCAGGCCCGGGACCGCCGGCCCTCCCTGCCGCCGGGTCAGGCCGACCGCGCCGGACAGGAACCGGGCGCCCGTCGAGATTTCGCATAATTCACCGCGATCGAGCTCATCCGCGACGACGCCCCGCGAGATGAACCAGACGGCATCCGAGCGCAGCAGGATCGCGCGACCGACCGGCAGGGCCACCGTCTCGAAGGCAGGGTTCAGGCCTGCGAGGTTGAGCGTCATCAGATACTCGTCGACCACACGGCGGATGATCGCGGTATCGGGCGGCAGGATCACCGGCACCTGCTGCAGAAGCTGCGCCGCCGGTTCGTCACGCAGCGGATGGTCGTGACGGGCAACCAGCGTGACCTCCTCCTCGTAGAGATGCGTGAAGACCAGGCCAGCCATCTCGCTGGCCGCCGGCATGCGTCCGAGCATGAGGTCGATCGCGCCCTCGCGCAGCAGGCCGACCAGGTAGGAATGCGGCCCCGTCTCGATCGTCAGCACGGTTTCCGGCGCGATCTCGCGAAAGCGCAGCGCCACAAGCGGGAACAGCCGGGTCGCCGCCGTCGGGAGGACGCCGACACGAATCCTGCTCCCGGCCGCACCCGGATGCAGGGCAGCCGCGCCGGCTTCGAAAGCCTGCAGGCCGACGCTGGCATGGCGGCGAAACAGCGCGCCCTGCTCGCTCAGGACGAGGCGCCGCTTCTCGCGCCGGAACAATGGCACCGCCAGCAGCTCCTCGAGCTCGGCGAGCGTGCGGCTCAGCGCCGGCTGGGTGATGCCCTGGCGCCGTGCGACGGCCGACAGGCTGCCCTCGACGGCAATATCCAGGAAAGCCCGGATATGCCGCAGCTTGATGGCGGGATGCATAATCATGAGATTATGATTCCAAGCGATCTTTGCATTATCCGCCCCGGTTTCGCGCTGTTAGGTTATGGGCAGGAGGAGAGATCGTGCAAGTGCTAACCCGCCCCTACGGAGTCCTCCACTACCGCACGGACGGTCCCCCGGACGCCCCGGCGGTGGTCTTCGCCAACTCCCTCGGCACCGATCTGCGGCTCTGGGACGCGCTGCTGCCGCTCCTGCCGAACGATTTGCGCTATATCCGCTACGACAAGCAGGGCCACGGGCTCTCGACGCTCGGCGACGGCAGCTCTATCGCGGCGCATGCCGCCGACGCGATCGCGCTCATCGAAGCCGTCGCGGCGAAGCCCGTCGTCTTCGTCGGGCTGTCGATCGGAGGGCTGATCGCCCAGACCATGGCCAGCCTTCGGCCGGATCTGGTGCGGGGCCTCGTGCTCTCGAACACCGCCGCCAGGCTCGGCACGGCGGAAAGCTGGCAAACCCGCATCGACGCGGTCGCCGGACAAGGGCTGGCCTCCATCGCCGACGGCATCATGGAGCGCTGGTTCGCTTCCGCCTTCCGCGCCACGCCGGATCTCGCGCTCTGGCGCAACATGCTGATCCGCACCCCTGCGGAGGGCTACATCGCGGCTTGCGAGGCGCTGTCGCGAGCCGATCAGACCACCGCGACCGCCGCACTGCGCCAGCCCGCGCTGGCGATCGCCGGGGATGCCGATGGCGCCTCCCCGCCCGAACTGGTGAAGGCGACCGCCGATCTCATCCCCGGCGCCGCCTTTCACGTCATTCCCGGCGCAGGCCATCTGCCCTGCGTCGAGAAGCCTGCGGCCTATGCTGCCATCCTGTCCCCGTTCCTGAGGGCCCACGCCCATGACTGAACTTGCCAAGAAAGGCATGTCCATCCGCCGCCGCGTTCTGGGCGAGGCGCATGTGAACCGTGCCGAAGCCAACAAATCCGCGTTCGATGCTCCGTTCCAGGCGATGATTACCGACGCCGCCTGGGGGCATGTCTGGGCGCGGAACACGCTCCCGCTGCGCGAGCGCTCGCTGATGACGATCGCGCTACTGGCCGGGCTCGGCAATTACGAGGAACTCGCCCTGCATCTTCGCGCCACCCGCAACACCGGCGCGAGCGAGGACGACGTCATGGAGGCCCTCCTTCATGTCGCGATCTATGCCGGCGTCCCGCGCGCCAATCACGCCATCAAGATCGCGAAGGACATCTTCGCGGCCATGGCCCAAGAAAACTGAACATCAAGAAAACTGAAGATGAGGAGGAAAAGCCATGAAACCAGCCGAGTTCCATCAACGTGACCGGATGTGGCAGCCGCCCGCGCTGACGCCGAACTACAAGACCTCCGTCGCACGCAGCCCGCGCCTGGCGATGCTATCGCTGCAGGGCTCGATGTCGGAGATCACCGGGCCGACCTTCGGCCATAGCGACATCGACCCGATCGACAACGACCTGGTCAAGAACTACGCCAAGACCGGCGATCCGGTGGGCGAGCGCATCATCGTCCACGGCCGCGTCCTCGACGAGAACGGCCGCGGCGTGCCGAACACGCTGGTCGAGATCTGGCAGGCCAATGCCGGCGGGCGCTACCGCCACAAGAAGGACACCTATCTCGCGCCGATCGACCCGAATTTCGGTGGCTGCGGCCGCACGCTGACCGACGGGAACGGTTACTACTTCTTCCGCACGATCAAGCCCGGCGCCTATCCCTGGCGCAACTGGGTCAACAACTGGCGCCCGGCCCATATCCACGTCTCGGTCTTCGGCACGGCCTTCGCGCAGCGCCTGATCACGCAGATGTATTTCGAAGGTGATCCGCTGATCGCGAAATGCCCGATCGTCGCGACGATTCCGGACCAGCGCGCGATCGACCAGCTCATCGCCCCGCTCGATCTGAACGCGGCCGTGCCGCTTGACTGCCTCGCCTACAAATTCGACATCGTGCTGCGCGGCCGCCGCTCGACCCTGTTCGAGAACCGCCTGGAGGGGAACTGATCATGGTCCAGCCTCTGCCTTATCTGAAGGAAACCGCCTCCCAGACCGCCGGCCCCTATGTCCATATCGGACTGGCGCCGGGCGCCGCGGGCTTCGACATCTACCGCCAGGAGCTCGGCTGGCAGATCGCCGCCCCCGAAGTGCCGGGCGAGCGCATCCGCGTCGAGGGTCTGGTCTATGACGGCGCCGGCGCGCCGGTGAAAGACGTCCTGCTCGAAGCCTGGCACGCCGATGCCAACGGCATCTATCCGCATCCCGAAGACCCCTGCCATGCCGAGGTGGCGCCTGGCTTCCGTGGCTGGGGCCGGATCATCACCGATTTCGAGACCGGACTCTGGAGCTTCGAGACGATCAAGCCCGGCGCCGTTCCGGGGCGCAACAAGCGCATGATGGCGCCGCACATCAACCTCTGGCTCGTCTCGCGCGGCATCAATATCGGGCTCAACACCCGGATGTATTTCGAGGACGAGGACAATGGCGCCGACCCGGTCCTGAACCTGATCGAGCAGGTCAACCGCCGCCAGACCCTGATCGCCCGCCGCACCGCCCCCGGCGTTTATCGCTTCGACATCCGGCTTCAGGGCGAAGACGAAACCGTGTTTCTGGATATCTGAACCATGTCGCAACCCTGCATCATCTGTGTCGCCATCACCGGCTCGCTGCCCACCAAGGCCAACAACCCGGCCGTCCCGATCACCATCGCCGAACAGGTCGAGAGCACGCAGGAAGCCTTCGAGGCCGGCGCCTCGATCGCGCACTGTCATGTGCGCGACGACGAGGGCAAGCCGACCTCGGACCCCGAGCGCTATGGCCGCCTCAAGGAAGCGCTGGAGAAGCACTGCCCCGGCCTGATCGTCCAGCTTTCGACCGGCGGCCGCTCGGGCGCCGGCCAGGCCCGCGGCGCCATGCTGCGGCTACGCCCGGACATGGCCTCGCTCGCCGTCGGCTCGAACAACTTCCCCAACCGCGTCTATGAGAACGCGCCCGATCTGGTCGACTGGCTCGCCGCCGAGATGGTCGCCCATGGCGTCAAGCCGGAGATCGAGGCCTTCGACCTCTCGCACATCCTGAAAGCGCATGAGATGTGGCAGCGCGGCCAGATCGTCGATCGACCCTACGTCCAGTTCGTCATGGGCGTGAAGAACGCGATGCCGGTCGATCGCGACGTGTTCGACTACTACATCCGCACCGTGAAACGGCTCTTCGGCGAGAACGTGCCCTGGTGCGCCGCCGGCATCGGCTCGAACCAGATCGTGCTGAACGAATGGGCGATCGCCGCTGGCGGCCATGCCCGCACCGGCCTCGAAGACAATGTGCGCCTCGACCGCCAGCGGCTGGCGCCCTCGAACGCCGCGCTGGTCGAGCGGGCCGCGGAGTTGTGCCGGAAATACGGTCGCCCGGTTGCGACCTGGCAGCAGGCGCGCGACATTCTCGGCATTCCGCTGAAAGCCTGAAAGGGAGGACAATGAAAAAGATCTATGGCAGTGCGTCGGAGGCGCTCGACGGCGTCCTGAAGGACGGGATGCTGATCGCCGCGGGCGGCTTCGGACTCTGCGGCATTCCGGAATTGCTGATCGACGCCATCCTGAAGGCGGGGACGAAGAACCTGACCGTCGCCAGCAACAATTGCGGTGTCGACGGCTTCGGCCTCGGCGTGCTGCTCGACAGCCGCCAGATCAGCAAGATGATCTCGTCCTATGTCGGCGAGAACGCCGAGTTCATGCGCCAGTATCTCTCGGGCGAACTGGAGCTCGAATTCAATCCGCAGGGCACGCTGGCCGAGCGCATGCGCGCCGGCGGAGCGGGCATCCCGGGCTTCTACACCAAGACCGGCGTCGGCACGGTGATCGCCGACGGCAAGGAGCACAAGGAGTTCGACGGCCAGACCTATATCCTCGAACGCGGCATCGTCGCCGATCTCGCGATCGTCAAGGGCTGGAAGGCCGACGAGAGCGGCAACGTCGTCTTCCGCAAGACGGCGCGCAACTTCAACGTGCCGGCGGCGAAATGCGGCCGCATCTGCGTCTGCGAGGTCGAGGAGATCGTACCGACCGGCTCGCTCGATCCCGATGCCATCCATCTGCCCGGCATCTATGTCCACCGGCTGATCAAGGGCCAGCACGAGAAGCGCATCGAACAGCGCACGACCCGCAAGAAGGAGGCCGCGTGATGGGCTGGGACCGCAACCAGATGGCGGCCCGCGCCGCCCGCGAGCTGCAGGACGGCTGGTACGTCAATCTCGGCATCGGCATTCCGACGCTGGTGGCGAACTACATTCCCGAGGGCGTCAACGTCACCTTGCAGTCCGAGAACGGCATGCTCGGCATCGGCCCCTTCCCCTATGAGGGCGAGGAGGACGCCGACCTGATCAATGCCGGCAAGCAGACCGTCACGGCCCTGCCCCAGACCGCCTTCTTCGACTCCTCGGAGAGCTTCGCGATGATCCGCGGCGGCAAGATCGCCATGGCGATCCTGGGCGCGATGGAAGTGGCGGAGAACGGCGATCTGGCGAACTGGATGATCCCGGGCAAGCTGGTGAAGGGCATGGGCGGCGCGATGGACCTCGTCGCCGGCGTCGGCCGCGTCGTGGTGGTGATGGACCACACCAACAAGGCCGGCGAGTCCAAGGTGCTGAAGTCCTGCACCCTGCCGCTGACCGGCCAGCGCGTGGTCGACCGCATCATCACCAATCTCGGCGTGCTCGACGTCGTCGCAGGCGGGCTCAAGCTCGTCGAGCTGGCGGATGGCGTCAGCGAGGCCGAGTTCCGCGCCGCGACCGAGGCCACGCTCGTCGACTGAGGCCCTCGGGGGAGCCTGCGCGGCGACGCCATGGCCATGCAGGCTTCCTCCGCCACACTGGCCATGCGGCCTGTCCCGACCGGGACCGGCCGCATCCGCCGACATTCTCGGCCAGACCCATGAGGCCGCCGACCCGACACTCCAGCCAGGCACAGGACCTCGGCCCATGATCAGCGGAAAAACAAAACTCATCGGCCATCTCGGCTTCCCGACCGAGAGCTTCAAGGCGCCACTGATCTACAATCCCTATTTCGAGCGCGAAGGCATCGATGCGGTCGTCGTTCCGCTCGGCAGCCGCAGCGAGGACTATCCCGATTTCCTCAAGCTGTTCTTCCGCCTTTCCAATGCCCATGGCGCGCTGGTCACGATGCCCCACAAGATCGTCACGATCGGCCTCGTCGACGAGCTGATGCCGACGGCCGCCATCGCCGGAGCCTGCAACGCCGTGCGCCGCGAAGCCGATGGCCGGCTGACCGGCGACATGTTCGACGGCGAGGGCTTCGTGCGCGGCGTGCTGCGTAAGGGCCGCAAGCTCGATGGCGCGCGGGCGTTGGTGATCGGCGCAGGCGGCGTCGGTTCGGCGATCGCGGCCTCGCTCGCCAAGGCGGGCGTCGCGGCGCTCGGCCTGTTCGACATGAACGGCAAGGCGGCCGAAGCGCTCGGCGGGCGGCTTTCGCAATACTATTCCGCGCTCGCGGTATCGACCGGCTCGAACGACCCCGCAGGCTTCGACATCGTCGTCAACGCGACGCCGCTCGGCATGAAGCCGGGCGATCCTCTGCCGCTCGATATCGGGCGCCTGTCTCCCACGGCCTTCGTCGGAGAGGTGGTGATGGCGCAGACCATCACGCCCTTCCTCGCGGCTGCGCAGCAGCGTGGCTGCGAGGTTCAGGTCGGCACCGATATGCTGTTCGAGCAGATTCCGGCCTATCTCGAATTCTTCGGGCTGCCGACGACCACCGCGGAGGACCTGCGCGCCGTCGCGCGGCTGGGCTGAAACGACAGCAAGGCCATCGGGAAGAACCGGCGGAGCATGGGCGACGACCTCGCGGCGGAGGCGTCGACTTTGCGCACCAGCTTCCTCTTCCGCAGACCAGACAGGTGATGCTGCCGGCCGCCTGCCGCGCACGGCCGGACGCCTTCTCCAACCGCCCGCACCCCGGTCACGGCGATACACCGCCGGAGAAAGTTCGGCGCTCCGCGCCCCGGCGCCCGTCAGCCCCCGGCAGACATTAACGCTTCCGCAGGTGTTCGCTCGTGAAGATGCCTGCACCTGCATGGCATCTGCATCGCCGGGGGCAGCTCATGATGAACCTTCTGTTGTTCCATCTCGCGGCCGTCATCGTGATCGGCTTCATGTGCGAAACGGCACCCGACCTGCCCTGGCATGACTGACAGGATATGGCGCGCCCGCTTTGGCGGACGGTTTGCCATTGGGGAACTGACCGGAAGCAGCCCCGCCGCGTCGTGCCGGCAGCAACCGCGAAAACGCCGGAGAACCGGCGTCAACCCTAACATGACATGTTCCTCCGGGGGCCCGCGCAGCGATTGTCGCGCTGCACAACATCAACTAGTTTGAGCGCCAATGCGTGCAGGCCGTACGCACCCGCCGTAAAGGGCACGGTTTTCATGCACAGGCGAACATTTGTCTTGGGCGCCTTGGGCGCCGGCGTGGCGAGTCCCGGCCCGCTTGATCTCGTAGCCCACGGCTCTCTCGAAGCCAGAGCCGCCCAGCCTGCTGCCCGCATTCCGTTCGGCGCCGCGGTTCGTGCGGGCTACCTGAAGGACAACGTCGAATACCGGCAGGCCATCCTCTCCCATTGCCAGATCGTCGTGGGGGAAGGCGGCCTGAAGTGGATCGACCTGCGCCCGACCCGCGACCAATTCGTCTTCGACCAGCCGGACCGTCTCCTCGCCTTCGCCGAGGAAAACCGCTTGCGCATGCGCGGGCACACCCTCGCCTGGTATGGCGCGATGCCGGAATGGACGAACACGATCGCCACGGCCAAGGAGGCGGAAGCCGAGCTCACCCGCCACATCGAGACCGTGGTCCGGCGCTACAAGGGCCGCCTCTATAGCTGGGACGTGATCAACGAGGCGATTGCCGACCATCCGACGGATGCCGCGCCGATGCGGGAATCGATCTGGCAGACGCGCCTCGGCAAACGGTATTGCGAGCTCTCGCTCAGGACGGCGGCGGCCGTCGATCCAGCCGCCCAGCTCACGATCAACGACTACAATTTCGAGAATCCGACGGCGCAATGCAGGGCGCGCCGCAAGGCGTTCCTCGCGATGGTGCGCGATCTCAAGGATCGCGGCGTGCCGCTCCACGCCGTCGGCCTGCAGGGCCATCTGGTCGGCGATCAGGAGATCGACAAGGACGGCCTGTCCCGCTTCGTCGCCGAGCTTCACGGCATGGGCCTCGCCATCCTCGTCACCGAGCTCGACGTCATCGACAACAAGCTGCCGGCCTCACCGGCCGAGCGCGACGAGATCGTCGCTTCGCGAGCCCGCGACTTCCTCGGCGCCGTCACCGCCGCCTGCCGTCCGGAAGCGATCATGACCTGGGGAATCACGGATCGCTTCACCTGGGTGCCGATCTGGTTCAGCCGCAAGGACGGGAAGCCCAACCGCCCGCTGCCGCTCGACGCGGACTACAAGCCCAAGGCGCTGATGCGGGTCATCCAGGAATTCACGCGCGGCAGCGGCTGATGTTTCGTCAAGTCTCGTCCTACATGACGGCCAATGTCGTTTCGGCGGTGTTTGGCTTCATCTCCGTTGTCTTGTTCACGCGCGTGCTGTCGCCGAACGAGTACGGAATCTATATCATCGGTTCCGGCATTGCCGCGATGATATCGACCGTCCTGTTCGGTTGGATCAAGGTCTCGATCGTGCGCCTTGCCTCCGAAGAGGGGGCCGCAGACATCCGAACGACGGTTTTGTTTTCGTTCCTGGCGTTGATATTACTCATTCCGATACTCGCGAGCATCGCGATCAAGTTTTTCCCGACGACTTTCGACTATCCGATGTCGGCGATAGCGCTGGCCTATTCGATCGGATTTTTCGAGTTTTACCTCGAACTGTTCCGGTCGAGCCAAAGAACGACCGCCTATATGTGGTCGACGATCATCCGCGCGGCGCTGGCGCTCGCCTCCTCCTGCCTGCTGGTGATCGTTTTCGACCTCGGCGGCGACGGGCTCATCCTGAGCGTCGCGCTTTCCTATGTGCTGACCTCGGCGCTCTACTCGGCTTATATCTGGCGCCGCCCGCTCAAGCCCTTCGACAGCCGCATCCTGAAGGAAATGCTTCGGTTCGGTCTGCCCATGACGGTTTCGGGAGCGGTTTTCATGCTGCACGCGATGCTCGACCGGCTCGTCATCGGCGCGTATCTCGGCGAGCATGCGGCCGGCATCTACGGCGCCTCGGCCGATCTCGTGCGCCAGGTCATTCTGTTCCCGGGCGTCGCGGTCGGCTCGGCCATCATCCCGATCGCCATTCGCTTGCTGACCCAAGGCAACAAGGAAGCGGCAACCCGGCACATGCTGCACAGCATGGAGCTGCTGCTGGGCGTTTTGATGCCGGCCGTCGTGGGCATGGCGCTGGTCGCCAGGAAACTCGCCGGCCTGATTCTGGGTGGAGAATTCCACGAGGCGGCAGCGAACCTCATCCCGATCATTGCCTTTGCCTGGCTCTTCCGCTCGATATCCTACCAGTTCATCCATGTGAGCTTTCAGCTTCACAAGAAGCCGCTGCTGATGATCGCGCAGGGTGTCATCACCCTGGTCAGCAACATCGCTGCCATGTCGATCCTGATTCCGCGCTATCAGCTGATCGGCGCGGCCTGGTCGCTCCTGCTGTCGGAGGTGATCGGCACGCTGGTCGGTTACGCGCTGTCACGCAAAGCCTACAAGCTCCCCTTCGATCTCGTCTCGACCGCGAAGGTCTGCCTGGCGACGGCCCTCATGGCGCTGCCGACCTATGTGGTGGACCGCAGCTTCCCCGGGAGCGGCGCCCTCGACCTTGCGCTTCCGGTGGTCACCGGCGCGATCGTCTATGTCCTCGCGTCGTTCGCCCTGAACGTGGCCGATATCCGGACCGGGACGATGGCACGGCTTGCGGCCCGCGCCTGATCCCAAAAAGCCATGGTTCCTGACCGTTAGAGGCAGCCGGGCGCCGTCCCCGGTCAGCCGGCTGGCGAGCTTGCGCGCTCCGTCTCCACGCCGACGGTCGTCCCGGAGGCCAGAGCGAGCGCTTGCTGCTCGATCGCTTCGAACATCATTTCTCGGGCGGGCCTCGGGGTCACGTTGTGATCGGCGGCCGGAATCCTCAGCAGCCGGATATTCGGGAAGGCGGCCAGCTTTTCGCCATCGGTGCCGAAATGAATGCGGAAGCTCCCCTCGCCCTCATCCCCCTCGGAATAAAGGATCGTCACCTCGGTCTTGCGGCGAGCCAGCTTCTCGAAATCGCGCATGACGAGATCGCTGCGGCGCACCAAGCGCGGGGCACCCGGAAGGACCTTGGCCATTGCCCCGGCGGCGCGGTCGATCAGACGCACGCCAATGTTCTGGAGAGCCGCCCTCGCATCGACCTCGCCTGCCCGCAAGGCCTTGGCGAGGTCGCGTTTCCTGAGCTTCTCCGAATAGGCGTTCAGCGTGCGCGGGAGACCTCTGAAGCGCCAGCGGAAATCCGGTGGGTTGACGACGACGCACGCATCCCATCCGGGATCGGCCACAGCCGCGCGAAAGGCGAGATAGGCCCCGCTGCAACGCCCCACCACCATGGTCTTGCTGGGCCTGAGGCGTTCGCGAAGATAGGCGAAGGCAACACCGACATCCTTGCTCTGAACCGGGTCATACAGGATCTGCCGACGCCGCCCCGGCACCGCCGGGCTCTCGCCGACGCCTGCACTGTCGTAACGCAACGATGCGATACCGCGTGCCGCAAGCCGCCGCGCCAGTTCGGCGGCCGATCGCGCCCAGCCGGATTGCGGGTCGTACCCGGTCGTCAGGATCAGGACCGCGACACCCGTGGCAGGTCCGATGGGTTCGCAGACGGTGCCGAAGAATGCGGGCTCCTCGCCAAAAAAAACGGGCGTTTCGAGCGCGGAGCCCACCACGAGAGGCTTGACCGACGGCACCTGTGATGTGGCGCGCGCGCCCGCCCGATAGGCCGGAAGCCCCTGGAGCCAGGCGCAAATCTGCCCGCCGATTTTCGGAAGCTTCGGCGGCAGCGAGCCGCTGACGAGCGCGTCATAGCCATCATAGCGAAGCGTATCGACGGAATGCCCCTTCTCTCTCAGCTGATCGGCCCATGCCTGATCGGGCCTGCCGGGCTGCGAGACGATCAGGACCGGCACCGTGGGCTCCGGGGGAAGCGCCTTCTCGAGGTTGATGTCTTTGATCTGCGCCGCGATCTGCGGGGCCATGCGCAATCCCGCGATGCTGCCCGGAGCGGCGTCATATTGCTCGGCCTTCAGACCCATCACGTTGTCGATGAACTTCGACATGACGGAAAGGTCCCGCAGATAGCGACGGCCGGCCAGAACAGGGGCCATCAAGATCAGGCCGGCAAGATCGGCCGTGGACCGAGCTTCCAGAAAGGCAAGGCTCGCACCGAGGCCATGACCCAGCAGGGCGATATTCTGCGTGCCCGCAAGCCGCCTCAGCTCCCGCGCGGCCGATTGCATGGCGTCGAACCAGCTGTTCAACGTCATCTCTTCCGGCACGCCATCCAAGGCGTTTCCCGTGCCAGGGAAATCGAACCGCAGGCTGGAGATGCCAATAGACGCGAATTTTTCCGCCAGATCCCGATGGTAAGACTGGATGTATAATCCCTCCAGTCCCCATGCATTAAGAAAAAGAACAGCTACGTCCCGGCGCCGAGCAATCTCGCAATGTGACGTGAAGAGCCCATAATCATTCTCAAAAATGGAGATCTGCGTCGAAACTCCCGGCGGCATGATCATAGTTGTTTCTGTTGGGGCTCAGGAGCGCGATAGATCTTTCAATCGAAAATGATGCCCACCCGGGCGGCGAATATCAAGGCGCGATCGGACCGGGCATCGTTCGATGGAGACCGCAAGGCGCGGCCCCAACGCGGAGCGGCAGCCGGCAGAAACAGTCTGGCCTGCCCGAATTGCCGGTGTTAACCCTCGCCGGAGAAACGCGCTCGTTCCAGCGGTCAAAGGCTGCGCCGGCCCTGCCCGCGGCTCGCCGTTTTAGCGGTTCGTACATTCCTGCTCTGCAATTTGGAGCGTGCTGCGTCTGACGGCATTGTCGGCGCCCGTCCCGTTCGAGTGAGATTGCGGTGTCCACCTTCTCACATGAGAGCCCTTGTCTTGCAGTCGACCGAAACAGCGCCCGCGCCTGAGTCCCGTGCGGTCCATGGCCACCATGCCGGCAGCTTTCGGCCGGCGCTGTTCATCCTCGTCTTTTTCTATTTCTGGATCGGGCTGGCCCCCTTCCCCAATCCGAACGATGCCGGCCTGCTGACGGCCTATGGCAACAGCTCCGACCAGCTCAACCAGCTGATCGTCGTCACGATGTCCGCCATCGTCTTCATTGCGCTTCTGCAGCATCCGGCGCGTCAGGTCGTCTTTGAATCCTACATGATCATCGGCGTCCTGTTTGCGTGGATGATGCTGTCGTCTCTTTTCTCCGACTCCCCGGCAACGGCGTTCCGGCGCATCGTCTACTCCGCTCTCGTCTGCATGTGTGCCAGCGCCGTCCTCCTGCTCCCTCGCAACAGTTCCCAGTTTGCGAAGCTGATGAGCATCGGCCTGCTCGCGGCAATCGGCTTGTCTCTTCTCGGCGTTATCGCATTGCCCGACCGGGCCATTCACCAGGCCTCCGATAGCCTGGAACAATCGCTGGCCGGCGATTGGCGCGGGCATTTCGGCCACAAGAACGTGGCGGCAGCCGCGATGGTCTATGCGGTCTTCTTCGGCCTCTACATTTCCAAACGCTACTCGTTCTGGCTCGGGATCCTGATCACGGCCGCAGCCGGCCTCTTCCTGCTCAAATCCGGCGGGAAAACCTCGGCCGCCATGCTGCCCGCGATCCTGGCGGCCGGCTGGCTGTTCGAGCGCTGCGGGGCCCTGCGCACCCCTCTGCTGCTGGGCGGGCTGGCGATGCTGAACTTCATTCTGATGTCGGCAGCGGTCTCGCCGGAGATGCGCAGCTTCCTGGCCTCCATCAGGGTCGACCCGACTTTCACGGATCGCACATCGATCTGGGAGCTCGCCCTCGCGGCAGCAGCCGCCAATCCCCTGAAGGGTTACGGTTTCCAGTCCTTCTGGCAGATGAGCGCGCTCGTGCATGGCGGCCAATCGGAGAACACCTGGGCCGTCACAGCCGCCAACGCGCATAATGGCTACCTCGATCAGATCATCAATGGCGGCCTGCCGCTGCTCCTGCTCGTCCTCGTCTGGCTGGTCGTATTGCCCTCGCATCACGCTGGCGTCGCCCTGAAGCGCCGTCAGGAGCCGGAATTGACGCGCCTCTTCATCCGCATCTGGCTCTTCTCGCTGTTCTTCAGCTGCCTCGAAAACCCGTTCTTCGGCAATAACGGCCCGATCTGGTTCACGATGCTGATGGCCGTTTTCGGGCTGCGCTACCAGGCCCGCGCCCATCAACAACAGCCGATAGCGAACCTTGGAACGACGCCCACGCCGGGCTATCCGGCAGCGAGCTGAGCAACCGCCAACAGACGATCCGGGCGCCGGCTTTCCGACGGGAAAGAACGTCGCGTCCGCGCAAGACGAGGGTACAGAAGCGATGGCCTCAGACGAGGAAAGCCGAGACGGCAGCGGCAGGCCGATCGAGGCTGTCATCTGCATTCCGACGTTCCGCAGGCCGGACTGGCTGGCCCGCACGATTCCGTCCGTCGCAGGCCAGGAGACGCCCTTCGGCTTTGCCATCGTGGTCATCGACAACGACAGCGCAAACCCGGTTGGCGCCGATTGCGCGCACGCGCTGCTGTCCGCAACCGATATCCCGCATCGGATCGGCGTCGAGGCCCAGCAGGGCAACTGCCACGCCATCAACCGCGCATTCACGGACGCGATGGCGGCTTACCCCGCCGCCGAGTTCTTCCTGATGATCGACGACGACGAGATCGCCATGCCCGGTTGGCTTGCGAACATCGTCGAGCTGGCGCGCCGGCAGGAGGCCGACATTGTCGGCGGCCCGGTCATCCGCGAGTTCGAGGCGCCCACGCCGGACGCCGTCAGGCAGCATCCGCTCTTTCAATCGATCGATGGCAGCACCCGTGCCGTGAGCCAGATCTACGGCTCGGGCAACTGCCTGATCCGCCGGCGCGTCTTCGAAAGCCTGCCCTCCCCGCCCTTCGACCGGCGTTTCAACTTTCTCGGCGGCGGCGACATGGAATTCTTCACGCGCTGCCGCAAGGCGGGCTTCACCTCATGGTGGTGCAGCGAGGCCGAGATCCACGAATTCGTGCCGGCCGAACGCACCACGGCGCGCTTTCTGACGACGCGCTCGATCCGGACCGGAAGCATCAACTACACGATCGATCGCCTGCACGGCACGGCCGCCCATGTGCTCGCCAAGAACGTCGCCAGCCTGGGATTGAGCGTCTTCCGCTCGCTGGCGCTTTTCGCATCGACCCGCGATCTTCTGCCCGCAAGTCACCCGTTCCTGATGTCGGTCGGCAGGATCACCGCAAGCTTCAACGTCCTGCCGCAACCCTACAAGGCCTCGGATTGAGCGACCGACACTAGCCGGCAGCCTTCCGAAGCGCGGCCCTCCGAATGAGTTCGATCGGGGTCCGCGTATGGGATTGAATCGTGATGGCGCTTTGATGCGGCTCCAGCCCGGCCATGAACTGCGAGAGCCCTGCCTCGTCGAGCGCCGGCCCGGCCCAATATGTCAGGCAGCGCGATTGCGACGTGCGCTGATGACGGTCGGCCAGAACGGGATCGGCAGCGACGGCGGCGCCATAGATCAGGTACTCCGAAAAATCCCGGATACGAGCGAGCACGCGCCACCACGCATCCCCGGACACAGCCTCGATCCGCTCGACCATGTTGCGTACGCTCTGCCGCTCCCAGACGATCATCGGCCCGATGAAATCGTCCGCCGGCAGCGGCGGCGCCGAAAGCCCCAGCATCCGGTGGGCGTTCCGGAGCCAGACCACATGATTTGGGCGCTCCGGCCTGATTTCGCCCGGCCGGGCGAAATGCGGCACCTTCGGCTCGACTGCGACGAGGGACAGGTCGAGCGGCCGGCAGAAGCAATTATCGGAATCGACGCACATCACCCGGTCGCTCGTCTGGGTCAAAGCCATCGCGATCTTGCGCATCTGCTGGAGATGCCAGCCATAGATCGGCATCCCGAGACCGGGCGCCCACCAGTAGCTGCGCCCCCGCCAGACGGCGACGGGCCAGAGCCTTGGCAACAACTCCGATGCCTTGACGATACGGCGCTTCGGCCCCGCCAGCGCGGCGAAAAGAGCGGCATCCTCATCGCCGACGACGATATGGTGCATCTCGTGGCCGACAACATAGCGATCCATGCTTTCACAAAGAAGACTGCAACTCTCGAAATCACGAGAATAACTCGGCGTCACCACGGAAACAGTCGGAAACATCATGACCCCTCGGGCAGGGAAACTCTAATTTAGCAATTCCCTGCTTTTATCGTCCGCCGCATTTCTTGAGCGAATATTCTTATCAAATTAGGCCGCACCTTCTAAAAAGACTCTGAAAGACCGCCTCGATGAAGCTGCGCTACCTCGTCCTGATATCCGATGCCGAGCAGACATGCGGTGTCGAGGAATTCACGCGCCAGCTGGCCAGACGGATGCAGCCGCGCGCGCTGATGCGCGCCCTCGACGGAAATCTTCCCGGCATCGCCAGGATGGTGCGCGACGCCGATGGCGTGATCCTCAGTTTCCCGATCGTCGCCTGGAAGCGCAGGCTCCTATCCCCCATTGTCGTCGCACTCGTAGCGCGGATCTTCAGGCGGGACGTCGTCGTCATTTTGCACGAATGGCTGGCGCTCGACTGGAAGCGGCGCCTCGTGCTGAGCCCGGTCGTGCTGCTCGCGAGACGCATCTATTTTTCCGCTCCGGAGATCGCATCCGAATTCGCGGGAACGCGGCTATCCGCACTCGCGCCGCGCGATCGGCGCCTGTTGCCGGTCCCGCCCAATCTTCTCCCCCCGGCGGCGGCGCGCCCGTCCCGCATTAGCGAGAGCCTCAGTGAGCAGCGTCGGAGCGGGCGCCTCATCATCGGCCAGTTCGGCTCGATCTATCCGAAGAAGCAATCGACCACAGTTCTGGAGGTCGCTTCCTGCCTGTTGTCGCAAGGCCATGATGTCGGCGTCGTGTTTGCCGGCTCGTTCATCAAGGGCATGGACGATGTCGAGGAGCAGTTCTTCGATCAGGTGCGGCGTCTCGGCTTGGCCGATCGTGTTCAGGTCACAGGTTACATCGCCGGCGAGGATGAGCTTTTCGCGATTTTCGAGCAGGTCGACGTCTTCTGCTACCTCTTTCAGGAGGGGCTGACCTCGCGCCGGGGAAGCGTGCTCGCAGCCGCCCTCTCCGGCAAGCCGGTCGTCGTGAACGCCCCGGAACGAAGCGATACGCTCTCCCATCACGGCCTGTTTCAGAGCCTCCTGGCGATCCACGCCCTTCGTCTCGTCGAGACGAACGCCGATATCTCGACCGTGGCGGAAACCGTGCTGCAGGCGCGCGAAACAGGAGCAGGCAAGATCGACTTCGATCGGGAGGTCGAAAGCATGTGGCGCCTGATCGTCGCCGATGTCGATCAGGGAAAGGGCTGACGTCAGCTCGGCGTCCCGCGTTCGTCGCAAAACCTGTACGAGGCCGGGGTGGTGCCTGCCGCGCCCGGTCGTCGCTGTGAGAACGACTTCTTCAAATCGTCCCGGGCCAGCTCCCATACGAGCGACCGCCGAACATCCGACGACAATCAAGAAGCATCTTCCGCCGCAGACGGGCGAAATATCATTGAATACATTTAAGATATGATGAAAATACAGAATAAACCTTAGGGAAATTGACTAATAATATCATAATTCACTCACTAAAAATTCGCCGAAAATCGTATAGAAAAAAAGCTCAATTACAAACTTTATACACAGGAGCAGCGAAATCGCGATCGACAGCCGGACAAACAGCCTTTAAAGGAAATGAAATACTTGGATGCGCTCGCTTCTAGTCGGCGGCCTGGAAGATTGCCTTCCGCGATCCAAGTGCGGGAACGGGCCGATGGGTATCGAAGGATTCATGTCGCGGCAGCATCGCAGTGAGGTGCCGACCGCCATTCTCGGTGGCCTGCCAATCTCCTGCATCGGGATGCAAGACGCTGCTCGCGCCCTGATCGAGACATCGCTGAACGCTCGCGGCAGGCACCAACGTCCGTTTTACTCGACCTCCGCGAACGGGCAGGTCATCGCCCTCGCTCACGATGATGCCTCGTTCCGGCAGTCGCTCCTGAAAGCCGACCAAATACACGCGGATGGCATGCCGATGGTGCTGCTGTCGCGCTTCGTCTCAAAGCACCCCGTTCCGGAACGCGTCGCCACCACCGATCTCGTCCATGCCGTCGCCGAAATGGCGGAGCGGACGAATGTCAGCTTCTATTTTCTGGGCGGAACCCCGGATGTGAACCGGCGCGCCGTCGCGAACATGCAGAGGCTGTACCCGAGGCTTAGATTCGCCGGATCGCGGCACGGCTATTTTTCGAGGGGCGAAGAAGCCGATATCGTCAAGGAGATATCGGAGTTGAAGCCGGATATCCTCTGGATCGGCCTCGGCGTCCCGTATGAGCAGAAATTCGTCGAGAGAAATATCGAGAAGCTCCGCGGAATCGGCGTCATCAAAACATCGGGTGGGTTGTTCGACTTCCTTTCCGGAAAAAACAGCCGTGCGCCGAAATGGATGCAGAACGCCGGCCTGGAATGGCTCTATCGGACCAAGCTTGAGTCGAAACGACTGTTCGGCAGGTATATGAAGACGAATCCTGTCGCACTGTGGAGATTGCTGTTCTTCTCCCAGTGAAGTCTCAGCCTCGGATTGCGCGAAGCTTCAGGCGTGGGATCGCAACCTAAGCCGCCCCGGCCATGACAGCCTTGGTGTGCTGGCGCGTGCTCGGAGCGTGCGCCAGCACGCGGCGACGTGAATTTGGTGCCCGCGCCGCCGCCGCGCGAGCAATCGCGAGCTTCATCGCCAGCCCCCGTTCCTAGCCCACCCGTGTTGGTCAACATGGGTGAACGCCACGCGCGCACGCTCCAAGACCTCATGGCAGCGCCCCACGAAAAAAAAGATAAATTTACCCAGATCGGCGGTTTTCGCCGGCTCGGGTTGATGCCCAGCGCTCCATCGCTCACATATCCGTGGAATAATCGCACCATCTTCGAGGGAACACGATGAACGACATCGAATCCAGGGTCCGCAAAATTCTGGCGGCTCACAGCGAGCTGTCGGTCGATGCGGCATCGCTCGGGAAGGATGCGGATCTCTACGCGGCCGGGCTGTCGTCCTTCGCCTCCGTCCAGACCATGCTGGCGCTCGAAGAAGCCTTCGATGTCGAGTTCCCCGACTCCCTGTTGAACCGCAAGTCGTTCCAGAGCATCGGCGCCATTTCAACCGCCATCACCCAGCTCACCGGCGGGGCAACCGTCGACAAATGAACGACCTTCGCGCCATGAGCCTCTCCGAGCGCGCCGGCCGCGTTGCGGCCGTCGCTGCGATCCACGCCGAAGACGTGGACGCCAAGGCGCGTTTCCCGCGCGAAGCCGTCGATGCGATGCGCGCCGAACGGCTCCTGTCGATCCAGATCGCGGGCACGCTGGGCGGAGAGGACGCGGCGCTGTCCGACGTGGCGGAAATCTGCTCGCTGCTGGGCCAGTCCTGCGCGTCCGCGGCGATGGTCTTCGCCATGCACCATATCAAGCTCTCCAGCCTCGTCACGCACGGGGTGGAGAGCGACTGGCACCGGGGCTTCATGCGCCGCGTCGCCGACGAACAGCTCCTCCTCGCATCCGCGACGACCGAAGGCGGCATCGGCGGCAATCTGCGCAACAGCATCTGCGCCATCGAGGTCGACGGCGCGGCCTGCCATCTGGAGAAGGATGCCACCGTCATCTCCTATGGCGCTAATGCCGACGCCATCCTCATCACCTCGCGCGCCCATGCCGATGCGGCCTCCACCGACCAGGTGATGACCGTGTTCTGCAAGGACCAGTACACGCTGGAGCGCACGCAGGAGTGGGACACGCTCGGCATGCGCGGCACCTGCTCGGAAGGTTATCTGTTCAAGGGCGATGCCCCGGCCGAGCAGATCCTGCCCAAGCCTTTCGCCGAGATCGCGGCGCAATCCATGCTGGCGATCTCCCATCTGCTGTGGAGCTCCGTCTGGTACGGCATTGCCGTCAACGCGATGAGCCGGGCGCAGAGCTTCGTGCGCGCCGCGGCACGCAAGAGTCCGAATGCGCCGCCGCCCGGCGCGCTCCGTCTGGCAGAAGCCTCGAGCCTGCTCCAGCAGCTGAAGGCCAGCATCATTGCCGGCATCCGGGAATACCAAGCAGCGCGGGAGGATGCGGACCGCCTCTCCTCCGTCGGCTTCGCCGTGGCGATGAACAACGTGAAGGTCGGCGCGTCGGAAATCATTCTGACCGTAATCAACCATGCGATGCTGGTCTGCGGTATCCTCGGCTACAAGAACGGCACCCCCTATAGCCTTGGGCGGCATCTGCGCGACGCACATTCGGCGCAGCTGATGATCTCGAACGACCGCATTCTCGGCAACACTTCGACACTCCTGCTGGTGCACCGGCAGGACACCAGCCTAATGGGTTGAGCGATGGACATGCAGACCACCTTGCTGGACCGCCTCTTCGAGAGCGGCCTGCTGATCGATACCGGCGTCGAGGGCCTCTATGGCCGCAGCGGCGTCTTCGAGGACGTCATCACCCGCTTCGAGGCGCTGATCGGCACCTTCGGCCGCGCTGACGGCGCCGAGATGATCCGCTTTCCGCCCGGCATGAACCGCGTCCATTTCGAGGGCAGCGGCTACATGAAGAGCTTCCCGCAGCTCGCCGGCACGGTCCACAGCTTCTGCGGCCACGACCTCGACCATGCGAACCTTCTGCAGTGCATGGAGATCGGCGAGGACTGGACCAAGGGGCAGGAGTCGACCGACATCGTCCTGACGCCGGCCGCCTGCTACCCGCTCTATCCGATCGTGGCCAAACGCGGCGCGCTTCCCGCGAGCGGCGCCCTGTTCGACCTGCAATCCTACTGCTTCCGCCACGAGCCCTCGATGGATCCGGCCCGGATGCAGCTCTTCCGCATGCGCGAATATGTCTGCATGGGAACGCCGGAGCATGTCACCGCCTTCCGCAATGGCTGGATGGAGCGGGGCAAGGCGTTGATGGCGCAGGTCGAGCTCCCGGTGGAGATCGACGTCGCCAACGATCCCTTCTTCGGCCGCGCCGGGCGGATGATGAAGAACAACCAGCGCGACCAGAACCTGAAGTTCGAACTGCTGATCCCGGTCACCTCGGTCGAAAAGCCGACGGCCTGCATGAGCTTCAACTACCATCAGGACCATTTCGGCAAGACCTGGGGGCTGCAGACCGCCGATGGCGAAACCGCCCATACGGCCTGTGTCGGCTTCGGCCTGGAGCGCATCGCGCTGGCGCTCTTCAAGCATCACGGGCTCGATGTCGCCGCCTGGCCGGCGACGGTGCGCAAGGCACTTGGGTACTGACTTGCAGGGGCCAGCCGTCGTCAAGGGGCTCGACCCTGCGGACTACCAGCCGCACGCGCTGCACCACCCGGAACGGCTGTGGCCGGAAACCAACTGCTATGTCGACCTCTGGATCGAGGTTCTGCATGCCATCGGCGCCGAACCGGCGGCCATGCTCGCCTTCACCCTGACGCAGGATTTCGAAGGCGACCAGTTCACCTTCTTCAAGATCCCTCTCGAGGATCTCGAGAAGCTCTACGATATCCGCTGCACCGAGCTTGCGATCTACGACCGGGTCGAACGCCATGTGACCGAGCAGATCGGCCGCGGGCGGCTGTGCCTGGTGGAGATGGACAGCTATTTCCTGCCGGATACGCGTGGCGTCTCCTATCGGACCGACCACGGCAAGACGACGGTCGCGATCAATCGGCTGGACATGGACGGGCGCGCCATCGACTACTTCCACAATGCCGGCTTCTTCCGGCTGGAAGGCGAGGATTTCGATGGGTTGTTTCGGATGAAGGACGGCCCCGAAGACCTCCCCTTCCTGCCCTATACCGAATTCGCCCGCTTCCCCGCCGCATTGCCCGACCGTGCCCATCTCCGCAGGGAGGCGGAAAGGCTGCTGGCGCATCATTTCGGGCGCCGTCCCGCGCACAATCCGATCGCCGGCTTCGCCGCGCGCTTTCCGGAACAGGTGCGCGCCGTTGCGGAACGGCCCTTCGACTTCTTCCACAAATACGCCTTCAACACGCTGCGGCAGCTCGGCAGCAATTTCGAGCTGGCTGCCGCCCATCTCGACTGGATCGGGTCCGATGGCCGCTACGCCGAGGCTGCCGGCCACGCGCGACGTATCGCCGAAATTGCCAAGTCGACGCAGTTCCAGCTCGCCCGGGCAGTGACGCGCCGCAAATTCGAGCCGCTCGCCACGGTGCTAGACCCGGCCGCCGAGGCCTGGGACAAGCTGATGGCCGGGCTGGCGACCCGGCTGCGGTGAAAACCGAGATGCGCAGCACCGGCGCGAGCCGGAACGACAACAGCCAGCGGCTCGACCGAGGCTGGCGGATGATCATGACGGCCGCCGACACCTGGAATGCCCCGCCGGCCGAACGCGACGGCCTGGACCTGATCGAAGCGCCCGTGCCGGGAACGGTCGCGGGGGCTCTGGAACGGGCGGGACGCTTCGACCGGACCGAGCCGCGTCCGCTCAACACCGAGGACGCGTGGTATCTGCTCGACCTGCAGGGCGAAGCGCCGGGGCCCGCGACCCTCCGCTTCGAGGGGCTCGGCACCATCGCCGAAATCTTCTGGAACGGCGAACGGAAGCTGGACTGCGCTTCGATGTTCGTCGAGCGAGAGCTGCCCGTCATCCTCTCGGGATCCGACCGGCTGGCGATCTGCTTTCGGGCGCTGGCCCCGCATTTCGAGAAACGGGGCCCCAGAGCCCGCTGGCGGCAGCAGATGATCACGCCGCCGGGTCTGCGGCTGGTCCGCACCAGCCTGCTCGGCTACATGCCCGGCTGGTGCCCGTCCATCCACCCGGCCGGGCCCTATCGGCCGGTCACGCTCACACGCGACGAGGCCGGGCAACCGCGGAACATTCGGATCCGGTCCCATCTCGACGAGGATGGCACCGGGCGGCTCCGCGTCGATTTCGCAGCATCAGGGCTGGACGAGCCGGTCATGCTCCATTGCGCGGGCGCGCAGACGGAATTGCGCCGTACCGAGACGGGCTTCGCGGGCGAGCTGGCGCTCCCCAACGTCGCCGCATGGTGGCCGCTCAGCCATGGCCTGCCGATCCTGCACGATGTCGAGATCGCTGCCGCAGGCACTCGTCGCAAGATCGGGCGGACGGGCTTTCGCCGCATCGCGATCGACCGGGGAGTGGATGGGCGCGACTTCGCCATATCGATCAACGGGCAGCACATCTTCTGCCGGGGCGCATGCTGGACGAATGCCGACATCGTCGACCTGCCCGGCGACAGGGCCGCCTATGAGCCGCTTCTGCGGCTGGCGGCGGAAGCCGGCATGAACATGCTGCGGCTCAGCGGCATCACGACCTACGAGACGCAAGCCTTCTTCGATCTCTGCGACGAGCTCGGGATCATGGTCTGGCAGGACTTCATGTTCGCCAATTTCCATTATCCCGATCGCGATCCGGATTTCCTCGCGCAGGTCCGGGAAGAAGCCGAGTTGCTCCTCAATCGCCATGCCGCCTCGCCGTCGCTCACCATCCTGTGCGGCGGAAGCGAGATGGCACAGCAGGCGGCAATGCTGGGCCTGCCCCCCGATGCCTGGTCCAGCCCGCTCACCGACATCGTTCTGCCGGAACTGGCGGCGCGCTGGCGGCCGGACGTGGCCTATCTCTCCAATACGCCGGGCGGCGGCGCGATGCCGTTCTCGCCCAATACCGGCGTGACACATTATTACGGCGTCGGCGCCTATTGCCGCCCTCTGGAGGATGCCCGGCGGGCCCAGGTTCGCTTCGCCGCCGAGTGTCTTGCCTTCGCCAATGTACCGGAACAGCGCAGCCTCGACGCCGGGCTGGCGGTGCCGGCCGTCCATGATCCGCGCTGGAAGGCCCGCGTGCCGCGCGACCGCAGCGCTTCATGGGATTTCGAGGATGTCCGGGACCATTATCTGACCGTCCTCTACGGCAACGATCCGGCACGACTGCGCCGGGAGGACCCGAGCCGCTATCTCGACCTGTCGCGGGCCGCCAGCGGCGAGGTGATGGAAGCCACCTTCGCCGAATGGCGCCGGCCCGGCTCCTCCTGCAACGGCGCGCTCGTCTGGACCTTCCAGGATCTGCTCCCCGGCGCAGGCTGGGGGATCGTCGATGCGACAGGCGTGCCGAAGCCCGCTTATTTCGCCCTGAAGCGCGCCTTCCGCCCGGTGCAGGTGACCCTGACCGACGAGGGGACAAACGGCATCGACGTTCACCTTCTCAACGAGACCGCAGCAACGCGCCATGTCGTCCTTGAGCTCGCCTGCCTGCGGGATGGCGCGCAGCCGGTGGTGCAAGGCCGCCGCGAGATCGAACTGAAGGCGCGGCAAGGGCTGAGCCTCCCCGCAACGGAGATCTTCGGCGCCTTCTTCGATACGGGCTATGCCTTCCGCTTCGGGCCACCCTCGCACGATGTCGTGGTCGCGCGGATCAGGTCGCCCGAGGGAGGAGATCCGCTGGCCGAGGCCTTCCATTTCCCGCTTGGCCGCGCGCGCGCCATGGCGAACGCAACGCTCTCCGTGCAGCTCACGCGGGATGCAGACGGCTGGCAGCTCGCGCTGTCGACGGATCGGCTGGCACAATCGGTCCAGATCGATGCCCCGGGTTTCCAACCCGCCGACAACTGGTTTCATCTCGCCCCGGGCGGCGGCAGGCACATCAGACTGACAAGCCTGAACACGGAAACGGAACCGCCGGCGGGAACGGTGCGCGCACTCAACGCCGCGACCGCCCATTTTCGTTCCGTGTGATCCGAACGAAGCTCGGGAAGCTCCCTTGGGCTGAAGGAGAAGCTGGCCTCAGGCCAGCTTCAATATTCGCGAATGCTCTCGTCCAAGCCCCGCAACAGCGGGTAGAGGAAATACGAGATCACGCTACGCTGCCCCACTTTCAGTTCCGCCGTGACAGCCATGCCGGGGATCATCTGCGCCCGGGCGGCCGGCAGCCGAAGCTCCACATCGGACAAGTCGATCAGCACACGGTAATAGGGAACCGGGCTGCGGCGTGCGGCATCGGCTTTGGGATCCGGCGCGAACGAATCCTGGCTGATGACGCGGACCGTCCCCTTCCCCGTTCCGTATTTCTGGAACGGAAACGGTTCGAACTTGATCCGGACGGGCTGGCCCACCGAAATTTGCCCGACATCCCTGCCCTCGACATTGACTTCCGCCTGAAGCGCGACGTCGCGCGGGACCAGGACGAAAAGCGTCTCCGCCTCGCGCACGACCGAGCCGATCGTGCGGTTGGCGATCTCGAGCACGATGGCATCGGCAGGAGCCTTCAAGACGATCAATTGCCGGCGCAAATCGACCTTCTTCAGCTCTTCCGCGGCCGTGTCCCGCTTGGCCAGCACTTCGACGAGGTCCTGGTAGGCGGTGCGAAGGAAATCCTCGGAGAACACTTTCTGGTCGGCGCGCGCCTTGTCGACGCGATGCATGTAGTCCGCAATGTTGCCGCGAACGCGAGCCAGATTGCTTTCGACGTCGAGGCGGGCATCGCGGGACAGCAGGAAATTCAACCGCGACCCGAGTTCCTTGTCCATCAACATGCTGCGCATCATCTCGATCGCCCGCATATTGTCGAGGCGCTGCGTCAGCACGACTTCTTCGTTTTGCGCCGTCTTCAAATTGGCCTGTGCGGACGCGATCTGGGCATCGAAATTCTGGATCTGGGCATCGCGAGCCGACTTCCTCTGCAGGAACATCTTTTGCTGCAGGACGGCATCGGCATCGCCGGGGTCGGTCGCGGCGTAATCCTCGCCCGCCAGCTCGGCCTTCAGGCGGGCAATCGATGCATCGAAGGCGGCAACCCTGTTGCGTAGCTGATCGTGGTCCGCCTGCGAGAAGGTCGGATCGAGCGTCGCCAGCAGGTCGCCGCGATTGACCCGGTCCCCGACCTTGACGTGAATATCCCGGATCACGGAGGTCTCGAGCGGCTGCACCACGAGGTTGGGGCGCGTGGTGACCAGCTTGCCCTGGGCGGTGACGATCATGTCGACCTGCGACACCGAGGCCCAGGCCACCGCCGCCACGATGAGCGCCAGGATGCAATAGAGCGTGAGGTGCGCAAAACGGGGCGGCGACCGCTGCTCCACCTCGACGGCGTCGGACTGGAACTCGGCGATCACGCGCGGTTGCCGAACCGGGGCTGGAAACAGCTTCCCCCGCCGCCGCCCGGCATCCCGGGAAGGCGCCGTCTTGTCGGCTTTCACGACGGTTCGCGGCTTCTCCGGTTTCATGCGCTCTGCTTCGTCTGCTGGTTCCAGAGATGGCGGTAGATCGTGCATTGCGACAGCAGGCGATCATGCCGATCCACGTCGACGATCCGACCGCGGTCGATCACCAGGATCTCGTCGGCATCTGTGAGCATCGACAGCCGGTGGGACACGATGATGACGGTGCGACCTTCGGCAATCCCCTTCAAATTGCGGCGGATGATCATCTCGCTTTCGGAATCGAGCGCGCTCGTCGCCTCGTCGAGGATCAGGATCGGGGGATTGGTGATCAGCGCCCGGGCGATCGCCAGGCGCTGCTTCTGCCCGCCCGACAGGTTCGAGGCGTTCTCCTCGATCATCGTGTCGAAGCCGCGCGGCAGGCGCTCGATGAACTCGTCGGCGCCGGCGAGCTGGGCAGCCTTGACGATTTCAGCGAAGGTCGCGTCGCGCTTCACGCAGGCGATGTTCTCGCGGACCGTACCCCGAAACAGAAAGCTGTCCTGCAGGACCACGCCGAGATTCCGGCGCAGATGCTCCAGTTCCAACTCCCGGGAATCGTAGCCGTCGATCCGCAGCAACCCCTGCTGCACCGGGTACATTCCGGAAATCAGGCGCGTGAGCGTCGTCTTGCCCGAGCCGCTTCGCCCGACCATGCCGAAGATCGAGCCGGGCGCGATCGAGAACGAGACATCATCGAGCGCGGGCGCGCCTTCGGCACCGTATCGGAAAGAGACGTTCTCGAATTCGATCTTCCCGGTCAGGGCCGGCCGCAACCCGTCGCGGCTGCTGTCCCTCTCGGGCTTCTGGCCCATCACCTCGCCCAGCATCTTCACCGCCAGGGCGACTTCCTGATATTCGTGGACCATCGTCACCATCTGCACCAGCGGCCCTGAAACCCGCCCCGCCAGCATGTTGAAGGCGACCAGCGCACCGATGGTCAGTTCGCCGCTGAAGACGTCGAGCGCTCCCAGGCCGATGATCCCGAGCGTCATCATCTTCTCGAGGAAGCCGGTCAGCGCCTGCGCGACCGCCGAAATCTTCTCGACGCCGAACCGCATGGACACCGCCTGCGCGCAGCGGTCGCCCCAGGTCTTGCCCTGCATCGGCTCCATCGCGAGCGACTTGACCGTGCGCATGCCGTGCACGGTCTCGACCAGCAACGCCTGCCGCGCCCCCTCCGCCTGGTACAGATCGTAGAGACGCCTGCGGAACGGCCCCATCAGCAGCATGACGACGATGGCGATGGCCGCGGTGAAAGCCAGCACCACGGCGGTCAGCTTCAAGCTGTAAAGCGCCAGCACCGGAATGAAGACCAATAGCGACAAGGCATCGAGCGTCGTCAGGAACAGCCGCCCCGTCAGGAATTCGCGAATGCGCCCGGCCTGCTGCATATGCTTCACGAGAACGCCGGCCGAAATATGCTCGAAGAAGGTCACCGGCAGGCCGAGCAGATGGCCGAATGTCTTGGTCGCGACGCGAATGTCGATCTTGTTCGTGGCGTAGAGCAGCAGATAGCGTCGCAAAAAGCCGAATATGGCTTCGAAGACCAAGGCCGCGGCGGCACCGGTCGCCACGACATAGAGCGTGGTGAAGCTCTCGTGCACCAGAACCTTGTCGATGACCAGCTGGAAGAAGATGGGAAGCGTGAGACCGAGGGCGTAAAGCAGCAAGGCGCAAACGGCGACGTCTCTGAACAGCCGCCACTGACGCAGCAGCTCGGGAATAAACCACCGGATTCCGAAAGCCCTCTGGCCCTCGGACGACAGGTTTTCACGCTTGATCAGAACGGCATCGCCCTGCCATTGGGCGCAGAACCGCTCGCGGGCGACGACAACCGGCTCGTCCTGACGCTCGGCCAGCGGATCGAAGACGACAACAGCCTCGGCACCGTCGGATGTCTCGACGGCACGAAAAACGACCACCCAATTGCCGTTCGAGAGCCGCAGCAGAACCGGATAGGCTTCTCCCATCCGAACGAGATCGCCCCAATCGAGCTGCGCGGCCTGCGCGCGCAGACCTCCCTCCTTCGCCATCCGCAGCAGGAGATCGACCGGCGTCGGAGTGCCGTCGACGGCATAGGCGTGCCGCAGACGCTCCGCCGGTAGATCGATGCCGTGATGCGCTGCGACCCTGGCCAAACAATCCAGCGCGGTCTGCGGTCGCGGGTCGTTCGACGCTGCGATCGGCCCCGCTGCCGCGCCGGCGGCGTCTGCTTCAGCGGAAATTGCTCGAGACATTCGGGGACCGCGGGCTGTTCGAGGGAGGCGTCTCAGTGGGTTCGGTCCGCCGAACCGCACCGGCATCGACCAGCCCCTGAAGCGCCTTCTGCATCACCTCGACCGAGTTCGCGAACGACTCCACCGAGAAGATCAGTCTTTGGCGGAACACGCGTTTCGGCGCGTTGTCGGCATCCCGCTCCGTCGGCGAAAGACTGAACAGGTCCACCCGCACGATCGAGCCGCCGATGGTGATTTCGCTGATCCCATCGGTAAAGAGTTCGGTGTTCATTACTGCGTCTCCCGGGGCATAGATTGCAAAATTACCAAACAAAATGGAGGAATATCTATATAATTTCGGCGAAAATAAACCGGCACCCGAAAATATTACAGATAAGAGCACCGACACCGAAGTCAGAATAGCGATCGACAGGCACTTGACGCAACAGCATGACGGTCAAACCTGAATTGGTCGACAAGAAAAGTATTTATACAGCTAATCCGTATTTGGGAGCAGCGTCAATTTGACTGGGTCCCCGATCTTCCCGCAGGGTTAAGCGATGAGTATCCGAGCCTGGGCGCGGATCAAGCCCGCCCCGCCCTGCGGCGTATTTGCGGCCATTCCGATGCCGCATCGGATCTCATCGATCGGGATAGCGCCACTCTGGAAACGGGTCGTCGAGGCCGCGCCAGGTTTGCGGGGCGAACCCACTTTCCGATGGGACGACACAGGCGTCCAGCGACGCCCGGATGGCGGCTTCGTCCATCTCCGAACCGATGAACACGAGCTCCTGACGGCGATCGCCCCACATCGCGTCCGATCGGCTGTCGATCTCTTCGCGAAACTGAGGGTGCTCCGGCCAGGTCGACCTCGGAACCGCCGCCCACCAAAGGCCCATGGGTTCGCACCGGCGCTGCATCCCGGCGACGGACAGCAGGCCCGCCCAGTCCGGACGGGTCGCGAGCCAGAAATGCCCCTTGGCGCGAATTACACCCGGCCAGGGTTGATTGAGAAACGCCAGAAACTTGACGGGATCGAAGGGGCGTCTTTCCCGGTAAACGAAACTGGATATGCCGTATTCCTCAGTCTCCGGCACATGGGTCTCGGGGCTGTTGAGCTCCTTGTGCCAGAGCGGATGCGTCGCGGCCTTGGCTTCGCTGAACAGACCGGTGCCGAGGATCGCCGCGAGCGGAACCGCGCCGAAGTCGGTCTCGATCTGGCGGGCCCGGGGATTGAGTGCCGCAACCACCTTACGGACGGCCGCGCGCGTCGCCTCGGTCGCCTCCGACACTTTGTTGATCACGACCACATCGGCAAATTCGATCTGCTCGACCAGGAGATCAACCAGCGTCCGCTGGTCATAGGGATCGCGCCGCTCGCCGCGGTCGCGAAGCAGATCGCGGCTGTCATAGCTGGAGAGCAGGCTCAACGCGTCCACGACGGTCACCATCGTGTCGAGCCTCGCAACATCGGACAGGGATAGGCCGGCTTCGTCGCGAAAGGAAAACGTTGCCGCAATCGGCAGGGGCTCAGCGATCCCGGTCCCCTCGATCAGAAGATAATCGAAGCGCCGCTCCTCGGCCAAACGCCTGACCTCGAGCAGGAGATCGTCGCGCAACGTGCAGCATATGCAACCATTGCTGAGCTCGACCAGCGTTTCGGTCGTATGCGAGAGGTTCGCGCCGCCGCTGCGGACCAGATCCGCATCGATGTTCAATTGGCTCATGTCGTTGACGATGACCGCGACGCGCAGGCCTTCGCGATTCGTCAGGACATGATTGAGCAACGTCGTCTTACCCGCACCCAAGAATCCGCTGAGCACGGTGACCGGCAGCCGATCGATCTCGCCCGCTTGCTCCATCTGCATGTCGATCCAGGCCCGTCACCGCCGAGGGGGTCTGCTCGATTGTTAATGGATGGGCTGCTTTCCGGCTAGCGCGGGCCGAAGAACCGCCCGCGCGGTCTCGCAGGCACTGAGACCTCCGCGCCGCCGCGACATGCATCTTCTGCCTTGTGACAGGAATTCGCGACATCACCGCACCGTCACCAAGACGAGTCTCGCCGAGATCACAGCAAGATCAGGGGCGAATGTGATTTTCGAGGCAAATGCGTCCAATTGAAAGGCACCATCGAGCGCAATGACGCAATGTCCCCACGCCTTATTCGCGCTTCGGATCGTCGCCGAAGGCCGGGACGAAGTCCTCGTATCGGCCCGATCCCAATTCCTCAAGCTGTTGATTAACCATCCGACGAATGCTTATGCCCAGATATGAACAATCATCGAATTTTGCGGCTAGACACAAGGGAAAATTCCTTTAAAATGTGTTAAAGCGACGTTTTTAGCGTTTAGTTCGGTTGAAAATGAAAATTTTTGGCAAAGAATGACCTTAGAAATCAACACACTCAACAATGATTTTGCCAAAAATTGGCACATTGAACGATCTATATTGTAAAAATGCCAAAAAAGTATGCCATAATTTAAATTATACGATTACTATAATTTCATCAAACAGTACGTAAGCACAAGTTAAAATCCTTCTAAACACTCAGTCATCAAAGCCAAAAAATTCTGATCCAACCGCATATATTCTTATTTCTCCGCGAGGATATTATGAGGTCCCTGTACAAAACCTCCGATCTGAACCAGACCGGCTTCGACGTACAAACCTGGAAGCGCCTTATCCGGCGAGGCAGCGCCGGAGCGTTCGATTTTGACGCCGAATACAAGTCGCTACTGAGCTTGCGGAACTGGTGGAAGTTTCCGGGCTTGAGCGCCTCCGGTATTGCTCCGCTCGCAGTTGCCGAAACCGCGCCTCCTTTCGCGGAGAAGGCGGCTATGAACGTCACCATCCGGACTGGCGCCGGCGGGACGGCGGATTCCCCCTTTACAACGGGAACGGCAAGCGCCCCCGCCTCGGCCCCTGCAGCGGAGCCCGTCGTTCTCCTCGGCAGTGTCCCTTCGGCGGCAGCGGTTCCTACCCCCGTCGGATCTTCGACGCCACCACAGGCTGCCACCACCATTTGCGGCTGCGGCTACTTCCTCGCGCCAACACTGGTGCTCGACCAGATCGCGGCCCATCCGGAGCATGTGCATCTGAGCGGCCAGTTGCAGGGCACCCAGGCATCCGGCGGAGCGGACTACCTGTTGGCCGATATGACCGCCACGATGGGTGCCTCGGTCAGCGCCGACATGTCCACACAGAACGTCGCCCCGATCAAGGAATGGGCGCTGGTGGGTGGACAGGCTGCTTCCAGCACGACCGGTCAGATCGGAACCCTGTCCGGTTCGGTGACGACCATGACCGCCGCCCCTTCGGCAACGGATACGGCCTCCTCCAACCTCCTTGCGGCCGCCGCACCGACTGGCCTGAGCCGGATCGCGCTCGAAAACCAGAAGCAGGGAACCCCGCAAAGCGTATGGGATATCGAGGGCGCCGGCAGTTCGAATATCGAAGGCTTTGCGACCGACATCAGCACCAATATCGGCAATCGGGTCGACTTCAAGATCAACACGGATTCCTCGAACTATCGGATCGAGATCTACCGGCTCGGCTACTATGGCGGCATGGGTGCTCGATTGGTCTCCACCATCCAACACACGGGCACGCAAAACCAGCCTGCGCCATTGCGCGACGCGACCACCGGCCTCGTCGACGCCGGCAACTGGGGCATTTCCGCGTCCTGGGATATACCAACCGATGCGGTGTCAGGCGTCTATATCGCGAAGCTGGTCCGTCAGGATGGAACCTTCGGCGTAAACCATATCCCGTTCATCGTGCGGGACGACAGCAGCACGAGCGACATTGTTTTCCAGACCTCGGACACGACCTGGCAGGCCTATAATGGCTGGGGGGGCGCGAATTTCTACGGCGGTAACGGCCCCGCGACGGGGCAAGGAGCCGGGCGCGCCTATGCAGTAAGCTATAATCGTCCGATCGCCACCCGTGGAAGCGTGGGGACCGCTTCGGGCCCGCAGGATTATCTGTTCGGAGCCGAATATTCCGCGATCTACTGGCTGGAACAGAACGGTTATGATGTCTCCTACATGGCGGGAGTCGACGTCGACCGTTACGGCAGCCTGCTTCTCAACCACAATCTCTACCTCGATGTCGGTCACGACGAGTATTGGTCGGGGCAACAGCGCGCCAACGTCCAGGCCGCACGCGATGCGGGCGTCAATCTGGCCTTCTGGAGCGGCAACGAGATGTATTGGCGCACGCGCTGGGGCAACAGCATCAGCAGCGACGCCACCGCCTACCGCACCCTGATCTCCTACAAGGAAACCTGGTCGCCTTCGGGCTCGATCGATCCGAGCGACGAATGGACCGGGACGTTCCGCGACCCGCGCCTGAGCACGCCGGCGAATGGCGCAGGGGTGCCGGAAAACGCCCTGATCGGACAGATGTTCCAGGTCGACGATGTCGGCCAGAACAATCTTCAAGCTATCACGATTTCCTACGACGACGCCGATCTGCGCTTCTGGCGCGACACCAGCGTCGCCGATCTTCAGCCCGGGCAAACGGCGACGCTGACACAGAACTATCTCGGCTACGAGTGGGATGAAGCGCCCGATAACGGCTTCGACCCTGCGGGCCTGGTTCGGCTCTCTTCGACCACGCTTCCGGTCAACAGCTATCTGCTCGATTACGGCAACACCGTTGGAGCCGGCATCTCCACGCACAGCCTGACGCTTTATCGCGCCCCCAGCGGCGCATTGGTCTTCGGAGCCGGGACGGTCTATTGGTCCTGGGGCCTGAGCGACAACCATGATCTCGCACCGACGCCGACCGACCCGCGCGTGCAGCAGGCGATGATCAACCTTTTGGCCGATATGGGGATTCAGCCGACGACGCTTCAGTCGGGGCTGGTCGCCGCGACCGCTTCGACGGACACCACCGCTCCGGTCTCCACCATCAATCCGATCGCAAGCTTCGTAGCCGAAACGGCAATCACGATTTCCGGAACGGCAATTGATTACGGCGGCGGCGTCATAGGCGCCGTCGAAGTATCGACCGATGGTGGCCTGAACTGGTATAATGCAACGGGCGATGAGAACTGGACCTATACTTGGTCTCCACAGGTCGCCGGCACCTACACCATCAAGACACGTGCGGTCGACGATTCCATCAATCTGGAAACGCCTTCCGCGGGCCGCACGGTCGTCGTGACCGCTCCGTCTTACGTTACCCTTTTCCCAGGCTCGGCAACCCCCGCACTCCTGAACGTCACGGATTCAAGCGCCGTGACGCTGGGCATCCGGTTTCAAAGCTCGATAGCCGGCACGATCAGCGGCATCCGCTATTACAAGAGCAGCCAGGACACCGGAACCCACACCGGCCAGCTCTGGTCGAGCACCGGCACCTTGCTGGGAACCGCAACTTTCACGAACGAAAGCGTGACCGGCTGGCAAACCGTGACCTTTGCCAACCCGATCACGGTGTCGGCGAATACCACCTATGTCGCCTCCTATCACACGAATGTAGGCCACTACTCTGTCACACCAGACTATTTCACGAGCAATGTGACGAGCGGCCCGTTGACGGCCCTCGCAAACGGCAATGGCGTCTATGTTTACGGCAGCAGTACCGCGTTCCCGTCAAACACGTATTCATCGGAGAATTACTGGGTTGACGTCATGTTCAATCCCAGCACCGTCAACAGCTTGCCCGTCGCCGCGAACGACACCGGGCCGGCCCTCTCACAAAACCTGGCCGCGACCATCACGGCGGCATCTCTGATCGCCAACGACAGCGATCCGGATGGCGATGCGTTGATCATCATCGGGGTGAGTGCGGCGACGAACGGCACCGTCGTTCTCAACACCCAGTCCAATCCGCAGAACAACACCATCACCTTCACGCCCAACCCCGGCTATACGGGGCCGGCGAGCTTCGGCTACACGGTCTCCGACGGGCGCGGCGGGACAGCCACGGCCAGTGTCAGCTTGACCGTCCTTCCTCCCGGAGCGGCTCCCGTCAGCCTGTTCAGCGCCTCGAGCACGCCGTCGTTGCTCAACCTCAATGACGGGTCGCCACTCGAACTGGGGATGAAGTTCACATCCTCCGTGGCAGGCCAGGTCACCGCTCTCAAATTCTATCGCAGTGCCAGCGACGCCGGCATCAACGTCGTCGATATCTGGACATCGACCGGCACCCTCCTCGGCAGCACGACCTTCACCAATACGACGGCGAGCGGCTGGCAGACGGTCGTCTTGCCGTCAGCCGTTTCGATCGCGGCCAACACGACCTACATTGCCTCCTACCATACGACCGGCGCCTATGTGGCGACCGACAATTACTTCACGACAGCCGTGACGAACGGCCCTCTCACCGCCCCCGCCACAACAACGGTCGCCGGCGGGAACGGCGTCTATTCCTATGGCGGCAACAGTTCGACCGGTATCTTCCCGACCAGCACCTATGGTGCCGCGAACTATTGGGTCGATGTCGTCTTCACCTCGGGCGCCAGCAGCAATCTGGCTCCGACGGCGGTGGCCGATACGGGTGACGCGACCGAGAAGGGCGGCATCGCCAATGCCAGCGGCGGCTCGGCCGCGGCCGGCAACGTGCTGACCAACGACACCGACCCGGATGCCGGCGACACCAAGACCGTCTCGGCCGTGAGCTTCGGCGCGACGGCCGGCACGCTCGGCGCGGCCCTGGCCGGAGCCTATGGCAGCCTCGTGCTCAATGCCTCCGGCGCGTTCACCTACACGGTCAACGAGACCAATGCCACGGTCCAGGCCTTGCGGCAGGCGTCCAACACGTTGACCGAGGTCTTCACCTACACCATGCGCGACACGGCCGGCGCCACCTCCTCGGCGACGCTGACGGTCACCGTTCATGGTGCGAACGACGCCCCGGTGCTGGCGGTCCAGACCAGCAACCAAAACACCAGCGTCGGCTCGGCCTTCTCCCTGACGCTTCCCGCCGGCACCTTCACCGACATCGACACCGGCGACTCGCTGACCTATTCCGCGACGGCCGGCGACGGCTCGGCCCTGCCCGCATGGCTGACCTTCAACCCGACGACACGCACCTTCAGCGGCACGCCCAGTGCCACCGGCACGATCAGCGTCAAGGTATCGGCGACCGATGGCGGCGGCCTCGCAGCGAGCGAGACCTTCAATATCGTCGTGGCGGGGGCGCCGAATGTCGCTCCGACGGCGGTGGCCGATACGGGTGACGCGACCGAGAAGGGCGGCATCGCCAATGCCAGCGGCGGCTCGGCCGCGGCCGGCAACGTGCTGACCAACGACACCGACCCGGATGCCGGCGACACCAAGACCGTCTCGGCCGTGAGCTTCGGCGCGACGGCCGGCACGCTCGGCGCGGCCCTGGCCGGAGCCTATGGCAGCCTCGTGCTCAATGCCTCCGGCGCGTTCACCTACACGGTCAACGAGACCAATGCCACGGTCCAGGCCTTGCGGCAGGCGTCCAACACGCTGACCGAGGTCTTCACCTACACCATGCGCGACACGGCCGGCGCCACCTCCTCGGCGACGCTGACGGTCACCGTTCATGGTGCGAACGACGCCCCGGTGCTGGCGGTCCAGACCAGCAACCAAAACACCAGCGTCGGCTCGGCCTTCTCCCTGACGCTTCCCGCCGGCACCTTCACCGACATCGACACCGGCGACTCGCTGACCTATTCCGCGACGGCCGGCGACGGCTCGGCCCTGCCCGCATGGCTGACCTTCAACACGACGACACGCACCTTCAGCGGCACGCCCAGTGCCACCGGCACGATCAGCGTCAAGGTATCGGCGACCGATGGCGGCGGCCTCGCAGCGAGCGAGACCTTCAATATCGTCGTGGCGGGGGCCACCGTGAGCCTCTTTTCCAGCTCGGCCACGCCGGCAATCCTGTCCGATCCTGATTCGTCGCAGGTCAATCTCGGCGTGCGTTTCTCTTCGTCTTCCGCCGGCACCATCACGGGGATTAAGTTCTACAAGGGGGTCAACGATACCGGGACCCATACCGGCTCTCTGTGGAGCAGCACGGGCACCCTGCTCGCCACCGCGACATTCACAAATGAAACAGCGAGCGGCTGGCAAACCGTGACATTCAGCAACCCGATCGCCATCACGGCCGGCACGACCTATGTGGCCAGCTATCACAGCAACGGCCATTATGCCGCGACCGGCAACTACTTCACAACGGCCCAGGTCAGCGGCCCGCTCACGGCCTCTGCCGGGAACAATGGCCTGTACGCCTATGGCAGCGGCAATCTGTTCCCCTCCAGCACCTACGGCGCGACCAATTATTGGGTGGACGTAACCTTTAGCCCGGCAAGCGGCACAGCCAACCAGATGCCGGTAGCAGCAAACGACACCGGCTTGAACGCGACCCAGAACTCCGCACTGTCGATCTCGGCCTCGACCTTGCTTGCCAATGACAGCGACCCGGACGGCGACAGCCTGACCGTGACCGGCGTGAGCAGCGGCACCAACGGTACGGCAAGCTTCAATGCTCAGTCCAACACCGTGACCTTCACGCCGAACTCCGGCTACACCGGACCGGCATCCTTCAGTTATGCCATCTCCGACGGCCGGGGCGGGACGGCGAGCGCCTCCGTTTCCCTTGCGGTGAACCCCGCATCCGCGAATATCGTCAGCCTGTTCAGCTCCAATCCAACGCCCAGCATGACCGCGGTCAACGACCCCAACTCGGTGGAACTAGGGGTCAAGTTCCAGGCCTCCAGCGCCGGCGACATCACGGGCCTGCGCTTCTACAAGGGCGCATCGAATACGGGGACCCATGTCGCGAATCTGTGGACCAGCACCGGTACCCTGCTCGCGACGGCCACCTTCACCAACGAGACGGCGAGCGGCTGGCAGCAGGTGAACTTCGCCACCCCGGTGACGATCTCTGCGGACACAACCTATGTTGCGTCCTATCATACCTCAGGAAACTATGCGGCCGATCCCAACCTGTTTGCCACGGACCTCACCAACGGACTGCTGACCGCGCCATCCTCATCCTCCAGCGGAGGCAATGGTGTGTATGCGTATGGGTCGAGCAGCCTGTTTCCGACCAACAGTTACAACTCCACAAGCTACGGCGTCGACGTTCTATTCCGTCCGCAACTCGTGGCCTAGCCGGAGGTATTCAGCAGGACGCCTGCTGATCATGCGGCGCGCCGTAAGGGCGTCGGCGTCAAGTCAGAAAGACGGTGCGGCTATGCTCGCAACCGCTATGGCTTTTGTGTGGGCCATGGGTCGTATTGCGGGTGTCCGGCGTTCGGCTCCGGACAAAAATGCCAATCAACCTACAGGGCTCGCCTGCCGAAATGCGGCGAGGTTCTCGCATCTATCGAGGACGCGGCCGGGGCCGCGGCGCATTCCCGCCGAGTGGTCCGATCTCACTGCCGCGCAGCGCATCGGCGACATGCCTCATGAGGGCGTCTTCGGAGAAGCTTCGCACACGAGAGGGCTGCACATCGTTCACATCCCTCGTCTCCGGACGCTCTGCGTCGCCCGGCAGCAACTCGTCGAGTTCGCCTCTGATCTGAAGCCAGTCCCGCGCGGTCACGACATCCCTCTCGGCGCTTCCAAACTCTTGGATTCTAACATGGTTTCCAAGTCAGGCCGCCCAAGATCGCTGTGTTGGTAAACAATCTCTCGCGGCGTCACTCCGGCCGATAGGCAACAGACGGGACAGTGCGGCAGCTGCGCGGATGCGGGCTCCCGCGGGCGTGGCGATCTGATAGATTGCCGGAATGATCGGCTCGGCGCTCAATCGCTTGCAGAAGTCAAAACGGGCTTCCGTACCCAGTCTTCCCGAAGGCATGCGCCTCTACGCCATCGGCGATATCCACGGGCGCCTCGACCTGCTCCGGCAATTGGCCAGCAAGATCTCGGAGGATCTCGGGAACGCAGGAGCAAATCGGATCAGCGCCGTCTTCCTCGGCGACTATATCGACCGCGGCCCGCAGTCAGCGGCCGTAATCGAGGAGTTGGCCCGTGGAGCTTTTCCGGTACCTTTTCTCGCACTGCGCGGCAATCATGAGGAAATCCTGCTCCGCTTCCTCGAAGATGAAAGCGTCCTCGACAGCTGGCGCAAATTCGGCGGCCTCGAGACGCTGCATTCCTACGGCGTCCCGGTTGCCGAGCCCATGCGCGGCATCGGCTACAAGGCCGCCCGTAACGCTCTCCGGCGCGCGCTCCCCGACAGCCACGTCGAGTTCCTGAAGGAGACTCGGGCCAGCGTCTCGGTAGGGGACTACTTTTTCTGCCATGCCGGCGTGAAACCGGGCATCCCGTTGGACGAGCAGTGCACGCAGGATCTGCTTTGGATCCGCGATGAGTTTCTCGGATATCCAGGCGCGTTCGGAAAAGTGATAGTGCACGGCCACACACCAGCGCCGGAGCCGGAGCAGCACTTCAATCGCATCAATATCGATACCGGCGCCTACGCCACGTCGAAGCTGACCGCTCTCGTACTGGAAGGCGACCAGCGCCGCTTTCTGTCAACCGGCTCGGAGTAATTCGCCGACAAATGCCCGAAAGCTCCCGATGGCGGAGCGTCCCATCCTGCGAGTGATCGGTCTTATCGTATCCGCGCCGGTGAACCGTAAGCTTTTGCGCCGGAAGGGATATCGCGGTTGACCAGGGAATTAGCGCCGATAATGGCCTTGTCCCCGATCGTCACCCCCATCTGGACGACCGTGTTCGGCCCGATATACACGCCGTCGCCGATCCTGGTCGGCGCATAATCGACGGGCAGTTGCCCGAGCGAAATCGAGCGATTGACCGTGTGGTGAGTGTAGATCTGGACGCCGGCGGAAATCGAGCACCAGTCCCCGATCCGCAAGCCCCCACCGGAGCCGTCAAGGATGCAGCCAGGCCCGATCCAGGTGTTGCACCCGACTTTGACATCCCCGAGCACCAGGGCATTGTCGTACATCGTCGTGCCTTTGCCGAAGCCATAGGCAGCGGCATTGTCGTCACGCTCCGTCAGAAGATCGCCGACGGAGACCCTCCGGTTGAACTGCCCCTTCTTGCGCTCGGCAAGGATGCTGAGGAAACGCCGGACGCTCCGCAGCCAGGTATCGGCATCCTCGAAGGACGGGCGCGGATCAGGGGAAGGCGGCATTGCTTGCGTCCTGCCAAGCTGGAGCAACGGATCCGGGCAGCCTCGAGCAACGGCTCGAAAGCCGGCCAGTAATGCCGTGCAGAGCGAAATCAGTAACGGAACCAACGCGCCTGCGCGACACCCGGAAAGGCTGGCCCGCCGAGCCGGTTGTCAGCGCCGGCGAGCGCACGCCTCAGCGCTCCTTCATCGCGCGCTCAGCCTGGTCCCACAGGGGTTTGGTCAGATAGGACAGTGCTGTCCGCCCCGGTGTCTTGATGAAGACGTCCACCGGCATGCCCGGTACCAGCTTGGCCTGCCCGAGACGGGCGACTTCTTCCTGCTTGAGCGCCACGCGCGCCGTGTAATAGCTGGTGCCGGAGCGCTGGTCCTGCGTCAGGTCCGCTGACACCATGCTGATCTCGCCATCGATCTCCGGGGTGGATTTCTGGTTGAAAGCGGCGAAGCGCATCGTCGCGGCCTGACCGAGATGGACATGATCGATGTCACGCGGCGCAACCTTGACCTCGACGACCAAGGCATCGGAATCGGGAACGATGGTCATGATCTGCTCGCCAGGCGCAATCACGCCACCGACGGTGTGAACCGAGAGCTGGTGGACGCGGCCGGACTGAGGCGCCCGGATGTCGATCCGGTTGAGCTGATCGACAGCCGCGGTCTTCCGCTCTGCCAGTTCGGAAAGCTTGGAGCGGGTCTCGATCAGATCCTTGCCGACCTCGGTCCGGAGATCCTGATCGATCTGGATGATCTGCAGCGCGATTTCGGCGATCTTGCCACGCGTCTGCGCAATCGATCCCGTCAGCTGACTGCGCTCGCCTTCGAGCCGAGCGACCTCGCGCTCCAGCGCGTTCAGCCTGGTGACCGGGATCAGATTCTTCTGCCAGAGCGCGCGGACGCCACTGAGCTCCTTCTGGATCAGGTCGACTTCCTTCTGCTTGGCTTCTGCCTGCCCAGTGTAACCTTTGGTCTCGTCCTGAAATTGCGCGCTGCGCTCCTTGAGCTGCGCCTTCAGACCGCTCCTGGCCCGGCTTCGTAGATCGAACAGCGTGCGCTCCGCCGTAATGGCCCGCCCCGCCTCCGAACCCGGGGCCTGGACGCGGTCCAGCAGTGCCTTCGGAAACACGACCTCGTCGACGCCGTCGCGTTCAGTCTCGAGGCGAGCCTGACGCGCGAGCAGTTCATCCATGCCCTTCGTCACGATGGTGGCGTTGGCCAGCGTCTGCGTTTCGTCGAGGCGGATCAGAATATCGCCGGCATTGACCCGGTCGCCTTCACGGACGCGCAATTCGCCCACGATACCACCGGTGGCGTGCTGCACCTTCTTGACGCTTGAATCAACCACGACGACGCCCTGGCCGATGATCGCGCCTGCGAGTTGCGTCGTTGCAGCCCAGCCGCCGATCCCGAACGTCACGGCGACGAACATCGCCAGGCCGACGATCATGTAGCGCTGGATCGAATGCAGAGCCGAGCTCACCGGGCGGTCCATCGTCCGCCTCCCTGGCCAGCCACGACATTCAGCGGGGTGGGCATATGCAGCACCTTCCTCAGGATCTCCTGCTTCGGCCCGTAGGACTGCAGGCGCCCTTCGCCGATGACCATCACATGGTCGACCCCCTCTAGGGCCTTCGGGCGATGAGCGACGACGATGACGACGCCACCTCGCTGGCGAACGCTGAGGATCGCCTGCGTCAGCGCTTCCTCGCCCTCGCTATCGAGATTCGACGAGGGCTCGTCGAGCACCACCAGGAACGGATTGCCGTACAAGGCGCGTGCCAGGCCGATCCTCTGCCGTTGACCCACGGACAACGTAACGCCGCCTTCCCCGATCTTCGTGCCGTAACCCTCGGGAAGTGACAGGATCATCTCATGCACGCCGGCAATGCGCGTCGCTTCCAGAACCGAGGCCGGCGTGGCCTCGGGATCAAAGCGGGCGATATTGACCGCGATGCTGCCGTCGAACAGCTCCACATCCTGCGGGAGGTAGCCGATATACTTGCCGAGCGCCTCGGCCGACCATTGATCCAAAGCCGCGTTGTCGAGCTTGATCCTGCCGCGAACGCGCGGCCACACTCCCACCAGCGCCCGCGCCAGCGTGGATTTGCCCGCTCCGCTCGGGCCGATGATCCCGATCCCCTGACCACTGCTCGCCTTGAATGAAACATCGGCCAGGATCGACCGCTCGGAGCCCGGCGCGGCAACATAGAGATCCTCGACCACAAGCGCCCCGGTCGGCGGCCGCAGTGCCAGAGGCTCAGCCTCCTTAGGCAGGAGCGACAGCAGCTGATCGAGCCGCTGCCCCGACTGGCGCGCAGCCACGAAGCCCTTCCAATTCGCGATGGCGACCTCGACCGGTGCAAGCGCCCGAGCCGTCAGGATCGATCCCGCAATGATGATACCCGCGGTCGTCTCCTGATTGATCACCAGATAGGCGCCGACGGCGAGAACGCCGGATTGCAGGATCATCCGAAACACTTTCGAGATGCCGCCGAGGCCGCTGGCGACGTCGCTCGCGCGCTCATGAGCGGCGAGGTATTTGCCGTTGATCTCCTGCCAGCGCTCGATGGCCTGCCGTCGCATACCCATCGCTTGCAGGACTTCGGCATTCCGCCTGCTTTCCCCGGCCAATGCCGCACGCTGGGCGCTGAGCTGAGAAAACGCCTTTGCCGGCCCCTTCGTTCGAAGCTCGGTCAAAAGGGTCACCGCGACCAGCACGGCCGCGCCGACCAACGCCGTGACGCCGATCCAAAAATGGAACAGGAAGCAGACTCCGAGATAGATAGGCATCCAGGGCAGATCGAACAGCGCCGTCGGCCCACCGCCAGCGAGAAAGCTGCGGACCTGATCGAGGTCGCGCAAGGGCTGCATTCCGTCGCCATCGCCGCGGGTTTTCAACGGCATGCGAACGACGGCGTCGAAGACACGCGCGCCCAGTTGCTCATCGAAATAGCGGCCGACACGAACGCTGATGCGGCTGCGGACAAGATCGAGACCGCCCTGAAACAGATAGAGCAGGATCGCCAGCGCCAGGAGCGCCAGCAAGGTCGGCACGCTCCGGCTCGGCAAGACCCGATCATAGACCTGCAGCATGAAGAAGGAGCCGGTCAGCATCAGCAGATTGCTGAGGCCGCTGAACGCCGCGAGGCCCCAGAAAATCCGCCTGCACGACTTCAGAAAAGCCGCAACCTCGGAACGCGGCTCGTCGTAATCATTTGCCGGCTGTTTGACCGGTTGAATGCGCTCGGAAACCAATCCCCGCCGCACAGCCTCCACCGGCTGTGCGGCCGAGAAGATCAGCTTGGTGACACCTGAACGCCCGCGCTGTGCAAAAGCACCGAAAGCCGCCAGGCGTGAGGTCCCATTCTTTCCAAGATGGTCCGGCGGAGGGACCGCCCTCCGCCGTCCGAACTCGGGGATTTCTCTCCGCCGTTCGAAATCAGCCATGTTTTCCTGCCTCTGACCGAGCCTTCGGCGAGGCGAGTCCCCCAAGGCTGTTTGACCGATGACTCCGTTCTGTCAGCTAGCTGACCTACGCGAACTGGAAGTCGTGCGAGTTAAGCGACGACAGCTTGACGTTCTTCAGCGTCAGCGTGTCTTGTCCGGACGCGATGACTACGTCCTGACCGACCTGCGACGCGTGAGAGAGCACGCTGGCGAAGCTATCGAACACACTCGAACTGAACTTGATCGTATCATGCTTCCACCCCGTCGCAGCGAAGTCCTTGATGACGTCGTTGCCAAAATTAGGGGCGAACACAAAGGTGTCGGGATGACCGTTACCGAAGAAATAATCGTCACCCGAAGTGCCTGTCAAGGCGTTGCCCTTGCTGGAGCCAAGGATCGCCTGGCCCGAGCTGGTGACGAGAACGTTTCCGGCGCCGTCGACCCCCTTAGCCGTGAAGGTGTGGATCGTGTCGGACAAGCCCTTGGTCTGGAAAGTCCAAGTACCGTCCGAGCTCGCGGTCACCTGCCCGATCGCCGTCTTGCCGTCATACAGCTTGATCTGGCTATTGGGATCTGCAGTGCCCTTGATCGTGGTGTAGTCCCACGCCTCGGATAGGCTGGTGAACGCAATCGCCGCCGGCGCCGCCTTAACGGTCACGCTCGCCGCGGTGGAAGCCGTGCCGCCATTACCCGCAACGTCGGTCGCGATTGCGGTGAAGCTGTGGGCGCCAGCCTTGAGATCGCTGACGTCGACGCTCCAGGCACCGCTGCCGTTCGCCGTCGCCGTCCCGATCTGCTTGGCACCGTCGAACACTTTCACCGTGCTGTTGGCCTCGGCCGTCCCCTTCAGAGTGAAGTCGTCGAGGCTGGTCGTGCTTCCGACGGAGGCGCCGGATTGCGAATAGACCTTCAGTGTCGGAGCGCTCGGCGCCTTCGTGTCGATGGTGAGGGCAAGCGCCGTCGAGGCAGCACTGGTCAGGCCGGAAGCGTTGGTCACGGTCGCCGTCAGGCTGTGGCCACCGTCTTTCAGCGTCGACGTCGTCAGCGTCCACTGGCCGCTGCTGTTCGCCGTCGCAGTCCCGACCTGCGTGGAACCGTCGAACACCTTCACGGTGCCGTTGGCCACCGCCGTCCCGGTCAGGGTCAGCGTGTTGTCGTTGGTGATCTTGTCGCCAACGACGCCGCTATCGTTGGAGAAGGAAGCGATCGCAGGTGCCGCCCCCCCCGCCCCCGACACGTTCACGCTCTTGGCCGCCGACGCCGTGCTGGCGTTGCCGGCGACGTCCGTCGCAACCGCGGAGAAGCTGTGAGAACCCTTGCTGAGTTCGCCGGGGTCGAAACTCCAACCGCCGCTGCTGTTCGCCGTCACCGTCCCAATCTGCTTGGCGCCGTCGAACACTTTCACGGTGCTGGCGGCCTCGGCGGTCCCCCTCAGGATGAACTTGTCGAGGGTGGCCGTGCTTGCGATCGCGGCGCTGGCCTGCGAATAGACCTCCACGGTCGGGACAACAGGCGCTTTCGTATCGATCGTGAGGGACAGCGCCGTCGAGGTAGCACTAGTCTGCCCGGAAGCGTTCGTTGCCGTCGCCGTCAGGTTGTGACCGCCATCCGCCAACGTCGACGTCGTCAGCGTCCACTGACCGCTGCTGTTCGCCGTCGCGGTCCCGACCTGGGTGGCACCGTCGAACACCTTGACGGTGCTGTTTGCGGTCGCAGTCCCGGTCAGGGTCAGCGTGTTGTCGTTGGTGATCTTGTCACCAACCACGCCGCTATCCTGAGAGAAGGAGGAGATCGTCGGCGTTGTCGTCGGCGTCGACGTCGCACTGATGACCGCATCGAAGGCCTTCGACTTGGCGCTGACGTTGCCTGCGGTATCCGTCGCGGTGACTGACAGGCTGTGGGTCCCGGTCGACAGAACGGATGTCGTCACGCTCCAGCTTCCGGACGCATTCGCCGTGGCGGTGCCGATCGCCTTCGTCCCGTCATAGATGGTGATGGTGCTGTTCGCCTCGGCGGTTCCCGACAGCAGAACCTTGTTGGTGTTGACGATGGAATTGGTCGTCAAAGCCGGAGCATTTGGCGTAACCGTGTCCACGGTCACATTGACTGCGGCGGAGGCCGCACTGGCCTTGCCGGTGCTGCTCGCCGTCGCAGTTGCCGTCAGCACATGCTTGGCGTCGCTTAACGCCGCCGTCGTATAGCTCCAGGCACCAGATGAATCGGCCGTCGTGCTGCCGATCTGGGTCGAGCCGTCATACAGCTTCACGGTGCTGTTGGCTGCCGCGGTGCCCTTCAACGTCAACTTGCTGACGTTGGTGACGCCGTCGCCGGTCACGCCGGTATCCGGCGACCAAGAGGAGATCACAGGGGCGCTGGTCGGGTTGGAAGGGACGCTCGGAGTGGTGGGGGTGGTGGGAGCGTTCGAGTCCTGCCAGACCGAGCCGGACACCATATCCACATTGTGAATATAGACGGACTTCGAGGTGCTGTCGTTTGGTCCCCCGCGAACGCCGCCGAAGGCAAGGCCGCTGGAGGTCTGGGAGGGGTCGAAGTAGTTGTCGTGAACCGTGAAGCTGTTGACGATGTCGGCCACAGTGATCGCGGTGAAGGCGTTCACGCTCCCGGTCATGGTGTTGTTGCCGATTTCGCCGGACGTAATCACGCCGGCATTGGAGCCCATGTCGGGCTCGACCATGAAGCCCTGCGTGGCGCCGCCCTTCTGCGTCGTCGTATTGTACATGATCGTCGCGGTGTACGGACCGTCGATGAACTCGGTGTAGTCGCCATGCGCGCCCGGCGCCATGCCAGCGTTCTGGATCAGGTTGTACTGGATCACCGCCGAGGCCGCCTGGCCCGAGGTGTGCATCTGGATCATGTCGCCCCCGGCATTCTTCAGCCAGGAATGATCAACCGTCAGCGTGCCCGAGCCGCGCATCTCGATCAGCCCGCCGACCGCGGCGGAGTTGTTGCCGTCGATCGTGCTGTTCGTCACCGTGATGTTCGAGGACGAGCTCGTCCCCAGGATGGGCGGGTTGCCGTTCGACCCCACCAGGAAGTTCGAATTCGTGACCGTCGTATTGCTGCCGCTGATGACCACGGCCCAGCCCCCCGCAAGCGAGAAGTCATAGCCGTCGAGCGTAACGTTGCTGCCCGTCACCGTGACCACATGGGTCGATTTGTTCACCGTCACGCCCGCCATCGAAATCGTGGCCGGGTCCTTCAGCGCAAGGCCGTCGGGAACGCCTACATGATAATCAACCCCCGCAACCTGCCACGTAGGGCGGTTGGCCCCGTAGCTGTCGAGCAGATGAGGAAGCTGTGCTGTTCCAACCGTAGCGTTGGTGGAGCCGTCGCTGATAGCCATTTAGTTCTCCCTGATCGAGTGGCCTCGTCAAGCGCCGCGCCCGATTAACCCATCAAGTTTCGTGAGCAATCGCACTCGTCTTTTTCCAAATCCATAAGCGGATTGCCTGATCATAAAAGTCTACTTAAGGCTTTTTTGGGACGGGGGCACAGAACGCCCGAAAGCAATTGAAATCTAATGCCAGATCCCGGAGAAAGAGATCGGGTTAAGCCTTTCAAAACAACGGGATACTGATCCAACATGCCGAACGTGCCTCAATCTACTTTTTTCAAACCCATGAGCAGGACCAAGGCACGCCCCTTGCCCTACCGATAGGTAATGTGCAGGCAATGAATCCGCAGTTCGCCGCGATCGCGCCGCGCAAGCACGCTGCTTGATCACCGCCCGCAAGAGACTGCCTCGCAGTTGGCTCCCGAACGGCGCCGTCGAATCCTGCGCCTATATCTTCGCACACTGCTAATATGCCGGGAACAGATTCAACGCTCAGCTGGCGCATCATGTTCATCGGCGTGCGCGGATGGACTCATCGGCTCGGATCAACAGGACTTGGTCTAGGATGATGGTCGCGGCGAGACACTACCGCCGTTGGTTGGCATGCCGCTATTGTCGAATCAATTTCATGGTCGCCCCCCTGTTGGAAGCAGGGTGTCGACCAATTATTTACAAAATCCTACGAGCAAAAACCTCATATACAATTTAAATAACTAAAACTCAATTCAATACAGATCTTATTCCGAAAAAAATTTACTAGAATTAAATCAGACCACAAGGAAATCTGACGACAAAGCCGCAATTTTAAAAATATCTCTGCACATTCCCTTTCAGAAATAGCGCGACCATTATCCGATATCACCGTAGCGAATCTATAGAATCTTGCCGAATCTGAGCATCAAATCGTACTAAAGCACCGCCAATTGGCCGCGTTGAAGGCTAACCTCCCTGAAGCATGCGTCAGCGTGCCGGGATCGCCCCGGCTGAGCTGGTTTGGGTTGCTGGGTCAGGGCGATTTCGGCGTCCAGAATGGAATGATGGATGCCGCGATCAGGCTCGGTTCTTGAAACGCCAGCTCTCGTTGCCGGTCTCAACGATATCGCAGTGATGCGTGAGCCGATCCAACATCGCAGTCGCCATCTTGGCGTCGGCGAAGATCTGGGGCCAATTGGCAAAGGCGAGATTGGTGGTGATGATGATCGATGTATTCTCGTAGAGCTTGCTGACCAGGTGGAAGAGCAACAGTGCGCCGGTCTGGCTGAAAGGCAGATAGCCGAGCTCATCGATGACGACGAGATCCTGGCGCAGCAGGGCTTCGACGATGCGCCCGCTCTTGCCGGCGGCCTTCTCCTGTTCAAGCTGATTGACCAGGTCGGCCAGGTTAAAGAAGCGGCGGAGATCGCAATGGCGAGATGGGTCTTTCCCGTTCCGGTGCCGCCGATCAGGATGAGATTGCGCCTGGCGTCGATGAACTCGCCGGCAGCGAGCTCGCGGATGTGCCCCTCGTCCACCGGCGTGTCGTCGAAGATGAAGGCATCGAGGTCCTTCAGCACCGGGAATCTGGCGCCGCTAATGCGATAGTTGATTGAACGCGGCTGGCGATGGGTCAGCTCCGCGCGGATCAGGCTCGCCAGCAGGTGATAGATCTCTTCGCGGCGTCAGGCCTTTCCCGGCAATCTCGTCGAAGCTGGCGCGCATGTCGTAGAGCTTCAGGCTGGTCATCGCCTCGATCAGTTGGTGACGTTCCATCAGGCGGCTTCCCTTCTCTTGCACAGATTGTCGTATCGGGCGCAGTCCGCGACCGGCTCGGTCTTGAGCCTGAGGGCGTCGGGTGTGGAGATGCTGGCTGGCGCGGGCGGTTGGCGACAGCGCGCCAGGATCGCTATGACGACGTCGCCACTGGGGATACCGGCTGCGAACGCCTCGGAGCAGGCCTCCGCCACAGCGGCAATGCCGTCCTCGGCGACGCGGCCGAGGATCTTCATGAACTGGCGGTCGCCATCGGCATGACGCTGCAGCTTCTCACGCACCGCGGTGAGCGGCGCCGGCAAATCCCAGTCCTTGAACGGCGCGCCGTTGCGCAGACCGCCCGGCTTGCGCATCAGCACCGGCAGATAGTGCCAGGGATCATAAACGACCTGATCGCGCTTGAAGCTGCGGGGATGGTCGGCGACCGTCTCGCCATCGAACAGCTCGACGATTCTGCCGGCAGCAAACGAGAGGCACATGCAACGCGATGGCTTCGTTTTGAAGGCCCGCCACAAGAAGCCGCCGAACCGGGAGATGCCGGCCTCGACCCGGCGCGCCAATGCGGGAAAATCGGTGATCCGCGCCCGCGTAGAGCACGCTTTCGCTGATCAGAAGGCCCGCATGGGGCTGCTCATCCGCGCCATCAGTCTGGGCGGACGGAGATGAAGATCGGCCTCGCCAATCTCGACTACAACTTCCGTCGATTCATTTGCCTCGAACGCATCAGGTCAGCCTGCCTCGCTCGACGGCGCCCCGGCGCCGCACCCCGAGCACTCACTCGGCCGCCGGCGCCCGAAACAATTATAGTAACGCCTTAAGCCATCTCAGATGCTCACTTGCGAGACTCTCAATGGGAGATGCGTGTTGGTGGATTTTGGCGATCGGCGTGAATTTCGACGTTATCCCAGAGGTTTCCAAAACTTATCCGGATCAGAAAAATATTCAACCACTTGAATTTAGCGTGCTTTATTTACGTTGATCGAGATAGAATTTCTATATTTTCATCATATTTTTCAACAATCGCATTCCATTTTTTCGGATTTACGCTAACATAAATTAGCAGAAGCGAATTTTTGATCTAAGCGTAAGACCTGAGATTTCCAAACAACCTATCGAAAACGGTAAGCGATCCTGCAAAAAACATCGCGCATAACACCATTCAACGCGACGTTACTGATTTTGGAAGCACAGCTTTTCGAACAACTTGGCCTGTTAACATATTGATATTATTTTCATAGAACGATTTCGTGCTATTGTCGTTTGGTCCCCCGCGAACGCCGCCGAAGGCAAGGCCGCTGGAGGTCTGGGAGGGGTCGAAGTAGTTGTCGTGAACCGTGAAGCTGTTGACGATGTCGGCCACAGTGATCGCGGTGAAGGCGTTCACGCTCCCGGTCATGGTGTTGTTGCCGATTTCGCCGGACGTAATCACGCCGGCATTGGAGCCCATGTCGGGCTCGACCATGAAGCCCTGCGTGGCGCCGCCCTTCTGCGTCGTCGTATTGTACATGATCGTCGCGGTGTACGGACCGTCGATGAACTCGGTGTAGTCGCCATGCGCGCCCGGCGCCATGCCAGCGTTCTGGATCAGGTTGTACTGGATCACCGCCGAGGCCGCCTGGCCCGAGGTGTGCATCTGGATCATGTCGCCCCCGGCATTCTTCAGCCAGGAATGATCAACCGTCAGCGTGCCCGAGCCGCGCATCTCGATCAGCCCGCCGACCGCGGCGGAGTTGTTGCCGTCGATCGTGCTGTTCGTCACCGTGATGTTCGAGGACGAGCTCGTCCCCAGGATGGGCGGGTTGCCGTTCGACCCCACCAGGAAGTTCGAATTCGTGACCGTCGTATTGCTGCCGCTGATGACCACGGCCCAGCCCCCCGCAAGCGAGAAGTCATAGCCGTCGAGCGTAACGTTGCTGCCCGTCACCGTGACCACATGGGTCGATTTGTTCACCGTCACGCCCGCCATCGAAATCGTGGCCGGGTCCTTCAGCGCAAGGCCGTCGGGAACGCCTACATGATAATCAACCCCCGCAACCTGCCACGTAGGGCGGTATCGATACGCCTGCAGCAGGGAGGGATGCTGAGGGGGGCAAAGACAAGTGCCACCGACCTCGACTCCGCGCGCGTCCAACGACCCCGCTGCCCCGCTACCGACCGCAAGCCAGATCGACATCGTCAGGCCGAGTGCAATGATCCGGTCGGATCTCATCGTGTGATCTCGTCACCTGAAGCGAAAGCGAAAGACATCGTTCAGCGGCGATAGGCCGTTTTCAAGTTCGCGTTCGCATAAGGGCGAGGAAGGAGGCTGGCTGCGCCTGCCCGTCCCGCTCCGTAGCCCTCCTGAAAACCCGCTCGGATCCCCAGGCAAACACCCCAGAAGAGCCACAGGGTGTTCCAGTAATGCACCGTCAGGCCTGCAAGCATCAGAACCCAGATGGCAAGTGTAAAGCCCGTCTGAAGGTCGTTCATATAAACGCCGAACGTGCGGCGAATGCGCCGTTTTCGCGCTCCTCCGTAGAAGGAGCAGATATTGGCCAGCAGCAGCAGCGGAACGATGGGAAGGCCGAAGCGAAGCGCCAAAACCAGCCAAACGGCATCAACGGAAACGTTATCGAAAAATTCCCGACCCACGGGGGTTCCGATCTCGTCGAAGCCATAACCGGTCAACGGCGAGAGGCCGATGTTGTAGAAAGCCCTGTCCCATGTCGCTTGACGGAAATAGCCGGTGGACGGATCGAACGTCAGATGGGCGATGACCCAGGACGTCGGGTGCGTGGTCACCACGAAAATAACAGCAAAGAAACCGGCGACGATCGCCACGAGAAGCTGCCATCGCCATGAATAGCGATTGAGGACGGTATCGTAGCCATACACCCCAATGACGATCCCGAAGACCAGCAAAGGCATCGAGGACATCGAAAGCACGCAACCGAAAAGACTCAGCACCGCGAAAGCCCACTGACGTGCGTACAGGAAAACGGCGCCGGCCGCCGCGCAAAACGTGCCGTAGAGGATGGGATGAGGAAATACCGACATGGCCCTCATGAGCCCGGCCCGGTATTCGGGCGTCGGATCCAGTGGCACACCGACCAGCGGTCCGATCAAACTGTTGAGAACCAGATAACCCGAAACATGGTCCATCATGGCGGCCAGGACGACGATCACCACAACGGGCTTCAGCTTGTCGACATAGGCTTCGATCGCGGGCCGCCCGAAAATGAAACCGCGCGCGACGACATATCCACCCCAGAATTCGAGGAAGACGGCCAGTACGGACGACAATGAATCATAGCGACCGGCGATCAGAATCGCCGCAATCATCCACACCGAAGCCAAAGTCATGAAAAGATCGGCGATCACGAGGCGCCGCCCCTTCCGAAGCAGCAGCAGCGAGGCGGGAACCAGCAAAATGATGATCACCAGCCGGGCGAGGTAGAATTTGGAATCCCCGAGATAGATGGTCAATGTGGATGGAACCGCGAGCGAAAGCAGAAGCAAGGCAATCGCGCCGGAATGCGAACTCTGCGCCGAAAGCGCGCCGGTAAACTCGCCTGCCGACCGGAAATCCTGGCCGTTTCGCATCTGCTACGCCCCCATCCTGACGCGTCGAACGCGGCCCTGCGCATCATCAAACTAGCACGAGCTGAAAATGAATTAAACGAGTGACAGGCCGTAAAATTAGATATATCTATTAAATTCGAAAGTACGGACTGAGAAACCTGTATATACATACCCAAATTTTTCAACAGCGTAATCTGTCTCGGAAATTCTCCCCGTCATGGCCTTTAGTTCGCACGTTTATACTTGTGCACGCTCGACGGACGTCGACGTCCTTGACCGCGATCTGCGCCGCTCGCCCGCCATCGCCAGAGGCAAGATCGGCCTCACCGTCCTGTGGAACCGGCCGAGCGCGTCGGAAGCCTATGCGGATGAGATCGAGGCGGCGAGCGCCGAAACCCTGATCTTCGCACATTGCGACGTCTATTTTCCTGAAGGCTGGTTCGAGCGCCTGGAATGGGAGATGGCGCGGCTCACGCTCCTCGATCCGGACTGGGCGGTCGCGGCCGTCATCGGCGTGACGACCGCCAGCGAATTCATCGGCCGCGCCTGGGATTCCTCGCTCGCGCCGCTGTTCGCCAAAACCGGAGGAATGTTTGGAAACGCCCTCGCGGCACCCGCCCGGATCGCAAGCTGCGACGAGATGGTCATCATCATCCGCAACGCCACCGGCGTGCGGTTCGACCGCAAGCTGCCGGGCTTCCACCTTTACGGCACGGATATCGTCCTTGAGGCGGAGCGCCTGGGCCGCACCGCCTACGCGCTCGACATGCCGCTGATCCATAACGCCAAGGCACAGTTGAATCTCGGTCCTGACTACGTCGAAGCATATCAGTACATGGTCCGGAAGTGGCAACCGCGGCTGCCCGTGCCCACGACCTGCGGCGTCCTCACGGCGAATCCGTTGGTTCTGCCTTTTCGTCGCCTGAAGATCCGTTATAAGGCGCTTTGCAGGCCGTCGACTTATTCCACCGAGCGGCTGTCCGACCCTGCCGTGAAGGCTGAAGAGCTAGGGATGTACCGGATGCTCGCCACGCCGGTGGAGTCCGCGGAGAGCGCGGCTCCGTCAACCGCGGCCCAAGCGCCTTCAGAGGCGGCCATGTCCGCATTGCCGCATTCGGCAGGAGTTCTTCCCGAGCCCCCCCGGCCTGACGCGCCAAAAGCCGTCGAGGCACATGCAACGACGAGCTTGGTTGGCGCCGGCGGCCGCTACCGCGTCCGAGCACTGCACAGCAGAGCCGAAATCGAACCCCTCCGCGCGTTCTGGAATGCGTGCGATCCCGGCCGCGACTGCGATCTCGATTTCTATCTATTCGTCTCGGAGCACATCGATTCTTGCCTGCGGCCGCATGTCCTCGTTTTGCTGGAAGGCGAAACGCCCCGGGCCCTCCTTGCCGGCCGCATTGACATCGTCAAGACTCCAGTCAAGGCCGGCTACTTCACCGTTCCCGTTCCCGCCCTGAAAATATTGCGCATCGTGCACGGCGGCATCCTCGGAGAACTGGATGGTGAAAGGGCGAGCCTGCTGGTCTCCAGCATCATCGCCACGCTAGACGACGGCACGGCCGATGCCGCGATGCTGGAATCGGCCGAAATCGATTCCCCGTTGGTCGAATGCGCCCGCGCGGCGCCATCATGGCTCTGCTCCGATCGGCTGCTCCAGCCGACGGTCCATCGGATGCGGGACATGTCCGGCGCAGCTGGATCCTTCCAGTCCCAATTGTCCAGTCACGCACGCTACCAGCAGCGGCAGCGCGTAGCCAAGTTCAAACGAACATTCGACGATGTCAGGATAGAGCGCTTCCATTCGCCCGACGATCTGCCGGAACTGCTGGCCGCGGCCGAAAGCATCGCCAACAAATCCTACCAGCGCGGACTCGGAGTCGGATTTTCGCGCACGCCTTTCGTCGAGGCCCGCCTCGAATTCGAAGCGCAAAAAGGATGGATACGTGGATTTGTGCTGTATTTCGACAACAGCCCGCGCGCCTTCTGGATAGGATCACTTCACAACAATGTCTTCGTAAGCAATTATCTCGCCTTCGACCCTTCCTATTCCGACTATTCGCCGGGGATGTACCTGCTGCTGATAGCGATGGACGAAATATGGGCGGACGAGCCTGCGCTGCAGCGGTTCGACTTCGGTATCGGCGATGCTTTCTACAAGGAGCGATTGTCGAACAGATGCGTCGAGGAGACACCGGTCTATATCTTCGCACCCCGGTTAAAGCCCGTCGCCGTCAACATTCTCCGATCGACTGTCGGCGGTGTGAGCCGCTCCATCCAGCGTTCGGAAAAGCTGGCGCCCTACCTGAAAAAGATGAAGCGCTGGCTGCGAAGGAGAGCGGTCGAGCGCGCCTGAAGAGGCGACACGCGTGCCGGACTCAGCTCGGCTTTCGGCTCCACAACGAGGTGTCCGGCTTGCCGGTCCGGCCTTTCGTACCGTCGAGCAGACCACTCAGGGTGAGCCTCGCCGCAGTCGGCGCCCCGATGAGCGCGTAGCGCATCGCATAGAGCAGCCCCGTTCCAAGGTGAAGGAGCCATCGCCGACCGGCCCACCGGCGTGCGTACAGGATGCTGTTTCGGGCGGAGAGATAGACCGATAGCGGCGAGTGCTGCCTGGGGTCTATCGAGGACCCGATCGTGGTTCCACCGACATGCCGCACAATCGCCTTCTCCGCGAAGCCAATGCGGCGATGGCCGCGGCGGCGGCCCCAGTCGAGATCCTCCATGTAGAGAAAATAATCCTCCGCCATCAGGCCCACCTCTTCGATGAAGGGCCTCGTCGCGAGGACGCAAGCCCCGCTGACGGCGTCGATGCTGGACAGCAATTCCGCCGGAGGGGCTCTGTCGGCGGGCAAATTCCTGCCGACTGCCGTCACGCGGCCCGTGGTCGGCGACCAACGAAGCCCGCAATTGACGATCCGCTCGGGCGACTCGTCGAACACCAGGGTCGGGCCGACCATGTCATGTCCCTGATCGGCCGTCTTCAACAGCTCGTACAGACATGCTTCGTCAACCTCCGTATCCGGATTGAGCACCAGCACCGCATCCCAGCCACTATGGTCGAGCAACCGCTCGAGCCAGGCGTTGACGCCTCCGCCATAGCCGAGATTGTCCACCGCGCGTCCGATCCTGACGATGTTCGGCCGATCGCAGAACCGGCACGTGACCACGTCCACTATGCGCCCGCCGGGCTGATCGAGGCCTTCGACGGCGCGCTCATCGCTTTTTTCCAGGACACCGCTGGGACCTAGAACCATATCGACGAGCTGTGAAAACGCGGTTTCGCCGCCATTCTCGCAAACGAAGATCTCGAAATCCGACAGCGCCGACAGCGCCAGCGACCTCAGGCAGCGATCCACATCCTCGGGATTGCCGTAAGTGACAACGAGCACCGCGAGCCTGGGCAACGCCACAGTCATGGCGAGGGCTCTTGCGCGATTCCGGCAGCGGACGAACCACGTCCCCCGGCGAGAATATCCACGAACTGCCGCCGCCGCCGGTCCGCAACCGCCGGCCAGATATATGACTGCGCCCGCTCGCCGGCCGCGCGGGACATTCGCCGACGGAGGCCATCGTCCCCGGCCAAGCGACGAATGGCGGCGATCCACGCGTCCCCATCATAGGGATCGATCACTTCGCCTTCGCAATCGGGGCGGACGATCGAGCCGGCGCCCATCTTCGTCGTGACGACCGGCAGGCCGGCGCCGCAGGCCTCGTATACTACCAAAGGACTCCCTTCTTCCAGCGTCGGGAAAAGGAAGACATCGGCAGCCTGATACAGGGCGCCAACCTCACGAGAATAGTCGAATACGACCACATCATCGCGAGACAGCAGATGCGCGCATTTGTCCTTGATCGCCGGCTCCATGGCTCCGGCGAGGACAAGTCTTCCCTTGATCCCGCTTCGCGCCCAGTAATTGAGCAGGAGATGCGCGCCCTTGCGGACGCAGATCGAGCCCAGGAACAGGGCCGTAATCCCGTCGCAAGGCTCGAGCGCTCGACGGCTTGAGGCGATCCGGGCCGGAGCCCAGCCATAGCTTGCGCTCAACAGCTTGGCGGGATCGACCCCATACTGCAGCAAGGACCTCTCGACGTTGGGGCCGGGGCAGAATACGTGATCGACCGCGTCCAGGATCCGCTTTTCCGCGTCGACGGTCCGCTCCGAGACCGTGTGCGCCGGCTCTGCGCCAAGCCGACGATAGGCGTCGTCGAGGATCGTCTTCGCCGCGCCCGTATGACAATTGAACTGCTCTCGGAACACGGTCACGCCGCGGCGCCGCAGCGCGGCGATAGCATCGATGCTTGCGCTGGGCCAGAGATAGGCGCCGCGGGCTTGCGCTTGCGACGGCGTGGAGCGGGCGAGGAACGCCTCCTCCAGCCGTTCGTCCGCCCTGCGCTTGACCCAGCGATACGGCACGTATCGCGCCCAGGCCGGAAGAACCTCGACGACTTCGACGGACGGTAGCGACAACCGGCAGCGCGACGTCACGACGGTGATATGAACGTCCGGATTCGCCATGCCCTTGACCAGGGAGCTGCATGTATAGCCGACGCCCTCGCCATTGAGGGGCAGCGGCATCAAGACGTCGATGGAAACGCTCATTGCGCTGTTGTCGCTCCGTTCGGGCTCGGCACCAACGGCTCGCCGCGCCCCTCCCCTGGCACCTTCTCGCTGCGCGGCGAACCCGCCTCGACCCGGGCTGCACCGTCGCCACGGATCACCTCGCGAATACGCGACGCGATTCTGGATGCTCCCTGCTCGATATTGTGATTGGTTTCGGCCTTGCGTTTGGCCGCCCCCCCCATTCGATCGCGAAGGGACCGCGACGAGGTCAGCTCCAATACGCGCCTACTCATCGCCGAAACGTCGAAATCCGGGACGCAGAAACCGGCATCGTCTCCAACGAATTCGGGCGCCCCGCCACCATCGCTGAAACAGACGATGGGCGCGCCGCAACGCGCCGCCTCCATGACGACCAGCGGAAACGGATCTTCGCGCGAAGTGAGGAGGAAAACGTCGGCAGCGGCAAAATAGACCGCCGCGTCTGCCTTGCTTCCGACGAAATGGACACGCCCTCCGAGCCCTTCGTTATCGAGCACTCTGCGCATCGCCTCGGCTTCTTCCGCCGCTCCCCCAATCCAGACGAAACGTATGTCACCGGAACTCGCCCCACACACCTGCCGGGCAATCTCGATGAACAGATCCGTTCCTTTTCTCGCCTCGATCGAGCCGCAGCCGCAAACGACCTTCGCATAGACTGGGATATTCAGTTCGCGCGCCAGCATTTGGCGCGCCTCCTCCAGGCTCGGCACATCGTCCGAAGAATGAGGAATAAATCCGTGGATGACCTCGATCCGATCCGGAGAAACACCGAACTCCTTCACCAGACATTCCTTCACGGCATGGGAAACCGCGATGTAGCGTGCGTGGTGCCGCTCAAGCGCCGCAAGATTGTCCAGTCCGACGGCGCGGATTGCTCCGGCGAGCTCATGAACATGGCAGATAACCCTGCAATCACCGATCGGAAGCAGATCGAGCAAGCGGCCGCCCGCGATCGAATTGACGTAGACTAGGCAAAAGCTCTCCTTCGAAAGCTCGCGCCGTAACCGGTCGAGATGGCTCGACCGCCAATAGCCGTGCAGATTGAGATGGCGCAGCGCGCGGTACCAGCGGGGTCCGTCGGGATCGACCGGATCGACCCTGCCCACCGCGGCGAAATCCTCGCTGAGCCCCCCCGTGCTTCCCGTCACGATGCGAAACGGGATCGGCTCGTTGCGGCGAAGCCATCGCAGAAAGTTCAGAAGAATGATCGGCGCCCCGGTGCGCGACGCCTCATGGCTGATGAAGAGAACGGTGTCGTTCACGGCCTATCTCTGCCGGTCCGTCGGCGCGGCACCGGCTCCCTCGCTCCGTTCGGCCCTAATTCTCGCGGACGTTTCGGGCCTGGTCCCCAGCAGGCGCTTCGCCCCCGATCTAACGGCCGACAGGACGCGGTGGCGACCTTCCGATCCCGGCATCCGGAAAAGACGCCATAGCGGCGGGCAGTAGCGCAGCCGTGGATCTGCCTTCATAGCCCATCGAAGGAGCTCCAGACCGTCCTCGATGCGGCCTTGTCGCAGACATTCGACCCCCCTCTGGAAGGATTCGTCCGCCAACGTGCGCGAAACCTTTCGCTGCAGCGACGACACATCCGCCAAGCGCCCGCCGCAAGCTTCAAAGAAACTGTCGAACGCCGCCTTGCGGTGCGGAAAGTCCCGTTTTTCTTGGCTGTCGTAGCCGATCGACATGTTCGCCGCGTGACGTCGATAAATAGCTTGCGGTGCGTCGATGCAGGCGACTGGGCCACACGCCCCATAACGCAGCCACATCTCCATGTCGCCGCTATGGGGCAGTTCTGCCTTATAATGGCCAATGGCTTTCTGAACCCTGGTTCGACCGATAGCAGTTGGAGTCGCAACCAGATTTTGCCCGATGTCGCACATGTCTGCAACGAGATCCTGTCGGGTCCAGTCCAAAGGATAATCGGTCTCGAACACGGGAAGTGGCTGATCATCCTGCCAAAAAATGCCCTCGCCATGGGTCAGCACGATGTCCGGCTGCTGGTCCAGAATGGTGACGGCGCGCGCCAATGCGCCAGGTGCCAGCAGATCGTCGGCCGACAACAGCAGGAAATAGTCACTCTGCGCCCAATCGATCCCCTCGTTGTAGGTCTTAATATGTCCCTGGTTTTTCGCGTGAACGCGCAATTCGATCCTTGAATCTCCAGCCGCCAGGTGACGGGCTATCGTCGCCGAATCGTCCGGCGATGCGTCATCGATAATCAAGACGCGCAGATCCTTGACGGGCTGCGTCATCACGCTTTGCAGGCACATTTGCAGAAAACGGCCATATTTATAGCACGGGATAACGACATCGATCTTAGCCATATCGTCTACACCCTGCTTGAATGCGCGATCCCTGCAAAACGGTCCTGCTTTTGTCCAGAGCCGACCCCACGAGCATCGAATTGAATGTCGTATTCAGTTCGATACTCTAGCCTTTGCATTGACATCGGCCTTTCCCGAGAATCGCATTCCACTTTTCGAGCCGATGTTCTGGAACGCTTCCGCGTTTCCCCGAATCGCGAAAACGCTCCACCTCATAGTCTTGTCGCGTTTCACTACGCGAACCGATATCGGCTGCGCTCGACAATTTCTAACCGCGCCCTAACTCTGCCGTCAGCGCCTCGGCGACTCGCTCTTGGTCAGCCGCGTTCATCTGCGCATAAAGCGGCAGCAGGATCGCATGATCCTGAGCGAATTCGGATTGGCTGAGATCGTGGCGGCGGGTTTCACCTGCATAAGGCGCCTCGCGGTGCGAGCACATGATCCCCCGGCGCGTCGCGATTCCCTGGTCGAGCAATCGCTGCATCACCGCCCTCTGATCGACACGATCCGGCAGGCGCACGCAATAGCTCTGCCAATTGGATCTCGCCCAATCCGGCTCGAAAGGCAGGCGGAGGCCCTCGATATTGCCGAGCAGCTCAGTGTAGCGGGACGCGAGGGCACGGCGGCGAGAAATCAAGTCGGGCAACCGCTCGAGCTGCTTGCGGCCAATCGCTGCCTGAATGTCGGTCATCCGGTAGTTGAAGCCGACCACCTCATAGTCTTCGAAAATCACCTGCGGTGATCCATGCCGGACCGTGTCGGGCACGCTCATGCCATGCTGGCGCAACAACCTGAACTTGCGGTCCAGCTCCGCATCGGCCGTCGTGAGCATCCCGCCCTCCCCGGTCGTGATGACCTTGCGTGGGTGGAACGAGAAGCAAGCGATCGTGCCGCGAGGTCTGCCGATCCGCTCCCACTCGCCGTCGATGCGGATCTGGCTGCCGGCAGCACAGGCCGCGTCCTCGACGAGAGCAATTCCGTGACGCTCGGCCAGCGCCGCGAGCGCGGTGAGGTCGCACGGCATGCCCATCTGGTGGACCACGATGATGGCCCGCGTACGCGACGTGATCGCCTCCGCCACCCGCTGGGGGTCGATATTATAGGTGTCCGGCTCGATATCGACGAAGACCGGCGTCGCCCCGCAATAACGGATGCAATTCGCCGTCGCGATGAACGAATGGCTGGCGGTGATCACCTCGTCGCCAGGCGCGATCTCGAGCGCCACGAGCGCGAGATGCAAGGCCGTGGTGCAATTCGACACGGCGCAGGCATGAGGCGCGCCGACCAGGGCGGCAAAATCGCGTTCGAAGGAAGCAACCTGCGGCCCCTGCGAGACCCATCCTGAAAGAACGGCCGCGCGAGCCGCATCGGCCTCTTCCTCCGCAAGCAACGGCAGAGCGATCGGGATCATGATAGCGCCGCCTCGTGCCGTGCCGTTGCCGCTGCCGTCATTTCCCGCTCGGCCCGCCACCACTTCACGAGATCGGCGAGTCCGTCCTCGAGAGACACGGTGGACCGGAACCCGAGCAGGCGTTCCGCCTTCTCGGTCGACGCCAACCGGCGCGGCACCGGATTGACCGAGCGCTCCGGCTCGAATTGAGGGGCGAGGCCACGATGGTTCATGACCGACGCAAGCGCCTGCGCAAGCTGCAGCAGGCTGGTTTCGGTTTCGCTCGCCACGTTGAACACGTCATCCGTCGCCTTTGCCTTGGCGCCGAGGATGTTCGCCCGCGCGATATCGCGCACGTGAATGAAATCCATTGTCTGCTGTCCGTCGCCGAAGATGATCGGCGGGAGCCCGGCTTCCAGGCGCTCCATCCAACGGATCAGCACCTCGGTATAGCGACCGTGAATGTCCATGCGGTCGCCATAGACATTGAAATACCTGAACGCGACATAGTCGAGGCCATACATGTCGTTGAAGGTACGCAGCAGGCCTTCGTTGAAGACCTTCGCCGCCCCGTAGAGCGTCCTGTTATTGTAAGGGTTCTGCCGCTCCGTGGTTGGAAACTCATCGGCCATGCCGTAGACCGACGCCGTCGAAGCGGCGATGACCTTCTCGATATTGTGCTGCACGCAGAGTTCGAGCAGGTCGAAAGTCGCCTGCACCATCACCTCCATTGCAAGGCGCGGTTCCGCGGCGCAATGGGTGATGCGCAGAGCTGCCTGGTGGAAGACGATATCGGCCTCCCCGACCAGTGCCCCCATCAGCTTGCCGTCGCGGATATCGCCGTCGACGAGGCGGACCGGCCCGCGCCCCAGAGCTTGCGCGAGGTTTTCCGGCCGGCCGCGTATCATATTGTCGAGCGCGACGATCTCGGCACAGCCCTCGTCGCACAGCAGATCGACGATATGCGAACCGATGAAGCCGGCTCCGCCGGTGACCAGAACGCGTTTCCCCTTCAGATCAGCCACTATGCCCTCCTGCCTCCACGGCATCAGGTTCCATCTCACGAAAGGCCTAGGCGGCCTCTCCGAAAGAAACCTTGTTCAGCTCACGCACCACTTCGGCTGCCTGCGCCGTATCCAGCTCAGGGTAGATGGGCAACGACAGGAACCTGCGGGCCAATTGCTCGGTCACGGGAAAGTCCCCGGCCTTGTAGCCGAGATCCGCATAGGCTTTCTGCAGATGAACCGGAACGGGATAGTGAATGCTTGCGCCGATACCGGATGCCTGAAGCTCCTTGAGCGCCACGTCGCGGCGCGGATGCTCGACGGCGTAAACATGATAGACGTGCCGACAATGGGCGGGCGGCCTCGGCCGGCCCAGAGGCAATGACGCGAGCAGTTGGTCGTAATGGGCGGCCGCTGAGCGGCGTGCCTCCGTCCATCCCTCAATATAATCCATCTTTACGTTGAGCACCGCGCCCTGGATCCCGTCCATGCGATAATTGTAGCCGGCGACCACATGGTTGTACTTGGACTCCTGCCCCCAGTCGCGGAGCAGCGATATCTGCTTGGCAAAATCCGAACGCGCCGTCACGACGGCACCGCCTTCGCCAAAGGCTCCAAGATTTTTGCCTGGGTAGAAGCTGAAGCAACCGAAATCGCCGATCGACCCGGCGCGGCGCCCCTTGTATTCGGCGCCATGCGCCTGTGCCGCGTCCTCGATCACGATCAAACCATGGCGGCGAGCGATTTCCATGATCGGATCCATATCCGCCATCAGGCCGTGCAGATGCACCGGCATGATCGCCCGTGTTCGCGGAGTGATCGCCGCCTCGATGAGAGCTGGATCCATGGTCCAGGTAAGAGGGTCCACATCGACGAAGACAGGTTTCGCGCCACTGTAAAGGATGGCCGCAGTGGTCGCGACGAAGGTCATCGAAACGGTGATCACCTCATCACCTGGGCCGATCCCGCCCGCAAGCAACGCCAGATGGAGCGCAGAGGTGCCTGTATTGACAGCGCGGCAATATCCGACGTTGCAATAAGCAGCAAAGCGCTCCTCGAAAGCAACGACATCGGGGCCGAGTACGAACTGCCCATTTTCAATCACGCGCATGATCGCCGCATCAACCTTCGGCTTGATCTCGCGATATTGGGCCTTCAAGTCGAGAAGTGGTATCAAGACCTTACCCTTATCAATAAGCGTTCGATCGACGCTGTCGGAATCTAATAGTCAATCCCAAGCAAATTAAATCAAACTGCCAAAATAACAATGAAGTTTGTCGTATTCGTGGATTTCTGCTGCGTGATGGTAAACATCACGCGCCGAGCCGGGATGGAGTGTCCCTCGTACTGGACGAGTCACCCTGCTCCGACGCCATGATCCGCGCCGGCACGCCGGCCACGACAGCGCCAACGGGAACGTCCTTCGTCACCACCGCCCCTGCTCCGACGGTAGCCCCCGCGCCGATGGCGACTCCGCACAGGATGGTCGCATTCGACCCGATCGAAGCCCCTTTGCCGATAGAGGTGGTTTCCATCCTCCAATCGTCGGCCCCTTGGAGCTTGCCGTCGGTGGTCGTTGCCCGCGGGTATTTGTCATTGGTAAACATCACGCCGTGACCGATGAACACTTCGTCCTCGATCGTTACGCCCTCGCAGATGAAGCTATGCGAAGAAATCTTGCAACGTGCGCCGATCTTGGCCCCGGCCTGAACCTCGACGAAGGTTCCAATCCGCGTTTCGTCGCCGATGGAACAGCCGTAGAGATTAACGAGATCAGGATGGAAAATCCGCACCTCGCGGCCCAGCTTCACATCGTTTGCGATAGGCATCTGCGATTTCCTTGTTGCCTTGTTCAAGGCGCCGGGCGCCAAGGCCGAAGCCGCCAGGCAACGGCCGCGAAACCATTCGCCGCATGCTGAAGCTGATGGAGCAAGGGATGCGACGTGATCGCCATTCCCAGCAGCCAGCATGCTCCCGCCACGAAGCATGCGGAAACCAGCCCAAGAACGGCGTTGATGATGCCCGCATCGATCAGCGCGGCACATGCAGCCACGCCGATGGCGGTCAACACCGTAACGACAATACTTTTCCTGAGCGCACGAACGAGATCTCTAAACCCCACATCCAAATGGCCGCCGATGAAGTAAAGCGCGACGGCGGCCTGGAACGGCAAGGTCAAGAGCGCGGACGCAGCCACCGCCTCCACGCCGTAGAACGAGGCACACAAGATCACGAGGAGCGACGGCGGCAGGGAGATCAACGACGACACAAGAGCGTCTCGCACTCTACCGATCGCCACAAGCACCGGGTAGCTCAGACAGGCGGCGAACAGCGCCAGATTGGCGATGCACAGGAAACGGATCAACGGAACGATGTCCAGCCAGTTCTGGCCGAGCCAGATCAGGATTATCGATCGTGCCATGATCGCGACGAAAATCATGGCCGGCCACTGCACAGCAGATAGCGATTGCAGCGCTTCCAGATAGACCGCTCTCAAATCCTCTCCCGCAGCCCTACGCGCGACAATCGCCGGCATGACCACGGGATTGAGCACCTGCACGATCAGCCTGTCGAAGACCTGGGTGATGTTCACCGCACGACTGTAGAGTCCGACCGAAGCGAAATCGAGAATGCGGGCCAAAAACAGTTGCGGCGCAAAGTTGTAGAAGACGTTGATGACGCTCACAGCGCTGGAATAGAGACCGAAGCCGACGACGTCGCGATAATCGGCGAAGGACGGACGAAAAGCCGTCATGTCCCGATGCCAGATCAGAAGCATCACCACCAGGATCACGTTGCCGGCAACGCCTCCCCAGATCGGGGCCATATAGCTGAAGTTCAGCAGCGCCAGCACAATGGCGACGAGGCTGCTTGCAGCACCCACGACGAGATTGCAGAGTGCGAGAATGCCGAATTCCATTTTCCGCCGGAACAAGGCCGCCAGCGTTCCCGAGAACGGTACGATCAGGAAATTCAGCGCCGAAACGGCGATTCCGGCGCGCAGCCCGTCCTGTCCGAAATATTGGGCCACGGGACCGGCCAGAGAGTAGAGGGCAATGCCGACCAGTGTGCAAATCACGAAAGTGACCGTAAACGCCGTGCGGATGCTGTCGGGTGACAAGTCCTTTTTCTGGATCAGGTAATTGGCGCCGCCGAACTCCTGAAAGGCGGCTGCGATCACTGCCGTGAGCGCGCTGACAACCGCATAGGTTCCGAATTCGGCCGGTGTCAGGAGCCGGGACAGGATCGCAGTCGCGAGAAACGACAGAAGCACACTCGCATAACGCTCGACCGCGGAGAACAAGATAGAGCGTTGAACAGGCGTCATCACGAGGTCCATCCGGGCGCGGAAAGAGTCGACTTGCAGCCGACCATGCGCGGGTCAGGCCGTCGCCGCGGGACGTGCGCGCGACGGCTGCCTGAGCGGAACAGGCCGGCCCTGCCCGGCGATGGATCGGGATGCGGCTTCGAGCACTTCGACGACCCGCAACCCGGACAAGCCATCGGACATGGGCGGCGCGCGGTCGCGCACGCAAGCGATGAAATGCTCCACCTCGCTCTGCAGCGCTTCCTTGGCCGCGATGTGCGGGGCCCACATGTCCCCGGCCCGATAGCCGATCCGGAACTGATGGGCGTTCTCGGACGAACCGTCGACGATGATGCCCTTGTCATAGACCTTGATCTTCTCCGTCGGCTCCAGATCGTCATAGACGACCATTTTCTTGCTGCCGCCGATGAAAGTCTGGCGCACCTTGACCGGTGACAGCCAGTTGACGTTGACATGCGCGACGCAGGAACTGTCGAAGAACAGGGTGAGGTGGGCCATGTTCTCCGGCGCTCCTGCGACGTGGCTGCATGCCGTCGCCGAGACGGCGACCGGCACCTCGTCGAGGATATGGTCGATGATCGAAAGGTCATGGACGGCTAGGTCCCAAATCACGCTGACGTCGCTTTGGAACAGACCCAAGCTTACGCGCGTGCTGTCGTAATAGTAAATCTCGCCGAGTTCGCCCTTTCGCACGAGCTCGCTGATCTTCCGGACCGCCGGCGTATACAGGAAGGTGTGATCCACCATCAGCGTCAGACCGCGGCGGTCGGCCTCGTCGACCAGCCGGCGTACTTGATCGGCACTCGGCGCCAGCGGCTTCTCGACCAATACGTGCTTGCCGGCTTTCAGCGCCGCAAGAGCCAGTTCGTAGTGAGTATGGACAGGCGTCGCGACAGCAATCGCCTCGATCGCCGGATTCGCGAGCAGATCCTCGTAGCGGCTCGTCGTGATCACGCCGGGATGAAAGCGCTGGCTGGCGGCAAGCTTAGACGCATCGAGATCGCTGACCGCGACGACCCTTGCCGCCGGATTGGCAGCGAAATTGCGGACGAGATTCGGGCCCCAATATCCGTACCCGACGACGCCGACACCCAACTGGTCGTTATGCATAAGCTGTCCTTACGCTTCGAGGCCGGCGGCCTCCATGTCCTTGCCGCGCCACGCTTCGGGCACGGTGCGCTTTCGTCATGCCCGGATCATGTCCGCGCGGGCATGTCCTGCCAGATGCCGCGGGTATCGACGACGTCGAGGTGACGTCGCTGGGCCAGCGGGACCATCTTGAATTCATCATGGTCGACCAGCACGATCGCGATCTCGCAGTCGCGCAGCGCCTCGTCGATATTCATGAAGCCGACGCCATGACCGGCGAGTTCGGGCGTCAACTGGCGCAGATTGGGTTCGACGATCTTGATCCGCTGGCCGTATTTGGCGGCGAGGTGCAGCGCGACATCCATTGCCGGGCTCTCACGCAAGTCGTCGATATTCGCTTTGAAGGTCAATCCGCAGCAGGCGACATTCGCATAGGGATGGTCGTCGATCATGGCTTCGGCCAGTTCGATGACCTTCCGGGTCTTGTCGTTGTTCACCTCGCGGCTGGTCCGCATCAGCCGTGCGAGATCCGGCGCGGAATCGATGATGAACCAGGGATCGATGGCAATGCAGTGCCCGCCGACGCCAGGGCCGGGCCGCAAGACGTTGACGCGCGGGTGGCGATTGGCAAGGTCGATCACTTCCCAGACGTTGATGTCGAAGCGGTTGCAGATCAGGGACAGTTCGTTGGCGAAAGCGATATTCGCGTCGCGAAAGGCATTCTCCGTCAGCTTGACCAATTCGGCCGCGCGCGCCGTGGTGGCGACGCAAGCGCCGCGAACGAATCCCTTGTAGAAGCGCTGGGCGCGGCGGGTGCAAGCCAGCGTGACACCGCCGATACACCGGTCGTTGTTGATCAACTCGGTCAGGATCCGCCCCGGCAGAACACGCTCAGGACAATAGGCGACGTAAATCGCTGCACTCTCGTTGCCGTTGGTCCCGACAAGCAGGTCCGGGCGCCGCTCGCCGATCCGCCTGGCGATGGCCTCGGTGGTTCCGATCGGCGAGGTCGATTCGAGGATGACGAGATTGCCCGGTGCCAGCACGTCGATGATGCTCTCGACTGCGGCATAGACGCTCGACAGGTCTGGCTTGTTGTCGTGGTCGATCGGGGTTGGCACCGCGATCATGAAGACGTCCGCCGGCTGCGGCTTGGTTGATGTTGTCAGCGCGCCGCTCGACGTCACCTTCGAAACCAGACCGTCGAGATCCGGCTCTGAAATATGGATCGTGCCGGCGGCCACCATGCGCACGACATCCTCCTTGGTATCGACGCCAAGCACCTGCGTGCCACGGCTCGCGATGAGAGCCGCCGTCGGCAGCCCGATATAACCCAGGCCGATCACCACGACCTTCTGGAACTCATGCATCAAGCAACACCTTCACAATGCGCTCGCTGGCGCGGCCGTCGCCAAACGGATTATGAGAACGCGCCATCGCCGCGTAGCGCTCTTCATCGTCGAGCAAATGGAGGGTTTCTGCGACGACCCTGTCACAGTCGGCTCCGACGAGGCGCGCCGTGCCGGCTTCCACGCCCTCGGGCCGCTCGGTGGTCTCGCGCATCACCAGCACAGGCTTCCCGAAGGTCGGCGCTTCTTCCTGCACGCCGCCGGAATCGGTCAAGACCAGATAGGACATCGCCAGCAAACCAACGAAATCGGTGTATTCCTGCGGAGAGATCAGGACGACACGCGGGTGGTCGGCCAGATGGGCCTCGAAAACGTCCCGAACATTGGGATTGGGATGAACCGGCAAGACGATGGCGACATCTTCTCTCACCAGGATCGCCTTCAGTGCCTTGATGATGTTGAGCACACCATCGCCGAAATTCTCGCGGCGATGGCAGGTGACCAAGATGATCCGCCGATCGCGGTGGCGCTGCCTGATATCGTCCCATCGTGACGCCAGGAGCGGGTCCTTCTCCACGAGAGCCTTGGTGAACAGCAGGGCGTCGACGACGGTGTTGCCGGTCACGTGGACGCGCTCCTGCGGCACGTTTTCCGCGTGCAGGGCGCGCGCGGCACGTTGCGTCGGCGCGAAATGCTGATCGGCGATGGCGCTGACGATCTTGCGGTTCACCTCCTCCGGCCAGGGAGCGTAGATGTCGTCGCTCCTCAATCCCGCTTCGACATGCGAAACCGGAATCCGGCGGTAATAGGAGGCCACGGCGCCGACCATCGCCGTCGCCGTATCGCCCTGAACGATGACGCGGGTCGGCCGCACCTGATCGAGGATCTTGCCGATGTTCTCGATGAGCCGAGCGGTCAGACCGTCCAGAGTCTGATTGTCGGTCATCACATCCAAATGGAAATCTGGCTTCAGATTGACAATATTAAGAACCTGATTCAACAACTCCCGATGCTGCCCTGTAGAGCACACCGTCAATTTGACATCATTTTCAGATTTTAAGCGATTTATCACCGGGAACAGCTTGATTGCCTCCGGACGAGTACCGAGTAGAACAAGAAAATGCTTCTGCACGTTTATATTCCAATCCGGCTAGATGGCGGCGAACTGCCTCCGACCTTCGCCCGCGCACCCCATATCTGGCGGATCATCGCTCGCGTCAGAATGCCCGCGAACAGAATATTGGTCCTGGCATAGCGCCACCACATACGGCGCGGCTCTTGATAGATACGGTACAACCACTCCAGGCCGAAGCGCTGCATACCTGCAGGCGCGCGGCGCACAGCTCCGGCAAGAACATCGAATGAGCCGCCCACACCCATGATGAACGACGCCCCGATCTCATCGCGATGGGCGGCGAGAAACCGCTCCTTGCGAGGCGTCGGCATGCCGATGAAGAGACAATCCGCACCGCTCGACCGGATCGCCTTAACCACCTCAACTTCGTCTTCGCGATTGAAATACCCATCCTTCGATCCCGCGAACCGAATGGCCGGATACCGTTCACGCACCCGCTCTTGCGCTTGCTGCAGGACGATCGGCGTGGCGCCAAGGAAATACGGCTTAAAGCCTTCCCTTGCGCAAACGGCGAGAAGCTCGGACAATAGATCGATACCCGCTACACGCGATGCGACCGGAAGACCCAAGGCCCGCGCGCCCCAAACGATACCCATGCCGTCGACGCCCACGATATCGCTGCTCGCAACATCGGCAGCGAGAACGGGATCGAAGCGCATATTGACAAATTTAGCGACATTGAGCGCCACATGCTGAACACGCTGCCTGTCACGCATCGCGCCGCGCGCCAATTCTACAGTCTCAGCCATAGACAAGGCATCGATGGGGCAACCCAAGAACGACGTGCGCATCGCCTTCTTCTCCTCCGCGCAAACGAAACTCGCTCGCTGGGCCGCCTACCGCAACATCCAGTTCGCAATTTAATTGATATTTACAAGGTACGCGAATTGTATTCAATTGCAAATCGATCCGATATTAAATCGCCCCTTTCGATGTACATTTGCCAGCCCTTGGTTAATTTCGATAAATCATGCCCAATACGATACATAACCATAAGAAATGTTACGCATGCCGTTTGGAAACAAATTGAAACAGAATAGAAATCATGATATCAGTTATTATTCCTCACCTTAACCAGCACGATGCCCTAGAAGCCTGCTTGCTCAGCCTCGACGGCCAAACCCTTGAACCTGGCCAATTTGAAACGATCGTCATTGATAACGGCTCGCAAATTCTTCCCGGTGAAGTCGTGGCGCGTCATCCCGGCGTGCGCCTGGTTCAGGAGCAGCGCCCGGGACCGGGCCCCGCCCGCAACATGGGCGCCGCAATCGCCCGCGGCGAAATCCTCGCCTTCATTGACGCCGATTGCCGCGCCGATCCGAACTGGCTGCGGACCATCGAGAAGACGCTTACAGCGTCTGGCCCCGGCATCGCACTGGGCGGGGACGTCCAAATCTGGCGATCCCAAGGTGACAAGCTGAACGCGATCGAGGCCTATGAGAGCGTCTTCGCCTATCGTTTCAAGCTCTATATCGAAAAGCACGGTTATGCCGGCACCGGAAACTTGGCGGTGTCACGTCGTGACTTCGAGGCCGTCGGCCCTTTCGACGGGATCGAGGTCGCCGAGGATATGGAATGGGGCAGGCGCGCGCGCGCCGCGGGTCTGCGCTTCCACTATGTTCCCGAGATGGTGGTGTTCCACCCGGCTCGCACCACGCTTCAGGAACTCTACGTCAAGTGGGACCGGCAGATTTTGCATTACTGGAATGCGGGCGACGGCAAGCCCGCCTGGCGCCTGCGCTGGTTTGCCCGAGCGCTCCTGGTCCTGGCTTCGCCCGTCGCCGGCGTCGTAACGGTGCTCAGGAGCGATCGGATCGATGGAATTGCTGCGCGCTGCAGAGCCATTGCCGTGATGATCGCAATCCGCGTCCATCGCGCCGCGACGATGCTCTCCTTACTTCGCGGCAATCGATCCGTGGTCTGGAACCGCTGAATACGACGGTACGGCGGGGTCGCCATCAGCCCTGCGATGCCCGGAAGTCTTCATGTCCGGTCAGTTGCGGCAGATCGGCGCGCTGGCCGAACGACCACAGGATCCAGCCAAGCTCGTAGCTGCGGCATTCGAGGCGAAGATCGACGGTCGAGCTGTCGATAAGGTCGGAGCTCCTGCCAAGACAGGCATTGGCAACCGCACGCAGCACGCGCCGCCTCTTCGTCGTCAATTCGTTCTTGCGGACTTGGGAACGAATGCTCAGGCTCCGCTCCGGCACCAGCATCGAGCGCTTGAGCTGGTTCTGACCGAGGACCCAGTGGAAGCCGAGAACCAGCGCGTCGCGGGCTCCCGGGACGTCGTAGCGCTCGGCCCATTCCAAAAGCGCCGGCGCCATGCCGTACTGATGGACCGAATAGACCTCGTAGAAATCTACGACGCGGCCGCTGACCGCGTCGTAGAACCAAGGCCACTCGCCCTGCGGCCCTTGCAGTGCGATCAGCTTGCGGGCGCAGGCGTTGGCCAGGCCAATGGCAGCAGAATCACCTGTAAAATCACCGTATTGATAGCAGGCGATAGATAGATAAATCTGTGTCGCGAAGGACGAGAACCGCCGCCGAAGCCCTGAGGGCGCGTCGAAGAATAAATCAGAGCCGCCCCGATAACGGGCGCTCAGAAAGCGGTACAGCGGCGCCGCGAAGCCGAGCCATTCGTCGCGGCCAGCACGAGCCATCGTCACGATTCCGGTGAGCAGCATGCCGAGATCCTGCGCGCGGAAACTCTCCCAGGCGGCCTGATCCGTCAGCAGGGCCCGAACCTCCCGGACGACCGCCTCGGGAAGCTCGAAGCCCAGCTCGGCCGCTGACCAAAGCGCCATGCCAAAGGCATATTTCGGCACAGGTAGACTAGTGAGCAGTCGCGCATTCCGCTGAAATATCTCGGACAGATCGAGGCCCGCCGGAACGCCAGCGACTCGGGACAGGCCGAGCAGCACGTTGAGCGTATAGAAGACGTCGCTTCGCGGTACGGATTCGTTCGGCGAGAGGCGGCCATCGAGATGATAGATGTGCGACCAGCGTCCATGCTCGGGCAGCCAGCATTGCGCGAGCCCGCGGAGCGTGTAGTCCACGAGCGGCGAATTGCCGGACAACCCGCTCATATCGGCCGACGACGCCAAGCTCGCCCCGGCGTTGGAACTAATATTCATCATCGTATTGTCCGCCATGGCCGCTCAATCTCTCCGGACGATCACGTCAAACCCCTGCCGTAAGGACACTGAAGAACAGCACATCGACGCTCCTCCAAAAAGCGGCGCGACCGCACGCCGGCCGGCAGCCCATCGGGCGTGTCTCTTCGATATGACGATGCCCTCAGACCAGAACATGGGCTGAGGCCATTTAAACCGGCATGTATTTAGAGCAGCAATTCAATGCATTTAAATAAGAAAACAAGAGCGAAGTTAATGGAATGATCGATAGCATGGCGCCGGCCATGGAGCGCCCCGCCGACGCGCGTGGCCTGACACCGGCCCCACCGGAAGCGATAGGTCGCACCTTTGCACGACGGCGCAAGTCATCAAGCATTCGTCGAAAGCGCATCCGCTCGCGCGCATCGGGGCAGCCTGCGAGGGGCGGACCGTCACCGAAAATATCGCGAAGCTCCGTCCGGCTTCCGAAACCAGCAAGTGACGAGGCTGGCAGCCAGGCGGAGGCTCGTCAGCCGCTCGGCCCCGCTACGACTCCGAAGCGGATTCACGGCGCGCGACAGCACCCGCGCCACATGCCAAGGGGAAAGCAGCCGCCGCTCCACGAAATAGGCCACGGCCACCTGCTCGTTTATGTATTTTTTCCCGACATATCCCAACATGTACGGATTGCGGGTGTTGCTCATTCCCGCGCCCAGTACGCGAAGGGTCGCCTTACCCTTGTCCCGCAACAGCCAGGCCGCCCACTCCTGATCCTCTGCCGCGAACAACTCCCGCCGAAACGTTCTTTTGGCGAGCCACTCCATCTTGATCAAAGCGCATGTATTGCACAGGCCGTTGAAGCCGTTGAAATTACGCTTGGTGATCAATTCCTCCCCAAGCTCGGCGAGAGGGCCATTATCGAAATAGGCGGCGGCGCAATCTTCGGATTGCTCCAACAGCCGGGAGGCGTAATCCAGCGCAAGCGGATTGGCCAATGTCGTATGCGAGCTGATGATCAGGACATGATCTTCAGCAACGAAATCGAGTCCCTGATTGATCGCCTCCGAATAATTGAACGAATCGCCGCGATAGGCATGAAAATATCCGCCTTCGGGCAGCATATTCCGAGTTCCGTCGGTCGATCCGGAATCGACGAATACATAGGATTTAGGAGGATGTGTCTGAGAACGCAGCGACTCCAGCGTCTCCTTGAGAAGTGTCTCGGAGTTGAACGTCCGGATAAGCGCTGTGTATTCGGTCCGCACTGCTCATTCGATCCCGTGTTGCCAAGAACTGCATGACCGCCCCAAGGGGACGAGAGAGATGGCAGGCCAGTCTTATGCGGCGGCACGTCCCGCTTCAAGCGACCGACGACCTGCTCCAGGCGAGTATCGCGCCGTATCGCTTTCCGCCGGAGCCCGATCACGATTTATCGAGCAGCGACGCTTGCCGGATATTCAGTTGGCTGCGGACTAGCGAAATATCAACCCGTCTGCCACTATCGGAATCGTCAGCTTTTTAATCGCGACGAGAAACCATAACAAATCTACCTTCCACCATGGTTAACTAGTTAAATTCAATGCACGGTTAACCAGTTAAACTAAATGATATTTAACTTGGACAGGAGCGCCTTAACCCGATACGTTTATCCTCTGCGGGAGCGTCCGACCGTTGCCGGCGCATATTTCACGCTGCTCCGCTCGGACGGCGGCTGACAGACGAAAACATATTAGGCGCAGGCGGAGGCTGAATGCTTCATAGCAACATGTCGCAGACGGACCGGAGCCACGCCACCATCGTCGGCGCCCCGGGCGAAGGCGAGGGCGGAATCGGCGTGCTGGTTGATTTCGCGTTGAGCTTTCTGCGCCGCCAATACGTCATCATCATTTTCGCGACCACGATCGCCCTCGGGTTGAGCGTCGTGTATCTGCGCATCACGCCGCCAACCTATTCGGCTCAGGTCCGGATATTGCTCGGCAATCCCAAGGCACAATTCTTTCAGCAACAGTCTTTGCTTGCTGAACCGGTCTTCGACTTGAATCAGCTTGAAACGCAGATCCAGCTCATTCGTTCGAGCGCCATCGCCACCGCCGTCATCAAGCAATTAAAGCTTTTCGACGATCCGGATTTCAACAGTCCGCCCTTCTCGCTCGCCGCGATCCTGCAAAAAATCCGCGCCTGGATCTCGCCTCCGCCGAAACAGCCGGACAATAGAACGACGGACCAGATGACGGAAAGCCTGATCGGGGCCTTCCAGGGTCGTCTCCAGGCGAACAGGGTGAGCTTCAGCAACGTCGTCGAGATCAGCTTCAGTTCGAGCAGCGCTGCCCGCGCAGCGGAAATCGCCAATGCGGTCGCCAATGCCTATATAGCCGATCAGTTGAATGCGCGGTTCGAGACCAATCGCAGCGCGACTGCGTGGCTTCAAGAAAGGTTGCGCGATCTCAACGAGCAGGCCCTGACAGCCGAACGCGCGGTCAACGCCTACCGGGTCCAGAACAATATCGTCTCGAGCGGTGGAACGCTTATCGACGAGCAAAAGATCACCGACCTCAACAGCCGCCTGGTCGCTGCGCGCGCGCAGACCGCCGATGCCCAGAACCGGTTGAATAACTATACGACCGTTCTGCGGAGCAGCTCGGACGGCTCTAACGCGATCGGAGCGCTCGGCGCGGCCGGCCCCGACACTTTGGCCAGTCCGATCATCAACAATCTTCGCCAGCAATATCTGGAGCTCGTCCGGCGGGAAAGCGAATGGGCTGCCCGTTTCGGCCGCAATCACCTCGCCGTCATCAATCTGCGCACGCGCATGCGCGACCTTCACGGTTCCATCCTCGACGAGGTGCGCCGTCTCGCGGAGGTGAGCCGAAGCGATTACGAGTCGGCCCGGCAACGGCAGCAGGAAATCGAAAGGCAGCTCAACGAGGCTGTGTCGCTGTCCCGCACGACCAATACTGCTGAAATCACCTTGCGAGAGCTGGAAACCCGGGCCAAGAACTTTCGCAGCCTCTACGACAACTTCCTGCAGCGCTATACCGGCTCGGTCCAGCAGGAAACATTTCCGATTTCGGATGCGCGCGTGATCTATCCGGCCATGCCGCCCGACAGCAAAAGCAAGCCCAAGACGCCTCTGATCCTGGCGCTCGGCATTTTCGGCGGCCTCGGCCTCGGCATCGGGCTGGGGCTGCTGCGGGATGCGATGGATAGGGTCTTCCGCACATCCGCGCAGCTCGAAGCCGCGCTTCATCTCCACTGCCTGTCCATGGTGCCTCGCTGGCACGCACCCAAGAGGCCTCCGCCTTCCGAAATCCGACAGCCGGACGAAGACCCGCACCGACAGACGTTGTCGGTGCAGCCATCGGTCAACTGGGCAGTGATCGACATGCCGTTGTCTCGCTTCGCCGAAGCGATCCGGGCGATTAAGCTCGGTATCGATCTCAGCCCGGCCGACAGCTCCAGCAAGGTCATCGGCATCACCTCGACCGTGCCCAACGAAGGCAAGACGACGATCGCCGCCTCCCTGGCCCAACTCATCGGCCACAGCGGCAAGAGCGTGATTGTCGTAGATTGCGACCTGAGGAACCCGTCCCTATCGGCCAGCCTTGCCCCGAATGCGACAGCTGGAATCGTCGAAGTCATCCATGGCAGACGCTCGCTCGACGAGACGGTCTGGCAGCATCCGAAAACCGGTCTCGCCTTCCTGCCAGCGGTGCGGCGCGGCCCGCTTCTCCATACCAGCGAGATCCTCTCGGCCGATGCGACGCAGAAACTGTTTGCCCGTCTGCGCGCGGCCTATGACTACGTCATTGTCGACCTTCCGCCGCTATCCCCGGTGGTGGATGTCCGCGTGACAGGGGCGCTGATCGACGGCTTCATTCTCGTGGTGGAGTGGGGGCGGACCAAGACCGACGTTGTCCAGCATGCCTTGCACACGGCGCCCAACATCTATGAACGCATGATCGGAGCGGTGCTGAACAAGACGGACATCAGGGCGATGAAACGCTATAATTCCTATCTGAGCGATTATTACAGTGACAATCACTATGCCCGCTACAGCGAGAGCGATTCTCGTCCGCAATCGGCTCAATTAAAGTGACGGCTTCTTTCCGACAGAGCCGGCACACAAGAGATTGTTGCAAATAGGAAACATACTGTCGTGGTCCTAGGCCTGCCGGCATAATTCGCTGGTCTAAATTGAGCCAAAATGTAAATACGCCTTATCCGTCGAACTCAAACTTGGGTGGACTGTTCTGATTTCCGCGTCGCGAAACTGGGCAAGGATTACGGTCAGCGTCCTGGCGCTGATCTGTGCAGGCTGTGAGACCATGCCGAGCAGCGGCCCCGCCCAGCGGGATGTCCGCGCTGCCTCCCAAAACCCCGAATCGACCACCCTGCCCTATGCTCTGGTCCCGCTGACGCCCGAGATCGGCCGTATCCTGGCGCATAACTCGCCGAAATTCTCCTCGGCCTTCGCCAAGCGGACACCGCCGAAGGCCTTCCGCTTCGGGGTCGGCGACATTGTCAGCATCACCGTTTTCGAAGCCGCCGCCGGAGGGCTTTTCACCTCGGATTCCGGTGTCCGGGCCGGCAATTTCGTCACCGTTCCCAATCAAGCGGTCGACGAACAGGGCGACATCACCGTCCCCTATGCCGGCACCGTCCTCGCCAAGGGGCGTACGCCGTCCGAAATCCAGCGCGACATCGTGGAACGGCTCAAGGCGCGAGCCCTCGAGCCGCAGGTCGTTGTTTCCCTCGCGCAGCAGAACACGTCGCTGATCAGCGTCCTGGGCGACGTGCGAACCGCTGGCCGGTTTCCTGCAAGCCCCGCTGGTGAGCGCATTCTCGATATTGTCGCCCGCGCCGGCGGCCCTGGAAACCAGGGTTACGACATGTGGGTCTCGCTCGAGCGGGCGGGGCACCGGGCCACCGTTCCGTTCGGGGCGCTGATGTATGAGCCCGCCAACAACATCTACACGCTGCCGAACGACGTCATCTATCTCTACAGCCAGCCACAGACCTTCGTCGCTTTCGGCGCCGTCGGCAATCAGGGCCAGTTCAAGTTTGATGCGTGGCGCATCTCGCTCGCCGAAGCGGTCGGCAAGCAGGGCGGCCTGAGCGACGGACAGGCCGACCCGAGTTCCGTCTTCCTCTACCGCGGCGAGACCCGCGAGGTCGCTCGTCAGCTCGGCGTTGATGTGAAAAGGTTCGAAGGCCCGATCATTCCTATCGTCTACGCCGTGAATCTGCGCGATCCGTCCGGCTATTTCCTCGCGCAGAATTTCGAAATGCGGAACAAGGACGTCATCTACACGTCCAACGCCGATTCGGTCGAAGCCACGAAGTTCCTGAACTTCTTGCGGACGATCATGGCCACCGCGAACGATCCGATTATCTATGCGACCAACGGATACGCGCTCCGGGCCGCGGCCAGGGGGACCAGCGCGGGCACCACGATCGTAAACACCCCGGCACCGATCACAACCACGCGATAGTTCCATTCATAGGCTTCGCCCCGAGTATATAGTATTCGGGGCGCGGGAAGGCCACTTGCAGGCGCGCCCAGGCAGAGCGCGCCGGGCCAAAGCGTCGGAGTGAGGCTGGTGGAAAGGTTTTCCTGGTCAGGCAGACGCAGCCATTCGTATTTAATTTGCTGACCGCCTATTTAGAACCTATTGCTAACGCCATCTAGTCTCTAGGACTTGTGCCGGGCAGGTCCGCATATGCGCCTGGATCGAAACCAGATGACGATTCCGTTCATTGCCTTGACCATGATTGTCGCTCTCATCCCGGTAATGGGAATGATCGACGCGCTTCAGGCAATCGGCGTTGCCCTGGCCATCCTCGCCGTAGCACTCGCAACGACAGCATTCTTCGTGCCTGCCGTCGCGCTAAGCCGCTTTACCCGCCTGATACACCCGGCCCTCATTGCCGTTCTCGCGGCACCGGCGCTCTGGATGGTGCTCCAACTTCTGCCGATGCCGGCAAGGTCTCTCGACAATCAGATCTGGGCAAGCGCCGCGTCCGCTCTGAACCGGCCGCTCACTGGCGCCATCACCGTCGATATCGGTGCGACACTTCTCTCGCTCGTCCAGTATTGCATGGTCGCAGCCACCATGCTCGTCGCCGCTGCGGTCGCTCTCGATCGGAAGCACGCCACGAACCTTCTTTACTTGCTGATTGCCGTCACCACCGTGACTGCGGCGCAACTTGTCGTCATCGAACTGGGATTGTTCGACCGGGCCCAGGCCGACGCGGAAGAGCTCACCTTGATCACCGTGATGGGAGTGGTGTTGTCCTGCGCCGCGGCCCTCAACATCTACGATCAGTTGCCGCGCCCAAGCAAAGCCCGGCGAGCAAGCACGCCGCCAGTTGCCATTTTCGCCGCAGCCTGCGTCGCATTCCTTATCTGCGCCACCGCGCTCCTGATCCGCAGCGAAACCGGTCCTATCGTCGCCGCGCTGTTCGGGATTACGGCGCAGGGCGCCATTTTCGCTATCCACCGATGGTCGCCCGGCCCGTGGGGGAAAGCGGGTTTGGCCGTCTCGGTCATCGTCATACTATTCGGAGCTGTTGCACTCGTTCCGATCAGGCAGAACGTCGATTTCGCCATTGCCTGGTCGATGCAAAGCCCCATCGCCACTGAGCGGATGCTCACAGACGTCCCATTCGCCGGCACGGGTGCCGGCACCTACGAAGCCCTTCTCCCGATCTATCGCGACGCCAGCTCGAACGCGAACCAAGCGCCAACGGCAGCAGCCGTCATCACGATCGAATTGGGCCGTGCTTTTTTCGGCAGCCTTATCATCGCGATCTTCTGCTGCGCTTGGCTACTGTTCCGCCGCAGCCTGACACGGCGACAAGACTATGTTTTTGCAGGCGCGGGGGCAACGATGCTCGCGATGACCCCGCTCCTCCTTTTCGTCAACGGCGGGTTGCTCGGGCTCGGGGCATCACTCCTTGTCAGCATCGTCGGGGGTGTCGCATTTGGCCAAAGCTTGAGTTCGCGCGAAGGCTTCGCCCCCCTTTCGCAGACCGCATCGCCGCACGCGAGCCCGATGACCGGAGCGCCCTCGGCGCTGTGGCCGCGCGGTGCATTGTCGCTCCTGGCGCTTGTTCTCATTGCGCAAGCAACCTGGATTCTTGGCGCCGAGGCCTATGAGCTTGGCCGGCACCGTTTCATTCGGGAGGCCATCTCGGCCAACACACCCGATGACGACATCAGAAGGGCCGCGGCCTTCGCCGCCGTGCGCGGCGATCTATGGACAAAGAGCGTGCGGGCACGGATCGCGCGCCGCGAAGCCGATACAGCCACAAAGCCAAGTTTCGACTCTTCACTGGCTGGTGAGGATCTCAAGAGCGCCTTGCGCTACGCGCCGCATCGCAGCGACGCCTGGCTCATGCTCGCCCTGCTCGCCGAGCGCGACAAGCTTGCCGGATACGACATCGGCGCCTTGCTGAAGATGTCGTATTATACGGCCCCCAACGACATGACCTTATTGCCGCTCCGGCTTGGCGCCGCTTTGAGAGCAGAAACGAAGGCGCTCGACCCCGAACTTCAGGATATGATCCGGCGCGATATCGGCGTGGTCGTCACACGCCAGCCCGAGTTGCGGCCAGCTCTCGTCGCCGCATATCGATCAGCCTCGCCACCGCAAAGATCAATCGCCGAGCGCCTGATCTCCGAAGTCGATCCCGACTATCTCAGAAGCCTCCGCACACCATAGCCAGCCCGAAGCAGCGGCGCTCCCCGCCTTGCGCGGACCAGGGCGACGCATAGATCGGGCGCGCCAGCCATCCGTGCTCCAGCCGCATGTTCGCCAAGGCATCCAGACCGGACCACGCGGCGGGCTCGTCAGCCTTCATGAGAAGAGCGAAAGCGTCGAAGCCATCCGTCAAACCGGCCCCGCCGGCTGTCGCTGGAAGCCCGCGCGCCTCCATCTCAAAGCGAGATCTTGAAAGCGGAGCCCCCGCCTAAAAACCACAATTGTCACAATTTTGGCGTGAAAAACCACAATATTGATCAAGAAAAATGTCGTAAATGCGAAAATTATATGGATAATAAAATATAACTAAAAAATAGATAAAGTAATTTTTCATATCTCCATGAACTACGAGAGCATTAATAATAAAACTCAATCATAAATCATTAAATCGCAGCGAGAAATTACTACAAAATCCTGCAATAAAATCATCAGACAGAGAACGAAAAACGAAACTACGCTTGATGAGCGCCCTTAAGCTAACCATGCCAAGGCAAATCGCTTGCAGCTTCGCATATGAGGCCCAAAACGATGACAGCAGCTAAATGAAGCAAAAAGAGGCCTGTCATGAGCCAACTCCAGCAGAGAGGAGCAAGACGAATCACGGCATTTTCAGCTTCAAAAATATGCAGAATATCGGTTGACATGGAACGTCAAAATGATCAAAAGCGCAATATGAGACATAACTAGGTTTTGACGCCGGTAATTTCGTACGTTTATTTTGTAATTCTCGAATAGCTGCCGCAACTTCCAAACCAAAAACCTATAGTAGTTGGCTATAAGTTTCAAAATTCCGACCGATAATTACTTGTTGCGAGCCGCGTTAACGTTATGTTAACCTCCATCCAAATGGGGGCGTCCATGACTACGTTCGACTCAAGTGAAATATCGCCCCGGCGAAACGAGGTAAAATCAAGACAGATTTTACCTAAGCATGAGAATATTGGTTTTTTTGTATTTTTAATGGATTCGATATCCATCGTATCCATGAGTATGTTATCGGATATAATTTATCATATTATTAGATTTAATAGCTATGGATATCCTTTTAAGAGTATTTCATTTGGAGTAGTTATAGCAATATTATTTTGTGTTATCGCAAACATACGAAATAGCCAGTATTATTATAAATCATTAACTCATAGGAAAAAGATAAAAAATATAATTCTGCCTTGGATAGGAGCATTTCTTTCAATAATATTTGCGGTATTCCTGCTGCGTATGTCAGAAATTATTTCCAGAGGTTATGTCGCCGTATTTTTTGTCGTAGGGTTCTTCGGAATTATCGCAACCCGGCTGGTGTGGCGGCGGCTTTATCAGGTTGCGCTGGATCGCAGCCTGTTCGCCAGCCGCCGTATCTTGGCCATATGTGAAGATGGTTCCGTAACTTCGGCATCCTGCATCGCCGAGATGCAGCGCTATGGCCATATTCCCGTCTACACCTTGAAGGTCGCGGCCTCGGACATCGATGCCGAACAGATCCGTGCGTTGCTCAAGCAGGCGCAGTCCGCAGTGCGGAACTTTTATGTCGATGAGATCGTCATTGCCATCCCGTTTCACCGCCTCCCCGTTGTCGCCCAGATCGTCGAGCAGTTGCGCACACTGCCATTGCCCGTCAGCTTCGCCATGGACGATGCAGCGGCGGAGATCATGCTTCGGCCATCCCGGCACCTCGGCCGCATCATGTCGTTCCAGGTGCAGCGGCATCCGCTGAACATCTTTGAGCGCATCCTGAAGCGGGCACTTGATATCATCGTGGCATCGATAGCGCTGCTTGCCCTTGCCCCGACCATGCTGATCACTGCGATCGCCATCAAGGTCGACAGCGCCGGTCCAGCCCTGTTCCGGCAATTGCGCTACGGCATGAACGGCAGGCGCTTCTGGATCATCAAATTCCGCAGCATGACGGTGATGGAGAACGGCCCGGATTTCCGGCAAGCCAGCAAGGGCGATACGCGCGTGACCGGCATCGGGCGGCTCATCCGGCACAGCAGCATCGACGAACTGCCGCAGCTCTGGAACGTGTTGCGCGGCGAGATGTCGATCGTCGGTCCGCGCCCACATGCGGTCGCCCATGACGACGCCTATGAAGACCTCATCCTGCGTTATCCGATGCGGCGTTTCATGAAGCCCGGCCTGACCGGATGGGCCCAGGTCAATGGCAGTCGCGGAGAAACGCCGACGGTCGAAAGCATGACGGAGCGGCTGCAATACGATTTGTGGTACATCGACAACTGGAGCATCTGGCTCGACATATCGATCTTACTGAGAACCACGCTGATCATTATCAATCCGAAGAACGTTTACTAGCATTGATCTGACTGATCTGAGCCCTTAAAACTGGATCGCTTTGAGCTAGAGTTTCCGCGTCGTTTCCCACGGGCTGGGAGGAGCGGAAGACGATGAAGGATTCGAAGTTCTCGGACGCGCAGAAGGCGTTCATCCTGAAGCAGGGCGCGGATGGGATTCCGGTGGCGGAGATCTGCCGGCGGGCCGGAATCAGCCAGGCGACCTATTTCAACTGGAAGAAGAAGTACGAGGGGCTGCTGCCGGCCGAGATGCGGCGGCTGAAGCAGCTCGAGGACGAGAACGCGAAGCTGCGCAAGCTCGTCGCCGACCTAGCGCTTGACCGTGAGATGCTGCAGGACGTCATCCGCCGAAATGTATGGTCCGCTCCGTCATTGCAAGGCGATTTGGGGGGCTGCTGACGATCGACAGTTTGCGTAAATGTATCCGGCCTCTCGCGAGTGGGCTGCTGTTGCAGCCAGGCCATGATGAGATGCGCGCATGCCGTTCCCACTAAGCTGGTTCGGGCGCGAAGCCCGCTTTCGACCGAAGGGCTTACGGCATGCCGATCGACTGTCTCGTCATCATTCTCCCGAGCCTCGCAATCTGCTTCCCGGAGGCCTCTACGACATGAACGCAGGATCGCGTCGTTCGTAGAGCGCACCCGGTTTCTGGATGATCACCCACGCGATGCGAGCGATCTTGTTGGCCAAGGCGACAGTCACCTTGTTGATGTGCATGCGCTGTTCCAGCGCGTCGAGCCAGGCTCCCAGGGCGTGGCGCGTCCGATCCAGATGCATCAGACAGGACCGTGCGCCGTGGATCAGCAGGCGTCGGACATAGCCGTTGCCGCGCTTGCTGATCCCGAGCAAGGTCTGCTTGCCGCCGGTGGAGTGTTCCCGTGGCACGAGCCCGAGCCAGGCTGCGAGGTCGCGCGCCTTCCTGAACTGGACGCCGCGACCGACGGCCGCGAGGAGCGCGCTGGCGCCGAGGGGGCCGATGCCAGGAACCGTCATCAGCCGCCGGGCGACGTCATCCCGCTGGACCAGCGCTTCAATCTCGCGCGTGATCTCGGCAATCCGACCTTCGAGGCGCGCCAGGTCTTCGAACAAGCCTGCCAGCAATCGGCGCATCGCCGGCGATAGGTCGTTCTCCTCATCGGCCACGACACGCGGCAGATCCAGCTTGAAGACACCGGCGCCTTGCCTGATGGCGACACCATATTCGAGACAGAAGCCGCGCATCTGGGTGATCAGCCGCGTGCGCTGCATCACCATCTGGTCCCGGACGCGATGCAAAGACTGGACGTCGATCTGCTCGATTGCCTTGGCCTCGACAAACCGCATGGACGGGCGTGTCACCGCCTCCGCGATCGCTTCGGCATCCAGCGTGTCCGACTTGTTCGACTTCAGATATGGCTTCACGAACTGCGCTGGCATGATGCGCACGCGATGGCCGAGACCTTGGAGCTTGCGCGCGAGCCACTGCGCGCCAGGGCAGGCTTCCATGCCGACGAGGGCTGGCGCTGCCCGATCGAAGAACGCCAGCAAGGTCTCGCGCCGGAACTTCATCCGCCGTAGGAGCTGGCCGCTCTGATCCACGCCGACGACGTGGAAGATGTTCTTGCCGAGATCGACACCGTAGACGGCGGCATCACAAGACTGGTGCGGGCTCATGACTCTTCTCCTCCTGGATCGTCACAGCATGACGGTGGGAGACGGAGCGGACCATCCCACTAGCTCTGAGGCCTGGTCGCAAGCGCGAGCTTGTCGGCGCGATATGTGGCGAGTGGCAGGTGTCCATCCGGCGGGCCTGTGCGGTCCTGGAGTTCGACACATCGAGCTACCACTACAAATCGTGCCGGCCCGACCAGGCCCCCCTGGCAGCCCGGATCAAGGCGATCTGCGAGACCCGCGTCCGCTACGGCTATCGTCGTGTCGACGTGCTGCTGCGGCGCGAGGGCTGGCATGTCAATCAGAAGCGGACTCGAAGGATCTACAATGAGTTAGGCTTGCAACTCAGGAACAAGACGCCCAAGCGCCGGGTCAAGGCGAAGCTGCGCGAGGACCGTGCGCCGGCGACGCGGCCGAACGATGTCTGGGCGATGGACTTCGTCCATGATCAGCTCGCCACAGGTCGCAAGATCCGGGTTCTGACGGTGGTCGACACCTTCTCCCGCTTCTCGCCGGCGGCCGATACCCGCTTCAGCTACCGGGCCGAGGACGTCGTCGCCACGCTGGAACGGGTCTGCGCAAAGCTGGGCTATCCGAAGACGATCCGGGTCGATCAGGGCTCCGAGTTCGTCAGCCGCGACCTCGACCTGTGGGCCTATGCCAAGGGCGTCACCCTGGACTTCTCTCGGCCCGGCAAGCCCACCGATACGGATGTTATCGAATAGCCCCTGCGTGCAGATCAGGTGGGATTTTTCACAGGCTTAGGCTTGAGCCGCTTTCGCCAATGCTCGGTGGAGTTCGCGTAGGCCACCTCAGCCGCTTCGACCCGCTGACATTCCTCGGTGCGCTTCGACATGATGTTGTAGTCATAAGCCGAACCGCGCTTGGCGTGATTGGCGGGCAGCCCGGCCCGCAGCTCGACCGATCTGAACTTCTTGGCCATGAGGGCCGGACGGGCCCAGATTGTTGATTTCCGTCGAGAATTGACCCGTTAGGCGGGGATTTTTCCATCGAGAATTGACCCATGTTTTGACCACGTCTCACGCGGGCTATGCGGGGGACCTCGGAGTGATCGACATGGAGTTATTGAGTGTCATCCGCCGCTGGCATGGGCGGAATCATCTTTCGATCCGGGAGATTTCCCGGCGCACGGGGCTCTCGCGGAATACGGTTCGCAAGTATCTGCGTGCGGATAGCGTCGAGCCCCGGTTTCATGTTCCCGACCGGCCGAGCAAACTCGATCCCTATGCCGACAAGCTCTCGGCGATGCTTCGGATCGAAGGCGGCAAGTCGCGCAAGCACAAGCGCACGGTCCGCCAGTTGCATGCCGATCTGATTTTGCTCGGTTATGAGGGCTCCTACAATCGGGTCGCGGCCTTTGCCCGGGACTGGAAGGCAGCCCGCCTGCGCGAGCAGCAGACCAGCGGCCGTGGCACCTTCGTCCCCCTGGCCTTTGTGCCGGGTGAAGCGTTCCAGTTCGACTGGTCGGAGGACTGGGCGATCATCGCTGGCGAGCGCACCAAGCTGCAGGTGGCGCATGTGAAGCTGTCCTACAGCCGCGCCTTCACACTGCGAGCCTACCCGCTGCAGACCCATGAGATGCTGTTCGACGCCCATAACCACGCCTTCCGGGCGCTGGGCGGCGTGCCGCGGCGGGGCATTTACGACAATATGAAAACGGCCGTAGACAAGGTCGGCCGCGGCAAGGACCGCCAGGTCAATATCCGCTTCTCGGCCATGGTCAGCCACTTCCTGTTCGAAGCCGAGTTCTGCAATCCGGCATCAGGCTGGGAGAAGGGGCAGATCGAGAAGAACGTCCAGGATGCCAGGCATCGACTCTGGCAGCCTCTGCCGAACTTCCCGTCGCTGGAGGCACTGAACGACTGGCTGGAGACCCGGTGTCGGGAGTTATGGTCGCAGACCGCGCACGGCACCCAACCTGGAACGGTTGCCGATGTCTGGACTGAAGAGATCCGGCACCTGATGGCGATGCCGCGCCCCTTCGATGGCTTCGTCGAGTACGCCAAGCGCGTCTCCCCAACCTGCCTGGTCCATCTGGAACGCAATCGTTACAGCGTGCCGGCGTCCTTCGCGAACCGCCCGGTCAGCTTGCGCGTCTATCCCGATCGCATCCTCATTGTCGCTGAGGGACAGGTGATCTGCGAACATCGCCGGGTCTTCACCCGCTCGCATGATCGTCTCAGCCGGACAGTCTACGACTGGCGACATTATCTGGCGGTCCTCCAGCGCAAACCCGGGGCTCTGCGTAACGGTGCTCCCTTTGCCGAGATGCCGCCAGCCTTCCGATCCCTGCAGCAGCATCTGCTCAAGAGCCCGGGTGGCGAGCGGGAGGTGGTCGAGATCCTGGCTCTGGTCCTGCAGCATGACGAACACATCGTGCTGACGGCGGTCGAACTGGCCCTGAAGGCCGGCGTGCCGACCAAGACCCACATCATCAACCTCCTTCACCGGCTGGTCGACGGCACGCCGTTGACCACGCCGACGGTCGACACCCCTTCGGTCCTTGCGTTGACCACCGAGCCGCGCGCCAATGTCGAACGCTATGACGCCCTGCGCCAAGCCGAGGACGTGCGCCATGCGTCATAACCCTGCGAGCGGCGCCATCGCCATCATGCTGCGTAGCCTCAAGATGCACGGCATGGCCCAGGCCGTCGGCGAACTGACGGAGCAGGGATCGCCGGCCTTCGAGGCCGCCGTGCCGATCCTCTCGCAACTCCTGAAGGCGGAGATGGCCGAAAGAGAGGTCCGATCAACGGCCTACCAACTCAAGGCCGCGCGCTTCCCGGCCTATCGCGACCTCAACGGCTTCGACTTCGCCAGCAGTGAGATCAACGAGGCGCTCGTTCGCCAACTGCATTGTTGCGAGTTCCTCCAGGACGCCGACAACGTCGTCCTGGTGGGAGGGCCGGGCACCGGCAAGACCCACGTCGCCACGGCTCTCGGCGTCCAGGCCATCGAGCACCATCACAAGCGGGTCCGCTTCTTCTCCACGGTCGAACTCGTCAATGCCCTCGAGCAGGAAAAGGCCCAGGGCAAGGCTGGACAGATGGCCGCCGGGCTCGCTTACGCCGATCTCGTCATCCTCGATGAGCTCGGATACCTGCCCTTCAGCGCGTCGGGTGGTGCCTTGCTCTTCCACTTGCTGAGCAAGCTCTACGAGCGCACCAGCGTCGTCATCACCACCAATCTCAGCTTCTCCGAATGGGCCACCGTCTTCGGCGATGCCAAGATGACCACCGCCTTGCTCGATCGGCTCACGCACCACTGCCACATCATCGAAACCGGAAACGACAGCTTCCGCTTCAAGAACAGCTCCGCGAAACCCGACAAGCCAGCCAGGGAGAAAGCCAAAAACTTGACCGCAACCTGAACCACAAACACCATCTGGGCGGGTCACTTCTCAGTGGAAACCCCGGGTCACTTCTCGGCGGAAATCAACATCGGGAACCCAAGCCAACGTCAAACCTTCGCCCACGGCGAGCCGCGCAGCGAGAGTTGGCCCCTGCAAAGAAGATTGGCCTTTTGAAACCCCCAGCCATTCTTCTCGTCGTCAGCTCGGGAAACCCTCCTTCGGTTTCCACTTCGCGAATCATCCGCAAAGCCAATCCAAGCTAGTGACGCAGTGAGCGCCGCGCAAGCGGACGGGAAATAAAAAATCAACACTAACAATAGGATAGGATAGGATAGTCCCTTTGTCCGGCAGAGGGCTCCCCGCCTCTCATGGCACACCGCTCGGCGCCGACCGAACCTCCCTGCTCTTCGCAACGATGAGTCCCAGCTCCGGTGGAAAAACGCCCTGCTCAGACGCGGCAAAATTCCCTGCCGCCAACAACACACCACAGCCGCCAAAATCCCCAAAGCGCCTTGAAAAACCTCGCCTTTCGCGCGCCGCCTCAACACCAATAACGACGCTTTCCGCGCAGAATTCCCTCATAAATCCCTGATAGCTGGGAATTATGAGTATCGTGCTTTGCACGGCGTCGTAGGCAAAGCTTGTGGCATGCTAGGCACAGCGATTTCCGCATAGTGCCGATTGGTTGTGAAACTCACTCAAAAGAAGATTTTGCTCGCCCTACAGGCCGCATAACATCCGACGCTGTCTGTGCCCTCAATCAGGAATCCGATTGGGGGTGAAACACAATCAACCAAGAAAAACCTTCGAAGCGGCACGGACGATATCACAACCGAAGAAGAGGCAGATCAGCTCAACTTCACCTCACCGTGCCTGCCCCATTCAATGGAACGGCACCATCATCAGCAGGGGAGCGCTAAAGAAAACATCGATGACAGAGGTCTTGAACCACCGCTTTATATGACGGCCAGCCCGGCGAAGGATCGAAATCTTCCCATCGATCCAGACAACATTGACCGGCAGAGATGCCATCGTTTTGTCGTTTCTCCGCAAAGGGCTCCCCGAGTTGGCAACTTCATAGAAGCATTCGTAATCCGGCCACTTGTAGTCGTCCTCCCAAGTCCAACAATTATGTTTCTGATAATGCCTTTTGATGTCCTCACAAAGAAGCTTATCGACTGGCATCAATACAGGCTTCGATCGCAAGCGATCGATGGTTTTCTCCATGAAATCGACAACCCTGTCGCTCACATAGCCTGTTACGAAAACCCGAAAACCTTTTCGTTCCTTCACATAAGAGACGGCACGAAAAACCTGGACATGTTCTTCATGTCCATACTCTCCCCACGGATTGTGTGTGACGACAAGGTCCCCCTCGTCCAGGTGATCTTGGAGAGCCGACGTTATCAACTGAAAATTCCGGGCATAGCCATCCCGGTTGCGCCCGCAATGGATACCATATTCGGTTTCAATAGGATTTCGCCAGTTTGCCGAAAGATATGTATCAGATTCTGTGATGTTTAGACTAATAATATTTTCTACAGGAAAATTATCAAATACATCAACTCTCCCGATGCTTACTGCCTTTGAGCCAGGAGCTTGATTATAACATATGATAATTTTTTTGGCGCGCCTCAGAATGGAGCTTGACCACAAAATTTCATCGTCGGGGTGAGCCATGACAACAACGCAGGACTCAAAATCTACATCATCCATAATTATGGAAACCCCGAATTAAGCGGCCCCGTAATGCGGGGATAGATGGTTCTAGGTTGAGACAAAGCGCTGGGTTTGCGGGCCAGAGCGCGATATCGCGAAGCCAGATTCGGCTCATCCGGATGAGCCCACCAGAGCGATGCCCCCCGGCGACACATCACCAGACGCCATCGGCACCAGCCGCTCATACCGCGCCCGAAGAATGTCCATATCCGCCCCCTAGGCGATGCCAATCGAAAGCCATCATGTACGGCACTACCCAAGCAGGCAACTGGCGATAATTGTTTTCACAGGTTGCAAAAAAATTGCTTCGGGCTGCTCTCAAATTTCCCGCTGCTGAGAATATCGGCTCTCCCCTATTTCTCTCACGGCTTGCGGCAGAAGTCATGCTTAGCGGGACATATAACCGGCGAGAAGATTGTCGCGGCAACGCGCTAATCGATGAACCGGCGGAAAGGATTGAACTGTCTGTTCCAAAATTGAGCTTGTCGTGACCGCAAACCTCAGCGTGAACATCGAAAACCTGCCGCAATTCGAATGATCGGCAAAGCTTCAGCGGTCCCGTTCAACCTCGTCCTTTTCATCCAGCAGAATGCGCTCTGCCGCCCCGTCGAGGTCATCATACTGCCCATTGCGCAGCGACCAGAGGAAGGCGAACAGAGCCGTTCCCCCCAACACAAGCGCCAGCGGGATCAGGAAGACGAGGCTGCTCATTCGCCTGCCTTCAGCATCGTGGAAAAATCGGAACTCCTGTCCGCAATCCGTGACCGGTCTCCGCGCTCGGCGTCGAGCTTCAGCCGCAGCGCATTCGCAACGACGAGAAGCGAAGATGAGGACATCGCAAGCGCCGCGATCAGCGGCGTGACATATCCCGCCATGGCCACCGGCAGGGCAATGGCATTGTAGGCGATCGCAAGGGCGAAATTCTGCCGCACCAGCCGGGCGGCACCACGCGACGCCGCAAGCGCCAGCGGAACCGCATCGAGCTCTTCGCGCAGAAAAACGAAATCGGCTGCATTGCGGCCGATATCGGCCGCCGATGCCGGCGCCATCGAAACATGCGCCGCGGACAGGGCCGGCACGTCGTTGAGGCCATCTCCGACCATCAACACCTTGCGGCCGCCGGCAGCCAGGACGACAAGCCGCTCGACCTTTTCACCCGGTAACAGACTGGCCGCAACCGTCCCGATGCCGACCTTGGCGGCCATCGCCTGCACGGCTTCCGGCCTGTCCCCCGAGAGCAGCAGGATGTCTAGCCCGGCGGCGCGCAGACCATCGACCGCCGCTTTGGCGCGCGGGCGCAGCGTTTCCTCGAACGTGAATCGCGCGACCAGGGCACCGTCGCAGCCGAGGACAGTACCGCTGTCAGGCCGGCCAGCCTCCATTGCGGCATCGATAAGCGCCCATTCCGCCCGGCCAAGACGATAGAGCCGGCCGTCGAAATGGGCCTCGATGCCGAGACCGGGATATTCCTTCAGATCGGACAGCGCGATCGGGCACTCCGGGGCCGCAGCGGCGATCGCGCGCGACAAGGGATGATGGGACCAGCGGGCAATCGCCGCAGCGACCATCAGGTCCCCCGGAGAAATCTCCAGGCCGTTGACGAGGCGGGGGCGGCCGAGCGTCAGGGTGCCGGTCTTGTCGAAGGCGACCGTATCGACTTCGGCCATCCGCTCGATCGCCGCGCCGTCCTTGACCATGATTCCGGCCTCGAACAGCCGGCGCGACGCCACCACCTGCACGATCGGCACGGCGAGGCCGAGCGCGCAGGGGCAGGTGATGATCAGCACCGCGATCGCCACGGTGATCGATTGATGCCAGCCGCCCCCTAAGGCCATCCAGCAGAGGAAGGTCAGAAGTGCGGTCGCGTGAACGACCGGAGAGTAGAGTCCGGCCGCGCGATCCGCGATCCGGCGATAGCGCGCCCGTCCGCCTTCCGCAGCCTCCATCAGCCGGATCGTCTCCGCCAGGAACGACCCCTCGGAGCGCGCCGAGGCAACGACGATGAGAGGCCCGCTGAGGTTGAGCGTGCCGGCCTGCACGGCGCTGCCGGGCTCGACACGGCGCGGCACGCTCTCGCCCGTGACGATGGCGCAATCCAGCTCGGAAACGCCGTCATCGATCACGCCATCGACGGGGAGGCGCTCTCCGGCCGCGAGCGCCAGGCGCATGCCCGGCTCGATCTCGGCAACGGGCATGTAGTCGCGGCGGCCATCGGCTTGCAGGACGGTGGCGCCGTGCGGCGCCAGGCGCATCAGCCCGCGCACGGCGGCGCGCGCCTTCTCGCGCATCAGGTGATCGAGCGTGCGCCCGATCAGCAGGAAGAAGATCAGCGAGGTCGCCGCATCGAAATAGGCGTGTGGGCCGTCATGAACGGTGTCGTACAGGCTTAACCCGAAGGCCAGCCCAATGCCGACCGAGATCGGCACGTCCATGTTCGTGCGCCCATGCCGCAGGGCCGACCAGGCCGAGGCGAAGAAGATGCGGCCCGAATAGAGGAGGCATGGCAGCGCCAGGGCGGCGGATATCCAGTGGAAGGCGCTTCGCGTCTCGGCCTCCGCCCCGGACCAGACCGAGACCGAGAGCAGCATGATGTTCATCGCGCAGAAGCCCGAGACCGCCAGCGCCCTCGTCAGCCGCATGAGCTCCGGATCGCCGCGTTCGGCTTCGATCTCGAACAGATGGCCGGGATAGCCGAGCTTGGCGAGGGCCGCCAGCAGATCGGGCGCCTCCTGCCCGCGCCACTTCACCGCGACACGCCGGGTCGACAGGTTGACGCGGACATGCTCGACGCCGGCCGTGCGCATCAGCCCCGTCTCCACAGCCCGGATACAGGCGGCGCAGTGAACGCCCGACACCGCGAAATCGGATTGCCGCAGACCTTCGCCGAGATCGCGGCTGGCAAGCCGGATCTCCTGTCGCGCCGCCGTGCCGTCGAACGCGTCGTACGGGCCCAGCGACGGCGCGCAGCAGCTCATCTGATCGCCCTGTAGCTATGCCATGTCGCATGGCCGAGCAGGGGGAAGACGACGATCAGGCCGAGCAGCCCCGTCGCGACGCCGAACAGGAACAGGCCAAGCACGATCGCGCCCCAGGCGATCATCACCGGTATGTTGTTCCAGACCAGCGAAATACTGGTGCCCATCGCCGTGAAGGCATCGACCCGTTCGTCGAGCAGCATCGGAATCGCGAAGGTGCTGATCGCGAACGAGAACGCGGCGAACAGCCCGCCGGCCACCGTGCCGACCAGCAGCATCGCCCAGCCCTCCGGCGTCGAGACCAGCATGGTGGCGACGTCGCGCAACCCCGGGAAAGGACGCAGCCCGAAGAACAGCGCGTAGATGATCACCGCCGCGCGCATCCAGACCAGCATCAGCAGGCACAGGAGCGCGCCGGTGAACCAGACCTGCGCGCCGGAAGCCGGTTTGACGAAGATCATGCGGCCAAGGCTTATGGGCTGCCCCTGCTCGATATCCCGGCTCTTCTGGTAGAGGCCGATCGCCAGCACCGGCCCAACCACCATGAAGCCGGCCAGCGCCGGAAACAGGATGTAGTCGAGTTCGAGGCGGAACAGCCCCCAGACGATGGCGAGCGAGACCAGGAAGACCGCCAGCCCGTAGAGCAGGCTCGGCAGCGGATTGTGGCAGAGATCGCGCCAGCCGGCGCCTAGCCAGGACAGAGCCGCCCCGGCCGGCAGGTTGCGCTGCCTTTGCGCCGCGAGAGGCAAGGGAATCTCGTGGCCGTTCTCGAGCGTGCCCATGGTGTCCCTCCCTCAGCAGGCGGAGCGCGCGGCGCGGAGCGTGCCGCTCTCGCCGCCGACCTTCGCATGCGGCACGCAGTCCGGCTGCGAGCCGATGGCGACATAGACCAGATGCGCATTGGCCAAGACGAGCAGCGCCGCCAGCCCCCCGGCCAGCATGAGCCAGAACGCCCGCCGCCCGCCGCGGCGGCGCGGCGTGCCGTCGAGCCCCGCGCTCATCGCCCTGCCCCCGGCAGCGTGCCGACATAGAGCGCCAGCAGCTTGATGTCGGTCGGCGACAGGCGCCCTTCCCAGCTCGGCATGTGGCCTTGCCGGCCATGCTGCACGCTGTTGAAGATCGATTGCTCGTCGCCGCCATAGATCCAGTTGGCGTCGGTCAGGTCCGGAGCCCCGAGATCATGCTGGCCCTTGCCGTCAGGCCCGTGGCAGGCGACGCAATTCGCCGCGAAAACCTCCTTGCCGGCCGGCAGGCGCGCCTGCTCGGCCTCCGACAGCTTCTGCCCCGACAGCGAACGGACATAGGAAACGACGGCGAGCACCTGCTCGCGCTGGAGCACCCCGTCGCGGCCGAAGGCCATCATCTGCGCGGTGCGCGTGTCCTTGGCGGTGCCGTTGATCCCGACGCGGATGGTCTCGGCGATGGCCTCCGGCGAGCCGCCCCAGAGCCAGGAGCCGGCGGCAAGATTGGGAAAGCCCGGCCCGCCCCTGCCCTCCGTGCCGTGACACACGGCGCAATTATCGGCGAACAGCGTGCGCCCGGTATCGCGGACATGGCGCATCAGAGCGGGATCGGCAGCGATCTCGGCGAAGGACGCCTTGCCGATCCGCGCGGTCCAGCTCGCGCGCTCGGCCGCCGCATCCCGGACCTGGCGCGCTACGACCTCGCGCTGGTCGATGCCGAGCAGCCCCTTGGTATAGGTCACGCCGAGCGGCCAGGCCGGCATCAGCAGCCAGTAGCCGACCGCGAACAGGGTGGCCGCGGCCAGGAAGAACAGCACCACGCGCGGAATCGGGGTATCGAGTTCCTCGATGCCGTTCCACTCGTGGCCGGTCGTCATCTGTCCCGTGACGGGATCGCGCGTCGCATCTGCCATCGCTCAGTCCCCCGGCCTGTCGTCCTTGTCGAGAATGCTGTTCTTGGCGCGGTCGAAGCGCGCCCGGTTCGATGGCCACAGCGCGTAAACCAGCACGCCGGCCGCGAGCACGATCAGGTAGAACAGCCCCCAGCTCTTGGCGAAGCCGACCAGCGATCCGTGATCGAGGTCCATCGTCTCACTGCCCCGTAGCCGCAGCCTGCCGATGCGCCGCATCGGTCAAGCGGCCGAGAACCTGGAGATAGGCGACCACCGCATCCATCTCGGTCAGCCGGCCCGGCTCGCCGTCGAAAGCCCGCATGTTGGTGGCCTCGCCGTAGCGCTCGGTGACGCCGCTCGCATAGGGACTGTCGGGGCTCGCCTGCCCATAGGCATCGGCTGGCGCGTTCGCAATCATCGCATCGGTGTAGGGCACGCCGACCGCGCGCTGAGCGGCGAGATGGCGGCCGAGATCTTCCGTCTTCAGCTCGTTGCGCATGAGCCAGCCATATTTCGGCATCACCGACTGCGGCACGACATCGCGCGGGTTGACGAGATGCGCGACGTGCCAGGCATCCGAATATTTGCCGCCGAGGCGGGCAATGTCCGGCCCCGTACGCTTCGAGCCCCAGAGCATGGGGTGGTCGTATTTCGACTCCACCGCCAGCGAATACGGCCCGTAGCGCTCGACCTCGTCGCGTAGCGTCCGGATCATCTGGCTGTGGCAGGCATAGCAGCCCTCGCGGATGTAGATGTTGCGCCCGGCCACCTCCAGCGGCGTGTAGACGCGCATGTCGGGCGCCTTCTCCACCGTCTCGTGGATGGTGAAGAGCGGCGCGATCTCGACGAAGCCGCCGATCGCCGAGACGCCGATGATGGCGAGCACGAAGCCGATGGCGTTGCGCTCGAGCTTGCGGTGGAAGAACTCGCGCATCGGCTCACTCTCCCGCCTGCAGGGCCGCACCGGCGCCTTGAAGAACCGGAAGATCGGCCTCGGTGGAACCGGCCGGCTCCGTCGCGCGCGCCATGCGGATCGTCATCCAGACATTGTAGGCCGCAACGATCGCGCCGATCAGGAACAGCAACCCGCCGACCGTCCGCGCGATGTAATAGGGATGCATCGCGACCACGCTGTCGATGAATGAGAAGGCCAGCGTGCCGCTGTCGTTATAGGTGCGCCACATCAGGCCCTGGATGATGCCCGAGTTCCACATCGCGAAGACGTAGATGACGGTCCCGGCCAGCGCGAGCCAGAAATGCACCTCGATCAGCTTGGGCGAATACATGCGCTCGACCTTCCACATCCACGGCACCAGCGCGTAGAGCGAGCCGAAGGTGATCATCGCCACCCAGCCGAGCGCGCCGGCATGGACATGGCCGACGGTCCAGTCGGTGTAGTGCGAGAGCGAGTTGACGGCCCTGATCGCCATGAACGAGCCCTCGAAGGTCGAAAGCCCGTAGAACACGGCGGCGACCATCATGAAGCGCAGGGTGGCGTCGTCGCGGACCTTGTCCCACGCCCCGTTGAGCGTCGCGAGCGCATTGCCCGCCGAGGCCCAGGACGGCACCAGCAGCACGACCGAGAAGGTCATGCCCAGCGTCTGCACCCATTGCGGCAGCGCCGTGTAGTGCAGGTGGTGCGAGCCCGCCCACATATACATGAAGGTGATGCCCCAGAAGCTGATGATCGACAGCCTGTAGGAGAAGATCGGCCGCCCGGCCCGCTTGGGCAGGTAGTAGTACATCATCCCGAGGAAGCCGGAGGTCAGGAAGAAGGCGACCGCGTTGTGGCCATACCACCACTGCGTCATCGCATCCTGCACGCCCGAGAACAGCGAATAGCTCTTGGCCTGCCCCCAGGACACCGGCACCGCCAGGTTGTTGACGATGTGCAGCACCGCCACGACCAGGATGAAGGCCATGTAGTACCAGTTGGCGACGTAGATATGCGGTTCCTTCCGCCGCTGCAGCGTGCGGATGTAGATCAGGAAATAGACGACCCACACGACCACCAGCCAGATATCGGCATACCATTCCGGCTCGGCATATTCCTTGGACTGCGTCACGCCCATCAGGTAGCCGCTGGCCGCGATCACGCAGAACAAATTGTAGCCGAGGAGCACGAACCACGGGCTGAACTGATCCGGCAGGCGCGCCCGCGTCGTCCGCTGCAGCACGTGGAACGAGGTCGCGATCAGGGCGTTGCCGCCGAAGCCGAAGATCACGCCCGAGGTATGCACCGGGCGGATGCGGCCGAAGCTCGCCCAGCCGGCATCGAAGGTCAGGTCGGGCCAGGCCAGCAAGGCCGCGACCCAGACGCCGAAGAACATGCCGACAACCGCCCAGCCCAGCGAGAGCACGATGCCGACCTTGGTCGGGTCGTCGTAATAGCGCGACAGCCGCTCGTCCGAGGGTTCCGGCTCGAAATATTTCGACAGGACGAGCCCGACGCCGGCCAGGCCGAACAGGAGGACGATCACGCCATGGGCGCCGAGCAGGTCGTCGCGCCCGCCGATCGCCATGAGCAGCCCGCAAAATGCCAGGAAAGCCGAGACGGCGATGGCGCGCTGACGTTCTTCGACCGTGAGTGTCGCAATCATCGCTCACCTTTCCCGTGGCGAACAGGCCTCGCCTCAGGCCCTTCGGAAACATGCGCCAACGACGGCTTCACGTCACCATTGCCGGTATGGCACAAAAGCATCATCTCAAATACCCAATTTTCCGGCAGGCGGGATCGGACAAATTGCCATAGGCGCCGCCGCCCGCTTGAGCGCGTCCGCACTACCTCACCGGCAACACCTCAGCGCTTGTCGATCTCGGCCAGATAGGTGCGAACGGCCCCCTCCGGTCCGTGCCAGGATGCGCTGCCCTTGCCCTGCAGTTCCGGCGCGTCCTTCCAGCCCGGCTCGATTCCCCTCATGTCCGGCAGCAGATGGGCGATGCCCTTGTGGCAATCGATGCAGGTCTTCTCCCCCGTGATCAGGAAGCGGCCGTGGATTTCGGCCGCCCGGCGCGTCTGCCGCGTAAAGTCCATCGCCGCGGCGGAATGGCAGTTACGGCATTCGAGCGAATCGTTGGCCTTCAGCCGCGCCCATTCGTGCTTGGCGAGTTCGAGGCGATGATTCAGGAATTTCTCGCGCGTCGAGATCGTGCCGAAGATCTTGCCCCAGACCTCCTTGGACGCCTGCATTTTGCGGGCGATCTTGTCCGTCCAGTTGTGCGGCACATGGCAATCCGGGCAGGTCGCGCGCACGCCCGAGCGGTTCGAGAAGTGAATCGTCGACTGCAGCTCCTGATAGACGTTGTCGCGCATCTCGTGACAGGAGGTGCAGAATTTCTCGGTGTTGGTGATCTCGAGCGCCGTGTTGAACCCGCCCCAGAAGAGCACGCCGCCGACGAAACCGCCGAGCGTCAGGAAGCCGAGCGGCAGATAGGCGCTCGGCCGGCTGATGATGCGCCAGAACCGGACGACCCAGCCCCAGAGGAGAAGGAACAGCGTCTTCAGCTTTCCCATGTCGGCATCTCGTTACGGCTTGCGGCCAATGGCGTTCGCGTCCTGGAACAGGTTCGGCACCAGCGCGCGGGCATCGGTCTGCTGGACATGGCAGGCCGTGCAGAAGTAGCGCCGCGGGGTCACGTCCGAGAGCACCTGCCCGTCCCGATCCTGGAAATGGGTGATGCTGATCATCGGCGCGCCGGACCCTTCGGTGAACTCGCGCTTGTGGCAATCCATGCAGCGGTTCGTGTTCAGCGTCAGCTGATAGCCGTCGATGGCGTGCGGAATGATCGGGGGCTGTTCCGGCCAGTTGCGCATGCGCCGGACGTCGTCGACGATCGGCCGGTCGAGCGGCGGAACCGGCTGCAGCGAGAACAGCGGCGTGGCGCCCGTGAGGCGCGGGATGATCCTGATCGGGCCGCCCTCCTGCGAGGCGGCGCCGATACTGAGGACGACGAGGGCTGCCAGCGCAGCCCCGAGGACGGTCCAGGAGCGCATCAGGCTCAGACCGCTACGATCTTGACCGCGCATTTCTTGAAATCCGTTTGTTTGGAGATGGGATCCGTCGCGTCGAGAGTGGCTTTGTTGATGAGCTGGCTGGCGTCGAACCAAGGCACGAAGACGACGCCGGCCGGCGGGCGGTTGCGCCCGCGCGTCTCGACGCGGGTGCGCATCTCGCCCCGGCGGGAGATCAGCCGGATCTCGGCGCCCTGGTTGAGCCCGCGCTTGCGCGCATCCTCGGGATGCATGAAGCAGCGCGCGCCGGGGAAGGCCTTGAACAGCTCGGGCACGCGCATCGTCATCGAGCCCGAATGCCAGTGTTCCAGCACGCGGCCGGTCACCAGCCAGAGGTCGTATTCATTGTCCGGGCTTTCGGCCGGCGGCTCATAGGGCACCGCGATGATGCGCGCCTTGCCGTCCTTGTTGCCGTAGAACTCGACGCCTCTTCCGGCTTTCACATAGGGATCGAACCCCTCGCGATAGCGCCAGAGCGTCTCCTTGCCGTCGACCACCGGCCAGCGCAGCCCGCGGACCTGATGATAGGTGTCGAAGGGCGCCAGATCGTGGCCATGGCCGCGCCCGAAGCTGGCATATTCCTCGAACAGGCCCTTCTGGACGTAGAAGCCGAAATGCTTGGCCTCGACGTTGTTGTAGGCCGGGTCGATCTCGCTCGCCGCATATCGGTCGACGTTCCCGTTGCGGTAGAGCACGTCGAACAGCGTCTTGCCGCGAAAATTGGGATTGGCGTCGAGAATCTCCGCCGGCCAGACCTCGTCCGTGGTGAAGCGCTTCGAAAACTCCATCAGCTGCCAGAGATCGGAGCGCGCCTCGCCGGGCGCGTCGACGAGCTGGTGCCAGAAATGCGTGCGCCGCTCGGCATTGCCATAGGCCCCCTCCTTCTCGACCCACATCGCGGCGGGCAGGATCAGGTCGGCGGCCATCGCGGTCACCGTTGGATAGGCATCCGACACCACGACGAAATTCTCGGGGTTGCGGTAGCCGGGCAGAGTCTCGTTGCTGTTGTTCGGCGCCGCCTGCAGGTTGTTGTTGACCTGGATCCAGTAGAAATTGAGCTTGCCGTCCTTGAGCATGCGGTCCTGCTCGACCGCATGATAGCCGGGCTTGTCCGGAATGAGGCCAGCGGGGACCCGCCAGATCTCCTCGGCATGCTTGCGATGCTCTGGATTCACCACCGTCATGTCGGCCGGCAGGCGGTGGGCGAAGGTGCCGACCTCGCGGGCCGTGCCGCAGGCCGAGGGTTGCCCCGTCAGCGAGAACGGGCTGTTGCCCGGCTCGGAAATCTTCCCGGTCAGCAGATGCAGGTTGTAGACGAGCTGGTTCGCCCAGACGCCGCGGACATGCTGGTTGAAGCCCATCGTCCAGAACGAGACGACCTTGCGCTTGGGGTCGGCATAGAGCTCAGCGAGCTGCTGCAGGAAGCCGGGCTCGACGCCGGTGAGCTCGGAGACCTTCTCCAGCGTGTAATCCTTGACGAAGGCCGCGTAGGCCTCGAAGTCGATCGGGGTCGTCGCGGTGACATCCGCGGCCTTGCGCGCCTTGACCTCGCGCGGATCGTCGGGCCGCAGGCCATAGCCGATCTCGGTCGCGCCCTTCACGAAGGTGGTGTGCTTGCCGACGAAATCCTTGTTGACCCGCCCCGTCGTGATGATGTGGTTGGCGATGTAGTTGAGGATCGCCAGATCGGTGCCGGGCTTGAACACGATCGGGATGTCGGCGAGATCGGCGCTGCGATGGGTAAAGGTCGAGAGCACCGCGACCTTGACATGCGGATGGCCGAGGCGGCGGTCCGCCACCCGGGTCCACAGGATCGGGTGCATCTCCGCCATGTTCGAGCCCCAGAGCACGAAGGCGTCGGTGGCCTCGATGTCGTCATAGACCCCCATCGGCTCGTCCATGCCGAAGGTCCGCATGAAGGCGAAGGCCGCCGAGGCCATGCAGTGGCGGGCATTGGGGTCGAGATTGTTCGAGCGGAAGCCGGCGCGCATCAGCTTAGTCGCCGCATAGCCTTCCCAGATCGTCCATTGGCCGGAGCCGAACATGCCGAGCGCCGTTGGCCCCTTCGCCTTGAGCGTCGCCTTGGCCTTTGCCGCCATGGTGTCGAAGGCTTCGTCCCAGGAGACCGGGGTGAACTCGCCGTCCTTGGCGTAGACGCCGTTCTTCTTGCGCAGCAGGGGCCGGGTCAGCCGGTCGCTGCCGTACATGATCTTGGAGAGGAAATAGCCCTTGACGCAGTTGAGACCGCGATTGACCTCGGCCTTCATGTCGCCATGGGTGGCGATGACGCGCCCTTCCTTGACGCCGACCATGACGCCGCAACCCGTGCCGCAGAAGCGGCACGGCGCCTTCGACCATTTGATCTGCAGGCTGTCGACGCCCCCGGTGACCGGCTGAGCCTCCACCGGAACGCTCATATTGGCGGCAAGCGCGGCGACGCCGGCCGCCTGTGCCTTCAGCATCTCGCGACGGGACAGGGTCATGGGTCTACTCCAGGGTCGTCGAGGTTTTCGAGATCTTCGACCTGCTCGAACACCATGTTGGCCGAGAGCACGCCGTCGATCAGGCTGATGGCCGCGAGCCGGTCGCCGAGCACGCCGGTGCTCGGCCCTTCGAGCACGATCACGATCTTGCCGTTCTCCACCCGGTGCACCTCCGTTTCGGGCATCGCCCCGAGATGGGCGAGCACGGCATCGACGCGTGCCGGCAGGGCCGAGACGACGGCGCTCGAAATATGATGCAGCCGCTGACCCGAGCGCTCAGCCATGGGCGGCCTCCACGGCACGCGGTACGGCGGTGACGGCCTGCGTCGGGCAGCTCGCGATGCAGGCGCCGCAGCCCGTGCAGAGATCCTCCGCGATCTCGGGCAAGGCCGGCCCGCCGAGCCGGAGCCGGAAGCGGATCGCCGTTTCGGGACAGGCATCGCCGCAGCTCTGGCAGATGATGCCGCGACGGGCGAAGCACTCCGCGCCGACCGCCGCCACATGGGCGAAGGCCGGGATCAGCCGATCGAACACCGGTTCGGGACAGGCATCCGCGCAGGCGCCACAGAAACTGCATTCCCCTGCGGCGAAATCCACGGCGGGATAGCCGGCTGCGTCGAACACGATGATCCGCTGCGGGCAAGCCGGGACGCAGGCGCCACAGCCGCTGCACGCTGCGGCAAGCGATGCCGGCCGCGACCAGGGCGGCCGCACCCTGTCCGGAAGCGGTGGGCGCCGGCCGGTCAGAAAATTGCGGCGCCCGCGATCGATCTGGGTCCGTTCCATCGTCGCCGCCTCAGCGTGGTGGACCGGGCGGGCCGAGGACGATCTGGAACATCCAGACGAGGAAACCGTAGCCGCCGACGACGCCGACCGCGACGACCGGCCAGATCAGGATCGCCAGCATCAGGAAAGCCATGACCTCGGCGCGTCGCGTCGGCTTGTCGGGAGCGGCCTCCGGGCCGCTCGTCCCCGCGGTCTCGGTCGTCATCTCTCGTCCTTTCGCAAGCGGGCGTTCACATAGCGCGCCGCCGTCAGATTAGAGATCGATGAAAGAGAATATGGATTTGCGCCCGCTTGTCTATTCAACGCCGGCCCACGCATCGCGCTTTCGTTGCCGTCTTTGACATAGTGCAAACAAGGCGCACCGAATGCCGCCTATTGCCGGGCGATGGCGCCGTTCTTGCTCGCACGAACGGCGCCCCTCTCCAGAGGTGCCCCTGCCCACCGTCGCATTGCGGCGTGGGCACGCATCGGTTCGAGCGGCCATGGCTATCGACTTCGACATTCTGCGCCGGCAACCCGTCTTCGCCGCGCTGACGCCCCGCGAGCGGCAGCTCGTCGCCGCCGCCGCGTCTCCGTCCACCCTGGCCGCCGAACAGCGCGTCTTCATCCAGGGCGAGCCGGCGAGCGATTTCTTCCTCTGCCTGTCCGGGCACATCAAGCTCGTCAGGGACGATCTGGGCCGCAGCCCCGTGATCCTGCGGATCGTTCATCCGGGAGAGCCCTTCGGCCTCGGCCGCAGCGTCCATGCGAGACGCCATAGCGCGACCGCCATCGCCCTGAGCGACTGCGCGCTCGCCGTCTGGCCACTCCGCTCCTGGCACCAGTTCGTCCACGACATGCCCGGGCTGCCGCTCGGCCTGATCCAGCTCCTCGAACGCCGGCTTTCCGACGCGCAGGATCGCTTCGTGGAGATCGCAGCCCTCGATGTCTCCCGACGCATCGCTCACGCTATCTTGCGCCTGATCGATCAGGCCGGGCGGCAGGAGGTGGGCGGGGTCCGGATCGACTTCCCCGTGTCGCGGCAGGATATAGCGGCGCAGACCGGGACGACGCTGCACAACGTGTCCAGGATCCTCACGCGCTGGGAGCGACAGGGCGTCCTTTCCGGCGGCCGGCGGACGCTCCTGGTCCGGGACATCCCGGCGCTGATGCGCCTGGCGACCGTGGCGGACGCCAGCGCCGCGGCCTGAAATGCGGCAGCGGGAGGCAACCGGCAAAGCCGCATCGTCCCTGTTTGCCGAAGCGCAAAGAAGCCCCCCGAACGGCTCGCTATCACCGGCTCGCCCCCTGCCCTCCGCATGCGGGGTTTCACGAGCCGGCCTCGCCGGCACACCCGCAGACCCTCGCAACGGAAGGGTGAACGCATGGCCGAACGTCTGACAAAGGCGGGAGCCCGAAATGTCTTCTACGGCGGATCGATCTTCTTCTTCGCCATCTTCGTCGGGCTCACCGCCCACAGCCACTGGTTCATGCGGACCAAATCCACCGATGAATCGACGCTCTCGCCGGCCGTCGCCCGGGGCAAGCATGTCTGGGAGCGCAATTCCTGCATCAACTGCCACACCCTGCTGGGCGAGGGCGCCTATTTCGCGCCCGAACTCGGCAATGTCTGGAAGCGCTACGGCGGCGACAAGGATGCGGCCGGCGCCCGCGAGAGCCTGAAGGCCTGGATGGCGGCACAGCCGACCGGGATCGAAGGCCGGCGCCAGATGCCGCAGTTCAACCTGACCGAGCAGGAACTCAACGATCTCGCCGATTTCCTCGAATGGACGAGCCGGATCAAGACCCAGAACTGGCCGCCCAACGAGGCCGGCTGAGACGTCGCGACAGGAGAGAGCCATGCCTGGCTACAACACGACGAGATATCAGACCCAAAGCGTCGCGATGCTCTATTTCTACGGGGCGCTCGCCCTGTTCATCGCGCAGGTCGCCTTCGGGGTCGTGGCGGGACTGATCTATGTCCTGCCCAACACGCTGTCGGTCATCCTGCCCTTCAACATCGTGCGCATGATCCACACCAACGCCCTGGTCGTCTGGCTGCTGCTCGGCTTCATGGGCGCGACCTATTACCTGCTGCCCGAGGAGGCGCAGACCGAACTCTACAGCCGCAGGATCGCGGTCGTGCAGTTCTGGATGTTCTTCGTCGCGGCGGCGATCGCGGTCGTCGGCTATCTCTTCCACATCCATGAGGGGCGCGAGTTCCTGGAGCAGCCCTTCGCGATCAAGGTCGGCATCGTCGTCGTCGTGCTGATGTTCCTGTACAACGTCACCATGACCTCGCTGAAGGGTCGCAAGACCACCGTCACCAATATCCTGCTCTTCGGCCTCTGGGGCCTGGCGATCTTCTTCCTCTTCGCCTTCTACAACCCGGCCAATCTCGCGCTCGACAAGATGTACTGGTGGTACGTCATTCATCTCTGGGTGGAGGGCGTCTGGGAGCTGATCATGGCCTCGATCCTGGCCTTCCTGATGATCAAGCTCAATGGCGTCGACCGCGAAGTCGTGGAGAAGTGGCTTTACGTCATCGTCGGGCTCGCCCTGTTCTCCGGCATCCTCGGCACCGGCCACCATTATTACTGGATCGGCGCGCCCGGATACTGGCAGTGGATCGGCTCGCTGTTCTCGACGCTGGAGGTCGCGCCCTTCTTCACCATGGTGGTCTTCACCATTCAGATGACCTGGAAGGCCGGCCGTAACCATCCCAACAAGGCAGCCCTGCTCTGGTCGATCGGCTGCTCGGTGATGGCCTTCTTCGGCGCGGGCGTCTGGGGCTTCCTGCACACCCTCTCCTCGGTGAACTACTATACCCACGGCACGCAGGTCACCGCAGCCCATGGCCACCTCGCCTTCTTCGGCGCCTATGTGATGCTGAACCTCGCCGTGATGGCCTATGCCATCCCCGAGCTGAAGGGCCGCGCGCCCTACAATCAGTGGCTCTCGATCGCGAGCTTCTGGATGATGTGCACGGCGATGTCGGTGATGACCTTCGCGCTCACCTTCGCCGGCGTGGTCCAGGTCCATCTCCAGCGCGTGCTCGGCCAGAGCTTCATGGACGTGCAGGACCAGATCGCCCTGTTCTACTGGGTCCGGCTCGGCTCCGGGGTGGTCGTGGTGGTCTCGGCGCTGATGTTCGTCTGGGCCGTGCTGGTGCCCGGCCGCGAGCGCAGCGCCGAGCCGCTCGCCCTCGCCCAGCCGGCGGAATGACATCGCGGCCCGCCGGTCACCGGGCCGGCGGGCCGTTGCCGCCCTCTTCCAAGGATTTCCGCGATGAACATGATCCCGCGCCCGCCCGTTCCGGCGCCCGCCACCGACACGCTCGACATTCCCGCCTACGCCGCCTCGGGCAACGAGCGCTTCCTGTTCGAGAAGGCCTGGGAGCGCCGCCTGCCGCTCCTGCTCAAGGGGCCGACCGGCTCGGGCAAGACCCGCTTCATCGCCCATATGGCGGCAAAGCTCGGCCTGCCGCTCTTCACCGTCGCCTGCCATGACGACCTCTCCGCCGCCGACCTCACCGGCCGCCACCTGCTCAAGGGCGGAGAGACCATCTGGGTCGACGGGCCGCTGACGCGGGCCGTGCGCGAGGGCGGATTGTGCTATCTCGACGAGATCGTCGAGGCCCGCAAGGACGTGGCGGTGGTACTGCACCCGCTCACCGACGATCGGCGCATCCTGCCGCTGGAGCGCACCGGCGAGCTGCTCGCCGCCCCGCCCTCCTTCATGATCGCGGTCTCCTACAACCCCGGCTACCAGAACCTGCTGAAGAACCTGAAGCCTTCCACCCGCCAGCGCTTCGTCTCGATCAGCTTCGACTTCCTGCCGCGCGAGCAGGAGATCGCCGTCGCCGCGCAGGAAAGCGGGCTCGACGAGGGCGCCGTCGCGCCGCTGGTCGATCTCGCCCGGCGTCTGCGCACGCTCAAGGGACAGGACATCGAGGAAGGCGTCTCGACCCGCCTCGTCGTCTATGCCGCGAGCCTTGTCGCCGCCGGCCTGCCGCGCGCCGAAGCCGTGATGGCGGCCATGATCGAGCCGCTGACCGATGAACCGGAGGTCCGCGCCGGGTTGGTCGAGATCGCCCGAGCGGTCCTCGGCTAGGAGCCTCGCGATGCTGGACTTCCTCGAGCTGGAAGAGACCGTCGGGCGCTACTGGCACAGGCTGGTCGGCGAGACCGCGAGCCTGCCGCATCATCCGCAGGCGGCGGTGACGCTGGCCAGCATGGCGCCGACGCTCGCGGTCTGCTTCCGCGGCTTCGGCGGCGCGCCCGGCATCAGGATCGTCCCGGCCCGCGAGCGCGTCGCCGGGCATCGGCTCAATCTGCGCCAGCGCGTCGGCCTCGGCGAGGAGCGGCTGGCGCTTGCGCTACGCACGCCCGACAGCCTGCAACTGCCGACGCGGATCGCCCTGTTCCCGGAAGCCGACCTCAATCGCGACTTCTATGTCTGGCTCGCTGCCTGCATGGCCACGATGCCGGCCCGGCCGGCGACGGACGACGATCCGCTGCGGCGCGACCTCGCGCTGATCGCGGCGGCCCGGCTGCTGGTCGCGCAGGTCCTTGCTGCCTTTCCCGGCCTCGGCCCCGTCTATCGCCGGCTGGCCGAGGCCCTGCTCGCGACGCGCCGGCGCAAGGGGCTGCCCGCGACCGAGGCCAGGGTCGAAGCCCTGATCCAGGCGCTGCTGCGCGGCAAGACCGCCGATATCGCCTCCGAAGCCTGGCCCGTCCGAACGCCCCCCGGCTATCTGCCGGCGCTCGGCGTGCCGCTCTGGCCCTTGGCGAGCGCTGCCGCCCCCGCCCGCCCGCGCCGTCGCGACGAGGATCAGCCGCCGCCGGCCTCGACGAAGGCCGAGGAGCAGATGAAGGCCTATGCCGCCAGCCGCGACGAGACGGCCGAGGAATGGCGCGAGCGCAGCCCCTTCATCCTCAACCGCTTCGAAAAGATCCTGGCCATGTCGGAGATGGTCGCGGTCGACCGCCCCTCCGACGACAGCGAGGAGCACGATCCCGAAGCCGCCGACGAGCTCGACGACATGGTGCTGAGCGAGCGCAAGGGCCGCCCGGCCTCGCGCTTCCGCTTCGATCTCGACCTGCCGCCCGAGGCGATGGACGAGACGGCGCTCGCCGGCGCCCTGACCTACCCCGAATGGGATTTCCGCAGCGCCTCCTATCGCGAGGATCACTGCCGGGTGCTCGCCGCCATGGCGCGGCAGGAGCTGGCGCCTCCCGTGCAGGACGCCGCGACCCGCGCGCTGGTGCGTCAGGTCCGCCGCCGGTTCGAGGCGCTGCGTCCGCTGCGCGAACCGCAGCGCGGACAGATCGACGGCCCCGACCTCGATCTCGACGCGGTGGTGCGCCGCCAGACCGATCTCGCTTCCGGCGGCTCCGGCAGCGACCGCATCCACCTTGCCAGCCGGCCGCAGGCGCACGACCTCGCCGTGACGACGCTGATGGACGTCTCGCTTTCGACCGATTCCTGGTTCGACGATCTGCGCGTGCTCGATGTCGAGAAACAGGCGCTCACCGTCTTCGCCCACGGGCTCGCCGCCTGTGGCGACCACCACGAGATCCTGACCTTCACCTCCCGCCGTCGCGACTGGGTCCGGATCGAGACGGTGAAGCGCTTCGACGAGGCGATGGGGCCTGCCGTGGAAGCCCGCATCGCGGCGCTGAAGCCCGGCTATTACACAAGGATCGGCACCGCGATCCGCCATGCCGCGGCCGGGCTCAAGGCCCGCCCCGACCGGCGCAAGCTCCTGCTCGTGCTGACCGACGGCAAGCCGAACGACATCGACCATTACGAGGGCCGCTTCGCCATGGAGGATACGCGCATGGCGGTGATCGAGGCGCGCCGCGCCGGCATCTGCGTCTTCGCCGTGACGGTGGACCGCGAGTCGCGCGCCTATATCCCGCACCTCTTCGGCCGCAACGGCCACGCCGTGGTCTCGAAGCTCGAGCGCCTGCCGGCTGCCCTGCCGGCGATCTACCGCGCGCTCGCGGCGTGAGAAGGTCGGCCGATGGCAATGCCGTAGTTCGAAGATTTGAACCGGCACGAAGAAGTGCTCCGTCATTCCGGACAAGCCGCGTAGCGGCGCTGATCCGGAATCCATCGGAGGACGTGGCGCTTTACGATGGATTCCGGGTCTTCACTTCGTTCCGCCCGGAATGACGACGCAATTCGAGACAATCTCCAACCCTCGCCGAGGACATCGCCATGACCGACGCCCAGATGGGTCTCGCCATCGCCACGCCCGCCATCATCGTGATGGCGCTGCTGCTCTATCGCATGGGGGTTCTGCAGAAGGGTGGCGTCGCCACCGCGATCCTGATGTCGCTCGCCATCGCCGCCATCCTCTATGTCGAGCAGTGAGGCGGCGCGCGCCTTGTTTGAGCTTCGACAAATTGCCGCGGAAGCGATGCCGCTAGGCTGCGGAACGCCCTCCATTCGGGGCCGCAACCGGAGCCGGAAGCCATGACCGTCCTGCCACTCGAACCGCTCGACGTCCGCGCGATCCCGCCCGTCGTCCGCCACGCGACGATCTTCGGCATTCTGGAGCGTCTGGCGCCGGGCGAGGCCTTCAGCATCGTCAACGACCACAACCCCGCGCCGCTGCGCCGGCAGATCGAGGCGCGCTATCCCGGCGCCTATTCCTGGGCCTATCTCGTGCAGGGGCCGGAGATCTGGCAGGTCGAGATCGGCCGCAACGCGGCCGGCACGGCGGCGCATGACGCCGATTGCGGCGGCCATGACGAAGGCCATTCCTGCACCTGCGGTCACTGAGCCGCCCTCTCGGGAGATCGCAGCCATGCCGACGGCATCGCTGTCCCGCTGGACGATGAGCTATTTCGCGGCCGCGCTCGCCTTCCTGATCGCGGCCGAGGCTCTCGCCGCCGTCGGCGTCGGATATCCGGCCGCCGGTCTCGCCGATCCTTCGACGCTCGTGCTCGTGCATCTCGTCGCGATCGGCTGGCTCAGCCTCGCCGTGGCGGGGGCGCTGCTGCAGTTCGTGCCGGTCCTGGTCTCCCGCCCCCTCGCCTTTCCGCAGCTGGCGCTGCCGGCCCTGCTCACGCTCGGCACGGGCCTCGCCCTGCTCTGCGCCGGCTTTTCCGTCCTCGCCGGCTGGATCGAGGCCCCGCTCGATCTGCTGCCGCTCGCCACCGTGTTCCTGCTCTGCGGCTTTTTCCTGCTCGGCCTGATGCTGGTCGGGACGCTCCTGAGCGCGCGGCCCATCGCGCTGTTCGCCCGCTTCGTCCTGATCGGTCTCGCCTGCCTCGCGGCGACGGCGCTGAGCGGCACTGCCTTCGCGATGATCCTGTCCGGCCATGGCGGCTGGCTCGGCGCCGTCGCCCTGCTGCCCGACGCGCTGCCCTTCCATGCCGTGCTCGGCTTCGGCGGCTGGCTCGGCCTCATCGCTTTCGGCGTCAGCTACCGCCTCTTCGTCATGTTCATGATGGCGCCGGAGCCGCCGCCCGCGCACATCCGCCCGGTCCTGACCTTCGCCGGCCTGGGGCTCGGGCTCGCTTTTACCGGGCTGGCCGCTCCCTTCGCCGGTGTCGCGCCCGGAAGCGCCTGGGTCGCGGCGACATTGGCCGTGCTCGCGCTGGCAAGCGCCTTCTATGGCCGCGACATCCTCGCGCTCTACCGCGCCCGCCGTCGCAAGGCGCTCGAAATCAACATGCTCGCCAGCATTCCGGCCTTCGCCGCACTCGGCATCGGCCTGACCTTGCTACCGGTCGCCGTCCTGGCCGGGGCCGAAGAGGGTTGGATCGCGGCACTCGCGCTGCTGCTCGTCTTCGGCTGGCTCGGCGGGCTGACGCTCGCCCAGCTCGTCAAGATCGTCTCCTTCATGACCTGGCTTGAAACCTATGCGCCCCGGCTCGGACGCGGGCCGGCGCCGCGCGTCGGCGATCTCGTCGCGATGCCGCGCACGGGCTGGTGGTTCCTCCTCTACTATGGCGGCGTCGCGCTCGGTGCGGCCATGCTGGTGGCCGGCGCCGCGAGCGGCTTTCGCTGGAGCATGATGTCCTGCCTCGCGGGAACCGCCGGGATCGCCGTCGAACTCTTCCGCGTGCGCCGCTTGTCCGAGATCAAGGCCGCCGAGCGGCCGATGGCCCATGAACGTCCATGGCTGCTGCTGGCGCGGAGCGATGAAAGGAAATCCCGTCATGTCGATATCGGAAGCATTGCCAATCCGCGAGCTTGACGTCCGCCCGATGCTGCGGGCCGGCGAAGAGCCTTTCCAGGCGATCATGCAGGCGGTCAGCGCCCTCGCGCCGGGCGAATCCTTGCGCCTCGTCGCGCCCTTCCGCCCGGTACCGCTGTTCTCGGTCATGGCCAATCGCGGCTTCGCCGCGCGCGACCGCGCGTTGGGCGGCGGCGATTGGGAGGTCGTCTTCTCGCCGGTCGACAGCCTGCGGGAGGAGGATGCGCAGGACAGCGCGGGCCTCGCCCTCGGCAGCAGCCCTTCCGCCGTCTTCTGGGGCGACCCGGCGATCGAGCTCGACCTCATCGAACTCGAACCGCCGGAGCCGATGGTGCGCATTCTCGAAGCGCTGGAAGGCCTCCAGCCCGGCGACGTGTTGTTCGCCCTGCTGGCGCGGGAGCCGGTCTTTCTCTTTCCCGAGCTGGCCAAGCGCCAGCACGAATGGGCCGGGAACTTCGATGCCTCCGGCACGGCCTATCGCCTGCTCGTGCGCCATGGCGGCGGGAGGACACACGGATGAGCGCCAATCTGGAACGCCTCGTCGAGATCGCGCTGCGCGACGTGCTCGATCCCGAGATGGGCCGCAGCGTCGTCGATCTCGGCCTGATCTATGCCATCGCGGCGGCGCCGGGCGGCCACGTCGCGATCACCATGACGACGACCACGCGCGGCTGCCCGCTGGCCGGCTTCCTGAAGGAGGCCGTTGCTATGGCGGCCGGCGCGGTCGAGGGCGTCGTGGCCGTCACGGTCACGCTGACCTACGAGCCGGCCTGGGAGCCGGCGATGATCGCCGCCGAGTAACGGCGGCGCGTACGATCGTCAAAGATGTTGTGCTGCAACAAAGACCAATTTCGCCAGGCTCCTAAAGTCCTCACGACCGATAGATCAACGGTCTTTGGGCAAGGAGACAAGCCATGGGCGAAGAGCTCAAACTGACCCGCCGCAGCGTTCTGGCGGGAGCGGCGGCCACGGGGGCGATCGTCCAGGCCGCTTCCGCGCCGGCGCAGGCGCAGGCCGTGATGACCAAGGCCACCGCCGCCGATATCGCCAAGCTGCCGCGCGTCAAGGCGAAGCTGGTCGATCCCCCCTTCGTGCATGCGCATGAGCAGATCGCGACTGGCGGGCCGAAGCTCGTCGAATTCGAGATGACGATCCACGAGAAGAAGATCGTCCTCGACGAGGCCGGCACCGAGACCTTCGCCTTCACCTTCAACGGCACCGTGCCCGGCCCGCTGATGGTCGTGCATGAGGGCGACTATGTCGAGCTGACGCTGATCAACGCCGAAACCAACGAGCTGATGCACAATATCGACTTCCATTCGTCGACCGGTGCGCTCGGTGGCGGCGGCCTGACCGAGGTCAACCCCGGCGAGAAGGTCGTGCTGCGCTGGAAGGCCACCCGGCCGGGCGTGTTCGTCTACCACTGCGCCCCTCCGGGCATGGTGCCCTGGCACGTCACCGCCGGCATGAACGGCGCCATCATGGTGCTGCCGCGCGACGGGCTGAAGGATGGCCAAGGCAAGGCCCTGAAATACGACAAGGTCTATTATGTCGGCGAGCAGGATTTCTATGTGCCGCGCGACGAGAACGGCAAGTTCAAGCGCTATGCCAGCCCCGGCGAGGCGCATGAGGACGTGATCAAGGCGATGCGGACGCTGACCCCGACCCATGTCGTCTTCAACGGCAAGGTCGGCGCGCTGACCGGCAAGAACGCCCTCACCGCCAAGGTCGGCGAGACCGTGTTGATCGTGCATTCACAGGCCAACCGCGACACGCGGCCCCACCTGATCGGCGGCCATGGCGACTACGTCTGGGCCACCGGCAAGTTCCGCAACCCGCCGGAGCGCGACCTCGAGACTTGGTTCATCCCCGGCGGCTGCGCGGGCGCGGCCCTCTACACCTTCCTGCAGCCGGGCATCTACGCCTATGTCAACCACAACCTGATCGAGGCCTTCGAACTCGGCGCCGCCGGACACTTCAAGGTCGAGGGCGAGTGGAATGACGACCTGATGAAGCAGATCCTGGCTCCCGCCGGCATCTGACTTGTCCCCGCCTCCCCGCCGTCCGGCGGGGAGGCCACCCTCCCGACAGGGATTCCGATCATGGCCACCACGCTGCGCCCTTCGCTGCCGGGGCTGACGACCGCGCTCGGCCTGCTGCTCCTCGCTGGAGCCGCCGCCCTCCTCATCGCCGCGCCGGCCCGCCGGCCCGTCCCCGCCTTCCCGCTGCCGCAGACGACGATCGTGCCGCCTGCAACGCTGCTGCACCGCCTCGACGGCGAGTACAGCCGCGCCGGCCGCCCGGTCGATGCGCCACGCGTCGCGGTCCAGATCGACCGGCGGCTGGAGATCATGCGCTATCAGGTGACCGCCGCCGATTACGCGCGCTGCATCGCGGCCGGGGCCTGCAAGCGCCTCGACAACCCGGCGCCGCGCGGAGACCTGCCCGTGACCGGCACCAGCCATGCCGACGCAACCGACTATGCCGGCTGGCTGTCTCGTGAAAGCGGAGCGGTCTGGCGCCTGCCCACCGACCGCGAATGGGCCCATGCCGCCGGCTCGCGCTTCGTCGACGATGCCCGTGGCCTCGACGCCGACGCCGGCAACCCGGCCCGGCGCTGGCTCGCCGATTACGAGCGCGAGGCCAATCGCAAGGCTGCGAGCGATCCCGCCCCGCGCCCGGTAGGCGGGTTCGGCGCCAATGAACATGGCGTCTACGACATCGCCGGCAATGTCTGGGAATGGACGCAGACCTGCCTGCGTCGCGTCTCGCTCGATGCCGCGGGCCGCACGCTCGGCGAAACCACGAATTGCGGCATCTACGTCGTCGAGGGTCAGCACCGCGCGCCGATGACCTTCTTCATCCGCAACCCGAAGGCCGGCGGCTGCTCGGTGGCGACCCCGCCCGACAATCTCGGCTTCCGCCTCGTCCGGGAGCCGCGTTGGCGGGACCGTCTGCCCGCCGCCCTGAACCGGCTGCTGCCGGCATGACCATCGCGGTGCGCGAAGGCAGCCTCGGCGTCGCCCGGCCGGCATCGGAAGGCGGCCTGGAGCTCCTGCTCTGGATCCTGGTCTGGAGCGAGCTCATCGTGTTCGGCGCGTTGCTCGGCGCCTTCCTGATCCTGGGCGCCACCGACCCGCAAGGGCGGGCCGCCCTGCACGCAGCTCTCGACCTGCCGCTGGCCAGCCTCGCCACCGCGGTGCTTCTTGTGAGCGGCTTCTTCGCCGCGTTAGCCGCCGGCGGCCGCGATCCGCGGCGGAATCTCGTCGCCGCGGCCTTGGGCGGTCTCGCCTTTTGCGCTCTGAAGCTATGGGCCTTCGGCCATGAATTCCCTGCGCTCACGGCGCTGGAAGGCCGGCTGCCCGAGCTGTATTGGCTCATCACCGGCTTCCATCTCGCGCATGTGCTGTTCGTCGCGCTTCTGCTGCTGGCCGTCGCCTGGCGACCGGCTCCTCGCCAGATCGCAAGCGTCACCACGATCTGGCATCTGGTGGATCTGGTCTGGCTCCTGATCCTTCCCGTGATCTATCTGGGCTGAGATGCAGCGGTCCCGCGATATTCCCTTAGCGATCGTCCTGGCGGCCTTGCTGCTCGCGACGGGGGCCAGCCTGCTCGCCGCCTCGTCGCTTCCGGCCGGTCCGCGCGGACTGGCGATCGCGCTGCTGAGCCTGGTCAAGGCGGCGCTGGTGGTGCTCGGCTTCATGCGGCTGCAGCGCGAAAGCACGGCGCTCGCGGCGGCTCTCCTCGGCTATGCTGCCGTCTTATGCATCCTCGCCGGACTTGGAACCGCCCTCGCTGGGTGATCGTGACGCACTTGAACAGCCGGTGCGATTGCGATCATATCCGGCATCGTCCGCCGAAAACGGCGGGGGTATCGCCTCTCGACCGCCTGAAGGAAAGACGAACCCGTGGGAATCGACCGCAGCGTGCTGCGCAGCATCCCGCTGTTTGCGGCGATGAACGATGCGCAGCTCGACCGCATGACGGCGCAGGCGAGCGCGCGCCGAATTCCCCAGGGCGAGGCGGTGTTCGAGCAGGGCGACTCGGCCAAGGCCTTCTACCTGCTGCTGCACGGGCGGCTGAAGGTGACGCAGGTCACCCGCGACGGCCAGCAGATCATCGTGCGCGTCGTTCATCCGGGCGATCTCTTCGGCTTCACCCGCGCGCTCGGACGCGTCGATTATCCGGGCACGGCAACGGCGGCGGTCGACAGCCTCGTCGCCTCCTGGCCGACCGAATCCTGGGACAGCTTCGTCGAGGGCAATCCGCATCTGGCGATGAACGCGATCCGCACCATCGGCCAGCGGCTCGACGAAGCCCATACCCGCATCCGCGAGATGTCGACGGAAGAGGTCGAACGCCGCGTCGCCCATGCCGTGCTGCGACTCGTCAATCAGGCGGGGAAGCGCGACGGAGCCGGCCTGCGCGTCGACTTCCCGATCTCCCGGCGCGATATCGCCGAGATGACCGGCACGACCTTGCACACGGTCTCGCGCATCCTCAGCGCCTGGGAGACGCAGGGGCTGGTCGAGGGCGGGCGCCAAAAGCTCGTGGTCTGCGACAGGGCGGGGCTGATGCGGCTCGCCGAGAACGCCGAATAGAGCATCTTCGAGCGCAAGATCCGCGACCTATTCGGAGCCTTCTCGACTCCAGCCGTCAGGCCGGATGCGTTGCGCTCTCGCCCGGCTCCCAATCGTAGAGATGGATCAGCTTGGGATCGTCGGCGTGCTCGATGAGCATGCGGCGCACCCTGTCCTGCCAGAGTGCCGCGAAGCCGGCGCTCGCCGCAGCATCGGCCTCGCCAGAGATCGCCAGCGGCATCACCGCCGCCATTTCCGCGGCATGCGGCACCGCGCCGGTATCGATATCGACCACGACCCCGGCGCCGGTGTCCCGTCGCCGCAATGCCATCACGCCCTCGATCTCGGCGCCGAAATGCAGCATGCCTCGCCGCGCGAAACGCCGGGCCGGGCCAATGCCGTGAAAGCCGGTCTCGGCCGCCGCCCCGGTCAGAAGCGTCGCGACCGAGGCCAGCACCCCCGTCGTGCCCTGATCCCGCTCGGAGCGCATGAACACCTCGATGCCGCCGCGCTCCGGCAGATCCTCGTCGTAGAGATAGGCCAGCCCGCCGATCACCATGAGATAGGCGCCGGCCACCGCCGGGCAGGAATGGCCGGCGAGCCGCACCGCGTCCTCATAGCTGTAGTTGAGGACGCCGTCCTCGCTGGCGCCGAGGAATGCGGACAGCGGATCGCGGACCTTGAGGCGAGGCGCCTCTGAAAAAAAGGACGGAAACGTCATCTTGCCCTCGTATCAAACCGAAGCATCCGTAATGGCTGCCGCGCGCCGCAGCGCGCAGCCCGACCTCGGCAGCCCATGAATTCACGCCGCCGGCAAGCCGATACCGAAGCGTTCGGGATCGGCAGCGAGGTCGCGGAGCGAATATTTGTCGAGCTCCGCCAGGAAGAGCTCCATCGCGCCCGACAGGATGCCGCGCCAGCGATCGAGGCTCATCAGCGAGCGCCGTTCCGCCTCGCCGAAGCACTCCACCACGGAGAAGGCCGGCTCGGTCGCACGGATGAGTTCGCCCAGCGATATCGCCTCCGGGGGCCTTGCCAGCATCAGGCCGCCCGAGCGGCCGCGGACCCCTTTCAGAAACTCCTGCCGGACCAGAAGATTCGCCACCTTCATCAGATGCGTGCGCGAAATGTCATAGGAGGTCGCCGCTTCCTCGACCGTGACCAGGCGATCCGGGTGAGCGGCGGCGAAGATCAGCAGCCGCAGCGCATATTCGCTGAACTGGGTCAATCGCATGACGGAACCCGCGAGGCTGCTTCGGTCATCAACTCTTCCGTCCAGTTCTAGCACAGGCCGCCGAGCCACACGCCACCGCGAGACGCTCACGTCGAAGCGCCCGGCATGACCCGGGGCGATACAGGCCGATTCTGGCGAGAATGGCGTCACGCGAGACGAGGCAGCGAAATTGGGAGACGCCTTTCGCTCTTGGCGGCGTTACTCTCAAAAGGGACGATCCGAGATTCAGCATTGGGCGACCTCGGCACGGAACGCCAATGCGCATCAGGCTCGTTGCGCCACCGAGACCGCCTTCGGTGCCAGACGCGAGCCGGTCAGCACACGCCAATACGCCAGGGCGAAGGTCAGGAACGCCAGCGACCAGCACAGACCGGCGACATGCAGCAGCGCGACAGGGCCATGCCCCAGTGCCGAGCAGATCCGCGCGATGCTGCCGATGACGACGAGCCCGTAGCAGAGCTGCGTCGCGGCCGTGGCCACGAGCGGGCGGCCGGTATGGCCGAGGCTGGCGCGCGACATCACCGCAAGCGTCATCGTGCCGAAGGCGCCGGCCGTCCAGGCGTGGAGCCCCGCCCCCGAAGCGACGAGGCCGAAGCTCGCGGCCGCCGTCAGCGCAAAGCCCAACGGCACGAACAGATAGGCGACATGCAGGATGACGAGCAGCGGATTGCGCCAGCTCCGCTCTCCCGCCCAGCGGGCCAGCCTGACGAGATGGAGCATCGCCGCGAGCGCGAGCACCGTGGCCGTGAGCGCAGAGTCCGGCAGGCCGATCCAGAGCAGGAGCACGAGCGCGCTCGCCGCCAGAACGAGCTTGTCGTAGCCGCCGAACGGCACCGGCAGCCGCCCCGACTCACGTTGCGCCAGCCAGTTGCGCGTGAAGCTCGGCACGATGCGCCCCGCGATCAGCACGACCAGCATGAGCACCACGGCGATGGCGAAGCGGCGCGCGAACTCCGCGCTTCCGGTCAGCCCGGCTTCGAGATGGAAGGCGAGATTGGCCGCGAGCAGGAGCGCGATCAGGACGACCACCTTGAGGTTGCGCCAGTTTCGTCCGGCCAGGATTTCGCGCGTCGCGGCTCCGGCGAGCAGGAGGAGGAAGAGGAGATCGACCGCCATCGCAAGCCGCCAGCCGATCACGGCCGAGATCGTGACCGCGACCCGCCCGGCAAGCCAGGCGAGGACGAGCAGAAGCAGCGGCGTGCCCTGGACGGGCAGCCGCCCGGTCCAGTTCGGGATCGCCGTCAGCAGAAAGCCGCCGACCGCAGCCGCCTGATAGCCGAACAGCATTTCATGGATATGCCAATCCACCGGCGCGAAGGCCGTCGGGATGGCGAGATGGCCCGTGACGAAGGGCAGCCAGACCAGGATCGTCAGCCCCGCCTGCAACGCCGCGAGCAGGAAGAACGGCCTGAAGCCATAGGACAGCAGGGCCGGCCCGTCATAAGCACGAAGCCTCGGTATGGGTGCCATCGGAGCCATCTCCCCGCAGCCGACCCCGGCCGGCCGCGACCTGTTGATCTGTCTCTTTGCGCGCGTATCGGAGTTGCCCGAGGGACGGAAGACATCATGCCGTCCGGCGCATCCGGTCAGGCTTTTACGGTGCCTTGGCGACCTGATTGGCCTTGGCGACCAGATCGGCGAAGACCTGCCTGGCCTTGCCGGGGTGCTTGGCCGCAGCGGCGGCCTCCAGATTGGTCGGCTCGCCGACGACGACCAGCGCCACCATGCCCATGCCGTAATGCGGCTTGCACTTGATGCCGTAGACGCCGTTCTCCTTGAAGGTGATGTCGACCTGCTCGTTCATCTTGCCGACGAAGGCCTCGGCACCGGCAGGCAGCATCTCCGGGATGCTCTCCGCATTGTGGCTCTTGTCCGTGGGAACGAACTTGACCGTATCCCCCGGCGCGATCTTCACCAGCGCCGGCTCGAACACCATGGCTCCGGCGGCGCCCTTGTTGAGCATCTTGACCTCGACTTCCGCCGCACTGGCGCCGGCGGCGGCCAGCGCCATGAGCGCGCCGGCCAGAATTGTCCTGAACATCTGTCTTCTCCATCGTCGCAGCGGGCTCGTAGCCCCTCGCTGCACCGCAACATTAGCCAGAGCGGCCCGGCGGCTTGTTGCGAAAACGCAAAGACGCCGCGCATTCGAACCGGCGGCGCGCCTCCGGTTCACAGCGAGCGCAAGGCCGCAGCTCCGGCCTCGGCGCTGCGCGCAATTTCGTTGAAGAGCAGCGCGAGTTCCTCGAAGACGCTCCGGTCGCTCTCCGCTTCCGTGAGCGAGTCCAGCTCGGACAGGAAGCGCAGCAGCGCCGCGATCCGGTCCCTGTCGTCGCGCGCGGCCGCCAGCCAGCGGCGCGCCTCGCGCCGGCGCTCGAACTGGTCGAAACGCTCCAGCGCTCCATCGAGCGTTTCCCTGCAGGTACAGTGCAGATCCTCGGGCCGCAGCACCCGGCGAAGCCTGTCGATCAGTTCCCGTGCGGGCGTCGCGTGATGTCCGCGCCCGATATCCTGTCCTGGCTTGCCGCCTTCTCCGCCCGTCATGATCCGCCCCCCACCGCCTTCACGCGGAAACGCGCGCTTGGCCCGCACGCGGCCACCCGAAGCGCGTCAGACGGCCCGGCTGTAGCGGCGCGGAGCCTGGTCGATATGCGCATCGAAGACCGACGCCACCTTGCGCACGAACAGGCGCGCGCCCTCCGGCAGGAGTACCCGGCTGCCGTCGAAATCGATCACGCCTTCCTGTGCCAGCCGGTCGAGCGCGGAGCGCGCTGGCGCGAGCACTTGCGGATCGACCGGATGCCGGGCGCAGACGGCCTCGATATCGACGGCGAGATCGCACATCACCCGCTCGATCAGCTCGGCGCGCAGACGGTCCTCGGCGCTGAGCCGATAGCCCCTCGCTGCCGGCAGCAGGCTGTCGGCGATGCGCTCCGCATAGCGGCCGATCACGACCTCGTTCTGGACATAGCCCTGCGGCAACCGGCCGATCGCCGAGGCGCCGAAGCCGATCAGCGCCGCGCAAGGGTCGGTGGTGTAACCCTGGAAGTTGCGATGAAGCCGCCCCAGCGACAGCGCAACGGCCATCGGGTCTGCCGGCAGGGCGAAATGATCGAGCCCCACCCGCACATAGCCAGCCGCGACCAGGCACCGGGCCATCGCTTCCGCCTGCTCGTGCCGCGCCTGCCCGTCGGGCAGATCGGCGGTGGCGATCCGGCGCTGGTGCTTCTTGAAGTCCGGCACATGGGCATAGCCGAAGATCGAGAAGCGGTCGGGCCGCATCGCGAGACACAGCTCGACCGTGTCGAGGCAGGACTGCAGCGTCTGCTTCGGCAGGCCGTAGATCAGGTCGAAGCTGACGGAGCCGATGCCGGCGACCCGCAAGCCGGTGACCACCGCCGCCGTCTGCTCGACGCTCTGGATGCGGTTGATCGCCTTCTGGACCTCGGGGTCGAAGCTCTGCACGCCGAGGCTGGCGCGGTTGACGCCGGCCGCCGCGAGCGCCGCGATCATCGCCGGTTCGAGACGGCGCGGATCGATCTCGACCGCGATCTCGGCGCCCGGATGGACCGCGAAATGCTGCCTCAGCAGCGCGACGAGCGTGGCGAAATCCGCCGGTTCGAGGATGGTCGGCGTGCCGCCGCCGAAATGGATATGGCGCACGTCGAGCGGCGCGGAAAGCTGTTCGGCCACCAGGGCGATCTCGCCGCGCAGGGCCGCAAGGTAGTCGACGATCGGCCCGTTGCGCAGCGCCACCGTGGTATGACAGCCGCAATACCAGCACATCGAGCGGCAGAACGGCACATGCAGGTAGAGCGAGGTGCTCGTGCCCACAGGCAGCGCCTTCAGCCAGCCGGCATAGCGCGCGGCATCGACATCGGCGCCGAAATGCGGCGCGGTCGGATAGCTGGTGTAGCGTGGCAGCCGTTCGTCCCGGTAGGGCGAGTCCTGCATGACGCAGCTCCGCTCGATCGTCTTCGATGCTCCTTCCATAACGGCCATGCCGCCGCGCTTCTTTGATCTGCTGCAAAGAGGCGGTGCAACCGCCTTCGGCCCTCTCGCACAGGGTCAGCTGGCCTCGCTGGGCGCCAGTTGGCGCACGAAGCGACGCAGGAGCGCCTCGAAGGCCGAGAGCGCCGGCGAGACCGAGCGCCCGCTAGGCCGGATCATGACGATGTCGCGCGCGATCGACGGCTCGGCCAGCGGCCGGGCGACGACGCTGGCCGGCGCGACGGCCCGCGCATAGGTCGGCAGCACGGCAATGCCGAGCCCGGCTTCGACCAGGGCCAGCGCCGTGGTGATCTGGGCCACCTCATAGGCCGGCCGCAGCGTGATCTCGGCGCTTTCATAGCCGACCTCGACCAGCAGGCGGATACCGCTGTCGCGCGTCAACGTGACCAGAGGTTCCTCGGCGAGATCGCGCCAGAGCACGCTGGCCTGCCCGGCGAACCGGCTGTCGCGGGCGCAGAACAGCATCAGGCTGTCGCGGGTGAGCGGACTGCGCTCGATATTGTCTTCCAGCGCGGAAAAGGTCCCGACCCCGCAATCCGCCTTGCCGAAGCGCACCGCCTCGACGACGAGGTCATTGCGCGCATCCATGATCGCGACCTGAAGACCGGGATGCTTCGCTTGCAGGGCGACGATCGTCGGCGGCATGATCACGGCCGCCAGCAGCGGCGGCACGGCAACCACGATGCGCCCGCGCCGGCGCTCTGCCAGCCCGTTGGCGTTCTGCACGGCCGTATCGAGATCCTGCACGATCTTCAGCGCCGCGCCGTGGAATTCGCGCCCGCCCTCGGTCAGTTCGACCCGCCGCGTCGTGCGATCGAGCACCCTGATGCCGAGCTCCCGCTCGAGCTCGCGCACAAGCTGCGAGAGCGCGGGTTGGGCCATGTGCAGCCGCTCCGCCGCCTTGGTGAAAGTGCCCTGCTCGGTCACCGCGAGGAAGGCCTGGATCTGGCGCAACGTGATCGCCATGGATTCCCCAATTCATAAGGAAGACATCCTAATCCATACGATTGTTACGCAATGCGGTATAGCCCGGCCGGAAATGGCGGCATTGCGGATCAGCCCGCGGGCCGAGATCACATCGACGGCAACAGGCGGCCTGCCTGACGGAAACGTCATCGTGCCGCAATGCGCCCGCCGCCGGAACCGGCTATCCTCCGGCAGGATTGCCATAGGGACGAAATATTGCGCATGGACGGGGTCAAAGGCTGGCGGTCCCGGGTTTTCCCGGCATTCTGGCCGCGATGATTCGCCCCGCTACCCTGCTGATGCTGGCACTGAGTCTCTGCGCCTGCGCCGTGGGGCCGGACTACACGCCACCCGCGCTCGACCTGCCGCAGCGCTGGAGCGCCGCGGCGAGCAACCCCAAAGCGCCGAAGCCGAGCGAGTGGTGGCGCAACCTGCGTGACCCGACGCTGAATGCACTGATCGAGCAGGCCATCGCCGGCAATCTCGACGTTGCCCAGGCCAAGGCCCGGATCCGCGAGGCACGCGCAACGCGCGAGCAGGCGGTCGGCGCACTCTTCCCGCAGGTGGACGCCAATGCCTCGGCCTCACGCGCCCGCACGGCTCTCGTGACGCGCAACGGTTTCCGCGCCGGCTTCGACGCCTCCTGGGAGATCGACCTGTTCGGTGCGCGCGACCGCGCCGTCGAGGCCGCGACCTATGGCACGGACGCCGCCTTCGACGACCTCGACACCGTCATGCTGACGCTCATCGGCGATGTCGCCTCGACCTATGTCGAGGCGCGCGGCCTGCAGGCGCGGATCGCGCTCGCCCGCACGACGGCCAAGACGCAGCGCGAGACCGAAGCTCTGACCCGCACCCGCTTCCAGGCCGGGCACATCTCGGCCATCGACACGTCTCGCGCCACCGCGCAGGCGGCGAGCACGGAATCGCAGATCCCCCTGCTCGAAACCTCGCTCGCCCAGAACCAGCACCGCCTTTCCGTGCTAACAGGCCGCCCGCCGGGCGCGATGGCGCCCTATTTCGCCCGTGCGGCCGCGGTCCCCGCGACGCCCGCCCCGCCGCGCGCAGGCATCCCCGCCGACGTCTTGCGCCGCCGACCGGACGTCCGCTCGGCCGAGCGCCTTCTCGCCCAGTCGACGGCGCGCATCGGCCAGGCCGACGCCAACCGCTATCCCTCGGTTTCGCTGACCGGCAGCATCTCGACCTCGGCAGTCAAGCTCGGCGACCTCGCCAAGAACAGTGCGATCGGCTGGTCGATCGGCCCCAGCCTCAGCGTACCGATCTTCAATGGCGGCGAGCTCGCCGCAGCCGTCGATGCCGCCCGGGCGCAGCGCGACCGGCAGGATGCCGTGTTCAGGCTCGCCGTCTTGACCGCGCTGCAGGATGTCGAGGACAGCATGGTCGGGCTGCGGCAGGAGCGGATCAGGCTCGCCAGCCTCTCGGAAGCCGCCCGTGCCTCGACCGAGGCCGCGCGGCTCTCCCGCGCGCTCTATACGGCCGGCACCGCGAGTTTCCTCGACGTGCTCGAAGCGCAGCGCACGCAATACGGCTCCGAAGAGGCCCTGATCCAGAGCCGGGTCACGCTCGCGACACAGTTCATCGCTCTCAACAAGGCGCTCGGCGGCGGCTGGCTCAGGCCCGTCGACGTCTCGGCGCCGGCGGTGATCGACGGCGAAACCGGGCCGCGCCTGCGCCTCATTCCCGTAGAGGAACCGCAACCATGAGGCTGCGCCGCCTCCTTCTCCCCGCCCTGCTCGTCGCAGGCATCGGCGGCTACTATCTCTGGCAGGCGCGCCAGCCGGCCCCGGCTGAAACCGTCAGCCTGCCGACCGTCGAGGCGGTGATCGGCAATGTCGAGGAAGCCGTTCTCGCCTCCGGTGCGCTCGAACCGATCCGGCAGGTCAGCGTCGGCTCGCAGGCCACCGGCCGCGTCGTCTCGCTCAAGGTGAAGCTTGGCGACGCCGTCAAGGCGGGCGACCTGATCGCCGAGATCGACAGCGTCACCCAGCAGAACACGCTGCGCTCGGCCGAGGCCGATCTCGCCGCGCTCAAGGCACAGCGCGCCGAGCGCACCGCCAGCCTCGCCTATGCCGAGGCCGTGCTCGCCCGCCAGAAGCAGATGGTCGGCCAGAACGCCGTCTCGCGCGATGCCTATGAGAACGCGCAGATGACCGTCTCGACCACGCAGGCGCAGATCGAGGCGCTCGACGCCCAGATCGTCTCGGGCCAGGTCAAGGTCGAGACCGCCCGCGCCAATCTCGGCTACACCCGCATCACGGCGCCGAGCGCCGGCACCGTCCTCGCCCTCGTCGCGCAGGAAGGCCAGACGGTGAACGCCGTGCAATCCGCTCCGACCGTTGTGGTGCTCGGCGACGTCTCCACCATGACGGTCAAGGCCAAGATCTCGGAAGCGGATGTGCTGCGGGTCAAGGCCGGGCAGGAAGTCTATTTCAGCGTGCTCGGCGCGCCCGAGCAGCGTTTCCCCGGCCGGATATCCTTCGTCGAGCCGGCGCCCGACACGTTGAAGACGCAGAACACGACCAGTTCCGCCACGGCCAGCAGCAACTCCTCGGCCTCCAGCACCAGCGCGGTCTACTACAACGCCTGGTTCGAAGTGCCGAACCCCGACGGCCGCCTGCTGACCTCGATGACCGCACAGGTCACGGTCATCGTCGGCCGAGCCCAGAACGTCGTCACCGTCCCGTCCACCGCCGTCCGCCGCCGCGGCCCCAACGCCTTCGTCGACGTCCTCGGCGAAGACGGCAAGCCGGTCGCGCGCAAGGTCACGGTCGGCCTCGACAATAAGATCGTCGCCGAGATCACCTCCGGCCTGAAGGCCGGAGAACGCGTCGTCACCACCCGCAGCGCCGGTGGCCCGGACGCCACGCGCCAGACCCGCCGTCCGCGCTCGCCCTTCGGATTCTGAGGATGTCGGTGCCGCTCATCCGTCTCGCGGGCGTCCGGCGCGACTTCGGCACGGGCGAGGCGACCGTCGCCGCGCTCGACGGCGCCGACCTCGTGATCGAGGCCGGCGAGATGGTGGCGATCGTCGGACAATCCGGCTCCGGCAAGTCGACGCTGATGAACATCATCGGCTGTCTCGACCGGCCGACCGGCGGAACCTACGAGATCGACGGGCGCCCGACACGCGAGCGTGAGCCGGACGAACTCGCCCGGCTCCGGCGCGAATATTTCGGCTTCGTCTTCCAGCGCTACCACCTGCTCTCGGAGCTGACCGCGCTCGCGAATGTCGAGGTGCCGGCGATCTATGCCGGCATTCCGCCCGGCCCGCGCCAGAGCCGCGCCGCGACGCTGCTGGACCGTCTCGGCCTCGGCAGCCGCAAGACGCACCGCCCTTCGGAACTCTCGGGCGGCCAGCAGCAGCGCGTCTCCATCGCCCGCGCCCTGATGAACGGCGCGCGCGTTCTCCTCGCCGACGAGCCGACCGGCGCGCTCGACCGCAAGAGCGGCGAGGAGATGCTGGCCCTGATCGAGGAGCTCAACCGCGAGGGCCATACCGTCATTCTCGTCACGCACGACATGAATGTCGCCAACCGTGCGCACCGCATCATCGAACTCAGCGACGGCAGGATCGTCGCGGATCGCCGCACCGCGCCGCGCGCGGACAAGGTGGCCCCACCCTTGCCCGTCCCGCCCTCCGCGGGGCGCCTGCGCGCCGCCTTCGGCCGTCTCAAGGAAGCCTTCGGCATGGCCGTGCGCGCCATGGCCGCCCACAAGCTGCGCACGACGCTGACCATGCTCGGCATCGTCATCGGCATCGCAGCCGTCGTCAGCGTCGTCGCGCTCGGCGAAGGAGCCAGGCAGCGCGTGCTGCAGAACATATCCGGCCTCGGCACCAACACGCTCGAAATCTTCCCCGGCGCCGGCTTCGGCGACCTGCGCTCCGGCCGAGTCAGGACGCTCACCGTCCCCGATGCCCAGATCCTCGCCGGCCAGCCCTATGCCGCGAGCGTGACGCCCACGGTGACGACGAGCGCGACGATCCGGCTCGGCAATGTCGAGGCGACGGCGCAGGTCAACGGCGTCAGCGAACGCTATTTCGACGTGCGCGGCAGCGTGCTGACGCGCGGCTCCTTCTTCGATGCCTCGGATGTCCGCACGCTGGCGCAGGACGTCGTGATCGACGAGAACGCCCTGGGTGTGCTTTTCCCGCAGGGCCAGGCCAACCCGATCGGCACGGTGATCCTGATCGGCTCCGTCCCGAGCCGGATCGTCGGCGTCATCCGCCAGCAGCAGGGCGGCTTCGGCGGCAGCCAGAACCCGCAGGTCTTCCTGCCCTACACGACCGTCCAGGGCCGCTTCCTCGGAGATCTCTCGCTGCGCAGCATCACGCTGCGCGTCGACGACGAGACGCCGATGGCCGCCGCGCAGGAGGCCGTGACGGAGGTCCTGACCCACCGCCATCGCACCAAGGACTTCTTCATCCTGAACCAGGACGAGATCCGCAACACGATCACCAGCACCACCCAGACGATGACGCTGATGATCTCCTCCATCGCGGTGATCTCGCTCCTGGTCGGCGGGATCGGGGTGATGAACATCATGCTGGTCTCCGTGATCGAGCGCACCAGCGAGATCGGGCTGCGCATGGCCGTCGGCGCGCGCCGCGGGGACATCCTGCAACAGTTCCTGATCGAGGCCTCGCTCGTCTGCTTCATGGGGGGCGCGCTCGGCATCGGGCTCGCCCTGGCGGTCGGCTTCGCCTTCGAGGCAGCGGGCTCGCAATTGAGCTTCATCTATTCCGGTGAGGCCTTCGCGGCCGCGATCGCCTGCTCGACGCTGATCGGCCTGACCTTCGGCTTCCTGCCCGCCCGCAACGCCGCACGCCTCGACCCGGTCGCCGCCCTGGCGCGGGATTAGAGCGTTTTCGAGCGAAGTGGACACCGGATCGCGTTAAGAACCGAAGGTCCGCGCCAGCGAATACGCGATAGAACAAAAGCCTGGAGCAATTCTGCAATTTGGAGAGTTGCGGAATTGCTCCAGATGCGCGCCGCACTCTCCTGAAAAATCTGCGCCCCGGCAGGGAACAGCACGCGCTCGCAAGCCGTTGGTTCCGAGCACGGCCCAGCCGCGCCCCGCTCCGAAACCGGATCTCCCCCATGCGCAAGGGGGAGCGATCATGGAGACGAGATATGAAGGACGAGAAATCCCAGCACGAGATCAGGAAGATCGCCTACGCCTTATGGATCAAGGACGGCCAGCCTGAGGGTCGCGACCGCGAGCATTGGGAAGCGGCCAAGGAAATCTGGGCCTATCGCAGCCACAACCATGTGCTTGAGGACGAGGGTGACCGCCAGCAGGCGGCCGCAACGCCCACAAAGCCATCCTCAAGCGGAAAGACGACGCGCCGACAGATCGCCTGATCTGCCGCTAGAGATCTGGCACCGAAATCATGACCGGGTCGACAACGCGGCCCGGCAAGTGCGTACCAGCGTCAGGGGCAGAGATAGCCGCCCTGATCGGGCAGGCAACGCGCGCCCGTGGGCAGGACAAGCGCGCCGCTCGGATCGCGCTTCACATAATCGCCGTTGGGCAATTCGAAGCCGCCGCTCGCATCCGGGCTGACCCGCGTTCCATCCGGCAAAACCAGTTGCGCGCTGTCGCGGACGATACGCTTGCCCGGACCGGCCGAAGCACCCGGCACCGGGCGAGGCGAGGATGATACGCAGCCCGCCACGAGGATGGCGACCGCGCCTGCTGCTATCGAAATCCTGATCATGCCGCCATTGTTGCCGCGTGCGAGGAGAACGCGCAACCCCGCATCGGCAGAACCTACGCCGGTTTCCCTTCCACAGCCGAATGCGCCCCCCGGCCAGTTGTCCACCGCCGAGGCAAGAACAGGCTTCCCTTGGGTGATGACTTTCCGCAAAATCCGGCGGAAAGAACAGAGATCTCGCAACTGAGCGACTGGTCCAAGGGGAAGGATACGATTTGACCGAAGTGGCCGATGGCTTCCGCGGCCCCGCCGAGCCGGCGCGGGGCCAGCATGCCGTCGGCATCGACATCGGCAAGGATGCCGGCCAGCGCAATCTCTATCTGCATTATCTGCGCGGCCTCGCGGCGCTCGCCGTCGTCTTGTACCACTGCTCCGAGTACCTCGCGTCAGGCCGTGGCGACGGCCGCTTTCTGTCGGTCTTCAGCGGCTTCTTCGGCGGATATGGCGTCGCGATCTTCTTCGGAATTTCGGGCTACCTGATCGCGGAGGTCCTGAGACGGGACAGCCCGGCGCGCTTCATCATGAGCAGGATGGCGCGAATCTACCCCCTCATGCTGATCGTGATCGGGCTGTTCGCGGCGGTTTTCGCGATCTCCGGCTCGCCACGCGGCGTCAACGCGATATCCCTGACGCTCGCCCCCACCGGCCCGCGGGGCTATTTTCTCGGCGTCGAATGGACCCTGCTTTACGAGATGACCTACTATGTCGGGCTCGGCCTGCTCGGCTTCGTCGGACTGGCCCGCTACCGCGACAAGATCGTCGTCGCCTGGCTTGCGCTACTCTGCTTCGCCTACAGCCTGGGCGGCCGGGAAGAGGTGACGGGCCTGCCGGTCCTGAGCGAGATCCCGCTCAGCGTGATCACCCTGCCCTTCCTCCTGGGCTACCTCGCCTCGGAGGCGGCGCGACGCGGATGGCTGCATCCGCTGCTCGCGATCTGCGCGATCCCGCCGGCCTTGGTGGCGCTCTTCACGGAAACGGCGCATTTTCGGCTGTTGATCGGCCTTTCCGCCGGCCTGCTCATCGCCGGCGCCGTTTGCGCGCCGCCGCTGAAGCTGCGCGGCCGCGCCGACCGCCTCGGGGTGAGGCTGGGCGATGCCAGCTACGCCCTGTATCTCTGCCATGTCCCGGTCATCCTGATCCTCGGATCGGTTCTGAGCCCATCGCTACCGAGTTCGATCGTGTGGCTGTCATGGCTGGCGAGCGCGCTCGGGCTCGCCCTCCTTCTCGGCCCGCTCGACGTCGCCCTGTATCGCCGGTTGAAGCGGGCGATCGATGCCGCCCGACCGGCGAGGCTCTACGCGGCGGCCCTGCTCTTCATCACCGCCTTCCTGGCGATCGCCATCCATGCCGAGCGGGAGGTGCGCCTCGACGCCGCCGAACTGGAACAGGCACGGCGCAGCCTCGATGCCCCCGTCCTCACCGAGGGAGACGGGATCCGGGCCGACATCGACAACCTCGAGCGCCTGCCCAACGGCACCTGGGTGATCCGCGGCTACGCCGTCGATCTCGAACGTCCCGGTCTGGCAACACACTTCGCACTGAAACAGCGTGGCAGGATCCTGGTGCTCGTGAGCATGCGCAGGGTCCGCCCGGACGTCGCGCGCACTCTCGAACGCCCCGATCTGAAGGGCAAGCGCTTCGGCTTCATGACGCCGCTGCCAGTCATCGATTGCGCGGCAGGCCGGCTTGAAGGATTCATCGCCGTCGAGGACGGGCGCGTGGTCAAGCTTCCCGAGGAGCGGCTTTCCACAATCTGCCGCAAGTAGAAACTGTGCGCATCCGGCAACAATCCTTACGTCATTTTGTGGGCTGACAATTTGGAGTAGCTACGGAATTCTTAAAAAGCCATCATTCTTGAATCCTGCATTTTGATTCGGGCGCTGCCTATGCCTTGTCGTCACGGTTCCCGCGCTCTGACTCTGAGCGCCGCTGCCTCCATGCTGCTGGGAAGCGCCTCGCTCCTGGCCGTCACGCTCGCCAACAGCAGCGTCGCGCACGCCCAGTTGGTCGGAACGAACGGCGGCAACGGCGGAAATGCATCGGGAGGGACCGGCGGCGCGGGCGGTACAGGCGGCACCGCAGGCGATAGCAGCTTCGTCGGCGGCGCAGGTGGCGTCGGCGGCGTCAATGGCGTCGGCGGCGCAGGCGGCGGGCCGGCTGGCGGCGCCACGGGATCATCTGGTTCCGGGACAGGCCGGGGCGGTGGGCCTGACAGCGGCGGCGGCGGCGGGAGCAGTTCCGGAACCGATGGTGCCGGCGGCGGCGGTGGCGGCGGCGGACGCGGCGCCACGGTCACCTCGACACTGACCAATACGACGACGATTACCGGCGGCGACGGCGGCAGCGGCGGCAACGCATCCGGCAACGATTGGTGGGCAGGCGGCGGCGGCGGCGGCGGCGGCGGCGCTGGCGCAGTCCTCGACGGCACCGCGATCGTCAATTCCGGAACCATCACGGGTGGCAACGGCGGCAATGGCGGCGTCGGCGCCGGCACCGGCTACATTCCATCGCTCGACGACGGCACCGGGGGCACTGGCGGCTCCGGTATCGTGGTCAACACCACGACCGGCGCGACCATCGACAACACGGGCTCCATCGCGGGTGGCAATGGCGGTACCGGCAACGGACCGCAGGGAGCCGCGGGCGTCGGCATCAGCGGCCAGAATCTCACGGTCATCAATGCCGGCACGATTTCCGCCGGCTCCGGCAGCGGCAGCATCGATGCCCTGCGGTTCACCGGCGGGGTGAACACGCTCACCCTCGTCAACCCGACCTCTGGCTTGTCGGGCAATATCGCGATCCAGGCGGGATCGCTGACCTTCTCGCAAACCAGCGATGTCACGGTTTCGAACGTGATCCTGGGCGCGGGCTCGGTCGGTTTGACCGGCCCGGGCAAGCTCACGCTCACCGGCATGAACACCTACACCGGCGCTACGACCATCGCCGTGGGCAGCACGCTCGCCCTTTCGGGGCAGGGTCGCGTCAACGCCTCCAGCGGCGTCGAGGCGAACGGCATTTTCGACGTGAGCGCAGCGGCATCGGCCCAGATCCAGGCGCTGACGGGCGCCGCGACAGGCGTGGTCGAGCTCGGCGCGACCGCGCTGATCGTCAACAATGCCTCCGGGACCTTCGCCGGAGCCATCCATGGCACCGGCGGCCTGCAGATCACGGGCGGCACCCAGACCTTGACAGGCGCCAGCGACTTCTCCGGCGGCGCCGGAATTTCGGCCGGCGCGACGCTGCGCATCGGCGATGGCGGAACCTCGGGCTCGATTACCAGCGACGTCACCAACTACGGCACGCTCGTCTTCAATCGCTCGGACGAGACCACCTATGCCGGCGTGGTAACCGGACCGGACACCAGCGCCGTCTCGGTGACGGGCGGCGGCAAGCTGATCCTGACCGGGACCAGCAGCTCGCGAGCCTCCGTCACGATCGATGCCGGCACGACCCTGCAGCTCGGCAGCGGCGGGACCTCCGGCTGGATCGGCGGCACCGGCGCTTATGTCGGATCGATCAACAACAACGGCGCACTCGTCTACAACCGCTCGAACAACGTGTCATATGCCGGCGTGATTTCCGGAACCGGAAGCGTCGAGCAGGCAGGGCCGGGCGTCTTGACCCTCACCGGCACGCACACCTACACCGGCGCAACCTCGATCACCGGCGGCACACTCGTCGTCAACGGGTCGATCGCCTCCTCCTCCGGCCTCACGATCGCTCCGGGCGCCCGCCTCAGCGGCTCCGGACAGGTGCCGGGGGTCGTCATCACCGGAACGCTCGCACCGGGCAATTCGCCCGGCACCCTGACCGTGAACGGCAACCTGACTCTCGCCTCCGGCTCGGTCTACGAGGCCGAAGTTCAAGGCGCGGTGTCGGATCGGGTCAATGTCACCGGCACGGCCTCGCTCGCAGGCGCCCTCAGGATCATCCCGCTCGGCGGGGCCTATATGTTCAACAGCCCGTATACCCTGCTGTCGGCCCAGGGTGGACGCAGCGGCGAGTTCAGCCCGGCCGAGACGACGGGCTCCTTCGGCGACGGCGTCGGCACGACGGTGAGCTACACTGCCACCGACGTCCAGTTGACGCTGACTCCCAAGCCGCTGGCACCCATCATCGAAAGCCCGGCGACGCCGAAGCTCGGCGTCCTCGCCCCGAGGAATGCCTTCGCGATCGCCTCCGCCATCGACGGAGCCGTCGCGGCCGGCGCGAACGCATCCTCCCTGTTCGGCATCTACAACTTGCCCGCGGCCTCCATTCCGGCAGCCGTCAACCAGCTGTCCGGCGAGGTCCACACCGCCGCGCCGGCGATGGCGCAGGTTGCAGCCGATCAGTTCCTGCGGAGCATGCTCGACCCGATGGCGCAGGGCCGGCTGAACAGCGCGGCTCCCGGGCCGGGAGCCGCCGCGTTCTCCGGACTCGTGCGGAAGGGCGCCGAGCAGCCGGTCGCCCCCTCGCGGCTCGACATTCCGTTCTACTCGGTCTGGGGTTCGGCCTTCGGCTCCTACGGCCGGACCGACGGCAATGCCGCGATGGGCTCTGCCCGCCGTTCCATCGACGATGCTCATCTCGCCACGGGTATCGATGTCCGGCTGATGCCTGGCACCGTGGCCGGCATCGCGGTGTCCGGCGGTAAGGCGAACGCCTCGCTGCCCGGGCTGCTGGGCAAGATCGACGCTGACGTCTTCCAGGCCGGTCTGTACGGCGTGACGCAGCTCGGCCCGGTCAAGCTCGGAGCCGCCGCAAGCTATGCCTGGCTCGACAACGACGTCAGCCGCAGCATTCCTGCGCTCGGCAGCACGCTGTCGTCGTCCTACGAGACGACGGCCTGGAGCGGACGCCTGCAGGCGAGCGCCGTCGTGTTCGACTGGGGCGGCCTCGCCTTTTCGCCGCTCGCCGCAGTGCAGGCCACGCGTGCCCGCAATCCGGCCGTCGTCGAAGCGAACTGGGCCGGCGCCAGCGCCGGTGCGCTCGCACTGGGCAAGCGCAGCGAAGTCACCTCCCGGAGCGAGCTCGGTCTTCAGCTCGACACCAACAGCGTGTTCGGCGGCGTTCCGGTCACCGGCTATGTCCGAGCCGCCTGGGCACATTACTTCCAGCGCGACGCGGATGTGACCGCCAGCCTCATCGGCCTGCCGGGCGCGGCGTTTACGGCGACAGGAGCCCAGGCCGATCGCAACAGCGCGCTCATCGCCGCCGGCATCAGCGCGAAGTTCAGCGAACGCGTTTCGTTTGGCCTCAATCTCGATGGCGAACTCTCCGCCGATAGCAGGCGGCTAGGCGGATCGGCCCAGGTTCGGGTCAGTTTCTGAAACGATCCGTTCTCGACCTGATCGGTGCCGGTCTCATCATGAGACCGGCATTTTTTGATTCGACGAATGGGTCTCAAAAGAATGAACGAGGCGCCAGCTTCCTTAGCGAAGTCGGCGCCCGGGAAGGCGATGTCGACGGCCAGCCCGATAACAATGGATCGGGAGCCTTTCCGAAGCCGTTAGAGCGTTATCGAGCGAAGTGGATACCGGTTCGCGTGAAGAAAGTACGATAAAATAAAAACTGAGGGTATTTTCGCGATTCGAAGAAACGTGGAAATGCTCTAGACAGACTGGCCTTCTACCTGGGACATCCACGGCGTGCCCGGAAAGCGGCCTCGCCTCCGACATGCGACGGCGCTCATCGCCAAGCTACAACCTACATGCCGGACAGTTCGTGCCACGGGAGCTGTTCGGCATTGCACGATGAATTGGCAGCAACGCTGATGACGGCTGCGGCACGCTCGGCAAAGCCAAGCTCGCGCAGGAATCTGGACCTGAAGTAGCTGAGGACGGTCCAGAATATCGGCTGTTGCGCGTACACAGCGCCACCAAAGACGACGAACGAACGATCTTGGCCTGCGAAAAGATGTTGGATGAGATCCCGGTTCGCTCCGTCGGGAGACAGCCTTGCGACCTGCACCCGACAGGAGGCTGTGCTCGCCTGAACGATCGGCACGCCGCTCATCACCTCTGTCGCGACGTCGAAGCGATTGCGTTCGAAGAAAGCGACGAGATCGTCGGCTTGATCGGTGTGAACCTCAATCTGGACTGCAGCCTTCCATCCGATGGCCAGCAAAAGCGCGCCAGCCATGCATCCCCTAAATGCGGTGGAACAGTTCACGCCTCACTCCAGAAAGGCTGAAGCAGAGTGTTAGGCCCAGAATGATCATATTACTAATCATGTCGCCCCATTGACCATGGAAGGCATCGTAATGCCATTGACTTATTCCCTGTATGCTTATCCGCATAACGTTAACTGTTATCACAGAAACGCAGGCCGCGAGGCACCACAGCAGGTCGCGCGCAGAATACCTGTGATCGACGACCTGACTCACAGCAACCCAACATAGAATTGCCAGAGATACGTTTGCAAGAGACGAGCACGCTGGCAAAATCACCAGCAAACCGGAGCCATCGGCAAACCGAACCATGTCACCGGTACGGTCAGTTCTCAAAACAAAAGCAACAAGCGATGCATCGATCTGCAATATCAGGTTCGCAAAAAACTGAAAAAGCAAACGGCTCCAGAGCATGGGCACCGTAACAGCCAGCAAGATGATCGCACCCCGCCGGGATGAAGCATCGACCGTGGTAGCAACGACATAGATGCTAAGTGCCGTTATGGAAATCCAGCTCAACGCTCCAACGGGAAGAATATTTAGGAAGACGAAACCCGCCCCCAGCACCAGATCCCGCGAACGAAGCGCGGGAGCCCGATCTTGAAGGACGAGAAATACGCCTGCGACGCAGGAGCCCCATACGATTGCACTGATCTCGAAGGTATTGAAGAATGCATCACCCCATCCAAGCCGGTTGGCGGATTGAATGACGCGCGCGGCAAGGCCACTTGCACAACCGAGCGCGAACAGCCCTCCGAAGAATTCGCCGCGCGACAATTTCCTTGAGACTCGCGTGGCCCCTTCTGCTGGATACGCCAACATATTCGAGCCTCGCCAGTTCGTCGCAGGCCGCAGCGACGCTGGGCCGGAGACGTTTGGAGCCAAGATTGTGCGGAAGTCTACGGCGCATGGGCCGTCTTGATAAGGCTCGCGAAGCGCTCAAGACGACCGGAAAATCTGCGGGTGACCGCAGCACCTCATTTCCACCGGATTTGACCGGCCAACTCTGGCTGCTTTCCGCAAAGACGGCCTCAGCGCGCGACGACTTTTAGCTCACGTTGCGACGACGCCGAACCAGCCAATAGACGCCATATCCAACGGCCAGGATCGGCAAGCCGGCGCCAGCAATCGGTCCGGGCGCGCCCCTCACCTGGCCCGGCGCATTGGCGCAATTGCCCCCGCTGTTACAGCCCGTGGCAGACGGGGCACCCAAAATCATTGAGATGGAGATGGAAATGGCCAAAATTGCTGCAGCAAAGGCGCCCGTGACGATCCACATCGTTGCGCTCCACCTTCTCGGGTCGAGACACCGACCCAGGCTCCCTAGGGTTAACAATCTATTAAATTAGATCCCCAAGTAGATGTCAATGCGCCAGGCAGAAATCGCAGGATCAATTAAACCTTCACGCCCACTGCATCGCTCCCACAATCGATGTGGATATCGCCACAAGGCCGGAGATCGGGAGCGAAATGCAAAGCGCCACCGCCCTCCCCGACTGGCACAAGGGCGACCTCAAGGATTTCGAGCTCCTCACCTTCGGCGTCGTGTGGAAACGGCGACCTGCGACGCGGCGGAGCGAGCCTGTGCGCCTGGCGGAAATCGAACTCAGGCTCTGGAGGGATGACGGCAAGCCCAGGCATGCGCCCTATAAGGGGTTGCGGAACGAAACAGATGAGGCTGCGGCCCTTCAACCTTGAGATTAGACATCCACCGACAAAGCGAATCTCGCTCGCGAGTGCCTGCGCTCCGATTTATCCCGCTGACGGCCAGCCTATCGCGCAGCCCGCTTCTTTCGATCATCTTTGACAGGCTCAGCCGAAGACTTATTCGATCGAACGAGCGTCGCAATCGCCAGCGGCGGCTTGCCCGATTTCTCGGAAATGATCTGATCCTGCTCGATAATTGTTGCCCTGGCCGGCTCATCGCCATCAAGGCCGCCAAGGAGCGAGGTAGGCACACGCCGATTGGAAGTCCGTGAGCCATCCTCATAAACGACATCGAACATCGTGAACTCGGTATCGAGCGCTTTCGATTTAGTACGCTTCGCCAATGCCTTTTCCTCAATGCGAGTTGATTGCACGGTCGTGACCGACCGCCCCTGCTCGGCCTGCCCCGGGGGGAGAACCGGCAGTGCGCGCGCCCACCAAATCAAGGAAACCCGGCCGGTGGGACAAATGGTGGGGTATCGGCTTCGCGCCTGAAACTTTCCGATGATAGGTCAATCGGCAAACCAGAAGAGTGGCGGACAGGGAGGGATTTGAACCCCCGATACCCTTGCAGGTATGCCGCATTTCGAGTGCGGTGCATTCAACCACTCTGCCACCTGTCCGCGGTCGCCTTCGGTCGAAGCGAGGCGCTTACTACACAAGCCGCGCCCGTGGGGCAAGCCTCTCCGACAGGAGAAATCCACCGTTCCCCGCCGCTTTTGCTTGACCTTCCGCCCGCGCCCGACTATCGAGCACCGTCCGGCGCGGGGTAACCCGCGCCCGATCTCTTTTGGCCTGTGCGCTGCGTCGCGGCCAGAAGAGCAAACCAGACCACGCAATCGACTGCCAAAAAGCCGTCCCGCATGCCTTCCGCTCCGGAGGATCATGACAGGGCGGGGCCGAACATGGAGGACAAAATGTTCGCAGTCATCAAGACCGGCGGGAAGCAGTTCCGCGTCGCCGCCAACGACAAGATCACCGTTGCCAAGATCGAGGGCAACCCGGGCGACACCGTCGCCTTCGGTTCCGTGCTGATGCTCACCGAGGGTGAGAAGACCACGCTCGACGCCAAGGCCCTTTCCGAGATCACCGTCGCCGGTGAGATCGTCGAGCAGGCCCGTGGCGAGAAGGTCATCGCCTTCAAGAAGCGCCGCCGCCAGAATTCGAAGCGCAAGCGCGGCTTCCGCGCCGAGCTGACCGTCATCCGCATCACCGACATCCTCACCGGCGGCAAGCAGCCGGAGATGAAGAAGGGCGATGCCGCCGCTGCTCCGGCCGCCGCCAAGGCGAAGGCTGCTCCGAAGGCCGGCGAGGAAGCTGCCGCTCCGAAGAAGGCTGCCGCCAAGAAGGCTCCAGCCAAGAAGGCCAAGGACGAGGCGTCCGAAGCCTGAGGTCGGGTTTACCCGGCGTCGACATCGACGCCGGAGCATCATCGTCGAGGCTTCGGTCTCGGTCTGTCACTCCTGACAGAATGGTGTTCCGGCATTTCGTATCCGAGACGGGTGGCTTTCGCCGCCGATTCGGGTTAGAGAGACACGACAAGTTTTGAGGTAGGGCGTTATGGCTCACAAAAAGGCAGGCGGCTCGTCGCGTAACGGCCGCGATTCGGAAAGCAAGCGGCTCGGCGTGAAGCGCTTCGGCGATCAGGCCGTCGTGGCCGGCAACATCATTATTCGTCAGCGCGGCACCAAGTGGCATGCCGGCGCCAATGTCGGCATGGGCAAAGACCATACCCTCTTTGCGACGACGAATGGCCGAGTCCGATTCACGACGAAACTCGGCCGAGCTTTCGTGAACGTAGTCCCGGCCCAAGAGGCCGCAGAGTAAAAGGCGGATAGGGAATTCTCTCGATCCGCCGGTTCCATCGAACCGAACGGATCAAGGGTAAAAAGGCCCGAAACGGGTCTCCCGAAGGTCAGCGAAGGGGAGATGGGACCAAAGTCCCAGCTCCCTTTTTTCGTTTGCGCCGACGGAGAGACAAGATGTTCCCCGAACTGACCCGCGACGATGTCTTCCGGCTGGAGACCCGGCGTCTCTGGCTGCGTTGGCCCCGCATGGCCGATGCTGCTGCCATCCTGCGCCTTGCCGGCGAGAAGGCCGTGGCCGAGATGACGGCATCGATCCCCCATCCCTACCCGTCCCAGGCGGTGGAGCCCTTCATCTTCGCGATGCGCAAGGGCAACGCGCTGGGCGAGCATCTCGTCCTGGCGATCACGCCGCGTTCGAAGCCGAACGAGCTGATCGGCATGATCGGAGCTCATAAGCAGGCTTCCGGCACGCCCTTTATCGGCTACTGGCTCGGCACGCCCCACTGGGGCAAGGGCTATGCGACCGAGGCGGTGCAGGGGTTGATCGATACCCTGTTCTCGCTGGTCGACGTCCCGGCGATCGACGCCGATACCCGCGTCATCAATCCGGCCTCGCGGCGGGTTCTGGAGAAGTCCGGCTTCCGGGCCGAAGGCTCCTTCCTGAAGTCGCTGCCGGCTCGCGGCGGGCTGTTCCCCTGCGAGCAGTTCCGGCTCGACCGCTCGACCTGGGCGGCGCTCAAGAGCTGGAGCGCCAGCGGCTGGGCGCATGCGCCCGAGCTGGAGGCGGAGGAGGAACCGGCGCGCGCGCCGGCGCTCGACATGCCCCTGCGCCGCCAGCAGGAGCAGGCCGAGCCCTGCCCGGCCTGATACCGAACGTCATGGCCGGGCTTGCCCCGGCCATCTCGTCCCGCCTTGTCACGAAGAGATGCCCGGCCCAAGGCCGGGCATGACGATCGTCCAGATCGCCCCTTACTTCACGAACGTCCCGTGCAGCTCGTCCTCGATATGGACGCGGATGATCTCCTCGAAGCTCGATTCCGCCTTGAAGCCGAGCCCCAGTGCGCGCTGCGGATTGAAGTTGCGCGGCCAGCCGGCGACGATCCCGTCGATCACCGGATCGGGCACGCGCTTGATCCGGGCGACGACATTGTCGCCGGCCACCTTGCGCAGGGCTTCAATCTGCTCGGCGACGGTGCAGGAATAGCCCGGCATGGTCAGCACCCGGCGCGGGCCGATCGCCGCGGTGTCCATCGTCGCGGCATGGATCAGGAAGCCGACGGCCGAGCGCGGGCTGGCATGCCAGTGCCGCACCTGGTCGGAGACCGGCAGTACGGCCTCCTCCCCGTTCAGTGGCTCGCGGATGATGTTGGAGAAGAAGCCGGAGGCAGCCTTGTTGGGCTTGCCGGGACGGACGCAGATCGTCGGCAAGCGAATGCCGACCCCGTCGAAGAAGCCCCGCCGCGAATAGTCGCAGAGCAGGAGTTCGCCTATCGCCTTCTGCGTGCCGTAACTGGTCAGTGGCGTGGTGAAGAACTCGTCCTCGATCTTGTCGTGGAAGGGCGCGCCGAACACGGCGATCGAGGAGGTGAAGACGACGCGCGGCTTGTAGCCGCCGCCGACCTTGCGGATCGCCTCGAACAGGTCGCGCGTGCCGTCGAGATTGATCCGGTAGCCCTTGTCGAAATCGGCCTCGGCCTCGCCTGAGACGATCGCCGCGAGGTGCACGATCAGCTCCGGCCGGGTGGCGATCAGCTTCTCGGCCTCGCCCGCGATCGAGAGATCGGAGATCACCGCCTCGAAATCGAAGGGAGCGGCCGGCGGTGGCGAGGCGACGACGACATCCTGCGCCGTCACGCGCGTCACCGGCTTGCCGCCGAGATGGCCGTCGCGCGCCAGCCGTTCGATGAACTTGCGCCCGACCATGCCGGCGCCGCCGAGAACGAGAATATGCATCGGATCTGTCCTGAGAGTTTGGTCTGAGGTTTCGTATCAGTTCGGAAGATGGCCGCCGAGATCGTCCTCGATATGGACGCGGATGATCTCGTCGAAATCACGCTCGGCCGTGAAGCCCAGCGCCAGCGCGCGCTTTGCCTCGAAGCGGGTCGGCCATCCTGCGACGATGGCCGAGGAGGCCGGGTCGGGCGCCCGCCGGATCAGCTTCACCGCCCTGTCGCCGGCGATGCGCCGGAGCGCCTCGATCTGCTCTCCGACGGTGACGCAGACACCCGGCATGGTCAGGTTGACGCGCGGGCCGAGCTGCTCGCGTGAAAGCCCGGCGGCATGAATCAGAAAGCCGACCGCCGAACGCGGGCTCGCATGGCTGAAAAGCACCTCGTCGCCGACCGGCAGCAGAGCCTCCTGCCCTTGCAACGGTTCGCGGATGATGCCGGAGAAGAAGCCGCCGGCCGAGGCATTGGGCTTGCCCGGCCGCACAACGATCGAGGGGAAGCGGATGCCGACGCCATCGACGAAGCCGCGCCGCGTATAGTCGGCCAGCAGCAATTCACCGATCGCCTTCTGCGTGCCGTAGCTCGTCAGCGGCGTGATGTGGAACTCGTCGGAGATCGACGGCGGGAACGGCGCGCCGAAAATGCCGCTCGAACTGGTGAAGACGAGCTTCGGTGCATAATCCGCGCCGCCTTCGTGCCGGATCGCCTCGAGCAGGTTCAGCATGCCGTCGAGATTGACGCGATAGCCCTTGTCGAAATCGCGCTCGGCCTCGCCCGAGATGATCGCGGCGAGATGGAAGATCAGGTCCGGCCGCAGCGCCGCAAGCGCCTTGGCAACCGCGGCATCCGTCGCGTCCTCGACGCGGATCGTCGCCCGCTCCGCAAGTGCAGCCGGCAGCGAGGCCGGAACCACATCGGTCAAGGTGAGCCTGTCGATCGCCTTGCCGGCGCAGCGTCCTTCGCGCGCCAGACGCTCGGCCAGCTTACGCCCGACCATGCCGGCCGCACCCGTGATCAGGGCATGCATGGGCTCTCCCTACCCGTCTTGGTGGTGGGTCGCTGTTTGGCGCGACCTTCCGGACGACGGCGGACGGAAGACCGCCCGCCATCCGCACGCACGCTCAGAGCGCGAAGCCGCCATCCGCCAGATGGATCTGGCCGGTGGTGTAGCTCGACTCGTCCGCTGCGAGATAAACCGCGAGCCAGGCGATCTCCTCCGCCGTGCCGAGGCGGGCCATCGGCTGGCGATCGATAAAGGCCTGCCGCGCGGCGGCCTCGGTCGTCCCCGTCGAGGCGGCGAGATCCTTGATGCGCTGGTCGAGCGAGGGCGACTGGATCGTGCCCGGGCAGATCGCGTTCGCACGCACGCCCGTCTTGATGTAGTCGGCCGCGACCGCCTTGGTCAGGCCGATCACCGCCGCCTTGGTCGTGCCATAGGCGTAGCGGTTCGGGATGCCGCGCACCGAGCCGGCGCCCGAGGCGATATTGACGATCGAGCCCTTGTGCTTCGCCAGCATGCCCGGCAGGAACGCCTGGATCGTGCGGTGCATCGACGTGACGTTGAGGTCGAAGGAGAAGTCCCAGGCCTTGTCGTCGGTGGTCAGCACCGTGCCGTGATGGACGTAGCCGGCCGCATTCACGAGAATATCGATCGGGCCGACCTTCTCCGCGAAGGCGTTGACCGCCTTGGTCGACAGCACGTCGAGCTTGCGCTTCTTCGCCTTCGGAATGCCTTCGAGCAGGCCGACATCCTTGTCGGTTGCCCAGACGGTGGCGCCCTCGGCCACGAAAGCCTCGGCGATGGCCCGGCCGATCCCCTGCCCTGCGGCGGTGACGACCGCGACCTTGCCCTTCAAACGTCCTGCCATGCCCGTTTCCTCTTTTCAGCCTGCTTTTGCGAAGGTCTTGCGCATATGGGTCAGCCGCCGGTCGGCCATGTCCTCATGATGCGTGATGGTGAAGCCCTGCCGCTCGTACCAGCCGATGCGCTGGGTCAGCTTGGCATGGGTGTAGAGATGGACTGAAGCATAGCCGAGCGCCTGCGCCCGCTCGTCGGCGAAGGCCATCAGCGCGGCGCCTAACCTGCGCCCGCCCGCCTCCGGTGCGACGGCCACGCTCCAGACCGTGAAGTCCTCGGGCTCGATATCGAGCACCAGCGCCGCCTCGAGCTCCCCACCCGCGCCTTCCGCGAGCCAGACCTCGTGCTCAGCGACCACCTGCCGGTAATCGGCGATGCGCGGCAGCGAGGGCACGCCGATGATGCTCTCATTCGGCGTATAGGCGGCGTTCTTGAGCGCGAGAATGGTCGGAATATCGGCGTAGGCAGCTCGGCGCAGCGAAACGGGCCCCACCTGCCCGGCGACCTGGTTGAAGGCGCCGAGCGAGAGCTTCTGCTGGCCTTGCTCGTCGAAATTCGCCGGCGCCAGCCAACGGCGGAAGGCCTGGGCGCGCACCGGCCATTCACTGTCGAGGATCGAGAACCAGGCGGTATCGCGATTGGCCCCCTTCACCACCATGTGCTGGCGGAACAGGCCTTCATACTGGAAGCCGAAACGCAGCGCCGCGCGCTTGGAGGGCTCGTTCAGGTTGTTGCACTTCCATTCATAGCGACGGTAGCCCAGCGAGAAGCCGTAATCGCCGACCAGATAGATCGCCTCCGTCGCCGCCCGTGTCCGCTGCAGCGCCGGCGAATAGGTGATCCAGCCGACCTCGAAGACGCCATGCTCGGGCCGGATCTCCATGATCCAGAGATGGCCCTTGGCCTTGCCGTCGGCCTTGTCGATCACGGCGAGCGGCACGATTCCCGTCTTCGCCACCATCGTGTCGAGCAAAGCGCGGTATTCGTCCTTGCTCTTCGGCGGCGCGGCCGGCAGCCAGTCCCAGACGCTGTCCTGCCCGACATCGACGGCCCAGATATCGTCGATATGCCTGCCGACATCGAGCGGCTCCAGCCGGCAATACTGGCCTTCCAGAACCTTGGCCGGCGGGAATGGCGGCGCCTTCCAGTCTGCTGCGAGCGTGGACTGAGCAGGTGGCGCAATCATCGGCATCATGGCTTCGTCATCTCCTGCCAGCCGGTGAGATCGGCGGTGACGGTCCAGCCGGCGCCCAGCTCTTCGCGGACCGCCTCGACGATGGCTGCTCCCTCCGCCTCCCAGGCCAATTGCTCGACGGCGTCGGGAAAGCGCGAGCGCGCCTCGTCATCCTCTTCATAGATCGCGTCGAACGCATCCATCCAGGCTTCCAGCCGGTCCGCGAGATCGTCCGACAGCCCTGCATCCTCGGCATCGATGGCCTTGCGTCGACCCTTGGCATCGATCGTCCAAAGGCCGCTGCGACCAAGCCAGGCCGGGGCGATGAGCAGGATCTGGCTCACGAGCGCGCCTTCAAATCCGCGGTGAAGAACGGGTTCAGCGGCGCGGAAGGGCCATTGCCGGCGAAGCCCTTGAAGCTGCCCTCCTCCGCGATCAGGCGCGTGGCTTCGATGAAGGCGGCCCAGGCCGCCCGCGCCAGCGCCCCGCCGATCGAGATACGCCGCGTTCCCGTCGCTGCGACATCCGCGACCGAGAGCCCGAAATCGCCATAGATCAGCGTGTTCACCGGCTTGCCGCCGGCCGCAGCAACGATGGCTCCGATATCGGCCGGGGTCTTCGGGCCGGGCGCATAGAGCACGTCGGCACCGGCCGCCGCATAGGCCTCGATCCGCCGCACCGATTCCCTCAGAGCCTCGGGATGACCGGTCAGGAAGCATTCGGCACGCGCGGTCAGCACGACGCCGGAGCCGGTTTCGTCGATCGCCTTGCGCGCGGCCTTGATCCGCTCGACCGCGAACTCGAACGGATAGAGCGGCTCATCCTGGCGCCCCGTCGCATCCTCGATCGAGAGGCCGGCGACGCCGGTCGCGACGCAGAGCTTGACGTTGGCCGCGACGCCATCCGGCGTATCGGCATAGCCGTTCTCGAAATCGGCATTGACCGGCAGGTCGGGCACAGCCTGCACGATCTCGGCGATATGGCTCAGCATCATGTCGCGCGGCACGTCCTGGTCGGCGCGCCCCTGCGTGAAGGCAAAGCCGGCGCTGGTCGTCGCCAGCGCCTTGAAGCCCTGCCCGCGCAGCCAGCGGGCCGAGCCGAAATCCCAAGGATTGGGCATCACGAAGCAGCCGGCCTTGTGCAGCTTGCGGAAGGCTTCGACCTGCGGGCTCTGTGCCATGTTTAAATCGTTTCAGATGGTGGCGGAACGAACGGCAGCCATAGTGTCGAGGGTCGTATCGTTTGTCAGCCCCGAAGGCCGCGCGTCGCGCAGCGAACGCCGATGCGCGGGCGGAATGGCGTGGAGGCGGGCGCGGGCAGCAAGCCTGGATAGAAGAGCGCCGGTGGAGTGTGTCATCCCGCACGCGCTGCGGCGCGAAGTACCCCTGCGCAGATGTGGGATCGTCTTCCGGAAAGGCGCCCTCTCATCGTACGGTCCCGTGTGCGCCGCGGCATTTGATGCCGCAGCGCACACGGGATGACGCACGTCTTCTCAGTGGTTGTCGCGCGGGACGCCGAACTTCTTGTGGATCTTCTGGTACTTGACCGCCGGCTTGAGGACCATGCCCTCGGAGAGTTCGTCGACGATCTTGCGCTGGATCTCCTGCCAGGGCGTCTGGCTCTTCGGATATTTGTAGCCGCCGGCCGCCTTGAACGCCGCCTTGCGCTCAGCCAACTCCTCATCCGAGATCAGGATGTTGGCGCTGCGCTTCTTCAGGTCGATGCGGACCTTGTCGCCGGTCTTGAGCATGGCGAGCCCGCCGCCGGTCGCCGCTTCCGGCGAGGCGTTGAGGATCGAGGGCGAGCCCGACGTGCCGGACTGGCGCCCGTCGCCGACACAGGCAAGCGCGGTCACGCCCTTCTTGATCAGGTAATCCGGCGGCCGCATGTTCACCACCTCGGCCGCCCCGGGATATCCGATCGGCCCGACGCCGCGGATGAACAGGATGCAATGCTCGTCGATGGCGAGCGCCGGATCGTCGATCCGGTGGTGATAATCCTCCGGCCCGTCGAAGACGATGGCGCGGCCCTCGAAGGCCATCGGATCCTTCGGGTTCTCCAGATAGCGCTTGCGGAATTCCGGCGTGATCACGCTGGTCTTCATGATCGCGGAATCGAACAGGTTGCCGGAGAGGTTGAGGAAGCCGGACTGGGCCTTCATCGGCTGGTCGTAACTCTTGATCACCTCGCGGGCGATCGAGAAGGCGCCCTTGCAGTTCTCTTCGAGCGTATGGCCATTGGCGGTGATCGCCGGCTTGATCTTGCCCTTCTCGACCAGCTCCGCGATCACGGCGGGCAGGCCGCCGGCGCGGTAATAGTCCTCGCCGAGATATTCGCCAGCCGGCTGCAGGTTCACCAGCAACGGGATCTCGTAGCCGATCTTCGTCCAGTCCTCGTTGTCGAGCTTGACGCCGATATGCTTGGCGATCGCGTTGACGTGGATCGGCGCATTGGTCGAGCCGCCGATCGCCGAGTTGATGACGATGGTGTTCTCGAACGCCTCGCGCGTCAGGATCTTCGACGGGATCAGGTTCTCCCAGACCATCTCGACGATGCGCTTGCCGGTGAGATAGGCCATCTCGTATCGGTCGCGATAGGGCGCGGGGATCGCGGCGGCGCCGGGCAACGTCATGCCCATGGCTTCCGCCAGCGAGTTCATCGTCGAGGCCGTGCCCATCGTGTTGCAGTGGCCGGCGGACGGCGCCGAGGAGGCAACGAGCTCGACGAAGCCCTTATAGTCGATCTCGCCCGCCGCCATCATCTGGCGCGCCTTCCAGACGATGGTGCCGGAGCCGGTGCGCTCGCCGCGGAAGGAGCCGTTCAGCATCGGACCGCCCGGCAGCGCGATCGCCGGGATGTCAACCGTCGCGGCCGCCATGATCTGGGCCGGGGTGGTCTTGTCGCAGCCCGTCGTCAGCACGACGCCGTCGAGCGGGTAGCCGTAGAGGATCTCGACCAGCGAAAGATATTGCAGGTTGCGGTCGAGCGAGGCGGTCGGCCGCTTGCAGGTCTCCTGGATCGGATGGATCGGGAATTCGAAGGGCACGCCGCCCATCTCGCGGATGCCGTCGCGCACGCGATGCGCCAGCTCCAGATGGTGCCGGTTGCAGGGCGCTATATCCGATCCGGTCTGGGCGATGCCGATGATCGGGCGGCCCGACTGCAATTCCTCGCGCGACAGGCCGAAATTCATGGTGCGCTCAATATAGAGCGCCGTCATGTCGGCATTGGCGGGGTTGTCGAACCATGCCTTGGAGCGCAATTGCTCGGGCTTGATGCGCCGAACCGGCTTCTTGCCGGAGGTCTTGCCGGGTGCCTTGGCCATCCTCGTTCCCTCTCGCGCGGCACGGCGCTGGCGGCCGTTTGCCGTTCTCACATTCAAACGATTTGAGACTAGCCATCATGCCCATCGCCTGCGGCTCGGCAAGGCCCATTCTGGCTGATAGTCATACTATTTAATCATGCTGTATGCAGTATGCAACAACCTGCGATGCGGTTCCTGCGCTTGCCAGCCCCGCCCGTTTGGCGCGAAGAAAAGGAACGCCGAAAGGCGAGCCAAGAAAAGACCGGCTGCCCTCCAGCCGAAAGCGCCGCCGAGGAAACGCGCCATGACCCTTCACGTCGTCCCATCCTTCGCCCGCATCGGCGAGGAGAATGCCTTTGCCGTGCTGGCGCGCGCGACCGAATTGCAGCGCCAGGGCAAGGACATCATCAATCTCGGCATCGGCCAGCCCGATTTCGCGACGCCCGAGCACATCGTCGAGGCGGCGGTGAAGGCGCTGCGCGACGGCCATCATGGCTACACCCCCGCCAACGGCATCCTGCCCCTGCGCGAGGCCGTCGCCGCCGACCTGCACAAGCGTTTCGCCGTCGAGGTCTCCCCCGAGAGCGTGATGATCGTGCCGGGCGGCAAGGTCACCATGTTCATGGCGATCCTGATGTTCGGCGAGCCCGGCGCCGAGATCCTCTATCCGGACCCCGGCTTCCCGATCTATCGCTCAATGATCGAGTACACGGGCGCGACGCCGATCCCGGTGCCGATCCGCGAGGAGAACGGTTTCGCCTTCTCGGCCGAGGAGACGCTCGCGCTGATCACGCCGAAGACCCGGCTGCTCATCATCAACTCGCCGGCGAACCCCACCGGCGGCGTCACGCCCAAGGCCGAGATCGACAAGCTCATCGCTGGCCTCGCGAAATTCCCCCACGTCGCGGTGATGTCGGACGAGATCTACGACCAGATGGTCTATGACGGCGAGAAGCATGTCTGCCTGCTGAGCTACCCGGAAATCCGCGACCGGCTGATCTTGCTCAACGGCTGGTCCAAGACCTATGCGATGACGGGCTGGCGCCTGGGCTACTCGGTCTGGCCGAAGCCGCTGCTCGACAACGCCCGCAAGCTTGCGGTGAACTCGCATTCCTGCGTCAACGCCCCGGCGCAATGGGCGGGGCTTGCGGCGCTGACCGGCCCGCAGGACGCGGTGCATATGATGCTGGCAGAGTTCGACCGGCGCCGGAAGGCGGTGGTGAAGGGCCTGAACGATCTGCCGGGCGTCTCCTGCATCGAGCCCAGGGGCGCCTTCTACGCCTTCCCGAATGTCTCGCAGACCGGCTGGAAGGCGAAGAAGCTCGCCTCGGCCCTGCTGGAGGAGACCGGCGTCGCCACCATCGGCGGCCCCGATTTCGGCGTCCATGGCGAGGGCTATATCCGCCTCTCCTACGCCAACTCGCTGGAGAATATCGAGAAGGCGCTGGAGCGGACGAAGGCCTTCCTCAGCACCGCGAAGGCAGCCTGACCATGATCACCTGCTATCTGCGCTACGTCATCGATCCCCATAAGCTCGATGCCTTCGAAGCCTATGGCAAGCTCTGGATCCGGCTCGTCGAGAAATTCGGCGGCAAGCATCACGGCTATTTCATGCCGTCCGAAGGCGTGTCGAACGTGGCGCTCGCGATGTTCAGCTTCCCCTCGCTCGCCGCCTATGAGGATTACCGCAAGCGCTCCTTCGCCGATCCCGAATGCCAGGCCGCCTTCGCGATGAACGAGAAGGAGCGTTTCATCATCAGCTATGAGCGCTCGTTCTTCCGGCCGGTCTTCGAGGACGATCAGGGCGTCAAGCGCGCGCCCTGAAAGCCTGCGGTCAGTTCCGCGCTGCGGTCGCGGTCACGCCGGGATCGACCTTGAAGCTGGAGGCCTCGATCACGGCGGTTCCGATCATGGTCTTCACCGAGATCCGCACAGGCACCATCACGTCGGTGCCCGCGACGGGTGCGAGCCAGGCCGAGATCTCCTTGTTCTCGGCCATGAACTTGGTGCTGGGCCTGAGCGCGCGGTGGCCGGCGATCGGCACATAGCGCGCCTGGCAGATCGAGACCGGGCCGCTATAGCCTTCGAGCTTGACGGTGCGCGTGCCGGCGCTCGAGAGCTTGATGTCGTAACGCGCAGCGCCGTCGAAGATCGGCAGCGTGCGGTTGCAGGCCCCATCCTTGCCCTTGCCGTTGACCGGCATCAGGAAGGCGCTGAGCGGATCGAGGATATTGCGCCTGTGGCTCTCGTTGAGCGGCACGCGATCGGGTTTCTCGTCGATCGGCGGCTCGATATCGACGCCGGCGACGCTGTTGTCGGTCAGCGCCATGCGCACCGTGCGGCTCTCGCTGGAATTGGCGGAGCTGACGGCAAAGGTCTTCGGTGCCAGCTTGCCGCCGATCAGCGCGCCCGTCGCCGCGCCCGAGCCGCGTCCGCCCGTGACGCCGCCGGCGATTCCCGTCAGCTTCGCCGTCATGTCGAGCTTGTAGCCGGAATTGTCGATGCCGCCGGACAGGCTCGCCGTGCCGAAGGTGATTCCCAGGAGGGAAACGTCGTAGCGCGCATCGAGGGAAGCGGCGCCGGCGGTTCCCGCCAGGCAGGCGGCAAGCGCCACGGCAGCGAGGGGCGATGCGACGGCGGATTTCATCCATAGCCTCCGGAACGGCGCGATCCTGCGCGACATGCACTGTGAATCGGTCCGAATCGTGACCGGTCTGCCATCGCCGCGAAGCGACGGTCACCCGAAGCATCGGACCCCGATCTTTACACCCCGTTAACGCTGAAGGACATGTGAACAGGCCGTGGGAGTTTTCCTTGACGCAGGCTGCGCCCTTGGCTATGGAACCCCGACTTCAATTTGACTTCCGGTGCTCGCCGGCACGTCGCGTGTCGGTTTTTTTGTTTGAGCGACCCGGGGATGCAAGGAACGATTGCCATGGCCCGCCGTTGCGAACTGACCGGGAAAGCCACCCAGACCGGCCACCTCGTCAGCCACTCGAACCGCAAGACGAAGACCGTCTTCCGCCCGAACCTCGTGAACGTCACGCTGCAGTCGGACGCTCTGGGCCGTTCGGTGCGCCTGCGCGTTTCGGCCAACGCCCTGCGTTCGGTCGAGCATCGCGGCGGCCTCGACGCCTTCCTGATCAAGGCCTCGGCCGGCGACCTCTCGGTCGGCGCCCTCGCCCTGAAGCGCGACCTCGAGAAGAAGCTCGCCGCCAACTGAGCGGGCTGCCCTTCCGGGTCTGAACGAAGCGGCCGCAAGGCCGCTTTTTTCGTTTGGGCCATATCAGCCGTCATTCTCGGGCGCAGCGAAGCGGAGACCCGAGAATCTCAGGCCGAGAAAGGCTCCGGCACCTGCTGGTCATGAGATGCTCGGGTCAAGCCCGAGCATGACGCTGGTTATGCCAGCAGTTCGAACTCCAGCAGCACCGTGCGCTGGATGAACGAGAAATTATCGTCCGAGATCAGGGTCAGCACCGTGCGCCCCTGCTCCAGATGGACCGACAATCCTTCCATATTATCGATCTCGTAGCCGAGATCGGCCTCGATGAGACGCTCCCCGTCGACAAGCGCATCCGGCCGGATGTCACGCCCGGCGATGCGGCGGATGCGCATGCCGACCCCGCGCAGCGGCTGATACCAGCGCTCCAACAGCAGCATGTCGCCCGAGGGCAGGAAGGCGAGGTCGGTGATGTCGTAGCCGTCATGCCGGGCGACCTGGAACAGGCCCGGCGAAGAGCCGCCGAGAATCGCGCCGAGCGTCGGCTCGTCCTCCTTGCCCGATCGCTCGGAGATCGCGATGAGCGCGCCCCGGAGCGGGCCTGACGGGACCACGCCGATCGCCTCCAATCCGCGGTTGCGCGGCAGCCGCTTGATCGGGGCCGGCACGGGCACGGGCCGCCCGCGTGCCTCGACGCCCTGCCCCGCCCAATCGAATCGCATGATCTGGTGCTGGCGCTCGATGCCCACATAGGCAACGCCATCGGCGATGCAGAGGCTTTCGAGATCGTAGACGCCGCCACTGGCAAGCGGGCGTCCCGAGAAGCCGAGAACCGCCGCCATCGCGGCGTCGTCGAGCCCGACGGGCTTGCCGCCCTGGGACAGCACGCGCGCGGTCAGCCAGTAACCGCGATCCGTCACCGATACGAGATCCCGCCCCTCGTTCAGCCGAGCCAGGCCCGAGAAGCCGCCGAAGCGCGGATGGCCGGATGACAGGACGAGACCGCCGCGGAACTGCAGCTTGCCGAAGCGCTGCCGCTCCCGATTGCCCAGCTGGAAACCGGAAATCGGCCGCACCGAAACCGAGATCGGAAAACGGGTCTGCTCGACCGCGCCGGCCGCGCGCGGCAATGCGACGGCGCCAAGGCCCGTGAGAGCGGCACGACGCGTGAGGCGCATCAGTGCAGGCGGCGCGAGGTGGAGCCGGAGCCCGTGGGCCCGTCCTCTTCGAACAGCTCGGCGAGCTTCTCGGTCATGACGCCGCCCAGTTCCTCGGCATCGACGATGGTGACGGCGCGGCGATAATAGCGCGTGACGTCGTGGCCGATGCCGATGGCGATGAGCTCGACCGGCGAGCGCGTCTCGATCTCGGCGATGATGTGGCGCAGGTGCCGCTCCAGATAGTTGCCGGCATTCACCGAGAGGGTGGAATCGTCGACCGGCGCGCCGTCCGAGATCACCATCAGGATCTTGCGCTGCTCGGGCCGGCCGAGCAGGCGCTTATGCGCCCAGTCCAGCGCCTCGCCGTCGATGTTCTCCTTGAGCAGCCCCTCGCGCATCATCAGCCCGAGATTCTTGCGCGCACGCCGCCAGGGGGCGTCCGCCGCCTTGTAGATGATGTGGCGCAGGTCGTTCAGGCGGCCCGGATTGGCCGGCTTGCCCGATTGCAGCCAGGCCTCGCGCGACAGCCCGCCCTTCCAGGCGCGCGTGGTGAAGCCGAGCAGCTCGACCTTGACGCCGCAGCGCTCCAGCGTCCGCGCCAGGATGTCGGCACAGGTCGCGGCAACCGTGATCGGCCGGCCGCGCATCGAGCCGGAATTGTCGATCAGCAGCGTCACCACCGTATCGCGGAAATTGACGTCCGATTCCTGCCGGAAGGAAAGCGGCTGGAACGGGTCGATGATGATGCGCGGCAGGCGGGCCGGATCGAGCGCGCCCTCCTCCAGATCGAACTGCCAGGAGCGGTTCTGCTGCGCCATCAGGCGCCGCTGCAAACGGTTGGCGAGGCGCGCGACGACGCCTTGAAGATGCGCGAGCTGCTTGTCGAGATAGGCGCGCAGGCGCGTCAGTTCCTCGGCATCGCAAAGCTCCTCGGCCGTGACGATCTCGTCGAACTTCTGCGTATAGGCCTTGTAGTCGGTCTGCGGCCGCTCGTTGCCGCGGCTCTCGCGCGGCCGCGGCGCCTCGCCGGCCTCCTCGGATTCGGAAGCTTCGTCCTCCTCGTCCCAGTCGCCGGCCGGCGCGTCGGTCGCTTCGGAGGCGCCCTCCTGCAATTCCTCGGTCGCGTCCTCGCTGACCTCGACCTCGGAACGGTCGGCGCCGCTCTCCTGCTCGGACTCGCCCTCCTGCTGCTGCTGATCCTCGGAGGACTGGTCCTGATTGTCCTCGTCCTCCTCGGATTCGTCGCCCTGCGCGCTCTGGTCGGCCATGTCGAGCGCGGCCAGCATGTCGCGGACCGTGCGGGCGAAGCCGCGCTGGTCCTCGATCGTCTTCGCCAGCCGGTCGAGATCGCTGCCGGCCTTGGCCTCGATCTGCTCGCGCCAGAGCTCGACGATCTTCTCGGCCGCCTTCGGCGGCTTCATCCCGGTCAGGCGCTCGCGCACCATCAGCGCCAGAGCGTCCTCCAGCGGCGCGTCGGCCCGGTCGGTGATCTCCTCGTAGCGGCCGCCGCGATGATAGCGGTCCTCCAGCATCGCGGTGATGTTGCCGGCCATGCCGGACATCCGCCGCGCGCCGATCGATTCGACCCGCGCCTGCTCGACGGCGTCGAAGACGGCTCGCGCCGCATCGCCTTCCGGCGCGGCGCGGCGGTGGATCGCGGCATCATGGCAGGCGAGGCGCAGCGCCATCGAATCGGCATGGCCGCGCAGGATCGCGACATCGCCAAGGCTGAGCTTGCGCGGCGGCTCGGGCAGGCGAGCCCGCTCGCCGACCAGCGACGGCTTGTCGGCGGCGAAGACGATTTCCATCTCCGGCTTGCGCGCGATCGCCTTCATGGCGCCGGAGATCGCCCGCTTCAGCGGCTCGGCCGGGGCCTCCTTCGGCGTTCCGGGCTTGCGGTTCGAGATGGACAAGACTCAGGCCGTCCTTTGACTTCGAAGATTAACGCGAGCGTCCGTCGTACATCGTCGGCGAAAGCTCGGTCGGCTCGACACCGGCGAGGCAGCGCACATTGACCGCGACCATCGGCGTGCCGTCAGGCCCGTTCGCCTTGGCGAAGGACTCGATGCCGCAGGTCTCGCAGAAGAGGTGCTGGATCTTCTGCGTGTGGAACCGATACTCGGTCAACGCGTCCTCGCCCTTGGTCAGCGTGAAGACGCTGGCCGGCGAGAAGGCGAGGATCGAGCCGCGGCGCTGGCAGTAGGAGCAGTTGCAGGTGAGCGTCTGCCCGAGATCGGCCTCGACCTCATAAGCGACCCGCCCGCAGTGGCAGCTTCCCTGATACTGCGCCATGGCTCATGTCCTCTCGTTAGCTGAGCACCACGTTCGCGGCGCTTTCCGGCAGTTCCTTGCCGAAGGAGCGCTGGAAGAACTCGGCCACCAGCGTGCGCTCCATCTCGTCGCACTTGTTCAGGAAGGTGACGCGGAAGGCGAAGCCGATATCGCCGAAGATCGCCGCGTTCTCGGCCCAGGTGATGACCGTGCGCGGGCTCATCACGGTCGAGAGGTCGCCGTTCATGAAGGCGTTGCGGGTAAGATCGGCGACGCGGACCATCTTGTTGACGATGTCCTTGCCTTCCGGGCTCTTCTGGTAGTGCTTCGACTTGGCGAGAACGATCGCGACCTCGTTGTCGTGCGGCAGATAGTTCAGTGTCGTCACGATCGACCAGCGGTCCATCTGGCCCTGGTTGATCTGCTGGGTGCCGTGATAGAGGCCGGAGGTGTCGCCGAGGCCTACCGTGTTGGCGGTGGCGAAGAGGCGGAAGGCGCCGTGCGGGCGGATGACGCGCTTCTGGTCGAGCAGCGTCAGCTTGCCGGACTGCTCCAGCACGCGCTGGATCACGAACATCACGTCCGGGCGGCCGGCGTCGTACTCGTCGAAGACGAGCGCGATGTTGTTCTGCAGCGCCCAGGGCAGGATGCCGTCCTGGAACTCGGTAATCTGCTTGCCTTCCTTCAGCACGATCGCGTCCTTGCCGACGAGGTCGAGGCGCGAGACGTGGCTGTCGAGATTGACGCGGACGCAGGGCCAGTTGAGGCGGGCCGCGACCTGCTCGATATGGGTCGACTTGCCGGTGCCGTGATAGCCCGAGATCATGACGCGCCGGTTATGCGCGAAGCCGGCGAGGATCGCGATCGTCGTGTCGCGGTCGAAGCGGTAATCGGGGTCGAGATCCGGCACATGCGGATCGGCCACCGAAAAGGCCGGCACTTCGAGGTCCGAGTCGATCCCGAAAGTCTGCCGAACCGACAGCTTCATGTCGGGCAATCCGGGCGCGGTCGTCGTCGTCATCATCTTGTCTCCGGGCGCAGGGCCGTGGCCGGCTGCATGCCGGTTTGCCCAGTGCCGACCGAGAAGGGAGGCGGATCATCCCTCATTAGAGCGAAAGACCGGAGGCGGCAATTCGCAAAGCTGCACCCCGGCCCTCGCAAAGGGCATGCCGGCTCACCGTGGCCGCGAATTCAGGCGCGTTCGGCCAGAAGCTGCCTCACGATGGTCGCCGCATTGCGCGCGCCGTCCAGGGCGAGCGCGATGTCCGGCGGCTTTCGGCCGATGCCGGCCGTCACCGCCGCGGCGAGCGCGGCCGGCGTCAGCGCCCTCTCGCCCGAAATCCGCAGGCAGCGCGCCAACCCGGCACGCTCCATGGCCTCGGCCCGCACGGCCTGCTCCGTCTCGCCGCCGGCATCGAACGGCACGACGATAGCCGGCCGGCGCGCCGCGACGAGGTCGAGCACCGTGTTGTAGCCGGCCTGGCTGATCGAGATCGCGCAGCCGGCGAGAAGCGCCTGGAAATCCGGCCTCGCCCGCTCGACGACGACATGGGCCGGCGCCGCGTCGCGAAGCCGGGTGAATTCCCCCTCCCCGACCACCCGGCCGACCAGGATGCGCCAACGCCGCTCCGGCGAAGCAAGCTTCGCCGCAGCGATGGCGAACTCGAACAGCGGGATGGCCGCGGCCGAGCCGCCGCCCGAGACGAGGACTTCGCCGTTCTCGATCGGCTCGACGCCGGCCGGAGCCTCGGCCATGTAGCCGGTGTAGCGCAGCCGGGCAGCCAGCCGGGCATCGACCGGCCATGACCGATCGAGCGGCAGGAAACCGGCATCGCCATGAACCAGCACGGCGTCGAACAGCTCGGCCAGCCGCTCATTCGCCTCCGCAATGCGCTCCGGCCGCGGCGTCACCAGCACGTCCCGGACGGAAGACAGCACGCGGACCTTCGGATTGGCCACCCGCGCCGCCGCGATCAGGGCGAGAAACTCGGCAGCGAGCTGTCGCCGCCCGAACGGGAAATGCTCGACGATCACAGCGTCGGGACGCAAGCCCGCCGCCAGCCCTTCGAGGAGCGTCACGCGCTGCGCCTTGCGTTCCACATCGATGGGTTGCCCCGCCTCGTCGAGCAGCGTGCGGAAATCGACGCCCTCGGTCCTGACCGGGGGTAACTGCACGAAGGCGAATGGCTCCCGCTCCATCGCCCGCAACGGCATGCCGCCGCTCGCCAGCGTGACGGCGAAGCCATCCCGCGCCAGCGCCCGCGCCAGATTGGCGGCGCGGACCAGATGCCCTGAGCCGAGCAGATGCGTCACTGCGATCAGGAGGGTCGCGCTCATGCCGCTTCCTCGCTGGAGGCCAGCAGCCGCGCGGCAATCTCGTCGAGCCCGGCGGCAGCCGAAAAAGAGCCGGTCAGCCGCGCGAGCGCCCGATAGCCCAACTGACCGCGCTGCTGTGGCGAGCGCGCAAGCTCGTCCAGCGCCGCAGCCAGCCCATCGATGTCGCCCGGTTGAACCAGAAGCCCTTCGACGCCGGGCCGCACGAACTCCGGGATTCCGGCAAAGTCCGTCGCCACGATCGGCAGAGCCTGACTCGCAGCCTCCATCACGACATTGGGCAGGCCGTCGCGATCGCCGTCTCCCGCCTGTTTCGACGGCAGGACGAAGAGATCCGCGGCCCGCAACGTCGCGATGACCTCGTCCTGCGCCTTCGGCCCCGCCCAGACGACCCTGTCGTCGAGCTTGAGTGTTCGTGCCGTCTCCTGCAGCGCCTTCAGCATCTCGCCACCGCCGATATGGGTCAGCTGCCAGCGCAGCTCCGCGGGTAGCTTCGCCAGCGCCGCGAGCAGATCGTCAAAGCCCTTCTTCGCCACCGCGCGGCCGATCGTGACGAACCGTACGGGATCGGCCGGATCGGAACCGTCGCGCACGGAACGCGGCACCGGGGGCGGAAAGCGGGCAAGATCCAGCCCGTGATAGACCAGCGCGACCTTGCCGGGGCGGTCGGAGAGTCTTTCGAGCTCGCGAAAACCGTCCTGGCTGCAGGTCACGCCCCAGGCCGCGTCGGCGATCTTCTCGCTTTTCTCCCAATCGGGCGTCGTCCAGATGTCCTTGGCATGGGCGGAAAAGGACCAGCTCAGGCCGCGTAGCAGGGCGGCATAGCGGATCACCGAAGCCGGCGTGTGCAGGTAGTGCACATGCAGATGCCGGATATCCGCCGGCAGCTCGCACGCCATCACGCAGGCCTGCCCGAAGCGGCGCAGGCGGTTGCGCGTCCGGTCCCGCGCAAGATCGCGCAGGAAGATCGAAAGGAGCTTGCGGAAGCCGGATTGCCGCAGGGCGCCGAGCACACCGCGCGCCACGCGGCCCGGTTCGTCATGCAGATATTCGGGCAGATAACGCACCGGCGCCGTGATCTGGTTGTGCATCAGATGCTTAGCCCCGTCGGTCGGGTGCCGGAGCGACCAGATCTCGAAGACGAGACCACGCTGCTGCAGCCCCAGCAATTCCTGCGCGATGAAAGTCTCGGAGAGCCGGGGATAGCCCTTCATCGCCACCGCGACGCGCGGCACGCTGCCTGTGGTCATCGCCGGCCGATCAGCATGAAGCGCGTGTAGTTCTTGGTCGGCCGCGCCCCCGCGAACCAGACCTCGCCGAGCCCGGCCTGCTCCCGGAAGGCATCCAGCGAAGCAACGCAGCTGCAATGATCGGGCTCGCGAAAATAGTCGTTGGATTGCAGCAGGACGGGCAGACCGGCGGGCAGGGTCGCGACCCAGCCCGGCACATCGGCGAGATGCTCGCAGCTGGTATTGATGACGAGCCCCGGCCGGGGTGCCTGCGCGGCGAAGTCGAGGGCCGTCATGTCGGCTGTCAGCGCCCGGAAACGCCCGGACGCGACATGGCGATGGTTCAGGATTTCCGCGATCGGAGCGCAGCTCGGATCGATGTCGAGGCTTATCACCTGCCCGATCGAGAGACGCTCGTCATCAAGCAGCAGCGCGCCGAGCACGCCATACCATGCCCCGAGCACCCAGACCGGACCGTCAGGTTTCGGGCAGGCTTCGGACAGCGCCTCGACGAGCCATTGCTTCGAGGCGATCTGCTTGTGGTTGCAGGCGATCGAGAGGTCCGGCGGCGCGCCCTTGCCATAGAGCCGCGCGACATCCGCAACGATGCGATTGCCGGACAGCGCCGCCATACCGCGCAGCAGATCGTGGAAGGCCTCGCAAGGCGGTTCAGGCTTCATGATTCCGTCGCTATGGTCGAAAGGCCGGCGGACCATAGAGGCTGCCGGGGACCGTGGACAAGGCTTGCGCCGAGGCAAAAGCCAGTCTCGCGCGCGATATCAACCGGGGCTGCGGGCTCCATCGGGCTTGGCCTCGGCGTCGGAGTCCGGTTCGGAGGGCGCGTCGCCGACCACGGCCGCCGCGGGCATGGCCGCCATCGCCGCGTCCTCGCGCTTGCGCCGTGCCAGCTCGGGCGCGCTGGCGAAACCATAGGCGGTGAGCGGCTTCTCGCGCCCCTTGATCGCGATCTTGAGCGGCACCGTCCCGGCATAGCTGCGCCCGGTGGTGCGAATCGTATCCTCCGAGACCACGACATCGGCCAACACCCGCCGGGTGGCCGATTCGAGCTGGCTCGCGATCATCACCGTCTCTCCGACCGTGATCTCGCGCCGTCCGAGATTGTCGTTCTCGACCGCGCCCGTGATGGCGTCGCCGGTATGGATGCCGATCCCGATCCGCAGCGGCAGCGGCAACGCCGCCCCGAACTCCCGATTGAGCGCCTCGACGGCCCGCACGATATCGGCCGCAGCCGCGATCGCCGCCTGCGCGCCGCGCGCCTGCGAGCCTTCCAGGCCGAAGACCGCCATGAAGCCATCGCCATAGAAGGCATCGATCCGCCCGTCATGGGCGGTGATGGCCTGGCTCATCTCGTCGAAGAAGCGGTTGAGAAGCCCGATCAGCTCGCGCGGCAGCTGCCGCTCGGAGAGCGCCGAGAAGGCGCGCAGATCGGCGACCACCACCGTCAGGCCACGCTTGTTGATGGCATCGTCCGGCTGCAGCGTCCGCGCCCCGGCGGCGTTCAGGCGCGACGCGAGCAGGATCTGCACCTGCAGATCCTGATGCGGCCGGATCTGGCAGGCGAGCCTCACCCCTTCCGGCGCCGAGATGCGCCGCAGCAGCTTTGCCTCGTTGAGTCCGGGCTGGGGCAGCTTGTCGTTGCCGTCGATGACGAGCACGCGGCAGGTCGCGCAGCGCGCCCGGCCGCCGCAAAGCGCAGCATGCGGAATGCCGAAGCGCCGGAACATCTCCAGCACCGTCGGCCCGGGCGCCAGACGGCGCGTGCCGTGGCCGACGAAGCGCACCGTGATCTGGCGCCGTGTCCGGACCCGGATCTCGCGGACGCCGACGAAGAGCACGAAGGCACCGACCAGCCCGTAGAAGGCGCTCTTCGCCCCCATCACGTCCCGCTCGAACATCGCCCGCTGCGCCTCGCTGACGAGCTCGGCCGGAAGCGCCATCCGTTCGGCTTCCCGCGCCGCGACAGTGAAGCCGATCAGGGCGAGCAGCGGGATCAGGATCGAGAGCAGCAGGAACGGATCGCGCCAGTGCCGATAGGCGTCGCGCGCGCGCAGCATGAAATGGATGCCGATGATCCCGTGCGTCCAGACCAGCACCAGCAGCAGCGACTGCAGCAGCGCGAAATCCGGCCAGAGCCTGCGCAGAACCGCGTGATAGGTCTCGTCGACTCCAAAATAATGCCCCATCACGCGCGTGCTGACGATGTGATCGACGAGCAGAAGCGGGATGGCGAGGCCGAGCGCGATCTGCAGCATCTCGCGCAGCGGCATCTTGAAGGTGCGTCGCTGCACGACCCGCAGCAGCGCGAAGACCGGATGGATGATGAGCGCGCCATAGAGCACGAAGGTGCCGACGCGGGAGTGCCAGACGTTGTAGCGCCAGTCCTGCACGCGCTCCATCGCCTCGAGCCCGAAAATGCCGATGGCATGATTGAGGAAATGCGTCGTCGCGAAGGTGAGCAGGATCAGGCCCGAGACGAGGCGGATGTCCCGGCTCCAGGACGAGACCTGATCCATGCTCGCGCTCATACCGTTGCGGGCAGTGCCCGTGCGATCCGCGCCTGCGGCTTGTGGCCGATTCATGCGATCATCGACCTCGTCAAACGGTTTCGTGCTCGCGCAGCAGCACGGAGGCGAGCCGGTGAACGCGCCCAGCCAGATCCCGACAGACCGCGAGGCTGAACTCCGGAACGGTCTGCAGCAGTTCGAAGAACAGGTCCTTCGGAATCCTGAGCGCCAGAACGCGGGACTTCGCGCTGATGGTGCCGATGAAGGGCAGTCCGCTCAGCAGCGAGACGTCGCCGGTGATGCTGCCGGTGTCCTTGACGAAACGCCGCTCTTCGCCGTTCTCGCGCGGCTGGGAGAACTCGACCTCGCCCTCGAGGACGACATAGACGCCCTCGAGCTTGTCCTTCTGGCTAATCAGGACCGCTCCCGGCTCGAAATAGAGCCTCTCGCCCATCAGGGCGACGAGCTTCAGCCGCGACGGCGGCATGTCATGGAACAGCGGCAGGTTCCGCAGGCAACTGATGTCGGCTTCCAGACTCATGACCGTGCCTCCATGTGCCGAGCCTCCGCGAAACGCAACGCGCGAGCGCCGGCATCGTTGGCCGCGTCGGGGGCGTTGTCGGCCTCGACTACCCCGGTCGCGTCGTGGAAGACGATCCGCAACGAAACATCCCCGAGCAGGTTAGCATCTCCCGCCAGAAGAAACAGGGTCATTCCCGCGCAATAGCCGCGCAGCCGCGCCACGATCTCCTCCGGCGCGTCGGAAATCGCGAGCAGCGTCGAGATATCGAGAATGGCGATCTGGGGCGCCTTGACCAGGGCCTCGACCAGCGGAACCGCCTGCCGCAGCCGCGCCGGCAGGTAACGTCCGCGGATGCCGCTCTCGGTATCGAGACCGAGCCGATAGAGCGCCTCCCCCAGCCCGGAGCGCTCCAGCACCTGCAGCACGATCTCCGTGACCTTGCGCCCCGCATCGGGGATGCCGTAGCCGATGCGACCGAACATCAGATTGTCGCGCACGCTCGCTCCGAGCATGACCTTGTCCAGGGCGTAGAAATCGACATCGGCCGCCGCATCGGCCGGCAAATGTCGGCGGAAGCTCTCGCGAGCCCGCAGGATGCGGCGCTCCAGCCGCCCGTCGATCAGGTTCAGCCGGTGCTTCGGCTCGACATAGCCGAGCGCCAGCGCCACCAGATCGCGCTGCGTCTCCTGATCCAGCGGGCTGCGCATGTCGTGCTTGGCCAGCACCTCGGCAAGCTCGTTCAGGCGCTCGAAATCGAAGGTCTCCCCGAAGGAATAGCGCTCGAACAGCGCATGTCCCTGCGGCAGCCCGGCGAAGATTTCCACCACGGTCGCGACGATGCGCCCACCCATCTCGGTCAAGGGCTCGACCAGCGCCTCGGCCTGGAGGATCGAGCGCGCATAGGGCTCGAACAGCAAGGTCGCGTTGTCGAACCGGCTGCTGGTGCGCGTGCCGAAAATCAGGTTCTCGGCGATGGATGCGTTGCGGTTGTAGCGGTCGAGCACGAAGGGCTCAATCAGCTCGCACAGATTGATGCGTTCGAGCTCCGCGGCGACGACCCGCCGGGCGGTGATGATGCGCTCGGTCGCCTGCTCGCTCACCGGCGGCATGACCTTGCCGCCGAGGCCGAGCTCGAACACCTCGCGGGTGCAACCGAACACGTCGAGCAATTCCCGGACCCGTGCGGCGAGCTCGGTCGCGTCGGCAACGCCGATGCCGTCATAGTCGGTCCAGTCCGCCTCGAAGAGAAACGGGGAGTTGCCCGAGCGGACCGCCTCGACGAAACGGCGGTGTTCCTGGGGAGAGATCGGGCCGTCGGGCTTGAGGGCCGGCCGGCGCCGCCTGAGCGGCAGCAGGATGTTGTCGCGGATCGTTCCGGCGATGATCTCCGCCTCGTCCCCGGCATAGCCGATGATGTGGCTTGCGCGCTCCACCGACATCTCGGACAGCGGCTCGCCGTCGATGAGCACGCGCCCGGTATAGTTCGTCGCCTGCCGCCCCAGAATCCGCCCGAGCACGTCCTTGCCGCTCCCGGGAGGTCCGATCACGGCGACGGTCGCCGGACGCGGCAGGCTGAACGACAGCGGCGTCAGCAGCGGCTGGCCGCGATTGTCCAGCAGTTGCACGGCCTCGAGCCGAACCTCCCCTTGGGGCGAAAGCCGCGGGCAACCATTCGCCTCGTCGAGGACAAGCGTGTCGTCGTTGTTGAACTGGGAAATCACCTGCTCGTACTTGATCGTCACGTCGTTGCGCTGCTGGTCCCAGTCGATCAGCTCCTTGATCGGCGAAGGCAGGTCGCGATAGGCCGCGATCACCGCCACGAGCTGGCCGATGTCCATCCGCCCCTGCAGCGCGAAATAGCCGCCGATCGCATAGAAGAAGAACGGCGTGATCTGGGCCAGGAGGTTGTTGAGGAACTTGACCGCGAATTTCCGCTTGTAGAGCGCGTAGCGGATGTCGAAGAGCCGCCCAAGCCGCCCGGCGATGTCGGACTGGACGTAAGCCGTGGCGCCATGGCCCTGGATCATCGGCCCGGCATCGACGATCTCGCCGATCCTGCCCGCGAGCTGGCGCGAGGCGATCTGGCGCTCGCGGCCGAGCCTGAGCTGTTCCCGGCGCAGGATCGGAATGATGATCGCTTGGGCCAGCACGATCAGCAGCGCGATCGAGCCGAGCCAGAAGCTCTGCGCCATGATGAGAGGGCGTTTGGAAATTAAGGATTGCGGTGTTCCTTGCCGTCCGTTGAACGGAGGCAAGGGATGGGCGGTAGCCAGTACGTATCGAACGTGACGGATGAACAATGGTCGATTGTTGAGCCGCTACTGCCGAAAGCGAGCCGGCGCGGCCGACGACGACGGATCAGTCTTCGTGCCGTCCTGGACGCGATCTTCTATCTGCTGCGTACCGGCTGCCAATGGCGCCAACTGCCGAGAGATTTCCCTGCCTGGAACACGGTCTACTGGTACTTTCGGTCATGGCAGCGAACCGGCATCTGGGTTTGTCTGCAACGTGAACTCTACCGGCTTACCCGACTTCGGGCCGGTCGCGCGGAATGTCCGACCGTCGTGATCATGGATGGACAGTCGGTCAAGACCACCGAGGTCGGCGGAACCCGCGGTTTTGACGCCTTCAAGCGGGTGAAGGGCAGAAAGCGTCACATTCTGGTCGACACGCTCGGCCTGCCGATCGCCAACCGCGTCGAAGCTGCCGATGTTTCGGATCGGCGCGCCGGTGCCTTGCTGACAAACGGATTGCGCGCGCTCTTTCCGGCGATCACCACCATCATCGCCGACGCGGGTCATGAGAGCAAGAAACTCTCCCGCGCGCTGGCAGAACAGCAAGGTTGGCGGCTGCAGATCGTCAAGCGTCGTCAGCGCGCCTTCAAGATCACGGGCTTGACTTGGATCGTCGAGCGCAGCTTCGCCTGGCTCGGTCGCAATCGTCGGCTTAGCAAGGACTATGAGTACCGTGTACAGACGTCAGAGACGATGATCGACATCGCAGCAGCCCGCCTCATGCTCAACCGGCTCGCTCAAGGTTAATTTCCAAACGCCCTCTCAGCATCGCAGAGCGGATCAAGGAGGCCGGCGCTGGTCTGCGCTCCCTGGCCGAGCCGTGGGCCGACACGACGACGCCGGCCGGCCGCATGGTGTTGACAGTGTTTGCCGGCATTGCGGATTTCGAGCGATCCTTGATCGTGGAGCGCACCAGCGCCGGCAGGATCGCGGCGAAAGCCCGAGGTGTGCGGTTCGGCCCCTCCCCTACCCTGTCGGCCGAGCAGATCGCCCACGCCCACCAGCTTATCGACCAGGACAAGAAGCCAGTTGCGGAAGTCGCCCGGCTCCTGGGCGTCCATCGCGCTACCCTTTATAGGGCGCTCAATGATGCGCTGACTAGGTAGGGACGGCCGAAACACAACCAAAGGGGACAATATGCCCGCTGAAATCAGAGCCGCCACGCTCGATGACTTACCGCAGATGGTCGATCTCTTGATGCAGGATGCCCGTAGCAGGCAGGCCCACGACCCGGTGCTATGGGTGCTCGATGATGACGCCCCTGCAAAGGTGGGAGAGGCCGTCAAATTCGCCCTAACGGCGGAAAAGCAACCATTCCGACAAAAATGGCTAGTTGCCGACGCAGGCGGCGAGCTGGTCGGCGTTGCCCATTCCGTGCTCTTGCCGGTTCCTCCGATCTATGCCGGAAAATGGGGCGATCCCGGCCTACTGATGCCGGAGTGCTTTGCTACAGCAGACGCGCCGCCAGGCACGATCCCGGCGCTTGTGGAAGCTGCCGAAGCGGACCTTCGGGACGCGGGAGCAGAGTTGCTGTTGGCCTCTTTTGTTTGCGGCAACGACTTGCGAGTGTGTTTCGAGCAGCGGGGATATAGGCCGCTGACGCTCTATCTCGCCAAGAGCAATCTTGAAGGCGCGACCCCGCCCCTCGATGTGCGCGCGGCTTCGGATAGCGACATTGCGGGGATCGTCAGGCGGAGCGCGGAAAACAGGAAAGATACTCGCTGAGCTGGATGTATTCTGGACCCCTCACGCAGATGCTGACGATCGGTTCGGCAACTGGATGAGGCGATGCCAGACGATGAACGACCGGGATATGCTCGTGTGCGGAACACCGGAGGCCCTGGACGGCTATGTAATCGCGCAACCAGCCTCGCGACTGCATTTTCCCCCGGCCCACGACATTCGCGCAACGGGCGTAAGAGGGCGTTTGGAAATTAAGGATTGCGGTGTTCCTTGCCGTCCGTTGAACGGAGGCAAGGGATGGGCGGTAGCCAGTACGTATCGAACGTGACGGATGAACAATGGTCGATTGTTGAGCCGCTACTGCCGAAAGCGAGCCGGCGCGGCCGACGACGACGGATCAGTCTTCGTGCCGTCCTGGACGCGATCTTCTATCTGCTGCGTACCGGCTGCCAATGGCGCCAACTGCCGAGAGATTTCCCTGCCTGGAACACGGTCTACTGGTACTTTCGGTCATGGCAGCGAACCGGCATCTGGGTTTGTCTGCAACGTGAACTCTACCGGCTTACCCGACTTCGGGCCGGTCGCGCGGAATGTCCGACCGTCGTGATCATGGATGGACAGTCGGTCAAGACCACCGAGGTCGGCGGAACCCGCGGTTTTGACGCCTTCAAGCGGGTGAAGGGCAGAAAGCGTCACATTCTGGTCGACACGCTCGGCCTGCCGATCGCCAACCGCGTCGAAGCTGCCGATGTTTCGGATCGGCGCGCCGGTGCCTTGCTGACAAACGGATTGCGCGCGCTCTTTCCGGCGATCACCACCATCATCGCCGACGCGGGTCATGAGAGCAAGAAACTCTCCCGCGCGCTGGCAGAACAGCAAGGTTGGCGGCTGCAGATCGTCAAGCGTCGTCAGCGCGCCTTCAAGATCACGGGCTTGACTTGGATCGTCGAGCGCAGCTTCGCCTGGCTCGGTCGCAATCGTCGGCTTAGCAAGGACTATGAGTACCGTGTACAGACGTCAGAGACGATGATCGACATCGCAGCAGCCCGCCTCATGCTCAACCGGCTCGCTCAAGGTTAATTTCCAAACGCCCTCTGAGCACAGACGCGGCCGAGCCACACCGCCTGGAGAAGACGTGAACAGCCTGCCGCTCCGCGCCGCTCTGGCCTGCGCCATCGCCCTCTGCGCGGGAGCCGTCCCTCTCGCATCGCCTGCGGCGGAGAACGCGCGGGACAACGCCGCCCTGCGCCTGCAGGATGGCTTCGATGGCGACGATTTCGCCGCCGAGGACGGGCTTTTCTACAAGCACAACTTCGAGCAGCGCGCCGGGCGGGTGGTTTTCGGCCCCTCAGCGCCCCCCGCGCAGCGCAGGCGTCCTGACCCTGACGGCGATGGCCTCCTGCCCGCCGAATCGTGCCGATTGCAGCGAGCGCGCCGAGGCCTGGGAACGCCCCGCGGTGCTCGCCCCGTATCGCAGCACAATCTGGTACGGGCTGGCCTTGCGCCTCGACGATCCGGTGCCGCGGGACGATCGCAGATATGTGATCGCGCAGTGGAAGCGCGAGATCCGCCCAGCGGCGGAAGGCGACTACTCACCCTTCCTCGCCATCCGGCTCTACCGCGGCCATCTCGGCGTCACGGTCGAGACCGATCGCGTGCCCTCCTACCCAATCGGAGGCGCGGAGCGCCCGCATGGCTGCCTTCCGGGCGAGGCTCTGGTGTTCGACCGCCCGAAAGCCCGCCAGACGCGCGCACTGGTCGCCATGGAAGCCGGCGCCGCGCGCAAGAATTACCCCAGCTATTTCAATGCCTGCGCGCCCTCGATCGCGGTGACGCAGCATGCCGCCCTGCCGCCGGTGCGGAACGGCTGGATCGATATCGTCGCCCGCTCGCAACCGGGGCCGCATGGCGACGGCCATGTCGAGATCATGGTCAACGGCGCTCGGATTGTGACCGTCCGCGGCCATATCGGCCATAGCGGCCCGGGCCTCGACGCCAACCAGTATTTCAAGTTCGGTCCCTATCGTGCGCCGGCCCGCCAGCCCTGGAGCGTCAGCTACGACGATTTTCGGCGCGGACCGCGTTGCAGCGACGTCATCCGCATCGGCCAATGTCCGGACGAACCGGCCGCGACGCCGAAAGTCATTGGCAAGTCGCAACTTTCGACGTCTAGTGACAGCGAGTGAGGAGCGGATCGTTCCCGAGTGGCGTCGAAGCGGGTCATGGATATTCTGCGCATCAGCGATCTGCGGATCGGCTTCACGGTTCACGGCCTCGCCCGCGAGGTGGTGAAGGGCGTGAGCCTGCGCGTGCCCGCAGGCAAGACCGTCGCGCTGGTCGGCGAATCCGGCTCCGGCAAATCGGTGATCTCACAGGCCATCATGGGCCTGCTGCCGCGCGCGGGCGCCGTGACCGGCGGCGAGATCCTGTTCCGTGATCCGCTGGAACCGGCGAACGCGATCGACATCGCCGCCCTTCCGGCCGAGGGGCCGGAAATCCGGTCCCTGCGCGGCGGGCGCATCGGCATGATCTTCCAGGAGCCGATGTCCTCGCTCTCCCCGGTCCACACGATCGGCAACCAGATCGAGGAGGCGCTGCTCCTGCACCGGCCGATGCCGAAGGCGCAGGCGCGCGAACTGATCGAGGCGATGCTGAAGCGCGTCGGCTTCAAGAACCCGAAGCGCGCCTTCGGGCTCTATTCCTTCGAGCTCTCCGGCGGCCTGCGCCAGCGCGCCATGCTCGCCATGGCGCTGATCTGCCAGCCGGCCCTGCTGATCGCCGACGAGCCGACCACGGCGCTCGACGTCACCATCCAGGCCCAGGTGCTCGACCTGATGCGCGATCTCCAGGGCGAGATGGGCATGGCGATCTTGCTGATCACCCATGATCTCGGCGTCGTCGCCAACATGGCCGACGAGGTGGTCGTGATCTTCCACGGCGAGATCATGGAGCGGGGCCCGGTCGAGGACATCTTCCGCAGGCCGCGCCACCCCTATCTCAAGGCGCTGCTGAACGCGTCGCCGCATTTCGACATGCAGGAGGGCGAACGCCTCGTCGCCTTGCGCGAGGCCAAGCCCAGGCTCCCGGTCGCGCCGCGCCCCGCCCCTCCGCCCGAGGCCCGCGACACGCCGCTGCTGCGCGTTCGCCACCTCAGCAAGACCTATGTCACCGGCTCGCGCGGCTTCTTCGGCAAGGGCACGCTGAGCACGGTGAAGGCAGTCGACGACGTCAGTTTCGACATCCGCCGGGGCGAATGCCTCGGGCTCGTCGGCGAAAGCGGCTGCGGCAAGACCACGGTCAGCAAGATCATCATGCGGGCCGTCACCGCCAACGCCGGCGAGGTCGTGTTCGACGATGGCCACGACCGGGTCGACGTGCTCGGTTTGCAGGGCGAGGCGCTGCGCGCCTTCCGGCCGCGCATCCAGATGATCTTCCAGGACCCCGTCTCGTCGCTCTCGCCGCGCATGACGGTGATGAACATCCTGCGCGAGCCGCTCGCCATCCACGACCGGGGCGATCCCGCCGCGCAGGACGAGCGGGTGCGCTCACTCATGCAGGATGTCGGCCTCGATGTCCGCTTCCTGAACCGCTACCCGCATTCCTTTTCCGGCGGCCAGCGCCAGCGCATCGGCATCGCCCGCGCGCTCGCGCTCGACCCCGAACTCATCATCTGCGACGAGCCGGTCTCGGCGCTGGACGTCTCGGTGCAGGCCCAGATCCTCAACCTGCTGAAGGATCTTCAGGCCGAGCGCGGCCTGACCTTCCTGTTCATCTCCCACAATCTCGCCGTGGTGAACTACATGGCGGACCGCATCGCGGTGATGGCCAGCGGCCATATCGTCGAGCTCGCGCCGCGCCACACGCTCTTCACCAAGCCGGTCCACCCCTACACCAAGGCGCTGCTGCGCTCCGTGCCCTTCGCCGATCTCGATCGCAAGCTCGACTTCAAGCTGGCGGCACCGGGCGGCGCCTCCGACGACAGCCATTGGGGAGATGCCTTCAAGATCGGCTCCGACGCCTCAGCCCTGACGCATCTGGCCCTCGGCGAAGGCCATTACGTCCTGGCCCGGCCGAACGCCGATGTCCGGGAGCTAGTGTCATGACCCTCCGCAATCCGCATACGACGCGACGCGGCGCCCTGCTGCTGGGAACGGTGGCGCTGGCCAGCGCGACGCTCCCCCGGCGCGCCCTGGCGCAGCGGCTTCTGTCCGCGCCTCTCGACAGCCCCTTCTTCGCCGACAAGGTCGCGTCCGGGGCCCTGCCGCCGGTGGCCGAGCGCCTGCCCGCAGCACCGCGCATCATCGAGCTCGGCAAGCTCGGCCGCCAGCCGGGACGCCATGGCGGCAATATCCGCATGCTGATGGGCGACCAGCGCGACATCCGGATGATGACGCTCTACGGCTACACCCGGCTGATGGTCTATGACGAGAATCTCGACCTCGTGCCGGACGTGCTCGAAAGCTGCGATGTCCGGGACGGCCGCGTCTTCACGCTGCGCCTGCGCGCCGGGCATCGCTGGTCCGACGGCTCGCCCTTCACCAGCGAGGATTTCCGCTACTGGTGGGAGGATGTCGCCAACAACAAGCGCCTCTCGCCCGGCGGCCCGCCGCAGGCGATGCTCTCCGGCGGCAATGCGCCCTTCTTCGAGGTGCTGAGCGAGACCGAGGTGCAATATAGCTGGGAGCAGCCGAATCCGGTCTTCCTGTCGGCACTGGCGGGCGCGCAGCCGACCTATATCTTCATGCCCTCGCGCTATCTCAAGCAATTCCACGAGAAGCACGCGCCCAAGCACGAGCTCACCCAGCGGGTGAAAGAGAACCGCGTGCGCGACTGGGGCGCGCTGCACGAGCGCCTGTCGCGCATGTACCGGCCCGAGAACCCCAGCCTGCCGACGCTCGAGCCCTGGCGCAATACGACGCCACTGCCGGCCGAGCAGTTCGTCTTCGAGCGCAACCCCTATTTTCACCGCGTCGACGAGAAGGGCCGGCAGCTGCCCTATTCCGATCAGGTGACGCTGACCATCGGCACGAGCGCCCTGATCCCGGCCAAGACCGCGGCCGGCGAAGCCGATCTCCAGGCCCGCTATCTCCGCTTCGACAACTACACCTTCCTGAAGGAAGCCTCGAAGCGGATGAACTTCGACGTCAGGCTCTGGAAGCGGGCCGAGGGCGCCTATTTCGCCTTGCTGCCGAACCTGAACGCGATCGACCCGGTCTGGCGCGACCTCAACCGCGATGTGCGCTACCGCCGGGCGATCTCCGTCGCGATCAACCGGACGGATGTCAACAAGGTCATCTTCTTCGGCCTCGCCAAGGACAGCGGCAACACCGCGCTGCCCGAAAGCCCGCTCTACGATTCCACCTTCGCCTCCCTCTGGATCCAGCACGATCCGGGCCTGGCGAACCGGCTGCTCGACGAGATCGGCCTGACCAGGCGCGACGATGATGGGGTGCGCCTGCTCTCCGACGGGCGTCGGCTCGAATTTACGATCGAGACGGCGGGCGAGAATACCGAGGAGACCGACATCCTCGACCTGCTGAAGCAGGATTTCCTCAATGTCGGCATCAAGATCTATCCGCGCTCGACGCAACGCGACGTCTTCCGCCGCCGCATCGTCGCCGGGCAAACCGTGATGTCGGCCTGGGCCGGCATGGACAATGCGCTCGTCACCGCGGATATGGAACCGGATGCGCTGGCGCCGACCTCCGCGGCACAGTTCCAGTGGCCACGCTGGGGTCAGTTCGTCGAGACCAACGGCCGCGAGGGCGAGCGCCCGGCCCTGCCGGAGGTCAACGAGCTGGTGCGGCTCTATGAGGAATGGCGCGTCAGTTCCACCCGCGAGCAGCGCCGGGCCATCTGGCACAAGATGCTGGCGATCAACGCCGAGCAGGTCTTCACCATCGGCGTGATCAACAGCACGCTTCAACCGATCGTCGTTTCGCGCGATCTGCGCAACGTCCCCGAAGTGGGGCTCTACAGCTTCGAGCCCGGTGCCTTCATCGGCCGCTACATGCCCGATACCTTCTGGTTCGATCGGCAAGAGACCAAAGGCTGATCCGTGCTGTTCCGCTACATCCTCAAGCGCATCCTGATCATGATCCCGACGCTGCTGGTCACCAGCGCGCTGATCTTCACCGTGATCAACCTGCCCGAAGGGGACTATTTCGAGACGCTCGCCGCCGAGATGCAGGCCCAGGGCGAGAAGGCCGATATGAGCCGCATCGAGTTCCTGAAGAAGGAGTACGGCTTCGACCGGCCGCCGGTCGAACGCTATTTCCGCTGGGTCGCGGGCCTGCTCCAGGGCGACATGGGCTACTCCTTCGAGTATCAGCGGCCGGTCCGGGAGATCGTCGGCGACCGTCTGCTGCTCACCATGCTGGTCTCCTTCGCCACCATCGTCTTCACCTGGATCGTCGCCTTCCCGATCGGCATCTATTCGGCGACGCATCAATACAGCTGGGGCGATTACGGGCTGACCTTCATCGGCCTGATCGGCCTGGCCGTGCCGCATTTCCTGCTGGCGCTGGTCTTCATGTATTTCGCCAATGTCTGGTTCGGCACCTCGATCGGCGGCCTCGTCGACCCGCAATATCTCAACCAGCCGATGAGCTGGGCCAAGCTGCGCTCCGTGCTGGAGCATCTCTGGATTCCGGTCATCATCATCGGCGCGGGCGGCACCGCCGGCATGATCCGGGCGCTGCGCGCCAATCTCCTCGACGAATTGCAGAAGCAGTACTACGTCACCGCCCGCGCCAAGGGCCTTCCGCCCGGCAAGGCGCTGCGGAAATACCCCTTACGCATGTCGCTCAACTTCTTCATCTCGGATATCGGCGACATCCTGCCCTCGATCGTCTCGGGCGCCGAGGTCGTCGCCATCGTGCTCTCGCTGCAGACCACCGGGCCGCTCCTGATCCGCGCGCTGCAGAGCCAGGACATGTATCTCGCCGGCTCGTTCCTGATGTTCCTTTCCTTCCTGACCGTGATCGGCGTGCTGATCTCGGACATCGCGCTCGCCATCCTGGATCCGCGCATCCGCCTGCAGGGGACCGCGACCAAGTGACGGCGAACCCGCTCAACACGCTCCCTCCGGACGGCGCTCCCCTGCTGCATGCAGCCTCGACCGCGCCGTTCGAGCCCTACGCCACCGAGGCGATGACGCCGGAGCAGGAGCGGGTCTACCTCGCCTCGCAATGGCAATTGATGTGGTGGAAGTTCCGCCGGCACAGGCTCGCGGTGATCTCGGCCGTCGTCATCCTGGCGATCTACGCGATGGCGGCCTTCGCCGAATTCCTCGCGCCCTATCACTACACGACGCGCAACACCGATTTCATCCGCGCCCCCGGCCAGAGCGTCCACCTGTTCCACGAGGGCAGTTTCATCGGGCCCTTCGTCTACCCCTACACGATGCGCCTCAACATGGAGAACCTGAAGCGCGAATACGAGGTCGACCGCACGCGCCCGCAACAGCTGCGCTTCTTCTGCCATGGCGACGACAGCTACGAGTTCTGGGGCCTGATCCCCGGCAGCTGGCGCCTCGTCTGCCCACCGAAGGACGGCACCTTCTTCTGGCTCGGCTCGGATCGGCTGGGGCGCGACATGCTCTCGCGCATCCTCTATGGCGGGCGCATCTCGCTCTCGATCGGCCTGCTTGGTATCTCGGTCTCCTTCGTGCTCGGCGTCATCATCGGCGGCATCGCCGGCTATTACGGCGGGCGCGTGGATCTCGTCGTCCAGCGCATCATCGAGATCGTGCAGTCCTTGCCGCATATCCCGCTCTGGCTGGCGCTGGCTTCGATCATGCCGCCGTCATGGAGCCCCCTGGTCGTCTATTTCGGCATCACGATCATTCTGGGCCTGATGGACTGGACGGGCCTCGCCCGCTCGGTCCGCTCCAAGCTTCTGTCGCTGCGCGAGGAGGACTATGTCGTCGCCGCCCAGCTGATGGGAGCCAAGCCGCAACGCATCATCGGCCTGCACCTGATCCCCGGCTTCATGAGCCATCTCATCGCCGCAGCGACGATCACCATCCCCAAGACCATCCTCGGCGAGACGGCACTCTCCTTTCTCGGCCTCGGCCTTCGGCCGCCGATCACCAGCTGGGGCGTGATGCTCAACGAGGCGCAGAACATCAACGTGGTGGCGCTCTATCCCTGGCTGCTCTATCCGGTCGTGCCTGTGATCCTGATTATCCTCGCCTTCAACTTCCTCGGCGACGGCCTGCGCGACGCGGCCGACCCCTATCGCTGACCAGCCCCATCGCGCCTTTCGCAGAGCCATCTTGCGCATCGCATTCCACACCCCGCTCAATCTCTTCGACGATGGCGGCGTCTCCGGCGACCGCCGCATGGCGCGCCAGCTCGTCGCCGCGCTGGAGACGCTGGGCCATGTCGTGGAGCCGGTCCGCGCCGGGCGCGGCTATCTGCGCAGCGCCGAATCAGCCTGTTTCGACCGTCACCTGCAGGAAGCGGAACAGCTGCGCGAGAATCTGTTCGCGAGCTGCCGGGCAGGCGCCCCGCGCCCCGATCTCTGGTTCACCTATCACAATTATTACCGCGCCCCGGATCTGCTCGGCCCGGCCGTGGCTGCCGCCTTCGGCATTCCCTACATCACGGCCGAGGCCAGCGATTCCGAGCGCCGCGCCCATGACCAATGGGCGGCGCAGACCGCGATCGTCCGGCACGGCCTCTCAAACGCCGATGCGCATTTCCATTTCACCGATCGCGATCGCCAGGGGCTGGAACCCTGGCGCAAGCCCGGCACGGCCTTGCTCGACCTGCCGCCTTTCATCACTTTCGACGCGGTGCCGCCGCAACGCCGCGATCGCCCCGGCCCGCCGCGCCTCATCACCATCGCCATGATGCGCGAAGGCACCAAGCAGAACAGCTATCTGACGCTCGCGCGCATCCTCTCCCGCATTCCCGACGCGGAATGGCGCCTCAGCGTGATCGGTGACGGTCGCCAACGCGGCGAGATCGAGCAGGCCTTCGCCGGGTTGCCGCCGGGCCGGATCGACTGGCTCGGCCTGATCCCGCGCGAGCGGGCGCTCGACGAGCTTGCGGCGCATGACGTCTTCGTCTGGCCGGGCGTGCGCGAAGCCTATGGCCTCGTCTATCTGGAGGCCCAGGCGGTCGGGCTGCCGGTGGTCGCCTTCGACAGCGGCGGCGTCTCCGCGACGGTGATGGCCGGCAAGACCGCACTCCTCGCCCCCGAGGGCGATGAGGCCGCCTTCGCCGGCAATCTCCTGTCCCTGCTGGGCGACAGAGCGATGCGCCAAGACATGGGCGCAGCCGCCCGCCGTTTCGTCCTGGAGGAGCGGACGAGCGCCCGCGCCACGCTCCGACTGGCCGAGGGCCTCGAACTGGCCTGCCGCCATCGCCGCGCCAAGCTCGCAGCCACCGGCAAGCGCCCGTCATGAGCGGGACGCATTGGCAAGCCTTGTCGCGGGAGCTGGATGACTGGCTCGTGTCCGGCCGGCAGCTCCGGATCTGGCTCCGGGACGACGATGCCGTCGCGCCGAGCCCGGCCCTGGACCGGCTCTCTGCCCTGGCCGAGCGGCATGGCACAGCCGTGCTGCTCGCGGTAATCCCGATGCTGGCCGAAGCGGAGCTTGCGCCGGCATTGCGGGCCATGCCGCGACTACGCCCATGCCAGCACGGCGTCTGGCACCGCAACCACGCTCCGGCGGGTGGCAAGAAATCTGAATTCGGCTCCGAGCGCGACGGAAAGACCGTCGACGGCGAGATCGCTCAAGGTCGGGACCGGCTTCGGGATCGGCTTGGCGACGATGTCCTGCCGGTCTTCGTGCCGCCCTGGAACCGGATCGACCCCGGCCATGCGGCCCGCCTCGGCGGCCTCGGCTTTTCGGGATTGTCGTGCTTCCGCAATTATCGGCACGGCCCGGCGGGCGGCCCGCATCTGCTCAACACGCAGATCGATGTGATGGATTGGCAGGGCGGCCGCATCGGTCGCCGGCCGGAAGAACTCGTACCGGAGATCACCGGCCAACTCGCCGCGATGCGCGACGAGGACGCGAGCAGCCCCGCAACGCTCGGACTGCTCCTGCATCATCGCGATCACGACGAGGGAGCATGGTCCGTTCTCGACGATATCCTCGGCCTCCTGGCCGCTCATCCGGCCGCGACGCTCGCCGATCCGGCCGCGCTTCTTCCTCCCCCAGTATTGCCGGCGTCCCGCCCAAGATGAATCCCGGCACGTTGCCGCAGGCGCGGGCTTGGTTGCCCCGCATCATCGCGCTATAAGAACTTTACACTGGTTCCGAGCTGCGTTCGTCCTCGCTCATGAGGTCGTCTGGCCTTTGCGGAGGGCGACATCGGATGTCTTCCAACGTCATCGATCTGGCCGGAGCCGAAAGGGCGCCGCGCAGCCCGCATGCTCCGCGCGTGCTGATCTACAGCCACGACACCTTCGGCCTCGGCCATATCCGCCGCTGCCGCGCCATCGCCAATGCGCTGATCGCCAGCTTCCCGCATATTTCGGTCATCATCGTCTCGGGCTCGTCGGTCGTGTCGAGCTTCCAGTTTGGCGACGGCATCGACTATGTCCGCATCCCCGGCATCGAGAAGCAGAGCGACGGCCGCTACGAGCCGCATCACCTGAACCTCGACCTTGGCGACACGCTGCGCCTGCGCACCGACATCATCAGGCAGACGGTGCAATCCTTCGATCCCGACGTCGTGATCGTCGACAAGGAGCCGCTCGGCCTTCGCGGCGAATTGAAGCCCTCGCTCGACCTTCTGCGCCGGCGGGGCGCGCGGATCGTCCTGGGCCTGCGCGACGTGCTCGACGATCCCGACACGCTCCTCGACGAATGGCACCGCAGCGGCGCGCTGGAGGCGCTCGACACCGTCTACGACGACATCTTCGTCTACGGCCTGGAGGACGTGTACCAGCCCCTGACCGGCCTGCCGGAGCAGCATCGCTTTGCCGAGAAGATCCGCTATGTCGGCTATCTCAAGCGCGCTGTCCCGAGCCCGATGCCGCCGAACCGCTATCCACGAATCACCAAGCAGCCCTTCATCCTCGTCACGCCCGGCGGCGGCGGCGACGGCGCCGGCGTCATCGACTGGGTGATCTCGGCCTATGAGGCCGACCCGACCATCCCCCTGCCGGCCCTGATCGTCTTCGGGCCCTTCATGTCCCGCGAGAAGCGCAAGGAATTCGCGGAACGAATCGCCCGCAACCCCAAGCTGGAGGGCCTCGGCTTCGAGCCGCGCCTGGAACTGCTGATGAACCGCGCGCACTGCGTCGTGGCGATGGGCGGCTACAACACCTTTTGCGAGATCCTCTCCTTCGACAAGCCGGCCCTGATCGTGCCTCGGGTCAAGCCTCGCCTCGAACAGGCGATCCGCGCCCGTCGCGCGGGCGAGCTCGGGCTGATCGAGATGCTCTGCGATCCGGCCCAGACCGGCGAAGGCGCGCGCGATCCACTCGTCATGGCCGCCGCGCTCCATGCCTTGCCGAAGCGGCAGCCGCCGTCCCAGGCCTTCGTGCCCAATCTCCTTGAAGGCCTGCCCGCGCTCAGCCGAGCGCTTGCCGACGATCTGGCCCCTCCGGTGCGCAGCCGCGCCTTCTCGCAGAGTGCCGCGACAAGCTGACCCAGCCCGTGACGGGCCTGGCGCCACCGCGACGCTGGCCAAGACCGTTATGCCATTCTAGATCATCTGGCCGAACATCATGTTCGACCCGATGCTCTGGGCTTTCGAGTTTGCATCGGCATTTCCCGAAAACCGCACTCCACTTTTCGGGCCGATGCTCTAGAGGCTTGCCCCATGACGTTTTCGAACACCCTCGTCTCCGTCGCGGTCGGCGCAGTCGCCATCGTGCTGCTGCTCGGCCTCGTCAACATGCTGCGTGGTGGCAACGCCAACACATCGCAGAAGCTGATGCGGCTGCGCGTCCTGCTGCAGTTCTTCGCCATCATCCTGATCGTGATCGTGCTCTGGTGGCGCAACGGCTGAGATGTCGCAGCAATCGGTACAATTGATTGAAAGCGTTGACGTTTTAAGAAGGTAAAGCTGTGAACGGCCCCTCTCGGGAGCCGGTTTTGCCACATTCCGAACACGAGTGTGTGTGCTTCACTAACGCTCCGTCGCCCGTTCATCGTCGAAGGCCCATGGTTCGCGTCGCGTTGCTGCTCCTTGCCGGTTGCTTGGCCGCATCCTCTGCCGTGGCGCAGACCCGCTCGCTCTCCGGCAGCGTTTCCAGCTATGCGCCTGCCGCCGAGCCGCCCGCCCCGGCTTGGGAAACCCGCATCGGCGCCGGCGTCGCCAATCCCGGCGGACGCGAAGGCGGCCTCCTCAACATGGGCGCGGAAGTGCTCTCGCCCCGCCTGATCCCGCTGCAGGACCGCATCGCGGCATCCTTCATCCCGCGCTTCAATCTCGGCAGCAGCCTGAATTTCAACGGCACGCGCTATGCCTATGCCGGTGCGACCTGGACCTTCGACGTCACGCGCGAGGTTTTCGTCGAGGCGAGCTTCGGGGCAGCGCTCAACGACGGCAAGACCGGCCTCGTCGTGCCCGAGAACCGGCTCAACCTCGGCTGCAACACCGGCACGCGCGAAGCCGCGGCACTGGGCGTGCGGCTGTCCGACCGCTGGAGCCTCGTGACCACGCTCGAGCATTTCAGCACGGCCGGCTGCGGCGACAACAGGGCCGGATCCTCGCCGCGCGGCCCCGCCAATTTCGGCGCCCGGCTCGGCTATACTTTCTGACACCCGGCCAAGCGGGAAAACCCCGCTTCCGTCCCGGCCACGCCGCGCTATAAGCGTGGCATGGTCAAGCTCAACCGCATCTACACCCGCACCGGCGATGACGGCACCACCGGGCTGACGTCCGGTCCGCGCCGCCCGAAATTCGATCTGCGGGTCGCAGCCTACGGCACAGTCGACGAGGCCAATGCCTGCGTGGGTCTGGCGAGGCTCCACGCCGCGGCCGAAAATGCCGAGGTCGAGGCCATGCTCGGCCGTATCAGCAACGACCTCTTCGACCTCGGCGCGGATCTTTCCACCCCCGAGACCGGCAAGCCGCTGGCCTTCGAGCCCTTGCGAATCGTCCAGGCCCAGGTCGACCGCCTCGAAGCCGAGATCGACCGGATGAACGAGAGCCTCGAGCCCCTGCGCTCCTTCGTGCTGCCGGGCGGGACACCGGCCGCGACCCATCTGCACCTCGCCCGCACCGTCAGCCGCCGTGCCGAAAGACTGATGGCGGAACTCGCCGCGACCGAAGGAGAAACCGTCGCGCCTGCCGCGCTCAAATACATCAACCGCCTGTCGGACCTCCTGTTCGTCGCCTCCCGCTTCCTCAATGCGCAGGCCGGCGGCGACGTCCTCTGGGCGCCCGGCCAGAATCGCTGAGGCATTCCATGTTCGTCCCCTTGCATGACGGCGTGCCGCTGCGCTTCATGCGAACGCCCTATGTCACCTATGCCTTGATCTGCATCTGCCTCACCGCTCAGGTCATGCTGTGGTTCTGGCCGGGGGAGAACGCCGAGCTCGCGATCATGGCCGGCTTCGGCCTGATTCCCTCGGTTCTGTTCGGCACCGCGCAGCTGCCGGAAGGCCTCGCCCACCTGCCCCCCTGGCTGACGCTGTTCAGCAACATCCTTCTGCACGCCAATCTGGCGCATCTCGCCGGCAACATGCTGTTCCTCTGGGTCTTCGGCGACAATGTCGAGGATGCCATGGGGCATCTGCGCTTCTTCGCCTTCTTCTTCCTGTGCGGCCTCGGCGGCTCCGTCATCCATGCCGGGATGTATCCGGATTCGGAGCAGCCCCTGATCGGCGCGTCCGGCGCGATCTCCGGCATCATCGCCTCCTATCTGATGCTCTACCCACAGGTCCGCATCTGGGGCGTCGCCTTCAACTGGATCCCGATCCACATCCCAGCGCTCTATGCGCTGGGCGGCTGGATCCTGCTCCAGGCCGGCTCGGCCTGGCTGCAAACGGACGGCAATGTCGGTTGGTGGGCGCATCTTGGCGGCTTGGCGACGGGGGCTGCGCTCACGCCGCTCTTCATTCACCGCAGCGTCCCGCTGTTCGGCCGTCGCCATGCCGAGGGGTGAGGCCGCGCGCTTTTGCCCCACCTCCCAACCTTGGAGGCTGTCAGGACCTTAGACGGCGTTGACAAGCGCAAACGGGCGTCGTTACGGTCCCTGCGCATTCCAGCCGAGGGCCGCGATGCCGCCACACTGCCGTCTCCGACGGCGCGGCGCGAGGCGCATCTCTTCTGAACGGTGATCTGACGATGAAGATCTTGGTGCCCGTCAAGCGGGTGGTTGATTACAACGTGAAGATCCGCGTGAAGGCGGACGGTTCGGGCGTCGAGCTCGCCAACGTGAAGATGTCGATGAACCCGTTCGACGAGATCGCGGTGGAAGAGGCGTTGCGTCTGAAGGAAGCCGGCAAGGCGACCGAGGTGGTGGTGGTCTCGATCGGCCCGGCGCAGGCTGCCGAGACGATCCGCACCGGGCTGGCCATGGGCGCCGATCGCGGCATCCTGGTGAAGGTCGATGGGCTGGTCGAGCCGCTCGCCGTCGCCAAGCTCCTCAAGAAGGTCGTCGAGCAGGAAGGCCCCGGCCTCGTCATCCTCGGCAAGCAGGCCATCGACGACGACTGCAACCAGACCGGCCAGATGCTGGCCGCCCTCCTTGGCTGGCCGCAAGGCACCTTCGCCTCGAAGGTCGCGGTCGGCGACGGCTCGGTCGACGTCACCCGCGAGGTCGATGGCGGCCTGCAGACGGTGGCGCTGAAGCTGCCGGCGATCGTCACCACGGATCTGCGCCTGAACGAGCCGCGCTATGCCTCGCTGCCCAACATCATGAAGGCGAAGAAGAAGCCGCTCGACGAGACCTCGGCCGAGACGCTCGGCGTCGATGTCGCGCCGCGCCTCAAGGTTCTGAAGACGGTCGAGCCCGCCGGCCGCTCCGCCGGCGTCAAGGTGGCCAATGCCGCCGAACTCGTCTCCAAGCTCAAGACCGCCGGGGTGATCTGATGACCACGCTGCTGATCGCCGAACACGACAACGCCACCGTCAAGGACGCCACCGCCAAGGCGCTGACGGCAGCCAGCCAGCTCGGCGCCCCCGTCCATATCCTCGTCGCCGGCCAGGGCGCGAAGGGCGCGGCCGATGCGGCCGCCAAGCTCGCCGGCGTCGAGAAGGTGCTGCTTGCCGATGATACGGCTTACGGCCATGCGCTGGCCGAGCCGCTGGCGGCGCTGATCGCCAAGCTGGCCGCCGGTTACGACGCGATCGTCGCGCCCTCGACCACCACCGGCAAGAACGTGCTGCCGCGGGTTGCGGCCTTGCTCGACGTGATGCAGGTCTCCGACGTCAGCAAGATCGTCTCGCCCGATACCTTCGAGCGCCCGGTCTATGCCGGCAACGCCATCCAGACCGTGCAGTCGACCGACGCCAAGAAGCTGCTGACCATCCGCACCGCCTCCTTCCAGGCGGCTGGCGAAGGCGGCTCGGCCGCGGTCGAGGCGGTCTCGGCCGCCGAAAACCCCGGCAACTCGTCCTTCAAGGGCGAGGAGGTCGCGAAGTCCGACCGTCCGGAGCTGGCCTCGGCCAAGATCATCATCTCGGGCGGCCGCGCGCTCGCCTCGGCCGAGAACTTCGGCAAGGTGATCGAGCCGGTCGCCGACAAGCTCGGCGCCGCTATGGGCGCCTCGCGCGCCGCGGTCGATGCGGGCTATGCCCCCAACGACTGGCAGGTCGGCCAGACCGGCAAGGTCGTCGCGCCCGAGCTCTACATCGCCGTCGGCATCTCCGGCGCGATCCAGCATCTCGCCGGCATGAAGGACTCGAAGGTCATCGTTGCCATCAACAAGGACGAGGAAGCCCCGATCTTCCAGATCGCCGATTACGGCCTCGTCGGGGATCTCTTCACCGTCCTGCCCGAGCTCGACGCCGAACTCGCCAAAGCCGGCAAGTAAGGCGCGAACCACCTTTCCCGGGTCGCCTCAGGGCGGCCCGTTCCGCTCCTGCGGGAGCATAAAAAGACTATCCGGGATCAGACAATGTCGGACAAGGCGATCAAGACGATCGGCATCATCGGTGCAGGCCAGATGGGCAACGGCATCGCCCATGTCGCGGCGATCGCCGGATTCGACATCAAGCTGCATGACATCGCCGAGGACAGGATCAACGCGGCGCTCGCCACCATCGACGGCAACATGGCCCGCCAGGTCCAGAAGGGGGCGCTGGCTGATGCGGATCGCCGCAGCGCCATGAGCCGGATTTCCGCGGCGCCCTCGCTCGCCGATATCGGCCAGACCGACCTCGTCATCGAGGCGGCCACCGAGAACGAAGAAGTCAAGCGCAAGATCTTCCAGGCTGTCACGCCCCATCTGCGGCCGGAGACCATCCTCGCCTCCAACACCTCCTCGATCTCGATCACCCGGCTCGCCGCCGCCAGCGACCGGCCCGAGCATTTCATCGGCATCCACTTCATGAATCCGGTGCCGCTGATGCAGCTCGTCGAGCTGATTCGCGGCATCGCCACCGATGACGGCACCTTCGAGATCGCCAAGGACTTCGTCAAAAAGCTCCACAAGACCGTCTCGGTCTCCGAGGATTTCCCCGCCTTCATCGTCAACCGCATCCTGCTGCCGATGATCAACGAGGCGGTCTACACCCTCTATGAGGGCGTCGGCTCGGTCGAGGCGATCGACACCGCCATGCGGCTCGGCGCCAACCACCCGATGGGCCCGCTCCAGCTCGCCGACTTCATCGGCCTCGATACCTGCCTCTCGGTGATGCAGGTGCTCCATGACGGCTTGGCCGATTCGAAGTACCGCCCCTGCCCGCTGCTGGTGAAATATGTCGAAGCCGGCTGGCTCGGCCGCAAGACCAAGCGCGGCTTCTACGATTATCGCGGCGAGAAGCCTGTCCCGACCCGCTGACGAATCGCGATCGGCCGCACGGAAGAGCCCGGGCAGGCCGGCCAAACGCATCGCAATCCACCGATCGACCATCGCGGACGAGGAAGTTCCCTCGCCCGCGCGCGGGCTCTTGTTGCGGTCGCAATAAGTTCCTTCACATTCCTGTCGTCTCGCGCTTACATTGATCCTTAGGCGGGATTCGTCCCGTTTGACGAAGCGGAGGTGCGACGGGTTTGACGGCGCATGTGATGCATCCGATGGCGTCGCCGGACGGCTGTCCGGCCCTCGTCCTGAACGCCGATTTCCGGCCGCTCAGCTACTATCCCCTGTCGCTCTGGAGCTGGCAGGACGCGATCAAGGCGGTCTTCATGGACCGCGTCAATATCGTTTCCGAATATGACACGGTCGTCCGCAGCCCCAGCTTCGACATGCGGCTGCCCTCCGTCGTCTCGCTGAAGAGCTACATCAAGCCGTCCCGGACGCCGGCCTTCACCCGCTTCAACGTCTTCCTGCGCGATCGCTTCGCCTGCCAATATTGCGGCCAGCGCGACGAATTGACCTTCGACCATGTCGTGCCGCGCTCGAAGGGCGGCCTCACCACCTGGGAGAACGTCGTCGCTGCCTGCTCGCCCTGCAACCTCCGCAAGGGCGACAAGATGCCGGCCTCCGTCGAGATGTTCCCGGCCCAGAAGCCCTATGCGCCGACTGTCAACGACCTCCACCGCAACGGCAAACTCTTCCCGCCGAACTATCTCCACGAGAGCTGGCTCGACTATCTCTACTGGGATTCCGAACTGGAGCCGTGAGCTTCAGGCTCGCGCGGGCCGCGGCATCAGGCCGAGCACGGCGAGCAAAAACAGCCCCGCCGAGACCAGCGCATTCCAGCCCGCCAGCGACAGGCCGAGGAAGCGCCAGGCCGCTTCCGAGCAAGCCACGATTCGCGTGGTCTGCAGCTGCTTCATGAAATCCTGCATGCCGGTCGCCGCTGCGGCGGCACCGCCGCAATCGTTCGGCCCGACGAACCAGCCCCATTCGACGCCGGCATGGTAGAAGCCGAGCCCCGTGCTCCACGCCATCAATCCCGCGAGCCCGAGCAGCGCGATCCATTGCAGCCGCGGCGAGCGCGCCAGCACCAGCGCTGCCAGCGCCAGCCCGATGGCGGCGTAATGCGGCACGCGCTGCTCGAGGCAGAGCTTGCAGGGCCGCAGATGGACGACGAGTTCGAAGAACCAGGCCCCCGCGATCAGCGCGAAGCTCACAAGCCCGATCAGCGCGATCAGGCGCGTGCGCGCCGGCAACCGGTTCGGGCCGCGGGACGCTAGGGCGGTGGAGGCGGTCATGGCAAGGCTCAGCAGGAGAGAAGCTGCCCCGACCCTGCGACGAGCTTGAGGCCGAAATAAAGCAGGATCAGCAGCGCGGCGCCGACCAGGGCGATCACTTTCAGGCGACGTTCGATGAAGTGCCGGATCGCATTGCCGTAGCGACGCAACAGGAACGCCAGCGCGAAGAAGCGCGCGCCGCGCGCCAGCACGCAGGAGATGACGAAGAAGGCGAGCCCGATATGGACGGCGCCGGCCAGGATCGTCACCACCTTGATCGGCGGCAGATGCGCGAGGCCCGAGGTCGTGAGCAGGATCAGCGTCGTATCCGGGCCGGCGCAGGCCCGCAGTGTCTCGAAGGCGCCGAGCTTGCCGTAAAATTCCAGCACCGGCTTCGCCAGCGCCTCGAAGGCATAATAGCCCAGCGCATAGCCGGCGATCCCGCCGAGTACGGAGAACAGCGTTGCGATGAAGGCGAGCCTGTAGGCGCGCTGCGGCCGCGCCAGTGCCATCGGCACGAACAGCACGTCGGCCGGGATCAGGAAGAAGGAACTTTCGACGAAGGCGACGATCGCCAGCCAAAGCCCAGCGCGCGGCCTGGCCGCGAGCGACATGGTCCATTCGTAGAGGCGCTTGAGCATGGCGCTCTAGATCACGGGGCGGCAGATGGCGCAACGGCTCCGGCGCGTCCTTGCACCGTCTGCAAGCCGGTGTGCCATCCTTGCACGCAGACGTGCAGGCCGTTCCGCGGCAGCCAGAGCACAGCACGCCGAAACCTGCCGCAGCGAGGCTTCCGGCGATTGACCGGCATCGGCCGATCGCTATAGTCCGCCCGCCTGCATGGGCCCCTGTGGCGGAATTGGTAGACGCGCTCGACTCAAAATCGAGTTCCGCAAGGAGTGCTGGTTCGATCCCGGCCAGGGGCACCAAACTGCGATCGGCCACCGCTTGCCGGCGCCAGGACAACCGGAACCCGTAACGCCTTCACCACATCCCGGCCGAAAACGCGCAGCCGGGAAAAGCGCAGCCGACACTGGTGTCGCACGCGGTTCCCTTCGGCGCGTCCTGCCGCTGGCTAGTTCCGGGTGGGGGAGCCGAGCTGGTAGTTCTTCTGCAATTGCTGATCCGACGAAGGATAAAGCGTCTGACATTCGGAGAAATAGGCGGTTCCGGGCTCCCGGTTGCCTGGATTCGCGCAGATGGCCGCGAGCTGCTCCTGCCGCGATTGCGAGCTCTGGCAACCGGCAAGGACAGAACCTATGGCAAGCAGAAGACTCGCGGATTGAAGCATCTTCATTGCCGGCTTCCCCCTAGGAACCGATGAGATAGGCTGGTGCACATCGGCCGACGGGTTCGCGCCGGTCGCGCACCGACGATAGAGGCTCCATCGCGCACGTCTAGCGAGGATCCCGCAGGCTCACCATCCGCCCAGCCCTTCCCCTCTGGAAACGGTCTGGTTCGCATGATTTGCAGCCCGCCATGCGGCAGAAGCCTCTTGCACCGGAAACCGCGCTCCGTCATGGCATGGGTGAGGCGCCACTGAAGAGCTTTGCCCCATCGCCGAAGTGCGCGCCATCGCTTCGGCAAATCGGGAACCAAATCGCTTTGCGACTTCTCGTCATCAATCCCAACACCATGCCGGAAATGACGGCCCTGGTCGCGCGGGTGATCGAGCCCTATCTTCCGCCGGACGCGACCATGGTGCCGGTCACCGGGCGCTTCGGCGCGCATTACATCGCAAGCCGCAGTGCCAGCGTCGTCGCGGCCCATGCGGCCCTCGAGGCCTTCGCCGAGCATGGCCAGGGTTGCGACGGCGTCTATCTCGCCTGCTTCGGCGATCCCGGCCTGCTCGCTCTCAAGGAGATGGCGCGCATCCCCGTCATCGGCATGGCCGAGGCGAGCAGCCGGCTTGCTGCACAGAAGGCCGAACGTTTCGCCATCGTGACCGGCGGCGAGCGCTGGGGACCCATGCTGCGGGAATTCGTCGACTCGATCGGGCTCGGCGGCCGGCTCGCCGCCGTCGAGACGGTCGCCCCCACCGGCGCCGACATCGCCCGTGATCCGGATGGCTCAATCGCCATGCTGGCCGAGGCCTGCCGCCGCGTCGCAAAACGCGACGGTGCCGGCGCGGTCATCCTCGGCGGCGCCGGGCTCGCCGGGCTCGCCGCCCGCGTGCAGCCGCATGTCGACATCCCGGTGATCTGCTCGGCCGAGGCCGGCATCCGGATGCTGCTGGACGCGCTCGACGAGCCGCTGCGCAAGCCCCGCAGCGGCGATCTCGCCCTACCTGCCCCTGTCGCCAGCACCGGCCTCTCGGACGGCCTGACCCGCCTGCTCGCACGCCCCTGACGCAGCCCGCCGGACTCAGCCCTTGCCGGCGAGCGAGACGCCGTTGAGCCCGGCGATCCAGTCCGACAGCATCGGCACATAGTCCTCGCCATGGCCGCTGGCGACGGCGGTCGCGAAGCTGTTCTTGACCGCGTTGCCGATCGGATTGGCGACGCCGGCATCGTTGGCGACGCTTTCCAGATAGCGCACATCCTTCAGCGCGTTGCTGAGCGAGAATTTATGGGCGTCCCGGTCGCGCTCAAGGACGTATTTCATGAAGGTCTGATAGAAACCGCAATCCATGCGGCTGCCGCGCAGCACGCTGTCGAAGGTCTGCGGCGTGATCCCGATCTTCTGGCCGAGCGTCAGCGCCTCGGCATAGATCGCCGCATAGCCCAGCGACAGGAAGTTGTTGATCAGCTTCATCTTGTGGCCGTCGCCGACCGGCCCGAGATGCACGATCTTCTGCGCCCAGGCTTCGCAGGCAGGCTTGATCCGGGCGAAGACCTCCGGTGCGGCACCGACCATGGCCGAGAGCTGCCCCTGGGCGGCCTGCGCGGGCGTCCCGCCCAGCGGCGCGTCCGCGAGGTGCAGCCCCTTCGCCTCCAGCTCCGCCGCGAGGCGGACCGTCACCGTCGGATCGGAGGTCGAGCAATCGACGATGACCATGTCGGGCTTCGCACCGGCAATGATGCCGTTCTCGCCCTTCACCACCGCCTCGACCTGCGCCGAACCGGTGACGCACAGGAAGATGATGGTCGAGCGGGACGCCAATTCCTTCGGCGTCTTCGCCTCCACAGCGCCGGCCGCGACCAGCTCCTCGACCGGCTTGCGGTTGCGGTGCCCCATCACGGTCAGGGGGAAGCCCTTGTCGACGAGGTTGCGGGCCATGCCCTGCCCCATCAGGCCGACGCCGATGAAGCCCACGGACTCTTTGGTTGCAGTCATCTTCAAATTCTCCCGCTGATATGGTTGAGATGAAACGAGACGTGGAGAAAACGGCCCGACTCGCCGGCTATCGCGAGGTCAGCGCGTACAGTGGACGATTCATGACTGCCGACGGCCCGCCCGAGACCAGCCGGACCACACGCCCCAGCCCGGCGGGTCCATCCGGCCGCAGCCGTGTCACCCTGCAGAGCATCGCCGATCATCTTTCCGTCTCGACAGCCACGGTTTCACTTGCCCTGCGCGGTTCGCCGCTGGTTGCGGAGGTAACGCGCGAGCGTGTCCGCGAGATCGCCCGCGCCATGGGCTACAGCTACAACCGCAGCGCCGCGTCCCTGCGCACCGACCGGACCAACATCATCGGCGTCGGCTTTCACGACATCACCAACCCGTATTTCGCCGAGCTGCTGGCCGCCATCGAGGAGACCGCCGGCCGCCATGACCGCTCGATCCTGCTCGGCACCTATGCCGAGAACCTCGACAAGCAGGCGCGCGTGCTCGGCATCCTGGCCGAATACCGGCCCGACGGCATGATCCTCTGCTCGGCCGGCGGCAGCACGGTGGAGAGCCTCTCGCCGCTGGTCGACGCCGGCGTTCCGGTCGTGCAGCTCTCGCGCGAGATCGCGGGAGCGGATCTCGACTTCGTCGGGTCCGACGACCGGCACGGCACAACGCAGGCGATGGAGCATCTCATCGGCCTCGGCCATCGCCGCATCGCGTTCATCTGCGCGAACGAAAGCATCTCGACCGGGCGCAACCGCTATGCGGGCTACCGCGAGTCGCTCGCGCGAGCCGGACTGCCTTTCGATCCCGCACTGGTTCATTTCGACTACGGCACGCGCGAAGCCGGCCTGAAAGGCATCCGGAACGTGCTCGGCGCCGGCGATCCGCCGACGGCGGCCGTGTGCATGAACGACCTCGCCGCCTTCGGCGCCATGCTCGGCCTGCGCCATCACGGGCTGGAGGCCGGGCGCGACTTCTCGATCGTCGGCTGCGACGACGTGAAGGAGGCCGCGCAATGGTTTCCCGCGCTCACCACCGTTCACAACTTCCAGAACGAGATGGGCGCGAAATCGGCCGAGTTCCTGCTGAACCGCATCGCCGACCCGTCGGCGCCGAGGCAACGCCTGTTGCTGACGCCGGAGCTGATCGTCAGAGGCACGACCTGCCCGCCGGGTTGAACGCTCTTCAGCCATCCTTGGCGGGCTTCGCATTGAGCGCGCGATAGGCTCTGACCACCTGCGAATCGTCACGCCCGCCATGGCCGAGCCCGGAGGCGGCGAGGAACATCTGGTGCGCCGCAGCCGCGAGCGGCAGCGCGGCCTTCGCCGCCCGCCCGGCATCGAGCACGATGCCCAGATCCTTGACGAAGATGTCGACCGCGCTCGCCACCACCGGATCGGGCTCATGCATGCGCGGCCCGCGATCCCTCAGCATCCAGGACGAAGCGGCCGAACCGCCCATGATCTCGAACAGCAGCCGGCCATCGATGCCGGCCTTCTCGGCCAGCGACAGGGCCTCGGCCGCCACCGCGATATGAACGCCGCAGAGCAGCTGGTTGACGGTCTTCACCGTCGCCCCCTGCCCTGCCCTCTCGCCGACATGGAAGACCTTGTCGCCAAGCACGTCGAGCACGGGCTTCGCCCGCGCGAAGCTGTCGGCCGGTGCGCCGACCATGATCGTCAGGGTCGCGTTGCGCGCGCCGTTGACCCCGCCCGAGACCGGGGCGTCGATGAAATGTCGGCCGGTCTCGATGACTTCCGCCGCGATCGCCTCAGCCTCGCCGGGCGGGCAGGTCGCCATCAGGATGACGGTAGCGCCCGGCGCGAGCGCGGCGAGCGCACCCGCCTCGAACAGCACCGAGCGCGCCTGGGCGGCATTGACGACCATCAGCACCAGCGCCTCGGCGCCTGCCGCCGCCTCCTTCGCACTCGAGGCTGCATGGCCGCCAGCCGCGACCAGCGCTTCGCGCGCCGCCTCGCGCATGTCGAAGCCGGTGACGTGAAACTGCTTCCCGGCGAGATTGGCGGCCATCGGCGCCCCCATGGCGCCGAGCCCGATGAAGGCGATGCTGGAGATCGGTTGAGCGGACATGGGAACGGGCACTCTTTGAACGAAAGCGGGCACGGCTCGCGCCATGCCCGCAAGGAAGGCGGCCGGCCTCTCGGAAGCCGGCGCCGAAGCGGCCTACTCCTTCACTGCGCCGGTCAGCGAGGCGACGTAGTAATCGACGAAGAAGGAATAGAGGATCGCGACCGGAATCGAGCCGAGCAGCGCACCCGCCATCAGCGAACCCCAGTGATAGACGTCACCCTCGACGAGCTGGGTCAGGACGGCGACAGGCACCGTCTTCTTCTCGGCCGACTGGATGAAGGCGAGCGCATAGATAAACTCGTTCCAGGACAGGGTGAAGGCGAAGATGCCGGCCGAGATCAGCCCGGGCATGGCGAGAGGCAGGGTGATCTGCCGCAGCGTCTGGAGCCGCGTCGCCCCGTCGATCATCGCGCATTCCTCGAGCTCATAGGGGATCGACTTGAAGTAGCCGATCAGGAGCCAGGTGCAGAACGGGATCAGGAAGGTCGGGTATGTCAGGATCAGCGCCAGAGGCGAGTCGAACAACCCGAACTGGAAGATCAGCGTCGCCAGCGGAATGAACAGGATCGAGGGCGGCACCAGATAGGCGAGATAGATCGCGAGTCCCACATATTGCGAGCCCTTGAACTTCAGCCGCTGGATCGCGTAGGCGGCGAGCACGCTGGCGAAGAGCGAAAGCGCCGTCGCTACCACCGCGACCATCATCGTGGTCCACAGCCACTGCGGATAATCCGTGTGGAACAAGAGCTTGTTGATGTTCTCCAGCGTCGGCGACTTCACCCAGAACGGGTTGTTGTTCTTGTAGTCGAGCAGCTCCGAGTTGGGTTTGATCGCCGTGATCGCCATCCAGTAGAACGGGAACAGCAGGACGATGACGAAGATCGACAGCGGCAGGTAGAGCGTGATGAAGCGGCGCGGTCCGGAGGACCAGTCGATGACGCCGGAGCTCTCCTTATCCGTCAGATGCGGGCGCTGGCTCAGGGTCTGATCAGTCATTGTCTTCCCCCTGCTGCCATTTGCGCCGGGCGAGCCCGAAATAGCTGAACAGCGTCGCCATCACGAGGAACGGGATCATCGCCACCGCGATGGCCGCGCCCTCGCCGAGCTGCCCACCGGGAATGCCGCGCTGGAAGGCGAGCGTCGCCATCAGATGCGTCGCATTGACCGGCCCGCCACGCGTGATGGCGTAGACGAGCTGGAAATCGGTGAAGGTGAACAGCACCGAGAAGGTCAGCACCACCGCCAGGATCGGCATCAGCATCGGCAGCGTGACATGCCGGAAGCGCTGCCAGGCATTGGCGCCGTCGAGCATCGCCGCCTCGTAGAGCGAGGGCGAGATCGTCTGCAGGCCCGCCAGCAGGCTGATGGCGACGAAGGGGATGCCGCGCCAGATATTGGCGGCGATCAGCGACCAGCGCGCCGGCCAGGGCTGGCCGAGGAAGTCGATATAGGTGTCGCGCCAGCCGAGCACGTCGACGAGCACATAGGAGATGATCGAGAACTGCGGATCGTAGATCCACCAGAAGGCGATGGCCGAGAGCACCGTCGGCACGATCCATGGCACCAGGATCAGCGCGCGCAGCATCGATTTGAACGGCAGATTGTTGTTGAGCAGCAGCGCGAGCCAGAGGCCCAGCGCGAACTTCCCCACCGTCGCCACGCTCGTATAAAGCAGCGTGTTCCAGACCGCCGTGATGAAGACCCGGTCGTTCCAGAGCGACTCGAAATTCTCGAAGCCGATGAAATTGCCCGTCCGCCCGATGCGGGTATCGGTGAAGGCGAGCCAGATTCCCAGGCCCAGCGGGTAGCTGAGGAAGACGAGCAGCAGCGCCGCTGCGGGGAACAGGCAGAGGCAGATCAGGAAGGGCTTGTTGTCGAACAGCCTGACCAGCCAGCTCTGTTCCAGCGTGTAGACGGTTCGCGTTTCGGCGGCAGCAACGGCCATGGCGCGCTCGCAGTTGGACCGGCATCCCCGGCCGCCGCCCATGGGCGGCGGCCGGGCAAGACCTGTCGGGTAAAGCGGATCAGGTCCGGTAGTAGCGCCGGGCGCGGCGCTCGGCTTCCTTGGCGGCCTCTTCGGGCGTGGCCTGGCCGGCGCAGACGGAAGCGACCATCTGGACGACGACGTACTCGGCGTTGACCGTGCCCGCCGCCTCGTTGATCGAGCCCTTGTAGCCGCTCCAGAGCGCGCGCTCCCAGGTGTCGCGATAGACCAGGATCTTGGGATCGCTCGACCAGACCTTGCTCTCGGCGAAGGCCTTCAGCGGCTGGGTCCAGTAGCCGTAGCAGCCGGTCAGCCACTTGTCGTACTGTTCCTTCTCCATCATGAAGCGGAGATATTCCTTCGCCGCGTTCGGGAACTTCGTGTGCTTGAACGCCATGGCGTTGATGATCAGCGCCGGCTCCGACGGGCGCCCGAGCGGACCGACTGGCATGGTGGCGTGGTTGAGGTCCTTGCCGATCGCCGCGATCTTCTCGTCCGTCGAGTTCTTGATCGAGAAGTAGAGTGAAACGCCGTTCTGGGTGACGCCGATTTCGCCCGCCGTCAGCGCCTTGTTGTTGCTGATGTCGAGCCAGGAGAGCGTACCCGGGATGAAGGTCTCGTAGAGGGCCTTGGCGTATTTCAGTGCCTCGATCGTCTCCTTCGAGTTGATCGTGACCTTGTTGTTCTCGTCGACCATATGGCCGCCATGGGTCCAGACGAGCCAGTTGCAGAAGGCGTTACCGTCGCCCACCGCGTTGCCGAGCGCGAAGCCGGCCGGATGGCCGTTTGCCTTGAGCTTGCGGCAGAGATTGAGGAAGCCATCGAGATCCTTCGGGAAGGTATCGAAGCCGGCCTCCTTGACCCAGGATTCACGATAGACAGCGGGGGCGCCGGACGCGCCCATCGGAATCGAGATCCACTGGTCGGTCTTGTCCTTCTTGCCGTATTTCTGGGCGATCGGATACCAGCCACCATATTTCTTGCCGAGCTCCTCGGCGATCGCGGTGAGGTCGATCAGCTTGTCGGAGAAGATGTGCGGGTCGTCGGCCCAGCCGACGACGATGTCGGGCCCGGCGCCGGTATTGGCGGTGACGGCCGTCTGCGGACGCAAATCCTCCCAGCCCGCATAGTCGACCCGGACCGGCACGCCCGTTGCCTTGGTGAAGGCGGCGGTATTCTCGTCGAATATCCGCTGATCGGGCTCGACGAACTTCGTCGGGCGCAGCACGCGCAGCGTTGCGCCCTGCTCGATCTTGGCCTGCGCGATCGAGGGGGCGAGCGGCAGCGTCGCCCCCGCGGCAAGGCCTGCGCCGCCGATCAGCACGTCTCTTCTGGAAATGCTCATGGAACCGTCTCCTCCGTGGGTGCGGCGGCGGCCTGCATGGGACCTCCGTCCTGCATGATTATGGGCGTTGAACAGCCGTCATCCGCCGCCTGTTTCCCTGGGCGGCGAATTTGTGAGAGGCGACACCGGCCTGCTCGGTATCGTCTCCGAACTCATGCCCGAGCACGCTGGAACCACCCGGGTCGTCAGGTCGCCCGGATGGTCCGATACTCTAGAGGCGCTTGCCGCTCGCTGCGTCGAAGAGATGCGTCACGCTGGTATCAGGCACGATGCCGATGCTTTCGCCGGGCAGCGCCGTGATGCGCTCGCGGAAGACGCAGGTCAGGTCCTGCCCGCCGCAGCGGACGACGACCTGGGTCTCCGAGCCGGTCGGCTCGATCACCACCACCTCGGCCTTGATGCCGTTCGGATCGAGCCGGAAATGCTCGGGACGGATACCGTAGACCGCGGCCTTGCCCTCGCTGTCGGCCGGGTGCTTGCCGATCGGCCAGACGAGGCCCTGGCCGCCCTTCGGATTCTCGGCCTCGAAGCCGGCGGAGGTGATCTTGCCCTTGAGCAGGTTCATCGACGGCGAGCCGATGAAGGCCGCGACGAACAGGTTCGCCGGGTTGTCGTAGAGATCGAGCGGCGCGCCCATCTGCTCGACGATGCCGTCATGCATCACCACGATCTTGTCGGCCATGGTCATGGCCTCGATCTGGTCGTGGGTGACGTAGACCGTCGTGGTCTTGAGCCGCTGGTGCAGTTCCTTGATCTCGGTGCGCATCTGCACGCGCAGCTTGGCGTCGAGGTTCGAGAGCGGCTCGTCGAACAGGAAGACCTGCGGATCGCGCACGATGGCGCGGCCCATGGCGACGCGCTGGCGCTGGCCGCCGGAGAGCTGGCGCGGATAGCGTTCGAGCAGCTTCGTCAGACCGAGGATCTGGGCGGCCTTGTTGACGCGCTCGTCGATCTCGCTCTTCGGTGCCTTCCTGAGCTTCATCGAGAAGGCCATGTTGTCGGCGACCGTCATATGCGGGTAGAGCGCATAGTTCTGGAACACCATGGCGATGTCGCGTTCCTTCGGCGGCACGTCGTTCACAACGCGCGGCCCGATCCGGATCTCGCCGCCCGAGATGTTCTCGAGCCCGGCGATCATGCGCAGCAGCGTCGACTTCCCGCAGCCGGAAGGCCCGACAAGGATGACGAATTCGCCGTCGTTGATGTCGATATCGACGCCGTGGATGACCTGCGTCGATCCGTAGGCCTTGCGCACATCGGCGATCTGGACTGAAGCCATGCCGTCCTTCCCTGCTTTCCGTTCCCTGTGGCCCCGTCCGCCCCTGAGGCGCCGGCGACCGCAATCGGTTTCTTGTGACCGAATGATGAAAGCGGATCCCGCCTGCTTCGGGCGATTGTCTCCGTTCCAGTCTGCGATAAAGTCATACGATAGAAGCGGACGTGTCAAGCGCCGCCACGGCCTGCGCCGGCCCCTCGTGAGCGGCCGGCCGCAAGGCCACAAAGGGAGAGACTGCCGATGCGCGTAAGAGACTTCTCCCGCCCGACGACGCTCAATCCGGACCGCCTCTTCGGCCAGGTCGCGCAGAAGCTCGCCGTATCGATCATCACCGGCCGAGTGCGGGCGGGCGAGGTCCTGCCCAACGAGGATGATTTGCGCTCGGACATCTCGGTCTCGCGCACCGCCTATCGCGAAGCAGTCAAGATCCTGACCGCCAAGGGGCTGGTGGAGGCCCGCCCCAAGAGCGGCACGCGCGCCGCGCCGCGCGAGCGCTGGAACCTGCTCGATCCCGACGTCCTGTCCTGGCATTTCGAGGCGGACCCGAACGAGCGTTTCATTCGCGATCTCTTCGAGTTACGCCGCTTCGTCGAGCCCAGCGCCGCCCGCCTCGCAGCGCAGCGCCGGACCTCGGCCGACATTGCCCGGATCGAGGCCGCCTATCGCGGGATGGTCGATGGCCCGCCCTATGCCGAAGCCACCATCCGCGCCGACCTCGCCTTCCATGAAGCGATCTTCGCCGCCGCACAGAACGCCGCGCTGCAATGCCTCGCCAGCGCCGTCATCGCGACCCTGCAATGGTCGCTGCTGCTCAAGACCGGCGACAAGGCGGCCTATGTCGAGTCGCTGCCCGACCACGAACATGTCCTGCTCGCCATCATCGACCGGGACGGCGATCTCGCCTCGGCTCGCATGGCCGGGCTCGTGATCGACAGCCTGAACACGACCCTCGCCTCGCTCGGCACCCATCATGCGACCGAGGTGGGGAAAATCATGCGAATAAAGCATACTAAATAAGCGCCCTGCACTCCTGCACAGGGCGTCATCGGGTACCGCTCATGCAAAGGCGCGACTACAATGCCGTACCAAGCAGGCTAGTTTCATTTTAATCGATTCAGAAGCTGCGAATCAACATTCCACCCAGAAGACGGACAGCGCGACGATGACAGCCTCCACCAAGCCCGAGATCATCCAGACCGGCCCGCTGATGGCCTATGCCGCCGATCAGCTGAAGGCCCGCTTCACCGTCCATGAGCTGTGGAACGCGCCCGATCGCGCCGCGCTGCTCCGCGAGCTCGCCGGCCGCGTGCGCGGCGTCGCCGCCGGCGGCGGCCACAACCGGGTGGACGGCGCGCTGTTCGACGCGCTTCCCAAGCTCGAGGTCGTTTCCAGCTTCGGCGTCGGCTACGACCATGTCGACGCGGCCGAGGCCGGACGACGTGGCCTCGTCGTCACCAACACGCCCGATGTCCTGACCGACGAGGTCGCCGACCTCGCCATCGGCCTGCTGATCGCCACCGTCCGCCAGCTCCCGCAGGTCGATCGCTATCTGCGCGAGGGCAAGTGGCTGAAGGGCAATTATCCGCTCACCACCTCCCTGCGCGGGCGCAAGGTCGGCATCGTCGGCCTAGGCCGCATCGGCAAGGCCGTGGCCCATCGGCTCGAAGCCTTCGGCCTGTCCGTCGCCTATCACGGCCGCTCGCGCCAGGAGGACGTGGCCTATCGCTACTATCCGTCGCTCACCGACATGGCCGCCGATGTCGACACGCTGATCTCGGTCGCGCCGGGCGGCGCCTCGACGCATCACATCATCAATGCCGAGGTACTGAAGGCGCTCGGGCCGAACGGGATCGTCGTCAATGTCGGCCGCGGCACCGTGATCGACGAGCAGGCGCTGATCAAGGCGCTGCAGGACAAGACGATCCTCTCCGCCGGCCTCGACGTCTTCGAGGACGAACCGCGCGTGCCGGCCGAGCTGATCGCGATCGAGCATGCGGTGCTGCTGCCCCATGTCGGCTCGGCCTCGGTCCATACCCGCGAGGCGATGGGCCAGCTTCTGGTCGACAACCTGGTTTCATGGTTCGATGGCAAGGGCCCGCTGACGCCCGTGCCGGAGACCCCATGGAAAAAGGCCTGATCCGCCGGCTTCTGCCGCTTCTGCTGTTCGGCGCCGGCATCCTGCCGGCCGCCGCCCAGACCGCGCCGCTGCCGCGCGGCGCCGACAAGGCGCCCGACGCGATCCGCCGCTGGCTCGGCGCCTGGGACCTCGAGCTGGCGGGCGCGGCGCGTAGCTGCACTCTGACGCTTGCCGCGGAGGCTGCAGGCAATGCCCGCCAACTCCGCTTTCCGGCAACCTGCCGGCGCGCCTTGCCGATCCTCGACGCCGCGACCGGTTGGTCCGTGGCCGAGAGCGGCCAGCCACTTTTGCTCGATGCCGCCGGCAAGGAGGTGATCGGCTTCCGGAAAGGCTCCCCCGAAGCCGGGCTCGACGGCAAGGGCAGCGACGGCAAGGACTATCGGCTGCTTTCGAAGGACCACCCGCGCGTCGCCTCCGCCCGGCCGCTGAGTCCCGCGGCGGCGGCGGCGACTGCCGCGCAACGGCAGACGCCCGTCGACCCGGCCACAGCTCCGGCGGCCACGACCCTGCCGGGGCGCTATGTGCTGATGCGCCAGCCCAACCGCGAGGCCTGCCGCCTCGTCCTGTCGCCGCCCGCGCCGAACGGCAGCGCGACGGCCGCCTTCGAAGGCGCCTGCAGCGATACCGGGCTCACGATCTTCGATCCGACCGGCTGGCGCTATTCCGGCGGCCGGCTCACCCTCGTGGCGCGCCGCGGCCACGGTACCGATCTGGTCTTCGAGAACGGCCAGTGGCGCAAGGACCCCGCGGTCGGCGCGCCGCTGCTGATGCGCAAGCTCGCGCAGTAGCGCCCCCTTCTCCCCTCGGGGGAGAAGGTGTCTGCGAAGCAGACGGATGAGGGAAGGCTGACGCAAGCGACCTTTTCAGTTTTCAATTGGGGTTCCACCCTCATCCGTCACGGCTTCGCCGTGCCACCTTCTCCCCGTGGGGAGAAGGAAGCGCCTGTGGGCTTCGTCACGCCCCTACTCTGCCGCGTCCGCCGGCTTCAGCACGCCGCGCCGGATCTGGTCCTCCTCGATCGACTCGAACAGGGCGCGGAAGTTGCCCTCGCCGAAGCCGTCATCGCCCTTGCGCTGGATGAACTCGAAGAAGATCGGGCCGAGCACCGTGCCCGAGAAGATCTGCAGCAGCACCTTGCTCATCCGGCCCTCCTTCTCGCCGAGCGCGACCGCGCCCTCGCCGTCGATCAGGACACCGTTGGCCTTCAGCCGTTCGACCGGCTCGCCATGGTTCGGTACGCGGGCATCGACCTTCTCGTAATAGGTCGCGGGCGGCGACGGCATGAAGGGCAGGCCGTTGCGGCGCAACTGCTCGACGCTGGCATAGATGTCGCGCGAGCCCATCGCGACATGCTGGATACCCTCGCCCTTGTACTGGCGCAGGTACTCCTCGATCTGGCTCTTGTCGTCGAGCGACTCGTTGATCGGGATGCGGATCTTGCCGCAGGGCGAGGTCAGCGCCCGCGAGATCAGGCCGGTCAGCTTGCCCTCGATGTTGAAGAAGCGGATCTCGCGGAAGTTGAACAGATTGCCGTACCAGCCGGCCCAATGGTCCATGCGCCCACGGATCACGTTATGGGTGAGGTGGTCGAGATAATAGAGCTCGGCCTGCTCGGGATGCGGATCGCGCTCGCCGAGCCATTCGAAGTCGACATCCCAGATCGAGCCCTTCTCGCCATAGCGGTCGACGAAATAGAGCAGCGAACCGCCGATGCCGCGCACGGCGGGGATGGCAAGCTCGCCCGGCCCGATCGCGCTTTCATAGGGCTCGGCGCCGAGCGAGACGGCGCGCTCGAAAGCGTGCCTGGCATCGACCACGCGGAAGGCCATCGCGCAGGCGCAGGGACCATGCTCGGCCGCGAAGGCCTGGGCGAAGGAATCGGGCTCGGCATTGACGACGAAATTCACGTCGCCCTGCCGGTAGAGCGTCACCTGCTTCGAGCGATGCCGGGCGACGGGCGTGAAGCCCATGGTCTCGAACAGCGCGCCGAGCTTCTCCGGCTCGGGATGGGCGAACTCTACGAACTCGAAGCCGTCCGTGCCCATCGGGTTCGCGGTGGAGATTTCCGGCGGCGCGGCATCGTGCGGAAAGGGACCCATGGCATTCCTCCTGTTCTGTTGGCCGCATAATCACGCAGAAGCGAGGAACAGTGCGTGCAAAACTGTACGCATCCTCGCAAAACATGCATGATCCATGCACTTTGAATTCAATTGACGCACGAGATGACCACGCTCGACACGCTGGACTGGCGCCTCCTCGAGGCTTTGCAACGCGACGCCTCGCTGACCAACGCGGCCCTTGCCGAACAGATCGGGCTGTCCGCCAGCCAGATCTCGCGCCGCCGCCAGCGCTTGGAGCAGGACGGCGTGATCCGCGGCTACCGGGCTGCGCTGGAGCCGGCGGCCGTCGGCCTCGGCGTCATCGTCTTCATCCATGTCGCGCTCGACACGCATTCGCGCGACAACGCCCGCCGCTTCCGCGATCTCGTCCGCCTGACTCCGGCGATCCTCGAGGCGCATGCCCTGACCGGAGAGGCGGATTACCTGCTGAAGGTGGCTGTCGGCGACCTCAAGGCGCTGGCCCGGCTCGTCAACGAAATCCTGATGCCGCATGAGAGCGTGGCGCGCGTGCGCTCGGAGATCGCGCTCGAAACGCTGAAGGAGCCGGGACTGCTGCCCTTGCCGATGACATAACGCGACGCTTGTGCAAACTGCGCCTTCGTCACGCCGCTTTCGAGCGGCCGACCGATCCCGGCCGCGCGCCCTCCCACTGCGGCCACCACAGGAGAATGCCGATGTTCAATGCCAAATCGCTGCTCGATGCCCTGATCAGCGCCGGCAGCCAGGCGGGAGCGCAGGCGGGCCAGCAGGGTGGCCTCGGCGGCATGCTCGGCGGCCTGGCCGAACAGGTGCAGCGCTCAGGCGGTCTCGGCGGCCTCGCCGGCCAGATCCTGACCCAGGCGACGCAGGGCGTCGGCGACGCGGCGCGCCAGACCGGCGTGCAGCAGGGCGCCAGTGACGCGCTTGGCCGCGTGACCGGAGGCAAGACGCCCGACCAGCTCATCGAGCAGGCAAAGGGCTTGTTCAACAGCAACCCCGCTCTGGCCACGGCCGTACTCGGCGGCCTCGGCGCACTGGTTTTCGGCACCAAAGCCGGCCGGTCGGTCGCAGGCTCGGCGGCGCAGCTCGGCGGCCTCGCCCTGATCGGCGGCCTCGCCTACAAGGCCTACCAGAACTACCAGGCCGGCAAGCCGTTGCTCGACAGCCGCCAGCAGGAGGTGCTGCCCGCCCCGGCCGGAACCGGCTTCGAGCCGCAGGCCGCGACGGACGCCACCGCTCAGGTCTTCATTCGCGCCATGATCGCCGCCGCCGCGGCCGACGGCCATATCGACGCGCAGGAGCGCAACGCTATCCTCGGCGGCCTCAAGGATGCCAATCTCGATCAGGAGGCCCATGCCTGGCTCGCGGCGGAGCTGGCGAAGCCGGCCTCGATCGACGAACTCGTCGAGGCCTCCGAGAGCCCGGAGCTCGCCGCGCAGATCTATACGGCGGCGCGCATCGCCATCAATCCGGACACCGCACCCGAGAAGGATTTCCTGGCTGGCCTTGCCGGCTCGCTCGGGCTCGACGCCGAGCTCGTCGCCAATATCGACGCAGCCGCGAGCGCCGCAAAGGTCTAAGCGGCGCCCGCAGGCGTCGAGACCAGGAAGGCTCTCCGCCCGGATGTCCGGCGGCGTTTCGGTGTCGGCGGACATCGCGGAAAATAAATCGCCCTTCCCGATGAACCTTCCCCTCTCATGCCGCGACCAATGGTCATGGAGGGCGAATTGTTCGCTCTCGCATCAGTCGGGAGAGACGAGCATGACCACGTTCCGCAAGACGCTGACCGCCACCCTCGCGGCCGTGACGCTGGCCACCACCTTCATCGCTTCGGGTGCCGAAGCACGGCCGCGCTGGGGCTACCGCTACGGGGGCTGGGGCGTTGGAGCCGGCGTGGTCGGTGCGCTCGCTGCCGGCGCCATCATCGCCTCGGCCACGCGCCCCGCCTATGGCTACGGCTACTATGCGGCCCCTGCCCGCTCCTGCGACCTGGTCGAGCGCTTCGACCGCTGGGGCAACGTCGTCGGCTATCGCCGGGTCTGCGGCTACTACTGAGCCCTCCGGTACGCCTGAGTTTCGAGACCAAACTGCAAAGGGCCGGTTCACACCGGCCCTCTTTTCTTGTGCGCGGCGCCTCGCCCGACCCGGATTGCCGACGGCGTCCGGTCACGATCGGCGAGCCCCGCGATTCCCAGGAGCCGCTGACGCGTTCTGGCGCCGGATGACATATCCTGCGGCTCTTCACGGGAACGGACATCGACCATGCCTCTGCCCAACCGCGTCAGGCCCGACGGCACGCTCTTCGCGGATCCGTCGCGCGGGCTGTTCTTCGGCAATCGCGGCGGCCGCTTCCACGACCCGGATCGACGGGAGGTGCCGAACCGTCTCCAGGCGACGCGGCAATGGCTCTGCTGCGTGCTGTCGTTCAAGGAGCGCCGCCGGACAGTCTGGGGCCGCGGCTATACCGAACTCTTCTTCTGCGACGAGGTGACGGCGCTCGCCGCCGGCCATCGCCCCTGCATGGAATGCCGCCGCAGCGACGCGCTGGCCTATCGCGATGCGCTGGTGAAAGGTCTCGGGCTGGCCGGAACGCCGCTTTTCCCGGAGATCGACCGCATCCTCGATGCCGATCGGCGCGCGGGCCGCACCAAGCGCCTGCACCGCCTGCCAGCGGAAGAACTCCCGGACGGCACGATGCTGCTGTCCGAGGGCGAAAACGAGTTTCTGGCACTGCGCGGCGCCACGGCCCTGCTCTGGTCGCCGGCAGGCTATGTTTCACTTCGTCCCCGCCCGACAGGGCTGGCGACCGTCCTCACGCCCCCCGCCACGCTCGCCGCCCTTAGAGAGGGCTATCGGCCGATCTGGCACCCGAGCGCCACGGCCCCGACACCATCCCGGAGTCCCGGCGAATAGGAACCTTCGGCCATCCGCCAGCGTTGCCGCAGCATCATCCTTTCAATGAGGGGCTGCCAAATGCGTTCGATTATCCTGTGGCTCGTGGGCGTTCCGATCCCGATCATCATCCTGTTGTGGTTCTTCATGAAATAGGTGCGTACCGCCTTCATGACCGAGGCCGGGCCCTGCCCGGCCTCGTTGCGTCAAGGGCGCGCTGCCGCCGCAGGCTGACAGCAATCATGCTTCCCCGTCATGTCCCTGCCGTCGCAACCCCGCGCAACCTGGCCTATATGGCGTCCATGCATTCGCCATCGACACCGCCGATCATCTCGGTCTCGGACCTCTCCAAGACCTATGCCACCGGCTTCACCGCGCTGAAGACCGTCGACCTCGCCATCCGGCGCGGCGAGATCTTCGCGCTGCTCGGCCCCAACGGCGCCGGCAAGACGACGCTGATCAGCATCATCTGCGGATTGGTCCGTCCGAGCACCGGCACCGTCCTGGCCGATGGCCACGACATCCAGCGCGACTATCGCGCCGCCCGCTCGGCCATCGGCCTCGTGCCGCAGGAGCTGACGACCGACGCCTTCGAGACGGTGTGGTCGACCGTGAATTTCAGCCGCGGCCTCTTCGGCAAGCCGAAGGACCCGGCCCTGATCGAATGCATCCTCAAGGACCTTTCGCTCTGGGACAAGAAGGACACGCAGATCCGCCGCCTCTCCGGCGGCATGAAGCGGCGCGTGATGATCGCCAAGGCGCTCTCGCACGAGCCGCGCATCCTCTTCCTCGACGAGCCGACGGCCGGCGTCGATGTCGAGCTGCGCCAGGACATGTGGCAGATGGTGCGCCGGCTGCGCGAAGACGGCGTCACCATCATCCTGACGACACATTACATCGAGGAGGCCGAGGAGATGGCCGACCGCGTCGGCGTCATCTCCAAGGGCGAGATCATCCTGGTCGAGGAGAAGGCCGAGCTGATGCGCAAGCTCGGCAAGAAGCAGCTCGCGCTGCAGCTCCAGCAACCGATCGGCGCGGTCCCGGACGCGCTGGCGGGTTTCGACCTCAAGCTCTCCGCCGATGGCGGCGAGCTCGTCTACACCTATGATACGCAAGGGGAGCGCACCGGCATCACCACGCTCCTCCAGGGCCTGTCGGAAGCCGGCATCCGCTTCCGCGACCTCAGCACCAGCCAGAGCTCGCTGGAAGACATCTTCGTCAATCTGGTGAGGGAACGGGCATGAGCGCCGCGAGCTTGAACCTGCGCGCCATCGCCGCGATCTACCGCTTCGAGATGGCGCGCACCTGGCGCACGCCGCTGCAGAGCATCGTCTCGCCCGTCCTCTCGACCTCGCTCTATTTCATCGTCTTCGGCGGCGCGATCGGTTCGCGCATGCAGGAGATCGACGGCGTACCCTACGGCGCCTTCATCGTGCCTGGGCTGATCATGCTTTCGCTGCTGACGCAGAGCATCGCCAACGCCTCCTTCGCGATCTATTTCCCCAAATTCACCGGCACGATCTACGAACTGCTCTCGGCGCCGGTCGCCTGGTGGGAGGCGGTGATCGGCTATGTCGGCGCGGCCGCCTCGAAATCGATCCTGCTCGGGCTCATCATCCTGCTGACCGCCGCCTTCTTCGTGCCGCTCCGGATCGAGCATCCGGTCATGATGCTGCTCTTCCTGGTGCTGACGGCGACGACCTTCAGCCTGTTCGGCTTCATCATCGGCATCTGGGCCGACGGCTTCGAGAAATTGCAGGTCATCCCGCTGCTGATCGTCACGCCGCTCGCCTTCCTCGGCGGCTCCTTCTACTCGATCAACATGCTGCCGCCGTTCTGGCAGACGGTGACGCTGTTCAATCCGGTGGTCTATTTGATCAGCGGCTTCCGCTGGAGCTTCTTCGGCCTCGCCGATGTCGGCCTCGGCCTGAGCCTGGGCATGACCCTGCTCTTCCTCGCCGCCTGCATCGCCGGCGTCGGCTGGATCTTCAAGACCGGCTACCGACTGAAGAACTGAGCCCCCTGTCATTCCGGGGCGGCCCGCAGGGCCGAACCCGGAACCCACGACCGGGTGAGACCTCATGGTTCTTCTTCGGACGTGTCGGTCTGAACCCAGGAGCGCGCACCCGGTCGTGGGTTCCGGGTTCTTCGCTGACGCGAAGTCCCGGAATGACAAGCGGGAAACCACCGACACAATTGACTTCCGCCCGCCTTCCGTCTTCATGCGCGCCATGACCGATCTTTCGACCATCGAGGCGTCTGCGGCCGCTGCCGCGCCGCATGCGCGCCGGCGCACCTTCGCCATCATTTCGCACCCGGACGCGGGCAAGACGACGCTGACCGAGAAGCTGCTCTATTTCGGCGGCGCCATTCAGCTCGCCGGCGAGGTGCGCGCCAAGCAGGGCCGCCGCCAGACCTCCTCCGACTGGATGAAGATCGAGCGCCAGCGCGGCATCTCGGTCGTCACCTCGGTGATGACCTTCGAATATGGCGGGCATGTCTTCAACCTGCTCGACACGCCGGGCCACGAGGACTTCTCGGAAGACACCTACCGTACGCTGACCGCCGTCGACGCCGCCGTCATGGTCATCGACGCCGCCAAGGGCATCGAGGACCGCACCAAGAAGCTGTTCGAGGTCTGCCGTCTCCGCGACATCCCGATCGTCACCTTCATCAACAAGGTCGATCGCGAGACGCGCGACCCCTTCGACCTGATCAACGAGATCGAGACGACGCTGGCGCTCGACGTCGCGCCGATGACATGGCCGGTCGGTCGCGGTCGTGAATTCGTCGGCACCTACGATCTCAAGGCCAATACCTTCCGCCGCAACCAGAAGGGCGACGAGCGCGCCGAGGACCGCCAGGTCTCCGGCTGGGACGATCCGCTTTTCGACGAATTGCTGCCGCATGGCGCGGCCGAGACCTGGCGCGAGGAGGTCTTCCTCGCGGCCGAGGGCCTGAAGCCCTTCGACCTACAGGCTTTCCGCGAGGGCCATCTGACCCCACTCTATTTCGGCGCGGCGCTCCGCGACTACGGCGTGCGCGACCTGATCGATGCGCTCGGCGCCTATGCTCCGAGCCCGCGCGCGCAAGCTTCCGACAAGCGCCCGATCGAGGCGGACGAGCCGAAGATGACTGGCTTCGTCTTCAAGATCCAGGCGAACATGGACCCGAACCACCGCGACCGCATCGCCTTCATGCGCATCTGCTCGGGCAAGCTGACGCGCGGCATGAAGGCGAAGCTCGTCCGTACCGGCAAGCCGATGCCGCTCAACGCGCCGCAATTCTTCTTCGCCCGCGACCGCTCGATCGCCGAGGAAGCCTATGCCGGCGACATCGTCGGCCTGCCGAACCACGGCACGCTGCGCATCGGCGACACGCTGACCGAGGGCGAGGACATCGTCTTCAAGGGCGTGCCGAGCTTCGCCCCGGAAATCCTGCGCCGCGTCAAACTCAAGGACGCGATGAAGGCCAAGAAGCTGCGCGAGGCGCTGCAGCAGATGGCCGAGGAAGGCGTCGTCCAGCTCTTCCTGCCGCATGACGGTGCACCCGCCATCGTCGGCGTCGTCGGCGCGCTCCAGCTCGACGTGCTCAAGGAGCGCATGGACGCCGAATATTCACTGCCGGTCGATTTCGAGCCCTGCCAGTTCTCGATCGCCCGCTGGGTTTCGAGCGACGACAAGGCGGCGCTGGCGAAATTCGTCGGCCATAAGCCCTCCGCCATGGCAGACGACCTCGATGGCGACCCGGTGTTCATGGCGTCGAGCCAGTTCACCCTGAAATACGATGCCGAGCGCGCGCCCGACATCACCTTCTCGGATGTGAAGGACTACCAGAAGGTCACCAAGGCCTGAGCCGATGCTGTGGCCTGAAAGAGACAGGCCGCGGCGCGCTCTTCGTGGGTTGATCCGCATCAATTCGCATCGCGCGAAACGGGCGCTGATGGAGACATGAGCCCTGCGGCGCAGCCCGCGCCGAAGGCTCGCGTCTTCAGAGGCTGCCGTGATGATATCTCGCTCGATCCGTCTTCCCCTTGCCGCCGCGCTGCTCGGCGCCACCGCGCTGACCGGCGCCCACGCCGCCGACCTGCCTTCGACCAAGGCGCCGCCCCTGGCCCCGGTTCTGTCGACCTGGAGCCCGTGGATGATCCGCGGCCGCGCGCTGTTCGTGATGCCGCAGGAGGATGCGAACCTCCGGCTCGGCGGCGTCCCGGTCGTCGGCGGCAAGGTCGATATCTCCAACTCGGTCGTGCCCGAGCTCGACATCACCTACTTCTTCACCAAGAACATCGCGGCCGAGCTCATCCTCGGCGTCACCCCGCATAATGTGAAGGGCGCGGGCAGCCTTGCGGGAGCGCGCATCGGCTCGGCCTGGCTGCTGCCGCCGACCCTGATGCTGCAATATCACTTCACCGATCTCGGTGCCTTCAAGCCCTATCTCGGCGCCGGCGTGAACTACACGGTCTTCTTCGACGAGAAGGCCAAGGGCGGCTTCACCAGCTTCGACCTCAGGGATTCCTTCGGCTTCGCCCTCCAGGCAGGCTTCGACTACATGATCGACCAGCACTGGGGCATCAACTTCGACGTCAAGAAGATCTTCCTGGAGCCCAAGGTGAAGGTGAACAACGGCCTCGTCGCCGGCAAGGTCAAGATCGATCCCTGGCTGATCGGCGCCGGCATCACCTATCGCTTCTGAGACCCGATGCTGCTTCGGCGGTTCGGTTGGGGGAAAGGGAGCGGTTCGCCGCTCCCTTTTTTGCTGCCGCAGACAGCCCTCAGATCTCCACGAAGCCCAGCGGGATCGCCGAAGTCGATTTAAGTTCCTCCATCGCGAACATCGAGGTCACGTCGCTGAGATCGATGCGCGAGATCAGCTTCTTGTAGAGCGCGTCATAGGCGGCAATGTCGGAAACGCAGGCCTTGAGCAGATAGTCGATCTCGCCGCTCATCCGGTAGAAATCGACGATCTCGGGCAAATCCTGCACGGCCGCATGGAAGCGCTCCAGCCATTCCATCGAGTGGCGCGCCGTCCTGACCGCGATGAACACCGTGACGCCGGCCTTGAGCTTGTCGCGGTCGAGCAAGGCGACGCGGCGCTTGATGTAGCCACCCTCCTCCAGCTTCTGCACCCGCCGCCAGCAGGGCGATGGCGACAACCCGACAGCCTCCGCGAGTTCCGCGAGAGGCAGGCTCGCATCCTCCTGCAGGCGCGCCAGAATGCGGAGATCGAAAGCATCGAGCTTGGCCATGACCCCTCGGGAAATCCAGAATCAGATTCTCTCTTTGAGAACAGTACTGAATAATTTTTTTGGATATATATCAATTATTAGCAATAACTTTCAAAAAGGGAAGGAAATTCCCCATCTTCGCAAACCGCTGCCCGCATACCCGCCGTATCCTTTGTGGAAGTGATCGAGAGGGAATGGCAATGCAGGGTTTTCTCAATGAGGAGCGGCGCGGCGCCGTGCTGCAAAGCCTGCGGACCGAGGCCGGCACGCTGTCGCGCGATTATCTTGCTGCCGCGCGCGACGTCCTGCGGGAACTCGTCGACATGCCCGACCTGATCCAGCGCCTGCCGCTGGAGCGTAAGGCCGGTGGCTACAGCCGCAATCTGCTCGCGGGCAACGATGCCGTCAGCGTCTGGGCGATCGTCTGGGGCGAGGGCTCGGCCACCTCGATCCACGACCACCATTGCTCGTGCTGCTTCGGCGTGGTGTCCGGCACCGTGACCGAGACCTGGTATCGCGCCATCGACGCCACCCGCGCCGTACCCACCGAGGAGCAGGAGCGCAAACCGGGCTATGTCGCCTGCATGCTGCCGTCGGGCCCGAACATCCATCGCATGCGCAATTTCGGGCCGGGCGAAGCGATCTCGATCCATATCTACGGCTTCGATCACGAGGTTCACGCCTCCTCGATCGAGACCGAGTATATGGCCGTCAACGGCTGACAGCCGCTCGATGCGGGGACAACGATCCCCGCTTATCCCCTCCATCGCCGCCGCGGCGATCATGCCCTCCTTTCCGAGGAGGGCAAATCATGTCGACCGGCGCCGTCGGAGCCCTGGCGGGTATCGCTCCCGCATCCACCCCGGCTCTCGCAGTCACGCGTGAACGCCTGTTGCGCCTCGCCCCCTCGGCGGTCCCCGCGATCGTGATCGACATCGCCGAGCACTTCGACGCGATGGCACGCGCCGCCGGCATCACGACGCGATTGCGCCTTTGCCATTTCCTCGCACAGGCCGCGCATGAAACCGATGGCTTCCGCACGCTCGAGGAATATGGCGGAGCGGCCTATTTCACCCGCTATGACGGCCGGCGCGACCTCGGCAACAGCCGGGCCGGAGACGGCGCCCGCTATCGCGGCCGCGGCATCTTCCAGCTCACCGGCCGGGCGAATTACCGCCGCTTCGGCCGATTGCTCGGCATCGATCTCGAAGCCGAGCCGGAGCGCGCGAAGGAAACCGAGACCGCGCTCGCGATCGCCTTCGCCTATTGGCGCGAGCGCGGAATCGAAGCCGCCGCCGATACGGATGACGTCGCCGCCGTGACGAGACTCATCAATGGCGGGCGCAACGGGCTGGCGCAGCGGGCGCGGTATCTGCGGCTGGCAAAAGGAATCTGGCTCTGACGGAGCGGTCAAAAGCGCGGGGAACCCCTCTCCTGTAAGGAGAGGGGTAGGGGTGAGGTGTAGGCCCTGGACCAGTTGCGCACGCACTCCCCGCAGCAGCGACCACCTTACAGCAAACTGGTGAGCGGCCTTCCCTCACCCTGCCCTCTCCCATCGAAGTCGGCTGTTGCCGGCTTCGACAGCTCATATGCCAATCACGGGCAAGCCCGTGATTGGCGAGAGGGTTCTCCGCGCCCTTTACGGATAGCAGGGCACAGCTTCAGCGATGCCCCGCCTTCAGCGCCTGGTCGAGATCGGCATAGAGATCCTCGACATCCTCGATGCCGGTCGAGAGGCGCAGCAGGTCGGTCGGGCACGGCGAACCGGCGCCCTCGATCGAGGCGCGGTGCTCGATCAGGCTCTCGACGCCGCCGAGCGAAGTCGCGCGCTTGTAGAGTTCAACATGCGCCGCCGTGCGGATCGCCCCCGCCTCCCCACCCGAGACCTGGACCGAGAGCATGAAGCCGAAGCCGTTCTGCATCTGCCGCGCCGCGATGTCGTGCCCCGGATGCTGCGGCAGCCCGGGATAGAGCACGCGCGCCACGAGCGGATGCGCGGAAAGCCGCTGCGCCAGTTCCATGGCCGAAGCCGCCTGGCGTTCCTGGCGAAGGTGCAGCGTGCGCATGCCGCGCATCAGCAGATAGACCTCGAACGGGCCGAGAATGCCGCCCTGCCCCTTTCGAACCGTCTTGATGCGGTTCCAGAATTCGTCGTCCTCGCGGGCGCAGAGCGCGCCGGCAATGACGTCGGAATGACCGTTCAGCACCTTGGTCGCCGAATGCATGACGATGTCGGCGCCGAGCGTCAGCGGCTTGGTATGCACCGGCGAGGCGCAGGTCGAATCGACCGCGAGCTTCGCGCCGGCCTTGCGCGCGATCTCGGCGACCGCCGCGATGTCGGTGATCGTCCAGAGCGGGTTCGAGGGTGTCTCGGCCCAGATCAGCTTTGTAACGCCCGGCTTTACTGCGGCCTGAAGCGCAACGAGATCGTCGGTCTCGACGAACTCGACATCGAGACCCCAGCGTTTCGCCTCGGTCATCAGCCAGTTGCGCAGCGCCCAGTACATCACCTTGGAGGCGATGACGTGGTCGCCGGGCGACAGCGCCTGAAACACCGCCGTCGCCGCCGCCGAACCGGAGCCGAACAGGAGCGCGCCGGCCTTGGCCTCTTCCAGCATGGCGAGCACGCTTTCGGCCTCGCGCGTCGTCTCGTTGTCCGGCCGGCCATAGATGAAGCCGGTGGAATAGCCATTGTCCTCGTCGCGGATGAAGGTCGTCGCGACATGGATCGGCGGCACCACGGCCTTGGTCAGCGGGTCGATCTTGCCCATCGCCTGCGCTGCGAGGCTCCGCGGGCTCCAGCTCTTCGTGCTCATCTTCGCTCCAACAATCCTGCCTGTGCCGAGTCGCTTCGCGCACCGAATGCCATCACTCTAGCGGGTGCCGAAAATCATTGCTGGCGTTTTTCGTCATCCGGTGACTATTTTCGCCATCATGAAAACGATGACGGCGGAAAGCGCCAATCTCGACCAGCTCGACCGCGCACTGCTGGAAGAAATGCAGCGCGACAATCAGACGCCGGCCCGTGTGCTGGCGGAACGCGTCGGGCTGTCGCAGAGCGCCGTGCTGCGGCGGCTGCGCAGGTTGCGGGCGGAGAAGATCATCACCGCCGACATCTCGATCGTGAACCCGGCGGTGCTCGGCGTCCCCGTCACGATTCATGTGCTGGTCTCGATCGACAGGGGCTCCCAGCTCGCCGACGCCTTCGCGCGCAAGCTGCGCGCCCGGCCGGAGGTCCGCCACGCCTCCTATGTGACGGGAGGTGCCGATTTCGTCCTTCATCTTCAGGTGGAGAGCATGGAAGCCTATGCGGCCTTCGCCCGCGAGGTCTTCCACGACGATCCGAACGTCTCGTCCTTCTACACCTATGTCGCGATGCGCGAGGTGGTCGGACCGAGCCATAAGGGACGAACCGCCCCATAATAGCTGAAACCTGCCGTCGTTCCGGACCAGAACCGCTCGCTCTAACCGATCGAGCGCTCGATCACCTTCATGACGGTGGCGCGCAGCTCGGCGATCGTGAAGGGCTTCGACATCACCTCGGCCACGATCGTCTCCAGGCTCTTGGCCCGCTCGCGCTGCTCGGCATAGCCGGTCATCAGCATGATGGTCAGATCGGGAAACTGCTGCTTGGCCGCGAGCGCCAGCGCGATGCCGTCCATCAGCGGCATGCGGATATCCGTCAGCAGCAGATCGAAACGCCCCTCCTCAGCAACGAGGATGTCGAGCGCCTCGGCTCCGTCCGCGGCGGTGAGGCAGCGATGGCCGTCCAGGCTGAGGCCCCGCGCCACCAGCACACGCAACGGCTCCTCGTCGTCGACGACCAGAATACGCGACATCGCTTGCCCTCAGATGCCGGGGAGCCCGGCCTGGTCCTCGGTCTCGACGACGCCGACGAAGGGCAGCTGCCGATAGGAATGGGCGACATCCATGCCGTAGCCCACCACGAAGTAATCCGGGCATTCGAAACCGACATAGTCGGCCTGGATGTTGACCGCACGCTTGCCCGGCTTCTCCAGCAGCACCGCGGTCGAGACCCGCCCGGCGCCGCGCGCCGCCAGCAGATCCTTGGCGAAGGCGAGCGTGCGGCCGGATTCGAGGATGTCGTCGACCAGCAGGACGTCGCGCCCGCGCACATCGCTCTGCACGTCGCGCAGGATCTCGACCTGACCTGACGAAATGGTGCCGGCCCGATAGCTCGAGAGGTGGACGAACTCGACCTGCGGCGCCAGGCCGATGCGGTGCATCGCCCGGATCAGGTCGGCCGCGAACATGAAGCTGCCCTTCAGAACGGCGACGACCAGCAGGTCCTTCGGGTCGCTCGCGGCGATGGCGGCCGCCATTTCCTCGTTGCGGCGCGCGATCGCCGCCTCGTCGTAAAGAACCCTGATCCGCCGTTCCGGCATGGTGTCTCCGTCTTCGTTCCCGGCCGCACCCCGCCCCGCGCAAGCTGGATGCGCCGGGGCCCGTGCAGCGATGATCCATGAGCGCCGTCCGGCCCTGCAGGCCCGACCGGCAAGCGCTGTCCTAGCAGCCTCAGCGCGTGCTGGCGATATTGGCCGCAGTCGCCGCCGAAGTGAAGCGCACCCGCACGGAACGCCCGTTTTCCGGTGGAGACGCCAGCCGGGCGCGGAAACGCATCAGTTCTGCCGGCTCCAGATTCGGGCGCGGCGGCTCAGCCGTCCAAGTGTAGAGCGTCGCACCCGTCGCGTCCTTCACCGCGACCTCGATCGGCGGCACCGCGACCTGGCCCTTGCTGACATTGGTGACGTCACCCTCGACGACGAGGAAGCGGTTCGCGCCATCCTCGACGAGCCCGCTATCGATCGCACTCAGGCTCAACCCCCGCACGTTCACCGGCAGGCCGGCCGCCTCGAAGATGCTCGCGAGTTGCGGTGCGGCGCGCACCACGGCCTGGCGCTGCCAGACCACGATACCGAGAAAAGCGAGCCCGGCCAGAGCCGCAGCCGCCGGCAGCGCGGCGCCACGCTTGCGCGAAACCTGCGCCCGGGGGAGCCGTCTCACATCGGTGGCAGGCTTGCGCGGGCTTGCGGCGGGCAGCGGCTCGGCGGCTGAGACGCTCTCGGCCGCCTCGGTCGCTGCCGCCCTTTCGCTCGTCTCGGCGGCCAGCGCCGTGATCTCGGCATCGATGGCCGCGGCATGCTCCAGCTCCTGCGCCAGGAGTGCCTGGGTTTCCTCCGCGCTCGGTGGCTCGGGCAACACCACGGTCGGCTCGACATGCCATGCGTTCTTGCAGGCCGGACAGCGCACCTTGCGACCCTCCGGCCCCAGTTTGGCCGCGTCGAGTTCGTACTGGCTGGCGCAGGTCGGACAGACGATCAGCATGGGAGGCGGGCAATCCCTTCGCAGCGTGGCCGGGTGTTTCCGCTGCGCTTCGGTCCGGTTCTGGCGCCGGGCGGTCGCGGTGGCAACCGGCGCCGGGCAGCACGGATGACGGCACAGAGAAAGCCCGCTCCCATTGGCATGATTTATGGTTAACGCCCCGTGAAGAATCTCTGGCGCAAGCTGCGACCATCGCGCCTTTCCGGCCAGCCGCGCTTGCGGTGTAGGATCGGCACGGATTCGCGTGTCGCTGGATGAGGAAGACCGCTTGGTTCGGTTCGAGAATGTCGGCCTGCGTTATGGCATGGGCCCGGAGGTGCTGAAGGACATCAACTTCAGCATCGCGCCGCGCTCGTTCCAGTATCTCACGGGCCCCTCCGGCGCCGGTAAGACGACGCTGATGCGCCTCATCCTGATGGCGCTCAAGCCGACGCGCGGGCTGGTCAACCTGTTCGGGCAGGATGTCTCGCGCCTCGACGCCGACACGCTCACCGCCTTCCGCCGCCGCATGGGCGTGGTCTTCCAGGATTTCCGGCTGCTTGATCACCTCACCGTCTATGAGAACGTCGCGCTGCCGCTGCGCGTGCTCGGCAAGGATGAGGCGAGCTACCGCGCCGAAGTCGTCGAGCTGCTGCGCTGGGTCGGCCTGGGCGAGCGCATGCATGCCGTGCCGCCCGTCCTTTCCGGCGGCGAGAAGCAGCGCGCCGCGATCGCCCGCGCCCTGATCGGCCGGCCGGAGCTGCTGCTCGCCGACGAGCCGACCGGCAATGTCGATCCCGGCCTCGGCCGGCGGCTGCTGCGTCTGTTCATGGAGTTGCAATCGCTCGGCACGGCCGTGATCATCGCCACGCACGACCTCAACCTCATGGATATCTACGACGCGCCGCGCCTGGTGCTGGCCGACGGACACCTTCATGTCGATGCCTGAAACCAGCCACCACGAGCCGGAGCACGCGGAAAGGGCGCTTCCGTCCAATCTGCGGCGCGACCAGCCTCTGGTGCCGGTCGACACCGTCGCCGGCCGTGCGCTGATGGCGGTGATCGCGATCCTGACCTTCCTCGCGGCGCTCAGCGCCGGCGCCGCCGTGCTCGCTGCGCGTGCCTCGGAGCAGTGGCGCGGGGCGATCTCCAACGAGATGACCATCCAGATCCGGCCCGATTCGCATCGCAGCATCGAGAACGACGTCGCGCGCGCCGTGGCGATGGCGCGAGCGCTCGACGGCATCGACAGCGTCCGCGCCGTGCCGAAGGCCGAATCGGACAAGCTGCTCGAGCCCTGGCTCGGCACCGGGCTCGATCTCGTCGAGTTGCCCGTGCCGCGCCTGATCGTGCTCACGCTGAAGACCGGCGCCAGCCCCGATCTCGCGAGCTTCGGCCCGACGCTGCGCCGCGAGGTGCCCACCGCGATCCTCGACGACCACCGCCTCTGGGTGCGCCGGCTCTCGGCGATGGCCGGCACCATCGTCGGGTCCGGCTTTGCCGTCGTCCTGCTCGTGCTGACGGCAGCCGCATTGGCCGTCGCCTTCGCGACTCGCGGTGCCATGGCGGGCAGCCGCGACAGCGTCGAGGTGCTGCATTTCGTCGGCGCCGATGACGGCTTCATCGCACGCGAATTCCAGAGCCGCTTCATCCGGCTCGGATTGAAAGGCGGCGCATTCGGTGGCCTCGCCGCCATCCTGACCATCGCCTTCATCGGCTTCGTCGCCTCGCGTTGGCGAACCGCCCCCGAAGCCGAGCAGTTGCAGGCGTTGTTCGGCGCCTTCGAGATCGGCTGGACCGGCTATGCCGCGGTCGTTCTCGTCACGATCGTGGTGGCGTGCATCGCCGGCCTCGTCTCCCGATTCACCGTCCGCCACTATCTGAGGATGCTGGCATGACCGCGCGCGCCACGGCCGTGCGCCGTCAACACTCTCTTAACGCCTGCGGCGGCAACCGGCTCTCGGCCGCCGCCGTTATGCCCGATTGCCGGGTTATGCGAATGAAATCATGGCCATGATCGGCAGCACGAAGGACGATCTCACGATCGAGCCGCCTGATACGGCGACCCGTCGCTCCCGGTCGGCCGCGCGGCTGTCGTGGCGCCGCATCCTCGCGCTGGCGGTGATCGTCGCTGGCGGGTTCTGCGCGGCCCTGCTCGGCCTCGGCTATGCGCGCTTCGCCGCGGCCATAGACGCCCGCGAGCCGGCAACGACACCCCGCACCGATGCGATCGTCGTGGTCACCGGCGGCGCACAGCGCGTCGGCGACGCGATCGGCCTTCTCGGAGCCGACCGCGGCTCTCGCCTGCTGATCAGCGGCGTCAACGAGAAGACGGGTCGGGAGGAGCTGGCCAAGCTCAACCCCGCTTCGCGTGACCTGCTCGGCTGCTGCGTCGATCTCGACTATCGCGCCCGCAACACGATCGGCAACGCGATCGAGGCCCGGCGCTGGGTCCGCAGCCATGGCTTCCGGTCACTGCTGGTCGTGACCTCCAATTATCACATGCCGCGCACGCTCGCGGAATTCGCCCATGCGATGCCGGGCGTGAAGCTCGTGCCCCATCCCGTCGTGACGGAGCATGTCGACAGCACAGGCTGGTGGTATCGCTGGTCGACCATCCGGGTCCTCGCTCCGGAATATGCGAAGTATCTCGTCTCGCGCCTGCGCAGCCTCGTCGAAAGCGATCCCGAGACCTCACGGCTCTCGGTGATCATCGGCGGCCGCAAGCCGGTTTCGTCGAAGCCGGCGGAACTTCTCGGCCCGGCCGCCGAGAAACGGTCGCGGCTGCAAGGCCATTCCCGCCACGAAGGCTGAAGCCCGTTGCGCGCAGGTGCTTGACCCGCGCCGCGTCTCGGGCTCATTGCGCAACATGCTCGTCCTGCGCTCCCTCGCCTTCAACACGCTCTTCTATGCCAATCTCGTCCTCTGGCTGATCTTCATCATCCTGCCGGCGCTGCTGCTGCCGAGGCAGATGCTGCTGGCCGCGGCCATCGCCTGGTCGCGTTCATCGCTTTGGCTGCTGCGCGTCGTCGCCGGCACGCGCTACGAGATCACCGGCCTGGAGAACATTCCGCAGGGCGGCCTGATGGTCGCGGCGAAGCATCAATCCTTCGTCGAGACCTTCACGCTGGTCACGGTCTTCCGGAACCCGGTCTTCATCCTGAAGCGGGAGCTGACCTGGATTCCGCTCTTCGGCTGGGCGCTGAACCGGCTGCGCATGATTCCGGTCAATCGCGGCGCCCGCGCCCGCGCCCTGTCGGACGTCACCCGCCGCGCCAAGGTCGAACTCGGCGAGAACGGCCGCCAACTGCTGATCTTTCCCGAGGGTACGCGCCGCCCCCCCGGTGCGCCGCCGGCCTACAAATTCGGCGCGGCCCATCTCTATGCCGAGCTCGGCGTGCCCTGCGTCCCCGTCGCGCTCAATACCGGCCTCTATTGGCCCCGCCGCAAGTTCCTGCGCCGCCCCGGCACGATCCGTATCGAGATCCTGCCGCCGATCATGCCGGGCCTGGACAAGGTCACCTTCCAGCACGAACTGCAGGGGCGGATCGAGCCGGCCTGCGACAGGCTTCTGGCACAGGGGCGTGCGGAGCTCGCCGCGCTCGGCCTCGATCCGCTCGCGCGCTCCTGACAAGCCCTGACAGCAGACACCAACCCGCCGCGAACGGAAGCCGTGGCGAGCCCTTGACTTATCCCCGGAGCGTTCCCATTTTGTTCCTATCAAGGAGGAACGGACATGGCCGCTCTCGCCTATCGCTACACCCCCGATCTCTTCGACGAGCCGAATGTGGTGCGCGAAATGCCGCTGCGCAGCGCGGCCTCTCTCGGCGAGCGCCGCTTCACCGCCTGGCGCGGCCGTTCCGGCCGGCGCTATGTCGCCTCCGTCTTCGCGATCGACGATAGCCACGCCCTCGGCTTCACCGATGCCGTGCTGCTCGCGATCTCGCCTGACCGGCGGATCATCGCGGCGCGCGATTCCGGTCCCTTCGGCGTCGAGGCGGCGCTCGGCCGCTGGCAGCGCGCGATCCTGGCCGCAGGCGCAGCCGAGATCCATGTCCATCTCCTCGCCGAGGACGGCTTGAGCCGCCGCGCGGCGCTGCTCGACCTGATGCCGGAAGCGAGCCCCGAAGCCTGATCAGCCGCCCGCCAACGGCGGATGCGGAGCACCCAGGCCGGGCGCCAGCTCCTGCGCGAGGCAGGCCAGCACCGGGTCGTAGATCCCCATCTTGCGCAGGGATTCATGCGTCTGCAGGACATAGTCCGGGTTTTCGCCGGACTGGCCCCGCCCTTCCCGGACGAGCTTCAGAAGCTGCGCCGGCGGCAGCTTGCCGGCATATTGCAGATGCTTGCGGTCGGCGACATAGACCAGCCCGCGCACCTTCCGACCATCTTCCAGTCTGAGTGGCACATGGCGCTCCAGATAGACCGCCGTCGCCTGCTCGCGCGCCCGCAGATAACCCACCGTCTCCTGCGCCTGCGCCGCTGCGACCCGGAAGGCCAGCCCGCGGCAGACCCCGCCGCGATCGAGCCCCAGCACCAGACCCGGCCGCTCCGGCGTGCCGCGATGGACATGCGAGAAGACGCAGAGCGAGCGGTGGTAGCCGTACAGCCGCGCCTGCGCGCTCTCCTCGAAGGCGAAGCCCGGCCGCCAGATCAGCGAGCCATAACCGAAGACCCAGAGATCGGTCGCACCGAATTCGGTCGTCATCGCCATCCCATAATTTGGCCGTCTCAGCCTGTTTGCTGAGAACGCCCCGCGCGGCGCAAGCGCTTTCTGCACTGGCGCCCGCCGTTCCGGGCAGCTAACAATCCGCCCGCATGGATCGCCGCGCGCCCTATCGGGCGCGGAACCGGCGATCTATGTGATTGTTATCGCACCGGATTCTTCCGGAAAGTGGCTTCCGCTTCTCGGTCCGATGCCATAGCGCAAGGAATGCCTGCCGCATGACCGATACCTTTCCGACGCGCCGCCAGAGCCGCTTCTGGCTCTACGCTCCCCCTCTCCTGCTTCTCCTGCTCGCGGTGGCCTGGTCCGCCTTCTGGTTCTATGCACGCGGGCGGGCCGCGGCCGAGATCGACGCGGCATTGGCGCGCGAGGCCGAACGCGGCCGGACCTGGACATGCGCCGACCGCACGATCGGCGGCTACCCCTTCCGCATCGAGCTGCGCTGCAACGCGCTTGCGCTGACCTCGACCCGCTGGGGCGACGCCGTCCGCGTCGAGACCGGCCCCGCCGTCGCCGTCGGCCAGATCTATTCGCCCGGCCTCGTGATCTTCGAGCTCACCGGCCCGGCAAAGGTCACCCTGCCCGACAACCGCTCGCTCGCCCTAAGCTGGACGAATCTCGACGCGAGCCTCGCCTGGCGCAACCCCGAGCGCTTCGCGCTCGTCGCCAGCGATCTCTCCGGCGTCCTGAGCGCCCCCGGAGCGAATCCCGAGACTTGGAGCAGCAAGACCCTGGAGGCCCATCTGCGCCGCAACCCGGCCCGGCCGGCGACCGACCAGGCCGTCGACATCGCGATCACGGCCAAGGGCACCGTCCTACCGCCGATCGATGCGCTGCTCGGCAACAGCGATACCGGCGAGATCGCGTTGCAGGCGACGCTGACCCAGTCGGAGAGCTTCCGGAAGGGCTTCAACCCCGATGCGCTCGAAAGCTGGCGCGGCGCCAAGGGCACCCTGGAGCTGACGCGCCTCAGCTCGACCAAGGGCAAGGCCCGCGTCGACGGCAGCGGCGTGCTGCAGCTCGATCCGACGCATCGCGTCTCGGGCGATCTCCGGCTGGCCGCAGCCGGCATCGAGCAGATCGGCGGGATCCGCATCGGCAATCTGCTCGGCGGGCTCGGCGGACTTCTCGGCGGGCGCGGCGCCGATGCGGCGACGGCACCGGGGCTTACGTCCCTGCCGCCGGTCTCGCTGCGCGAGGGCCGCGTCTTCCTCGGCCCGATCCGGCTGCCACTCCAGCCGCTGCCGCCGCTGTATTGAGCCAGTGACGCCCGAAGGAGCGAAAGCCGAGGAAACATGGGCGGGGGAACCCCTCTCCTGCATCGAAGTCGGCTGTTGCCAACTTCGACATTCAAAGTGCTAATCTCGGGCAAGCCCGAGATCAGTGAGAGCGGTAGGGGTGAGGTGTAGGCCCTGAGACCAGCTGAGCGCCGGTCTACGCCGCAGCAGCGGTTGAGGCATGGCCCAACTATCCAGCCGCCTACCCCTCACCCTGCCCTCTGCCTCCGGGAGAGGGTTCCCCGCGCCTTTATGATGATGACACGCACATAAAAAAGGGGCGCCTCGCGGCGCCCCCTGAACTTTATCGAAACCCGAAAACGTTCAAGCCGCCGGCAGAGCCGCCCGTGGCGCCTCGATCCGGGTGATCGCCTTCTTGACGGCCTCCTGCACCTTCTCGAAGGCGCGCACCTCGATCTGGCGAACGCGCTCGCGCGAGACGCCGAACTCCGCCGAAAGCTCTTCCAACGTGATCGGGTCCTCGGCGAGGCGCCGCGCCTCGAAGATGCGCCGCTCGCGCGGGTTCAGCACCTCGAGCGCCTCGCGCAACGCCGTGTGGCGGTTGCTGCTCTCCTCGGAATCGGCGAGGCGGCGCTCCTGGCTCTCGGAATCGTCGACCAGCCAGTCCTGCCACTCGCCCTCGCCGTCCTCGCGCAGCGGCGTGTTGAGCGAGGCGTCGCCGCCGAGACGGCGGTTCATGTCGACCACATCCTGCTCGTTGACGCCGAGCTTGGTTGCGATCTGCTTGACCTGGTCGGGGCGCAGATCGCCCTCACCCAGCGCCGAGATCTTGCTCTTGGCCTTGCGCAGGTTGAAGAACAGCTTCTTCTGGTTGGCCGTGGTGCCCATCTTCACCAGCGACCACGACCGCAGGATGTACTCTTGAATCGAGGCCTTGATCCACCACATCGCATAGGTGGCAAGGCGGAACCCCTTGTCGGGCTCGAAGCGCTTGACCGCCTGCATCAGGCCGACATTGCCCTCGGACACGACCTCGCCGATCGGCAGGCCGTAGCCGCGATAGCCCATGGCGATCTTGGCGACGAGGCGAAGATGCGAGGTGACGAGCTTGTGCGCCGCCTCGCGGTCGCCATGCTCGCGCCAGCGCTTGGCCAGCATGTATTCCTCGCTCGGTTCCAGCATCGGGAACTTGCGGATTTCATCGAGATAACGTGACAGCCCGCCTTCGGCGGACAGGACAGGCAGCGAAGCACTCGCCATGCGCGTGTCTCCTCATCGAGGCCCCCGCTGTGCGGCAGGCCAACCGCGCGATCAACCTTCGCGCAGGTTTCGGATGATGCGAATTGATCCAACGCAGAAACTGCTCGGGAGTTCGGCGGGATCGGTCGCGTGCGGCGCCCCCTTGGCCATCCGCATCCGATAGGGTGCAGTATATGCGAACTCACTCTGGCGGAAAGGTGGCAACAAAGCCAGATCGCCTCACAGCCTCGCGAGTGCAGCTTGCAAATTCGCAAAATCGTCGGGCGGCTCGGATTCAAACAGCATCTCTTCGCCCGTCGCCGGATGTTCGAATCCGAGAATGGCCGCATGCAACGCCTGCCGGCCGAGAGCCGTCAGCGCCGCCTGCGCATCCTCCGGCAGGCGCACCGCCTTGGTCGCGAAGCCGGAGCCGTAGAGCTGATCACCCAGCAGAGGGTGCCCGATATGGCTCATATGCACGCGGATCTGGTGCGTGCGGCCGGTCTCGAGCCGGCACTCGATCAGGCTGGCCAGCGGCTCGGTCTCGTCGAGGCCCTTCAGCAGCGGCGGGTAGCGCTCGATCAGCTCGATATGCGTGATCGCCTCGCGGCCACGCCCCTCCTTCACCACCATCATCTTCTCGCGGTTGCGGTTCGAGCGTTCGATCGGCGCATCGATCGTGCCCTCGCGCAGGCGCGGCACGCCCCAGGCGATGGCGAGATAGGCGCGCTGGAGCGGCCCGGTGCGGCCATGGTCGGCGAATTGTTTGGCGAGCTTCTGATGCGCCCGGTCGTTCTTGGCGACGACGAGCAGGCCGCTGGTATCCTTGTCGAGCCGGTGCACGATGCCCGGCCGCCGCACGCCGCCGATGCCGGACAGGCTCTCGCCGCAATGGGCGATCAGCGCATTGACCAGCGTCCCGTCCTCATGGCCGCCGGCCGGATGCACGACGAGCCCCGCCGGCTTGTTGATCACGATGAGATGCTCGTCCTCATAGACGACGTCGAGCGGGATATCCTGCGCGACCGGCTCCGCCGGCTTGGCCGCGGGCATGACGAGCGCGAGCTCGTCGCCCTCCGCGACCTTGCGGCTGCCATCGCCGATGACGGCGCCGTTGAGCCGCACGCCGCCCTCCTTGATGACCTGCTGCAGGCGGGCGCGCGAAACCTCGCCGGCGAGCAGCGCCAACGCCTTGTCGAGCCGTTGGCCGGCCTGCTCGGGACCGACCTGCAAAGTCACGCTGGCGTTCGGGTCGAGAACGGATGTCATCGCGCCGCTATAAGGCGCGCACGGCGAGATCGCACGCCTTTTCCGCAGCGGGCACCGTCATGCTCGGGCTTGCCCCCGGGCATCTCTGGAGGTAGCGGCTCATTCGGCCAGATATTCCCGGGTCGACTGCGGTCGCCCGAGAACGACACCGGCCATCTGCTCACCCGAACAGCCTGAAACCGCTCTTCTTCGGCTCCGGCGGGGGCTCCACATCCGGTCCCGGATCGTCCGGCGCATGCGAAACCGGAAAGATCACCGGCTTGGGTGACGCCGTCTCGCGTGCCGGCGCCGTCGGTTTGGCTTCGACCTGCGCCACTTCGACGGGCTTCGCGGCCTCCGGCGCGGGCTCGACGGGTTTCGCCTCCACGACCGGCTTGGGCTCTTCCCTGGGCGGCGGCGCCGGCGCAGCCGCCGGTTCCGGCTTGGGCTCCTCCTTCGGCGCCGGTGGGGGAACAACCGCCGCCGGCTCGATCACGGTCACCGAATCCGGCTTGATCTCGATCAGCCTGGGGGCATCGTCGAGATCGACCAGCACGTCGTCGAGGAGCTGGGGCGGGCTGCCCAGCGTCGCGGGCGGCACCGTCCACACGAAAGCGTCGAGCCGCCCGCTGATCGGCGAGATCGGCATCCAGTGGTCGGAGACCAGCCCGTCGGCGACCCAGGCGGCATCGCGCGGCGCCCGTGTCGCCCGGGCCAGCCATTCGCGCACCCGCCCGGCGGCACCGTGCTCGGCTTCCTCCAGCTCGGCCATCAACAGGCAGGCGCGCACCGAGGCACCGCCGGCCAGCAGCGGCTTCAGCGCATCGCGGGCCTTCTGGAACTCGCGCGCCTGGATCGCGGCGCCGGCGAGCGCCAGGACGCTCTCGGGATCGGCCGGCCGCAGCTTCGACAGTGTCACCGCACGGTTGAGCCGGTCGAGCGCGCTGTCGCCCGGACGCGCATCCAGATAGGCGGCGGCGATATCGGGATGCGGCGCATCCTTCCAGGCGGCCTCCAGCAGCTTCGATGCCCTGCGGACGTCGCCGCGCTCCGACAGCATCCGCCCGGCCAGTGCCGCGGCAGGGGTCAGGGACGGTGCGAGCTTCACCGCCTCGAGGGCGGCGGCAAGCGCCTTCTCCGGCTCCCGGTCCCGCTCCTGCAGCGCTTCGGCGGCCAGCAGAACGGCCCGCTGGCGGCGGGCCTCCGCCTTGTCCGCGAGGCGCAACGCCGCCCGGCGCTCGACGGCGGTGCGGGCCGCCTGCCAGTCGCCGGCGGCGGTATGGAAATCGAGCAGTGCGTCATTGGCCCAGGCGAGCGAGGGCGAGCGGCGCACGGCGTCGTCGGCAAAGGCGCGGGCCGCCGCCATGTCGCCACGGCGCTTGGCCTCGACGAAGAGCCCGCGCAAGCCGAGCACGCGCGTCTCCGGCCGGTCGAGCATGGCCTTGAAAGCGGCTTCCGCTTGGCCGCGGTCGCCCGAAAGCTGCGCCGTCTGCGCTTCCAACAGCAGCGTCAGCGGCTCGTTCGGGACGAAGCGGCGCGCCTCGCCGGTATAGCGCCCGGCCGCGACCGGATCGCCCGCGCCGATCGCGACCATGCCGCGCGACACGGCTTCGAAGCCGCGCGCCCGGCGCCTGGAGCGCGACGACAGGCTGAAAGCCGAAGGCAGGCCGAACACGAAGCGCAGCACGGCCCAGGCCAGCAGCAGGACGAAAGCCAGCGCGACCACGCCGACCGCGGCGATCGCGACGCTGGTCTCTATCTGGTAGCCCTGCCAGAGCACCGAGACCTCGCCCGGGCGATCCGCGAGCCAGACCGCGCCGAAGGCAAGGCCGGCGAAGACGGCAAGATAGACGAGAACGCGAACCATGGACCCTCTATCCTCCGTCAGCCGGCGGTGCCGAGCGCCGCGACCGCATCCTGCGCGATCTTGGCGATCGCCGCATCAGCCGCGGCGCGCTTTTCGAGACCAGCACCGAAATCCGCACTGGCACGGCGCGCCGGCTCGGGCAACTGCCGCCACAGCGCCGCCGCCTTGATCATGTCGCCGGCCGCGATGGCGCTCTCGAGCCGCAGCGGCAGCGTCGCCGGATCGTTCGAGCCGTTGTCGCCGACCGGGCGGACGGTGACGACCCGGCTCGCAAGGCCGAGCAGCTTGTCCGACCAGTTGTCGGATTGCGGCGTCACTTCGCGCTGGAACGCCGCACCGTGCTTGCGGAAGCCGGCCAGCAGCGTCTCGCGCGTCGACGCACCGGTCGTCGCGACGGCAGCCAGCGCCGCAACGTCGGCCGGCGCCACCCCGCTTTTCGTCAGCGCGGCCACATCGCCCGCAAAAGGACGCCCGCCGGCCAGCGCGCGCTGGACGCGCTCCGCCAGCACGACCCTTGCCGCAGCCGCTGCTTCCGGACCGGTCGCGCTCTTCGCCTGCGCCTCGGCCGCATTGAGGCGGCCGGTGATCTGGTCGAGCCGCTGTCCGAGCGCGGTCGACGCCGCTTCGGCCCGCTGCACCTGCGCCGCGAAGGCGCTCGTGTCGGGCGCCTGCGGGCTGGCCAGCGTTCCGATTTTCGCGGTCAGGGACTGCACCTCGGACGTCGCCTTGGTCACGGCCTCGGAAGCCGCCGATGCCTTGCGGTCCGCTGCGGAAACGCCGTTTTGCAAAGCATCGACCCGGCTGCGCAGCTCGGCGACCTGCTCGCTGGCCGCGCCCGGTGCTGCCCGGCTCAGCGCCAGAAAGGCGCCTCCCGAGCCGATGGCCCCGCCGATCAGGCCGGCAGCCAGCAAGGCGAGCCAGGGAGTTCCGGTCGCGGCCCGGCGTTCGACGGCCTCGCGCGGCGCCCCGACGGGCGGCGGCGCGAACTCCTCCGGCAATGCTTCGGTCGGCGCTACCGCCTCCGGCGGGTGGGCGTCGGGCATCACGCCGTCCTGCTGCGGCGCAGCTTCCGGCGGGTCGGCCAGCTGCGGATCGGCTTTGAGCTCGATCGTCGGCGGCGTGCGCTTTCTGCTGCCGCGCGGCGCAGCCGGCGCGGCATCGGATGCGCGCGCCCGCGCCGACACCTGCTCCAGCGCGGCAAGCAGCCCCGCCTCCTCGGGATGCTCGGCGACGAGCACGGTGCTGGCCCCGGCTTCGATCAGCGGGGCGGCGACATCGGCCGAGAGAACGACATGGGTGAGTTCGAGCGCCTCGTTCGAGACGCCGGCCGCCTGCGCCAGGGCGATGAAGGTGCGCGCACCGCGCCCCGAATAATGCAGAGCGGCATCGCCCGGCTGGCCGTGCCGCAGCGCGGCCTGCGCATCCTCGGGCAATGCGGATACCGGCTCCGCCGCATAGGCGGTCCAGATCGTCACCTCGTAGCCGGCATCCTTAAGCCGATCCGGCACATCCTCCTTGCGATCCCGCCCGGCGATCATCAGGAGCGTTGCCGGCGCCGGCAGCGTGCGCCGGATCAGCTCGATCAGGTCGTTGCGATCGCCGTCGGCGCTGCGCGCATCATCCAGCCCCGCTTCCCGCACCTTGGCGGCCGTCCGCCCGCCGACAGTGAAAACCGGCAGGTCGCGCCACTCCGCCGGCCCCTCGGCCAAGGCCGCGACGGCGTTGCCGCTGGTCAGGACAATCGCATCGAAACGACCGGCGGGAGCATCACCGGACAGACGCATCACCTCGAAGAGCGGCGCGACGATCGGCTCGAAACCATGATCGACGATCGCACGGGCCGTCCGTTCGGCGTCGGGACGGGGACGAAAGACGAAGACGCGCATTCACAGCTCCTGACGAGACAGGTCACGACCACAGGACGATCCGCGAACCATGCGGCATCCCGCGATCGGGCCGCATTGAGGCGGAACAATGTTGCCCAGCATGCCGTCTCCCATTCTATTCTGGCCCGGCCGGTCGCGAAGCGACCCCTTGGCCTTGCACCCCGCCCCGCACTATACGAAGGAATTGCCGGCGAGAAACTGCCGGACACGAGGCTTCATCCCCTTCTTCCGTATTGCGAGGTTAATCGAGCGATCATGCGTGTCCTAGGGATCGAGACGACCTGCGACGAAACGGCAGCCGCGATCGTCTCCGTCGAGCGCTCCGGCGAGAGCAAGATCCTGTCGAACGAGGTGCTGAGCCAGATCGCCGCGCACGCCGCTTATGGCGGCGTCGTCCCCGAGATCGCCGCCCGCGCGCATGTCGAGGCGATCGACCGCATCATCGCGCGCGCCTTCGCGAAGGCCGAGATGAAGCCCGGCGACATCGACGCCGTCTCGGCGGCGGCCGGCCCCGGCCTCGTCGGCGGCGTCATGGTCGGCCTGACAGCCGGCAAGGCGATCGCGCTCGCGACCGGCAAGCCGTTCATCGCGGTCAATCATCTGGAGGCGCATGCGTTGACCGCGCGCCTCACCGATAATCTGGCCTTCCCCTACCTGCTGCTGCTCGTTTCCGGCGGGCACACCCAATTGCTGGCCGTGCGCGGCGTCGGCGACTATCTCAAGCTCGGCGGCACCATCGACGACGCGGTCGGCGAGGCCTTCGACAAGATCGCCAAGATGCTCGCCCTGCCCTATCCCGGCGGCCCCTCGGTCGAGCGCGAAGCCGCGAAGGGCGACGCGGAGCGCTTCGATTTCCCGCGCCCGATGCAGGGCCGCGCCAATCCGGATTTCTCGCTGTCCGGCCTCAAGACCGCCGTGCGCCTCGTCGCCGAGCGGATCGCCCCGCTTTCCGACCGCGACGTCGCCGATCTTTGCGCGTCCTTCCAGGCGGCGATCGTCGACGTCATGGTGGACCGCACCCGCGCCGGCCTGCGTGCCTGCCGCGAAGCCGGCATCACCCCCTCGGCGCTCGTCGTCGCAGGCGGCGTCGCCGCCAACCAGGCGATCCGCAGCGGCCTGACGCGCCTTGCCACCGAAGCCGGCCTGCCGATGGTCGCGCCGCCGCAGGCGCTGTGCGGCGACAACGGCGCGATGATCGCCTGGGCCGGGCTCGAGCGGCTCCGGCTCGGCCTCGTCGACGACATGGGCGCGGTCGCCCGGCCCCGATGGCCGCTTCACGAGCTCTCGGCCAAGCCCGCGCCCGCCGCATGAAGCGCAAATCCGCCTATGCGACCATCGGCGTCGTCGGCGCCGGCTCCTACGGCACGGCGCTGGCGCTCGCCGCCGCTCGCGCCGGCCGCACGGTCCGGCTCTGGGCGCGCGACCCGGAAACGATCGCGGCCATCGCGCACAGCCGCAAGGCACCGCGCCTGCCCGAGATCGACCTGCCCGAGGCGATCCGCGCGACCGCCGATCTCTCCGATCTCGTGGCCTGCGATGCGCTGATCGTCGCGGTGCCGACCCAGAACCTGCGCTCGGCCTGCGAGAACCTGGCGGGGCGCCTGCCCTCCGGCATGCCGGTCGTCTCCGCCGCGAAAGGCATCGAGCAGACGAGCGGCCTGTTTCCGACCGAGATCATCGAGAGCGTCCTGCCCGGCTGCCGCACCGCGATCCTGTCCGGCCCGAGCTTCGCCATCGATATCGGGCGTGGCCTGCCGACGGCCGTGACCCTCGCGGCGGCGGATGCGGAACTGGCGCAGGGTCTGGCCGAGGCGCTGAGCTCGCCGGCCTTCCGCATCTACCACTCGGCCGATCCGCTCGGCGTCGAGATCGGCGGCGCCGCCAAGAACGTGCTCGCCATCGCCGCGGGGATCGCGATTGGCCTTGGACTTGGCGAGAGCGCGCGTGCGGCGCTGGTCGCGCGCGGCTTCGCGGAGCTGCGCCGCTTCGGCGAGGCCTATGGCGGCGACGCCGAGACGCTCATGGGCCTCTCCGGTCTCGGCGATGTCGTGCTGAGCTGCGCCTCGCCGCAATCGCGCAATTTCGCCTATGGCCTGGCGCTCGGCCAGGGCAAGGCACCCGGCGAAGCCTCGGGCGGCAAGCTCACCGAGGGCGCCTTCACCGCGCCGATCCTGGTCGAGATGGCGCGCTCCCGGAACGTCGAGACGCCGATCGCCGAAGCGGTCGCCGCGATCATCGCAGGCCGGATCGGCGTGCGCGAGGCCGTGGCCGCCCTCCTCGCCCGCCCGATCCGGGCCGAAAAATGACTTCGGCTGGAAAGCTGTTCAAACGCGGAACGGCGCTGCTTGCGGTGGGCCTCCTGCTTGCCCTGGGCCTCGAATTCACGCAGGCCCTGCGTAGCGTGCCCGCATTGGCTGCGTCCGACGAGCAGGTCTCCCGCGTCGTCGTCGATAAAGCCGCGCGCCGCCTCACATTGGAACGCGACGGGCGCGTGCTCGCTCGGTATGCGATCGCGCTCGGCTCCGATCCGGTCGGCCAGAAGCAGCGAGAGGGCGACGGCCGCACGCCGGAAGGCGTCTACTTCGTCGACTTCAAGCACCCACGCAGTCGCTACCATCTTGCCCTTCGCATTTCCTACCCCGATGCGCAGGCGCAGGACGCCGCTCGTCGAGCCGGTGTTTCGCCCGGTAGCGACATCATGATTCATGGTATCCGCAACGGCCTCGGCTGGCTGAATTCCTTGCATCGCGGGCGCGACTGGACGGACGGCTGCATTGCGGTCACGAATGCCGAAATTCGGGAGATCTGGGCGCGCGTACCGCAAGGAACGCCGGTCGAGATCCGGCCGTGACGGAGCGGCGGAGTAAACGATGGCAAACGACTGGTCCGACCTCAGCAAGCGCGTCGCGCGCGGCATCGCCGAAGTCCGCAAGACGACGGGCTCGGAGCTCGTCGCCGAAGGCCAGCCCGTGCCCTTGGCAGGGCGGATCGCCGGCCCCGTGCTGCAGCATCGCCGCCGCCGGTCCGAGGGCACGCATCGCTTCGTGCTGATCCTGCCCTTCGGCGAGGGCGAGGTGCGGGTCGAGCTCGATCCCAAGGATTACGCCGCCCTGACACGCGAGATGGTGCGGTTCTGGAACGAACAGGGCGAGGCGGCCTCGCAGCCGCCGGTGCCGCTCAAGGAGGACGAAGCCTGATGGCTCACTGGCTGATCAAATCCGAACCCTCGGTCTGGTCCTGGGACGACCAGGTCAAGGCCGGCGCGAAAGGCACGCATTGGGACGGGGTGAAGAACCACACCGCCAAGCTCAATCTCATGGCGATGAAGACCGGCGATCAGGTCTTCTTCTATCACTCCAACGAGGGACTCGAGGTCGTCGGCATCGTCGAGGTCATCAGGGAGGCCTATCCCTGGGAAGCGGCCGGGCCGCCCTGGGTCCTGGTCGATTTCAAGGCGCTGAAGCCGCTGCCGAAGCCGGTCTCGCTCGCCGCGGTCAAGGCCGAACCGAAGCTCGCCGGGATGTCGCTGGTCACCTCCTTCCGCCTCTCGGTCCAGCCGGTGACGGACGAGGAATGGGACATCGTCTGCAAGATGGGCGGCCTCTGACCGCTCACCCGCGATAATATCGGGCGAAAGGCGGGTAGGTCGCCAGCGCGCGCGGCCGATAGGGCCGCCTCTCGTCGAGGATCGGCACGGCCGGCGCCTGCAGGCGCGGCTCGACGGAAGGCGCCATGCGCGCCGGCTGCGGCTGGAAGCCGTGCAGCACGAAATCCTCGCGCGTGCCCTCGCTCCAGGGCAGCAGCGAGGTCTGGCGCTCGTCATGCTGCAGGCCGAGCGCATCGGGCCGGAGCTCCGCGATCAGTCCGGCCTCGACGATCAGCGGCGGCTTGGCCGCCCGTGCCTCCGCGATCATCCAGCCGAGCGTGAGGTCGCTGAGCCCCATCTGCAGGCCGTAGCCGCCGCCGATATCGGTATGCACGCCGGCAAACCAGATCTGCTTGATCTGCCCTGCCGGCGCCTCGCTCTCATCCCAGAGCTCCGGCGCGAAGACCTGCCGGTTCTCGTCGATGGCGAGCGCCTGGCGGCCATGCGCGACCTGCTTGTTGAGAATCGAATCGTGGAATTTGTGGCGCCCCGGCAGGCTGCCGATCGCCGGGAGGCCGAGCGCACGCACGGTATCCCAGACGCCGACGAAGAAGGGCGGCGTCTCCTGCGTGCCATGACGCTGCCGGAACGCCGCCGCGGCTTCCTTCCGGGCCGTGCCATCCTTGATCATGTAGACGTCATTGACCGCGCTGGTCGCGAGCGCCCGCACGTCGCGGGCCTGGATCGCATCGGTGAATCCGTCCCAGCGCAGGACATTGGCGAAGCCGCCCGGCACGCCGCAGAGCGCCAGCACGCCGCCCAGGCTGCGCACGGTATAGGCGCCACGGCTGAAGCCGAACAGGAAGATGCGGTCGCCCGGCCGCCAGGAGCAGATGAGCGCGGCATAGCAGTCGATGATGTTGTCGGTGATGCCGTAGCCGGTCGCCTGCGCGAGCCAATCCTTGAGGCGCCGGAACGGGCTGCGGATCTCGCCCTCGTCGGGGTTCGAGCCGAGACCGGGATCGTAGAAGCAGATCTGCGACGCAGGCTCGGCCTCCCGCGTCGCCAGGAACAGGCGATAGATGCTCGTCCAGTTGATCGGGTTGGCGCCGCCGGCCTGCCCCGTCCCATCCGAGAAGACGCAGATATTGCGCGCCATAAGGCCCTCCCAGCGCCTCACCCTACCATGTGATGAGGCGTTCCGGGGAGATTTTGCCCCGAAGCATGCTCCCGGCGCCTGCCCCTGCCACGAAAGTGCGACGGAGAATGGGTTGCCGCGCTGCGCACGCATCCTATGATGCGCCCAATTCGAAGGAAGCGATGTCCGATCTGCTCGCGAGAGGAGACGGGCCAACCGCAACACAGACGGTCCAAGTCTGGGGAGTGACCCGAATGTCCGAGACGATCTACGACGTGCCTGCCGCCTGGTCGGCGAAAGCCTGGGCGAACAACGCCCGCTACCAGGAGATGTACGCGGCCTCGGTCGCGGATCCCGAGGCGTTCTGGGGCGAGCACGGCAAGCGGATCGACTGGTTCAAGCCCTACACCAAGGTCAAGAACACCAGCTACGAGCCGGGCAACGTCTCGATCAAATGGTTCGAGGACGGCGTCACCAACGTCGCCCATAACTGCATCGACCGGCATCTCGCGACGCGCGGCGACCAGACCGCGATCATCTGGGAAGGCGACGACCCGTCCGAATCGAAGACGATCACCTATCGCCAGCTCCATGCCGAAGTGTCCAAATTCGCCAACGTCCTCAAGGCGCATGGCGTCGAGAAGGGCGACCGCGTCACCATCTACCTGCCGATGATCCCCGAGGCGGCCTATGCCATGCTCGCCTGCGCCCGGATCGGCGCCATCCATTCGGTGGTCTTCGGCGGCTTCTCGCCGGATTCTCTGGCGAGCCGCATCGAGGATTCCGACTCCAGGATCGTCGTCACCGCCGACGAGGGCCTGCGCGGCGGCCGTTCGGTCCCGCTCAAGAAGAACGTCGACATCGCCGACGACAAGGTGAAGGGCGGGATCGGCAAGGTCATCGTGGTCAAGCGCACCGGCGGCAACGTCGCCATGAAGGCGGGCCGCGACGTCTGGTATCACGATGAGGCCGCCAAGGTGTCCGGCGATTGCCCGGCCGTCGGGATGAATGCGGAGGACCCGCTCTTCCTGCTCTACACCTCGGGCTCGACCGGCAAGCCGAAGGGCGTGCTGCACACCACGGCGGGCTATCTGGTCTATGCCGCGATCACCCACCAATACGTCTTCGACTACCATGACGGCGACATCTACTGGTGCACCGCCGACGTCGGCTGGGTGACCGGCCACAGCTACATCCTCTATGGCCCGCTCGCGAACGGCGCGACGACGCTGATGTTCGAGGGCATCCCGACCTATCCGTCGATCTCCCGCTTCTGGGAGGTCATCGACAAGCACAAGGTCAACACCTTCTACACCGCGCCGACCGCGATCCGCTCGTTGATGGGCGCCGGCGAGGAGCCGGTGAAGAAGACCAGCCGCGCCTCGCTGCGCCTGCTCGGCTCGGTCGGCGAGCCGATCAATCCGGAAGCTTGGGAGTGGTATCACCGTGTCGTCGGCGAACGCCGCTGCCCGATCGTCGACACATGGTGGCAGACCGAGACCGGCGGCATCCTGATCACCCCGCTGCCGGGCGCGATCAAACTGAAGCCCGGCTCCGCCACCCGACCCTTCTTCGGCATCAAGCCCGAGATCGTCGATGCCGAGGGCAAGGTCCTGGAAGGCGCCTGCGAGGGCAATCTCGTCATCGCCGACAGCTGGCCCGGCCAGATGCGCACGGTCTATGGCGACCATCAGCGCTTCATGGACACCTATTTCGCCACCTATGCGAACAAGTACTTCACCGGCGACGGCTGCCGGCGCGACGCCGACGGCTATTACTGGATCACCGGCCGCGTCGACGACGTCATCAACGTCTCCGGCCACCGCATGGGCACGGCCGAGGTCGAATCGGCCCTCGTCGCGCATCCCTCGGTTTCGGAGGCGGCGGTGGTCGGCTACCCGCACGACATCAAGGGCCAGGGCATCTACGCCTATGTCACCCTGATGGCCGGCGAAGAGCCGACCGACACGCTGCGCAAGGAGCTCGTCGCCTATGTCCGCAACGAGATCGGCCCGATCGCCTCGCCGGACCTGATCCAGTTCGCACCCGGCCTGCCCAAGACCCGCTCCGGCAAGATCATGCGCCGCATCCTGCGCAAGATCGCGGAGGACGAGTTCGGCGCGCTCGGCGACACCTCGACGCTGGCCGATCCGGCCGTCGTCGACGACCTGATCGAAAACCGCCAGAACAAGCGCAAGGCGGGCTGACCGCTCCGGGCGGCCGCTCAGGCAGCGGCCGCCACCACCTCGATCTCGACCTTGAACTCGGCCCGGGTGAAGCCCGAGACGATCATCAGCGTCGAGGCCGGCGGCGGCGCGCCGACATGGGCGTCGCGCGATTCCATGTAGCCCTTCATATGGGCGCGATCCGTGACATAGGCGTTGATCCGCACGATGTCGGCCAGCGTCATGCCCGCCGCGGCAAGGATGGCGGCGATGTTGGCGAAGCAGAGATCGGCCTGCGCGCGAACGTCCTCGGGCACGGTCCCATCGGCCGCGACTCCCAACTGACCCGAGCAGAAGACGAAGCGCCGTCCCGCCGGCACTTCCATGCCGTGGCTGTAGCGGGCGAAGGGCGGCGCGATCGCGGCGGGGTTCAGCGGCTTCATGCGGACGGTCTCCGGGAATCGCCCGGACTATGCCCGCCCAGGCTCACCGGAACCAGAGCCTGCGTCGCAGCTTCGCATCGTGCCTAGCCTGCGCTCCATCATCGTCCGGAAACAGAGGCGTCCGCCCTCGAAAGCAGCCGATGCGATGACAAACGCATGGATCGCCACTATCGCGTTGGATAAGACCTGTGGCCAACTGGGCCATGCTCATGCCGCGTTCATTGCGTTCCTGGGATATTGACGCAACGTTCGGCTGACCGAGATCGGAACCCGCGCCGCATGATGACGATGAAGACCGCCACGCCTGCCGCCCTCGCCCGCGCGGCTGCCCTGTTCCCGCTTCTGGCTCTGACCGCATGCGCCGGCTCGCAGCGCTTCTCGGGGCCGGTGATGAATCCGCCCTCCTACGGCCAGCCGGCGCTGCCCTCGGCGCCACCGATCTCCTCGGCGCCGATCACCTCCGAGCCGCTGCCGCCTCCCGGCGGCTACCCGGCTGCATCGGCTCCGCCGCCGGCGAGCGGCGGCGCCCTGCCCGCACCGCAGGACCCGTTCTTCGAGCCCGGCGCGGCCGCGCCGCAGCAAGGCCAGCCGCTGCCGCCCGCCGGCCAGCCCGAGCAGGCACCGGGCTTGCGCGACAGCGCCAACCAGGTGGCCGGCGTCGCCCCCGGCGCGACGCCCCCGCGCCCCGCTGCCGGGCGCGACAACATGATCGGCGGCTGGACGGCCCGCGAGGCGACCGGCGGCACCTGCCGCGTTCAGCTGTCGAGCACGCCGACGCTCGATCTCTACCGTGCCAGCTCCTCGGGATGTGCGAATCGCGACCTGCAGAAGATCACCGCCTGGGATTATCGCGACGGAGAGGTCTATCTCTACCAGCAGGGCGGCACCGTCGCGGCCCGGCTGCGCTCGGGCGGCAGCGGCTCCCTGGACGGAGCGGTGACCAAGTCCGGCGCGGCGCTCTCTCTCAGCCGATAGCCAGAGCATTTTCAAGCGAAGTGGATACCGGTTCGCGTGAAGAACCGAAGGTCCGCGTCAGCGAATATGCGGCCATAAAAAGCTGGAAAGACGCCGGCAAATGCAGGGGCGCAGCGCTTACGCGCGCAGCGCCCGGGCAATCAGCGCGGTCGGCCAGAAGCTTTTCTGGATCGACAGCGCCAGCGTCGCGAAGCCGGTGGCATTGTCCAGCGCCTCGTCGAGAATCGTGAAAGGCGTCGGACCGCCGGTGGCGATGACGCCCTCGACATCGGCATAGCCGCCGACGAGATCGGCTTCGAACTTGGCCGCGAGGCGGCGCATCGCGGCGTTGCCGGGCAGGCAGGTCATGTAGAGCGTGCGGATGCCGCGATTGCGCGCGGCGGTGATCAGGCGGTTGAACAGCTTGGCGCCGATCCCGCGGCGCCGCCACTCCGTTTCCACGCTGAAGGCCGCCTCGCCCGTCTGGGCAACGATATCGTCGAGGCCGCGCAGCTCTGCCGCCCCGCGCACCACCCCATCCTCGACATAGGCATAGACCAGCCCGCCGACACCGAATGTCGTGGCGGCGTAGTTCTCCAGAAAGGCGTCGCTGACGGCCGTGCCGAAGCGCTGCTGCCGGGTCACCGGATCGAGCCGGAGCAGATGCGCGCGGAACAGATCACGCTCCGCCGGCCAAAGCCGACGCATCACCCCGGGAGCCGTCTTCGCGACGGCGGATTTCGAACGAACCAATTGTCATCTCCTGAACAGTGCGGACTGCGCACCGCCGACCAGGAGCGTATCTTCCCTAACTCGCTCTCCAGATTGTGCCGAAATCCGGCGATTGCAAGGCGTCGACCTGCGGCAATTTTGCCGTGCCTGATTAAGAAATGAGCTTCCACCCCAAAGCTTCATGCAGCAAAGACATAACAAACGGCATCTACCAGCCTGGGGATGCCTCGAAAAAAAGCACTACAATTGCCCAAAACGTCGTGCGATAATTTCGCACGAACCCCGATGACGGCGCGCCCGGCATGCGCTAAGTTGCGTGCTCCCGGTCACTCAGACTTGAAGCTCCATGTTCGATCGTCGCAAGCCTCCTGCTGCCCAGCCTTTCGTTACCCACGAAAATATCGAAGCCAAAATCAAATGGTTCGACCCCGAGAAGGGGTTCGGCTTCGCCTCACCGGTCGACGGTTCGGGCGATGTCTTCCTGCATGTCTCCACGATCGGCCCGCTCGATCAGCAGGACCTGCAGCCCGGCGCCACCATCGTTGCGGATCTCGGCGAGGGACGCCGCGGCCTTCAGGTCGTCGCGGTCCACGAGATCGACGCCTCCACGGCGGAGGCGCCTGCGCCCCGCTCCTTCTCGCCGCGCCCCCCGCGTGACGATTTCGGCGGCGGCTACGGCGATCGCGATCGTGATCGCGGCGGCTACGGCGGAGACCGTGGCGGCTTCGGCGGCGATCGCGGCCCGCGCGGCGGCGGTGGCTTCCAGGATCGTGACAGCGGCCCGCTCGAAGGCCCCTATGATGGCGCGGTGAAGTTCTTCAACTCGGATCGCGGCTTCGGCTTCATCGCCCCGGACAAGGGCGGGCCGGACGTCTTCCTGCACGTTTCGTCGCTCAGCCGCTCCGGTCTGCAGCCACCGATGGACGGGCAGCGCGTGCGCTTCTCGATCCGCACCGGCCGCAAGGGCCCGGAAGCTGCGAACGTCAGCTTCATCTGACGCGGCTTGCATCGCCGAAAAAGCGAAGGCCCGCCATTGGCGGGCCTTTTCTTTTGGCATCGTCGCCCGGCGGAGCCGGGCGAACGTCGCAGTTGGGGAACTCCACCCGAAGCGGCATTCCCCGAGCTCGCGTCAGTGGTCGTGGTCGTCGCCTTCCAGGCCGCCGATATGCTTCTGCGTGTAGAGTTCGATGCCGACGCGCTGGATCAGGTCGAGCTGGGTCTCGAGGAAGTCGATATGACCTTCCTCATCTTTCATCAGCGCCTTGAACAGGTCTTCGGACGGGTAGTCGCCGACATCGCGGCAATGCTTGGCCGCCTCTTGGTAGAGCGCGCGCGCCTCGAGCTCGGCCTTGAGATCGCACTCGATGACTTCCTTGACGTTCTCGCCGATGCGCAGCTGGTCGAGCGTCTGCAGGTTCGGGAAGCCCTCGAGGAAGAGGATGCGGTCGACGAAGCGGTCGGCATGGACCATCTCCTCGATCGATTCCTTCTTCCAGGTCTTGGCCATCTCCTTCAGCCCCCAATTATCGAGCATCCGGTAGTGCAGCCAGTACTGGTTGATGGCGGTGAGCTCCGAGCGCAGCCCCTTGTTGAGATACTCGATGACCTTCTTGTCGCCCTTCATGGCGCAGCACCCCAATGACTTACATTAGAATGATACTAATGTAGTCGGGGCCGGCTCGGAAGGGAAGAGGGAAATCCGCTTTTCGCAAAACGCCCGAAGCGGACAGGCAAACCCGAAAGCCGCACGGACTCAGGCCGCGACGGCTTCCTGGGCGATATCGAGGCCTTCGAGCATGCGCTCCACGGTGACATGGACCGCGCACTCGATCTCGCGGCTGGCGCAGCTGCTGCATTGCGTCGCACAGGCGGCGCGCGCCTCGGCGAGAAGGGTCCGCACTTCGCGCGCGCAACGCCCGCAATCCGGGCTGCAGCCGAGGCAATCATAGGCCTCGCCCGCCGTCCGCGGACCGCTGCCGTCAGGAGCGATGGTGCCCTTGATCTGACGGCAGGAAATAACGTTGCAGGAGCAGACGATCACGCGTGGTGGCCCACCACGCGCTTGGTCTCGATGTCTTCGCCATCGGCACGGCACAGCCGTACGATAACCTCGACCGAGGAGATCATCATGCCTTCCGGCGCGTCCGGCAGGCCCGAGACATGGATGGTCGAACCGGGGATGTCGGTGACCGTCTCGTCGTCCTCGTTGTAGAAATGGTGATGCTCCGACACGTTGGTATCGAAGAAGGTCTTCGGACCGGACACTGAGACCTGGCGCAGCAGGCCGGCCTCGGAGAACTGGCGCAGCGTGTTGTAGACGGTCGCGAGCGACAGCGGCTCGCGGGCGCGGATCGCCTCCTCGTAGAGCATCTCGGCGCTGACATGGCGGTCGCCCTTGGCGAAGAGCAGCCAGCCCAGCGCCATGCGCTGGCGCGTGGGGCGCAGTCCGGCGGTGCGCAGGCGATTTTTCACCGCGCTGATCGGGCACGAGGTGGGATTCTTCTGCGGCCACGGAATATGGTCGCCCGCGACCGGCTTGTGATCCTGATCCTTGTTCGCGAGAACGCTCATCGATAACGCCTTCCACCGTGCCGGTCGCCCGGCCCGTAGTTTAGAAATTCTCTAAACTACTGATATTACTCACATATTTGGCAAGTTCACCATCGATTGTCAATCTTTCCGGCTGCGACATCCCGCAGCGGCCCACAGCGAAGCGGTCCCGAAACCGCGATAAGGCCGGGCGTGGCGGAGCGAGGCGTGCCTGTAAGAGACCCCCGGGAGGATCAGTGGCCTCCGCCGCCGCCGGCTGCGGCCTTGGGCGGCTTGCGCAGGAAGAGCGTCAGCACGACCAGCGTGGCGAAGATCATCGTCAGGCCGACGAAGACATCGGCGAAAGCCATGATCAGCGCCTGCTTGTGGACGCGCTGGTTGATCAGCGCCAGCGCCATGTTCTGCGCGGCATCGCCATAGTCGCCGAAGCGCTGCATCGTGTTCGCGAGCGCCTCCTCCGCCACGCCGCGCCCGGCGGCGACCATTTCGTGCAACCGGGTGATGTGCAGGTCGGTGCGCGTGTTCAGCATGGTGTTGATGACGGCCAGCCCGACGGCACCGCCGAGATTGCGGGTGAGGTTGTAGAGGCCGGAGGCGTTCTTCAGCTGCTGCGGCGGCAGCGTCCCCAGCGCGATGTTGTTGATCGGCACCATGCACAGCATCAGCGAGCAGCCGCGCAGGATCTGCGGCACGAGGAGCTCGTGGAAATCCCAATCCGCGGTGATGAACGAGGCCCACCAGGTTCCGAGCGCGAAACCCGAGAAGCCGATCATCATCATCACGCGCGGATCGAGCTTGGCGGAGAGCCGGCCGGCGATCGGCGCCGTCAGGAACATGGCGAGGCCGGTGACGAACATGGTCTCGCCGATCATCAGCGCGTCATAGCCGCGGATGCGCCCGAGATAGACCGGATAGAGATAGGTCAGCCCATACAGGCCGATGCCCATGCAGAACGAGAACAGCGAGCCGAAAGCGAAGTTGCGGTTCCTGAAGGCGTAGAGATCGACCAGCGGGTCGTCGCGCGTCAGCGCCCGCCAGAAGAACAGCACCGCGCCGAACACCATCACGACCGAGAAGAACACGATCTCGTGGCTCTGGAACCAGTCGAGCCGCGTTCCCTCCTCCAGCACATATTCGAGGCTGCCGAGGAAGGCCGCCATGCCGGCAAGGCCGAGCCAGTCGAAGCGCTTGATCAGGCTGTGATCGGGCTTGTCGAAGTCGATCAGCGTCCAGGCCGCGATCGTCACGCCGATGCCGGGCACGACGTTGACGAGGAAGAGCCAGTGCCAGGAGAAGGCATGGCTGAGATAGCCGCCGACCGTCGGGCCGATCGTCGGCGCCAGCGTCGCGACGAGGCCGATCAGCGGCGAGACCACCGGTCGCTTGGACGGCGGGAAGATGGTGAAGGCCGCGGCGAAGACGCCGGGAATCATGCCGCCGCCGATGAAGCCCTGCACGGCGCGCCACAGGATCATCTCGTTGATTGAGGTCGCCTGCGCGCAGAGCACGCTGGAGATGGTGAACCCCGCCGCCGCGATCGAGAAGAACACACGCGTCGACAGCGCCCGGCTGAGATAGCCGGAGAGCGGGATCATGATCACTTCCGCGATCAGATAGGCCGTCTGGACCCAGGCGATCTCGTCGGACGAGGCGGAGAGGCCGGCCTGGATTTCCGCCAGCGAGGCCGAGACGATCTGGATGTCGAGGATCGCCATGAACATGCCGAAGACCATCGCCATGAAGGCGAAGATCCGGCGTAAGGGGATGGCGTCCGGTGCCGGCGGCGCTCCCGCCGGCGCGTTCATGGTCGCGGTGGCCATGACGGCCTCCTCGATTGAGGGTCAGCGCTCGCTGGCAGGGCGCGGATCGATCGACACGATCACCGACATGCCCGGCCGCAGCACATGTTGCCCGGTCGATTCCTTGTCGAGCGCGATGCGCACCGGCACGCGCTGCACGATCTTGGTGAAGTTGCCGGTCGCGTTGTCTGGCGGCAGCAGCGTGAAGACCGATCCCGTGCCGCCGGCGATGCCGCTGACCGTGCCGTGGAAGACCTTGCCCGGCATGGCATCGACGGTGACGCTCGCCTTGTCGCCGACCTTCAGCGGCCGGACCTGGGTCTCCTTGAAGTTCGCGTCGACATAGACCTGATCGAGCGGAACGATCGACATCAGCCGCTTGCCCGCACTGACGAGGTCGCCGAGCTGGACATTGGTGTTGGCGACGACGCCGTCGATCGGCGCTGCGATTTTCGTGAAACTGAGATCGCGCTCGGCCTTCTGCTCGGCGACCTTGAGCTCGTCGATCTGGCGAGCGGCCTCGACGCGCTGCGCCTCCAGCACCTTGATGTTGGCCTGCGCCTGCACGACGCCGGCCTTGGCGCTCGCGAGCGAAGCGACCGCCTGGTCACGCGCCGCGGTGGCGGCATCGAGCGTCGCCTGCGAACCGTAGGACTTGGCGGCGAGGCTGTTGGCGCGCTCGAAATCGGCGGCCGTGCGCGTCACCGCGGCCTCGGCGGAGTTCTGCTGGGCCTGGGCCTGGGCGAGCGCGGCGCGCGCCGCCTCGACCTGACTGTCGATGCGGGCGAGCGTGGCACGCGCCGTGGAACTCTTGGCGCGCGCGCTCTCGAGCGCGATCCGCCAGTCGCCGTCGTCGAGCGCGACGAGCGGCTGCCCGGCCTTGACCTGCTGGTTCTGCGCCACCGACACGGTCGCGATATTCGCCGCGAGCTTGGCCGAGATCGTCGCCATTTCGGCACCGACATAGGCATCGTCGGTCGAGACGATGAAGCGGCCATTGCGCCACCAGTCGATGCCGTACCACAGCCCGGCACCGACGACGACGGTCGCCGCGGCCATCAGCAGGCCGCGCTTCAGTAAAGTCCTGTCAGTCTTGGGCTTGTCGGGGGCGGCTGCGGCCGGGGCGTCCCGGACAGGGGCCTCGCGCGCCGTGGCCGGCTCTGCCGGCTGGGCGGTTTCGGCCCTCGCGTCCACGAGCTTCAGCCGGTCGCGCCGTATTTCGGATGCGCCATCAGCAGACATTGTGTGTCCTGCATATCAATTCGAACCACACGGTTCGATTGCGCTTGAAATAGCGCGAGGGATGATGCATATCAAGTCAAATCGAACCGATTGGTTCGATTCTTTTTTCGAAGCCGTTATGCAGGGCTCGCAGATCGGGCCGAAATGTGATGTCGGAAATCTCTGAAGTCTCGGTAAAGAAGGGTCCGCGAAATCGCCGGATCGCCGGCGCGGACCCGGACAAGCGCCGCCAGATTCTCGACGGCGCATTGCAGGTCTTCACCTCGCGAGGCTTCGACGCCGCGAGCATGAACGATATCGCAGCCGCCGCCAATGTCTCGAAAGGCACGCTCTATGTCTATTTCGAAGACAAGGAGCATCTGTTCGTCGCGCTGATCCAACGTGAGCGCGAGACGCAGAAGCGCGGCGCCATCGAGGCGTTGAACGAGGATCCCGATCCGGTGCGCGCCCTGACCAATTTCGGCCGCTGCATCGTGCGGATGATCAATGGCGAGCTGGCGGTCAGCGCGCATCGCGTCGTCATCGGCGTGGCCGAGCGCATGCCCGACCTCGGCCGCGAGTTCTATGAAAACGGCCCGATGCTCGGCTCACGGCTGATCGCGCGCTATCTCGACCGCATGGTGGCCGAGGGCAAGCTGGCCATCGACGACACCTATCTGGCAGCGGTGCAGTTTCTCGACCTCTGTCAATCGACCCTGACGCGCCCGCGCCTGTTCAACGCCGTGCGCACGCAGCCCAGCGACGAGGAAATCCGGCGCGTCGTCGGCGAGGCGATCGCGATGTTCATGGCGCGCTACGGCGTCAAGCCGCGCGGCTAAGTCTCCACGGCTTCAGCCGGCAACCTGCCTCGCGCGAATGCGCTCGCGATGGGCCGTGTAGAGCCCGGAGCCGGCAATGATGCCGGCACCGACATAGGTCCAGATATCCGGGATCGCGGCGAAAACCAGATAGCCGAAGATCGAGGCCCAGAGCAGTTGGGAATAGGAGAAGGGTGCGAGCAGCGAGGCATCCGCATAGCGGAAGGCCTGAATCAGGAAGATGTGCCCGATCGTCGAGATGCCGCCGATGAAGACGCCGATCAGGACCGCCTTGAGATCGAGCGCCTGCCAGCTGAACGGCACGGCCAGCGACAGCAGGAGGAAGCCGATCGTGGCTGAATAGGCCAGCGTCACCACCGGGATCTCGGTGCGGCTCATCATCCGGGTGACGATCAGCGAAAACGCCCAGAAAAACGCCGACCCGAGCACGAAGAACGACGCGCCATGAAAGCCGTTGCCGCCAGGGCGCACCACGACCAGCACGCCAATCAGCCCGACCATCGTGGCGAGCCAGCGCCGCCAGCCGACGATTTCGCCCAGGATGGGGATGGAGAGCGCCGTCACGAAGAGCGGCGAGACGAAGGAGGTGGCGGTCGCGTCCGCCATCGGCAGGTCGTGCAACCCCGCCACGAACAGGATCGAGGAGATCGTCACGCCCAAGGCCCGCAGCACCTGCAGGCCGGGCCGGCGCGTGCTCATCCTGCGAAAATTGCCGGTGAAGCAGATGGTGACGAGCATGATCACGGCAAAGGTGCCGTAGCGCATCCAGGTGATCTGGAGCGCGGGCAAGGTCGTCGCGAGATATTTGGAGGCGATGTCGCCGCTGCTCATGAAAACTGAGGAGAGCAGCACAAGCGCGATACCGCGCGCGGAATTGTCGATGCGAAGCGGCCTGCCCTCCTGTGGAGGGATGGCTGGCGGTTCGGGGAAGGGGGCGTTCGGCAAGGGCTCGGTTCGCGCGCAGGGAATGCGCAAGCCTTAGCCCGTTTACCCTGCATAGCCACACGCAAAGACGGTCACCCGCCCATGCGCGTGGAAATCGGCGGTGACCCTGCCCGGTTTTGCGGGCAGGGCCGGACAGCGCAGTTTGCCTCAGGCGGCCTGCTTGCGCGGCTGGATCAGCTTGCGGTTGACCAGGACCTCGGCGATCTGGATCGCGTTCAGCGCCGCGCCCTTCCGCAGATTGTCGGAGACGCACCAGAAGGCGAGGCCGTTCTCGACGGTCGCATCCTCGCGGATGCGCGAGATATAGGTCGCGTCCTCGCCGGCCGCCTCATGCGGGGTGATGTAGCCGCCGGGCTCGTGCTTGTCGATGACGAGGATGCCGGGCGCCGTACGCAGCACCTCGCGCGCCTCGTCGGCGGTGACCGGCTTCTCGCACTCGATGTTGACCGCTTCCGAATGGCCGATGAAGACCGGCACGCGCACGCAGGTCGCGGTCAGCTTGATCTTCGGGTCGAGGATCTTCTTGGTCTCGACCATCATCTTCCACTCTTCCTTGGTGAAGCCGTCTTCCATGAAGACGTCGATCTGCGGGATGAGGTTGAAGGAGATGCGCTTCGGGAACTTCTTGGTCTCGACGTCGCCGGCCGAGAACACGGCGCGGGTCTGGTTGAACAGCTCGTCCATGCCTTCCTTGCCGGCGCCGGAGACCGACTGATAGGTCGAGACGACGACGCGCTTGACGCCGAAGCGGTCATGCAGCGGCTTCAGCGCTACGACGAGCTGCGCGGTCGAGCAGTTCGGGTTGGCGATGATGTTCATCTTGGAGAAGCCGGCGGCAGCGGCGGCGTTCACCTCCGGCACGATCAGCGGCACGTCGGGATGCGTGCGCCAGGCCGAGGAGTTGTCGATCACGACGGCGCCCTGCGCGCCGATCTTCGGCGACCAGACCTTCGAGATCTCGCCACCCGCCGACATCAGGCAGATATCGGTGTCGGAGAAGTCGTAGTGCTCGAGCGCCTTCACCTTCAGCGTCCTGTCGCCGAAGGAAACCTCGGTGCCGACCGAGCGGGACGAGGCAAGCGCCACGACCTCGCCGACGGGGAAGGCGCGCTCGGCGAGAATGTCCAGCATCTCGCGGCCTACATTGCCGGTTGCACCGACCACTGCGACCTTGAAGCTCATGATATGATCCTTTGCGGATAAGGCGGTTCGGGTCTCCCTTTGGGGCCGCCCCGCACCGGTTCGGGCGGGTTCGGCGATCTACCCCCGCCGGGGGGAGATGGACCCGGAACCGAGGCGAAGCGTCAGCGCGACGTACCGGCTTTCCCGGTCGTCGTTTTGGTCGTGAGTTTCGTCGTCGTCAGACGGACAGTCACAGAGCCAATCCCGAAGGGCTGAAAAACTTCGCAAGCGGCGCATCGCTGCACCGCGCAATGTCAGAACACCCGTCGCGCGAAAAAGTCAATTCCCCCGAAGATCCGTTGGCCTGCACCATTAACCCTGCTCGTTGACCGACTGTTCACGCTGCCCACCGATCGCGCACCGCCGGTAACGCGCCGGCGACTCTTCGCGGCCAGCCTGTTCCGGGTGAAGGACGGACGCCGCCATGCGCGGCGCAGGAGTAACGGGTTGCGGTTGCGTTCGGTCGATGTCGTTTCGGGGATACGGGCAGGTTTGCTGCGGCTCGAACCAAGGCTCCAGCGCGGCGTCTCCCTCTGTCGCCGTGGCGCCACGCGCCTGACCGGGCGTCTCGCCCGGATCGACATCGTTCCCGGTCTCATCGCCGCGGCCGACGGCATCGAGGCCGGTTCTCGCCGGGTCCTGCGAAGCGCGCGTCATCTCTGGCCCCGCAAAGGTCTCGGCCTGACGGGCGCGCTTGCCTGGCGCGGCGCCGCCGCGATAAGCGGTATCGGCCTGACTGCAATCTTCATCACCGGCCTGTCGGCCAAGGACGAGGATCGGCTTGCGCTGGCAAGTCTCGCTGCCGCGGCGGCGAATCTCCCAGCGCAGGACATAACCGCGCCACGGCGCTCACGGCCTCCGGCAACCACGGAGGAGTGGGTCGCGATTGCGCAGCCGATGGCGATCTTCAGCCTGGAGGCACCCGATTTCCGCCGCGAGCCCCCGTTGCTCGAAGCCCGCCGCAGCCCGGATGACAGCCGCCGCGAGGATGTTCTGAGCTTCGGCAGCCTGGCCGAGTCCAGGCCGCACCTCCTCCTGCGCCTGGCAACCGGCGAAGGCGCCGCGACCGGCACCCGCTCCTTCATGGTCGCCCTGGTACACGAAGCCGCCCGGCGCGGCCTCGCCGTCGAGCGCGGCAGCACGCCCGCTCCGATCGAGACCCGCTTCGGCCCACTCGAAACCGCCGACGTCGTGCTCGGCGACGGCAAGGAGAGCCGTGGCTGCATCGCCTTCCGCACGCAGCCCGGCGAGGCCCACTTCGCCTTGAGCGGCTGGTGGTGCGCCGCTCCGAAGCCGAGCGACCGCCGCCAGTTGGTCTGCCTCGTTGAGCGGCTGGACCTCGTCGGCACCGGCGCCGAACCGGAACTGCGCAACATCTTCGCGCGCAGCGAGCTCAAGCGGCAGCCCGACTGTACGCCGCCTCGCCTCTCGGCGTCCGGGCGCAAGGCATCCTGGCTCGATGCCGACGGCAATTTGCCGGCCCTTCGCATGAAGACGGCCAGCGCCGAGCCCGCACGCATCGCGGCCGAGCCACGCAAGCCTCGCAGCAAGCCGGTTCGGCGCTAGAGCAATTCCAGCAAAAGTGCATCGCGGTTTTGCGTCCGGAATTGCGCAAAAAAGAGATAGAGTGTTTCCGGCGAACATGCGTTCGCCGGAAACACTCTGGCGTTGACGATCCGTCCAAACCGGATCTTGCTCTAACAAAGTTGTTAACGACGGGCGGGTACTCTTCCCGCCGGTTTTCCGATGCCTACATCGAGTGGGTGCGTCCACTCCCGGAGTTTGCCGCCATGATGCCGTTCAAGCGTGTTGCCACCGTCCTCACCATCGCCCTGGCGGCCTCGACCGTCCTGGCGACCATCGCCGAAGCCCAGAGCCGGCGCGGACCGCTGCGCGTCACGGTGCAGAAGCGCAGCTATCTCGACCCCGGCAACGTCGTTCCGGTCGGCTCGATGAACCGCTACGCCGGCCAGCACATGTCGGCGAGCCCGGTCTATGCCAGCACGGGCGAGTTCTACGGCGAAGGGACCCTGCCCAGCCGCATCGGCGCCGGCGTCAATCCCTTCGCGAATACGATCGCAACGCCGCGCTTCTGAGAAGCGCTTTCTCGAAAGGCGCCCTTTTGAAGAGCGCCTGTCATCCCGTGCGCGCCGCAGCGTGAAACGCTGCTGCGCAGACACGGGACCGTCTTCAGAAAAGGCGCCTTCTCGTCGCGCGGTCCCGTGTCTGCGCAGCGGCATTCACATGCCGCAGCGCGCACGGGATGACACGCTTCATTGAAGCGCGCCTCCCTTACTCCGGCAACACCTTGAGATAGCGCACCGGCCGCCCGGGCGCAGCCGCCTGCGCCGCATGCACGATCGCGTTCGCGTCGATGCCGAAATGCCGATAGAGATCGGCGACCGTGCCGGTCTGGCCGAAATGCTCGACGCCCAGGGCCTTCTGCCTGTGGCCATGCACGCTGCCGAGCCAGGCCAACGTCGCCGGATGCCCGTCCAGAACCGAGACGATGCCGCAATCGCGTGAGAGTTCGCCGAGCAGCCGCTCGATATGGCTCGTCGCTTGCGCGTTGCCGCGCTGGCGCGCCCGTTCCGCCGCCTGCCAGCCGGCATTGAGCCGGTCGGCCGAGGTGATCGCGAGCAGGCCGACATCGCGCCGGTCCTCGCCCAGAAGCCCGACAGCCTCGATCGCCTCGGGCGCGACCGCTCCCGTATAGGCGATGACGACCGATGCGTTCGGGCCCGGCTTCCGCAGCCAATAGGCGCCGTCGATGATGTCGCGCTCCAGCTCCGGCGTCATCGCGCGGCTCGGCTGCTCGACCTGCCGCGTCGAGAGCCGCAGATAGACCGAACCACCGGTCTCGTCGCGCAGCCAGGTGCGCTCGTCGGGGTCGCCCTCGCCGTCCCGCTGCATGTAGTCGAAGGACCAGCGCATCATCACCGCAAGCTCGTCGACGAAACCCGGTTCGAAGGCGCAGAGCCCGTCCTGGCTCATGCCGATCAGCGGCGTCGCGATCGACTGATGCGCCCCGCCTTCCGGTGCCAGCGTCACGCCCGACGGCGTCGCCACCAGCATGAAGCGCGCATCCTGGTAGCAAGCATAGTTCAGCGCATCGAGGCCGCGCGAGATGAAAGGATCGTAGAGCGTGCCGATCGGGATCAGCCGCTCGCCGAAGATCGAATGCGACAGGCCGAGCGCCGAGAGGTTGATGAACAGGTTCATCTCGGCGATGCCGAGCTCGATATGCTGGCCCTTCGGTGAGAATTCCCATTTCTGCATCGAGGGAATGCGCTCGTCCTTGAAGGTGTCGGCCATCGAAGCCCGCGCGAACAGGCCGCGCCGGTTCACCCAGGGGCCGAGATTGGTCGAGACGGTGACGTCCGGCGCCGTCGTCACGATGCGATCGGCCAGCGGCCCGCCCGTCTTGGCCAGATCGTCCAGCACCTTGCCGAAGCCCATCTGCGTCGACATCGAGGGCTGGATGCCCGCTTCCAGCTTGGCGGGAACCGGCAGCTTGGCGGCGGAGAAGCGCCGGCGCCCCTGCGAGAAGAAGGGCACCTTGTCGAGGAAGCCCCTGATCTCGGCCTCGGGAAGGCCGAGCCCCTCGAACAGGTCCCATTCATGGCCCGGACGAACATTGTTCGCCTTGCGGAAGCCGTCGAGCTGCTCCTTGGTCATCAGCCCGGCATGGTTATCCTTGTGCCCGGCGATCGGCAGCCCGAACCCCTTCACGGTATAGGCGAGGAAGCAGACGGGACGGTCATGATCGATGCCCTCGAAGGCTTCGAGGATCGACGGCAGGTCGTGGCCGCCGAGATTGCACATCAGCTTCGAGAGCTCGGCGTCGGAACGCTTCTCGATCAGCTTGGTCACCGGGCCCTGGTCGCCGAGATCGTCCATCAACCGCTTGCGCCAGGCCGCGCCGCCCTGGAAGGTCAGCGCCGAATAGAGCTGGTTCGGGCAGGAATCGATCCAGGCTTTCAGCCGCTCGCCGCCCTTCTCCTTGAAGGCGGCCTGCTGCAGCGAGCCGTATTTCAGCGTCACGACGTCCCAGCCGAAATTGCGGAACATCGTCTCGAAACGGTCGTAGAGCCCCTCGCGAATGACGGCATCAAGCGACTGGCGGTTATAGTCGATGATCCACCAGGTGTTGCGGACACCGTGCTTCCAGCCCTCCATCAGGGCCTCGAAGATATTGCCTTCGTCGAGTTCGGCATCGCCGATCAACGAAACCATGCGGCCTTCCGGGCGGTCCTGCGCCCAGCCATGCGCCTTCACATAGTCCTGCGTCAGCGAGGAGAACAAAGTCTGCGCAACGCCGAGCCCGACCGAGCCGGTCGAGAAATCGACATCGTCGATATCCTTGGTGCGGGAGGGATAGCTCTGCGCGCCCTTGTAGCCGCGGAAATTCTCGAGCTTCTCGCGCGTCTGCAGGCCCATCAGATAGTTGATGGCGTGGAAGATCGGCGAGGCATGCGGCTTCACCGCGACGCGATCCTGCGGCTTCAGCGCCGCCATGTAGAGCGCGGTCATGATCGTGGCGAGCGAGGCCGAGGAGGCCTGATGCCCGCCCACCTTCATGCCGTCCTCGCTCGACCGGATATGGTTGGCGTTATGGATCGTCCACGAGGCGAGCCAGAGGATCTTCTTTTCCAGCTCGGCCAGAAACGGCAGGCGCGGATCTTGTGTCATCGTTCTTTGGCCCGAACTCCCCAGTGCTCCCGATCATGCACGGAAGCGCTGGCAGAACGAGCCAAATTTCTGTGTCCGACCCATTCGCTTTGGCGACTTCCGCCAATCCGGCAATGAACGCAGCCGGAAATCACCAAATCATCGATGGGCGCCGCGAAAGCCGGTTGCCGGCTATTTGTCGATCTGGGCGATACGGTCGAAAGCGGCGCCGAAGCCGGCCAGCGAGACATTGAAGGAAACCGGCTCGTTGTTCGTCAGGTTGAGCGCCGCCACCGTCAGCGCCTTCCCCGCCTTCATCGCATCGGTCGCGACCGTCGGGAAGGAGATCGGCAGCAGGCAGCCCTGCGCCAGGCAGGTCGAGAAGCGCAACCCCTGCCCCAGATCCTTGTCGTCGAGCCGCAGGACCGCGCCGTTCTCCAGCTTCATGCCGAACGGAAACAGGATCGTGCCCTCGGCGCGCCCGTCCTTGGGCGTGCGCAGTTCGACGGCGAAGACGCGCTGGCCGGTCTGGCTGTTGCCCTGCGACTGGAGCAGGACGCAGAGCCGCTGACCGGCATTGATCCGGCAATCGACCGTCCAATCGCCGAAGGTCTCGTTGATCGCGCTGGCGCCGTTCGGCAGCGTCGCAGCCTGCGCTGCCGGCTGACTCACGCCAGGAGCGGCCTGGTTCTGCGCCGCCGGCGGGGCCGGCTTCGGCGCCGGGCGGGCTGCGGGGGCTCCCTGCGCCATGACAGAGGGTGCGGCAGTTAAGGAGCCGATCGCAAAGGCAAGGGCGGCGAAGGAGATGTTGCGGAGATGATGACGGGACATAGCGCTGCAATCTTGTGAAGGTATCGCCCGAGCTATTGCAGAAAGCCTCCGCAAGAGAAAGGGCGGAATCACATCACACCGCCGATAACATCGGATCGATTTCATCTTTTCTGTCAAAGATTTAGAATAGAACAAATTCAATCTGACGGGATTATGCCCGCGGCCGCGAATCTCAGCTCTCGCACAGCGCCGCATGGACATCCTGCGGGTGCCGCGCGCGGCGGATCGCCTCGCGAATCTCGGGACGCTGCAGGCGTCGGGCGACGCAGGCGAGCGCATTGAGATGCTGCCCCTGCCCTGCCTCCGGCGTCAGGATCAGGCAGAGGATATCGACCGGCTCGCCATCGACCGCGTCGAACGGGAGCGGCTTCGCCAGGCAGGCGAGCAGGCCGAAGGGTGCGATGAGGCCGTCGATCGGCGCATGCGGCATCGCGATGCCGTTGCCGATTCCGGTCGAGCCCAACGCCTCCCGCCGCTTCAGCGCCGTGGCGATGACGTCGCTCGCCACGCCCGTTGCCGCAGCCGCGTGCCGGGCGAGCAGGTCGAGGCATTGCTCCTTCGACATCGCCTTGAGCCCTGCCAGCACGGCGTCAGGCGCGATCAACTGGGAAATATCCGTCATGCTCAATCGCTTTCGCGCAGCCTGTAGCCGACGCCGGGCTCGGTGGTGATGTAGAAGGGCTGCTCGGGCACGGGCTCGATCTTCTGGCGCAGCTGTCGGATATAGACGCGCAGATACTGCACATCCTCGTTGCCGCCCCAGACCTCCTTCAGCAGATGGCGATGCGTCAGCACCTTGCCGGCGTGCTGCACCAGCGCCCGGAGGATGTCGTATTCCTTCGGCGACAGCTTCACCTCGGCACCACCGACCTGCACGATGCGGCGCACGAGATCGACCGAGAGCTCGCCGGTGCGGAAGACCGGCTTCTCGCCTTGCTGATGCAGCTTGTGACGCAGCGCGACGCGCAGTCGCGCCGCGAGTTCGCGCATGCCGAACGGCTTGGTGACGTAGTCGTCCGCCCCCGCCTCCAGCGCCTGGACGATGCCCGCCTCATCCGTCCGGCTCGACAGGATGACGATGGGCAGCGTGCGGCCCTCGCTGCGCCAGAGGCGCAGCAGCTCCTGCCCGGTCATGTCGGGCAGGCCGAGATCGAGCAGCACGAGATCGGGCTCCTCCGCCTCGATCTGCGCGATCGCGTCCCTGGCGTTGACCGCCTCGCTGATCGCATAGCCCTCGGTGCCGAGCCCGACGCGCAGCAGCTTGCGGATCGGCGGCTCGTCGTCGACGACGAGCACCCGGACGGCCATCGTGGTCATGGCAATACCTTCATCTGGTGGGCCTCGGGCGGGATCGGCATGCGGATGGTGAACACCGCGCCCTGCCGGTCGCGACGGTTGGCGGCGGCGATCGTGCCGCCCATCGCTTCGACGAAGCCACGGCAGATCGCGAGCCCGAGTCCGGTGCCGGCACGGACCTGATCGCCCTTCCCGACCCGGTAGAAGCTGTCGAAGATCCGTTCGAGATCGTCCGGCGGCAGGCCCGGCCCCTCGTCGAGGATGTCGAGGGCGACCGCATCGGCGTCGATGCGGGCGCGGACCCCGATCGTGCTGCCCGCCGGTGCATATTTCGCGGCATTGTCGACGAGGTTGAACAGCACCTGGTCGAACAGCACGGGGTCGAGCCGCAGCATCGGCAGATGGGGCGCAAGCGACAGCTCGATCGCGTGCCCACGCGTGATGCTCTCCGCGCGCCGCAGCGCCGCCCCGACGACGTCGCCGACATCGAGCAGGGCGTAGTTCGGCTCCATCGCCCCGGCCTCGATCCGCGTCATGTCGAGCAGATTGGCGATGAAGCGGTTGAGCCGTTCGGACTCCTCCACCACCGTCCCCAGCAGTTCGGAGCGATCGGCCTCGGGGATCGCCTTGCCATAGTCGCGCAGCGTGCCGGCCGCGCCCATGATGCCGGCGAGCGGCGTCTTGAGGTCGTGCGAGATCGAGGTCAGCAGCGCCGAGCGCAGCCGGTCGGCCTCGGCCGCGAGCTTCGCCTTGTCGACATCGGCCGCGAGCTGCACCCGCTCGATCGCGATCGCGGCCTGATCGGCCAGGGCGTCGAACAGGCGTTGCTGCTCCGGTGTCAGCAGCGCGCCCGGCCGGTCGGAATCGAGGCCGATCACGCCGATGGCGCCACGTCCGGTCCGCAGCGGCAGATAGAGCCGCTTCGCTCCCGGCAGCGTGTCGGCGCCGCGCCCGGCCGGGCGGTCATGCTCCCAGGCCCAGTGCGCGGCGGCGATATCCGCATCGTCGAGCGTATCGTCGGGCGGATAGCCCGCTCTGACCGCGATGCTCGCCTCCTCCGGCAGCAGGATCACGACGCGTACACGCAGCATCGCCGCGATCTGATAGGCGCTCGCCCAGAGCACGTCGTCGAGCGTTCCGGTCCCCGCGAGCTTGCGCGAGAACAGGTAGAGATCCTCCGTGGTGCGCGCCCGCTGGCGCGCCGACGCGGCCTGACGCTGGACGCGGGCGGTCAGGTTGCTCGCGATCAGCGCGACCACGAGGAAGAAGACGAAGGCGAGCACGCTCTCGGGATCGCCGATGTTGAGCGTGTAGAGCGGCGGCAGGAAGAAGAAGTTGAAGGCCAGCGCCCCGGCGACCGAGGTAAACAGCGCCGGCCACAGGCCCGCCGTCACGGCCGAGGTCAGCACGGCCATCAGGAAGACGAGCGCGATGTTGCGCACGTCGAGGAACAGGTTGAGCAGCATCCCAACGCCGACCGCCGCGGCGACGAAGACCAGGCCCGTCAGATAGGGCTCCGGTTCGAGCCGGCGCCCGCGCGCCGGACCGGCCCGGCCTGCCTCGTCGGCGCCGGCATCCTGGCTCGGAATCACATGGATGCTGATGTCGCCCGCATCCCGGATCAGCGCCTGCGCGACCGAACCCGACAAAAGCTCGCGCCAGCGCGGAGCGCTCGACGAGCCGATGACGATATGGCTGACATTCTTCGAGGCGGCATAGCGCAGCACCTCGTCGGGCACGGTCTCGCCCGGCAGGATCACCGCCTCGCCGCCGAGTTGCTCGGCAAGCCGCATCGCAGCCGAAAGCCGGTCCTTCTCCGCCTCCGAGGCGCGCGCTCGGCCCGGCGCCTCGATATGCAGCGCCGTCCAGGACGCCTTCAGCTTTTCGGCCAGGCGCCGGGCATGGCGCACCAACGAAGCGGCGCGTGGGCTGCCGTCGATGCAGACGATCAGCCGGTCGCTCGTCGACCACGGCCCCGGAATCGCGTGCGCCTGCATATGGCTGAGCAATTGCTCGTCGACGCGCTGGGCCGTCCGCCGCAGCGCCAGCTCGCGCAGCGCCGTCAGGTTGCCGGGCGAGAAATAGTTGGAAACGGCGCGCTTCGCCGTCTCGGGCAGATAGACCTTGCCTTCGTTCAGCCGCTTGATCAGGTCCTCGGGCGTGAGGTCGATGATCTCGATCGCATCGGCGCGGTCGATGACCGAATCCGGCACCGTCTCGCGGACGCGGATGCGGGTGATCTGCGCGACGACGTCGTTCAGGCTCTCGACATGCTGGATGTTGAGCGTGGTGTAGACGTCGATGCCCCGGTCGATCAGCTCGAGCACGTCGAGATAGCGCTTGGGATGGCGGCTGCCCGGCGCGTTGGTATGGGCGAGCTCGTCGACCAGAACGAGTTGCGGCCGCCGCGCCAGCACCGCGTCGAGATCCATCTCCTCGACGCTCTGGCCGCGATAGGCCACCTGCGCCCGCGGCACCACCTCATAGCCTTCGATCAGCGCCTGCGTCTCGCGCCTGCCATGGGTCTCGACCACGCCGATGATAACATCGACGCCCTCGGCCCGGCGCGCCCGGCCCGCGAGCAGCATCTCGTAGGTCTTGCCGACGCCGGGCGCTGCGCCGAGGAAGATCTTCAGCCGGCCGCGCGTCTCGCTGCGGGCCCGCTCCAGCAGCGCGTCGGGCGACGGCCTTGGCGGCTCGGTGCGAAGCTCGTCAGGCATGGCGGGAATTCGGTCCTCAAACGGCACGGCGGCAGGGTGGTCCCGACCGCCACAGCCTTCTTAGCGTCATTTCGCGGCGGCCGCATCGAGAGCGAGGTTGAGCTTCAGCACGTTGACCACGGGCTCGCCAAGGATGCCGAACTGCCGCCCCTCGACATGGCCGGCGACCAGGCTGCGCAGATCGGCCTCGCTCAGTCCGCGCGCCTTGGCGACGCGCGGCACCTGGAAAGAGGCCGCCTCCGGCGAGACATGCGGGTCGAGCCCGCTGGCCGAGGTCGTGACGAGGTCCATCGGCACGGCCGCCTGCCGGTTCTCCTGCTTCAGCGCGGCGACGTCGCCCTTGATGCGCTCGATCAGCTTCGGATTGGTCGGACCGAGATTGGAGCCGCCGGAGCTGGTGGCGTTGTAGCCGTCGCCTGCTGCCGAGGGCCTGCCATGGAAATAACGCTCGCCGGTGAAGGACTGGCCGATCAGCTCGGAGCCGATCACCTTGCCGTCCTTCTCGATCAGGCTGCCGGCCGCCTGGCGCGGGAACAGTGCCTGGGCGACCCCGGTCATCGCCAGCGGATAGGCGAGGCCGGTGATGGCGGTGAGCGCGACGATCATCACGATCGCGGGGCGAATATGCTTCAGCATGGCTGGAAATCCTTCAGATCAGGCCGACAGCCGTGACGGCCATGTCGATCGCCTTGATGCCGATGAACGGAACGACGATGCCGCCGAGGCCGTAGACCAGCAGGTTGCGCGAGAGCAGTGCGCCGGCGCCGACCGGCCGGTACTTCACGCCGCGCAGCGCGAGCGGGATCAGCGCGACGATGATCAGCGCGTTGAAGATGATGGCGGAGAGGATCGCGCTCTGCGGCGTAGCGAGCTGCATGAAGTTCAGCCCGCCGAGCTGCGGATAGAAGGCGATAAACATCGCCGGGATGATCGCGAAATACTTCGCGATGTCGTTGGCGATCGAGAAGGTCGTCAGCGCGCCGCGCGTCATCAGGAGCTGCTTGCCGATCTCGACGATCTCGATCAGCTTGGTCGGGTCCGAGTCGAGATCGACCATGTTGCCGGCCTCGCGCGCCGCCACCGTGCCGGTGTTCATCGCCACGCCGACATCGGCCTGGGCGAGCGCCGGCGCATCGTTGGTGCCGTCGCCGCACATGGCGACGAGCTTGCCCTTGCCCTGTTCCTCGCGGATCAGCGCGAGCTTGTTCTCAGGGGTCGCCTGGGCGAGGAAATCGTCGACGCCGGCCTCGGCCGCGATGGCCGCGGCGGTCATCGGGTTGTCGCCGGTGATCATCACGGTGCGGATGCCCATCCGGCGCAGCTCCGCGAAGCGCTCGCGGATGCCGCCCTTGACGATGTCCTTGAGCTGGATGACGCCGAGCAGCCTGCCGTCGCGCGCCACGGCGAGCGGCGTGCCACCGGCCTTGGCGATCTCCTCGGCGATGGCCTGGACCTCGCGGGTAGCCTCCGTGTCGCCGCCAGTGGCCCGGACATGAGCGAGCACGGCGTCAACCGCCCCCTTGCGGATGCTGGAGCCGTCATGGTCGACGCCGCTCATCCGGCTCTGCGCGGTGAAGGGCACGAAATGGGCGTTGAGCCCGACGAGGTCGCGCCCGCGGATGCCGTGCTGCTCCTTGGCGAGCACGACGATGGAGCGGCCTTCCGGCGTCTCGTCGGCGAGCGAGGCGAGCTGGGCTGCGTCCGCAAGCTCAAGCTCGCCGACACCCCGGACCGGCTTGAAGGCCGTCGCCTGGCGGTTGCCGAGCGTGATCGTGCCGGTCTTGTCGAGCAAGAGCGTGTCGACGTCGCCGGCCGCCTCAACGGCGCGGCCGGACATGGCGAGCACGTTGAAGCGCACCAGCCGGTCCATGCCGGCGATGCCGATCGCCGAAAGCAGCGCGCCGATGGTGGTCGGGATCAGCGTCACGAACAGCGCGACGAGGACGATGACGGGAATGGCGCCGCCGGCATAGCTGGCGAAGCTCGGGATCGTCGCCGTCGCCAGCACGAAGATCAGCGTCATGCCGGCAAGCAGGATGTTGAGCGCGATCTCGTTCGGCGTCTTCTGGCGCTCGGCGCCCTCGACCAGCGCAATCATGCGGTCGATGAAGGTCGAGCCGGCGGTGGCCGTGATGCGCACCCGGATCCAGTCCGACAATACCTGCGTGCCGCCGGTGACGGCCGAGCGGTCGCCGCCGGATTCGCGGATCACCGGTGCCGATTCACCCGTGATCGCGGCTTCGTTGACCGAGGCGATGCCTTCGACAACCTCGCCGTCGGAGGGGATGATGTCGCCGGCCTCGACCAGCACGACATCGTTGAGCTTCAGGCTCGGGCCGGGCACCAGCGTGTATTTGCTGCGATCGGCCCCGCTCAACAGCTTGGCCTGTGTCTCCGAGCGCGTCTTGCGCAGCGAATCCGCCTGCGCCTTGCCGCGGCCTTCGGCGACCGCTTCGGCGAAGTTGGCGAACAGCACCGTGAACCAGAGCCACAGCACGATCTGGAAGGAGAATCCGAGATGGGCGGCCCCGGCGAACCAGTCGCGCAGCAGCAGGATCGTGGTCAGCGCCGAGACGACGGCGACGACGAACATCACCGGGTTCCTGGCGAGGCTGCGCGGATCGAGCTTGCGGAAGGCGCCACTGAGCGCCGGGACGAGGATGCGGGCATCGAGGATGCTGCCGGATCTGGAGTGACTCATGACGAAGGCTCCGTCGTGGCCTGCGGGCGGGACCCCTTCCGGGTCAGACCGCCGCAAGCAGGAAAGAAAGGATCTGGAAAACGATGGCGATCAGCAGGACCGCGATCGTCGCTCCGCAGATGAGAGTGGAAGGCCGGGGTCCGGTTTCGCCGTGCATGGCGCCCATCCTTAGAAACTCTGTCCGGCCAGCATCGCGAGATGCTCGACGATCGGGCCGAGCGCGAGCGCCGGGAAGAAGGTCAGGCCGCCGACGATCAGGATCACGCCGGTCAGCAGGCCGATGAAGAGCGGCCCATGGGTCGGGAAGGTGCCGGCCGATTCCGGCACGGTCTTCTTGGCCGCAACCGAGCCCGCCAGCGCCAGCGCCGGGATGATGACGAGGAAGCGCCCCATCAGCATCGCGACGCCGATGGTCAGGTTGAACCAGACCGTGTTGCCGGAGAGGCCCGCGAAAGCCGAGCCGTTATTGGCCGCCGCCGAGGTGTAGGCATAGAGCACCTCGGAGAAGCCATGCGGGCCGGCATTGGCGATCGAGGCGACGGCATCCGGCAGCACCACGGCAACCGCCGTGAAGCCGAGCATGGCAAGCGGCAGGCAAAGCACAGCCAGCATCGCCATCTTGACCTCCTTCGCCTCGATCTTCTTGCCGAGATATTCCGGCGTGCGTCCGACCATCAGCCCGGCGACGAAGACCGCGATGACGACGAACAGGATGATGCCGTAGAAACCGGCGCCGACGCCGCCGACGATGATCTCGCCGAGCATCATGTTGATCAGCGGGATCAGCCCGCCGAGCGGCATCAGGCTGTCATGCATCGCGATGACCGCGCCGCAGGACGCCGCCGTGGTGATGACCGCGAACAGCGCCGAGACCGCAATGCCGAAGCGCGTCTCCTTGCCTTCCATGTTGCCGCCATCGAGGCCGAGCGCCTGGACCAGCGGATTGCCCGAGGCTTCCGCCCAATAGCAGACGGCGACGCCGGCGATGAACAGGATGCCCATCACCGTCAGGATCGCCCAGCCCTGCTTCTCGTTGCCGACCATGCGACCGAAGACGTTCGTCAGCGCCGCGCCGATCGCGAAGATCGCGACCATGTGGATCAGGTTGGTGAAGGCCGTCGGGTTCTCGAAGGGATGCGCCGCGTTGGCATTGAAGAAGCCGCCGCCATTGGTGCCGAGATGCTTGATCATCATCTGCGAGGCGACAGGCCCCTGCGCGATCGTCTGCTGCGCGCCTTCGAGCGTCGTCGCGACGGTATAGGAACTGAGGTTCTGCGGCACGCCCTGCCAGACGAGAACGAGCGTCCCGATCACGCAGATCGGCAGCAGGACATAGAGCGTCGCGCGGACGAGATCGGCCCAGAAATTGCCGATGGTATGGGCCGAGCGCCGCGCGAAGGCGCGGATCACCGCGACCGCGATGGCGATGCCCGTCGCCGCCGAGACGAAGTTCTGCACCGCCAGCCCCGCCATCTGGGTGAGGTAGGACATGGTGCTTTCGCCGGCATAGTTCTGCCAGTTGGTGTTGGTGACGAAGCTGGCCGCCGTGTTGAAGGCGAGATCGGCCGGCACCGCGCCCATTTCCGCCGGGTTGAAGGGCAGGACGCCCTGCAGCCGCTGCATCGCATAGAGCAGGAGGAAGCCGGCGAGGTTGAACAGCAGCATCGCGGCGACATAGGCCGTCCAGTGCTGCTCCTCCTTCTCATGCGTGCCGGCGGCGCCGTAGAGCAGGCGCTCGACCGGGTACAGCACTGGCGACAATAAAGTCCGCTCGCCCGCGAAGACACGCGTCATGTAGCCGCCGAGCGGCCGGGCCAGGGCAACGACGATCCCGCAGAAGAGCAGGATCTGGAGCCATCCGTTGAGGGTCATGAATGGGGTTCCGAAGCTTTAGGGGCCGCCGCCGTCAGAACCGCTCGGGGCGGATCAGCGCGTAGGTGAGGTAGGCGAGCAGGAACAGCGTCACCGCTCCGCCGAGGACGAAATCCAGGAGCATCTTCCCCTCCCCTAGAGCGCGTCGCAGGCAGCGACATAGGCGAAGGAAAGCCCGAAGAAGACGAGCCCGATGGCGAGTACGATGGTGTCCATCATCGAAAACCCCGATGGTCGAAGCCGCCGGGTCTGCCCGGCAGCGAGCACCGGTCGCATTTGGATGCAACCGGCCGTTCGGGGCGAATATCGCGCCGGGGCCATAGCCGTTCGAGACGAGGCGAGGCGCGCGGATATAAAGATTTTATAGGAATTTTCCGGTCGCCCAAACTTGGGACCAGCAGCTTGCGGGAAGCCGGCCGCCCTGCCGAAAACGCAGGGAAACCCCCTCGCCGGATCGCTTGTGAGCAGCCCGCATGCCATGCCAGAAGCTGGCGCGAATTTGGGCAACAGGCCCTGTGCAGGAGGAGCTTTCCGATGAGCAACAGCAAGGACGTCTGGCGTCTGGTCGACGACAAGGCCCCGGCCTATTTCGAGCTCTCCGACCGCGTCTGGCACATGCCCGAGCTGAACTATCAGGAGGTACGCTCGGCCGCCGAGCACGGCGCCATGCTGGAGCGCGAGGGCTTCCGCGTCGTGACCGGCATCGCCGGCCTGCCCACCGCCGTTGTCGGCGAGGCGGGCGAGGACGGCCCGGTCATCGCGATCATGGGCGAATACGACGCGCTGCCGGGCCTGAGCCAGGAGGCCGGCGTCGCAACCGAAACCCCGGTCGAGAAGGGCGGCAACGGCCATGGCTGCGGCCACAACATGCTGGGCTCCGCCTCGCTGCTCGCCGCCGCCGCGGTGAAGGACTACCTCGCCGCCAACGGCATCAAGGGCCGCGTGCGCTATTATGGCTGTCCGGCTGAGGAAGGCGGCTCGGCCAAGGGCTTCATGGTCCGGGCCGGCGCCTTCGACGACGTCGACATCGCGCTGTGCTGGCACCCGGCCTCGTTCAACGGCGTCAACCGGCCCTTCTCGCTCGCCTGCGTCGAGATCGAGTTCACCTTCCACGGCCGCGCCTCGCATGCCGCCGCCGCGCCGCATCTCGGCCGCTCCGCACTCGACGCCGTCGAGCTGATGCATATCGGCGTCAACTACATGCGCGAGCACATGCCTTCGACGGCCCGCGTCCACTACGCCATCATCAACGCTGGCGGCATCGCGCCCAACGTCGTGCAGGCGACGGCGACGACGCGCCAGCTGATCCGCGCCGCCACCCTCAGTGAGATGTGGGATCTCGTCGCCCGCGTGAAGAAGATCGCAGAGGGCGCGGCTTTAATGAGCGAGACCACGGTCTCGGTCCGGCAGCTCTCGGGCGACGCCAACCTGATCGGCAACCGCCCGCTCGAGGAAGCGATGCAGGCCAATCTCGAGGCGCTCGGCGGCCCCGGCTTCGATGCCGCGGACCACGCCTTCGCCGCCAAATTCCAGAAGACGCTCAGCGCCGAGGATATCTCCTCGTCCTATGCCCGCTTCGGCCTCGAACCGAAGGACGGCGAGGCGCTGAGCGAGATCATCTATCCTCTGGGCGCCGGCAGCGACACCTCCGTCGGCTCGACCGATGTCGGCACGGTGAGCTGGGTCGTCCCGACCGTGCAGTGCCGCACCGCCTGCTACGCGGTTGGCACGCCCGGCCATTCCTGGCAGCTGGTGGCGCAGGGCCTCGCGCCCGCCGCGCACAAAGGCCTGGCGCTCGCCGCCAAGGCGATGGCCGGCGTCGCCGCCGACGTGCTGAACGATCCCGCCCTGCTCAAGGCGGCCAAGGACGAATTCGCGGCCTTCCGCGCCAGGAACTCCTTCGCCAACCCGATCACCGACGATGTCGAGCCTCCGCTCGACATGGCGGCGCATTGATCGCTTCGGCGAAAACGCGCGATTCCTGCGAGAAAGATCGCGCGGCGGCTTGCGCATTCGCTCCGCTGCGGGAATCAAGCATAGCGTGACCACCCCGCCGGGGCAGGTGGGCTTCGCGCCTCGCCTGACCGGCGGATTTCTTTTGTCGAAAGCAGGGGGCCGATGAACCAGCCTGGCTTCTTCGAGATCATCGGCTTCGGCGCCAATGGCTGGGGTCCCGCCCTGCTGGCGGCCACGGGCATGACGATCGCCGTCGCGATCTGCGGCTTCCTGCTCGGCGCCGTCATCGGCGCGCTCGGCGCCTGGGCCAAGCTCTCCGGCGGCCCGGTCACGCGCCGGCTGGCCGATGGCTATACGACCATCCTGCGCGGCATCCCCGACCTACTGGTCATCTACCTCTTCTATTTCGGGTCGAGCGCGGTGCTGACCCCGCTCGGCCGGCTTTTCGGCGCGACCGGCTTCATCAGTTTGCCCGGCTTCCTCGCTGGCGCGCTCGCCATCGGCGTCGTCTCCGGCGCCTATCACACCGAGGTCTTCCGCGGCGCCTATCGCGCCGTCTCGCGCGGCGAGATCGAGGCGGCGGTCGCCTGCGGCATGAGACCCTTCCTGCGGCTTCGGCGGATCATCGCGCCGCTGGTGCTGCGCTACGCCCTGCCCGGTCTCGGCAACGTCTGGCAACTCGTGCTGAAGGAGACGGCTCTGATCTCGGTCACCGGCCTGGTCGAGATCCTGCGCCAGGCCCAGATCGGCGCGGGCTCGACCCGCCAACCCTTCACCTTCTTCTTCATCGCCGCGATCCTCTATCTCGTCATCTCCTCGGTGTCGGGCTGGAGCTTGCGGATCGCGGAAACGCGCTTCACGCGCGGCCTCAGGAGGGCGTGATGGATTTCGCCTTCATGTACGAGACGCTGCTGACGCTGATCGGCGGCATCCCGCTGACGCTGAAGCTCGCACTCTCCTCGGTCGCCTGCGGCTCGGTGCTCGCCCTGATCTTCGCCATGCTGCGCATGTCGGGTATCGCGCCGCTGGAATGGTTCGCGCGCTTCTACGTCTTCGTCTTCCGCTCGACGCCGCTGCTCGTGCAGATCTTCATCATCTATTACGGCCTCAGCCAGTTCCGCGAGGTCCGCATGAGCTTCGCCTGGCCCTTCCTGCGCGATCCCTACTGGTGCGCGCTGCTGGCGCTCTCGCTCAACACCGCAGCCTATGCCAGCGAGATATTCCGCGGCGGGCTCCAGGCGGTACCGGTCGGCCAGATCGAGGCGGCCCGCGCCGCCGGCATGACGCGCTTCCTGATGTTCCGCCGCATCGTGCTGCCGCTCGCGATCCGCCAGGCCCTGCCCGGCTACGGCAACGAGCTGATCCTGATGATCAAGGCGACCTCGCTCGCCTCGATCATCACGCTGATGGAGATCACCGGGCTTGCCGCCAAGCTGATCTCGGAAACCTATCGCGCCATCGAGGTCTTCCTCGTCGCCGGCGTGATCTATCTCGTCATCAATTTCGTCGTGACGCGGCTCGTCCAATACGCCGAATATCGGCTGACGCCGCATCTGCGCCCCGCCCCCGGCGCGCCCGCGACCCAGACATCCGGAGCTTCCGCATGAGCGCCGCCATCGAACGCCCGGTCGCGGTCTCGCTGACCAATCTGCGCAAGACCTTCGGTTCGCTCGAAGTCCTGAAGGGCATCTCGCTCGAAGCCCGCGAGGGCGACGTCGTCTCGATCCTCGGCTCCTCGGGCTCCGGCAAGTCGACCATGCTCCGCTGCATCAACATGCTGGAGGTGCCGGACTCCGGCGACATCACCGTCGCCGGTGAGACCATCCGCCTGCAAAAGACGGCGAACGGCACCAAGCCCGCCGATCCGCGTCAGGTCGACCGCATTCGCACCGAACTCGGCATGGTCTTCCAGAGCTTCAATCTCTGGTCGCACATGACCGTGCTCGAAAACGTCATCGAGGCGCCGATCCATGTGCAGGGCCGCCCGCGCGCCGAATGCATCGCCGAGGCCGAGGCGCTGCTCGCCCGCGTCGGCATCGCCGACAAGCGCAACCATTATCCGGCGCATCTCTCCGGCGGCCAGCAGCAGCGCGCGGCGATCGCCCGCGCGCTCGCCCAGCGCCCCAAGGTCATGCTCTTCGACGAGCCGACCTCGGCGCTCGACCCCGAACTCGTCGGCGAGGTGCTGCGCGTGATGCGCTCGCTCGCCGAGGAAGGCCGCACCATGCTGGTCGTGACGCATGAGATGGGCTTCGCCCGCGACGTCTCCAGCAAGGTCGTGTTCCTGCACAAGGGCGTCGTCGAAGAGGAGGGCCCGCCCGCGCAGGTCTTCACCGCCAGCCGTTCCGAACGCTTCCGCCAGTTTCTTGCCGGCTGAGCATCGGACCATAACGCCCACAGCTTCAACCGCGCGCCCGGACGGGCCGCACCATGAGGGAAGACACCATGAAGACCATCGCCAGGCTGTTCGCGCTCGCCGCGCTCGGCGCCGCCGCTTTCGCGGCCCCCGTTCTCGCCCTGGCGCCGCAAAAGGTGCGCATCGCCACCGAAGGCGCCTTCCGCCCGTGGAACTGGACCGAGGCCAACGGCACGCTGGCCGGCTTCGAGATCGACCTCTACAAGGACCTGTGCAAGCGTGCCAATCTCGACTGCTCGATCGAGGCCCAGGCCTTCGACGGCATGATCCCGGCCCTCAACGCCGGCAAGTTCGACGCGATCATGGCCGGCATGTCGGTCACCCCGAAGCGCGAGGAGGCGATCCTGTTCTCGAACCCCTACGGTTCGACCGGCCAGACCTTCGCCGTCATCAAGGGCAGCCCACTCGCCAACCTGCCGGACACCGGCAAGATCTTCCACCTGACCACCGACGAGGCCGGCGCGCTGGCGGAAATCGAGAAGCTGAAGCCGCTGCTCAAGGGCAAGATCGTCGGCGTCCAGACCTCGACCATCAACGGCGCCTTCCTCGAGAAGTACCTGAAGGGCATCGTCGAGGTCCGCGAATACAAGACCACCGAGCAGCATGACCTCGACCTCGCCGCCGGCCGCGTCGACCTGATCATGGCCTCGATGGCCTATCTCTCCACGGCCGCCAAGAAGGCCGGCAACGAGGACATGGTCGTCGTCGGCCCGCGCTTCCAGGGCGGCATCGTCGGCAAGGGCAGCGCCATCGGCCTGCGCAAGAGCGACACCGAGCTGAAGGCCAAGTTCGACAAGGCGATCGCCGAGGCCAATGCCGACGGCACGATCAAGGCGCTGAGCGAGAAGTTCTTCGGTTTCGACGTCACGGTGCGCTGACGCACCCCGTCCTGCGCGATCGTCCGGAGCATTTTCGAGCGAAGTGGACACCGGTTCGCGTGACGAAAATGCGGCGGAACAGATGCTTGGAGCAGTCCCGCGATTCGGAGAATTGCGAGACCGCTCCAGGCGACGGTCGCGCAGGTTTCGCGACTTAGAGGCTCTAAAGGCTCAGCCCGGCTGCGGGCCGGCGATCTCGACGCTCATCGCCGGCTTGGTCGCCTTGAACTCGGCGACGGCCGCCGCCGCGAGATCGGAAATCGAATCCGATCCCCGCGACATCGCCTGCAGGATGATGCGCCCCAGGCGATCCCGCGCTTCCGCTTCGAGCTCGACATCCGTCCGCGCGTCATAGTCCAGCGCCGCCCAGGCTCTTGCCTGCGCGGCCTCTGCGACGAGAAGCTCCTGGGAATTCAGGACACCGGGAAAGCGGAAATTCTGGGTAGGCATCATCGATTCGAACATGGCGGCGCAACGGATACAGGGGCGCGGAGGTTCCCGGCAAGCCAGGCGGAATGATGGCCATGCCTCCGGCGTCCGTCAGATACACCGACACCAAACAGAAAAATCCAAATTGGATTTATTGTCCAAATCTGACTTGACGCCTATGCCGCCCTGCCTCACAGATCGGGAACGGCCCTGTCTCGCACGGCGGGCCTAGGCGCCGTTTGGCCGGAGGCTTTCGTGAAGTTCGACATTTTCCAGATGGAGCGGAACCAGACGCTCTTCGAGAACGACGTCGAGATCAATCTGACCGAGAGCGGCGTCCATCCCTGGACGATCGAGGACATTCTGGGCGAACAGGCGGCGCGCGATCTGCTCAAGCAGCCGCTCGGCTATGGCTGGACCGATGGCCGGCCGAGCTTACGCGCCAACATCGCCTCCTGGTATCCGGGCGCCACCGCCGCCAATGTGCTGGTGACCAACGGCTCCTCCGAGGCGACGATGATCGCGCTGATGGCTCTGTTCGAGCCCGGCGACGCGCTGGTCTTCGCCTTGCCGAACTTCATGCAGATCGACGGCCTCGGCCGGGCGCTCGGCTTCGACATCCGCCGGCTCGAACTCTCCGGCGACAGCGACTGGCAGATCGACCCGGACCATCTCGCCCGCGTTGCGGCCGGCGCCAAGGCTATCGCCGTGACCAACCCGGCCAACCCCACCGGCAGCGTGCTCTCGGCTGAAAGCCGCGCCGCCCTCATCGAGGCCGCGAAGCGCAACGACGCCTGGCTCATGGTCGACGAGATCTATCGCGGCGGCGAGATCGACGGCACCGAGACCGAAACGCTCTGGGGCAGCTATCCCAAGGTCGTCGTCACCTCGAGCCTGTCGAAATCCTTTGCCTGCCCAGGCCTGCGCCTCGGCTGGATCGTCGCGCCCGCAGAGGTCGTGGCGTCCGCGGCCGAGCGGCAGGACTACACCACCATCGGCAGCGGCATCCTCAGCCAGATCCTCGCGGAAGAGGTGATGCGGCCCGAGACTCGCGGGCGATTGCTCGCACGCGGCCGCGATTTGCTGCGCAGCAATGCCGATCTCGTTGCGCAATGGATGGCGCAGCATAACGACTGGTCCTGGCGGCGCCCTCAGGCCGGCGGCATGGCCTTCCTGCGCTATCCGCTCGACATGCCCTCCGAGGTCTTCTCGCAGAAGCTGCGCGAGGAGGAGAGCGTCTTCGTCGTGGCCGGCAGCTGGTTCGGCATCGAGAACCACATCCGCATCGGCATCGGCGTACCGACCGAGACACTGCGGGAAGGGCTGGCGCGGATGGATCGTTTTCTCGCGCGGCAGAAGGGTTAACCGTGAGCCAACCCGCCCGTCATTCCGGGCGCAGCGAAACGGAGACCCGGAATCCATCGTAAGGCACATTGCCCTTCGATGGATCCCGGATCGGCGCCGCTGACGCGGCTTGTCCGGGATGACGGCGAGGTTCCAGCGAAAAGCCCGAAGACAGCCGATGCTATCGGCGCCCGATCCCGTCCAGGACCACCCGCGCGATCGCGATATCCTGCACCGCGATCCCGGTCAGGTCGGCGATGGTGATGTCGTCGTCGGAGCGGCGCGCCGGTACATCTCCGGCCAGCACGGCTCCCAGCTCGACGCAATCGCCCGCATCGATCAGCCCAACCGCCGCGGCAGCCGCGAACTCGCCATGGTCGAGGCTCTGCTCCAGCGAATCCGCAATCCGGACATCGGCCAACGCGACCAGCGCGCTGTCCAACTCCTGCTTGCCCGGCGCATCGGCGCCGAGCGCGGTGATATGCGTGCCCGGCCTGATCCAGTCGTCGCGGATGATCGGCGCGGCGGCCGGTGTCACGGTGATCAGCGCGTCCGATTGCGCGCACAGCGCTTCCAGCTCCGCCACCGGCTCGATAGCAATCCCTTCCCGTTCGAGATTGCTCCGCAGTGCCTCCAGCTTCTCCGGCGAGCGCCCCCAGGCGGCAAAGCGCGGTTCGCGCTCGCGCAACAGATGCGCGGCGGCACGGATCTGGAAACGCGCCTGCGTGCCGGCGCCCACGATCCCGATCCGGCGCGCATCGGCCCGCATCCCGGCGCGCGTCGCGATGGCGCCGGCGAGCCCGGTCCTGAGATCGGTGAGCCAGCCCTCATCGCGCAATATGGCGACGACCGCGCCGGTCTCGGCCGAGAGCGCGATCATCATCCCGCTCGTCGTCGGCAGGCCCTTCGCCGGATTGTCGTAAAACCCGGTCGCGATCTTCACGACGAAGATGGCATCCCCGGCGATATGGCCGAACTTGACGTGGCAATCGCCATTATGGGCGGGGAAGCCGAGATAGCCGACCGGCGGCATCTGCACCTGGCCGGCCGCGGCGGCCTTGAACCCATCCTCCAGAGCCACAAAGGCCCGGTCGAGGTCGACGGCCGCCTCGATCTGTGCCCGCGTCAGATCAAGCATCCGGAGTCTCGTTGGCCTGGTTGAGGTAGTTGTAGACGGTCGCACGGGCGAGCCCGAGGATGCGCGAGATATAGGCCGCCGCATTGCGCCCGCCGAAGGCGCCGTTGGCGGCGAGGTCGGCCACGAGCTCACGCTTCTCGGCACGGCTGAGATTGGTCACGGCAAGGCCGCGACTCTGCGTCCATTGCTGCACAAACTCGTTGATGCGCTCGTGCCAATCCTCCTTGAACAGCGCCTGCGGCTTCTCCGCCCCGGCCGGCACGGTCGCGAAGGCCGAAAGCGTCTGCATCAACGCGTGGAACTGCGAGACATCGACATTGATGCAGAGCACACCGATCGCCTTGGCCCCGGCCGAGAGCACGATGCTGATCGACTTCAGCCGCCGCCCGTCCCAGTTCACCTTCTCATAGGGGCCGATGATCGTCTCGTCAGGGTCGAAGCCGATCTCGTCGAGCAACGACGGCTCGCCCAGCACGCGCTGCGAGAAATTGCCGGCGATATGCACGACGCTCTGCGAGCCGAGATCGTGCAGCACGACCTCGGCATGCGGCCGGAACAGCAGCGCCACCGCATCGCAGACGGCCAGGTACGGAGCCAGTTCCGGCGTCATGCGTCCCTCGGGCCGGCGTCAGCGCGGCTGCGACTTGAGATAGTCGCTCAGCCGTTCGAGACCCGCCGAGAGATGCTCGCCCGGCGCGCCGATGCCGATGCGGATATAGCCGTCGAGACCGTAGACGTCGCCGGGCAGCAGCATGATGCCGCGCTCCTCGCGCAGACGATGGACGAGATCGGTCGAATTCATCGAGTGGCTGTACTTGATGAAGGCCATGCCGCCGGCCTTCGGCGGTACGAAGGAGAAGAACTCGTCGTTCGCCTTCACCCAGTTCGTGAGGAGGGCGAGGTTCTCCCGCAGGATGGTCTTGCTGCGCTGCAGGATCTCGGCACGCTTAGCCGGCTGGACGACGATCCGGGCGATCTGCTCGCTCAGCGCGCTCGTCGTGATCGAGGTGTAGTCCTTGTTCTGCCAAGCAGTGTAGATCTCGGCGGCAGGGCCGACCAGCCAGCCGATGCGCAGGCCGGGCAGCGCCATCGCCTTCGAGAGCCCGCTGGTGATGATCGCCTTCTCGTAGAGATCGGCGAAGCTTGGAGGCTCGTCGGTTTCGAGCTCAGCCCCCTTGTAGACCTCGTCGGCGTGAAGATAGCAGCCCTGTTCCCGGGCGATCGCGACCAGCGCGTCCATCGTCTCGCGCGAGAGCAGGCTGCCGGTCGGATTGTTCGGGTTGCAGATCGTCATCAGCTTGGTGCGCGGCGTGATCGCACGGCGGACCTCGTCGAGATCGGGCGTCCAGCCCAGCTCCTCGCGCAGCTTCACTTCCTTGACATTGGCGCCGATCGCCCGCGCCCAGCCCCAGATCTGCAGGTAATTCGGCACGAAGACGACGATCTCGTCGCCCGGCTCGATCAGCGACATCACCATCAGGAAATTGGCTTCGGCCGAGCCGTTGGTGACGATCACCTCGTCCGAGGTCCGGTTGCGGTAGAGCCTAGCGATGTCCTCGCGCAGCTCGACCGCGCCGTTGGTCCAGCCATAGCCGAGCTCGACCTCCATCAGCTTGGCGCGCTGATCGGCGCTCAGCAACTCGTTCAGCGAATAGGGATGGACGCCGCTGTCCGAGAGATTGAACTCGACGGTGTTCTCGTAGAGCGACTGGATGCGCTCGAGGCTGAATTCTTCGATCTTCATGCTGCCCATCCGTGGCGGCCGATCCGCCGCGTCTCGCGCGAGTATGATGGGCGCAAATTGGACGTCAAGGTCGATTTTGGAATTTGAAGTCCAAATCAGAATTGCTATCTTATCGCCACCCACCCAGTCCCGCTCAGAATGCCGGCCCAGGGGCGCCAACCTCGGCCTGAAAATAAGTCGGCAAAAAATTTGATTACCCCGCTTGATTGAAGATTGTATATCATCTACAAAGCAGCAGCGAGAGGGGACCCCTACCATGACGGACCACGCCGACAACGAGGCCGAATGGCTGGCTTTTGCCCTGCAGATGACCGAGCAGAGCGGCAGCATCCTGCGTGAAGCGGCCACGGCCCGCCCCGATGTCGAGGTCAAGCCCGACCGCAGCTTCGTCACCGCGCTCGATGCCCGCATCGAGCGGCGCATGCGCGAGATGCTCGCCGACCGCTTTCCCAACCATGGCATCATCGGCGAGGAGGAAGCCCCTTCCGATGGCGATGCCGATCTGGTCTGGGTGCTCGATCCGATTGACGGCACCGCCGCCTTCATCGCCGGGCTGCCGGTCTACGGCACGCTGATCGCCCTGATGCGCGAGGGCGAGCCCATCCTCGGCATCATCGACCACCCGATCACCGGCGACCGCTGGATCGGCATCAAGGGCAAGCCGACGACGCATAACAGCCGCCCCTGCCGGACCCGCTCCTGCGCCGCGCTCGGCGAGGCGATCCTGTCCGCCAGCAACCCCGATTTCTTCGACGAAGAAGAGACCCCGGCCCTCGACGCGATGCGCGCCGCCACGGCGTGGCGCATCTGGGGCGGAGCCTGCATGAGCTTCGGCCTGCTGGCGAGCGGACGCACCGACGCCGCCTTCGACACCCGCCTCAAGCTCTGGGACTTCGCGCCCTTCCGGCCGATCGTCGAAGGCGCCGGCGGCGTCATCACCGACTGGGAAGGCCAGCCGATCACGCACAAGACGGGCAAGCGCATTATGGCAGCCGGCGACCCGGCCCGCCACCGTGAGATGCTGCGGCTCGTCGAGGAAACCATGAAGCGCTGAACCGACCATGTGACACCCGCTCCGAGACGGCGCCGATCCGCCGGAGCTTTCAAGCAAAAGGGGACGACAGGATGGGCATCACGATTGAGGATCTTGCCGTCGCCTATGGCGGGCAGCGTGTGATCGACGGGCTTGCGCTGACGATCGAGCCTGGGAGCTTCTTCACGCTGCTCGGCCCCTCGGGCTGCGGCAAGACCACGCTGCTGCGGACCATTGCCGGCTTCGTCCCGGCCGAGCGCGGCCATATGCGCTTCGGCGGCACGGAGGTGACGCATCTGCCGCCGCACAAGCGCGATATCGGCATGTGCTTCCAGGACTACGCGCTCTTCCCCGACAAGACCGTGTTCGACAACGTCGCCTACGGCCTGCGCGCCCGCAAGCAGGCGGAGAGCGCGATCAAGCCCAAGGTCCAGGCGGCGCTGGAGCGCGTCGGCCTCGGCCATCTCGGCGGTCGACATCCGGCTGCCCTGTCGGGCGGCCAGCGCCAGCGCGTCGCCTTGGCGCGTGCCCTCGTCATCCAGCCGAAGGTGCTGCTGATGGACGAGCCGCTCTCCAATCTCGACGCCAAGCTGCGCCTGCAGGTGCGCGAGACCATCGTCGAGCTCCAGCGCGAGGCGAAGATCACCACGGTCTTCGTCACCCATGATCGCGAGGAGGCGCTCGCCATGTCGGACCGGATCGGCGTGATGAACCAGGGCCGGCTCGAACAAGTCGGCACGCCCGCCCAGATCTATCGCGAGCCGCGCACCGGCTATGTCGCGGATTTCGTCGGCGGCGCCAACATCGTCGCCATCGAGACCGCCGCCCGCCAGGCCGGCGAGACCGGCCCCGTCGGCCTCGACGGCGCCTCGATCACGGCTTACGCACCGGCCGCGATCGGCGCCGGCAAGGCCACGCTGGTGGCACGGCCGGAAGATATCCTGCTCGCCGAGCCCGGCAGCGCCGGCACATTGCCGGCCCGGATCGCCCACCGGCAATATCTCGGCGGCAAGACCAGCTACAAGGTCACGCTCGACAGCGGGCGGACGCTCGCCGTCGACCTGCAGAGCGGCGCGCATGACCGCTTCGAGCCCGGCGCCACCGTGGGCCTCGGCTTCGATCCCGCCCGCACGCTGGTGCTCGCGTCATGAGCCGCCAGTTCAGCTCGATCTGGTTCTGGTTCTCCGCGCTGGCGCTGGCGATCCTGGCCGTCTTCCTGCTCTATCCCCTGCTCAACGTGCTGACCGGCTCCATCGGCAGCGGCGGCCGCAATGGCTGGGTGACGCTCGCCGGCGATCCCAAATACTTCGCCGCCATCGTCAACACCATCGTGCTCGGCATCGCGGTGACGCTGACCACGACGCTGATCGGCGTACCGCTCGCCTATTTCACGGCGCGCTTCGATTTTCCCGGCAAGTCGATCGTCGCCGTGCTGCCGCTGATCACGCTGGTCATTCCCGAGGTCATCGCCGCTCAGACCTGGCTGATGATGCTCGGCAATAACGGCTTCATCACCCGCTGGCTCGGCAGCCACGGCATCGACATGCCGAGCTTCTACGGCTGGCCCGGCCTGATCACGGTGATGACCTTCACCTACTACACCTACACCTATATCGGCACGCTCGCCGCCATCCGCGGCTTCGACGTCCAGCTCGAAGAGGCGGCCCAGAGCCTCGGCACCTCGCCCGCGCAATCGCGGCTCAAGGTGATGCTGCCGGTGGTGCTGCCCTCCGTGCTGGCGAGCGCGCTGCTCGTCTTCACGCTCGTCGTCGGCAACTTCGCCACCGCCACCATCCTCGGCAGCCGCGTGCCGCTGCTCTCGGTCCTGACCTACCAGGCCGCTGTCGCCGAGGGCGGCTCCGACCCGGTGATGCAGTCGACGCTGGCGACCGTCTCGATCGCGCTCGTCATGATCGTGCTGTTCGTCCAGCGCTGGATCGTGGCGCGCGGCCGCCACGAGGTTACGCAAGGCCGCGGCGCCCGCGCCGAGAAGCTGCGCGGCCTGCCCGGCCTCGTCATCGGCGTCAGCGCCGCGATCCTGGTCATCGTCTCGCTCCTGCCGCTCGGCTCGATCGTCGTCGGCGCCTTCACGGTCTCGCGCGGCCCGGTGATGCGTTGGGGCGAGTGGACGACCGCCCATGTCGAGCGCCTCGTGAAGATCGCGCCCGACCCGGTGATCAACACCCTGCTCTATTCGGCCGCCGCGACCGCGATCGGCATCACCTTCAGCGCCATCGTCAGCTATCTGATCGTCAAGAAGCGGAACATTCTCACCCCCGCGCTCGACTATCTGACGGCCCTGCCGCTGGCGCTTTCGGGCACGATCATCGGCATCGGCCTGGTGATGTCCTTCAACACCGGCTTCCTGCCGCTGACCGGGACGGCAAGCATCATCGTGCTGGCCTATATCGTGCGCCGCCTGCCCTTCGGCATCCGCAACTCCTCCTCGACGCTCTACAACATCCCCAACTCGATCGAGGAGGCCTCGATCAGCCTCGGCGTGCCGCCGGTCTCGACCTTCTTCAAGGTCGTGCTGCCGCTGATGCTGCCGGCCGTCGCCGCGGCCGCGGTGCTGACCTGGACGACCACCGTCGCCGAGCTCTCGGCCTCGATCATCGTCTATTCCGGCGGACGCGAAACCATGCCGATCCAGATCTACAAGCTGATCGACTCCAACCTGATGGCCCCGGCCTCGGCCTATGGCCTCGTCCTGGTCGCGGTCATCCTGATCCCGATCATCGTCGCCACCCGCGTCTTCAAGATCGACCTGTTCTCGTCGAAGAGCTGAACCGACCCAACGACAAGGCCGGGCCGGCGCCGCCTGCCGCCCGGTGCAAAAGGGGAAGGCGGAATGAAAGGAACCACCATGACTCACCTCATCGACCGCCGCACCGTCCTCGCCGGCCTCGCCGGCATGGCCACCGCGCCAGCATGGGCGCAAAGCGCCTCGGGCACCGTCGTGCTCTATACCTCCAACAACGCGCAGTCCGTCGATGCCGTGCTCGGCGTCGCCAAGGAGAAGCAGCCCAACCTCAAGATCAGCACCATCACCGGCGGCTCGGGCCAGCTGCTGCGCCGCATCGAGGCCGAGGCCGCCAAGCCCCAGGCCGACATCTTCTGGAGCTCCAGCGCCAACACGCTCGGCGCCTTCAAGCAGCTCTTCGAGCCCTATGCCTCCCCGGCCGCGTCCGCCATTCCGGCCGCCCTGCGCCATCCGGAAAACCTCTGGACCGCCTCGAACGTCCATCTCGTCGTCGCGATGATCAACAAGAACCAGCTCGGCGGGAAGCCGGCGCCCAAGACCTGGAAGGACCTGATCGATCCCGCCTTCAAGGGCAAGATCATCATCGCCGATCCCACCAACAGCTCGACCGCCTTCACGATCCTCTGGGGCGTCGACAAGCTGATGGGACCGGAGGGCCTGAAAGCGCTCGCCGCGAACCTGACCGTCTCCAGCGCCGCCTCGACCGTGCTGCGCGCCGTCGGCCAGGGCGAATATGCCATGGGCCTGACCTTCGAGTCGAACGCCTATGCCTATGTCGCCGGCGGCCAGCGCGAGATCTCGCTGCTCTATCCGGCCGAAGGCACCTTCTCGACGCCGGAGTTCCAGGTCCTGGTCAAGGGCGCGCCGGCCGGCGCCGCCGCCAAGGCGGCCTATGACCTGATGCTGTCGAAGGAAGCGCAGATCGCTCTTCTGGAAAACGCCTTCCGCCGCCCGAGCCGCAGCGACATCGACGTCTCCAAGCATGTCGAGCTGCCGGCCATGGACAGCGTCAAGGTCTTCGCTATCGACGAGGACGAAGCCGCCGCCAAGCGCGACGAGTTCCTCAAGCGCTTTCAATCCTACGGCACCGCGACGAAGTAATCGCCTGCACCGCCCCGGATCGGCACCAGCCGGTCCGGGGATGCGTTCGCGGCCCCATGCGTCCCGGCGCGACAAGGCCGCTACCCCCGCATGTTTTCGCTCCAGCCCTTCCTTGCCTCCGCTCGAGCGTACACAATATACACGTTAGGAGCGGCGCGGTGCGCCAGCTTTCGAAACGCGGCAAGGGCCTGCCTCCGATGAACGAAACGGCGCTGCCCCTCGGCAAGGGCCTCCAGCACAAGACCATCGCCAGCGCCGCGACCGCCGAGTTGCGCCGGCGCATCCTCGCCGGCGAGCTCGCCGCGGGCACGCAGCTGCGCCAGGGCGCGCTCGCGGAAGAGCTCGGCATCAGCCGGATTCCCCTGCGCGAGGCCTTCCTCCAGCTCGAGGCGGAAGGCCTGGTCAAGATCAACGCCCATAGGGGCGCCATCGTCTCGGAACTCACGCTGGAGGAGATCGACGAGCTGTTCGAGCTGCGCGCCGCGATCGAGCCCATCCTGCTGCTCCGCTCCGCCCCTCGCCTCACCGCGCAGGACTTTGCCCGGCTCCACGCGTTGCTGGAGGAGTACACACTGGAGCTGCGCCGCGAGAACGTCCGGCGTTGGGGCGAGCTGAACGCCGAATTCCACCGCCTGCTCTATCGCCACGCCGAGCGCCCCCGCGCCATGCTGCTGGTCGAGAATTTCCTGCAGGAATGCGACCGGCACACCCGGATCCAGCTCTCGCTCTCCGGCGCCATGGAGCGGGCCGAAGATGAACATCGCGACCTGTTGCGGCTGTGCGAGGAGCAGCGCTTCGAGGAGGCCGTCGAGCTGCTGCGCATGCATGTCCTCAATGTCGCGGCATCGCTCAAGGGATTCGTCGCGGCCAGCGGCTAGAGCGCTTCCTGGCTCCGGTCCTCCCCCCGGGGGATGATGGCGAGCCGTCCTGCGATCTGGATAGTTGGACGAAGCACGGCGACAGCCGATGCGACCGCAACATCTCGTCCGAGGCCATCGAATGAACTCCCAGGCGCTGCCCCAGAGCTTTCCCGTCGAGAGCGTCCGCGCGCGCTTTCCCGCGCTGTCGCAGGTCTCCCGTCCACCGATCTACCTCGACAATCCGGCCGGAACGCTGGTTCCGCAGCCGGTGATCGACGCCGTGGCCGGGGCCATGGCGACGGCCAGCAGCAATCTCGGCGGCTTCTTCGCCGGCTCGAAGCGGGCCGACGCGATCTGGCTCGACGCGCACCGGGCGGTCGCCGACCTGCTCGGCGCGGCCTCCGAGCGGGAAATCGTCATCGGCCAGAACATGACGACGCTGACGCTGCACCTGTCGCGCTCGATCGGGCGCCTGTTCAAGCCCGGCGACGAGATCGTCCTGACCCGCATGGAGCATGAGGGCAATGTCTCGCCCTGGCTGCTGCTCGCCCGCGATCTCGGCCTGACGGTCAAATGGCTGCCGTTCCGCCGGGAGAGCTGGCGCATCGAGCCGGAGGATCTCGCCCCGCTGCTGGGCGAGCGGACGCGCCTGCTCGCCCTCAACTTCGCCAGCAACATGACCGGATCGGTGAACGACGTCGCGGCGCTGAGCGCCATGGCGAAGCAGGCGGGCGCCCTCGTCTATGTCGACGCCGTGCAGCTGGTCCCGCATCGCCTGCCCGATGTCGGAACCCTCGGCTGCGACCTGCTCGCCTGCTCCTCCTACAAGTTCTTCGGGCCGCATCTCGGGATGGTCTGGGGCCGCGAGGCCCTGCTCGCCGGGCTGGAACCCTACAAGGTGCGCTGCGCCAGCGATGCCTTGCCGGAGCGTTTCGAGACCGGCACGCCGCAGACCGAACTCCTGGCCGGCCTCGCCGCAACGGTCGATTATCTCGCCTGGCTGGGCGAGATCACCGGCCATGGCGGAACGCGCCGCGACAAGCTGCTCGGCGCCTATCGCAGCTTCGAGGCCTATGAGAACCGGCTGATGCTGCGCCTGATCGAAGGTCTCCGCCAGTTGCCGGAGATCTCGATCCAGGGCATCTCCGATCCGGCCCAATTCGTGCATCGCGTGCCGACGATCTCCTTCACCCATCGCCGGATCTCGACGCATGTCTTCGCCGAAGCCCTCGCACAGCGCGAGATCTACGCCTGGTCGGGCCATAATTTCGCACTGGAGCCCGCACACCTGCTCGGCCTTGGCGAGGACGAAGGCGTCGTGCGGCTCGGCATCGCCCACTACAACACCATGGAGGAGGTCGAGCGGACGCTTGCCGCGATCACCGAGATTGTTGGGGCCAACACCGCCGTGGTAGCCTGAGCGCCCATGTGGCGAGCCGGATAAGGGGATCTCTCGCGTTGAATGCGGACAATCTCGCGAGCAGGATCGCGGCATTCAGCCAGGATGCCGCGAAGGCGATCGATCGCTTCGATCGCTCCGACGCCCCCTATCTCCTGCTCGACGCCATCAATCGCGTGGTGCCGTTCAAATTCGCGATGTCGGTCGTCTACCGGCGCCATGCGACGCCGGTCTATGTCGCGGATACCTTTCCCGACCGGACCGGAAAGCGGGCGCTCGAACTCTATATCGAGGGCACCTACCTCCTGAATCCGGTCTACAACGCCTATCTCGCCGGCTTGAAGGCCGGCGTCCATCGCCTGCGGGACCTCGCGCCCGACGCCTATTTCACCTCCGACCACTACCGGCAGTTCAAGGTCCAGCAGCAGACCGACGAGGAGCTCGGCTATCGCACCTATGGCTGGCCGGCAGGGATGGAGGAGCTGGTCGTCGCCGTCGAGCTGCCGAAGAACGAACTGGCGGAAATCAGCTTCTACCGGCGCGTCAGCCTCGGCGGCTTCTCGGATGCCGATTGCGAGCTCCTGAGCGTGATCGAGCCGTTGATCGGCGCGATCTTCCGGCGCATCTGGCAGCATTGCGGCAAGGACAGCAAACCCGAGGCGCGCTGGACCTCCTTCGATGCCCTGCTCGGCGATTTCGGCAAGGGGCAGCTCAGCCCGCGCGAATGCGACGTCGCCCACATGATCCTCAAGGGTCATTCGAGCGAGTCGATCAGCCGCAATCTCGGGATTTCCGTCACGACGGTGAAGACGCACCGCCAGAATCTCTACGCCAAGCTCGGCCTCTCGACGCAGCAGGAACTCTTCTCGCTGTTCCTGATGTCCCTGCAGAAGCAGACGGGCGCCGAGCCCACCGGGGCCAGGCGCGAGGCCAGCGCGGGCTGATCGGGCATCCCGTCGCCGGCGTGGCCGGGGCGGGATTGTGCCCGCCCTGCCCCGCGGTCAGCGCAGCGTTTCACGGATGGATGCCGAGATGCCGTCCAGCCCTTCCGAGAGCTGGGTCAGCGTCGGCCAGCCGAAGCCGATGCGGAAATAATTATCAGGCATCTCGAACCAGTGCCCGGCCCCGACATAGGTGCCGTGGACGCCGTAGAGGCGCTGGTAGAAGGCGGGAAGGTCGATCTTCACATCGGGCCGGATGCGCGGCAGGCAGACGCAGCCGCCTTCGGGCGCGACCCATTCCATGAATTCGTCGCGCGCGATCCAGTCCCGCACGATCTCGAAGCCCTGCCGGATCAGCGCGTTGTTCGGTCCGAGCCAGTCCTGGCGCTGCGAAAGGGCGACATAGCCGACATATTCGTCGATCATGCTGCCCGAGATGCCGATCTGCTCCTTGGCGGCGAGAAAGGTCTGCATCAGGGCCGGATCCTTGCAGATCAGCCAGCCGATCCGGATGCCGGGGATGCCGTAGGTCTTCGACAGCGACGACACGCTGATCACGCGCGGGCTGAGCGACGCGGCGACCGGCAGCACCGACCCGAACGTCATCTCGCGATAGGTCTCGTCGAAGAGCAGCAGGCAGCCCTTGCGCTCGACCAGGGCAACGAGCTCGCGCAGCTCCGCCTCGCTGATCATCACGCCGCTGGGATTGTGCGGATAGGTGACCGAGACATATTTCGTGTTCGGCCGGATCGCGGCTTCGACCTTGGCGAGGTCGAGCCGGAAGCCCGATTCGAAATCGAGGTCGATGAAGGTGATGCCGCAGCCGATCGCACGCGGCGTCTCGATGTTGGTGGCGTAGTTGGGGCGCACCACGACGAGGTGCTGGTCGGCGTCGAGCAGCGACGTCGCGACGATGAACAGCGCGGCCGAGGCGCCGGCGGTGATCAGCACGTCCTCCGCGCCCAGGCCCTTTCCGAGGCCCGCCACCGTGTCGCGCAGGTCGACGCTGCCCTTGTGGTCGCCATAGCAGAGGAGGACGTCGTTCAGATTGACGTTGAGATCGCCCAGGCGCCGATCCGCGACCGAGCTTTCCGACAGGTTGCGTCGGATCGTCTCGTAGCCGAGCTGCTCCGGTGCCTCGATTTCGATCGGCATGCGCACGAATTTCAAGATCGGCCTCCCCAGGCAACGGATCGCGTTGCCGGGAAACTACGCAGCCTCGAGCGGCCCGCACCATCCTCCCTCAGGGGGATAACATCGCCTTCGCGATCGGTCGAAACTGAGCCGGCTGGATGAGAGCCCGCAGGAGACGGGCTCCGTCCGATCATCGATCTGGAACGACAAATCGGAGAAGGGGAACCGGCATGGCGATCAGGAACTGGATTCTGTCGGCGGCATTCGCAGCCGTTGGAGCTCTCACGGCGGCGACGGCCCAGGCGGAAACGCTCCGGGTCGGCATGGAATGCACATATGCACCGTTCAACTACCGCACGCCCGGCGGCGAGATGGCGGGCTACGACGTCGACGTGGCCAAGGGCGTCGCGGAGCTCATCAAGGCCGACCTGCAGTATGTCTGCCAGCAATGGGACGGCATGATCCCGGCGCTCCTCGCCAACAAGTTCGATATCATCGTCGCCTCGATGTCGATCACCGACGAACGTCTGCAGAAGATGGATTTCTCCATCCCCTACCGCGTCTCGATCGGCCGCTTCCTCGGCCCGAAAGGTAAGAACCTCAAGCTGTTCGACGATGCCGGCAAGCCGATCCCGGCCGCCTTCAAGGGCCTGACCATCGGCGTCGAGCGCGCCTCGACCTATGCGAAATGGATCGAGGCCAAGCTGCCGGGCACCACCATCCAGCTCTATGACGGCGCCCAGGCGATGCTGCTCGACCTGCGCAACGGCCGCGTCGACATCGCCATCACCAACCCGATGAAGGCCTATCTCGACTTCCTCGCCACCGAGCAGGGCACCAAGTTCGAATTCGTCTCGCCGGCGATCGACGAGCGCGAATTCTTCGGCATCGGTGTCGGCATCGGCATCCGCAAGGGCCAGGATGAGCTCAGGGGCCGGATCGACGCCGCCCTCAAGACGCTGATCGAAAACGGCTCGCTCGACAAATACAGCCGCAAATATTTCCCCTTCTCCATCAGCCCGGAAAACTGGAAGGGCGTCGGCCAGTAGCAGCCGCCACCGCGCTTCGCGGGCCGGGACACCCGGCCCGCCTCCGGATGAAGGGGAGGAATGATGGCCGCGCTTTCCGGCTGGTGGGATGATTTCTTCTTCGGAACCCTGATGGTTCTGAGGGTATTCGTGGCCGCCCTCGTCCTGGCGGTCATCTTCGGCCTGCTGGGTGCGAGCGCCAAGCTCTCGCGCAGCCGCGCGGCGCAGACACTGGCCAAGGCCTATACGGTGATCTTCAGGGGCACGCCCGAGCTCGTCGTGCTGTTGCTGTTCTACTTCGGCACCGCCATCGTCCTGACCAGGATCGTGCATCTCTACGATCCGCAGATCAAATTCGTCGACATGCCGCCCTTCTGGGCCGGCGCGCTGGCGATCGGGCTGATCGTCGGCTCCTACATGACCGAGACTTTCCGCGGCGCCTTCCTCGGCGTTCCGCACGGGCAGGTCGAGGCTGCCTATGCGCTCGGCCTGACCAAGGGCCACACCTTCTTCTATGTGCGCATGCCCCAGATGTGGCGCCTCGCCTTGCCGAATTTCGGAAACCACATGCTCTCGGTCATGAAGGACACGGCGCTGATCTCCGTCATAGGCCTCGAGGAGATCGTCTTCGTCGGCGAGCTCGCGACCTCCGTCACGCATCAGCCCTTCCTGATGTACATGACGGTCGCCGTGATCTACCTCGCCATCACCACGGCCATCACCCTGCTGGTCTGGGCGCTGGAGCGCTATGCGAACCGCCACATGGAGGCGGCGCGATGAGCTTCGACATCGACCTGATCCTGACCAGCCTGCCGCAGATCGCCGCCGGCATCGGGCTGACGCTGAAGCTGCTCTTCCTGTCGATGACCTTGGGGCTGATGCTCGCCATCGTCATCCTGCTCCTGCGGATCAGCGGACGGCGTTATCTCGTCTGGCCGGCGATGGCCTATATCTACTTCCTGCGCGGCACGCCGATCCTGGTGCAGATCTTCATCATCTACCACGGCCTGCCGCAGTTCGAGGCGGTCCGCGAAAGCATCTTCTGGCCGATCCTGCGCCAGCCCTTCGGTTGCTGCGTCGTCGCGCTAACGCTCAACAGCTCGGCCTATATCTCGGAGATCCTGCGCGGCGGCGTTCTCGGTGTCGACAAGGGCGTCAACGAGGCCGCCCGGGCGCTCGGCCTCTCGCCGCGCCAGCGCTTCGTCTACATCACGGCGCCGATCGCCGTGCGTCTCGCGCTCCCGGCCTACAGCAACGAGTTCATCTCGATGATGAAGGCGACCGCGCTCGCCAGCACCGTGACGCTGATGGAAATCACCGGCGTCGCCCGCACCATCGTCTCCAAGACCTTCGCGCCCTTCGAGATCTTCATCGCCGCGGCGCTGATCTACCTGGCCATGGCCTGGTTCTTCCAGTTCTGCTTCGGCCATCTCGAAGCCTATGCCAGCCGCTATGTGAAGAGGGATGCCTCGGCATGACGTCGCCCGCACAGATCACGCTGGACAAGGTTTCCAAGCGCTTCGGCTCCTTCCAGGCCCTGAAGGAGGTCAGCCTCACCGTCGGAAAAGGCGAGAAACTCGTCGTCTGCGGGCCGTCCGGCTCGGGCAAGTCGACGATGATTCGCTGCATTAACGGGCTCGAAAGCCATGACAGCGGCCGCATCACCGTCAACGGCACCGTTCTGGCCGATGAGCGCAGCGCCATGGCGGTGCGCCGCGAGGTCGGCATGGTGTTCCAGAGCTTCAACCTGTTCCCGCATCTGACGGTGCTGAAGAACCTGATGCTGGCGCAGCGCCTCGTCCGCCGGAAGGACAAGGACGCAGCGCGCGAGACCGCGATGGGCTATCTCAAGCGGGTCCGCATCGCCGATCAGGCCGACAAGTACCCGATCCAGCTCTCGGGCGGCCAGCAGCAACGCGTCGCCATCGCCCGCGCGCTCTGCATGAACCCCCAGATCATGCTGTTCGACGAGCCGACCTCGGCCCTCGACCCCGAGATGATCTCCGAGGTTCTGGACGTGATGACCGACCTCGCCCGCGACGGCATGACCATGGTCTGCGTCACCCATGAGATGGGCTTCGCCCGCTCCGTGGCCGACCGGATCGTCTTCATGGATGCCGGCGAGATCGTCGAGACCGCCACGCCGCACGACTTCTTCTCGAAACCGCGCAGCGAGCGCGCCCGCCAGTTCCTGGGCCAGATCCTTTCCCACTGAGTGACCGACATGAGCGACGCCATCGCCACCGAACTTCTGGCCTTCGCCGGCCGCCTTGCCGATGAAGGCCGCGCCATCGTCGGCGAGGCGGTGCAGACGGCTCACAAGATCGACCTCAAGGCCGATCAGAGCTTCGTCACCGCGACCGACCGCGCCATCGAGAAGCGCCTGCGCGAGCGCATCGAAGCCGCCTATCCCGGCCACGGCATCCTCGGCGAGGAATTCGGCTCCTACGGCCTCGACCGTGAATTCGTTTGGGTCATCGACCCGATCGACGGCACGGCCCCGTTCATCGCCGGCATCCCTGTCTATGGCATCCTGATCGGCATCGCCCGGGCGGGCCGCCCCTGGCTCGGCGTGATGGACCTGCCGGCAACGCGCGAGCGCATGTCCGGGATTTCCGGCATATCCGCACAGCACAACGGCGTGCCCGTTCGCTGCAAGCCTTGCGACGCGCTGGCGGGCGCCTTCCTGACCAGCTCGAATCCGCGCTTCCTCACCGAGGCTGAGCGGGAGGCCCTGGGCCGGCTCGACCGAGAGGTCGCCTTCACCCAATACGGCGGAAGCTGCTACTCCTATGGCTGTCTGGCGCGCGGCAACACGGACCTCGCCGTCGACGGCGGCCTCGATCCCTTCGACGTCTTCGCCACGGCGGCGATCATCGAGGGCGCGGGCGGAATCGTCAGCGACTGGGGCGGAAAGCCGATCGACCTGGGCTGGAAGGGCCAGATCGCGGCGGCGGGCGACCGCAGGCTGCACGGCCATGCACTGGCGAAGCTTGCATCCGCCGGCTGAACGCCTTTCACCTGACGACGATATTCGCCCGCCGATCTGATTCGCGGGCGGCCGGCACCGGGGCGTTCGGCCGACGGTTCGCGCCGGCCTGTGGCCTTGGAGGTTGAGCATGACCGATAGCTGGTTGCGTGGGGTTGCCGAGCAGTTCGGTATCGTGGGCGCGCTGCGGCAGCTCGGCGGCGAGCACGACCTCAACTTCCGTGGAACGACGCCGCAGGGCGACGTCATCGTCAAGGCGATGCGCCCGCAGGGCGAGCCGGCCCTGATCGACCAGCAATGCGCCGCGATCACCCACGCGCTCGCAGCCGACCCGGCCCTGCCGCTGCCGCGCCTGCTGCCGGCGCAAGGGACGCGCTTCTGGCAGAATGTAACGGATGCGCAGGGCCGCCAGCGGATGGTCTGGGTCCAGCACGCCTTCGAAGGTCTTCCGATGGGCGAAGCCGGGCCGCAGCCGCCCGTCGTCCTGTCCGAACTCGGTGGGCTGGCTGCCCGGCTCGATCTCGCCTTGCGCGATTTCAAAGTCGCCGCTTCCCCCGACGCGGAGAAATGGGATCTGGCCAAGGCCGGCTGGATCAAGCTGCATCTCGACGTACTCGACGGTTCTCGGCGCGACCTCGTCGCGGAGATCGTCGCCGCCTACGAGGTCTTGCAGCCCGTGCTCGACCGTCTGCCGCGCCAGACGATCCATAACGACCTCAACGACTTCAACATCCTCGTCCAGCCGCGCCTCGGCGAGCCCGCTCGCATCAGCGGGCTGATCGACTTCGGCGACATGACGATGGGTCCGCGCGTCTGCGAGATCGCCATCGCAGCCGCCTATGCCATCCTCGATCACGAGACGCCGGAAGCAGCGCTCGCCGCCTTCGTCGCCGGCTATCATGTCGTCTCGCCCTTGAGCGCCGAGGAGATCGGCCTGATCTGGCCGCTCCTGCGCATGCGGCTCGCCGTCAGCGTCGTGAACTCGACGATTCAAGCCAAGGGCCGCCCCGACGACCCATATGTCACCATCTCGCAGGCCCCGGCTTGGCGGCTGCTGGAAAACCCGGCCATCGACGGCGAACTGATGGGCGCGCGCCTGCGCAGCGCCTGCGGCCTGCCGGTCACCGATGCCGCAGGCCGCATCGCGAGCTGGATCGCCGCGCGGCGCGGAAACTTCGCCCCGGTGCTCGGCCGCGCGCTCGACGGGCTCCCTATCGGCTCGCTCGCCGTCGCCGAGGCCACGGTCCCGCAAAACCCCTTCAGCATGCGCGCCGACGAGGCCCGCAATCTCGGCGCCGCGATCGGCATCGACTCGCAATGGTGGCTTGGCCAATATGGCGAGCCGCGGCTGGTCTACACCGACAAGGCCTTCCGCAAGGGTCCCTGGCTCGCCTCGAGCCGCCGCACCATCCACATGGCGGTCGACATCTTCGCGCCTGCCGGCGAGCCGGTCCGCGCCCCATTGGCCGGCCGGGTCGCGCTGGCCGAGAACCGCAAGGGCCATCTCGACTATGGCGGCGTCGTCATCCTCGAGCACCGCACGCCGGAAGGCGACGTCTTCCACACGCTCTACGGCCACCTTGCCGCCGATGGCGCGGCGAAGCTGAAGCAAGGCCAGGAGATCGCGGCGGGCGAAACCTTTGCCAAACTCGGCCCTGCCGAGGAGAATGGCGGCTGGGAGCCGCATCTGCATTTCCAGCTCGCGCTCACCCTCGACGGCATGGGCCATGACTGGCCGGGCGTTGCCGACCCCGACGACTGGGCACTCTGGCAGGCGATCTGCCCGAACCCCGCCGCCCTGCTCAACCTGCCCGACGACGTCGTCGCCTACCGGCCTGTCGACGAGGACGCGCTGCTGGCCGAGCGCAAGGCCCGCTTCGGCGCCAATCTGAAGCTCAGCTACAAGCGCCCTGTCACCTTCCTCCGCGGCTGGCGCCATCACCTCTTCGACACGATGGGGCGGCCCTATCTCGACGCCTACAACAACGTGCCCCATGTCGGCCACGCCCATCCGCGCATCCGCGCCGTCGCGATGGACCAGCTCGCGCGGATGAACTCCAACACGCGCTATCTGCATCCCGCGCCGATGGCACTGGCCGAGCGCCTCACCGCCAAGCTGCCGCAGGAGCTGGAAGTCTGCTTCTTCGTGAATTCCGGCTCGGAAGCGAACGAGCTGGCGCTGCGCCTCGCCCGTGCAGCGAGCGGCGGCTACGACATCGTCACGCCCGATCACGGCTATCACGGCAACACCACCGGCGCGATCGACATATCCGCCTACAAGTTCAACAAGCCGAACATGGGCGGCCGCAAGCCCTGGGTGCAGCTCGTCGACGTCGCCGACGATTATCGCGGCCGTTTCCGCCGCGACGATCCCGACCGGGCGCTGCACTACGCCGGGCAGGTCGACGGCGCGCTGGCGGCCATCGCCGCACGCGGCGGCAAGGTCGCCGGCTTCATCGCCGAGACCTTCCCGAGCGTCGGCGGCCAGATCATCCCGCCGCCGGGCTATCTCGCCGCGGTCTATGAGCGCATTCGTGCCGCCGGCGGCATCTGCATCGCCGACGAGGTCCAGACCGGGCTCGGGCGCCTCGGCGACTATTATTTCGGCTTCGAACAGCAGGGCGTCCGCCCCGACATCGTCGTGCTCGGCAAGCCGCTCGGCAACGGACACCCCATCGGCGCGGTGATCACCACCCGCGCCATCGCCGAGCGCTTCGCGGAAGGCCCCGAATATTTCTCGACCTTCGGCGGCTCGAACCTGTCCTGCCGCATCGCCTCCGAGGTGCTCGACATCGTCGAGGACGAGGGGCTTTCCGCCAATGCCAAGGCGATGGGCGACAAGCTGCTCGCCGGCATGCGCGAGCTGGCGAAGGACTATCCTTGCGTCGGCGACGTCCGCGGCATCGGCCTCTTCCTCGGCCTCGAACTGGTCACGAATCGTGAGACATTGGAGCCCGCGACCGACGCGGCGGCCCATGTCATGAACCGCCTGCGCGACATGCGCATCCTGGTCGGGCGCGAGGGGCCGGCCGACAACATCCTCAAGATCCGCCCGCCGCTGACGGTCGGCGCGGATGATGTCGAGATGATCCTCGACCGGCTCAGGATCTGCCTGCGCGAGGTCGAAGCCGCGCGCTGAGCGACAAACAGGCCGGCCGGCTGCGTAACGCTCAGCCGGCCTTGGGCTCGTCCTGCAGCGTGTAGCGGAAGTTGCAGTGGGTCGCGCCGCCCATGATCGTCTGCGTGCGTTCGAGCGTGATGCGCGGGTCGTAGCCCGTGCAGAACACGCCGTCGCGGTTGCAGGAGAGCAGATGGCCGATCTTGCCGAGCCCCATTTCGCGATAGGTCTCGGCATAGCGGCAACGATGGACGTTGTAGTCGAACTCGGTGTCGGTCGCCTTCACGACCTCGATGACGAGTGCGTCGTCCTGCGTCCACAGCGCCTGCAACTCCTGGAAGCTGCGCAGGCTGGTGCCGCCCGGCGTCTTCGCCGCGAAGGATTGCCCCGCCGCGATCGCGGCCTTGCAGATCGCCTGGTCGAGGATCGATTGCGCCAGTTCCTCGCCGAGACGCTCGCGCATCTCCTCGTAGATCGGCGCGATGATGCCGGCCTCGATCCGCCTGCGGGCGAGGATGCCGATCTCGCCGTCGAAGACCGGATTGCCGCTCTGCCCTTCGGGCTTCTCTGTTTCGCTCATCGCCCGCCTCCATTGATCTGCATGCGGCGCCACGAGTTTAGAACGAGTCGAGTTCGCGAGGAAACACGCAGTCCCGATTACCGGTCGCGACGCGGCGGCGATGGCAGGAAATCGAGTTTCTCCTCGATCACTGCACCTTCCTCGGTGACGATCGCGAACCAGCGCCGGTTGCCGCAATGCACGGAGAGCCGCCAGCGCCCCTGATCCTCGTCTTCGCCACGCTCGACCCGGCTCGTCACAAGACCGCGGCGCTGCATGCCGTGCCATTCTTCTTCCGACCAGCCGAAACGCGCCGCGATGCGCCGGGCATCCAGCACGAAGGCGCCGCTCGCATCACGCAGAATCGGGAATCCGGTCGGGTCAGTGCGCTCCTGCTCCATCGCTCTCTTCCGGAATCGGGGTCGGAAGCGGCGGCATGATCCGCAGCGTCTCGGCCAGACACAGGAAGAGATGATAGAGCACGCGGGAGGGCAGTGATACCGGCAGAGGCGCTCCGGCACGGTCGAGCTGGTTGTGCCAGAGCCCGGTCCGCACGTCGACGAAATGGCGGAACATCAGGTCGAGATGGCGCGGCAGCCGCGCGCCGGCATCTTCATCGCCCGCGAACTCGGCGCGCGCCCCGAGCGCCTTGATGAACTCGGTCTGCGGCCAGAGCAGCTTGGTCGCGGCAACGACCGCACCCTCGGGATCCACCCCGTCGAGCACCAGCGGCGGATGGCCCGGCTCATGGTCCAGCCCTTGCGAGAGGCCGAAACGATAGAGCCCGTCGGCAAGCCCGCGCGCCGTCTCCCAGCCGGTCAGGCGGTGATGGTGATGCAGCAGCCAGACCCACTCGAATTGGTGGCCGGGCTCACGCAACCGGCCGGCATCGCCCGCGACCGGCTGCCACCCCGCGTCGAAGAACTCGCCGAGCGTACCCTTCGCATCGATGAAGCGCTCCGCCGCCAATCGCACGATGCGACCGGCTGCGTCGAGCCAGCGCTGGTTGCCCGTGGCTTCCGCAAGCGCGTGGAAGGCTTCGAGCAGATGCATATGCGGGTTCTGGCGGCGCGGCAGCGCGCCGAGATCGTCTTCCGCATAGCCGCCGAACGGCGCCGCAAGCTCGGTCTCGACCAGGTCCATCGTCGCCTCGGCGAGGCGGATGGCGTCCATATCGCCGGTCGCCCGGTGATAATGCGCGCAGCCGAACAGCACGAAGGCGAGATCGTAGAGGTCGCGGCGCGGAACGCTCGCCGCCCCGTCGGACAGGAAGCGCTTCGGCACATAGCCGTTGGCTTCCTGCGCCTTCAGGAGCAGCGAAAACCCGTGCTGCGCGGCTGCCAGCGCCGCAGCGCTCCCGCTCAGCCGCGCGGCATGGCTGAAGGTATAGGTGAGGCGCGCCGTCGTCAGCGCACTACGGTCCGGCGCTGCGACGGGCTGGCCGTCCGGCGTGAATTCCTCGACGAAGCCGCCGGCCCTGCGATCGACGCCACGCTCGATCCAGGCCGGGATCAGGGTCTCATAAGTCCAGCGCTGTAGGCCGGCCGGCGACAGGTCGAGCATGGCCGGCTCAATGCGCCTGCGTCTGCGCGTGCAGGATCTGGCCGAGGAATTTGCGAGTGCGCTCGTTCTGCGGGGCCGTGAAGAACCGGTCCGGCGGCGCCACCTCGACGATCTCGCCGGCGTCCATGAAGATCACCCGGTCCGCGACCTTGCGGGCGAAGCCCATCTCATGGGTGACGCAGAGCATGGTCATGCCGCTCTCGGCGAGTTCGACCATGACGTCGAGCACCTCGCTGACCATTTCGGGGTCGAGCGCCGAGGTCGGCTCGTCGAACAGCATGATCTTCGGGTTCATGCACAGCGAGCGCGCGATCGCGACGCGCTGCTGCTGACCGCCCGAGAGCTGGACCGGATATTTATGCGCCTGCTCGGGGATATGGACCCTCTCCAGGATCCTGCGGGCGTTGGCCTCGGCCTCGGGCCGCGGAATGCCGCGCACCTTCATCGGCGCGAGCGTGCAGTTCTCCAGCGCCGTCAGATGCGGGAACAGGTTGAAGCTCTGGAACACCATGCCGATCTCGCGGCGGATGTCCTCAATGCCCTTGAGCCTGGCATCGACGGTCGTGCCATCGATGACGATCTCGCCCTTCTGATGCTCTTCGAGCTGGTTCAGGCAGCGGATCAGGGTGGATTTGCCCGACCCCGATGGCCCGCAGATGACGATGCGCTCGCCGCGCGAGACGGTGAGGTCGATATCGCGCAGGACGTGGAAGTCGCCATAGAACTTGTCGACCTTGCGCATCTCGATGATCACGTCGCCGATCTCATGGTCGGCGGCAGAGGGGGCGGTCGCGGACATCTGCAAAGAACCGTTCTGTGACAGGTGGAACGGGAGCCCGGCCGGGAAGCCGGGCTCCCCTCTTCAGGATCAGAATTGCGGCATCGGCGGCAGCTTCGGCAGGGGAATGCCGAACCAGCGCTGGTTGATCTTCGACAATTCGCCGTTCGCCTCGATCTCGGCGATGAACTTGTTGGCGAACTCGGCCAGCGCCGTATCGGCCTTGCGGAAGGCCATGCCGTTGGCCTGCTCGCGCAGCGTGATCTTCGGCTCGATGTTGAGCTGCGGATAGTCCTTGAGGAGCTGGGCCAGGATGGTGTTGCTCGCGCCCATCGCCTGCACCTGACCCGAGATCAGGGCCTGCAGCGCGGTCGCGTCATCGTCGAAACGCTTCAGCGGGGTTCCCTGCGGAGCAACCGCGCTGATCGCCGTGTCCTGCGTCGAGGCGCGCGCGACGCTGATGGTGACGTTCTTCAGGTCTTCCGGCGTCTTGATGTTCACGCTCTTGGGAGCGAGGACGTAGATCGTCAACGTGCTGTAGGGGTTGGAGAACAGCACCTGCTTCTGGCGCTCGGCGGTGATGCCGAAGGTGGCGATCAGCACATCGACCTTGTTCGTCAGCAGATACGGAATGCGGTTCGGGCCAGTGACCGGGACGAGCTCCAGCTTCACGCCGAGCGCCTTGGCGAGCAGCGCGGCGACGTCGGCGTCATAACCGGCGGGCTGCTGGTTCGCATCGGTGCCGCCGAATGGCGGATAGTCGGTCAGCACGCCAACCATCAGCTTGCCGCGCGCCTTGATCTCGTCGGGCGTGGCGGCCTGGGCAGGAGCCGCGCCAAGCGAGGCGGCCGCGAGGCCGGCAAAGACCAGTGCGCCGAGGCCGCGGCGGCAAATCGATTTAAACAGGGACATGGGTCGTTCTCCTCTGAGGGTAGGCTTGGTGTTGCATCCACGCATTTATCGCGCGGCGACGAGGAGCTTTTGCTCCATTCTCTTGCTGTAGGCCGAGAGCGGCCGGCAGATGACGTAGTAGATCAGCGCAACGAGCGCGAAGATGGTGAAGGGGCGGAAGGTGGCGTTGTTGATGATCTGCGCCGCCCGCGTCAGCTCGACGAAGCCGATGATCGAGGCCAGCGACGTGCCCTTGATCAACTGCACGAGGAAGCCGATCGTCGGAGGGATCGCGATGCGGATCGCCTGCGGGGCGATGACCAGCGCCATCTTCGGCGCATAGCGCAGGCCGAGCGAGGTCGCCGCCTCCCATTGCCCGCGCGGCACCACCTCGATCGCGCCGCGCCAGATTTCGCCGAGGAAGGCGCTGGCATGGAGCGACAGGCCGAGCGCCGCCGCCGTCCAGGGGTCGACCGACCAGCCGAACAGCCCCGGCACGAAGAAGGCGAGGAAGAGCTGCATCAGCAGCGGCGTGCCCTGGAAGACCTTGATGTAGCCGGCCGAGGCGACCCTGAGCCATTTGAACTCACCGGTCCGGGCGAGTGCCACGAGCGCGCCGCCCAGCGCCCCGCCGAGGAAGGCGACGAGCGAGAGCAGCAGCGTCCAGCGCACCGCCATGATGATGTAGATGATGTCGGCTGATCCGAGCGTGCGCATCGTCGTCACCTCACCGGGTTGGCTTGCGCAGGAAGGCGCGCTCGATCCCGGCAAAGACCGTCCAGAAGAAGACGGACAGGCCGAGATACATGCATGTGACGATGAAATAGACCTCGAAGCTGCGGAAGGTGCGCGACTGGATGTCGCCGGCCACCGCCGTCAGCTCGCTCGCCGCGATCGCCGAGCAGACGCTGGTGTTCAGCATCAGCAGGATGAACTGGCTGGTCAGCGAGGGATAGATCGCCTGGATCGCGGGTTTGAGGATGATGTAGCGGAAGATCTGGAGCGGGCGCATGCCGAGCGATTTGCCCGCCTCGACCTGCCCCTTCTGGATGCTCTCGATGCCGGCGCGGATGATCTCGATGCCGTAGGCGCCGACATTCACCACCAGCGCCAGCAGCGCCGCCGTGTTCGAGGACAGCTTCAGCCCCATCGACGGCAGGCCGAAATAGATCATGAAGATCTGGATCAGGAACGGCGTGTTGCGGATCAGCTCGATATATTCGTCGATGATCCGGACCAGCCATTTCGGCCCGGACGTCTTGCCGAGCGCGCCGGCGACCGAGACCACCATGCCGATCGCCATCGCCAGCGCCGAGAGCACGAGCGAATTGACCAGCCCCTGCAGCAGCTCGGGCCAGGCCGCGAAGACGTCGACGAAATCGAACTCATAGCTCATGCGGGCGAGCCCCTCCGGGGCTTCCGCTGCTCAACAGCCTGCATCGATCCTGTCCTCCGTGAGTATCCGGCCGGCTTGGCGCCGGCTTCTCGGTGTTGTCGGTCCAGTCTTGCTACAATCGCGGGATCAGCAAGCCGCCATCTACGTTGATCACTGTTCCCGTCGCATAGGCGAATTGCCCGCTGGTCAGGGCGGCGACCGCGGCCGCGACATCCTCGCCCTCGCCCCAGCGGCCGGCGGGGATCAGCCCGTCGGCGATGCGCGCATCGTATTTGGCGGCGACCTTCGCCGTCATATCGGTGCGGATCACGCCCGGCCGGACCTCGAAGACCGGAATGCCCTCGGGCGCGAGCCGAACCGCGAGCGCCTTCGCCCACATCGAGAGGCCGAGCTTGGAGACGCAATATTGCGCCCGGTCGATCGAAACGAGTTCAGTCGAAGCCGAGGTGATGAAGACGACGGCCGGGCGCCCTGGCCTGTCCGCCAGCATCGCCTTGGCGACCTCCTGGCTCAGGAAGGCCGCGCCACGCAGGTTGACGTCCATCACCAGGTCGAAGCTCTCCTCGGTGATCTCCAGCATGTCGCCGCGCACCGGGGCGCCGATGCCGGCATTCGAGACGAAGAGGTCGAGCCGGCCGAAACCGGCCTTCACATCGGCGACGAGGCCGGCATGGCTCGGGACCGCGGCGACATCGTGCTTGAAGAACCGTGCCTTCGCGCCGGCTGCCTCGAACAGCCTCAACGCTTCGGCCACGGCCTCGTCCTCGGCGATGTCGGTGAAGGCGATGTCGTAGCCAGCCTTCGCGAGGGCGATGCCGATGGCGCGGCCGATGCCGCGCCTTGCGCCGGTGACGAGAGCAACGGGGCGCGTCATCTCACTCTCCCCGGTACAGCGGCGTGCGCTTTTCCTGGAAGGCGGAGACCCCTTCCTTGACGTCGTCGGTATAGGAGACGAGCGAGCTCGCCAGCGCCTCCATGACCGCACCGCTATCCTCGTCCTCGGCGGCATTGATGAGCTGCTTGACGACGATATTGGCGACCGGGCCGCGCTGGCAGATGCGCTCGGCCATGGCCTGGGCGGCGGCAAGCGCGCCGCCTTTCTCGACGACCTGATCGACGATACCGAGCGTCAGCGCCTGCTCGGCGGTGACGATCTCGCCGGTGAGCGCAAGGCGGCGCGCGACCTGCCCGCCGAGCCGCTTCACCAGACGCTGCGTGCCCGACCATCCGGGGATCATGCCGAGCCCGGTCTCGGGCAGGCCGATCTTGGCCTGGACCTCGCAGATGCGGATATCGGCGGTGACGGCGAGTTCGAGCCCGCCGCCGAGCGCGTGGCCGTTCATCGCCGCGATGACAGGCGGCTTCATCCGCGCGAGCTTGTCGAAGACGCGATGGCCGGAGCGCACCCAGCCCTGCCCCATCTCCAGGGCTGAGAGCCCGCCCCAGGCGACGATGTCACCGCCGGCGCAGAAGGCCTTGCCCTCAGCCGTGAGGATGACAGCACGCACCGAGCGGTCGGCATCGATCGCATCGGCAAAGCGGCCGAGCAGACCGACCATGACGTCGTCGAGCGCGTTGAGTTTTTCCGGGCGGGCAAGCGTGATCGTCGCGATGCCGGCAGCGATATCGAGGCGGACGGGATCGCTCATGCCGCCCTCGCCGGAACTTCGAGGCCGATCAGCGCCTCGTCGAACAGCGCCGCGTCCATCAGCTTCGGCGGCTTGGGCACCAGCAGCGGGAACTCGCTTTGGGCGAGGATGTCGCGCTCCAGATCGACGCCGGGCGCGATCTCGGTGACGATGATGCCGTCCGCCGTCAGCTTCATGACGCAGCGCTCGGTGACATAGGTCACGTCCTGTCCCTGCGCTACGGCGCGCGGGCCGGAGAAGGAGATGTGCTCGACGGCTTCCACCAGCTTCCTCACCTTGCCTTCCTTCTCGATGACGAGCTTGCCATCCGCGATCGCGAGCTTGGCGGCAGCGCTGAAATAGCCGGAGAAGACGATGCGCTTGGCCCGCGCGGTGATGTCGATGAAGCCGCCGGCACCCGCCGTGACGTGCGGGCGCACACCGAGCTTGGAGACGTTGACGCAACCCAGCTTGTCGATCTGCAGGAAGGAGAGCAGCGATAGGTCGAAGCCCGCCCCCTGGAAATAGGTGAACTGATAGGGCGAGGGCACGATCGCCTCGGCATTGGAGGCACAGCCGAACTGGAATTCGAGCAGCGGCACGCCGCCGACGGCCCCCTGCTCGATCACCCAGGTCACCGAGCCGTGCTGGCCTTCCTCGATCAGGATGCGCGGGACATTGGCCGAGATGCCGAAGCCGATATTGACGGCGTCGCCATGGCGCAATTCCTGCGCGACGCGGCGCGCGATCACCTTGGCAACGTCGAAGGCCGGCGTCTCGAAGCTCGACAGCGGCCGGCGGACCTCGCCGGAGATCGCCGGATCGTAGACGGTCTGCGTGGTCTGCATCTGCTCGGGCGCGACCACGATCGCATCGACGAGGATGCCCGGCACGAAGACGGCCTGCGTGTTGAGGCTGCCGGCCTCGACCACGCGCTTCACCTGCGCGATGACGATGCCGCCATTGTTGCGGACGGCCAGCGCCTGATCGAGCGGGCCGAGCAGGCCGCCCTCATGCTCATAGGAGAGATTGCCGCGCTCATCGGCGGTAGTGGCGCGGATAATCGCGACCTTCGGCACGATGCTGCGGAAATAGAGCCAGTCCTCGCCGTCGAATTCAACGCGGCTGACGATCGGCTCGGCCATGGCGCGGGCGTTCATCGCGCAGCCTTGGTGCCTAGGATCGACGAAGGTATCCATGCCGATCTTGGTCAGCACGCCGGGCCGCTTGGCGGCGGCCTCGCGATGCATGTCGAACAGGATGCCGCTGGGGATATTGTAGGCCGGGATCTCGTCTCCCGTGACCATCTTCCAGATCGCAGGCGGCTCGGCCGAGGACGGGCCGGACGGGTAGGAACCGCCCATGATCCGCGCGAGCAGGCCGGGTTTGGCGATATGGTCGATGCCCTTGACGCCCCACATGTCGCCGGCCGCGATCGGATGCAGCGTCGTCAGGTTGCGCGGATGGCCGGAAGCGTCGAAGCGCCGGCCGATCGCCGCCAGAACGGCATCGGGGCAGCCGAGGCCGGAAGAGGAGGACACCGTGACGATCGCCTCGTCCGGGATCAGGGCGGCGGCTTCGTCGGCGGAGAGGATGCGGGGGAAGGCCATGGGTTCTTGTCTCTTCGAAAAGGTTCAGCCGGCAGCAGCGAGCGCGCGCTGATAGGCGCCGCAGGATTCGCGGATGACGAGATGGGCGGGGCCGATGAAGCTCTCGGGCTCTGCGGCGGGATCGGCGATCTGCTTCAGCAGCAGCGCAGCGGCGCGCTCGCCAAGGCCCACGGGATCGACCGCGACGGTGGTCAGTGCCGGCGAGACATGGCGCGCCTCGCTGGTGTCGTCGAAGCCGGCGATCGCGATGTCGCGCCCGACGACGAGGCCATGCCGCGCCGCAGCCAGCATGGCGCCAATGGCGACGACATCGTTGTAGCAGACGACGGCCGTCGGTCGGTCGGCAAGCGAGAGCGCGGCACTCATCGCGCTGAAGCCGCCATCGCGCGTCGGCATGCTTTCGAGGTTGAGCGCCGGATCGATGCTGCGCCCCGCCCCCTCCATCGCCGCGAGGAAGCCGCCATGCCTCTCCTGCCGGACGACCATGGAATGCATGCCGCCGAGAAAGGCGATGCGCTCATGGCCGAGATTGATGAGATGTCGCGTGATCCGGCTGGCACCCGCGAGGTTCTCCGGCACGACGACGCTCGCCTCCCCGCCCGGCAGGCGGCGGATCGCCACCAGCAGCGCGGTGCCGGCCGCCTTGATCCAGTCGAGATGCTCCGGCCGCGTATCCAGCGCCGGACAGAGGATGATGCCGCCGGCGCCATGCTCGCGCATCATCCGCATCACCTGCTCCTGCCGCACCACGCTCTCGGCGGTGTTGGCCATGAAGGCGACATAGCCGGCCATCTGCAGCACCTTCTCCACGCCGATGGCGAATTCGGCGAAGAACGGGTTGGAGAGGTCGTTGAGGACGAGGCCGACGATGCGGGACTGCGCGTTCCGCAGATTGGCGGCGCCGCGATTATAGACATAGCCGAGCCGGTCCATGGTCTGCAGGACATGCTGGCGGGTCTCGGGCTTCACCGCGCCGCGGCCGGTGAGGACGAGCGAGACCGTCGATTTCGAGACGCCGGCGGCATCCGCGATCTCGATGATCGTCACCTTCCCCTTGCTGCCTTTCGGCTGCGACATCGTTTCATCCCTGAAGCGGCATGCGCCGTTCTTGTCTTGGAACGTTCCATTATCAGGCTTTCGATCGCTGCGCAATATCTCTCTTTCAAACGATTTTATCGCCATGTATAAGGCTGAAAGCGCGTTTCTTTATTGGAACGTTCCAATAATCATGATCGGAGGAAGCGATGGCCGAAATCACCCTGCCCCGCATGGACGGCAGCAGCGAGCGCTACCAGCTGTCGCCACCATCGCCCTATCCCCGCACGGCACCCGCCAATGGCGTCCGCACCGTCTATGCCGCGGCGCATGTCGTCGCTGACCCGCTGAAGCTGCAGGAGCCCTGGCGCGTGCAGGCCGTCGACTGGGACGCGACGCTCGCCTTCCGGCACCATCTCTGGGGCCTCGGCTTCAAGATCGCCGAGGCGATGGACACCTCGCAGCGCGGCATGGGGCTGGACTGGCCGAACGCGGCCGAGCTGATCGCCCGCGTCCTCGCCGAAGCCAAGGCGACGCCCGGCGCCGATCTCGCCTGCGGCGCCGGCACCGACCAGCTCGATCCCAACGCCGCGCGCAGCCTCGACGACGTGATCCGCGCCTATGAGGAGCAGATCGGCCATGTCGAGAAGCACGGCGGCAAGATCATCCTGATGGCGAGCCGCGCGCTCTGCCGCGTCGCCAAGGGGCCGGACGACTACCTCGCCGTCTATGGCCGCCTGATCCGCCAGTGTCGCGGCAAGGTGATCCTGCACTGGCTGGGCGAGATGTTCGACCCGGCGCTCGCCGGCTACTGGGGCAGCCGCGAGTTCAAGCCCGCCATGGAGACCGTTCTGACCTTGATCCGCGAGCATGCGGCCAAGATCGACGGCATCAAGATCTCGCTGCTCGATGCCGGCAAGGAGATCGAGATGCGCCGCCTCCTGCCGGAGGGCGTCGTCATGTATACCGGCGACGACTTCAACTATGCGGAGCTGATCGGCGGCGACGCGCAGGGCTTCTCGCACGGGCTGCTCGGCATCTTCGACCCGATCGCGCCAGCCGCCGCAGCCGCCTTCGCCAGGCTGGAAGCGGGCGACCGCACCGGCTTCCACGCCATTCTCGATCCGACCGTCGCGCTGTCGCGCCGGCTCTTCGAGGCGCCGACGCAGCATTACAAATGCGGTGTGGTGTTCCTCGCCTGGCTCAACGGTTTCCAGACCCATTTCCGCATGGTCGGCGGCGCTGAATCAGCACGCGGCATCCTCCATTACGCCGATCTCTTCCGCCTCGCCGACCAGTCCGGGCTTTTCGCCGATCCCGAGCTGGCAGCGCGTCGGATGACGCATTTCTGCGCCCTCAACGGCATCGCGTAAGGGAGGATCGGAGATGCACCCGCCCCTGCTCGATGCCGAGATCTACGGCCAGATCCGCGACACCGCCCGGCGCTTCGCCGAAGACGTGGTCAGGCCCGTCGCCGGCGACCTCGACCGCGACGAGACGTTTCCCGCCGAGATCTACAGGCAGATGGGCGAGCTCGGGCTATTCGGCATCACGGTGCCGGAGGAGCATGGCGGCGCCGGGCTCGACAGCTTCGCCTATGCGATCGTGATGGAGGAATTGTCGCGCGGCTATGCCTCGGTCGCCGATCAGTGCGGCCTGGTCGAACTGATTGGGACGCTGCTCACCCGTTATGGCACGCCCGAACAGCTCAAGCGCCTGCCCGACATCCTCTCGGGCAAGACCCGCGTCGCCTATTGCCTGACGGAAGCCGAGGCCGGCTCCGATCTCTCCAATGTCCGCACCACCGCCCGCGAGACGGGCGACGGCTATGTCATCGATGGCGGCAAGCTCTGGATCCACAACGCCCCGGTCGCCGATCTCGGCTTCGTTCTCGCCTCGACCGATCCCGCTGCCGGCCATCGCGGCATGAGCATCTTCCTGGTCGATTTGCATGCGCCCGGCGTCTCGCGCGGGCCGAAGGAGCACAAGATGGGCCAGCGCGCGAGCCAGGTCGGCGCGCTGATCTTCGACGGCGTAACTGTGCCGCGCGAGGCGCTGCTCGGTCCGAAGGGGCGCGGCTTCCACATCATGATGAGCGTGCTGGAAAAGGGCCGCGTCGGCATCGCCTCGCTGGCGGTGGGCATCGCGCAGGCAGGGCTGGAGGCGGCGCTGGCCTATGCCCGCGACCGGCGCCAGTTCGGCAAGCCGATCCTCGACAATCAGGGCCTGCAATGGATGCTGGCCGACATGGCCAAGGACATCGCCGCCGCCCGCGCCCTCGTCGAGCGCGCCGCGCTGCTGATCGACCACGAGAAGCCCGCGACCTCCGCCTCCTCCATGGCGAAATGTTTCGCCAGCGACATGGCCGTGACGCAGACGGCCAATGCCGTGCAGATCTTCGGCGGCTCCGGCTATATCCGCGGCTTCGAGGTCGAGCGGCTCTATCGCGACGCCAAGATCACCCAGATCTACGAAGGCACCAACCAGATCCAGCGCACCATCATCGCGCGGGAATTGATCAAGACCGGGGCCTGAACGGCCAACGCCCTGCATCTGCTTAAAGAGGGCGCCCGTCACCGGGCGCCCTCTTTTGCTTGAGCCAAGCTGACCCGGCACCGACCAAGTGTCACCTCAAGCCCGCGCCGGGTCCGCCGAGAGATCGCAAGCTCAAAAAATGAATTGCATTTATAAATTCATATATGCAATTTAATCAATGTGAGCACCGATCGACCCATCGCCTCCTTCCATGCGGCATCCCGCCCGTTCCTGCGCGTGGCGGCGGCCGAGACATTCGGCCCGGACTTCGCGCGCCTGCCGCATGTCTTTCGCATCCTCGTCGAGAACCTGCTGAGAAACGCCCCCTCGCCGGCCGAGCGCGAACAGGCCATGGCGGCCATGCGCACATGGCTCGTTCACGGCACCAGCACGGCGGAGATCGCCTTCCAGCCCGGCCGGGTGCTGATGCATGACACGACCTGCACGCCGGCGCTGGTCGACGTGGCCGGCATGCGCGATGCGCTGGCCGAAGCCGGCTGCGATCCCGCGCAATTGAGCCCCGCCCTGCCCGTCGACGTCTCGGTCGATCATTCGCTCGGCGTCGACGTCTCGGGCTCGCCCTCCGCCGCAGAACTCAACAAGGAGCGCGAATATCGCCGCAACGGCGAGCGCTACCGCTTCCTGAAATGGGCGACGCGGGCGCTGGAGGGCGTGCGCGTGCACCCGCCGGGCACCGGCATCATGCACACGATCAATCTCGAGCAATTGGCGACAGTGGTGACCTCGGCCCCGCTCGATGGACAGTGGCTCGCCGTGCCGGACACGCTGATCGGCACCGACAGCCATACCCCGATGATCAACGGGATCGGCGTCCTCGCCTGGGGTGTCGGCGGCCTCGAAGCCGAAAGCGTGATGTTCGGCATGCCGGTGATGATGCGTCTTCCGGAGGTGATCGGCGTCAGGCTGACCGGGCGCCTGCGCGACGGTGTTCTGGCCACCGATCTTGCCCTCACCGTCACGCAACGCCTGCGCGAACGCGGCGTGACAGGCGCTTTCGTCGAATTCTTCGGGCCCGGCGTGGCGACGCTATCGGCAGGCGAACGCGCCGTCGTCGCCAATATGACGCCGGAATTCGGCGCCTCGACCGCCTATTTCCCGATCGACGCGGCGACGCTCGCCTATCTCGCCCAGACCGGCCGTCAGCCTCAAGCCATTGCGCTCGTCGAGGCCTATGCCCGGGCGCAAGGCCTCTGGTTCGACCCCACCGCCGAGCCCCGCTTCACCGATGTGGTGACGATCGCTCTCGATGATGTCGAAACCAGCCTCGCCGGCCCCTTCCGGCCGCAGGACAGGGTGGCGCTCGCGGCGGTGCCGGCGACGCTTGCCCGCCTCCCCCGGCCTGCGCGGGCGGCGGCAGAGCTGCCGCAACAGCCGATCGCCATCGCTGCGATCACCAGCTGCACCAACACCAGCGATCCGCGCCTGCTCGTGGCGGCCGGGCTGGTCGCCCGCAAAGCCCGCGCGCTCGGGCTCCAGCCGCCGCCCTGGGTCAAGACCTCCCTCGCGCCCGGCTCGCCGGCGGCCGAGCGCTTCCTGCGGCGGTCCGGCCTGCTGGCCGATCTCGAAGCGGTCGGCTTCGCCATCGTCGGTTATGGCTGCACGACCTGCATCGGCAATTCCGGGCCGCTGCTGCCGGTGATGGAACAGGCGGTCACGGCAGGTGAAGTCCTGCCCGTCGCCATTCTCTCGGGTAATCGCAACTTTCCCGGCCGCGTCCATGCACAGGTCGAAGCGGGCTTCCTCGCCTCGCCGCCTCTCGTCGTCGCCTATGCGCTGGCGGGCGACGCCGCACGCGACCTGACGCACGAGGCCATCGCAACGGGGAACGGCCGGAATATTTGCCTCTCCGACCTTTGGCCGAGCGGAGCGGAGATCGACGCCGCACTCGGCGACAGCCTCGACGCCCATGACTTTCGCGCCGCCTTCGTCGAAGCCGGTGCGGATGAAAGCTGGGCACGCCTCGATGCGCCCGCAACGGCGTGTTTTCCATGGGATCCCGGCTCGACCTATCTGCGCCGTCCGCCCTTCGCGCGAGCCGATACGCCGGTCACGCTCGGCACCTATGCGGCCCATCCCCTGCTCGTGCTGGGGGACGACATCACGACCGACCACATCTCGCCAGCGGGCCAGACACCCTCCGCGAGCGAGGCCGGGCACTGGCTGGTCGAGCGCGGCGAGAACCCGCGCGACCTCAACGTCTACGCCTCCCGCCGCGGCAACTGGGAGGTGATGCTGCGCGGGCTGTTCACCAACCGCACCGTGGTGAACCGGCTCGCCCCCGATCTGCCTGCCGGCTCCACCGTGCATGCGCCAAGCGGCGAGGTCCTGCCGCTCTGGCGCGCCACCGAGCGCTATCGCAGCGAAGGGCAATCCATCATCATCGTCGCCGGCGAACGCTACGGCACCGGCTCCTCGCGTGACTGGGCCGCGAAGGGCCTCGGCCTGCTCGGCGTGCGCGCCGTGCTCGCCGCGAGCTTCGAGCGCATCCACCGCTCCAACCTGATCGGCATGGGCATCCTGCCACTCGTCTTCGACGATGCCGAGCAGGGCAAGGGTCTGGCGCTGGCGCCGGGCGACCGCATCGAGATTGCAGTGCCCGCCGAGGCGCTGGCGCCACGCCTTCCGACGTATGCCACGCTGATGCGGACAAATGGAACCCGCATCGCCATTCCGCTGCATGTCGCGGTCGAGACGCAGCTCGAATGCGAGACCCTGCGGGCCGGCGGGATGCTGCCGCTGATCCTGCGGCGCTTCATGCCGCGACACGGAATTCACCCGGAAAGTGAAGCGGGAGCCCCGCGGAAACGCCGCGTCTGAGGGCGGCAGGCCGGTCCCGGAACGAACAACCCAGTGGAGGAAGAACCATGATCGCACGCAGAACCGTCATCGCCTGTCTGGCCGCCATGTCGTTCGCGGGGCCGACGCTCGCCCAGGCGCCCGCCGAACTCAGAATCATCGCGCCGGCCGGCCCGGGCGGCGGCTGGGATACCGCCGCTCGCTCGATCCAGCAGGTGCTGACCGCGACCGGACACGCCAAGAGCGTTCAAGTGCAGAACGTCACCGGCGCCGGCGGCACCATCGGCCTCGCCCAGTTCATCACCGGCTCGAAGGGCGATCCCAACCAGCTGATGGTCAATGGCATCACCATGCTCGGCGCCATCCTGACCAACAAGGCGCCGGTCACCCTCGATCAGGTAACGCCGCTGGCGCGGCTGACCGGCGACCCGCTGGTTATCGTCGTCCCGGAGAACTCGCCGCACAAGACGATCAAGGACCTTGCCGTGGCGATCAAGGCAGATCCGGCGCGAATGATCTGGGCCGGCGGCTCGGCCGGGGGCGCCGACCACATCCTCGCGGCGCTGATGGCCAAGGCCGCCGGCAGCGACCCCGGCAAGGTGAACTACGTCGCCTTTTCCGGCGGCGGCGAGGCCCTTGCCGCCATGCTCGGCGGGCGTGTCACGGCCGGCGTGTCCGGCTATGGCGAGTTCGAAAGCCAGATCAAGGCCGGCAAGCTGCGCGCGCTTGCCCTATCGTCCGGAAAGCGGCTGGAAGGGGTCGATGTCCCAACCCTCAAGGAGCTTGGCTACGACGTCGAGGTCGTCAACTGGCGTGCCGTGATGGCCGCGCCCGGCATCACCACGGAGCAGAAGAAGGAGCTGACGGCCGTCTTCGAGAAGATGGTGAAATCGAAGGAATGGGGCGAGGTGCTCAAGGCGCGCGGCTGGGACGACTATTATCTCGCAGGAGAGCCCTTCGCCGCCTTCATCAAGGAAGAGCAGGCGCGCGTCGGCGAGGTCCTGCGCTCGATCGGCCTCGTCAAATAGGCTTGCGCGCGGCTGTCCGCCGACTACACCTCCCGTCGGCGCATCGTGCGCCGGCGGGAAGAAAGCCGTGGCGAAGACCGAAAAGCCCGATCTCGGTGAAGTGCTGGCGGCACGGCTGCTAAACGAGATCCGCGAACTGCGCCTTCCCGTCGACGCTCATCTGCGTTCGCAGGACATCGCGACCCGTCTCGGCGTATCACGCTTTCCCGTCGGCCTCGCGCTGAGCCTGCTCGCCGAAAAGGGCGTGCTGCGCCACGAGCGCAATCGCGGCTACTTCGTCGCGCAATCCGCGCCACCGCCGCCTGAAGCGCTCGGGCTCGCGCATGAAGACCGCATCGCCACCGCCTATTTCCGCATCGCCGACGAGCATTTGCGCGGTCTCCTGCCTGACCAGATCACTGAGTCGGAACTGCGCGGGCGCTATGGGCTCACGAAGGCGGAACTTGCCGGCGTGCTTGCTCGGATCGGCAACGAAGGCTGGGCCGAGCGCCGGCCAGGCTATGGCTGGAGCTTCGTCCATGTCCTGACCACGCCCGAAAGCCTGGAGCAGACCTATCGCCTGCGCCTGGCATTGGAGCCCGCCGCCCTGCTGGAGCCCGGATACGACCTCTCGCCGGAGCTGATCGCGAGCTGCCGCCAGGCCGAAGAACGCTTGCTCGCAGGCGCCATCGAGACCGACAGTGCCGACGAACTGCACGAGCGCGGCGTGCGTTTCCACGAGACCATCGTCGGCGCCAGCGGCAACCCGTTCTTCCTCGATACGATCAGACGGCTGAACCGCATCAGGCGGCTGCTCTCCTATCGCTCGATGCTGGATCGGAAGCGCTACCGGACGCAATGCGAGGAACATCTCGCCATCCTCGACAGCCTCGCCCGCCGCGACCAGGCCGAGGCGGCAGAACGCCTGCGGGCGCATCTGCTCCATACCATCGAGAACCTCGCGCGCATTCGCCCCCTGCTTGCGGACGCAGGGAACAGCAGCCCGAAGGACCGACCGCGCAGTTCCGGCGGGAGAGAGTGAGCAACGGTCCGGCGTCCGGTTGTTCCACAGTCTCCATCGGCACGGCGTCGGTCCTCCCCCCGCGGAAACCGTTTCATCGCGAGGAGGAAGAAACCTCGCCCCGGAAGAGGGAGCGGCTCCGAGTAGATCCGCCCTCCCTGAGACCGCCGCGCGAAAAAGCCCGCTCGGTCTCGCAGACAATCCGCCGCGCTCGCGATAAATCAGGCATGGTCGACCAAGGAGAAGCCCACGCGAGGCGCGCTTCGTGCGCCCCGACGTCGTTCAGAGGATCAGGGATGAAGACGATCAAGGGACCGGCGATCTTCCTCGCCCAGTTCGCGGGCGACGCCGCTCCGTTCGACAGCCTGAAGAATATCGCCCGCTGGGCGGCGGGATACGGCTACAAGGGCGTGCAGATTCCGAGCTGGGACGCCAGACTCTTCGATCTGCGCAAGGCGGCCGAAAGCAAGACCTACTGCGACGAGATCAAGGGCACTCTCGCCGAGGCCGGGCTCGCGCTGACCGAGCTTTCGACCCATCTGCAAGGCCAGCTCGTCGCCGTTCACCCTGCCTACGACCTCGCCTTCGACGGCTTTGCGGCGCCGGAGGTGCGCGGCAGCCCGAAGGCCCGGCAGGAATGGGCGGTCGAGCAGTTGCTGCTGGCCGCGCGAGCCTCGCACAATCTCGGCCTCACTGCGCATGCCACCTTCTCGGGCGCGCTGGCCTGGCCCTATCTCTATCCTTGGCCGCAGCGCCCGGCAGGGCTGGTCGAGACCGCGTTCGAAGAACTGGCGAAGCGCTGGCGCCCGATCCTGGACGCCTTCGACAAGGCCGGCGTCGATCTCTGCTACGAGATCCATCCCGGCGAGGATTTGCATGACGGGGTCACCTTCGAGATGTTCCTCGAGCGCGTCGGCAACCATCCGCGCTGCAACATCCTCTACGATCCCAGCCACTTCCTGCTGCAGCAGCTCGACTATCTCGCCTTCATCGACATCTACCGCGACCGCATCCGCGCCTTTCATGTGAAGGACGCGGAATTCAACCCGAGCGGCCGGCAAGGCGTCTATTCCGGCTTCCAGCCCTGGGCGGAGCGCGCCGGGCGCTTCCGCTCGCCGGGCGACGGCCAGATCGATTTCGGCGCGATCTTCTCCCGGCTCACCCAATACGGCTTCGACGGCTGGGCCGTGCTCGAATGGGAATGCTGCATCGAGGATTCCGAGCAGGGCGCCGCGGAGGGCGCGCCCTTCATCGCCAGCCACCTGATCAAGGCGGTGGAGCGCGCCTTCGACGATTTCGCCGCCAGCGGCGTCGACGAAGCGACCAACCGGCGGCTGCTGGGTATCGGCTAGGACGCACGTCGCCGATAGGCACCGGGCGCGAGCCAAACCGCCAGCACGGCGACGATCGCGACACAGGCGAGGTGCAGGAGCCAGCCGGCCCGGAAGCCACCGCTCAGATCATGCAGAAATGCGACGATCCATGGCGGCAGGGCCGAAAGCAGAAAGCCCCCGCCCTGCATCAGGGCGGATACGGCGCCCGCCTCGGCCGGATCCGGAAGATCGTCGAGCGCCACGACCATCGACAGCGCGAAGCTGCCGCCGAGCCCTGCCCCCAGCAGCAACGCCCAACCGATCGGCGCGATCGCAGGATGGAACGCGAGGCCCGCGAAGCCGGCCGCCTGCAGCGCCAGCGTGAGCCATATCCAAGGCCGGCGGTCGCGCCAGCGATGGGCCAGCGACGGAATCAGCAGTGCGAAACAGGCCTGGCAGGCGGTGAGCATCGCCAGCAAGCCGCCGCTGGCCGCACTGCTCCAGCCCAGTTCGCGATAGGATTCGGCAAGCCAGGCCACGACCGTCGCATAGCCGCCATTGATCAGCCCGAAGCAGATCATCAGCAGCCAGACACGCGGGCGCCTCAAAAGATCCCCGCCCAGCCTGACCGCCGACGACCTCGCTCCGTCGCGCGGCAGCAGGCAGGCGGCCATGATCGCGGCCAGCAGGGCGGGCAGGGCGAGCCAGGCCAGCCCGAGCCGCCATCCGCCGGCCAGCCCCGCGATCAGGGGTGAGACCTGCGCCCCCAGCGCACCGCCGCCCATCAGCATGGCGGAGTACAGCCCCATGACCATGCCGATATGATGCGGGAAATGCCGCTTGATCACGCCCGGGAATACCGCCTGCACGACCGCCGCGCCAAGGCCGAGGAACGCCGCCGTGGCGACCATCGCCCAACCTGTCGACACGAACAGCCGGAAGAAGGAGCCAAGGCTCAGAACCACGAGCGCGGCCACGATGGACCGGCGTGCGCCCAACCCCGCCTGCAGCGCCGGGCCGGCAAAGGCGCAGAGTCCCATGAGCAGCATCGGCACAAGCGTGAGGAGGGCGATGCCGCGCAGGTCGAGACCGAGATCCTCGCCCACATTGCTGGCAAGCGGGCCGACCCCCGTAATGAAGGGGCGCAGGTTGAACGCCACCATGGCGACGACGGCGAGGAGCAGCCCCTGCTGCATCGGTGAAAGATCGTCTTGCCGCATAGATTCAGTTTCGCCCCGCCCTGGCCCGACCGCCCGAAGGAGCGGGCGGACCGGGCGACGGGCTCCGTCAGATCGCTTCGACCAGAAGCTTCCTCGCGGCTGCGACCGTCAGCTCGACGGGGTTGCCGCCGGTGGAGGGATCGGCGACCGCCGCCTCCGCCAACTCGTCGATGCGATCGGTGCCCACACCGAGCGCCGCGAGCTTGTCGGGGATACCGAGCTCCGCGCGCAGCTTCAAGACGAAATCATAGAAGCCGTCGAAACCGCCGGCGATGCCGAGATAGGCGGCTGCCGCCGCGATCTTCTCCTCGATCGCCGGGCGGTTGAAGCGCAGCACCGGCGGCATGACGACCGCATTCGTGGTGCCGTGATGGGTGTGGTAGACCGCGCCGACCGGGTGGGACAGCGAATGGATCGCGCCCAACCCCTTCTGGAAGGCGACAGCGCCCATCGCGGCGGCGGCCATCATCTGCGTGCGCGCCTCGATATCGCTGCCATCGGCATAGGCGCGCGGCAGATAGGTCTTCACCAGCCGCATGCCTTCCAGCGCGATGCCCTGGCTCATCGGATGGAAGAAGGGCGAGGAATAGGCCTCAAGGCAATGCGCGAAGGCGTCCATGCCTGTGCCGGCGGTGATCGCCTTGGGCATGCCCACGGTGAGCTCGGGATCGCAGATCGTCACGCCCGGCAGGAATTTCGGGTGGAAGATGATCTTCTTGGTGTGGGTCTGCGAGTTGGTGATGACCGAGGCGCGGCCGACCTCGGAGCCCGTGCCGGCCGTGGTCGGCACCGCGACGATCGGCGCGATGCCTTCGATCGAGGCACGCGTCCACCAGTCGCCGACATCCTCGAAATCCCAGACCGGTCGGCTCTGCCCGGCCATGAAGGCCACGCATTTGCCGAGGTCGAGGCCGGAGCCACCGCCGAAGGCGACGACGCCGTCATGCCCGCCCGCCTTGAAGGCGCGGACGCCGGCATCGAGATTGCGGTCGTTCGGATTGGGATCGACATCGGCGAAGATCGCCCGGCCGAGCCCGCCGGCTTCGAGGATGTCGAGCGCGTTGGCGGTGATCGCCATGCTCGCGAGCCCCCGGTCGGTCACGAGCAGCGGCCGCTTCATGCCGAGCGCCTTGCAGTGGTCGGCCAGTTCCCTGACCCGCCCGGCGCCCAGCTTGACGGCGGTCGGATAGCTCCAGTTCGCGGTGATCGGCATCAGCCAGCTCTCTTCAAATGGTAGGATTTCGGACGGGTGAGATTGTGGAACCCGATGACCGAGAGCGAGCCGCCCCGCCCGGTCTCCTTGACGCCGGTCCAGCACAGGGCCGGGTCGAGATAATCGGCGCGGTTCATGAAGACGGTGCCGGTTTCGAGCTCTGCACCCAAGCGGGCGGCGCGCTCGGCATCGCCGGTCCAGAGCGAGACGGTGAGGCCGTATTTCGAGTCGTTCATCAGCGCGAGGGCCTCGGCATCGTCGCGCACCTTCATGATGCCGACGGCCGGGCCGAAGGTCTCCTCGCGCATGATCGTCATGGAATGGTCGACATCGACCAGGACCTGCGGGGCGAGATAGGCGCCGCCATCGTCCTGCGGGAAGAGTTTTGGATCGACCAGCGCGCGTGCGCCCTTCGCGGTCGCCTCGGCTATCTGCTCGCGCACCACTTGCGCGAAGCGCTTGTGCGCCATCGGCCCGAGCGAGGTCTCGGGATCGAGCGGATTGCCGAGGCGGTAATTCGAGACCCAGGCGACCGACTTCTCGACGAAGGCGTCGTAAAGGCTCTCATGCACATAGATGCGCTCGATCCCGCAGCAGCATTGCCCGGAATTGAAGGTCGCGCCGTCCATCAGCGTGTCGACCGCCTTGTCGAGATCGGCATCCTCCATGACGTAGCCGGGGTCCTTGCCGCCGAGCTCCAGCCCGATGCCGGTGAAGGTGCCGGCAGCGGCGCGCTCGATCGCCTGCCCGCCCGCGACCGAGCCGGTGAAGTTGATGAAGTCGAACTGCTTCTCGGCGATCAGGCGCGACGACGTCTCATGGTCGAGGAAGACATTGGCGAAGACCTCTTCCGGCACGCCGGCCTCGTGGAAAGCCCGCGCCAATCGCTCGCCGGTGAGCAGCGTCTGGCTGGCATGCTTGAGGATGACCGCGTTGCCGGCGATCAGCGCCGGCGCGACCGAGTTAATCGCGGTCATATAGGGATAGTTCCACGGCGCGATCACGAAGACGACGCCATGGGGCTCGCGCGCGATGAAGCGCTTGAAGGCGGCGCTGTCCTCGATGACCAGCGGCGCCAGCGCCTCGTTCGCGATCGAGGCCATGTAGTTCGAGCGCTCGTTGAAGCCCTTGAACTCGCCGCCGTACTTGACCGGCCGGCCCATCTGCCAGGCGAGCTCGGTCACGACCTCCTGCCCCATCTCGTTGAGCCGCGCGACGCCCTTGAGCACCAGCGCGATGCGCTCATCGAGCGGGCGCCTGGCCCAGACTTTCTGCGCCTTGCGGGCGCGGGCGACCACGGCCTTTGCGTCGTCGAGGCTGAGGGCCGGCCGCTCGGCATAGACCGAACCGTCCACCGGCGACACGCATCGGATCATCGTCATCGTCTTTATCCGTCTGACTGAAGTTCTCTTTGGGAGGGAGCCGGGTCAGGCGCGTTCGAAGCCGCGCTTCACTTCCCAATCGGTGATCCGGCGGTCGTATTCCTCCTGCTCCCATTCGGCGGCGCGGACATAATGGTCGATCACGTCGTCGCTGAAGGCTTCGCGCAGCATCGTCGAGCCCTTCAGCACGGTGGTCGCGTCGCGCAGGGTCTTCGGGATTTCGCGGACATCCCGGCCGCCATAGGCATCGCCGACGAAGGCCTCTTCCAGCTCCATCTTCTTCTCGATGCCGTCGAGGCCGGCGGCGAGCAGCGCCGCCATGGCGAGATAGGGGTTGAGGTCGGAGCCGCCGACCCGGCACTCGATGCGGATGCCCTTTGTGCCGGCGCCGCAGAGCCGGTAGCCGGCCGTGCGGTTATCGGCGCTCCAGACCGCCTTGGTCGGCGCAAAGGTGCCAGCGACGAAGCGCTTGTAGGAGTTGATATAGGGCGCGAGGAAGCCGGTGATGTCGGACGCGTGGGCGAGCAGCCCCGCCACATAGTTCCGCATCAGCGGCGACATGCCGTGCGGCGCCTGCGCATCGAGGAAATGCGGGGTCTTGCCGTCGGCGCTCCAGAGCGACTGATGAATATGGGAAGAAGAACCCGCGTGGGCATTGCTCCACTTGGCGAGGAAGGTGATCGACTTGCCCTGCGCCCAGGCGATCTCCTTGCAGGCGTTCTTGATGATCGCGTGCCGGTCCGCCATCGTCAGCGCATCGGCATAGCGGACATTGATTTCCTCCTGCCCGGCCGAAGCCTCGCCCTTGGAGTTCTCGACCGGGATGCCGGCGCCCTGCAGCCCGTTGCGGATCGCCCGCATCACCGCCTCTTCCTTGGTCGTCTGGAAGATGTGGTAGTCCTCGTTGTAGCTGCTCGCGGTCTTGAGGTCGCGATAGCCGCTGGCGCAGGCGTTCTCATAGCTCTGGTCGAACAGGAAGAATTCGAGCTCGGTCGCCATATAGGCCTTCAGCCCCATGGCCTCGAGCCGCCTGACCTGCTTCTTCAGTACCGCGCGGGGCGAATGCGGGATCTCATGGCCGTGATGGTCGAGCACGTCGCAGAGCACGAGCGCGGTGCCTTCGAGCCAGGGCACGCGACACAGCGTCGAAAGGTCCGGCTTCATCGTGTAGTCGCCATAGCCGGCGGCCCAGCTCGTCGCCGCATAGCCGGCAACGGTTTCCATCTCCATGTCGGTGGCGAGCAGATAATTGCAGCTATGCGTTTCGTGATGCCCGCTATCGAGGAAAAAGGCGGCATGGAAGCGCTTGCCCATCAGGCGCCCCTGCATGTCGACGAGACAGGCGAGCACGGTGTCGATGCGGCCGGCGGTGACATCCTCTCTCAGGGCGTCGAGCGTGTAGGCTTGTGTCATGCCGGTCATCCGTCTCCGATGCGCGATCTTCACACGGGAATGCGTCCGGCGGAATAGCCGGCTCGCATGTCCCCGTGCGGTTTATGCAGGATCAGACCAGCGCCTGGACCTGGATCTCGACCAGAATGTTCTCGGCGGCCAGGCGCGACTCGACGGTGGCGCGGGCCGGCGGTTGCGCCGGATCGACCCAGGCTTCCCAGGCGACGTTCATCTCGTTGAAATTCGCGATGTCCTTCAGCCAGATATTGGCGACGACGATGCGGGTCTTGTCCGTCCCGGCCATTGCCAGATAGCCGTCGATCTGCTTGAGGATATCGGCCGTCTGCTCGCGCACGCCGCCGCTGCGATCGGCGGCGGTCAGGCCGGAGAGGAAGGCGAAGCCATTGGCGACGAGCACCTTGCTCAGCCGGCCGGTTACTTCATGGCGCGTGATCATGATCTCTCCTTGGTGTGAAGCCGGCCGGCAGAGGCCGTCCGGACAGGATCTCAACTCGCCAGCATCAGCGCGGCGGCCCGCTCCCCGACCATCATCGACGGGGCGTTGATGTTGCCGGACGGAATGGTCGGGAAGATCGAGGCGTCGGCGATGCGCAGGCCCTCGAGCCCATGGACGCGCAAGCGCGCATCGACGACGGCATCGCGCGGGTCCGGCCCCATCCGGCAAGTTCCGCAGGGGTGGAACACCGAATAGGCGTTCCGGCGGATGTCCGAAAGATGCGCGTCCTCGTCGGCGCTCTCCGGTCCCGGGCGGATCTCGGCCTCGATCAGCGAAGCCAATGTCGGGGCTGCGGCCAGGCGGCGCAGGAAGCGGGCTCCGGCGAGCAACACATGCAGGTCCTCGGGCTCGGCCAGATAGTTCGGCGCAATCTCCGGGGCGGCATGCGGATCGGGCGAACAGATCGCGACATGGCCGCGGCTCAAGGGCCGGCAGGGCGAGACGCTGAGGCTGAAGCCGGGAAAGGGATCGGGCTTCATCAGGGCGCGCACGCCGGGAACGGCACGCTCATAGCTCAGCGGTGAGAAATAGAGCTGCATGTCAGGCCGCGTCAGCTCGGGCCGGGTGCGGAAGAAGCCGCCGCCCTGGTTGACGCTGAGCGAAAGCGGCCCGCGCCGGCGCAGCAGATAGTTTGCAGCCATGCCGATCCGCGCGGGCCAGGAGAGCAGCGCATCGTTCAGGCTCGGCAGCTTCGAGCGGTAGACGTGATCGTAGCAGAGATGGTCCTGCAAATGGCGGCCCACCGCCGGCAGGTCGTGCAGCGGCGCAATGCCGTGCCGCGCGAGCAGGTCGCCCGGGCCAACGCCGGAAAGCTGCAGCAGCTGGGGTGTGTTGAAGGCGCCGCCCGACAGGACGATCTCTCTGCGGGCGCGATAATGCAGGGTCTGCCCGCCACGCCGGACTTCGATACCGACGGCGCGCCGTCCCTCGAACAGGATGCGCGTGACGAGGGCGTCCGTCTCCAGCTTGATAAGGCCCCGGCGCCGGGCCGGATGCAGGAAGGCGCGGGCCGCCGATTCGCGCCGGCCACCGCGCGTCGTGATCTGGTAGATGCCCGCACCTTCGCTGCTCGCCCCGTTCAGATCGGGGTTGAAGGCGAGCCCGGCCTCTTCCGCGGCCTTGACGAAACGGGTCGTCAGCGGATGGACCTCTGTCGCGATCTCCTCCACATGCAGCGGACCGCCGGCACCGTGCCAAGCGGACGCGCCGAGCGCATGGTCTTCCATGCGGCGATAGGCGGCGAGCACATCCGCCCAGCCCCAGCCCGGATTGCCGAGCCGCTCCCACTCGTCGAAATCCTCGGCCTGGCCGCGCGCATAGACCATCGCGTTGATCGCGCTCGATCCACCGACGACCTTGCCCCGCGGCTGGTAGATCTCGCGCCCGTCGAGCCCGGCCTGGGCGGTGGTCCGGTACATCCAGTTCAGGCGCGGATGGTAGAAGGTCTTGCCGTAGCCGATCGGCAGGTGGAGCCATGGGCTGAGGTCGCGGGGCCCGGCCTCGACCACGAGGATCGATCCGTAGCCGGCTTCCGCCAGACGGCCGGCCAGCACGCAGCCGGACGATCCCGCCCCGACGATGATCACGTCCCATTCCGTCAAGATGCTCGTCCTGCCGATGGCCGGAGCGACCCGCAGGCCCGGCTCGCTTACGCCTCTAGGGGGAATTGGGCTTGTCGCTAAGGGCCATTCTGACGGAATCGCCAGTCCATTCCCCATCCATGTTGAGATCGTCGATGCTCTGGCGCAGACCGATGACCCCGGCCTGGATCTCCGCCGGCGTGAAGCCGCTGAAGCCGAGGACCAGCCCGTCCCGCGCGATGGGCTCCAGGCAGAAGCGGCTGATCGGCGCGACCGTCACGCCGCGCCGCGCCGCCGCCTGCGCGATCGCGGCGACATCCAGCCCCTCTCGCGGATAGGCAACGGTATGCATGCCGGTCTGCGTCGGCACCACCTGCAGATCCGGCGCGAGATGCGCGCGCGCAGCCTCTTCCAGCGCCTGATAGCGCTCCTGATAGAGCTTGCGCATGCGCCGGACATGGGTCGCGAAATGCCCCTCGACGATGAAGTCGGCGACGATGCCTTGCAGGGCCGTGGGAACCCCGGGCGAGAAGGCTTCGAGGCAGATCCCGATCTGCTCGGCGAGATGGGGCGGCGCGACGAGGAAACCGAGCCGCAGCGCCGGAAACAGCGTCTTCGAGAAGGTCCCGACATAGATGACGCGGCCGCTGCGGTCGATGCTGGTCAGGGTCGCCATCGGCGCGCCCTGGAAACAGAATTCGCCGTCCCAGTCGTCCTCGATGATCCAGGCGCTGCTCGCCTCCGCCGCCTCCAGCAGGGCAAGGCGCCGCTCCAGGCTCATCTTGGCGCCGAGCGGCTGCTGATGGGCCGGCGTCACGAAGGCAAGCCTGAAGTCGGGTGCGCGGCGCAGCCCCTCCTCGACGATCAGGCCGGCCTCGTCGACCGGCACGGGTACGAGATCGGCTCCCGACTGGATCAGGCTGTTGCGCGCGCCGATCGCGCCGGGGTCCTCGAACCAGACCTTGTCCGCCGGATCGAGCAAGGTCGCCGCGATGAGCTGGAAGGCCTGCTGCGCCCCGGCGACCACGAAGACCTGCTGCCACTCGCAGGCGATACCGCGGTTGAGCCGCAGATGCGCCGCGATCGCTTGGCGCAGCACGCGTTCGCCATGCGGGTCGGGATAGCCGAGCACCTGATGGCGCGGCTTGCGCCAATGCTGCCCCGACAGCCGCGCCCATTGCGCCATCGGAAAGGCGTCGAAGGCCGGCATCGCCGTCGTGAAGGCGCGGGGCTGATGCGGCAGGCGGGCTCCGAACAGCTTCGAGGCGGCATTCATCGCCTGGGCAAGCTTCACCCGCGCGGTCGGAACCACCGGCAGCGCGCCGCCGGCGGTCGGCCGCTCGTTCGCCAGGGCCTGGCTGACATAGGTGCCGGACCCGACCCTGGTCTCGATCAACCCTTCGGCGGCCAGCCGCTCGAAACTCTCGACGATCGTGGTGCGGGCCACGCTGAACTCCTGCGCCAGCGTACGCGTCGCCGGCAAGCGCTCGCCGACCTTGAGCGTCCCGCCGAGGATCAGTTCCCGCAGACCGGCACAGATCTGCACGCTGAGCCCATGCGCCCCCTCGCGATCGAGGACGATCGACTGGAGCAGCGCTCCCTCTTCCCGTTTGACCATGGCCTCCGTTTCCACCGGCTGGAAGTGGACTGTCAATTTCGCCAGAATGGACCTTGGGATCAGACCAATTCAAGCCCCTCCTTGCGCCAGACGCCGGCCGCAGTTCCGCCGGCAGCGATCACGGACCCGGCAGCGGCAGCGATGAAGATCACCCGGCTCGAAAGCTTCTCGACCCAGGACGTCGGCTTCGTCCGCGCGACATGCGAGGACGGAAGCCAGGGCTGGGGGCAGTTCTCGCCCTACAATGCCGACATCACGGCCACCGTCTTCCACCGGCAGGTCGCACGCTGGGCACTCGGCGCAGACGCCTTCGCCGTCGACGAACTCGTCGCCACGATCTGCGAGCGCGAGCACAAATTCCCAGGCTCCTATCTCTGCCGCGCCCTGACCGGGCTCGATACGGCGCTCTGGGATCTGCGCGGACGAATCGAGCAGAAGAGCGTCTGCGAGCTGCTCGGCGGCACCCCTCGCCCCTTCCCCGTCTACGCATCGAGCATGAAGCGAGGCGAGATCACGCCTCAGGCCGAGGCCGAACGCTTCCTGCGCCTGCGTGACGCCCATGGCTATCGCGCCTTCAAGTTCCGGGTCGGGCGCGAATGCGGCCGTGACCAGGACGAGTGGCCGGGCCGGACTGAGGCGATCGTGCCCGCGATCAGGGCGGCACTCGGCCATGACGCGACCCTGCTGGTCGACGCCAACAGCGGCTACTCCCCGGCCAAGGCCATCACCGTCGGCAAGCTGCTGCAGGATAACGGCATCGTGCATTTCGAGGAGCCCTGCCCCTATTGGGAGCATGCCTGGACCCGCGAGGTCCGCGAGGCGCTCGATCTCGACGTCACCGGCGGGGAACAGGACTGCGACCTCGCCGTCTGGCGCGCCATGATCGACGGCCGCGTCGTCGACGTGGTCCAGCCGGACATCTGCTACCTCGGCGGCGTCGGGCGAATGTTGACCGTGGCGCGCTGGGCGGCCGAGGCCGGGCTGCCGGTGACGCCGCATTCGGCCAACCAGTCGCTCGTGACGGTGTTCACGCTGCATGTCATGGGCGCGCTCGCCAATGCCGGCCCCTATGTCGAATTCTCGATCGAGGGGCCGGACTACTACCCCTGGGAACAGGGGCTGCTGCGCAATCCGCCACAGGCCCGCGACGGCAAGGTCGCGATTCCGGACGGCCCCGGCTGGGGCGTCGAGATCGAGCCGGCCTGGCTGGAGAAGGCGGCCTACCAGGTCACCGAGGTGGGCGCGTGAGCACGCAGCGCGCACAGCTTATCGCCGAGGCCTTGCGGACGGGAACGCTCGCCGGCCTGCCGGACGGGCATTTCATCGCCGGGCGTTTCGTTGATTCCTTGTCCGGGCGGCGGATGGAGAGCTTCGATCCGGGCCGGGGCGCAACCTTCGCCTCGGTCGCGGCCGGCGACGCGGCGGATATAGACCATGCGGTCGCTGCGGCACGCGCCGCCCTGTCGGGGCCGTGGTCGCGCCTTGGCCCGGCTCAGCGTGGCGAGATCCTGATGCGGGCAAGCCGCCTGATCGCCGAGCGCGCGGCCCGCTTCGCCGTCGTCGAGACGCTCGACTCCGGCAAGCGGCTGACGGAGGCCGAAGGCGATGTAGCCGGCGTCGTCAAGGCCTTCGCCTATTATGCCGGCGCCGCCGACAAGCTGCACGGCGACAGCATGCCGCTCGGCCCCGATCATATCGGCCTGACGATCGAGGAGCCCGTCGGCGTCGCCGCCCAGATCGTGCCCTGGAACTATCCGCTCTCGACGGCGGCGCGCGGGATCGCGCCGGCGCTCGCCGCCGGCTGCACGCTGGTCGTCAAGCCCGCCGAGCAGACGCCGTTGACGGCGCTGATGCTGGCCGAACTGCTGCATGAAGCCGGCTTGCCCGACGGCGTCATCAACGTCGTCGCCGGTACCGGCGCGGAGGCCGGCGCAGCCCTCGTCGCCCATCCCGGCATCGATCACATCACCTTCACCGGCTCGGTCCCGACCGGCCAGCGGGTGATGCGGGCGGCGGCCGAGCATGTCACCCGGCTGGTGCTCGAACTCGGCGGCAAATCGCCCGTGGTCCTGCTGGCCGATTGCGATCTCGACGCGGCGGTCGATGGCGTGATGGAAGCGATCTTCGAGAACGCCGGGCAGATCTGCTCGGCAGGCTCCCGCCTGATCGTCGAGGAGGCGATCGCGGAACGGGCTCTCGAACGGCTGGTGGCGCGGGCGCGGGAGCTGAAGCCGGGGCATGGCCTGGGCGAGGCCGGGATCGGGCCGATCAACTCGGCCGCGCAGCTGGCGCGCGTCGCCGCCCATGTCGAACGCGCGCAGGCCGCCGGCAACCGCATCCTGTGCGGCGGCGCCGTGGTGCCACCGGCGGAAACCGGCGGCGGCTGGTTCTACCGGCCGACCATCGCGCTCGCCCGCGGCGCCGACGATCCGCTCGTCCAGGAGGAGATTTTCGGGCCGGTTCTCACGGTTCAGGTCGTCCCGGATTTCGAGGCTGCGGTCGCGGCCGCCAACACGACCGCCTATGCGCTCGTCGCGGGCATCTACACCCGCGACCACGCGAAGGCCTGGCGCTTTGCGCGGGCTGTCGACGCAGGGCAGGTCTACATCAACGAATTCTTCGCCGGTGGTGTCGCAATGCCCTTCGGCGGCAATCGAAAATCCGGCTTCGGCCGCGCCAAGGGCATGGCTGGCTTGCGCAGCTACTGCAAGCTCAAGAGTGTGGTGGCGCGGATCTAAAGCCTGGGGGAAGGCGCGAGGATGTCCAGCGAGCTGTTCAGCAGCGATTTCAAGGCCGCGCCCTATTGGTGGGATGCGGTGCCGCGGCCGGAACTGCCGCCGTCCGAGCTTCCAGGGAAGGCCGATGTCGTGGTCGTCGGCTCCGGCTATACCGGGCTTCATGCCGCGCTCCAGACCGCGCGGGGCGGGCGCCATACGGTCGTCCTCGACGCCGAGGCGGCGGGCTTCGGCTGCAGCACCCGCAATGGCGGCCAGATCTCCACCAGCGTGAAGCCCGGATTCGACGAACTGACCCGCCGCCACGGAAGGGAGCGTGCCTTCGCGATCATGCAGGAGGGCCGGAATTCGCTGCGCTTCATCGGCGATTTCGTGCGCGAAGAGGGGATCGACTGCGATTTCGGCGTGGTGGGCCGCTTCCATGCGGCGCATTCCCCCGGCAAATACGAGGAACTCGCGCGTAGCGTGGCTTCGCAGCCGAAGGGGCTGGAGGTGCCTTGCCATGTCGTGCCGCGCAGCGAGCAGCGTACGGAAATCGGCTCCGATCTCTACCATGGCGGCGTGGTCTACGAGCATCACGCCTCCGTCGACCCGGCGCGCTACCATCGCGGCCTGATGGCGCGCGTCGTCGCCGCGGGCGCCGAGATCAAGGCTTTCTGCCCGGCACAGGCGGTCAGCCGGGAGGGGGCCGATTTTCTGGTCCGGACGCCGCGCGGCACGATCCGGACGCGGGACGTCGTCATCGCCACGAATGGCTATACCGGGCCCCTGACTGCATGGCTGCGCCGCCGCGTCATCCCGATCGGCAGCTACGTCATCGCCACCGAGGAACTCGACCCGGCGCTGGTCGACCGGCTGATCCCGCGCAACCGCATCGTCAGCGACACGCGCAAGGTCGTCTACTACTACCGGGCCTCGCCGGACCGGCGGCGCATTCTTTTCGGCGGCCGCGTCTCGCTGAGCGAGACCGATCCGCGCCGCAGCGGGCCGCTGCTCCACGCCGCGATGAGCCGCATCTTTCCGAAACTCGAGGCCACGAAGATCAGCCATTCCTGGTGCGGCCTCGTCGCCTACAGCTTCGACGAGCTGATGCATATCGGCCGTCATGACGGGATGTATTATGCGATGGGCTATTGCGGCTCCGGCGTCGGGATGGCGAGCTATCTCGGCATGAAGCTCGGCCTGCGCGTGCTCGGCCATGCCGAAGGCGCGACGGCCTTCGACGACGTGCCGTTCCAGACCCGCCCCTTCTACAGCGGCAATCCCTGGTTCCTCGCGCCCTCGGTCCTCTACTACCGCTGGCGCGACCGGCTCGCCCGCTAGGACATCGCGGGAAAAGGGGAGCCGCCAATCGGAGGAAGCCAACGAGCCGCACCGGATTGGTCGCCCCGAATTCTCAGAATGGACCTTATGGCCAGACCAATTCCGACAAATTCTGCGAAGAAGAGGAGTGAGGGAGCGGATCTGCGCCCCTACATTCCCGAGGGACACGACCAACCGGGAGATTTCACATGCCGTCGATCATGCCATCGCGGGCGACCATCGCCCTTGCACTGGGTCTGTTTGCCGTCGTTCCCGCCTTCGGGCAGGAGCTGACCGTCGTTTCCTTCGGCGGCTCCTATCAGGAGGCGCAGAGCAAGGCGCTGTTCCAGCCGGCAGCCAAGGCGCTCGGCATCAAGATCAAGGAAGAGACCTACAGCAGCATCGCCGATCTGCGCCTCAAGGCGAAGGCCGGCGCCGTGACCTGGGACGTCGTCGCCAGCGGCTCCGGCAGCGCGGCGCGGGCGGGCTCAGAGGGTATCCTCGAGAAGCTCGACTACAAGGTCATCGACACATCGAGCTTCCTGCCGGGAACCGCGCAGGACTACTGCGTCGGCGGCGACGTCTTCTCGACGGTGCTGGCCTGGAACACCAAGACTTATGGCGACAAGGGTCCCCAGAGCTGGGCCGATTTCTGGGACGTCAAGAAGTTCCCCGGCAAGCGCGCCTATCGCAAGGGCGTCGCCGGCGCGCTGGAACCGGCGCTGATGGCCGACGGCGTGCCGCCCGAAAAGGTCTATGAGGTTCTCTCCCAGCCGGGCGGCATCGAGCGCGCGCTCAAGAAGATCCGCGAGCTGAAGCCGCATATCGCGGTCTGGTGGAGCTCGGGCGCGCAGCATGCCCAGCTCATGAAGGACGGCGAGGTCGACATGGTCACCGGCTGGAACGGCCGTTTCGACGTCGCCGCGAAGGACGGCGCCAAGGTCGCCTACACCTTCAACCAGGCCCTGCTCGACTATGATTGCTTCGCCGTGCCCAAGGGCGCGCCGAACCGGGACCTGGCGATGAAGTTCCTCGCCGAGGTGAGCAAGCCGCAATATCAGGCCGAGTTCACCAAATACATCACCTACGGACCGACGAACAAAAAGGCCTACGACCTCGGCACGATCGATGCGGCCTATGCCAAGGCGCTGCCGTCGCATCCCGACAACGCCACCAAGCAGCTGCCGATCGATCTCGACTGGTACATCAAATACGAAACCCAGGCGTCGGCCGCCTACCAGAACATGCTGACGGAATGAAGCGAGACGGCGATCACGAACGGCCGCGGGACGCGGCCGTTGCGTCGCAAGGATCCGCAACGGCTCTGCCGATTGCGGTCCGGCGGCTGAGCAAGGCCTATGGCACGGTTCCTGTTCTGGACGAGATCGATCTCGACGTTCGGCCCGGCGAATTCCTGACCCTGCTCGGCCCCTCCGGCTCCGGCAAGACGACGCTGCTGATGGCGATCGCCGGCTTCCTGCGGCCCGACAAGGGCTCGATCCGCTTCGGCGAGCGCGAGGTCGTCCGGCTCGCGCCGCACAAGCGCGAGATCGGCATGGTCTTCCAGAACTATGCGCTGTTTCCGCATATGGACGTGGCGCGCAATGTCGGCTTTCCGCTGCGGCTGCGGCGCGTCCCGGCGAACGAGATCGCCCGCCGCGTCGAGGCGGCGCTGGAGATGTTCCAGCTCGGCGGCTTCGGCAGCCGGCGGATCGACCAGCTCTCCGGCGGCCAGCGCCAGCGCGTGGCGCTGGCGCGCGCCATCGTCTTCGAGCCGCGGATCATCCTGATGGACGAGCCGCTCTCCGCGCTGGACAAGCAATTGCGCGAGCGCATGCAGATCGAATTGCGCCAGCTCCATGAGCGCCTCGGCACCACGACCGTCTATGTGACGCACGACCAGCGCGAGGCGCTGACGATGTCGGACCGCATCGCGATCCTCGACCGCGGGCAGATCGCGCGCATCGATACGCCGCGTGCGATCTATGACGAGCCCGGCAGCCGCTTCGTCGCCGAGTTCATCGGCGAATCCTCCTTCCTCGACGTGACTCTCTCGGAAGGCGTCGCCAGCGCCGCCGGCACGACCATCCAGGCTCGGCATCTGCCGGCACGGCAGGGCCGCTGCACGATGGTGTTGCGGCCGGAGCGGCTGCGCCTGCTCCGGGCGGGCGAAGGCGCAGGAATGAACTGCTTCGAAGGCCATGTGACGGGCGCGATCTATCAGGGCGAGACCCTGCTGCTTCAGGCCGTCCTGAGCGACGGCAGCCCCGTCTCCTTACGTCTGGCGACGGGCGGCGGCGACGGCCCGCCGCCGGCAGCCGGCACGCCCATCCGCCTCGGCATCGCCGTCACGGACACCGTCCTGCTTCCCGACGAGACGCGGGGGGCGGCGTGACGGCCGGCAGCGCTTTCGATCCGGCCGGCCCGGCCGGGGATTTCCAGGCCGCCGCGCTGCGGCGCGACCAATGGCGCGAGCGCCTCGGCCTTGCGGGGCTGGCGGCCCCGGCGCTGCTGCTCGTCGCCGTCACCATGCTCGCCCCGATCGGCTGGCTCTTCGGCCTGTCCTTCCTCGACGACAACGGTGCCTTCAGCCTCGAACACTATCGGCGCATGCTGGCCGAGCCGTCCTATGGCAGGACCTTCCTGACGACCTTCCAGATCAGCCTGGCGACGACGGGCATCTGCATCCTGCTCGGCTACCCGCTGGCCTATTTCCTGTCGCAGCTGCCGCGGCGGGCCGCCAATCTCTGCATGATCGCGGTGCTGCTGCCGTTCTGGACCTCGCTCCTGGTGCGCACCTATGCCTGGCTCGTCCTGCTCCAGCGCAGCGGCCTTATCAACACCTGGGGCATCAAGCTCGGACTCTGGAGCGAACCGCTGCAACTCGTGCACAACACCGGCGGCACGCTGATCGGCATGGTCCACATCATGCTGCCGTTTCTGGTGTTGCCGCTCTACGGCACGATGCGCGGCATCGACCGCAATCTCCTGCGCGCCGCCGCCAGCCTCGGCTCGACGCCGGTCCACGGCTTCTGGACCGTGTTCTTTCCCCTGTCGCTGCCGGGGCTCGCGGCCGGCGCCTCGCTCGTCTTCGTGCTCTGCCTCGGCTTCTATGTGACCCCCGCCATGCTGGGCGGCGGCAAGGTGACGATGGTCTCGAACCGCATCGCCAACGACATCGAGCTGTTCTTCAACTGGGGCGCCGCCAGCGCGCTCGGCGTGGTGCTGCTCGCGATCACGCTCGTCGTGCTCGTGCTGGCGGCGAAGCTGTCGCGCGGCGCCGGCCTGTTCGGAGCGGGGCACTGACATGGGCTGGCTCGAACGACCGGCAAGCGACACGCAGATCACCCACCGCGCGCGGCTATGGCTCTACGGCCTCGGCGCCTTGGTTCTGGCCTTCCTCGCCGTGCCGACGCTGATCGTGATCCCGATGTCGTTTTCCCATTCGCAGTATCTGGAATTTCCGCCGCGCGAATGGTCGCTGCGCTGGTACGAGGCCTATTTCTCGTCGTCGAGCTGGATGGCGGGAACGCTCACCTCGTTCAAGGCCGGCTTCTGCACGGCCTTGCTGGCGACGCCGCTCGGCACGCTCGCCGCCTATGGGCTGCACGCGTCCCGGCTGCGCTTCGCCGGGCTCGCGATCCTGGCCCTGCTGACGCCGACCATCGTCCCCGTCATCCTCGTCGGCATCGCGCTGTTCTACGCCTATGTGCAGCTCAAGATGGTCAACTCCTTCATCGGGATCGTGCTTGCGCACACCATCCTGGCGGTTCCCATCGTGATGATGATCGTTGGATCGGCGCTGAAGAGCTTCGACCTCGATCAGGAGCGGGTCGCGCGCAGCCTCGGCGCGACGCGGACGCAGGCCTTCCTGCAGGTCACCGTGCCGCAGATCGGCTTCGCCATCGTCACCTCGGCCGTGCTGTCCTTCCTGACCTCCTTCGACGAGGTCGTGGTCGCGCTGTTCGTATCGGGCGGGGACAACGCGACCCTGACCCGCATGATGTTCCTGGCGCTGCGCGACCAGATCGACCCGACCATCGCCGCCATCTCGACCATCATGATCGTGATGACGTCGCTGCTTCTGGCGGTCTCCCAGCTCTTCGGCAAGAAGGATTAGGGTAGTTCGGTCTGGCTGCCCCGTCATTGCGAGCGTAGCGAAGCAATCCAGGGGGACTTGGCTGAGCGGCTCAACCAGTCCCCCTGGATTGCTTCGCTTCGCTCCTCGCAATGACGGGGCAGCCAGACCGAAATGATCTCCCCACCCAAACGCTCAATCGGTCAGCAGGCGCCCCTGCCGGGATGCCAGCGGCGTCTTGCCGGCGACCTTGCCGATGACCTTGCCCGGCCAGGCGTAGGTCTGGCTGTGGCGCGCGAACAGAAGCCCGTCGGTTTCCGCGGCGACATCGACCGTCTCGCCGAGGGGATCGATGATGCTGGCCACGACGTCGCCGGCCCTGACCGTATCGCCCAGCCGGAGCCGGTAGGCGACGAGCCCCGAGACCGGGGCCTTGATCTGCTCCATCGCCGTCAACGCTGTCGCCTCGCAGCGCAATTCCGGAAGCCGCGCGTCGGAAGGACCGGCAATGACGCCGCGCCGCTCGAGGACCCGGTAGAGCGCCGCCGCCCGGTCCTTCGCTTCGACCACGTCGACATCGTCGTTGCTGCCCAGTTCGAGCGTAGCGGCAAGGCAGGCGGGCGGGATCGGCACATCCGGATAGCGCTGCGCGAGCGCCCACCACGGACCGCTGCAGGCTTCGTCGAAGGGGTTGCCGCCGGAGACCTCCGCCAGCAGCACCGCCCGCGCATCGATCTCGGAAGCGAGGTCGAGCGCATCGGGCCAGAGCGGCGTGCCGACATAGAGATGCGGCAGGGCCTGGTTGTCGGCGTGGAGATCGAAGACGAAATCGGCGTCGTAGGCGAGCCGCATCAGGATCTGCCGCATCGACACCACGGCGCTGTCGGGCGCGGCGAGGCCGGCCAGCGCCGTCCCCATCGCAGCGCGGATCGCAGCGACATTGGCGGCCGGATCGGCGCCGAGCGCACCGTCGAGCCGATCTCCGATCGCCGTCGCGAGATCCGGATAGTCGCGGTTGAAATTGCCGCCCGTCTGCGTGTCGAAGCGCCCGAGCAGGAAGCCCCCGACCTGCTGCTGCAAGCCGATCGGATTCGCCTGCGGAACCAGGACGATCTCGCCGAGAAGGAGGCCACGCTGCGCCGCTTCGTCGAGCATCTCCCGGAGATAGCGCAGGGCGAGCATGCCGGGAAACTCGTCGGCATGGAGCCCGGCCTGGAGATAGGCCTTCGGCCGTGCTCCGGCCTCACCGTACCGGAACGCCGTGACGGCAAGCGCCCCGCCCTGCGGCTGGACTGCGAGCGGGATATCCTCACGGCGCGCGCCGCTGCTATCCCCGGTCGATCCGGCGTCCTGCATGGTCTCTTCCTTCCTGCTGTTCTGCGAGGCGCGCGCGGCAGGCGCCGGGTTCCCGACACCGGTCACCCCGCGCCACCAATGGCCGAGCCTCGTGCTGAGCGGCCGCATGGCCCGTCAGGCTTGCGGCGGCTCCGCTGACGGTGCCTCGGCTGAAAACGGCTCGACCTCGTAGTAATCGGCGCAAGCCTTGTGCAACGCCGTCGCGATGGCCTTCGCCTTGGCGCTGCCCGGCGCAGCCGCGAGAACGAGCGCGACGAGCCGGTGCGCCGGCGGCAGATCGCGCAACTCGATGCCGGCGGCATCGAGGAACGCTTCGACCTCGGCCCTGGCCTCCTCCGGGTCCTTGCCGGTCTCCGCCGTCAGCGCGAGCACCGTCTCGATCACCGCGAGCGGCGAGGTGAAGCGCTTGCGGGCCGCCGCGATCGCCTCGGCCGTGCGCTCGCGCACGGCCTGGTCGGTCAGGATGGCGTTCAGGGCATCGGCATCGAAATACATGGTCTGTCCTTTCTGGCTTGGCGAGGAAGGCACGGTAAAATATCCGGCACGATCATCCGAACCTGTCGCGGATGGCTTCGACGTCGAGCGTGCCGCAGCCCTGGCCGAGCGTGGCGAAACGCAGGGCGATGGGATCGTCGAAGCTGTGTTCCTGGCTCACCGCCGCGCCGCGTCGTTGATAACAATCGTCGATGAAGCCGTGCACCAGCAGGTTGAGCGCGGCGTCGGCGGCCTCCGGCGAGCCGGCGCGGCGAAGCTTGCCGCTGTTGAGGTCGATCGTGTCGCCCGGCGCCGCGAAGGACAGCATCGTGCCGGTCGCGATGAACTCGTCTCCCTGCAACTCGGTATGGGCAGGATCGACCTCGACGAGGACCACACCCTTGGCGCCGATGACGGTCAGCTCCGAATTGTCGTGGTTGGCGGTGACGCCGCTGTCTTCCAGCAGCCCCACCCCATAGCGCACGCCCTCCTCCGCGCAGGCGACGACCAGCCGGCCGAGCCTGTGGGCGGAGCCGAGATTCTGGTCGACGATCGCCGCGCCGAACAGGCCGAGCCCCTGCTGGATGATCAGCCCGCGCCGGCCCATATCGGAGGCGATGCCGAAGCGCAGGGCCTCGTAGGAGGTTCCGCCCGCGATCATCGAGCCCGAGAGCGCCGAGGCGGCGCCGCTCACCGCGATCACGGTCGCGCCGGCGGCATAAGCCCGCGCGACGGCCTGGAGGATCGGTGTCACCTCGCCGCGATGCAACAGGGCTTCGACGAGGCGGATCTGGTTGCCGCCGGAGAGCACGATGGTCTTCAGGCCGGCGATGCGCTCGACGACTTCCACCTCGCGGCCGATCAGCTCGATATTGTCGATCGTGATGCCGAAATCGACCGCCTCGCGCCCCCGCGCGACGAGCGCCCTGACATAGGCGTCGGCCTCGTCCCGCGGATCGGCGGAAGCGCAGGCGATGATCCCGACCGGACCCGTGCCGGCCTGATCGACCGCCTCGAGCAAGGTCGAGCCGGGGCGCAGCGGCGTCGAGCCGAGCAGCATCAGCCGCGAGGCGGAAACGGGCTTGACACCGTAGTCGCGCGCCAGCGCCGTCCGGCGGTTCGCGGCGAGCTGTGCGGCGTTGAGCTTGCGGGTCGTGAGCGCGGCGCGGAAATCGATCGCGGTCATGCGCAGGGCATCGTTGCGCACCGCGATCATCGGTTGCGAGATGCCGCGCAGGCGCTCGAATTCGACCGTCGTCGCAACCCCTTCCGTGGGCTCGATCGCACGGGCGCGGTCGACGACATAGTTGTCCGGGTCCCCCAGCACGAGCCGGGCGAGGAGGTCGTAGAGCGTATAGGCGCCGAAGACGTTGCGCAGCGACCGTGCGGGTGCGCGATAGGCGACGTCGCGCCAGCCCACGCGCTGCTTGTCCGCGCCCGGCGAGGCTTGGGCCAAAGCGAGGTCGATCGCGTCGCCATCGTCGAGATAGGAGAAGAGGATGTTCTCGACGACGCGCCGGCGCTTGTCGATCTTGGCCTCGCGCATGTCGAGGACGAAGGCGCCATACTCGCCGACGACATGCGCCCGCGTGCCGTCGACGAACAGCGCGGTGTTCTCATCGACACCGAAGCCATGGGCCGTGCTGCTCTCGGCCATCGCCACGACCAGCCGGCCGAAACGGCCTCGCTTGATGAAATGCTGGTCGACGATGCCCCAGCGGAAGAAGCCGAGGCCGCGCCCGAGCAGGAGCCCGGGCCGCGCCGGATCGGTGACCACGCCGAAGGTCGTGGCTTCCAGCGAGGTGCCCCCTTCGATCATCGTGTCGGACATCATCGCCGCGCCGGCGCTCGAACCGGCAATGAGCCCGCCCTGCGCATGGATCTGGCGGATCGCCTTCAGCAGCGGCGTCTCGCGGCCTTCCGGCGCGAGCGTCCGGGTGATGAGGGTCTGGTCCCCGCCGGTGAAGTATACGCTGGCATAGTCGCGCACGAGCTCCAGCACCGCCGGATCATGGGCGGCGCCGGCCGCCTGGTCGCCGTGGACGGGGGCGAGCACGGCATCGAAGCCATGGGTGCGGAACACCGCCAGCGCCTCCGCGCCGACCGTATCCGGCTCGGACGACGCCGTCGCGAACACGACGATGCGCCCGTGCGAGAGGCGGTGGATTTCGCGATAGACGGCAACGTTGTCGTCTTCGAGACGCCCGCCGATCACGGCGAGCTTCGGATTCATGTCCCTCTGGGGAGGAACGCCTGACGTGGGAATCATCGTGATGCGGCCGGCTCGGCTTCCGGTGCGATCAGGATACCACGTTCATCGGTCACGATCCTGTAGCCGGCGGGCACGTCGAAGCTGCCCTCGGCGATGCGGCGGGCCGGCGCAACCTCCTCCGCATCCCCGAATTTCGGCTTGAAGTGGATGATCTGCTTCCAGGAGCGGGTGATGCTTTCGCAGAAGAACAGCAGCAGGTCGTCGCGCTGGGCCATGTCGAGCGCCGTGGCCAGCGCCTCCTCCTCCCGCTCGATGATGCGGATCGCGTCTTCCCGCACGCCGTGCTGGATCAGGGCGGCCCGCATCAGGCGCGGCATCTCGTCCGGCGCGCGGCCGCGCAGCGTGTCGTCGCGATGGCAGATATAGGTGTCGAAATGGCCGGCGACCTGTCCGGCGATGGCGGCGACGTCCTCGTCGCGACGATCCCCGGGGCAGGTGACGCAGACGACGCGCCGCCCGCGCGGCTTCAACCGCTCGACCAGCTCGGTCATCGCCCGGACCGCCGCCTCGTTATGGCCGTAGTCGAGGATGACGCGGAAGCCGTGCTCGTCATAGACGTTCATCCGGCCCGGCGACTGGAAGAAGGTGTTGTCGAAGGTGCGCAGGCCGTTGCGGATCTGATCGAGCGACTTGCCGAGCGAATAGGCCATGGCCGCCGCGAACATCGCGTTCTCCACATTGTGCAGCGCCTTGCCCTCCAGTGTCGCCGGGATCAGATAGGTCCACATCAGCGGCATCTGGGTGCCTTTGTCGTAGATGACGATCTGATCGCCGTTCATGCCCTGCTCGAGCACCACCGCGCGCTTGCCGAGGCGGATATGCTCGCGCACCAGCGTATGGTCAGGATTGCGCGTGACGTAAAGGATGTGCTTCGCCGGCGAGCGCGACGCCATCTTCAGCGTATATTCGTTGTCGGCGTTGAGGACGACGGTATCGCGCGCCACCTCGGCGATGATGCGCTTGACCTCGGCGAGCCCGTCCAGCGTGTCGACGCCGCCGAGCCCGAGATGGTCGGAGGTGACGTTGAGCACCGCCCCGACATCGCAGAACTGGTAGCCGAGCCCGGAGCGCACGATCCCGCCGCGCGCGGTCTCAAGCACCGCGATATCGATCGAGGGATCGCGCAGCACCATCTTGGCCGAGACCGGCCCGGTCATGTCGCCCTTCACCGTGACGTTGCCGTCGATATAGACAGCGTCCGTCGAGGTCTGGCCGACGACATGGCCGGCCATCTTCAGGACATGGGCGAGCATGCGCGCGCAGGTGGTCTTGCCGTTGGTGCCGGTCAGCGCCGCGATCGGCACGCGGCTGCGGCTACCCGAGGGGAACAGCATGTCCATGATCTTGCCGCCGACATCACGCGGCTTGCCCTCCGAGGGGGCGATGTGCATGCGCAGGCCCGGGCCCGCATTGATCTCGCAGATCGCCCCGCCGGTATCGCGGTAGCTGCTGGTGATGTCCGAGGTGAGGAAGTCGACCGCGCCGATGTCGAGCCCGACCGCCTTGATGGCGCGTTCCGCCATCAGCTTGTTCTCGGGATGGATAACGTCGGTGACGTCGATCGCCGTCCCGCCGGTCGAGATGTTGGCGGTCTTGCGCAGATAGACGGTCTCGCCCGCCGGTGGAACGCTCTCAGCCGTGTAGCCGCGCTCGCCCATGAGCCGGACGGCCTGCTCGTCGATCTCCAGGCGGGTCAGCACGTTCTCGTGCCCGACGCCCCGCCGGGGGTCCTGATTGACGATCTCGACCAGCGCCGCGATCGACTGCCGGCCGTCGCCTACGACATGGCCGGGCACGCGCCGCGCCGCGGCCACCAGCTCGCCGTCGACGACGAGCAGCCGGTGGTCCTCGCCGGTGATCATGCTCTCTACGACGACGGCACTGCCTTCCTTGTCGGCCGTCTCGAACGCCGCCTTGACCCCGTCCTCGTCGGTGATGTTGACGGTGACGCCGCGGCCGTGATTGCCGTCGAGCGGCTTGATCACCACCGGATAGCCGATGCGCGCCGCCGCCGAGATCGCCTCGTCGGTGTCGTAGACGACACGCTGCTTCGGCACCGGCAGGCCCAGATCGCTGAGAAGCTGGTTGCACATGTTCTTGTCGGAGGCGACCTCCACGGCGATGTGCGAGGTCATGCTGGTCAGCGCCGCCTCGATACGCTTCTGGTACTTGCCCTGGCCAACCTGGATGAGGCTGGCATCGTTGAGACGATACCAGGGAATGTCGCGCGCCTGCGCCGAACGGACCAGTTCCAGCGCCGAAGGACCGAGCGAACGCTTGTTGGCGAAGCGCAGGAAGCGCGCCACGTCGTCCTGCAGGTTGGTGTCGCCGTCGCGCGCGCGGGCGATCGCGACGAGCAGGTCGCAGGCGACCTCGCCCGCTTCGAGGCCGATTTCCTCGGAATCGAAGCTGTACAGCACCTCGACCTCGTCCGGCGCCGCGGCCGCGAGCGACCAGGCCAGGTCGCCGTCCTGGCCGGCGATCCGCTGCAGATGCAGCGCGAGATGGGCCAGCAGGTCTCCGACGCCGGCCGCAGCGCTCCCGTCGACCGAGAAGCCGGGGACGACGGCGGCAAGCGCCTCGCGAACGCCGGAGCCGAGTGCACGCAGCGCCTCGGCATCCTGCGGATTCACATCGACCGTCAGGCGGATCAGGGGAGCCTTCGCATAGACGTTCGGCCCGACATAGACCGACCTGGAAACGATATTCATAGGGTCCCCTTTCAAGATCAGCTCGAGCGGCTGAATTTGATCTTTCTTACCGGGCGCGCAGTCCCGCCGCGTCCGGTCGTCCTGCGAAGCGACTGCGACGAGTGTTGCCGCCGCGGGCGCGCGACGCAACCGCGGTTTCCGCCGGAGCCCGCATCCGTGCCGTCAAATCTCAGGCGTTCTCATCGATCCATTTTTGCTTTGCGCGCCCGATGGCCTCGCGCACCGCCTGCGGCGCGGTCCCGCCATAGCTTTTCCGGCTCGTGACGGAATGCTCGGGAGCGAGCACCTCGAACACGGCGGCGCCGATGCGCGGATCGACCGAGCGCATGCTGTCGAGGTCGAGCGCCTGCAAGGTGCAGCCCTTCGCCTCGGCCAGCGCGACGACGCGGGCGGTGATGTGATGCGCATCGCGGAAGGGCACGCCCGCCTCCCGCACCAGCCAGTCGGCCAGGTCGGTCGCGGTCGGGAAGCCGCGGTCGAGGAAGGCGCGCATCGGCTCGGGGCGCACCGTCAGATCCCGGATCATCCCGGTCGTCGCGGCGGTGCAGAGCCCGACCGTCTCCAGCGCGTCGAACATCGGCTCCTTGTCTTCCTGCATGTCCTTCATGAAGGTCATCGGCAGGCCCTTCACCGTCATCAGCAGCCCGGTCAGCGAGCCGACGACGCGCCCGGTCTTGCCGCGCACCAGCTCGGCAGCGTCCGGATTGCGCTTCTGCGGCATGATCGAGGAGCCGGTGGTGAAGGCGTCCGACAGCGCGACGAAGCGGAAGCCGTCGCTGCACCACAGCGTGATCTCCTCGTTGAGGCGCGAGAGGTGCACGGCCAGCATCGAGCAGCAGAACAGGAGCTCGCAGATATGGTCGCGCGAGCCGACCGAATCCATCGAGTTCTCGGTCGGCCGGGCGAAGCCGAGCGCGGCGGCGGTGAAATGCCGGTCGATCGGGAAGGCCGTGCCCGCCAGCGCAGCGGCGCCCAGCGGCGAGATATTTGTACGCAGACGCGCGCCGGCGAGCCGCTCGCGGTCGCGCCCGAACATCTCGACATAGGCCATCAGATGATGGCCGAAGGTCACGGGCTGGGCCACCTGCATATGGGTGAAGCCCGGCATGATCGTCTCGGCATGCTCGCTCGCACGCTCGATCAGGGCGCCCTGCAACTCGCGGATGATGCCGTCGAGCTCGTCAATTGCGTCGCGCATCCAGAGGCGGACATCGGTGACGGCCTGGTCGTTGCGGCTGCGCGCGGTGTGCAACCGCCCGGCCGGCTCGCCGACGATCTCCTTGAGGCGCGCTTCCACATTCATGTGGATGTCCTCGAGATCGATGCTGAACTTCAGTTCGCCACGCTCGATCTCGCCGAGGATCTGGTTGAGGCCGGCCTGGATGCGGTCGTTATCGGCTCCGGCGATGATCCCCTGGCGCGCGAGCATCGCCGCATGCACCTTCGAGGCCGCGATGTCCTGCCGGTAGAGCCGGTAGTCGAAGCCGATCGACGGATTGATCCGCCGCATCACATCCGCAGGCGCCGACGTGAAACGACCACCCCACATCTTGTTCGCGCCAGAGGTCGTGTCAGACATGATCAGGGCCTTTTCGGACAGGGAGACAGGGAGGGAAGAAGTCGCGCGCCAGGCGCCCGAATCTCGGCTCCGGAGCAGTACCGGAAGCGCGGCGGTGACAAAAGGCGACCACGCGCGCCAACGGTGCGAGCCCTCCCGCATACCGGGAGAGCCAGCTCGCACCGTGCCGTTTCAAGGACCATCTCCATCGTGCAACCGTCAATTATCGACCTTTTGTTTCGGGGATTTCCGCACAGGTCGCGAACAAAAGTCCTGCCGATTTTGACTGGTACAGCCCTATTTGCTGTTCCGAACACATCTGCCGAAAGCAAGAATTGCCGGGCCGAAGAAAGGGAGAGCGCCGGAATGCTCCGCCTCGCGGGCGACCCAGGCAGGCGGCCGCGCGATGCCGGGGGCGAATCGCGGCACTGCGCGGTTGACGTAGCCCGGCGGACACGATGGGTTCGACAGTTCCAGCCGCCGTAACACGACCGATTCTGCCGACCCGGCGATTTGCGGTTCCCCGCAACGTCACAGCCGCAATTCACCAGCCATCGACATTCGATCGGGCTGCATCAGGACTGAGCGATGAAAGACAACAGCAAGAGCGTCGCGCTGGATCAGATCGACCTCCGCATTCTGAACCGCCTGCAGCAGGACGGGCGCACGACCAACCAGGAACTGGCCGAAGCGGTGGGCCTTTCGGCCAGCCCCTGCCTCAACCGGGTGCGGCGCCTCGAGAAGGCCGGCATCATCGATTGTTACCAGGCCCATATCGTGCTCTCGAAGGTTTGCCGCCACGTCGACGTCATCGCGGCGGTGACCCTGAAAAATCACAGCCTCGAGGATTTCGAGATCTTCGAGAGCATGGTGCTGTCGATGAGATTTGTCGTGGAGTGCACGAAGATCAGCGGGCCGATCGACTATCTCGTGCATTTCATCTGCCCGGACATCGCCGCCTATCAGATGCTCTCGGACGAGCTTCTCAAGATCGGCCCGCGGATCAGCAATCTTTCGAGCTATATCGTCCTGAAATCCATCAAGCCGTTCCGGGGCGTGTCGCTCGACGATCTGGTCAACGCGAAATAGCCGAGGCCGAAACACGGCCCGCCATATGGCGCGCGGCGACTGGCCGCCGCCAGAACGGGCGTATCGCCCCGGGGCGCGAACGGATGGAAAGAAAAGCGGGCGCCGGTTTGTCCGGCGCCCGAGTCGTCCGCCTCAGCGGATCGGCGGCGCGTATTGCAGGCCGCCGTTATTCCACAGCGCGTTCTGGCCGCGGACGATCTTCAGCCGGGAGCCCTGGCCGAGATTGCGCTCGAACAGCTCGCCGTAATTGCCCACGGCCTTGATCGCGCGGTAGGCCCAGTCATTGTCGAGGCCGAGCGACTGACCGAAGGAGCCTTCCTTGCCGAGCAGGCGCTTGACGTCGGGATTGTCCGACTTCTCGCGCATCTCGTCGACATTGGCCTGGGTCACGCCCAGCTCCTCGGCCGTCACCTGCGCGAAATGGATCCAGGAGATGATATCGAACCACTGATCGTCGCCGTGGCGGACCATATAGCCGAGCGGCTCTTTCGAGATCGTCTCGGGCAGCACGATATGCTCGTCCGCGTTCTTGAAACGCAGGCGCTCCGAATAGAGGCCGGACTGGTCGGTGGTGAAGGCGTCGCAGCGACCCGACTCGTAGGCTTCCGTCGCCTCGTTGTTGGTGGCGAAGGTCACCGGCTCGAACTTCATGTTGTTCTTGCGGAAATAATCCGCGGTGTTGAGCTCCGTGGTCGTGCCCTGCTGGATGCAGATCGAGGCGCCGCTCAGCTCCTTCGCCGACTTGATGCCCAGCGACTTCTTCACCATGAAGCCCTGGCCGTCATAGTAGTAGATCGGCCGGAAGTTCAGGCCGACCTGCGTGTCCCGGCTCATCGTCCAGGTGGTGGTGGCGGCGACGAAATCACTTTCGCCCGCTTGCAGTGCGGTGAAACGATCCTTCGAGGACAGCGAGACGAACTTGATCTTGCTCGCATCCTTGAGGACGGCCGCGGCCACCGCCCGGCAGAAATCGGTGTTCGCGCCGTTCCAGATGCCTTTTCCGTCCTGCACAGCGAAACCGGCGAGCGTCGTCCCGATACCGCAGTTCAGTTCGCCGCGCGCCTGCACGGCCTTCAGCGTCTCCCTCGGCGCCTGCGCTTCGGCAGCTTGCGACGCCGACAGGGCGATGCCCGCGACAGTCGCGGCGAGCAACTGGTATCCATACTTCATGATGTGCGACCCCCTTGGTTCTTTTCGGGATTTCCGCACAGGCAGCGAAAAAAATCCCATCGAATTTTGCGCCTCGATCAGCATTTTCTATTCCGCCGGACTTTTGCAACGCGGAGATCTGCTGCCCGGCGGCAGGATTTAACGGCGGCCCCGGCGTATCGGCAACCTCCCTGCCGTCCAGTCCCACAGCTATTGCCGGCATCCCACGCGAACCGTGGCGCGTGCCCGCCACACGATGCCAGGCGAGTTCGGTTAAAAGTTAAGCCGCCCCTTCGCCGAAGCTATCGCCCATCTGGGCGAAACAGCAAACGCTTTGACAGGCTCCCGCCATCGGGACCGTCCGGTCGCAGGGGCATTGCGGCAGCTCAAATGGCCGGGAGCAGGCTTCGCGGTTCAATAGGTCGCCCGGCCACCCGACAGGTCGAAGATGCCGCCGGTCGAGAAGGAGCACTCGTCCGAGGCGAGCCAGAGCACCATCCGCGCGACCTCTTCCACCTCGACGAAGCGGCCCATCGGGATGCGCGCGAGAATGTCGGCGCGGCGCTCCGCCGAGATCTCCCGGGCCATCGCCGTCTCCGCGGCGGCCGGCGTGATGGCGGTGACGATCACGCCGTCCCGCGCCGTCTCCTTGGCCGTGCTCTTGGTCAGTGCGATAACCCCGGCCTTGCTGGCGGAATAGGCGGCCGCCAGCGCCATGCCTTCCTTGCCCTGGATCGAGGCGATATTGACGACATGGCCGCGCAGCGCGTGGCCTCCCACGCCGGCCCGCGGGCTTTGCGCCCGCATGCGGCCGAGAAGCGCGCGGCTGACGAGATAGGTTCCGAACAGGTTGACCCGCAGCACCGCCTCGAAATTCCGCGGATCGGTCTCCCAGATCGGCTTCACCTCGCCGAGGATCCCGGCGTTGTTGACCAGAATGTCGACACGCCCATGCGCGGCGAAAGCGGCCGAGGCGGCGGCATCCACGGCAGTCGCGTCGGTGATATCGACCTGGCGCCGGCCGAGCCCCAACTCCGCCGCCGCCTCATCGAGCCTGGCGGAATCGGCATCCCACAACTCCACGGTCGCACCGGCCTCCCGCAAGGCCCGCGCGATGCCGCGTCCCAGCCCGCCGGCGCCACCGGTGACCACGGCAACCCGGCCGGCAAGGTCGAAACGCGCGCCCATCAGCCGGCGCTCCAGGCGGTTTTGGTTCGCGTGATCTGGTGACGGTAGAGGCCCAGCGAATAAGGACCTCTTCCGCCGACGGCATCGAGCGCGGCCGGCGACAGCTCCCGTTTCGCCAGCGCGACGAAATCGGCCTCGTCCCCCCAGCCTTCGAGCAGCAGCACCCGGCGCGGCACGGCATTGGCGACACCACGAGCCTTCTGCTCCGCGGTGGCGACGCCGCTCGCCTCGGCATCGGCCACCAGCAGATGCACCCCGGCGACGCCGGGCCTGGCGAGCAGATCGGGAATGACGCGATGCGTCAGCGCGGTGCGGTGATCCTGTTCCTGCTCATCCGGCACATCGTAGCGCAGCGTCGCGATCAGCCCTCCCTGGGCCGGACCGGCGCTGTGCGCGACGCGGCAGATCGAGCGCGCGACCGACCGGAAATGCTTGACGGCGCTCAGCGTCCAGGGCGTCGGCGCATTGACCCGCGCCGCATAATCCTGCCCCTTCAGCGTCTCGACGCTGAGCGCCTCGTAGAGGTTGAAGAACTCGAGATCGGCATCGATCGCAACGTAGCGGCGACCACGCAGGAAGCCCGGAATCCCGACCCGCTCGGGCATGTGCTCCTGCCCGTGCCAGGCGTAGAATTCCGCGCGTCCTTCCGGCGCGATGTCGTGCCAGATCGCAACCGCTCCCTCACCCGCCAGACTCATGCACCCTCCCGGCTGTGTACGCGCGGCGCGTTGACTCGGCCTCGCTCCGCCCTTATACGGAAACCAATTCTGAATTGGAAATCATTTCCAAAAATTATCAATCAGGAGGACAGGTGACGATCGCAGCCGTCGAGCGGGCCCTGAAGCTGATGGAGGCGCTGGCGGGCGAACCGAACGGCGTCGACCTCAGCCTGCTCGCCGAGCGGCTCGACCTGCCCTTCAGCGCGACCCATCGGCTTCTCGCCACGCTGGCGGAGCGTGGCTTCGTCACGCAGGATCCGCATTCCGGCGCCTATGGCCTGACCCTGAAGCTCTCCCAGCTCGCCTTCCGGGACCTCGACAGCCGCGGCTTGCCCGACGCGGGACAGATCGTGCTCGACAGGCTCGCGGCTGCGACACGAGAATATTGCCGGCTGGCGGTGGTGGAGGGCGGCGATCTCGCCTGGATCGCCCGCTCGCAAGGCGCCACGGCCGGGCTGCGCTACGAGCCGCCGATGGGCGCCGGCCCCGTGCTGCATGCGACAGCCACCGGCAAGGCCTGGCTTGCCTCGCTGCCCGAGACGGAAGCGCTGCGCATCGTCTTCGCCCGGGGTTTCGATGCCGGGAGCCGCACCGGCCCGAACGCACTCAGGGATGTCGACGCCCTGCGCGCCCATCTCGACGAAACCCGCCGGCGCGGTTTCGCCGAGGCCGTCGAGGAAGGCGAGGTCGGCATTGTCGCGATGGCGACGACGTTCCGCGCCGGTCCTGACCCGGCCGCGCCGGTCGCCGGGACATTGAGCGTCGCCGGCCCCTTGCCGCGCATGCCGGCGGAGCGTCGTCCGGCCATCGCAGACGCCCTCCGGCGCGCGGCTGCAGAAATGACCGAGATCTGGCCGTTGCGCCGGCGGCAGATCCAGCCCTCCAGGGTTGCCCCGCCCCGCCCGAGCGAGGAAACCCGGCAAGCAGGAGCCTCAGCATGAACAACGGTGCCGCCACCCCCGCCCTGCCAGCCGCCACAGACGAGCGGAGCAGGTTGCGCGACTGGGGCTCCGCCATCGCCTGGCCGCTGATGAGCTTTGCCGTGCTGCTCGCGGCCTGGGAATGGCTGGTTCCGCTCGCGCGCATTCCCGAATACATACTCCCGATCCCGAGCGCCTTCTTCGAGCGGCTCTGGACCGACCGAGCCGACATTTTCCGGCACACGCTGGTGACGGCGAACGAGATCGTGCTCGGCTTCCTGATGGCCGCCGCGGTCTCGATTCCGCTCGGCTACGTCATCGTCTCGGTCAGGCTGCTGGAGAAGGCGATCTATCCGGTCATCGTCTTCTTCCAGCTCGTGCCGAAGATCGCGATCGCGCCGCTCTTCGTCGTCTGGTTCGGCTTCGGACTGTTCCCCAAGGTGCTCCTCACCTTCTTGCTCTGCTTCTTCCCGACGCTGGTGGCGAGCATGACCGGCTTTCGCGCGCTGGACGAACGCGTGCTCTATCTCACCCGCTCGATGGGTGCCTCCGCCTGGCAGACCTTTCGCTATGTGCGGGTGCCGGCAGCGCTGACCTACATCTTCTCGGGACTCAAGGTCTCGGCGGTGTTCGCCGCAACGGGCGCCATCGTCGGCGAATTCGTGGGGGCCAATGCGGGCCTGGGCTACCTGCTGCTGCGCGGCACGAGCTTCCTCGACATGCCCCTGATCTTCGCCTGCCTGGTGGCGCTCAGCGTCGTCGGCATTCTGTTCAGCTACGTCGTCGACGGCCTCGAAGTCCTGCTGATGCCCTGGCAACGCAAGGGCTGAACCCGATCATCACAGTCAAAAGCCGGACGAACCGGATCAAGGGAGGAATTCAGATGAACAGACGCATGCTGATCACCGCAGTCGCAGCCCTTGCCCTCAGCGCCTCCGGCGCCCTGGCGCAAGGCGCCGGCAAGCCGATGAAGATCACGCTCAATTTCCTCGCGGCGGCCCCCAATGCCGGCTTCATGCTGGCCAAGCAGATGGGGCTCTACCAGAAGGCCGGCATCGACCTGACCATCGAGGAAGGCAAGGGCTCCGGCACGACCGCGCAGATGGTTGCGACGGGCCAGACCGATATCGGCTTCGCCGACGCGCCGGCCGCCATGCAGCTGCGCACCAAGGGCGCGCCGGTGAAGATCATCGCGCCGGTGCTGCAGACCAACGGCTTCGCCATCATCGCGCTCGAGGAGTCGGGCATCGCGTCACCGAAGGACCTCGTCGGCAAGAAGGTCGCGGTGCAGCCGGGCACGGCACAGACCACCCTGCTCGACGCCATTCTCGCCAGCAACCAGATCGACAAGAACAAGGTAGACATCATCAACATCGACCCGGGCGCCTTCGTCGGCGCACTGCTGGAGAAGAAGGTCGACGCCATCCTCGGCGGGGCCGACTTCCACTCGATCCAGATCAGGGAGCGCGGCTTCAAGGTCCGCGATCTGCTCTATCGCGACGTCGGCGTGCCGACGGTCGGCCTCTCGATCATCGCCCGCGACGACAGGATCAAGGCCGACGCCGAGCTCTACAAGAAGTTCGTCGAGGCCAGCCTTCAGGGCTGGGACGCGGCGCGCAAGAACCCGGACGCTGCGGCGGATGCGGTCGTCGCGCAGTTCCCTTCGGTGAAGAAGGCGCAGGTTCTGGCGCAGTTCGAGGTCGTGAACAAGCTGCTCTGTGCCCCCGGTGCAACCGCGCTCGGCAAGGTGCCGGACGCGAACTGGGCCAAGAGCTTCGAGCTGCTGACGCAATATCTCGGTCTGCCCAAGGACAAGCCCATCAGCGACTACTATACGACGGAGCTGCTGTCCGCCTCGGCGCCCGCCTGTCCCTGAGAGCCCGACAGCGATCGTTCCGGCCGACGCGAAGCGCAGAGCCGAGGTCCATGCCGGAACGGCCCGAGCATGGACCCTGGCCTCCCTCGATTGCCCGGGATGACCTTGGATTCACCGAGATACGAGCATGAACGCAGCAGCCGCCCACCCCGCCGCCTCCATCGAGGGGCGTGGCATCGTCAAGACCTTCGGCGGCTTCACCGCCGTCGACGGCCTGACGCTGAACATCCGCAGCGGCGAGTTCGTCAGCCTGATCGGCCCGTCCGGCTGCGGCAAGAGCACCTTCATGCTGATGGCGGCAGGGCTGATCCCGGTCAGCCTGGGCGAACTCCTGGTCAACGGCAAGGCGCTGACCTCCCCGCTCACCGATATCGGCATCGTCTTCCAGGACCATCTCCTGCTCGAATTCCGCACAGCGATGGAGAACGTGCTGCTGCAGGCGGAAATCCGGGGCATGCCCCTGGAACCGGCGCGCGAGCGGGCGCTCGATCTCTTTGCGAAACTGGGCATCTCCCATGCGGTCGACCGCTATCCGAAGCAGCTCTCCGGTGGCATGCGCCAGCGTGTCTCGATCGCCCGCGCGCTGATCCATAACCCTGCGGTGCTGATGATGGACGAGCCCTTCGGTGCGCTCGACGCCATCACCCGCACCCAGATCCGGCACGATCTCGAAATGCTCTGGATGGAGCAGGCCAAGACCGTGGTCTTCATAACCCATTCGATCGAGGAGGCGATTGGCCTTTCCGACCGCGTGCTGGTGATGTCGCCGACACCCGGCCGGGTCGTCGACGAGATCGCGATCGAACTGCCGCGCCCACGCCCGGCCCATCTCGGCGACTATCCGAGCTTCAACCACTATGCCGACCGCATCCACGACGCGTTCCGGCGCTTCGGGGTGATCAAATACTGAAAAGGGTGGGAAGCCGCAGCAAGCAGACACCGCGAAAACGCGTGATCCGCCCCAGCAACGCCTCTCTCTTCGCCGCTCCGCGGGTGCAACTCGTTCGCGCCACCAGCCGGCCCGTCATGATCGAGCGGCAGCGCTTTTTTGCATCATCCGTCGATTTAAAAACAGGCTTGATTGTTTGCTTAATCCACGCGAGCTTTGCCGAAGCGAAGCGGAAGCATCGATGAGCAAACGGCGGTCACAGAAGGAGCGGAGCGCCGAGACCTCGGCGCGGTTGATGGGGGCCACCATCGACTTGATGCACCAGCAAGGCCTCTCCCGCACCACGACATCCGACATCGCTCGCCAGGCCGGTGTTTCGCGCGGAGCGCTGACGCATCATTTCGCCAGCCGCGAAGCCATCATCAGCGCCTCCATCGCCGACCTGCTCAGCAAGAGCACGCGCGACCTGCACCGTTTCGCCGAAGAATTCATGGCGCGGGGCGGATCGAGCGACGAGATCGTCGATTACATCTGGCGGATGATGGACGACCGGCTCTTCGTCGTGACGATGGAGTACCTGCCCGAAGCCCGGCACAATCCCGACTTCCGGGCCGAGCTGATCCCAACCGTCCGCGAGTTCCACGCCGGGCTCGACGCGATCTGGACCGCTCTGGCGGCCCGCGCCGGCACGGCGCCGGATCACACCCGGACTGTGATGAACGCCACCATGTGCCTGTTCCGCGGCATGATCAGCCAGACGGTGCTGCGACCGAACGACCCCGCCTATTACGAGGGCCTCATGCGCTTCTGGAAAGAGCAGGTCCGGCAACATTTCCCGATGAAATCCGCGGCGACGGCTCCGAACCCGTCCGCCCCCGATCGTTTGGCCTAGCCGAAGGAACCTGCCCGTGGCCTCCACCCTCTTCACCAACGCCCGCATCGTCGACGGCTCGGCGCCGGAGGCAGGCGCGCCGGTCAGCGTCCTCGTCGAGGGCGGCACCATCCGCGAGGTCGGCAAGGCCGTGACCGCTGCCAAGGCGAAGGTCGTCGATCTCAAGGGCAGGACGCTGATGCCCGGCCTGATCGACGCGCATGTTCATGTCGTGGCCGGCGTCGCCGATCTCGGCGCCAATGCCCGCCTGCCCGACTCGCTCGTCACCGCCCGCTCCTTCGGGATCATGCGGGCGATGTTGATGCGCGGCTTCACCACCGTGCGCGATGTCGGCGGCGCCGATTTCGGCCTGAAGCAAGCGACGGAGGAAGGCGATTTCCCGACGCCGCGTCTCGTCATCTCCGGCAAGGCACTGAGCCAGACCGGCGGCCATGCCGATTTCCGCGGCCGCTACGACGACCGCCCGAGCGCGATCGAGCGCCATCGGCTGGGCGCGCTCGGCCGAATCTGCGACGGTGTCGACGCAGTGCGCCGCGCCGCGCGCGAGGAGCTGAAGGGCGGCGCCGACTTCATCAAGATCATGGCCAATGGCGGCTGCGCCTCGCCGACCGACCCCATCCATTTCCTCGGCTTCTCGGTGAGCGAGCTGGAAGCGGTGGTCGAGGAAGCGAAGATGGCCGGCACCTATGTCTCGGCGCATGTCTATACGGATGATGCCATTCGCCGCTGCGTCGAGGCCGGCGTCCACTCGCTCGAGCACTGCAACCTGATCGAGGCCGAGACAGCCACGTTCGCCGCCGCGAAAGGCGCCGTCGCCGTGCCGACCCTCGTCACCTACGACAAGCTGGTCTCCGACGGGCCGAAGCTCGGATTCCCGCCGGATTCGGTCGCCAAGGTCGACGTCGTCCGCTCCGCCGGCATGGAATCGCTCGCGATCATGAAGAAGGCCGGCCTGGCCATGGCTTATGGCAGCGACCTCCTCGGCGACATGCACAAATATCAGTCGGAAGAGTTCGTGATCCGCGGCCGCGCCCTGCCGGCCCACGAGGTCATCGCCTCGGCGACCCATGTCGCGGCCAAGCTCCTGAAGATGGAAGGCCTGATCGGCGCTGTCGCCCCCGGCGCCCATGCCGATCTGATCGTGGTCGACGGCGATCCGCTGAAGGACCTCGCGCTGCTGACCCGCCAGGGCCGGCACATGCCGCTGATCATGAAAGGCGGCGCCTTCGTCAAGCGCGCCAGCCTGGGTTGATCGGAATGCCGCGGAAGCCCGGGTCTGGACCGCAAGCCTCCGCCCGCCCCGAAGCGGTTCGCACACGCTCGACATCCGTGAATTGTCGGCATCATATATCAGAGGTCGCAACCGATGCCGCCATGCGGATCGGCTGGCTGGGAGATCGGTCATGACGGCGCTGCACTTCAAGAACTTCGCCCTGCTGGAGCCCGCTTTCGGCGAGATTCGACAAGGCTATGAGCTGCTGATCGAGGGCGACACGATCCGCGAACTCTCGGACAAGCCGCTGAAAGCCGCTAAAGCCGATGTCGTCGATTGCGGCGGCCGCACGCTGATGCCCGGGCTGATCGACAGCCATGTCCATGTCTTCCTCTCCGAGGTCTATATCCGCAGCATGGAGAGCATGCCGCTGACGCTGATGACGGCGCGCGCGGTCAGGCTGATGAAGGGCATGCTCGACCGCGGCTTCACCAGCGTGCGCGACACCGGCGGCGCCGACTGGGGCATCAAGGAAGCCGTCGAGAAGGGCGATGTCGCCGGGCCCCGCCTGTTCATCGCCGGCGCCGCCATCGGCCCGACCGGCGGCCACAGCGACCCGCGCCGGCGCACCGATTTCGGCGCGCGCTGCCATTGCTGCAACGCCATGGCCTATACGATGAACGTTTCGGACGGCACCTCCTCGGTGCGCAAATCGGTGCGCGAGCAGATGCGGCTGGGCGCCGACCACATCAAGATCATGATGTCAGGCGGTGTCGCCAGCCCCTATGATCCGCTCGACTCGATGCAGTTCAGCGTCGACGAGGTGAAGGCCGCGGTCGAGGAGGCCAAGGCCTTCGGCCGCTATGTCTGCGCCCACGCCTATACGCCGGAAGCGATCACCCGTGCCGCGCAATGCGGCGTGCGCGCGATCGAGCACGGCAACCTGATCGACGAGGCCTCGGCCAAGCTGATGGCGGAGAACGACATGTTCCTCACCGCCAATCTCGTCGCCTATTACGCGATGAAGGAACGGGCGGCCGAGTTCGGCATGACCGGCGACATGCTGGCCAAGAACGACCTCGTCATCGACGGCGGCCTGCGCTCGCTGGAGATCTGCAAACGCGCCGGCGTTCCCGTCGCCTACGGCTCGGACCTGCTCGGCCAGTTGCAGAGCGAGCAGTCGCGCGAATTCCTGCTGCGCCGCGAGGTGCTTTCGCCGCTGGAGATCATCCGCTCGGCGACGACGGTGGGCGCCCAGGTCCTGCGCATGGAAGGCAAGCTCGGCACGGTTCAGACCGGCGCCTTCGCAGACCTGATCCTCGTGGATGGCGATCCGCTGAAGGACCTCGCGCTGTTCCAGGAGCAGGGACGGCATCTGGCCGCGATCATGAAGGGCGGGGTCTTCCACAAGAACACCCTGCATTGAAACACGCTTGCCTCATGGCTGAGCGCGACGTGAGAGAAAAACAGGCTTCACTGTTTGTAAGTTGCATCGCAAGGTTTCGGGCGAACGAGGGAGGGGCCTTAGCCTCCATGTCGAACTGGATGCATCGAGAAACCGGCGCGGAACGCCGCACGGGAGGTATCCGATGAGCGCGGGCTCCCTGCGGCTCGGGCGCTACGCCCTGAACGGCGCGGCCGCGCTTTCGCTCGGCTTCATCCTGCTTCCCCTGATCTTCGTCACCTGGCTCGCCTTCTTCCGCCAGGAGATCCCGTCCTTCCCGCCGGAAGGCTATTCGCTGCAATGGTTCGCCGCCGCCGCGAACAACAAATCCTTCATCGACGGTTTCATGCTGAGCCTGCAGGTCGGCATCGCGGCCACGGTGATCGGCCTCGTTCTCGGCGTGCCGGCCAGCCTCGCCCTGATGCGCCATCGCATCCCGCTCGGGTCCGGCATCAGCACCTTCCTGCTGCTGCCGCTGGTGATGCCGGGCATCGTGCTCGGCACCGCCACCTATGTCTTCCAGATAGAGGTCGAGATCGCCACGGAGATCCCGGTGATGGGCTCGCTCATCGGACTGATCGCGGCGCACAGCCTCGTCGTGATCCCTTGGGTTGTGCGGCTGGTGACGGCGAGCCTCGCCGGCTTCGACCGCTCGATCGAGGAGGCGGCGCAGAATCTCGGCGCCGGCCCCTTCACGACGTTCTGGCGGGTGACGCTGCCGAGCATCCGCCCCGGCCTTGTCGCCGCCTCGCTGTTCGGCTTCGTCACCTCGTTCGGCAATCTCGAGATGAGCCTCTTCCTCGTCGGGCCGGGCCGGACGACGCTGCCGATCGCGATCCTGCAATATCTCGAATGGAAGATCGATCCGACCGTGGCCGCGGCCTCGCTCATCCAGATCGTCCTGATCGGTGCCGCGATGATCGTGACCGATCGCTATGTCAAACTGAGCCGGGTGGTGTGACGAATGGCGCGGCTCTCGATTTCGCATCTGCAAAAGACCTATGGCGAGTTCACCGCGGTCGACGACGTCGACATCGCGATCGCCGACGGTGAATTCCTGGTGCTGCTCGGCCCCTCGGGCTGCGGCAAGACGACGACGCTGCGCATGATCGCCGGCTTCATCGCGCCGACATCGGGCCGCATCACCATCGGCGAGCGCGACGTCACCGATCTGCCGCCCTGGAAGCGTCACTGCGGCCTCGTCTTCCAGAGCTATGCACTGTTCCCGCACATGACGGTGGCGCAGAACGTCGCCTTCGGCCTGGAGATGCACAAGGTTCCGCAGGCCGAACGCGGCCCGCGCGTCGCGGAGGCCCTGCGGCTCGTCCGGCTCGACGGCTTCGACGCGCGCTATCCGCGGCAGCTCTCCGGCGGCCAGCAGCAGCGTGTCGCGCTCGCCCGTGCGTTGGCGATGGAGCCGCAGGTTCTGCTCCTCGACGAGCCGCTCTCCAACCTCGATGCCAAGCTCAGGCTGGAGGTGCGCGTCGAGATCCGCGAATTGCAGCGCAAGCTCGGCCTCACCACGATCATGGTCACGCACGACCAAGAGGAGGCGCTGACGATGGCGGACCGCCTCGTGGTGATGGAGAAGGGCCAGGTGCGCCAGATCGGCAGCCAGCGCGAACTCTACGAGAAGCCGGCCGATCGCTTCGTCGCCAGCTTCATCGGGCGCAGCGCCTTCCTCGATGGCGAGGTCAGCGGTCCCGGCCGCTTCCGGACGGCCGGCGGGCTTGCCATCGCCTGCGCCGCCGCCGCCGCGCCGGGGCCGGCGACCCTGGCTCTCCGGCCCGAGCGGATCGCGGTCGGCGGAGAGACCGACGGCCTGCCGAACCGCTTCCAGGCCCGGGTCGAGCACGCCTCCTATCTCGGCGCGGTCCTCGACATCCAGGTCGCGCTCGACGAGCATGATCGCATGCTGCTGCAGATCCCGAACCGGCCGGGGCTCCCCGAGCCGCGGCCGGACGAGACCATCACGATAGGCTGGGCCGAAGACGCCGGGCTCGTCTATCCGCGCGGAGCGTGAGCTCCGTTCGGCGTCCTGACAAGAGGGGATAGGATCATGACCGCATTCGACAGGCGCGACCTGCTGAAAGGTGCCGGCGCCGCGGCGCTCGCCACAGCCGCCGGCACGCCGGCCTTCGCCCAGTCCGCAGGCCGTGCCGTGGTCGGCACCTGGGGCGGCGACTATGCCCGGCTGCTGACCAAGAACATCGAGGACCCGATCCTCAAGCCCAAGGGCATCGAGGTGGTGCAGGACCAGGCCGGCGACGCGCCGCGCCGGGCCAAGATGGTCGCCGAAAAGCGCCTGCCGCGCGGCACCGTCGACATCCAGGGCTTCTCCGCCGCCAACATGTACGAGATGAACGAAGCCGGCGTTCTGGAGCAGATCGACTATTCCAAGCTGCCCAACGCCAAGAACCTGCTGCCGACGATGAAGTACCCTTACGGCGCGGGGCACATCTATTCGGGCAACGTCGTCATCTACAATCCCAAGCTGATCTCGCCTGCTCCAAAGGGCTTCAAGGACTGGCTCGATCCGAAATGGGGCTCCAAGATCGGATTCATCGACATCCAGTATCAGTCGATCTTCATCGCCGCCTCGATGGCCGCGACCGGCGGCAAGGACATGAACGACCTCGAAAAGGCCAAGGAGGTTCTGCTGGCGGTGAAGAAGGCAGGCGGACGCGTCTATCCGACCAACGAAGCGTTCGCCGCCGCGATGAAGAACGAGGAAATCGGCATCAGCGCGATCTGGAAGGCACGCGTCGTCCAGTGGCAGAACGCTGGCATCCCCTGCGAGGCCGTCTCGCCGGTCGAGGGCATCCCGACCTATGTCTCGGGCTTCGTCATCGCCAAGAATGCGCCGAACAAGGCCAACGCCTACGCCTATATGGACGCGATGCTCGCCAAGGCCCCGCAGGAAGCCTTCGCCGTCGACATGGGCTACAACGGCACGGTCACAGGCCTCAATATCGATCCCGCTCTGCAGAAGCGCATCGGCTTCACGCCGGAGGAGGAAAAGACCCTGCGGGACCTCGACTATGCCTTCCTCGCCAAGAACGACTCGGCGATGAAGGAATGGTGGGACAAGGTCTTCAAAGGGTGATGCCTCCTTTGTCATTCCGGGGCGCTCCGCAGGAGCGAACCCGGAACCCACGACTGGGCGAGACCTGTATTTTCGACAATCGCGATCGCTCGCCCGGTCGTGGGTTCCGGGTTCATGCCTTTGGCATGCTCCGGAACGACAGGAGTTGGCTATGAGCACGACCGCCCCCGAAGCCGTCGCCGGCGCCCGGACGAACCTCGCCGGCCTGCTCGTCGTGCCGGCGACGCTCTTCGTCGCCGTCATGCTGCTCGGCCCCCTCGCGATCCTGTTCCGCTATTCGCTCAACAAGTTCGTGCCCGGCCAGTTCATGGTCGATGCTCTGGTCATCGAGAACTACGTCAAGTTCTTCACCGACGCCTATTATCTCAACGTTCTTGCCCGCACCGTGCGCGTGGCGGTGATCTGCACGCTGGTCTGCCTCGTCCTCGGCTTTCCGCTCGCCTATGTGTTGGCGCGCACGCAAAGCCGCTTCAAGAACCTCCTGGTCATCGCGGTGGTCCTGCCGCTGTTCGTCGGCAACGCCGTGCGCGCCGCCGGCTGGATGACCGCCTTCGGCAGCCGCGGCGCGCTCAACGCCTCGCTGATCGGGCTCGGCGTCATCGATCAGCCGCTCGAGATCATGTACACCGAAGTGGCGGTGCTGATCGGCATCATCGCGGTCAACCTGCCCTTCATGGTGCTCTCCCTGCAGAGCGTGATCGAGGGCATTCCCCGCAATGTCGAGGAGGCGGCCTTCAGCCTCGGCGCCGGGCCTGCGGCCATGTTCCGCCGGGTGCTCTGGCCGCTCGCCTTGCCCGGCATCCTCGCCGGCACGATCCTGACCTTCATCCTCGCTATGAACGCCTATGCCACGCCCGTTCTGCTCGGCGGGCCGAAATTCCAGATGATGGGACCGCTCGTCTACGGCCAGTTCGCGCAGCAGAACAACTGGCCTTTCGGCGGCGCCATCTCGTTCATCCTGATGACCGCGACCATTCTGCTGACGGTAGGGGCGCACCTCATCGTCCAGAGCCGCTACCGATCGAGCTGACCGGCCGGATAAAGCAGCTTCGAGCGAAGCGGGCAGCCGTTCGCGTGAGACAATGCGGTCCACCAAAAGCCAAGAGCCGTTCCGCACTTCGAATAAGCGCGGAACGGCTCTCTTGAGGTCGCATGGCCGCCGATCCTCGGCCAGCCGCGCCGTCAGCCTGCCTTCGTCACGGCCGGGATCACCCACGAACCATCGATGATCGACGGCTTTTTCTCATTCGGCCAGTACAGACGCAGCATCAGCAGGAACTTGCCTTTGGGGGCAGGCAGCCAGTTGGCTTCCTTGTCCGCCCCCGGCGACTCGTTCTGGATGTAGATCGTCAGCGACCCGTCCTTGTCCAGGGTCGGGTTGGTGCGCATGCTCATCGAGTAGCGGTTGATCTTGTTTTCGACGAAGAAGTAGTCCTCGTCATACATCGTCAACGACCAGAACCCCTTCACAGGCGGCAACTGCCCCGCAGGGAAGCGCATCACATATTTGTTCGCGCCGTCATAGGAGCGGAAGGTGGATGGCTTCAGCGAGGTCGGGTAGACGGCGTCCTGCGGCCGGTTGGCGCCGAGGCCGATGGCCGTGACGAGCGCACGCTGGATGTAGTTGGTGCCGTAATTCCCCGCCTTGGTGGTGTAGCCCCAGCCGTTCACGTTCCGCACGTCGCCGTCGCTGAACTTGAAGTGCAGCATGATGCGGTCGAAGGACAGCTTCGGCAGGCGCGTTTCCCAGCGTTTGTCGATCGAACTCGGATCGAAATTCTTGCCGGGGACAAGGCCGATCTTGGCGAAGCGCGCCAGCGCCAGCGCATCCTTCGGCGAAGGCGGATTGCGTTTCAGCAGGTCGGCCAGCAACGTGAAATACTGCGTCGCCGTCATCTCGTTCACCTGGTCGCGAACGGATTTCTTCATGTCAATGGAAGCATCGACCTTGCCGGCGGGTGCGGTCCAACCCTTGCCGTAGCCGCTCAGCGGCGAGAGCTTGAACTTGTCCTGAAGGGCGTGCACCGCCGCGTAATCCTCCGGCGTGCCGGTGCAATAGATGCGGCCGAGCAGCCAGACGATGCTGGTCTGGGATTTCAGCTGCGTCATCCCGGCCGGAACGGTGCCTTTCCAGCCCGGGCCGGTCACGAGATAGGTTCGCGCGGCGGTCCCGTTGGTGCGCTTTCCGGGTACCTCGAAGACCTCCGTCCAGCCGTCGAGGAACGGAAGCAGGAAATAGCGCCCGTTCATGTCCGGCGCTTCGAGGACCCATGGCTCGTCGCCGACGTCGAAGAAGGCCGTGGTGTAGAGGGTATCGGCGTTGGGCGCGGTCACGTCGCGGAACGACGAGTTCGGATATTGCCGCAGCTTGATTATCTGGCCCATCGGTGCGCGCGTGCCCTCGGGCGCCGCGACATTCGTGATGACCCTTCGCGTCATCTCCATGGTGACGAGCGGATAGCCATAAACATAGGCGTCAGACGCAATCTTGAAGTCTTCGACATTGTCGAAGGCATCGACGACGAGGCCATCCCAGGCTCCGGCAGATGTCGACATCGCCCCGCCCGATACCAGGGCAAGACCTCCCATCGCTGCCGCACGGCGCGTTACATCCATGACGATCCCCCGAAATCAGCATTGATTCTGCAAAATGGACTGCCCCTGCTGCGCCTCCGAAGCTTCGAAAGGTCGGGGCAGTTCTTTCATGATGGCCTTACTTTCGGTAAAGAGCAAATATTCGCCGCGTAACCGGATCAGTTTTCCGACAACGCCAGATCATCGCCTGCGCCTCGCGACCGGATAGCTCCCGACGAGCGGGACGAAGCCTCCCGCCCGCCCGAAACTAAGCGCGCAGAATGCTGGCCGCGAAGTGCTGCGCGATCTCGTCGATCCCCATGCCATCGGGGCGGTACCATTCGCCCGACCAGTTGACCGCGCCGAGGATCAGCAGGCGCACGGCATCCTGCGAAACCGTCGGCTCGATCAACCCAGCTGCCGCGGCCTCACCGATCAGCCCGCGCCAGATCTCCTCATAGCGGCGGCGCTCGGCCCGGCAGCCATCCTGGATCGAAGCCGGCAGGAACGCGAAGGCGCGGATGCTGGCGGACGTGAAATCGCCATGCTCCAGCAAGGACAAAAGATGTGCCTTGATCGCGGCCTGCAGGCGCTGGCGCGGCGTCGCCTCGGGGCCCAGCTTCTCGAGCGCCTCGACCACCGCGTCATGAACGACGCGCACACCCTCGTTGACGACGGCGCTGACGATGTCGTCCTTCGATGCGTAGTGGTGATAGATGCTGCCCGCCTTGATGCCCACCTGTTTGGCGATGGCGCGCGTGGTCGTGGCGTCGTAGCCCTGCCGGAGCAGCAAGGCGGCAGCGTCCAGGATCTGGCGCCGCGCCCCGCCCGCCACAGTCGCGGCGGGGGACATCTCCGATACGGCGGTCCGGGCGGCGTTTGCCGTCATGAAGCCAACTCCATTGTCTCGCCGCCACCGGGCCGCCCGACGACCTCTCCCCAAGCGGCGTCCGCACATCTGCCACGCAGCACCTGCTCCTCCGCCTGAGCATGCGAGGATGTGCCGGCGAAGCCTGGCCTGCACCACCTCGACACTGCCTCGTCAAAGGCGCCATCAGGCCGGTTTCGCATTTTTCTTGCACCGCTCCCTACCGCTAGGTAGGTATCGAAATCAGACCTCGCTGGCAAGCCGGCGGAGCGGCAACACGAGAGGGGCTGGACAGGATGCCGGTCATCGAAAGCAGGATCGGCGGCGGTGCCGAGCAGCAGCGAAAACGGGCCGCCTACGGGGCCTTGCTCGATACCTTGCGGGAGCGTCACGCGCATGTTCTTGCCGGTGGCGGCGAGAAGCTGCAGGCGCGCCATCGCGAGCGCGGCAAGATCCCGGTGCGCGAGCGGGTCGACCTGCTGGTCGACCCGCTATCGCCCTTCCTCGAACTCTCGGCCCTGGCGGCCTGGGAGCTCTACGGCAACGAGGTGCCGGCAGCCGGCATCGTCACCGGCATCGGCGTCGTCTGCGGCACGCCCTGCATGATCATCGCCAACGATGCGACGGTGAAGGGCGGCTCCTTCTTCCACGAGACGGTCAAGAAGCATCTGCGGGCACAGGAGATCGCCTTCGAGAACCGTTTGCCCTGCCTCTATCTCGTCGATTGCGGCGGCGCCTTCCTGCCGGAGCAGGACCGCGTCTTCCCCGACCGCGATCATTTCGGCGGAACCTTCCTGCAGCAATGCCGGATGTCGGCGGCCGGACTGCCCCAGATCTCGGCGGTGTTCGGCGGCTGCACGGCGGGCGGCGCCTATATCCCCGCCCTTTCCGACGAGGTCGTGATGGTGCGCGGCACCGGCCGCATCCATCTCGGCGGGCCGCCGATCGTCAAGGCAGCGATCAACGAGATCGTCGACGGCGAGACGCTGGGCGGGGCCGAGATGCACACCCAGGTCTCCGGCGTCAGCGACTATCTCGCCGAAGACGAGTTCGCAGCGATCGCGAAGCTCCGCGACATCGTCGGCGCGCTCAACTGGCCGGCGCCGCCGCGCACTCCGTCGCGCTCCGTTACCGCGCCGCTCTACGATCCCGCCGAGATCGAGGCCATCGTCGGCACAGACCTGAAACAGCCCTTCGACGTGCGCGAAATCATCGCCCGCATGGTCGATGGCAGCGTCTTCGACGCCTTCAAGCCGGATTATGGCGCGACGCTGGTCACCGGCTTCGCCCATATCCATGGCCAGCCCGTCGGCATCCTCGCCAATAACGGCGTGCTGTTCTCCGAGAGCGCGGTCAAGGGCGCGCATTTCATCGAACTTTGCGACCAGCGTCGCATTCCGCTGCTGTTCCTGCAGAACATCACCGGCTTCATGATCGGGACCGAGGCCGAGCGCGGCGGCATCGCCAAGCATTCGGCGAAGCTGGTCTATGCCGTCTCGAATGCGCGCGTACCGCGCTACACCGTCATCATCGGCGGCTCCTACGGGGCCGGCAATTACGGCATGTGCGGCCGTGGCTTCCAGCCGCGCTTTCTCTTCGCCTGGCCGAATGCGCGGATCGCGACGATGTCGCCCGACGTCGCGGCGACGGTGGTCACCGAGCTGAGGCGGTCCAGCCTGACGCGCGGCGGCGCCGACGACAGCGAGATCGAGAAGCTCGACCGCGAGACGCGCCGCCAGTTCGAGGAGCAGAGCACGCCCTATTACGCCACGGCCCGGCTCTGGGACGACGGCATCATCGAGCCGGCGCAGACCCGTGACGTCATCGGCTTGTGCCTCTCGCTCGCCGCCCGCGAGATCGACCTGCCCGGGCATCGCCCGGTCTACCGGATGTAACCCCGATGATCGGTTCCCTCCTCGTCGCCAATCGCGGCGAAATCGCCGTGCGGATCATGCGGACCTGTCGGCGCCTCGGCATCCGCACCGTCGCCGTCTTCTCCGATGCCGATCGCGACGCGCAGCATGTCGCCTTCGCCGACGAGGCCGTGCGCATCGGCCCCGCTGCCGCGCGCGACAGCTACCTGCGGGCGGAGGCGGTCATGGAGGCCGCCGCGCGCAGCGGCGCAGAAGCGATCCATCCCGGCTACGGCTTCCTTTCCGAGAAGCCGGACCTGCCGCTGCTCTGCCGGCAGGCGGGGCGCATCTTCGTCGGTCCGTCGGCGGAATGCATCGTCGCGATGGGTCCGAAAATCGGCTCGAAGCTCATCGCCGAGAAGGCCGGCGTGCCGAGCGTGCCCGGCTATGCCGGCGAGGACCAGTCCAACGCCGCGCTGGCAGCCGCCGCGGCGCGGATCGGCTATCCCGTGATGATCAAGGCTTCGGCCGGCGGCGGCGGCAAGGGCATGCGCCGCGTCTTCACGGCCGAGGAACTGGTGCCGGCGATCGAGATGGCGCGCGCCGAGGCGCAGGCCGCCTTCGGTGACCCGGCCCTGCTGATCGAGAAGCTGGTCATGCGCCCGCGCCATCTCGAAGTGCAGGTGGCCGGCGACAGGCACGGCAACGTCGTGCATCTGTTCGAACGCGACTGCTCGGTCCAGCGCAACAACCAGAAGGTGCTGGAAGAGGCGCCAGCGCCCCATCTCGCCCCGGCGATCCGGGCCAAGCTGCTGGAGCGCGGCGTCGCGCTGGCCCGCGCCATCGGTTACGACAATCTCGGCACCGTCGAGTTCATCCTGGAGGACGGTTTCGACGAGCCCTGGTTCCTCGAGATGAACACACGGCTACAGGTCGAGCATCCGGTGACGGAAGCGATCACTGGTTACGACCTCGTCGAATGGCAGATCCGGATCGCCGCCGGCGAAAGACTGCCAGCCTTGCAGCCCGAAATCCGCGAAAGCGGACACGCCATCGAAGCCCGGATCACCGCCGAACGCGCCGATCAGGGCTTCCGTCCCGATACCGGGCGGATCGAGGGCTATGCCGAGCCTGCTGCGATCCGCGTCGACAGCGGCATAAGGGCAGGCTCCGAGGTCACGCTATTCTACGACTCGCTCTTGGCCAAGGCGATCGCCGCCGGGCCGAACCGCGCCACGGCCTGTGCGCGGCTGGCGGCGGGCCTGCGCGACTTCGCCATTCTCGGCCCCGCGACCACCCTGCCCTTCCTGATCGATGCGATCGAGCATCCGCTCTTCGCCGAGGGCAAGGCGACGACGCGCTTCATCGAGGAGGCCTTTCCCGATGGCTGGACCGCGAAGCGGCCCCGGCAGCGGCTGGCGCGCGCGGTCGCCGCCCTGCTCTGGCTGCGGGAGCAGGAAGCAACACGCCCGAACGTCGATGCCTGGAACACGCTGTCCGGTTTCCGCCTGCTGGCCCCCTCGGGCGGCGTGGCGGCCAGCCGCCTGATCGCGGAAGAGGAAGAGGGGGCGACGAAGCTGGAGGTTCGGCACCTGCCGGGCGGCCGGCGCCTCGTTCTCGACCGGGACGGCACGATCGAGCTGGCCTTGCGCGTGACGGGCGAGAGCTTCGAGATCACCATCGAGGACCGGATCCTGCGCGGCAGCCTCGCCGCGAGCGGCGGGCGCATCAGGCTGATGCTCGAAGGCGAGACATTCGATATCGCGATCGGCAGCGAAGCGCGTCCCGCAGCAGCGACTGGCGCGGGAGCGACCGGCTCCGGCGCCGTGCTCGCTCCCATGCCGGGCGTCGTGGCCGAGGTCCGCATCGCGCCGGGCGACCGCGTGGAGGCCGGCCAGATCGTCGTCGTGCTGGAATCGATGAAGCTGTTCACCTCGCTGCCGGCCGGCGTCGGCGGCATAGTCGCCGACGTGGCCTGCCTGGCGGGTGACACGGTCCAGGCCGGCAAGAGGCTCGTCCTGATCGAGCCTGCGCCGGCTTCCTAGAGCGTTTTCGAGCGAAGTGGACACCGGTTCGCGTGAAGAAAACGCGGTAAAACAAAGGCCTAGAGCAATTCCGCGGTTCGGAGAATTGCGGAATTGCTCTAGCGAGCGGGCGCGGGCGTCGCCGGGCAACCTGCCCGGCCGAGCCTTGGACTTGCCGGCCGTCAGGCGCTCGTTGCGCCCAGCGCCGCCGGATCCCGGGCGATCTTGTCAAGCGAGGGAACGAGCGAGAGCAGTTCCCGCGTATAGGGATGGGTCGGGGCTGCGAAGAGCTCCTCGGTCGGGGCCTGCTCGACGATCTCGCCACCCCTCATCACCGCGATGCGGTCGCACATCTGCCGGACCACGGCGAGATCGTGGCTGATGAACAGAATGGAGAGTCCCGCGAGATCACGCAAATCCTTGAGAAGGTTGAGGATCTGCGCCTGCACCGAGACGTCGAGCGACGAGGTCGGCTCGTCGCAGACGAGGAAGCGCGGCCGCGGTGCGAGCGCACGCGCGATCGCGATGCGCTGGCGCTGCCCGCCGGAGAAGGCGTGCGGAAAGCGCGCGCCGGCCTCCCGGTCAAGCCCAACGGACTCGAGCAGCAGCGCCGCATCCTCCACGGCATCAGCCCTGGTGGCGGCGAGATGGTAGAAGGCGATCGGCTCGGCGATGGCGGTCGAGATGCGCAGGCGCGGATTGAGCGCCGAATAGGGGTCCTGGAACACCATCTGCAGCGCCTTGCGCGGCGCCCCGCCCCGCTTGACGCCGATCGGCTGCCCGCCCAGCGTAACCGAGCCGGAGGTCGGCTTCGCAAGGCCGGCGATGGTGTTGGCGACGGTCGTCTTGCCGCAGCCGGATTCGCCGACAAGGCCGAAGATCTCGCCGGGCTCGACGGTGAAGGAGACCCCCTTCACCGCCCGGAAGACGCGCGAGCCCCCGCCGAACAGCCAGCCACCGCGCGCGCCGTACTCGACGACGAGATCATCGACCGCGAGCGCCCCCGCCTGCGGGCCGTCGCCGACGCCGATGCGGGCGCGCACCTGCTCGCGCGCCGCGGCGGTGCCCGCGCTTTCCTGCGCCGGTACGGGCAGGCGCGGCAGCTTGACGTCGACGCGCGGCACAGCCCCGATCAAGGCCTTGGCGTAAGGGTGCTGCGGGGCGCCGAGAACCTGCGCCACAGGCCCGCTTTCCACCACCTTGCCCTTCAGCATGATGGTGACGCGGTCGGCGACCTCCGCCACGACGCCTATATTGTGGGTGACCAGCAGGATGCCGACGCCGCGCTCATCGGCGAGGCCGCGGATCAGCTTGAGGATCTGGGCCTGCACGGAGACGTCGAGCGCGGTGGTCGGCTCGTCGGCGACGATCAGCTTGGGGTCGCAGCACAGGGCAGCGGCGATCACCACGCGCTGGCGCTGTCCGCCGGAGAGCTGGTGCGGGTAGGCTTTCAGCCGGCGTTCCGGTTCGGGAATGCCGACCGCGCGCAGCAGCTCGAGCGAGCGCTCGCGCGCTTCGGCGCGGCTGAGGCCGAGATGGTGCCGCATCGTCTCGCCGAGCTGGCTCTCCACCGTGAACAGCGGATTCAGCGAGGTCATCGGATCCTGGAAGATGGCCCCGACATCCCTCCCCTGCACGATGCCCTCGGTGCGGCCGGTGCGGATATCGACCGGCTTGCCGCCGATCTCGATCTGGCCCTTGGCGACGCGGCCGGGCGCCTGCAGCAGCCCCATCAGCGCGTTGCCGATGGTGGTCTTGCCGGCGCCGGATTCGCCGACCAGCGCATGGATTTCGCCGGGCGCGACCGTGAGGTTCACGTCGCTGACGGCCGTGACGACCGAACCGTCCGCGAGCGGATAGTCGACGGTGAGGTCGGTGATGGCGAGCGCGGCGGGTTGCATCAGCGCCCCTTCAGCTTCGGGTTGAAGCGGTCGCGCAGCCAGTCGCCGACGACGTTGACCGCGAGCACGAGCACGACCAGCGTGACGGCCGGGAAGACCGCGATCCACCAGATGCCCGAGAAGACGAATTCATTGCCGATGCGGATCAGCGTGCCGAGCGAGGGATAGGTCGGCGGCATGCCGACGCCGAGGAAGGACAGGGTCGCCTCGGTCAGCACGGCGGCGGCGAGGTTGATCGTCGCGATCACCATCACCGGGCTCATCACGTTCGGCAGGATATGGCGGACCATGATGTGCAGCGGCGGCAGGCCGATGACGCGCGCGGCACGGACATAGTCCTTCGAGGCCTCGACCATGGTGGCGGCGCGCACGGTGCGGGCGTACTGCACCCATTCATGGATGGCGATGGCGCCGATCAGGATCACCGGCGCCCATTGCGCCGTCCCCGCCTCCGGGAAGACCGCGCGGGCGATACCGCTGACCAGGAGCGCGAGCAGGATGGTCGGCAGGCTGAGGATGACGTCGCCGACACGCATGATCAGAACGTCGACCCAGCCGCCGAAATAGCCGGCAAGCAGGCCGAGCACCACGCCGATGCTCGCCGCCACGATCACCGCGCCGCCGCCGATCGCGATCGAGACGCGCATGCCGTAGAGGATCGCCGAGAACAGGTCGCGGCCCTGGTTGTCGGTGCCGAGCCAATGCTTGGGATCGCCCTCCGGCATGAAGGCCGGCGGCAGCTCCGCATTCATCAGGTCGAAGCTCGCGACATTGGTCGGGTCGGTCGGCGCGATCCAGGGTGCGAGCAGCGCGACCGCGAGCATCAGCACGACGACGGCGAGCCCGATCATCACCGAGACCGGCATCTGCAGGCGGCGCCGGCGCGCGGCCGGCCGGGGGGGAGCGGCGAGACTCATGCGCGGCGCGTCCTCAGGCGCGGATCGATCAGGGTGTAAGTGAGGTCGACCACCATGTTGATGACGACGAAGAGGAAGCCGACGAAGAGCAGGTAGGCCGCCATCACCGGAACGTCGGCGAAGCTGACCGCCTGGATGAAGAGCAGCCCCATCCCCGGCCACTGGAACACCGTCTCCGTCACGATGGCGAAGGCGATCAGCGAGCCGATCTGGAGGCCCGTCACCGTCACCACCGGCATCAGCGCATTGCGCAGCGCCAGGCGGAAATTGATGTAGCGCGAGGGCAGGCCCCGCGCCTTGGCGAAGCGGATATAGTCGGAGGAGAGCACGTCGATCATCTCGGCCCGCACCAGCCGCATGATCAGCGTGAGCTGGTAGAGCGCCAGCGTGATCGAAGGCAGGATGAGCGAGGCCCAGCCCGAACGGGTCAGGAAGCCGGTCGACCAGCCGCCGATCTGGACGACGTCGCCGCGCCCGAAGGAGGGCAGCCAGCGCAATGTCACCGCGAAGATCAGGATCAGGCCGATGCCGGTGACGAAGGTCGGCATCGAGATGCCGACCAGGGAGATCGTCTGGATGGCGCGCGTCAGCGCGCCGTCCGGTTTGAGGGCGCAATAGACCCCGAGCGGGATCCCGACCGAGAGCGACAGGATGGTCGCCACGATCACCAGCTCCAGCGTCGCCGGCAGGCGCTCGGCGAGCAGATCGACCACGGGTCGCTGGTTGCGGAAGGAGATGCCGAGATCGCCCTTCAACGTGCGGCCGAGGAAGTCGCCGTACTGGACCAGCACCGGCCGGTCGAGCCCGAGCGAGGCGCGCAGCTCCGCCTTCTCGGCGGGGCTCGCATCCTCGCGCGACATCATCGCGACCGGATCGCCGACATAGCGGAACATCACGAAGGCGATGGCCGTCACCGCGAGCATGACGAGGACGGCCTGCCCGAGGCGTGAACCGATGGAGGCGATCACGGCGCGACCTCGCTCAGTTCACTTTGGCGAACCAGGGGCGGACGTATTCGTCCGGGAACTGCGGCATGTCGACATTCGTCTTCATCGCCCAGGCCAGCGGCTGCTGGTGCAGCGGAATGAAGAGCGCCTGATCCTTGGCGATCTTGAAGGCTTCGCCCATCAGGGCGCGGCGCTTGGTCTCGTCGAGCTCGACGGCGGTCTTGCGCGCCAGATCGTCGAGCGCCGGCACGACCATGCCGCCGGCATTGGAGCCGCCGAAACCGTCCTTGCGCGAGGCGAAGATGCCGGAGAGCACGCTGAAGCCGTCCATCTGGGGCAGCGTCGCCCAGCCCAGCATCCAGACATCGAGCTCGCCGCGGTCCTGGCGCGGGAAATAGGTCGCCTTGCTCTCGGTCTTCACATCGACCTGGATGCCGGCCTTTGTCCACATGCCGGCGATGGCGAGGCAGAGCTGCTCGTCGGCGATATAGCGATCATTGGTGCATGTCAGGCCGGTCTTGAAGCCGTTCGGATAGCCGGCCTCGGTCAGGAGCTTCTTCGACTGCGCCAGGTCGAAGGCCAGCGGCTTGTCGATCTCAGCCACATAGCCCGGCACCGGCGGCGCCACCATCGTGCCGGTGTTGCGCGACTTGCCGCGCATGATGCGCTTCTGGATGGCGTCGAGATCGACGGCGTGCCAGAGCGCCTGACGGACCTTGGGGTCGAGCAGCGGGTTCTTCTTGCCGGGGTCGGCGTAGAGCTCGGACTTCCAGTTGAAGCCGAGGAAGATCAGCCGGAGCGAGGGATCCTCGACGACCTTGAAGCCCTGCGTGCCGGAGACGCGCGGCACGTCCTGCAGCGGCAGCGACGAGATCATGTCGATCTCGCCGGAAAGCAGGGCGGCAACGCGGGTCGCATCGGACTTGATCGGCCGGAATTCGATGCGCTTGAGGTTGTGCTCGGGCTTGTCCCACCAGCCTTCGTTGACCGTCATCACGGTCTTCGAATCCGGCGCATAGCTTTCGAGCTTGAACGGGCCGGTGCCATTGGCATGGGTCGAGGCGAAGGTGGTGACGCCGGTCGAGGTGTTGCCCGGCTTCAGGGCGTTGTTCTTCTCGAGCCAGCCCTTGCTCATCACGAATATGCCGGTGAGGTCGTTGAGCAGCAGCGGGTAGGGGCCGCTCAGCACCAGATCGACGGTCATGTCGTCGACCTTCTCGGCCTTGACCACCGTCGCGAGATTGCCCTTGTTGCGCGAATCCGGATCGATGGTGCGCATCACCGTGGTGACGACGTCGTCGGCGGTGAAGGCCTCGCCGTCGTGGAACTTGACGCCGGGGCGCAGCTTGAAGCGCCAGCGCGTCGGCTCGACGACCTGCCAGGACGCCGCCAGGCCGGGCTCGATCTCGAGCTTGCGATTGCGACGCACCAGCGTGTCATAGACCATGAGCTGGATGTTCTGCGTGAAGCTGTCGAGCTGCGCATTCGGATCGAAGGAGACGACGTCTCCGGGGGCCGACCAGCGCAGCGTCTGCGCATCGGCAGCTTGCGCCATCAGGACAGCAAAGGCGCCGGCGAGCGCCATCAGACCGCGTTTCATTGTCTTCCCCTCACCTTGCGTTGTTGATAGATGCATACAGAATCTCCGAGAGATTGTATACGATAATTTACGCAATGAGTCATCGCAGATCAAAAAACGCGAGGCATGCCGCGCCTACCCGCGCTGAGCGCAACAAAAATCGACGCGAGGCCTTGGCGTGACATCCATTAAATCGCATACTTATTGAGCATTTTTTTGTATGCGATTTAGACGAAGGCAAAGAAGGCGAAAAGCGATGCCCGGCTGGCTGACGATCGAGAACGGAACCGTGCTGCCGATGGTCCGCCGCAGCATGATCGCAAATGGCCATGTCCTGATTAAGGACGACCGCATCGTCGCGGTGGGGGCCGGCCCGGCGCCGGAACGGGAGGGGCTGGTCCGCCTGGATGCGCAGGGCGGCCTGATCCTGCCCGGACTCGTCGACGCGCATGCCCATGCCGGCCACGGCCTGACCAAGGGGCTCGGCTCCGGCTCCGGCGAGTGGATGGACATCGCCGGGCGGATCTATGCCAGGGCGACCGATGCCGCCTTCTGGCATGCCGAGGCGCGGCTCTCGGCGCTGGAACGGCTGCTCTGCGGCACGACGACGGCCGCGCTGCTGATGGGCGGCGGCCCCGACATCATGCGCACCGAGACCCCGGAAGCGGCCGAGGCGCATCTCGACGGCGTGCGTTCGGTCGGCGTGGCCGAGGTTCTGGCCGTCGGCCCCAACCGGCCCGACGGACCGGCACAATACCTTGCCTGGAGCGGCTCCGCGAGCCGTGAGCTCCCGGTCTCGCCGAGGGAACAGCTCGCCGTCGCCCGCAAGCTGATCGAGGCACACAACGGCAAGACCGACGGAACGCTGCAACTCGCCCTCTCCCTGCCGGTATTTTCCGCCACGGACCTCGCCATCCCGGGCGAGGAGGCGCCGGCCGCGCTCAGCCGCGCCGCGCTTCGGCTGGCCGAGGAGACGGGCGCCCTGCTGGTGCAGGACGGCCATCGCGACGGCACGATGGCCGCTGCCGCCGCGACAGTCGGGCTAGGGCCCAGCCATGCGGTCTTCGCCCATTCGATCGACCTGACCGAGGCGGATCGCGCCGCGCTGCGCGCCTCCGGTGCGGCGATCGCCCATAATCCCAGCGCGCTGATGTCGGTATTCGGCCGCTGCCCCGCCCCCGAGCTCGCAGCGGAGGGTATCACCGTCGCGATCGGCTCGGATGCCCCGGCACCCGACCGGCCCTTCGACCTGTTCCGCTGCATGTTCCACATGCACCGCTATCACGCGACGCATTTCCACGACGACTCGCTGCTGCCGCCCTGGCAGGTGCTGGAAATGGCGACGATCGAGGGCGCCAAGGCCCTCAATCTCGCCGATCAGATCGGCTCGCTCGAACCGGGCAAGCGCGCCGACGTCATCGTCGTCGACTGGGCGAAGCCGCATCTGTGGCCGCCCGTCGAGCCGGTCCAGCGCCTGACGCGCTTCGCCAACGGCGCGGATGTCGCGAGCGTCGTCGTCGCCGGCCGGGTGCTAATGCGGGATCGTCAGGTCCTGAGCGCCGACCCTGCCGCGGTGCTGCGCGAGGCTGGTAGCGCCTACGCGACCATGATCGACCGCGCCGGCCTCGCCGACCGCTTTCCTCCCCTCCGCGAAGGCCTGCCGCAATGACCAGCCTCCTCCTGAAGAATGTGCGCCCGATGGGCGGCAGCCCGACCGACATCCTGATCCGCGACGGGCGTTTCGCTGATGCCAGCCAACTGCTCCCGGCCGACATAGAGACGGTCGACGGCCACGGCCAGCTGATGCTGCCGGGCCTTGTCGAGGCCCACACCCATCTCGACAAGAATCTGATCGGCATGCCATGGTGGCACAACCAGAACGGCCCGCGCCGCGCCGATCGCATCGAGACGGACCGACGCGAGAAGAAGCGCCTCGGCATCGACCCCGCCCGCCAGTCGGCACGCCAGCTCGTGCAGACGCTGGCGCTCGGCGTCACCGCGATCCGGAGCCATGTCGATGTCGACACCGAGATCGGCACCGCCAACATCGCCGGCGTGCTGGAAACGCGCGAGGCCTATCGCGACGCGGTCGACATCCAGATCGTCGCCTTCCCGCAGAGCGGCATGCTGATCCGCGAGGGAACGGCCGCCCTGATGGAGGATGCGCTGCGGATGGGCGCCGATATCGTCGGCGGCCTCGACCCGGCCGAGATCGACCGCGACCCGGTTCGGCATCTCGACGTGATCTTCGGCATGGCGGAGCACTTCGGCAAGCCGGTCGACATCCATCTGCACGAACTTGGCGAGCTCGGCGCCTTCTCGATGGAACTGATCATCGAGCGCACCCGCGCGCTCGGCCTGCAAGGGCGCGTGCTGATCAGCCACGCCTATTGCCTCGGCATGATCGAGCCGGCGCGGCAGGATGCCCTTGCCGCGGGCCTCGCCGAAGCGGGAATCGCGGTGATGACCGCGGGACCGGCCGGCTTCCCCGCGCCACGGATCAAGCGGCTGCATGAACTCGGCGTGCTGGTCTGTGGGGGCTGCGACGGGCCGCGCGGCACATGGAGCCCCTATGGCCGCGGCGACATGCTGGAGCGGGCCGCCCTCATCGGCCAGCGCAACGGCTTCTCGCGCGACGAGGATCTCGAATTCGCGCTCGAAGCCTGCACCACGCTCGGCGCGCAGGCGCTCGGCCTGCCGGATTACGGCCTCGCCCCCGGCTGCAAGGCCGATCTCGTGCTGGTCGATGCCGAGACGGTGGCCGAGGCCGTCGCGGATCTGCCGATGCGCAGGCTCGTGGTCAAGGGCGGCAGGATCGTCGCCCGCGACGGTCTCCCCGTCGGCATCTCGGCGCCCTGAGCCGCGGATAAGGCAATTCCGCCGGTCATCGCGGCCCTCGATATCGCGCCATGTCCCGGACGGTCGAAAGAGCTGTTACGAATTGAGAATCGTCGTCGCCTTCATGTCCTTCACGATATGGCTCAGGACCTTCGCGACCGCCGGGGGCAATATCCGCCCCTGGCAGGAAACGACATGGCTTCTGCTGTCGTGAAGCAGCGGATTTTTCATCGGTAATGCGACGACCTTGGCGGCTTCCGCCGGTGTCCATGCGAGATGCGGCACCAGTGCGTAGCCCAGCCCCGCCGTCACGAAATGCGTCACGGCGCCGAAGGAGCTGGTCGTGAACGAGATGTTCAGTCGAGCGCCTTCGTCGATCTGAGCGGCCTCGATGTGCTGCCGCACGCCGAAACTCGGATGAAGCATGGCCCCGGCATACGGCAGGAGATCTTCCAGCTCCAGCGGATGGTTCAGTTGGGCCAGGGGATGGGAGCGGAGCACCCATGTCAGAATCGGCTGCGGATTAGAGTGGTGCGACAACAGCCGCTGATCCTTCGGCGGCCTGAACAGGACCCCGATATGCGCATGGCCGGTCGTCAGACGTTGAACGATTTCGTCCGTGCTTCCGACATCCAGATTGAGCGTTATCTTCGGATGCTGCCTCATGAAGCGCGCCAGGCTTCGCTGCATCAGGTAACTCACGAAGCCTTCGCCCATCGCGATGTCGACATGGCCGCTCTCGACATTCCGGATGCTGTCGAACTGGGCGAGCAGGTTTTGCTTTTCGCTTTGCTGCCTGAGGACATACCCGGCCAGAACCGTGCCGGCATCCGTCGGGGCGATGCCGCGCCCACGACGCTCGAGGAGCGTGACGCCGCAGTCTTTTTCGAGCAGTCCGATCGCACGGCTGACGGCGGAGGCGTCCAGGCCGAGCGCATCGGCCGCCCCCCGAACCGACCCGGATTCAAGCACCTGCAAAAAGTAGCGCAGGCGGCGCATGTCGAGACGTTCGTCCACGGAAGTCCATTCCAACCGTTGCAAGAAATGCAACGATTATCCTCACCACCTGTCATTGATGCAAGAGCGCAGCTGGTCGACGCTCCGTCCCAACACGCCGGTGTGCGCGGTTCGATCTGCGCTGCCCCGGTCGGAAGATGGTGCGCAAGATGCCGTCGCGATCCGTCCTCGTCACCGAAAAGGGGTGAGGCCCGGATCAATAAACAAGGGAGGAACCTGCATGACCACCCCGACTTCCGCGACCTCTGGGGCGACCGGCCAAAGCGCCCAGGGGGCCTGGGCCGGAAAGGCCAGGCTTTTCGTAGCGGTGCTCCTCGTCGTGGCGATCGCCGAGATGATCGGAGCCGCCCGGTTCAAGCTGGGTCCTGGGCAGGTCATCATGCTCCCCATGGTCTGGGCGCTGCTGATCGCCGCCGCGATCGGGATTGCTCACAGTCACCTTCCGGAGCCGCTTCGGATCACGCGGAAGCTGCAGGCCTATGCGGGATCCCTGCTTAACGCCGGCCTGCTCCTGTTCATCGCCAAGCTAGCCTTGACCGTCGGCGGCGCGCTGCCGGAGGTGCAGAAGGCCGGCTGGGCGCTGCTGTTCCAGGAATTCGGCCACGCGCTCGGGACGCTCGCGCTCGCTTTGCCGCTCGCCCTCATTCTCGGCATCAAGAGAGAGGCGGTCGGCGCGACCTTCTCTATCGGCCGTGAGAACAATCTTTCGATCATCGGCGAGAAATACGGCATGGACTCCGCCGAGGGGCGTGGCGTGCTAGCCGAATACATCACCGGAACCGTGCTCGGCGCCCTGTTCATCGCCCTGCTAGCCGGCTTCGTCGCCAGCCTGAACATCTTCCATCCCGTCTCGCTCGCCATGGGCGCCGGCGTCGGCTCGGGCAGCATGATGGCGGCGGCGATCGGCGCCATCACCGCGCAATCTCCTCCCGAGATGGCCCCGCAGCTGACCGCGATCGGCGCCGCCTCGAATCTCCTGACCGCGGTCGTCGGCTTCTACTTCACGCTGTTTTTGTCCCTGCCGCTCTGTTCCTGGCTCTACGACAAGTTGGAGCCGGTCCTGGGCCGGTTCTCGAAGCGCGAATCCGCCGAGGCTCCCGCCCTGACGGAAGTCCAGGATCTCGAAGGGCATGCCCCTTCCCTAGCGGACACTTTTCTGGCCTGGGCCGTGATCACCTGCGGCGTCGTGCTCGGGAATTACATGGCCTACAAGGTGTCGCCGGGCGACACGCTGATCGGCATGGCGATCATCGTGGTGATCGCCTTCGTCGGACACGTCATCAAGCGCTTCCTGCCGCATCAGATTCCGGAAGTGCTGGTCCTGTCCGTCCTCGCGACCGTTGCCGGCATCCCCTGGCTGCTGCCCTTCTCCGACACCATCGTCGCTGCGACCAACAAGCTGAACTTCCTCGCCTTCACCACCCCGGTTCTGGCGCTGGCAGGCTTCTCGGTCGCCAAGGATCTCCCGATCTTCCGGCGCCTCGGCTGGCGGATCGTGCTGGTCTCGCTGACCGCCGCCGCAGGAACGTTCCTGTTCGCGACGATCATCGCCGAGTTCTTCCCCCACGGCTGACAGCACAGGATCGGAGGACCCCATGTCACAGGACTTCGGAATCGCGTCCGACATCCGGTCGCAGATGGTGGATTGGCGTCGCGACATTCACGCCCATCCGGAAACCGCCTTCCAGGAGCACCGCACGGCGCAGCTCATCGCGGACGCCCTGACGGCGATGGGCCTTCCGGTGCATCGGGGGCTGGCGGGAACGGGCGTCGTCGCCAGCCTGCAGAACGGAGCCGGGCCGAGCATCGCGCTTCGCGCCGACATCGACGCGCTCGATCTGGAGGAGCTCGGCCGGCCCGCCTACAGATCCACCCATGCGGGCAAGATGCATGGCTGCGGCCATGACGGCCACACCGCGATGCTGCTCGGCGCGGCGGCCCAGCTCGCCCGCGAGAAATCCTTCAGCGGAACCGTGCATTTCGTGTTCCAGCCGGCCGAGGAGAACGAGGGCGGCGGCCGCAAGATGGTCGAGGACGGGCTGTTCGAGAAGTTCCCGGCCGATGCCGTCTACGGCATGCACAACATGCCGCATATCCCGCGCGGCAAATTCGCGATCAGGACGGGCATCACCACGGCCTTCCTCGACACGCTGGAGATCGTCGTCACCGGCAAGGGTTGCCATGCCGCCCATCCCGAGACAGGGCTCGATTCCATCGTCGTCGCGGCATCGCTGATCAATGCGCTGCAGAGCATCGTCAGCCGCCGCATCGGCGCCGTCGATTCCGCCGTCGTCAGCCTCACCCAGATCCATGGCGGCGACACCTGGAACGTCGTGCCGGAGACGGTGGTGCTGCGCGGGACGGTGCGCACGCTCGACGCCGATGTGCAGGCCCGGGTCGAGGAGGAGGTCAAGCGGGTCTGTGCCGGCATCGCCCAGACCCATGGCGCGCAGATCGCGCTCGACTATGTCCGGCGCTATCCCGGCGTCATCAACACGCCGGCGGAGACAGTCGCGGCGACATCCGCAGCGAGCAGCCTGGTCGGCGCGGAGGACGTGCAGACTGACATCAAGCCGGCCATGGGCTCGGAGGATTTCTCCTTCATGCTGCAGGAGCGGCCGGGCGCCTATATCTGCATCGGTGCGGGCGAAGGCCCCTCCGACCCGCCGCTGCACAATCCCTATTACGATTTCAACGACGCCATCCTGCCGCTCGGCGCCGCCTATTGGGTTGCTCTCGTCCGGCAGCAACTGCCGGTTGCCTGATGCTTTCCGTCTTCGACATCTTCAAGATCGGCATCGGACCGTCGAGTTCTCATACGGTCGGCCCGATGCGCGCCGCCGGCCAGTTCGCGCGGCGCCTGGAGCGCGACGGCGTGCTGGAACGGACGGCGCGCGTGCTCACCTCCCTCTACGGCTCGCTCGGCTCGACCGGCCGGGGCCATGCGACGGATGTGGGCGTGATGCTGGGGCTGCTCGGCGACATGCCCGACACGGTCGATCCGGCGACCGTGGAACCGCGGCTCGAGGATGTCCGGCACACGAAGACGCTGCCGCTGCTGGCACGTCATTCCGTCTCGTTTCACCGCGATCGGGACATCGTCTTCCTGGGCGAGCAATCCCTGCCGGAACACCCCAACGCGATGCGGTTTGAGGCGTTCGACGCCGCCGGGGCCACGCTGGCGGAAGGAGCCTATTTTTCCGTCGGCGGCGGCTTCGTCGTGGAAGCCGGCGCGGGAACGCAGGCGGGCGGGCTGGAACCGGGGGCGAGCGGCTGGCCCTATCCGTTCGGCACCGGCAACGAGCTCATGGCCCGGGTCGCCGAGAGCAAGCTGTCGATCGCCGAGATCATGCTCGCCAACGAGCGCATCTGGCGCTCGGACGCCGAGATAAGGGCCGGCATCCTGAAGATCTGGAGCGTGATGCAGGACTGCGTCCGACGCGGGCTCGGACATGCGGGGACGAACGAGGACCAGCGCCTGCCGGGGCCGCTTCGTGTCCGACGCCGCGCACCGGCGCTGTACCGGGACCTGATGCGGCGGCGCGGCGACGATAGCGGCGCCGACCCGCTCGCCGGGATGGACTGGGTCAATGCTTTCGCGATGGCGGCGAACGAGGAGAACGCGTCGGGCGGGCGCGTCGTCACGGCCCCGACGAACGGCGCGGCGGGCGTGATCCCGGCCGTCCTGCACTACTATGACGCCTTCACCCCCGGTGCCTCGGAAGAAGGCGTGATCACCTTCCTGCTGACCGCCGCGGCCATCGGCTTCCTCTACAAGGCCAATGCATCGATCTCGGGCGCGGAGGTCGGCTGCCAGGGCGAGGTCGGGGTGGCGTGCTCGATGGCCGCCGCCGGTCTTGCGGCTGCGCTCGGCGGCACCGCCGCCCAGATCGAGAACGCCGCCGAGATCGGCATGGAGCACAATCTCGGCCTCACCTGCGATCCGGTCGGCGGGCTGGTGCAGATCCCCTGCATCGAGCGCAACGCCATGGGCGCGGTCAAGGCCATCAACGCGACGCGCATGGCACTGTGCGGCGACGGCTCGCACTATGTTTCGCTGGACACCGTGATCGAGACGATGCGGCAGACCGGCGAGGACATGAAGTCGAAATACAAGGAAACCTCGCTCGGCGGGCTCGCGGTCAATGTCGTGGAATGCTGACCCGCGATGCAGTCTCCCGAGCCGCCGGTCCACGAGACGCTTGATACCGCCTGCGATCCTCTGCTTTGCTGGCTGTCCGGCGCTCGGTTGCCACCGCGAACCGGACGATGCGGCCAGCGGCCGGACGTCTCCAAGCGGATGTCCGTTCGGTGCCGGCGGCGGGTGATGAGCCCGAGAAGAACGAGAAGAAGATGACTGGGGAGCGATACGATGGCTGATCAACGAGACGGGGATACCCTCGAGACGCAGGAGTGGCTGGACGCGCTCGCTGCACTTGAGGCGCATCGCGGCAAGGAACGGGCGAACTCCGTCGTCAATGCCGTCGTCGATGCCGCGCGGCGCGACCGGCTCTATGTGCCGCAGTCCCTGACCACGCCCTATTGCAACACCATTCCGCCCGGCGAGCAGCCGCCCCTGCCGGGCGACCGCGCGACCGAGCACAAGCTGCGCTCGATCATCCGCTGGAACGCGCTCGCCATCATCCTGCGCGCCAACAAGACGAGCTCCGAGCTCGGCGGCCATATCGCCTCCTTCCAGTCGGCGGCGACGCTCTACGACATCGGCTTCGGCCATTTCTGGCATGCGCCGACCGAGGACCACGGCGGCGACCTGATCTTCGTGCAGGGCCATTCCTCGCCCGGCATCTATGCCCGCGCCTTCCTCGAAGGCCGCCTGACCGAGGAGCAGTTGCTCAACTACCGGCAGGAGACGGAAGGAAAGGGCATCCCGAGCTATCCGCATCCCTGGCTGATGCCGGATTTCTGGCAGTTCCCGACGGTGTCCATGGGTCTCGGGCCGCTGATGGCGATCTATCAGGCCCGCTTCCTGAAATATCTGGAGAGCCGTGACTTCGCCAAGACCGCGAACCGCAAGGTCTGGGCCTTCATGGGCGACGGCGAGATGGACGAGCCGGAATCGCTCGGCGCGATCTCGCTTGCGGGCCGCGAGAAGCTCGACAACCTGATCTTCGTGATCAACTGCAACCTGCAGCGTCTCGACGGCCCGGTGCGCGGCAACGGCAAGATCGTCCAGGAGCTGGAGAGCGTCTTCCGCGGCGCCGGCTGGAACGTCGTCAAGGTGCTGTGGGGCACGGGCTGGGATCGGCTCCTGGAGAAGGACAAGTCCGGTCTGCTGCTCAAGCGCATGGAGGAATGCGTCGACGGCGAATACCAGGACTTCAAGAGCAAGAGCGGCGCCTATGTGCGCGAGCACTTCTTCGGCAAGTACGAGGAGCTGAAGGAGCTCGTCGCCGACATGAGCGACGACGACATCTGGAAGCTGACGCGCGGCGGCCACGACCCGGCGAAGGTCTTCGCCGCCTATACGGCGGCCGTCCAGCACAAGGGCCAGCCGACCCTGATCCTGCCGAAGACGGTCAAGGGCTACGGCATGGGCGAATCCGGCGAAGGCCAGATGATCGCGCATCAGGCCAAGAAGATGACCTCGAGCGCGCTCAAGGGCTTCCGCGACCGCTTCCAGATTCCGGTCTCGGACGAGGATCTGGACAAGGTCCCCTTCATCAAGCTGCCCGAAGACTCACCGGAGATGCAGTATCTGCGGGCCCAGCGCGCCAAGCTCGGCGGTTCGCTGCCGCAGCGCCGCCAGAAGTCGCAGTCGCTGACCATTCCGCCGCTCTCGACCTTCCAGCGCCTGCTGGAGAATTCAGGCGAGCGCGAGATCTCGACCACCATGGCCTTCGTGCAGATGCTCGGCAGCCTGGTGCGCGACAAGGAGATCGGCAAGCGCATCGTGCCGATCGTGCCGGACGAATCGCGCACCTTCGGCATGGAGGGCATGTTCCGCCAGCTCGGTATCTACTCCTCGGTCGGCCAGCTCTACCGGCCGCAGGACGCCGACCAGCTGATGTATTACCGCGAGGACAAGACCGGCCAGGTGCTCCAGGAGGGCATCAACGAAGGCGGCGCCATGTCGAGCTGGATCGTCGCGGCGACCTCCTACAGCACGAACGACGTGCCGATGATCCCGTTCTACATCTACTATTCGATGTTCGGGCTGCAGCGTGTCGGTGATCTCGCCTGGCTCGCCGGCGACATGCGGGCGCGCGGCTTCCTGCTCGGCGGCACGGCCGGGCGTACCACGCTCAACGGCGAGGGATTGCAGCACGAGGACGGCCACAGCCACATCCTGGCAGGCACGATCCCGAACTGCATCTCCTACGACCCGACCTACGCCTACGAGGTGGTGGCGATCATCCGCGACGGCATGCGGCGCATGTACCAGGACCAGGATGACGTCTACTATTACATCACCCTGATGAACGAGAACTACGCCCAGCCCGGCATGGCCGAGGCGGCCGCCGGCGCGGCCACCGAGGAGGGCATCCTCAAGGGGCTCTATCTGCTCCAGAAGGGCGAGGCGCAGAAGACGGGCCTGACAGTCCAACTCATGGGCTCCGGCACGATCCTGCGCGAGGTCATCGCCGGCGCCCAACTGCTGGCCAAGGATTTCGGCGTCGCGGCCGATATCTGGAGCGCCACCAGCTTCAACGAGCTCAGGCGCGACGGCATGGCGGCGGAGCGCTGGAACCTGCTGCATCCGACGGAAGCGCGGCGACAGAGCTGGGTGGAGGCGCAGCTTGCCGGCCATGAAGGCCCGGTCATCGCCTCGACCGACTACATGCGCAACTACGCGGACCAGATCCGCGAATACGTCCAGGCCGCCGGCAAGCGCTACAGCGTGCTCGGCACGGACGGCTTCGGCCGCTCCGACTACCGCGTCAACCTGCGCCGCTTCTTCGAGGTCGATCGCTACTACGTCGCTGTCGCCGCCCTCAAGGCGCTGGCGGACGAGGGGGCGCTGCCGCTTTCGGTGGTCGCCGACGCCATTGCGAAATACGGGCTGGACGGCGAGCGCCCGGCGCCCTGGACCGTCTGACAACGCCATTCGAGGACAGAGCGATGAACAATTCGATCGACATCAAGGTCCCCGATATCGGCGACTTCACCGATGTTCCCGTCATTGAGATCTTTGTGAAGCCCGGCGACCATGTGAAGGCGGAAACCCCGCTGCTGTCGCTGGAATCCGACAAGGCGACGATGGAGGTGCCAGCGCCCCGCGAGGGTGTCGTCAAATCCGTCTCCGTCGCCGTCGGCGACAAGGTGAGCGAAGGCACCGTCATCCTCCAGCTTGAGGACGCAGGTGCCGCTGCGCCGGCGGAGGCGCGCCCCAGCGTCAGCGCCGCGCCGGCCCCGGTCAGTGCCCCGGCGGGGCTCGCCGAGGTGCGCATTCCCGATATCGGCGACTTCAAGGACGTCCCGGTCATCGAGATCTTCGTCAAGCCCGGCGACAGCGTGAAGGCGGAAGACCCGCTGCTCTCGCTGGAATCCGACAAGGCGACGATGGACGTGCCTGCGCCGCTCGCCGGCATCGTGCGCGACATCAAGGTCCAGGTCGGCGACAAGGTGAGCGAGGGAACCATCGTCCTGTCGCTCGCCACCGGCGATGCGACGGCAGCGCCGTCTGCTGCGCCTGCTGCCGCAGCGGCCCAGGCTCCGGCAGTTGCCGCGGCCCCGGCACCCGCCGCCGCGGCTGCCGGCGCGATCGACGAGAAGGCTTTCGCGCTCGCCTATGCCGGCCCCGCCGTGCGCAAGCTTGCCCGTGAGACCGGCGTCGATCTCGGCAAGGTCAAGGGAACCGGCCAGCACGGCCGCATCACCCGCGAGGATGTCGCGGCCTTCGCCAAGGGCGGCGGCGCGGCGGCCCCTGCGAAACCGGCAGCGGCGGCACCAGCCGGCGGCGGTGTCGGCGGCATCGACCTCCTGCCCTGGCCGAAGGTGGACTTCGCCAAATACGGCCCGGTCGAGCGCAAGGAACTGGGTCGGATCAAAAAGATCTCGGCCGCCAATCTGCATCGCAACTGGGTCGTCATCCCGCATGTCACGACCCATGACGAGGCCGACATCACCGACCTCGAACAGTTCCGCGTCCAGATGAACAAGGAGCTGGAGAAGAGCGGGGTGAAGCTCTCGCTGCTGCCCTTCATGGTGAAGGCCGCGGTCTCGGCGCTGAAGAAGTTCCCGGAGTTCAACGCCAGCCTCGACGGCGACACGCTGGTCTACAAGAACTACTGGCATATCGGCTTCGCCGCCGACACGCCGAACGGGCTAATGGTCCCGGTCATCCGCGACGCCGACAAGAAGACGATCCCCGAGATCGCCAAGGAGATGAACGAGCTCGCCAAGCTCGCCCGGGACGGCAAGATCAAGCCGGACCAGATGCAGGGCGGCACCTTCTCGATCTCGTCGCTCGGCGGCATCGGCGGCATCTACTTCACGCCGATCATCAACGCGCCTGAAGTCGCGATCATGGGCGTGTGCAAGAGCTACTGGAAGCAGCACTCTCCCGACGGCAAGACGTCGAGCTTCCGTCTGACGCTGCCGCTGTCGCTCTCCTGGGACCATCGCGTCATCGACGGCGCCGCGGCCGCCCGCTTCAACGTCCATTTCGCCAATGTGCTCGCCGACATGCGGCGCGTGCTGTTCTGAGTCGGGAGCTGAAACATGGCGAACCAGATCGATGTGACCGTTCCCGATATCGGCGACTTCAAGGATGTCGCCGTGATCGAGGTGCTGGTGAAACCGGGTGAGACGATCGCGGTAGACACCGCACTCATCATGGTCGAATCCGACAAGGCTTCGATGGAGATCCCCTCGCCGGTGGCCGGCGTGGTGAAGGAGATCAAGATCAAGGCTGACGACAGGGTGAGCGAAGGGTCGGTGATCCTCACTTTGGAGGCTGCGCAAAGCGCGGCGTCCGAGGTCCCGAAACCTGCTCCCCCGGCCGGGGCGGCGGCCCCTCCCACCGCCGCCCCGGCAGCCGCAAGCTTCGGCGGCAAGGCCGATATGGACTGCGAGGTGCTGGTGCTCGGCGCTGGGCCGGGCGGCTATTCGGCCGCCTTCCGCGCCGCCGATCTCGGCATGAAGACGGTGCTCGTCGAGCGCTACTCCACGCTCGGCGGCGTCTGCCTGAATGTCGGCTGCATTCCGAGCAAGGCCCTGCTGCACACGGCCGCGGTGATGGACGAGATCCCCAATCTGAGCGCGCATGGCATCAGCTACGGCCCGCCCCAGATCGATCTCGACAAGCTCCGGGCCTTCAAGGACGGCGTCATCGGCAAATTGACCGGCGGCCTTGCCGGCATGGCCAAGGCGCGCAAGGTCGAGGTCGTCACCGGCACCGGCTCCTTCCTCGATCCGCATCACCTCGAAGTCGAGACCGCTGCCGGCAAGAAGACGATCCGCTTCGCCAAGGCGATCATCGCCGCCGGTTCGCAGGCGGTGAAGCTGCCCTTCCTGCCGGAGGACGAGCGCATCGTCGATTCCACCGGCGCCTTGCTGCTGCGCGCGATCCCCAAACGCATGCTGGTGATCGGCGGCGGCATCATCGGCCTGGAGATGGCGACGGTTTATTCGACGCTCGGCGCCCGCGTCGACGTGGTCGAGATGCTCGACGGCCTGATGCCGGGCGCGGATCGCGACCTGGTCAAGGTCTGGGAGAAGAAGAACGCGCCGCGCTTCGACAACGTGATGCTCAAGACCAAGACGGTGGGTGCCAAGGCGACGGCAGCCGGCATCGAGGTCTCCTTCGAGGGCGAGAAGGCTCCGGCCGGCCCGCAGCTCTACGATCTCGTGCTGGTAGCTGTCGGGCGCTCGCCCAACGGCAAGAAGATCGGCGCCGAGAAGGCGGGCGTCGCGGTCGGTGATCGCGGCTTCATCCCGGTGGACAAGCAGATGCGCACCAATGTCGCGCATATCTTCGCGATCGGCGACATCGTCGGCCAGCCGATGCTGGCCCATAAGGCCGTGCACGAGGCCCATGTCGCGGCCGAGGTGGCGAAGGGCGAGGCCTCCTTCTTCGATGCCCGCCAGATTCCCTCGGTCGCCTATACCGACCCGGAAATCGCCTGGGCCGGCAAGACCGAGGATCAGTGCAAGGCCGAGGGCATCAAGTTCGGCAAGGCGGTCTTCCCCTGGGCCGCATCGGGGCGCGCCATCGCCAATGGCCGCGACGAGGGCTTCACCAAGCTGATCTTCGACGAGGCCACGCACCGCATCATCGGCGGCGGGATCGTCGGCACCCATGCCGGCGACCTGATCGGCGAGGTCTGCCTCGCCGTCGAGATGGGCTGCGAGCCAGCCGATATCGGCAAGACCATCCACCCGCACCCGACGCTGGGCGAATCCATCGGCATGGCGGCCGAGGTCTTCGAGGGCCACTGCACCGACCTGCCGCCGCAGAAGAAGAAATAGCCAAGGACGGCGCGCCGGCGCCGCAAGCCGGCAAGGCATCATCAAGAGTGCGGGCGAGCTCAGCTCGTCCGCACTGAAGCGATCAAGACAATGACGGCGCCAAGCCGCAGGACCATCGGAAGAAGGGAAACAAGCTCATGGCGAAGGTTGCATTGGTGACGGGTGGCTCGCGCGGCATCGGCGCGGCGATCTCGAAGGGCCTGAAGGCGGCTGGCTACAATGTGGCGGCGAGCTATGCCGGCAATGACGAGGCGGCGGCCAAGTTCACCGCCGAGACCGGGATCAAGACCTATAAATGGGACGTCTCGGATTATGATTCCTGCGTCGCCGGCATCGCCAGGGTCGAGGCCGAGCTGGGCCCGGTCGACGTGCTGGTCAACAATGCCGGCATCACCCGCGACGGCATGTTCCACAAGATGACCAAAGAACAGTGGGACGCGGTGATCAACACCAACCTCAACTCGCTGTTCAACATGACCCGCCCGGTCTGGGAGGGCATGCGCGCCCGCAAGTTCGGCCGCGTCATCTGCATCTCGTCGATCAACGGCCAGAAGGGCCAGATGGGCCAGGTCAATTATTCCGCGGCCAAGGCCGGCGACATCGGCTTCGTCAAGGCGCTGGCGCAGGAAGGCGCGCGCGCCGGCATCACGGTGAACGCGATCTGCCCCGGCTACATCGCGACCGAGATGGTCAAGGCGATCGACCCGGCCGTGATCGAGAAGTCGATCCTGCCGCATATCCCGGTCGGCCGCCTCGGCGAGCCCGAGGAGATCGCGCGGGCCGTGGTGTTCCTGGCCAGCGACGATGCCGGCTTCATCACCGGCTCCACCCTTTCCGCCAATGGCGGTCAGAACATGGCCTGAGTGGCTCAGGCCCTCTCTCTCCATCATTTGAGGCCGCCGCCCGGCAACGGGCGGCGGCCTTGCTGCTTCAATCAGGGCATGACCGGGCGCGGCGTCCCGTCGATCGCCGTCGCCTCCGGCTCCACGGGCGCTGTCGCACGATCGGGGATCGATACATGCTGGCGCTAACCAGCTGCCGTCCGGAGCGGCATGGGCGGCAGGACAGCCTCGCTCAGGAGCCGCGACGCCGGGTGCTTCATCTTACCGGAGGACGGGTCGGCGACCTCTTCCACGATCCGGCCGTCGTCCATCACGAGACAACGCGAGGCGAAGCGCCTGACCAGCCTCAGATCATGGGTGACGAACAGATAGGACACGCCGCGCTCGGCCTGCAGCCGCTCCAGCAACGCCAGGGCCGAGGCCTGCAGGTGGGTGTCCAGATTGGACACCGCCTCATCGAGGATGACGAGCTTCGGACCGACCGCCAGCGCACGCGCGATACAGACGCGCTGCAACTGGCCGCCGCTGACCTGGGAGGGAAGCATGTCCGCGATCCCGGCCGGCAGCTCGACCATGTCCAGCAATTCCCGTATGCGGGCTTCGCGCCCGATCTCGTCCAGCGCCGTCAGATGCCTCAGTGGCTCGGAGACGATGGCGCGAACGGTGAAGCGCGCATTCACCGCGCCGGGCGAATCCTGGAACACGAGCTGGACCTGTCGCCGGAACTCGGCGAGCTCCCGCCTGGCGAGCGCTGCCACCGGCTTGTCCCGAAACAGCACCTGACCGGAGGTCGGCCGCTCCAGCCCGACGAGCAGGCGCGCCAGCGTGCTCTTGCCGCAGCCGCTGCGCCCGAGGAGGGCGACGGTTTCACCTTCCGCGATCGTAAGCGAGACAGTGTCCAGCACTCGCTTGCCCGCGCTCGCGCCGACGAGCGAATAGGTCCTGTAGTCCTTGCAGACATCGATGGCGCGAAGCAGGCTCATGCGCTGAGCTTCATGCCGTAGAGGGACAGATGCGCGCCGACCAGGGTGCGGGTCATGGCGTGCCGCGGCGCGCGGAAGATCTCGCCGACCGGAGCCTGCTCCACCAGCCGGCCGTGATCGAGCACCGCGACATCGTCGGCGAGCTTGGCGACCACACCCATGTCGTGCGTCACCAGCAACACGCCGATGCCGCGCTTCGCGACCAGTCCTTGCAGCAATTCGAGCACGCGAAGCTGCACTGCCAGATCGAGATCGGTGGTCGGCTCGTCGGCGAAGAGGAAAGGCGCCTCGCTCAGCAGGGCGAGCGCGATCATCATCCTCTGCAGCATGCCCCCGCTCATCTCGAAGGCATGCAGGCCGAGGATCGCCTGCACATCCTCCAGCCCGGCAGCCGCCATGCAATCGCTCACGCGCGCCTCCGCGTGCGCGTCGAGCTTGCCGAGCGCCTTGAGCGTCTCCAGCGCATGATCGCGCATCGTCCGGACCGGATTGAAGGCGCTGCGCGGGTTCTGCATGATCGTCGCAACATGGCGGCCGCGCAGCGCGGCCGGATCATGCGCCACGCCTCCGATGGCGACCTTGCCACGCGCGGTGACGCCCGGCGGCAGGACGCCCAGAGCAGCCGAGCAGGTCATCGATTTTCCCGAGCCGCTCGGGCCGACCAGCGCCAGGATGCGGCCGCGCCGGACGGTCAGCGACAGGTCGTCGACGAGCACGCGGGTCCGACCGTGGACGATCGCCGTGGCGGTCAGGTTCGCGATGGTGAGCGCGTCGCTGGTCAATGGCTGTGATCCGCCTTGAGATGCGGGTCGAGGCGGTCGCGCAGGGCATCCCCCAGGATGTTGAAGGCCATGACGCTCAGCAGCAGCGCCAGGCCGGGCCAGAGGATCAGGAGCGGCGCCGTCCAGACGAACTGGCGCGCATCGCTGATCATCACCCCCCATTCGGCCGTGGGCGGCGTGACGCCCAGCCCCAGGAAGGACAGGCCCGAGACATGCAGCATGATATGGCCGACATCGAGCGTCGCCAGCACGACGAGCTGGGAGAAGGTCGCGGGCAGGAGATGGTCGAGGAAGATCCGCACCGGCCCTGCACCGCTCATCTGCGCCGCCAGCAGGAACTCGCGATGCCGGAGCGACAGCACGATGCCGCGGACGATGCGGGCGTACCAGGCCCAGTGCGACAGGGCGATGGCGAGGATCACGTTCACCAGCCCGGTGCCAAGCATGCCGACCATGAAGAGCGCGAGGACCAGCGTCGGAAACGTCAGGAAGACGTCGGCGACCCGCATGATGAGCTGGTCCGTCCGCCCGCCCACGAAGCCCGCCGCCCCGCCGATGACGATGCCGAGAGCCAGGATCAGGCCGAGCGCGATCGCCACGGAACCCAGCGAAACCCGCGTGCCGGCGATGAGCCGGGACAGGATGTCGCGACCGAGATGATCGGTTCCCAGCCAATGCGACAGGCTCGGCCCCTGGAGCCGCCGCGCCAGCTCCACCGCATCCGGATGGTGCGGCGATATCCACGGGCCGGCGATGGCCGCCGCGGCCAGCAGCGCCACGATCAGGCAGGCAAGGCGAAACGCCCAGCCCTTCCGCACGCTGAGGCGCTGACTGCCCGTTTCTGCCGTGCCGTGAAAGGTTTCGGCCGTCATGCGCCCTCCGCCGAAAGACGGATTCGCGGGTCCGACCAAGCATAGACGATGTCGACGATCAGGTTGCAGACGACGAAGATCGTCACCATGACCAGCGTGAAGCACTGGATGACCGGATAGTCCCGGTTCATGATCGCCGAAACGGCGTAGCGGCCAACGCCCGGCCAGCCGAAGATGCTCTCGATCACCAGCGTGCCGCCGATCAGCTCGCCGATATGCATGCCCGTGGCGGTGATGATCGGCAGCCAGGCGTTGCGAAGGATATGGGAGCGCTCCACCCTGCGCTCGGGCAGGCCCCGCAGCCGGGCATAGCGGACATGGCGCTGCCCGGCGATTTCCAGCATGCTCGCCCTGAGCAGGCGCGCATTGATCGACATCGACATGAAGGCGATGGCGATGGCCGGCATGATGAGGTGCGCCGGGCTTCCGCGCCCCATCGGCGGTAGCCAGCCGAGCTGGATGGAGAAGACCAGCACCAGCAGGAAGCCCAGCCAGAAATTCGGCATGGAGACGCCGAGGAAGGCGACGAGCCTGACGATCTGGTCCGGCCAGCCTTCACGATGGCGGGCAGCCCAGATGCCCATGGGAATGGACAGCCCGAGCGTCAGCACCAGTGCGACGCCCGCGAGCTGCAGCGTCGCCGGCAGGTAGTGCAGCAGGTCCGGCAGCACCGGTCGCTGCGTCGCATAGGACACTCCGAAATCGAGCGTCAGCGCCTTTCCGAGCCAGTCGAGATACTGGGCGGCAATAGGCCGATCGAGCCCGAGCATCTGACGAGCGTCTTCGAGCGCCTGCGGCGTCGGCGGCACCTTCGACAGCCGCAGATAATCCATCGCCGGATCGCTCGGTCCCAGCCGCAACATCAGGAAGATGACCAGCGATGCCCCCAGCAGCATCGGGATCAGCAGGAGCGCGCGTCGGGCGATGAAGGCCGCCACCGTCAATCCGCTTTCGGCACGAATTCTTCGAAGGGAATCTCGCTGGACATCGCCCCGAACGGAATCTTGCCGACCTTCGGCTTGGCGACGGCGATCGCGGTGACATAGGTCAGCGGCAGGTAGACCGCCTCCTCGTGCAGGCGTGTGAGGATGTCCTTGTAGAGCTGCCGCCGCGCGGTCTCGTCGGTCGAGATCAGCACGCGGCCGATCTTGGCGTCGATCTCGGCCTTGTCGGGCAGGCCGAGTTGGGCCTGATAGTCGGCATGGGAAGGGACGCGCATGGAGCTGACGAAGGCATGCGGATCGTAGGGCGCCCCCCATGTCCGGTTGAAGATCATGCCGAAGCGCCCGTCCCGCTGGCGGGCAAGCACGCTGCTTTCCTCCTCGCCGATCAACTGCACATCGATCCCAACCTTGCGGAGGTCCGCCTGGATGATCTCGGCCATCGACTTGCTGATGGCGTCGGTGCCGACGAAGCTGAATTCGATGGTCAGCACCTCGCCGTTCTTTTCGCGGATGCCGCCAGCGGCCTTCGCCTTCCAGGCCGCTTCGTCGAGCAGGCGGCCGGCCAGCGCCGGGTTGAAGGCGTAGGGCCGGAGGCCGACATCGGCATAGGGAACATTGCCGGCAAAGAGCGTATCGGCCCGTTTCTGCGTGCCGTAGAGCACCGTCGCGATCATCGCTTCCTTGTCGACCGCATGGTTCAGTGCCTTGCGGACGGCGAGTTCCCGCGTTGCGCCACGATTGGTGTTGATGGCCAGGGCCCGGGTTTCCAGCGGTTCGGACAGCGCCGTCGTGTAGGTGCCCATCCGGCGGAAGCGGTCGAACATGTCCGGCGAGATCGGCCCGTCCGTGCCGTAGACCAAATCGATCTCGCCCGTCTCGAGAGCGATGGCGCGGGTGTTCGGATCGGGGATGACCTTCACCGTTACCTGCTCATAGGCGGGCTTGGCGCCCCAATAGCCGTCGTTGCGCGTGAAGACGTCGCGCTCTCCCAGCCGGGTCTCCGTCAGCTTCCAGGGCCCGGTCCCGATCGGGGCCGCGATGCCGTCGGCCGTGCCGCCGTTCCTGAACTGCGAGGGCGCTACGAACCGGAACGGACGCGCCAGCGCCAGCTCCTGCAGGAGCGGATAATAGGCATCCTTGAGCGTGATGCGGATGCGGTCGGGAGCGACCACGTCGGCCGATACGATCTGGTTGGCCAGTTCGAGCCAGCTGTGGCGAGGCCGGTTCTTCAGCACCGCGTCGATGTTGGCCTTGACGGCGCCCGCGTCGAACACCTCCCCATTGGAGAAACGCACATCGCCGCGAAGCTTGAAGATATGAGCCTTGCCATCGTCAGACGCCTCCCAGCTCTCGGCGAGCCAGGGGCCGACCGTGCCGTCGGCCCGGTAACGGACCAGTGGCTCGTAGACCATGGTCTGCGCGAACATCTGGTTGGGCGAATACAGATGCGGATTGAGCGGGCCGACATTCATCGGCCAGGAGAAATTGAGCTTCGGATCCGCCAGCGCAGCGGTGGCGAAGGTCGTGGCGGCGACGGAAAGGGCGAGCGCCAGCCTCGGAAACATCTGCGTCCGCATGGGGAGTTCTCGCCGGCAGCTGTGAGTATGCAGTTTTTTACAGAACATCATACTAGATGCGCCGTCAACTCGGCTTTCGAGCCCGGCTCCGGGCCGCGTCCGGATCGCCATGCAGCCGCCGGGCGCATGGCGATCCGTCTCGGCGTTTCAGCCCCGGATGCCTCCCCAAGGCGGAAGCCGCCTTGGCATGCGATGGGCTAGAACGACCCGACCAGCGATCCCAGAATAAGAACGGCGATCAGCGAGATCACGACGCCGACGATCACCGTCATGACCATGTCCTTGTAGCTCTCCGCATGGGTGAGCTTGCTGATCTGCAGCAGCATCAGCACGGTGCCGTTATGCGGCAACGCATCGAGCGTGCCGGCGCTGATCACGGTGATCCGGTGCATCAGGGCCGGGTCGACGCCATAGGTCGCGGCCAGCTTGAGGAAGTGATCCCCAAGCGCGGCAAGCGCGATGGCCGAACCGCCCGAGGCCGTGCCGGTCAGGGCCGCCAGCGTATTCATCGCGACGGTCAGCGAGATCAGCGGGCCGCCCGGGATGCCGATCACCGCATCGCGAACGAGGTTGAACGCCGGCAGGGAGGCGACGATCGCGCCGAACCCGACCAGGCTGGCGATGGTCAGCATCGGCAACGCGGCGGAATTTGCGCCGGCGTCGAGGCTCTCGCGAATATTGGGCATGCGGCGGAGGTTCACCGCGATCACCGTCAGGTTCGCGGCCGCCAAGGCCAGCATCACCGACCAGACGCCGCCGATCGTGTTGATCGAGGTGCTGCCCCAGACCGGCTCGGCCAGGAAGGCGAAATCCATCCGCGGAAACACCACCAGCGCCATCAGGAAATTCACCACGATGACGACGGCGAGCGGCAGCGCCGCCAGCGCGACGGGCGGGCGTCCATCCGCCCGCTTGCCATGATCGAGTTCCGCGGGGTCGAATTCGCCTGCGGCCGTCGCCTGCTCGCGCAGTTTCTCGTCGATCGGGGCCGGAAGCTCGGCAACCGTGCCGAACCCCTCTCCCGCGCGGCGGGCGGCAGCCTCGGCGCGCGCGAGCCACCACAGGCCGAAGGCCAGCGTGATCGCGGAGGCGACGATGCCGATGCCGGGCGCCGCGAAGGTGGTCGTTCCGAAATACGGCATCGGGATCGCGTTGTTGACCGAGGGCGTGCCCGGCAGCGCCGTCATCGTGAAGGTGAAGGCGCCGAGGCCGATCGTGGCCGGCATCAGCCGGCGCGGAATATCCGCGGCCTGGAACATCTGCTGCGCCATCGGGACCAGCACGAAGAAGGCGACGAAGACGCTGACGCCGCCATAGGTGACGACGGCGGAGGCGAGCACGACAGCAAGAATGGTCCGCTTCGTGCCCAGGCGTTTGGTCAGATAATCGGCGATCGAGGCGATCGAGCCGCTATCGTCCATCAATTTCCCGAAAAGCCCGCCGAGCAGGAAGATCGGGAACCATTGCGCCACGAAGCGGGCGGCGCCCGGCATGAAGGTCTGCGTCCAATGCGCGAGGACCGGTTCGCCGGCGAGGATCGCCGCGGCGAGACCCGCGATCGGGGCGACCATCAGGATGCTCCAACCGCGATAGGCGAGCCACATCAGCAGCGCTAGGGAGACGAGAATTCCGAGCAGTCCCACAGCAAAAAACTCCATCTTCGAAGGCGCATTGCGCGCCGGGCATCCGACGCGATCGAGATCGTCGGATCAGGCGGCCGGCGCTCCAGCCGCTCCTGCGGCGGAGGAGCCGGTGCCTGCGAGGAATCGCCGGCGATTATCTTCCGGCGTCGTCGCGGCCGCGGGCGCCACGGGCACCAGGGCCCTGAAGCCATGCGCGCCGATGAGCAGCAGCCAGGTCACCAGAACGAAGGTGGAGGTCAGCACCGGCATGCCGATCGGCTTCAGGAAGATCGCGACCGAGGCCCACAGCCAGGTCGTCACGACGATGCCGAAGAGCGTGTACAGGAAGCTCCGCCAGGTCAGGACCAGGAAAAAGCCGCCGAGCGCCATCGCGGTGAGCGCGGCGTTGTAGCCGAACAGGCCGTCGCGGATCGCGCCTTCCGGCCCGCCGAACACGGCGGCGGTCGCCGCCGCCAGCCCCGCCCCGAGCAGCGCCATCCCGGCACTGATGCGCGAATTCACGGCGATGCCGAGGACGATCAGGTATCCGGCGATCCAGTTGTCCTGGAAGAAGATCTGCCCGATCGCATTGCCGATCCCCATATACCAGGTCGGCAGCACATAGGTGGCGGCCACGGCGTACTGGTCCGGCGAGACCGGCTTGGCCAGGGGGCCTGCCTCGATATTGGCGAATTTCAGCACCGCGAAGAGGAACAGCCAGCCCACCAGGACGAACGGCGCGGTCAACGCCGCCACCTTGTGCGGCTGCAGCAAGGTCCCGATCGTCGAGAAGACCACGCTGGTCAGGGCCGCCGCGAACACGATGTAGACGAGCATGTGGAACGACGGCACCGCGCCGGTGCGGAAATCCGCGCTGGTGAAGGCGACGAGCGCGAGGCCGACGAGCGCGCCGTTGAAACCGAACAGCCCGTCCGCGATCAGCCCGTCATCGGCATCGAGAACCCGCGCGGTCAGGGTCGAAACCACCGCGCCCAGCAGGCAGATCGCGCCATAGATCCAGGAATTGAAGAAGAGCGCGCCGAGGATGATCAGGCCGGACACGGCGTTGTTCTGGAAGACCACCTGCCCGATGCCGCGCAGGACATGAATCCCGAAGGCCGCGAGGGCATTCTCCTGGACCTGTGTCGAACTCATGCAGGCATCCTTCCGTCGGCCGGTCGACCCAACAATCCGGCCGGTCGAACGCCGACCGGCCGGTTAGTTTGCTCGGGTGCCCCCGGAAACTGTGCTCCGGAGGCTGTTGCAGTCGCGCCAGCTGCTCAGAACAGGAAATAGCGCTGCGCCATCGGAAGCGAGCTTGCCGGCTCGCAGGTGATCAGCTCGCCATCGACCCGGACCCGATAGTTCTGGGGATCGACCTCGATCTTCGGCGTCAGCGAATTGTGGATCATATCCTTCTTGCGGACGCCGCGCGTGCCCTTCACCGCCACCAGCTGCTTCTGGAGCTGCAGCTTGTCGCCGATCTTGTCGTCGAGCGCCGCCTGCGACACGAAGGTGACGCCGGTCTTGCCCCGCGCCCGGCCGAGGACCGCATACATCGGCCGGTAATGCACCGGCTGCGGCGTCGAGATCGAGGCGTTGGGGTCGCCCATCGGCGCGGTGGCGATCATGCCGCCGAGCATCACCAGCGACGGCTTGACGCCGAAGAAGGCCGGCTTCCAGAGCACGAGATCCGCGCGCTTGCCGACCTCGATCGAGCCGATCTCATGGGCGAAGCCATGGGTGATCGCCGGGTTGATCGTGTATTTGGCGACATAGCGCTTGCAGCGGAAATTGTCGTTGCGCGCGCTGTCCTCCGGCAGTGGACCGCGCTGCACCTTCATCTTGTGCGCGGTCTGCCAGCAGCGCAAAGTCGTCTCGCCGATGCGGCCCATCGCCTGCGAATCCGACGACATCATCGAGAAGGCGCCGAGATCGTGAAGGATGTCCTCGGCCGCGATCGTCTCCTTGCGGATGCGCGACTCGGCGAAGGCGACGTCTTCCGGAATCTGCGGGCTGAGGTGGTGGCACACCATCAACATGTCGAGATGCTCGTCGATGGTGTTGATCGTGTAGGGCCGGGTCGGATTGGTCGAGGAGGGCAGGATGTTCTCCTGCCCCGCCGCCGTGATGATGTCCGGCGCATGGCCGCCGCCGGCGCCTTCCGTGTGGAAGGAGTGGATGGCGCGGCCCTTCATCGCGGCGAAGGTGTCGGCGACGAAGCCGCTCTCGTTCAGCGTGTCGGAATGCAGCGCGACCTGCACGTCCATCTCGTCGGCGACCGAAAGGCAGTTGTCGATCGCGGCCGGGGTCGTGCCCCAGTCCTCATGCAGCTTGAGGCCGATGACGCCGGCCCGGACCTGCTCCCGCAGCGGCTCCGGCAGGCTCGCATTGCCCTTGCCGAGCAGGCCGACATTGATCGGCAGGTCCTCGACCGCCTCGAGCATGCGGTGGATGTACCAGGGGCCGGGCGTGACGGTGGTGGCGAGCGTGCCGACCGAGGGGCCGGTGCCGCCGCCTACCAGCGTGGTCGTGCCGCTGGTGAGCGCTTCCTCGGCCTGCTGCGGCGCAATGAAATGGATATGGGTGTCGATGCCGCCCGCAGTCAGGATCTTGCCCTCGCCCGCGATGATGTCGGTGCCGGGGCCGATGACGATGTCGACGCCGGGCTGGATATCGGGGTTGCCGGACTTGCCGATCGCGGCGATCCGCCCGTCCTTGATGCCGACATCGGCCTTCACGATCCCCCAATGGTCGAGGATGACCACATTGGTGATGACGACGTCGGCGACCTCGGCGGCGTTGCGCTGGCTCTGGCCCATGCCGTCGCGGATGACCTTGCCGCCGCCGAAGCTGACCTCCTCGCCATAGATGGTGTGGTCCTGCTCGATCTCGATCACCAGCTCGGTGTCGGCCAGGCGGATGCGGTCGCCCTTGGTGGGGCCGTGGAGGGATGCGTAGTTCTCGCGGGTAATGCGCGCCATCTCAGCTCTCCAGCTTTCCCATGACCTTGGCGTTGAAGCCGTAGACCGCCCGCTCGCCGGCGAGCGCCACGAGCCGGACGGTCCGCGACTGGCCGGGCTCGAAGCGCACCGCCGTGCCGGCTGGAATGTCGAGCCGGAAGCCCCGCGCCTTGTCGCGGTCGAAATGCAGCGCCGCGTTGGTCTCGTAGAAATGATAATGCGAGCCGACCTGGATCGGCCGGTCGCCGGAATTGGCGACGTCGATCGTCAGCCGCTCACGCCCGGCGTTGAGTTCGATCTCGCCGTCCTCGATGAAGAATTCACCCGGGATCATGTCGGCACCTCACGGAATGGGGCTGTGGACGGTGACCAGCTTGGTCCCGTCGGGGAAGGTCGCCTCGACCTGGACGTCGTAGATCATCTCCGGCACGCCCTCCATGACCTCGTCGCGCTTCAGCAGCGTCGCGCCATAGGACATCAGATCCGCGACCGTGCGGCCTTCCCGCGCGCCTTCGAGAATGGCCGCGGAGATATAGGCCACCGCCTCGGGATAGTTCAGCTTGAGCCCGCGCGCCTTCCGTCGTTCCGCCAGCAGCCCCGCCGTAAAGAGGAGGAGCTTATCTTTCTCGCGTGGAAGAAGTTCCATGACCGTTCCTCGTTCAGCAGCGGATAGTTCAGGTAGCCCAGATGCGCGGCCTGTGGGCGGCCTTGCCCTGGCCCAGGGTTCGGAGCACGTCCCATGCCTCGATGAAGAGTGACTTGCCGTCGGCCGCCTGCGGTCCGAGATAGCGGCAAACCACCGCCTGTTCGAGCTGGCTGACCGAAAAGACGCCGTCGCCGCGTTCCCCGATGGCGGACCTGACCCGCACGGCCGCATCGTCGCCGATCGCGCCGGCATAGACCATCGTGCCCCATGTCGGCTGCCCTCCAAGACCGAAGGCGGCCTGCATGAGGGGAGATCCGCCGGAGATGCCGGCTCTTTCGAACCAGATCGGTTTGCCGTCCCGCGTGATCTCGATGCGCTGGCTGAGCCCGCCCGTATCGAAACGCTCGCGCGCGGCCGGGCGGCCGAGGCAGAGGAAATCCCACCCGACATAGGTGGCATCGGCCGCGAGCGAAACCTTGGTGTCGATGCGCGCATCGGCGCCGTCGAAGAGGATCGTTTCCTGCGGCAGGTACTCGCAAACCGCCCCAGCCCCGACCGCGATGACGGTCGACTGCGTGCTGTTGCCCTGCTCGCTGCGATAGAATTTCGTCGCACCGGGCGTCGTCAGAACGACGCGCGCACCGGCATCGAGATGGAAGCGCAGATCGAGCTGGTCCCCGCCCGCGACACCGCCCGGAGGATGCAGCAGATAGACGTGGCAGGTCCCGTCCTTCTCCGGATGGAAGGGCTGCTGCACGACCAGCGGCCCGACATGGCGCCGGCGCATCAGCCGGGTCTTGCCCGCTCCCGGCGCGAACCACAGCTCCAGCTCGGCGAGCCAGTTGCCCGGCTGCGCGGCATAATGCGCCCGCGCGCTCAGATCGGCGGGCAACCGGGCGGCTCCCGAAGGCGGAACAGGCAGGATCGCATTCATGAACCGCTCTTCAGCCAAATCTTCCAAGTCTTTTGGGTCAAAAACGGGCTCAATTGAAGCCGGATTTTATCGCATGGCCCACTTGATGCAGCAAATAAAAACGGCAGCCAACAGGAGCACAGCTCAAGATTGTGCTCAGTATCCCATTTCTATACAGTCTATTTCATTCACCCGACCTGATACTCCCCCGGCGCGAAAATCCTCGCCGGATGGATACTGGTAGAGTCGCATTCTTTGCGCTAACTCGTGGCGAGCCTGCATGGCCGAAACGTCGCCGGAATCCCACCGGTCGTTCCTCTGGAGGCCGGGCTCGCATCAGCCGGGACGGGATCGTCGAATGTTGAAAGCCATCGCCGTCAGGCGCGCATCGCAGATCGGCACGAGCCACGAGCCGGTCCTCGGCAAGGCCGTACTCCAGCACGACGAGCGCCATCTGCGGCGCCGCGCCATCGAACTGGCCGATGGCCGCAAGGTTCTCGTCGATCTCCCCGAGACGGTCGTCCTGGCGGCCGGCGACGAGTTGTTGCTCGAAGGCAGTGGCGTCATCGAGATCGCAGCCGCCGACGAGCCCCTCTACGCCATTCGCGGCCACGGCCCCCTTCATCTCACCGAACTCGCCTGGCACATCGGCAACCGCCATCTCGCTGCCGCCATCGAACCGAACCGGATCCTGATCCTGCGCGACCACGTCATCAAGGCCATGCTCGAAGGTCTCGGCGCGGAGGTCGAGGAGATCGTGGCGGAGTTCAATCCCGTTCGCGGCGCCTATTCCGGCCATGGCCATTCGCATGGCGGCGCGGCGCATCATCATGGGCATGACGAACCGCATTCCCATCCCCATACTCACGGAGAACACGGTCACTCCCACGGCTGACGCCGTGGAGCGCCGCCCCACGAAGCCGAGGCATCTGCAACAATGGCATCCAAGAACGGCCCTCTCCGCGTCGGCATCGGCGGCCCCGTCGGCTCGGGCAAGACGACGCTGACCGAGAAACTGTGCAAGGCGATGCGGGAGCGCTTCTCGATCGCCGTCATCACCAACGACATCTACACCAAGGAGGACGCCATGATCCTGGCGCGCCTCCAGGCCCTGCCGGAGGACCGGATCGTCGGCGTCGAGACCGGCGGCTGCCCGCACACCGCCATCCGCGAAGATGCCTCGATCAACCTGCAGGCCATCGCCGAGATCAACCGGAAGATCCCCGACCTCGACATCATCTTCATCGAATCCGGCGGCGACAATCTGGCCGCGACCTTCTCGCCCGACCTCGCCGACCTGACCCTCTACGTCATCTCGGTGTGCCAGGGCGAGGAAATCCCCCGCAAGGGCGGCCCGGGCATCACCCGCTCGGACTTCCTGGTCATCAACAAGAGCGATCTTGCGCCCTATGTGAACGTCGATCTCGACGTGGTGCAGGCGGATGCGGCGCGGATGCGCGGGGCACGGCCCTTCGGCTTCACCGATCTCTCGCGCGGCCACGGCCTCGACAGGATCGTCGACTTCATCGTCGAGCAGGGCGGGTTGTTCGAGAGCGCTGCTCCGGAGGCCGCGCCGGCAAGGGCCTGACCGATGGATGCGACCCCGGATGCGGGCCAGAGCCGCCAGACCATGCCGCTACACCTGCTGCGGCTGGTGAGCCAGGGCTTGCCCGTCGGCGGGTTCTCCTATTCCCGCGGTCTCGAAGCCGCCGTCCTCGCCGGCTGGGTCCATGACGAGAAGACGGCGCGCGACTGGATCCTCGGCACGCTGCGGACGAATGTCGCGCAGTTGGACGGCGCCCTGTTCTGGCGCATGGCGCAGGCTCTGGGAGCGGGCGACGGGGAGCGCTTCCGCGCCGCGAATGCCTGGCTTGCCGCAGGCCGCGAAAGCCGCGAGTTCCAGCTGGAGGACCGGCGCCTGGGAGAAGCGCTCCTGCGCCTCCTCGTCGATCTCGAACTTCCAGCGGCCTCGGCGCATGGCGACGACGCACTGACCTTCGCCGGCACCTTCGCCCTGGCCACCCATCATTGGCGGATCGCCCCCGCGGCGGCCCTGAACGGATTGTTGTGGATCTATGTCGAGGGGCAGGTGAACGCGGCGATCCGGCTGGTGCCCCTCGGCCATACGGCCGGGCAGCGCATCCTCGTCGAGGCTGCCGACGCGATCGAGCAGGCGGGCCTCCACGCCAGCACGATCGCGGATGACGAGATCGGCAGCCTGTCCCCGGCCCTGGCCATGGCGAGCGCCTGGCACGAGACCCAGTACAGCCGCCTCTTTCAGTCCTAGGCAGGACCGACCGGCGGCTCGCGCCGGCGTTCTCCGTCTCGCAATTATCCGATGCCCGTCCTACTCTGCGCCCGATCCGGAACATTGGAATCGGGGTGAAGGTGGAACGGGTAACGATCACCATCGATGCGGAGCTGCTCGCATTCGTCGATGCGCTGAGCGCCTCGAAAGGCTATGGCAGTCGCTCCGAAGCGATCCGGGACATTCTCCGCCAGGCGGCCCGGACGGAGACCCAGGCCGATCCCGCCGCCCCCTGCTTCGCGACGCTCGCCTATGTCTTCGACCATGAGACGCGCGATCTGGCGCGCCGGCTGACGAACCAGCAGCACGATCATCACGATCTTTCCGTCGCGACCCTGCACGTCCATCTGGACCGCCATGAATGCCTTGAGGTGTCCGTGCTGCGAGGCGAGAGCGGAGCCGTGCGCGCCTTCGCCGACGAGGTGATCAGCCAGCGCGGCGTCCGGCACGGGCAGCTTCACCTGCTGCCCGGCGCGCCGGCCGGCCGGCACCACCACCATCATCCTGACGAAGGCTGAGACGGTTCCGCGTCGCTCCGCTACGCACCCGGAGGCCGGTCGGCTGGCCAAGTCCGTATGATGCCCGGCACATCCGCGCCAGGCTGGGGCTTTGCGTACAGGAACCCCTGGGCGAAATCGCATCCCGCTTCTCGCAGGCGCTTCGCCTGCTGCACGTTCTCGACCCCTTCGGCCGTGGTGTGCATGCCCATGGTGTGGCCGAGATTGACGATGGCCGCGACGATAGCGGCGTCGCCGTCGTCGCTGAGCAGATCCCGCACGAAACTCTGGTCGATCTTGATGTGATCGACCGGGAACTGCTTGAGATGGATGAGGGAGGCGAACCCCGTCCCGAAATCGTCCAAGGCGATGGATATGCCGGCCTTGTGAAGCTGGTTCAGCGTGAAGGCCGCCGTGGCCGTTCGGCGCGCAAGAAACACCGTTTCCGTGACCTCGATCTCGAAATGGGCCGGCGGAACCCGCGCCTCCTCCAGAATGCGGATGATTCTGTCGGCGAGCCGCGGATCGGAGAAATCGGCGGAAGACAGATTGACGGCGACCCGGCCGAAGGCGAGGCCCTGGTCGAGCCAGGAGCGAATATCGGCGGCGACCCGGCGAACCATATGTTCGCCCAGCGCGATCGAGATCTCCCGATCCGCGAAGACGGAGCCGAAATGGCTGGGCGTGAGAAGCCCTTTCGTCGGATGCTGCCAGCGGGCTAGGGCCTCGAACCCAACGATCTCGCCCGTCGTCAACGACACCTTGGGCTGGTAGTCGGGGCGAAATTGCCGGGCAGCGAGTCCCTCGCGCACCTCGCGCGCAATGGTCACGCGATGTTCCATCGCCTCGCGCGCGGCGCTGGTATACATGACGGCCTGGCTGCGGCCCTGCTCCTTCGCGCGATAGAGCGCGATATCGGCGTCCTTCATCAGTTCGATCGGGTCGCGATGATGCTCGGGGAAGGCTGCGACCCCGATGCTGGCGGCCGTCGAGAGCGCGCGCTCCGCATGCTGGAAGGGAACGCGCAGGGCCTCCACGATCGCCCTGGCGCGGGCGGTCGCGTCGGGAGCCCCGCACATCTCCGCGAGAATGATGGCGAATTCGTCTCCGCCCAACCGCGCCACGGTATCGCTCTTGCCGACGAACCTGCTGAGCCGATGGGCCGTTTCCCGGAGCAGCAGGTCACCGACGGCGTGGCCGAGGGTATCGTTGACGTCCTTGAAGTCGTCGAGATCGAGCAGGAGCAGGCCGACGCCGGCCCCCACGATCTCGGCGTGCCTCAATGCGTCCTCGAGGCGTGACTGGAAGAGCGCCCGGTTCGCCAATCCCGTCAGAGGGTCATGGTTGGCCGTCCGCCAGATGGCATCTTCGGCCGCCTTCCGGTCGGCGATGTCGAAGGTGAGGCCGATCAGCCGATCGGCGTCCTTTCGCTCGGCCCGCAGCGACACCCATGTCTGCTTGTTGCCCGGAGCGCGATAGCGCACTTCGGTCGCGCTGGTCCCTTCCGATCTGACCGCGTGCCAGAAGGCCAAGACTTTCGGCCGGTCTTCGGAATGAACCCGTTCGACGAAATCGGACACCGGTCCCGAACCGATTCCGAGCAGCGCCATCGAGTTGTCGGAGCGATCCACCCATTGCGTCCGGAGGTTGAGTTCCCAGGCGGCCATCTTGCTCGCCTGCAGGGCGAGCCGCAGGCGCTCCTCGCTCATGCGGATCGCGTCCTCGGCCCGGTGGCGTTCGGTGAGGTCCTGCAACGCTCCCACCATGCGGACAGGCGTACCCGAGGGATCGCGGATGAGAGAGCCGCGATCGGAGACGAAGGCGTAGCTGCCGTCGCCGCGTCTCAGCCGATATTCGTCCTGCCAGCGCTCGTCCTTGTCGGAAACGAAATGGTGGAGCTTGTCGCCGACGCGGGCGCGGTCATCCGGGTGCACGCATTCCAGCCAGGCCTCGGAGGAGGTCGGCACCTGGGCAGGCTCGTAGCCGAAAATGTCCTGGAAGGCTTCGCCCCATTGCAGGCGGTCCTCCGCGAGGTCCCAGTCCCAGATCGCATCCGAGGCCGCATGGGCTGCGAGCCTGTAGCGCTCCTCGCTTTCCCGCAGGCGCTCTTCGGCCAGCTTGCGGTCGTCGATGTCGGTGATGGTGCCCACCCACTCCCGGACAAGGCCGTCCGCCGCCAGAAGCGGCACGCAGCTCGAAGAATGCCAGCGATATTGGCCGTCGGGGGAAAGCGCCCTGTATTCGTTCGAGAACGGAGCGGGTGCCCGCAAGCGCTTGCGCCAATTGGCGGCGACACGATGCCGATCGTCCGGGTGAATGTCGTCGGGCCATCCGAAGCCGTTGCTCTCGCCTGACGTCTTGTGAGTGGCCTCCTTCCCCCAGAACTCCGTGATGCGGCCCTCCGGCGATGCGCACCACATCACCACCGAACTGGCCTCGACCAGGGCGCGATATCGGGCTTCGTTCTTGGCAGCCGCTTCTTCGGCCGCCTTTCGCACGGTGATGTCGGTGAATGTGCGGACCACCCCGCCATTGGGAAGGCGGTTGGTCCGGACTTCCAGCACCGTCCCGTTGGGCCGCTGCCTTTCATAGACCGAGGCCTCGATATTGACGCCCTCGTACTTGATCGCGTGCAGGAGTTGCCCGCGGACCGCCGCGAACTCGCCCTGCTCCATCTGCCATCGCTTCACGTCCTCGAAGAACGGGTTGGAACGCATCAGATCGGCGGGCAGGCCGAGCAGATCGATCGCGCGCTGATTGCAGACGGCGACGTAGCCGTTGGCGTCCACCATCAGAATTCCCTGGTCTACATGCTCCAGAATCGCGTTCAGGAGAGCACTGTCCCAAGAAAACCGCGGGTCGTTGCATTCAATCGTCAAACGCCGCCTCAAGGCAAAATATCGGTTAAGCAGGATTATGGTCAGTCGTTTTCGAACTGTTAAATCCACAGGGAAACTTGTTGCCGGCGAATGACGCGCCGGGCTCGGAACGCACGAGGCGCGAGTTCCTCATGCCCCCGCCGACCTGAGTTTCTGCTCCCAAGCTTGAGCCAGCGCAACGACCGCGCTGACCGACGCGCCTATGGTCGCGAGCAAATGGGGAGGTGGCCATGCATCTGACCGGATCCATTCGCCAATGGTGGCGGGGTCGATCGTCTCGGCGACAATTCGATGCGCTCGACCGGGCAACGATCGCCGAGTTGGCCCGTGACAACGCCATACCGGAAACCGTCCTCTATCGCCTCGCGCTGCGCGGCGATACCGAGCCGCCGCCGCTGCACCGGCTGCTCGAACGCAAGGGGATCGATCCGGATCAACTGGGCCGCAGGCATATCAGCGTCATGCGGAATATGGTTGGCATTTGCGCCGAATGCCCGATGACGCGCCGGTGCCGCCGCGACCTGAACCGGCAAGGCATCCGCGCGGCTCACGAGCAATACTGCCCGAACACGGAGACCATCGAGGCCCTGCACCAAGGTTCGGATCCCTTGTCGTGACAATGCGGGAGCCCGAACGGCGCTCCGAGCGACAGGTCGCGCATTTCAGAGCTTTACGCCGGCCACGAACTGCCGCCAGATGGTCGGCCGCAGCCTGACTGCCGCCGAGCGGAGCGATCAAGTGCGTGACGAACTGATCAGAAGCACCCCGGGAACGGCCCGCGACTGGGTCGACCACGCAATCGCGTCGATCGAGGCCGATCAGCGCCGCTCAGCCGACACGCATCTGTGGAAGCTCGACACGCCCGCTCTGGCCGGAATCGACCTGTATCTGAAGGACGAATCCACGCATCCGACCGGCAGCCTGAAGCACCGGCTGGCACGCTCGCTGTTCCTCTATGCGCTCTGCAACGGCCTGATCCGCGAGGGCACGCCGGTGATCGAGGCTTCCTCGGGCTCGACGGCGGTATCGGAGGCCTATTTCGCCCGCATGATCGGTGCTCCGTTTTATGCCGTCATGCCGCGCTCTACCTCACCCGAAAAGATCGCCGCGATCGAGCATTATGGCGGCCGCTGCCATTTCATCGACGACGGCAAACGGATTTATGCCGAGTCGGCGGAGCTGGCCGCGCGATTGTCCGGCCATTTCATGGATCAGTTCACCCATGCCGAGCGGGCGACGGACTGGCGCGGCAACAACAACATCGCCGAGTCGATCTTTCAGCAGCTGGCGGGCGAGCGCCACGCGATCCCGTCCTGGGTCGTGATGAGCGCCGGCACCGGCGGCACCACCGCCACGATCGGCCGCTATATCCGCTACAAGCGCCATGCGACGCTGCTCTGCGTGCCCGATGTCGAGCGCTCCGCTTTCTTCGAGGGCTTCTCTACCCGAAACCCGTCCTGCCGCTGCGACCACCCTTCGCGCATCGAAGGCATCGGGAGGCCGCGCGTGGAACCGTCGTTCGTGCCCGGGGTGATCGACACCATGCTGCGGGTGCCGGATGCCGTCTCGCTGGCGGCGATGCGGGTGCTTTCGCGCCGGCTCGGGCGCCGCGTCGGCGGCTCGACGGGCACGAATTTCGCCGCGATATGCCATCACGCGGCGCGCATGGCGAAGGCCGGCAAATCCGGTTCGCTGGTCACCCTCATCTGCGATTCCGGCGAGCGCTATTTGAACAGCTACTACGACGACGCCTGGCTGAAGGCGAACGAACTCGACCCCTCCCCCTTCGAGCCCGCCTTCGAAGCGTTCCTGCAAGGCGGCGAGCTCGATATCGATATCGAGGAATGCTGCGGCTGAGGCAAACCGAGCGCCGTCCCTCGGCGATTTGCTTCGCTAGCTCGATCCGTTCAGATCACAGCCTTCTCGAGGAACGGCCTGCCTTCGACGATCCGCTCGTAGCCGACCTCGGACAGGTCGAGCGTCCGGTAAGCGCCGTAGGTGATGAGTTCGGAGACGCCCCGCCCCGCAGCCGGCCCCTGCTGGAGACCGTGACCGGAAAAGCCGTTGGCGAAGATGAAGTTCGTTACCTGCGGATGGCGGCCCACCACGAGATTGTGGTCGAGCGCGTTGAAGTCGTAATGGCCGGCCCATTGGTTGACGACGCGGATCGCCTCGAAGGCCGGCGAGCGCGCCGCCAGCGCCGGCCAGATGATCTCCTCGAACTCCTCGTAGCGCGGCTCGAAATCGTCCCAGTCGACCGCCGGATCTTCCACAGGCGCGGCACCGGACAGGAAGAAGCGGCCTTCGGGCCGGCAGAACACGCCGGTCGGGTCGATCATCAACGGCAGATACCCCCGGTTGACCCTGGCCGAGCCTTCCGGGCTCCTGGCACAATCGAAGACGAAGAGAGTGCGCTTGCGCGGCTCGACCGGAATGTCGAGGCCGGCCATCCGCGCCGTCAGGGCGGCGCGGGGCCCAGACGCGTTGACGATCGTGCCGGCACCGATGCGGCGCCCCGACTTGAGAGTGACCCCGGTGACCTTGTCGCCGGCGCGCTCGATGCCGACGACCTCATCGACGAGATAATCGGCGCCGAGCGCGCGTGCCTTGGCGCGAAAGCCGTTCATCAGCCCGGTATTGTTGAACCAACCTTCGCCCGAACGCCCGTAGGAGGCGAGCAGGATGTCATCGGTGGCGAGATGCGGGAAGGCCTCCGCCAGCTCCGCGCGATCCCAGAGCACCACGTCGGCCCCGCAGGAAACCTGCGTCTCGTGGTTCTCCTTCAGCGTCGCGACCTGCTCCGCCGTGTTCGCGAGGAAGAGATAGCCCCCCTCGTGGAAGCCGAGATCGGGCTTGTCGCCATCGACCTGCATCGTCTCGCCGAAATCGCGGATGAACTGCGTGCCGAATTGGCCGATCCTGACATTGATCGGGTTCGAGAACTGGTTCCGGATCGAGGAGGAGGACAGCGAGGTCGCGGCCTTCGCGAAGCTCGGATCGCGCTCGACGATCAGGACCGAGCCGTTGAAATCCGCATTCGCAGTCAGGAAATAGGCGACGGCCGAACCGATCACCGCGCCGCCGACGATGACGACGTCGTAATTGTCTTTCACCGGGGTCGTCCTCTCACTTCGCCTCGTCGTCGGGATGCCCGAGATCGACGAACCAGCCGCCGAGATAGCGGGTCGCCGGCGCCTTCGGATCGAGCGGCGGCTTGGCCGCCTCGACCTTGGCCCGGTAGGGCTCGGTCGAATCCTTGGGGTGGAAGCCGAGATGCCCGGCGCGCCGGTTGTCCACCGGCTTCACCTTGTTGTCGGACAGGCCGAAGGAGATGGTGAAGCGGACGCTCGGCGCCGTCAGGCTCGCATCGACGAGGCGCACGCAATCGTCGAAGGAGAGCCAGGACCACAGCATCCGCCGGTCCGGCGGCTCCGGAAAGGAGGAGAAGATGCGCAGCATCACGCTCTCGATGCCGAACTTGTCCCAGTAGAGCCGGCCGAGATCCTCGACGAAGCATTTCGACAGGCCGTAGAGGCTGTCCGGCCGGTGGGGAGCTTCGGTGTCGATATGGCTTTCGAGTTCGTGATAGCCGATGGCGTGAACCGAGGAGGCATAGACCACCCGGCGCACGCCCTGCTTCCGGGCGGCCTCGTAGATGTTGTAGCTGCCCCGGATATTGGCGGCGAGGATCGTCTCCCAGGGCGCCTCCAGCGGCGCGCCGCCGAAATGCACGATGGCATCGACGCCTTCCGCCGCCGCTATGACGGCCTCCAGATCGTCGAGATCGAAGGCCGCGACCTCCTCGTGCGCCTGCGCATCGGCGATGGCGACGCGGTCCGCAAGCCTGACCTTGTGCGCCAGCGGCGCAAGGCCGCCGCGCAGGCGGCTGCCAAGGCGGCCGGCGGCGCCGGTGATGAGGATCCTTTCATATGGTGCGCTCATGCGTCTTCCCTGACCTTCAGCTTGGAGACCGCCTGGCCGATGCGCCCGACCGCGTCGCTCAGGACCGCGTCGGAGGTGGCGGTCGAGATGCGGAAGAAGGGCGAGAGGCCATAGGCCACGCCCGGCACCGAAGCGACGCGCCCCTCGTTCAGCAGATAGGCGGCGACGGCGGCATCGTCGGCGAGGGTTTCGCCCGCGGGAGTCTGCGCCCCGATCAGGGCCGCGCAACCGATATAGGCGTAGAAGGCCCCTTCCGGCGGATCGAGCGTCAGGGCGTTGATACCCTTGATGCCCGACACCACGAGATCGCGCCGCCGCTCGAAAGCCTGCCCGAAGCGGGCCACCTCGTGCTGCGGACCGTTCAGCGCCGCGACCGCTGCTGCCTGGGCGATCGAGCAGACCGAGGTGCAGGACTGGCTCTGCACCGTCCCCATCGCCTTGATCAGCGGTGCCGGTCCAGCCGCATAGCCGACGCGCCAGCCGGTCATCGCATAGGCCTTGGAGACGCCGTTGACGATCAGGCTGCGCTCGCGCAGTTCCGGGCAGGCTTGCCCGAAGGAGACGAAGGCACGGCCATCGAAGATGATGTGCTCGTAGATCTCGTCGGAGAGCACCAGCACCTGCGGATGCCGTGCCAGCACCGCGCCGAGCGCGGCAAGCTCGTCCTGCGAATAGACAGCGCCCGAGGGATTGCCGGGCATGTTGAGGAAGAGCCATTTGGTGCGCGGCGTGATCGCGCCTTCCAAGAGCGCGGGCGTCAGGCGAAAGCCGCTCTCGACGCCGCATTCCACCGAAACCGGGGTGCCGCCGAGCAGCTTCACCATCTCGGGATAGGACACGAAATAGGGCGCGGGTACGATGACCTCGTCGCCCGCTTCCAGCGTCGCCATCAGCGCGTTGAAGATGATCTGCTTGGCGCCGTTGGCGACGGCGATCTCGTCGGGGCTGTAGCCGAGGCCGTTCTCGCGCTCGAACTTGCCGGCGATCGCCTTGCGCAAAGCGAGCGTGCCATTGGCGGCCGTATAGAGCGTGTCGCCGGAGCGGGCCGCGGCGAAGGCCGCGTCGATGATGTGGCCGGGTGTCGGAAAGTCCGGCTCGCCGAGGCCGAGGTCGATCACGTCGATCCCCTGAGCGGCGAGCGCCTTCGCCGCCTGCGAGGCCGCCATCGACGCCGAGGGCTTCACGACCGAAAGGCGGGACGAAACGTAGTTCATCAAGTCTTCTCCGTGACGTAACCCTTGATGCGGTCTTCCTCGCGCGACTCGGTGCTGCGCTTGTCGGGATCGCCGAAGCCGCCGCCGCCGGGCAGTTCGAGCTTGAGCCTGCGGCCGGCCGGCACATGCTGCCAGCCCTTGGCGCGCATGCGCGTGCCGTCGTCGAGCGTCACCGACCCGGGCTCTCCGCCCTCGCCGCCGTCGCGGCCGCGGGCCGGATGGCTGATGCGGTCGAACATCGCGGAGAAGTCGAACTCATGACCGTCCTCGGCCGCGATTTCGATCGATTGGCCGAGGCCACCGCGATAGGCTCCTTCGCCCCCGGAATCGGGCCGCAGTTCCTTGCGCCAGATCACGATCGGCCCGGTCTGCTCCGTGGCCTCGATCGGCATGGTGTGCACACCCGACGGGAAGGCCGTGGCGCCGAGCCCGTCGCTATCCGGCCGGGCGCCCATGCCGCCTGAATTGAACATCAGAACCTCGGCACGACGCCCTGCCCTACCGGCGACCGGCCGCACCGAGATATGGATGTTCCACAGCGCCGCCGCGCCTTCGGCCAGGATGCGGCCGGGCAGCGCCTGCGCCAGCGCGCCGAGCACCAGATCCGGCACCATATGGCCGAGCACATGGCGCAGGCTGACCGGCACCGGCCGCTCGGCATTCAGGATGTTGGCCGGCGACGAGACGGTGAAGAAGGCGAGCGAGGCCGAGTTGTTGGGAATATCCGGCGCCACCACGCATTTCAGCGCATAGGAGGCATAGGCCTTGGTGTAGATGATCGGGACGTTAATGCCCCAGCGGCTCACCGGGGCGCTGCCGGCGAAATCGACCGCGACATGGTCCTCGGCGATCGTCACCTTGGCCGCGAGCGGGATCGGCTCGTCATAGCCGTCCGTCACCATGGTGTTGGACCAGCTTCCCTTCGGCAGCGCCGCGATACGCTCCTGCATCGCCGCCCGCGTGCGCGAGAAGATGAAGTCGCCGAGCGGGGCGAGCGTCGCCAGTCCGATCTCGCGCATCATCGCGACGAGGCGGCGATGGCCGACATCGTTGCAGGCGGCGAGCGAGTAGAAATCGCCAACGACCTGGTTCGGCTCGCGCACATTCTGGCGCAGGATGCGGACGAGATCCCGGTTCACCTGCCCGCGCTCGGCGAACTTCATGATCGGGATCTGGATGCCTTCCTCATAGACCGACTTGCCGTCCGCCCCGAAGCCGCGCCCGCCGACATCGACGACATGGGCCGTGCAGGCGAAGAAGGCGACCAGCTCGCCATCGAGAAAGGAGGGCGAGACCATGGTGATGTCATGGAGATGGCCCGTCCCCTTCCAGGGGTCGTTGGTGACATAGGTGTCGCCCTCGAACATCTCCTCGCGCGGGATCTCGGCGATGAAATGCAGCACCGCCTCGGCCATCGTGTTGACGTGGCCGGGCGTGCCGGTGACCGCCTGCGCCAGCATCTGGCCGGCGGGGTCGAAGACACCGGCCGAGAGGTCGCCCGCCTCGCGCACCGAGGTCGAGAAGGCGGTGCGCAGCAGCGTCATCGCCTGTTCCTCGACCACGGAGACCAGGCGGTTCCACATCACCTGCATGCGGATGTCGTCGATCTCGCTCATGCCCCAACTCCGGTCTTCGAGAGGCCCTTACGAACCAGGAGGATGGTGCCGTCGCCCTGCAGCACCGCGTCGAAGGGCGAGGTCACGACGGTCGAGGTCTCGCGCTCGACGATGATCGCGGGGCCTTCGACCTTGGCGCCGGGCTTGAGCGCGCCGCGCTCGACGATGCCGGTCTGCAGGAAGGCGCCATTCGCGGGGTCGAAGACCTTGCGCGTGACACTCGCCTTGTGCGCCGCGCCGTCACGGACCAGTTCCTGCCGGGCAGGCCGGGGCCGTTCGTCCTGGACCTTCACCGACCAGGTCACGATCTCGATCTCCAGCCCGTCGAGGCCGTCGATGGCGCGGCCGAAGAAGCGGGCGTAGTTCTCGCGGAAAGCATCGCGGATCGCCTCCGCATCGGCGGCGGCGAACGGACGGTCCGGCAGCGAGACCGGGATTTCCCAGCCCTGGCCCGCATAGCGCATGAAGGCGGTGATCTCGCAGATGAGCGAGCCGTCGGTGCCGCTGCGCACGAAGGCCTCGGCCGTGGCCTTGAGATCGGCGACCAGCGTATTGACCGCGGCCACGTCGAAACTGGAGAGCCGCACCAGCCGCGAGGCCACGGCCTCATAGCCGAAGGGCGCCTTGAGGAAGCCGATGGCCGAGCCGACGCCAGCCCCTTCTGGCACGAGACAGAGATCGACGCCGAGTTTCTCGCAGAGCCGCGCCGCATGCAGGGGCGCCGCGCCGCCGAAGGCGATCATGATGTTGTCGGAGATGTTCTTGCCGTTCTCGACGGCATGGACGCGCGCCGCATTGGCCATGTTCTCGTCAACGACCTCGCTGACGCCGAAGGCGGCCGATTGTGGTGTCAGACCGAGACGCTCGCCGACATCGGCCGCGATCGCGGCTTCGGCCTTCTCGACAGAGAGCCTGATCGCGCCGCCGGCGAAATTGTCCGGGTCGAGCTTGGCGAGAACCAGATCGGCGTCGGTGATCGCCGGGCGCTTTCCCCCGCGCTGATAGCAGGCCGGGCCCGGCTCGGAGGCCGCGCTTTCCGGGCCGGTCTGGATACGGCCCATCGCATCGACCCAGGCGATCGAGCCGCCGCCGGCGCCGATCTCGATCATCTCGATCACCGGGATCGAGATCGGCATCCCCGAGCCCTTGCAGAAGCGATAGGTCCGCGCGACTTCGAAGCTACGCGCCGTGCGCGGCTGGAAATCCTCGATCAGGCAGATCTTCGCGGTGGTGCCGCCCATGTCGTAGGAGACGACGTGGTCGAGAGCGAAGCGCCGCGCGATGTCCGCTGCGAAGATCGCCCCGCCCGCCGGGCCCGACTCGACGAGGCGCACCGGAAACTCGGCCGCGGTCTCGACCGAGACCAACCCGCCGCCGGAATGGATCATGAAGACCGGGCAGTTCGCGCCCATCTCCTTGAGCCGGACCTGGAGCCGGTCGAGATAGTCGGCCATCTGCGGCCGGACATAGGCATTGGCGCAAACCGTGTTGAAGCGCTCGAACTCGCGCATCTGCGGCGAGACTTCCGACGAGATCGAGATCGGCGCCTTGACCTTGCGCGCGATGATCTCGCGGGCGCGCCGCTCATGGGCTGGATTGGCATAGGAATGGATGAAGCCGATCGCGACGGCCCCGTAGCCCCCGGCCGCAATCCAGTCAGCGATCGCCTCCAGCGCCGCCTCGTCCAGCGCCAGGAGCTCCTGCCCGCGCGCGCCGATCCGACCCTTGACCGGGAAGCGATCCTCGCGCGGCACCAGCGGCGTCGGCAGGCGGATGCCGAGATCGTATTGCTCGAAGCGGTTCTCCGTCCGCATCTCGATCACGTCGCGGAAGCCTTCGGTGGTGACGAAGGCGGTGCGCGCGCCGCGCCGCTCGATCAGGGCGTTGGTGGCGAGCGTCGTGCCATGGACCACGATGTCGAGCGCCGACGGCGCGATGCCCGCCTCCTGCGTGACGATCGCGATGCCGTCCAGGATCGCCTGCTCGGGCTTGGCATAGTTGGTGAGCACCTTGGTCGAATGGATCGCCCCGCGGACATCGAGAACGATATCGGTGAAGGTCCCGCCGATATCGGCGCCGAGCCGGATCTGCGACAACGCGGTCATGCGTGCTCCCTCCCGGCCACCGGAGGGCAGGCCGTCGAAATCGGCAAAGTGTTCAGTTGTATGATAAGTTATATATTTTGCGGAAGTCAAGCTGGCGGCTGGATCACGGCTTCCCGACACCGGCCTCACGTCGCCTGAGATGCCGGACGAATCTTCGAACGAAGCGGCCTCAGCCCGCGCGAAGAGAATCGAGAAAACAAAGAGATAGGGCGCTCTCGCAGTTCGGAAACGCGAAACCGCCCTACGCTTCGGCTTCGAGCAGTTTCCTGTAGCGGGCGAGGCTCTCCTCGAGATGCTGGGTCATCGCCGTCTTGGCCGCCTTCACATCGCCTTGCGTGATCGCGGCCAGGATGCTGGCATGCTCCTTGTTGACCTTCCGGACATAGGCCTGCCCGCCGAAGAAGCCGCGCCGCTTGAGCACGAGATCGAAACTGATCTCGCTCATCACCGCTTCGAGGAAGCGAGGAAAATGCGGGTTCCGCGTCGCCTTGGCGATGGCGAGGTGAAACTCGAAATCCGCCCTCGCCTCCGCCTCGGCATCCTGCGTGTCGAGGCGGTCCATGAAGTCATAGGCGCGCGCGATCTCGGCCAGCGCCTCGGGTGTCCGGCGGGACGCCGCCAGCGCGACGGCCTGCAATTCGACGCCGAGCCTCAGTTCCAGGATCTGCAGGGCGGAGCGAACGTCGTCGATCCGGTTGACCTCGAAGCTGAGCGGCGGCGTCTCGCGCTCGGAAACGAAGACACCGGCACCCTGCCGGGCCGTCACCCGCCCGCCGACCTTCAGCGAGGCGATGGCCTCGCGGATGACGGTGCGGCTGACCCCAAACTCCTCGCAGAGCTGCGCACTCGACGGCAGCCTGTCGCCCGGCGCATAGACACCGGCATCGATCCGCCCGGAGAGTTGCGAGGCAACGATCTCGGCGAGGTTTCCGCGCTGGGTGATGATGCTCACGGCCGCCCGCCTTCCGCAGAATCGATGAGCTGAAGTGCTTCAGATATCATCTATCATACGCCTGACGCCGATACGACCTTGCGGCAGCGCCCGCATCGCGATGATAATTTGTCATATGAGTGACATCATACTAAGATCAGACACTCTTGCAAGCCGAGGCGGGAACCAGCCATGCAGCAACAAAGCGTCGTTATCGTCGGAGGCGCATCGGGCCTCGGCCTCGTCACCGCCAAGCTCATGATCCGCGACGGCGCAGCCAAGATCGGTCTCATCGACCTCAATGCGGAACGCCTGGCCCACGCCGCCGCCGAATTGTCCGCCCTCGGCGTCGAGGTCGCCACGGCAAGCGTCGATATCAGCGTCCGGGAAAGCGCGCATGCCGGCTTCGCCGCGATCGTCGCCAGGCTCGGCCGCATCCACAGCCTCGTCAACAGCGCCGCGATCTATCCGCGCCGGCCGATCCTCGAGATCACCGATGCCGAATGGGATCTGGAGAACGCCGTCAACGTCAAGGGCACTTATCATATGATGGTGGCCGCGGTGCTGCACATGCGCGGCTTCGTCGACCCGCCGCATGTCACCGGCCGCATCGTCAACGTCACCTCCGTCGACGCCTTCAAGGCCCACCCCCAGAATGCCCATTACGCCGCCACGAAGGCCGCCGTCGTCAGCCTGACCAAATCCTTCGCGCAGGAATGCGCCAAGGACCAGATCCTGGTGAATTCGGTGGCGCCGGCCGGCTTTGCCACCGACAGGGCGAAGGAGCTCGGCTTCCTGCCCGAGCTCGCCAAGGCCAGCGCACTCGGCCGCGCCGCCGAGCCCGCCGAAATGGCCGAATGGATCGTGATGATGGCAAGTTCCCGCAACAGCTATGCGACCGGCGAGAACGTCGTGGTCAGCGGGGGCTACATCTATGTCTGAGGCCGCCGAAAGAGCGACCGCGCTCGTTACCGGCGCGACCAGCGGCATCGGCCGCGCCACGGTCCTGAAGCTGCGAGGCATGGGGCTGGAGGTTCTCGCACTGGGCCGTAGCGCGAGCGCGCTGGCGCAACTGGCAACGGAATCGGGCGCGACGCCGATCGAGGCCGACGTGCGCGACACAGCGGCCGTCATGGCGCAGCTCGGCGATCGCTCGGTCGACATCCTCATCAACAACGCCGGCATCCTCTCGACCCGCGCCCGTTTCGACGAGATCGATCCGGCCGAGATCGACGCGATGATCGACGTCAATCTCAAGGCGCCGATGCACCTGACCCGCGCCATCCTGCCCGGGATGGTCGCGCGCAAGCGCGGCCATCTGATCTATCTCGGCTCAAGCGGCGGACGGGCGGCTTTTCCGTCGATGGGCGCCTACGGGCCGTCCAAGGCGGGCTTGAGCCTGTTCTGCGACAACCTGCGCTGCGATCTGCTCGGCACCGGAATCCGGGTCAGCGAGATCGTTCCCGGCCGCGTCCAGACCGACCTCTATCGAACAGCGTTGGGAGCGGAGGCCGCGAAGGCGACGCTCTATGACGGCTACCGTTCGATCCTGCCGGAAAACATCGCCAGCCTGATCGCGACGGTGATCTCGCTGCCGGATTTCGTCGACGTCTCGCGACTCGAAGTCTTCCCGACCGACCAGGCGACTGGCGGAGGCTCGATCGTCAAACTCGGATAGCGCGCCCCGAATTGCACATGCATCGCATCTGCAATCGGGTTCATGCCCCGGCCCGGCCGGAGAGCGATCGGATCTAGAGTATCGGACTGAATATCGTATTCAGTCCGATACTCTAGCCTTTTGATTTTGCATCGGCTTTTTCCGAAAACCGCGATCCACTTTTTGGGTCGATGCTCTAGGCGTTGATACTCAGTCGAGATTGATCACGAGACTCTTCATATAGGTATAGTGCTCTACGGTGGCCCGAACGGCTTCCCGGCCATAGCCGCTTGCCTTGACGCCTCCCATCCATTGGTTGGGTTTGAGGTTGAGATAGCGGTTGATCCAGATCATGCCCGTTTCCAGCCGGCGCGAGAGCTTGTGAGCCCGGTCGAGATTCCGCGTCCACAGCCCGCCTGCAAGGCCGAAGGCCGTATCGTTGGCCTGGCGGATCATCTCGTCTTCGTCGTCCCATCTGAACACGCCGGTCACGGGGCCGAAGATCTCCTCCTGTGTTGATTTCCGTCGAGAATTGACCCGTTAGGCGGGGATTTTTCCATCGAGAATTGACCCATGTTTTGACCACGTCTCACGCGGGCTATGCGGGGGACCTCGGAGTGATCGACATGGAGTTATTGAGTGTCATCCGCCGCTGGCATGGGCGGAATCATCTTTCGATCCGGGAGATTTCCCGGCGCACGGGGCTCTCGCGGAATACGGTTCGCAAGTATCTGCGTGCGGATAGCGTCGAGCCCCGGTTTCATGTTCCCGACCGGCCGAGCAAACTCGATCCCTATGCCGACAAGCTCTCGGCGATGCTTCGGATCGAAGGCGGCAAGTCGCGCAAGCACAAGCGCACGGTCCGCCAGTTGCATGCCGATCTGATTTTGCTCGGTTATGAGGGCTCCTACAATCGGGTCGCGGCCTTTGCCCGGGACTGGAAGGCAGCCCGCCTGCGCGAGCAGCAGACCAGCGGCCGTGGCACCTTCGTCCCCCTGGCCTTTGTGCCGGGTGAAGCGTTCCAGTTCGACTGGTCGGAGGACTGGGCGATCATCGCTGGCGAGCGCACCAAGCTGCAGGTGGCGCATGTGAAGCTGTCCTACAGCCGCGCCTTCACACTGCGAGCCTACCCGCTGCAGACCCATGAGATGCTGTTCGACGCCCATAACCACGCCTTCCGGGCGCTGGGCGGCGTGCCGCGGCGGGGCATTTACGACAATATGAAAACGGCCGTAGACAAGGTCGGCCGCGGCAAGGACCGCCAGGTCAATATCCGCTTCTCGGCCATGGTCAGCCACTTCCTGTTCGAAGCCGAGTTCTGCAATCCGGCATCAGGCTGGGAGAAGGGGCAGATCGAGAAGAACGTCCAGGATGCCAGGCATCGACTCTGGCAGCCTCTGCCGAACTTCCCGTCGCTGGAGGCACTGAACGACTGGCTGGAGACCCGGTGTCGGGAGTTATGGTCGCAGACCGCGCACGGCACCCAACCTGGAACGGTTGCCGATGTCTGGACTGAAGAGATCCGGCACCTGATGGCGATGCCGCGCCCCTTCGATGGCTTCGTCGAGTACGCCAAGCGCGTCTCCCCAACCTGCCTGGTCCATCTGGAACGCAATCGTTACAGCGTGCCGGCGTCCTTCGCGAACCGCCCGGTCAGCTTGCGCGTCTATCCCGATCGCATCCTCATTGTCGCTGAGGGACAGGTGATCTGCGAACATCGCCGGGTCTTCACCCGCTCGCATGATCGTCTCAGCCGGACAGTCTACGACTGGCGACATTATCTGGCGGTCCTCCAGCGCAAACCCGGGGCTCTGCGTAACGGTGCTCCCTTTGCCGAGATGCCGCCAGCCTTCCGATCCCTGCAGCAGCATCTGCTCAAGAGCCCGGGTGGCGAGCGGGAGGTGGTCGAGATCCTGGCTCTGGTCCTGCAGCATGACGAACACATCGTGCTGACGGCGGTCGAACTGGCCCTGAAGGCCGGCGTGCCGACCAAGACCCACATCATCAACCTCCTTCACCGGCTGGTCGACGGCACGCCGTTGACCACGCCGACGGTCGACACCCCTTCGGTCCTTGCGTTGACCACCGAGCCGCGCGCCAATGTCGAACGCTATGACGCCCTGCGCCAAGCCGAGGACGTGCGCCATGCGTCATAACCCTGCGAGCGGCGCCATCGCCATCATGCTGCGTAGCCTCAAGATGCACGGCATGGCCCAGGCCGTCGGCGAACTGACGGAGCAGGGATCGCCGGCCTTCGAGGCCGCCGTGCCGATCCTCTCGCAACTCCTGAAGGCGGAGATGGCCGAAAGAGAGGTCCGATCAACGGCCTACCAACTCAAGGCCGCGCGCTTCCCGGCCTATCGCGACCTCAACGGCTTCGACTTCGCCAGCAGTGAGATCAACGAGGCGCTCGTTCGCCAACTGCATTGTTGCGAGTTCCTCCAGGACGCCGACAACGTCGTCCTGGTGGGAGGGCCGGGCACCGGCAAGACCCACGTCGCCACGGCTCTCGGCGTCCAGGCCATCGAGCACCATCACAAGCGGGTCCGCTTCTTCTCCACGGTCGAACTCGTCAATGCCCTCGAGCAGGAAAAGGCCCGGGGCAAGGCTGGACAGATGGCCGCCGGGCTCGCTTACGCCGATCTCGTCATCCTCGATGAGCTCGGATACCTGCCCTTCAGCGCGTCGGGTGGTGCCTTGCTCTTCCACTTGCTGAGCAAGCTCTACGAGCGCACCAGCGTCGTCATCACCACCAATCTCAGCTTCTCCGAATGGGCCACCGTCTTCGGCGATGCCAAGATGACCACCGCCTTGCTCGATCGGCTCACGCACCACTGCCACATCATCGAAACCGGAAACGACAGCTTCCGCTTCAAGAACAGCTCCGCGAAACCCGACAAGCCAGCCAGGGAGAAAGCCAAAAACTTGACCGCAACCTGAACCACAAACACCATCTGGGCGGGTCACTTCTCAGTGGAAACCCCGGGTCACTTCTCGGCGGAAATCAACACAGTATCTCTTGTCCGTCGCTCAGCACGGCAGTATCGCCGCCGCCAGCAGGGCTTTGAATATCGCGCAGCCCGCCCTGTCCCGGCAGATGGCGGCGATCGAAGACGAGATGGGCACCCTTCTCTTCGAGCGCCTGCCGCGCGGCGTTGCACTGACGCGCGCCGGCAGCGAGCTCGTCAGGCACTCGGCCCGCATTCTCGACGAGCTGGGCGACGTCAAAGCCCATGTCGTCGCGGCGGCGGAAGGGCGGCGCGGCACGCTGCGGATCGGCGTGATCCCCAACCAGAGCGCCAATCCTCACCTGATCGATGCGGTGAAGGCCTTCACGAAAGACGTTCCCGACGTCACCATCGTCGTGACCCCCATGTCCTCCGCGAGACAGGAAATCGCGCTCAAGGACGGCACGCTCGATGCCGGGCTCATCGTCTGGAGATCGCCGCTCGACGCCGGGCTAACGGGCAGATTTGTTCAACGCGATCACATGGCGGTCGCCATCCCGCAGGCGATCTCGCGCAATCTTGGGCCGGTCAGAACACTGGAACAACTGGCAGGCCAGAATTTCGTAATCTATGAGCGCGACAGATTTCCTGCCCTTCAGGACTCCATTTCCATGGCTCTGAAAAGAGCCGGCATCCGTCCGCTGAAAACCCCGATGGCCGCCGACTTCCAGGCCTTGATCGGGTACGTCGTAACGGGAATAGGGTGCGCGATCGTCCCGTATTCCTATCAGGAACTATGTCCCCCCGGCGTGTCGATATACGACATCCAGGGCATAGACATGGTCTATAATATCGAAATTGCCTACCGGACGAGAAACAACGACCCGACCATGCATCGATTCATCGATGCCGTTGTTTCGTCATCGCGGCAGGGTCGGCAAGAATCGGAAACGGGTACTGCTTCTTCATGAATGCCCGGCTCGTTTTCGAGCGAAGCGGGCGCCGGCTCGCTTGAAAACAGCAGATGGCAGATGGAGTCTGCTCTTCAGGGGAAGCAGGGAGGCGGCCTTGCGCCAGCGACGGCATTCAAGGTTGCCCAAAGCCAGGCATCGCTATCGCCGCTATGCTGCGGGAGCTGCTCTGTTCAGGCCCCCTGCCGCACGGGTCGAGCGAAAGATCTCGATGAATTGCCGATGAAACTGGCGCGGCGCCACGACAAGGCTGCGGCATTGCAGCGGATCGCCGTCGCCATCGATCTCGGTCGCCAGGCATCCCGCTTCCCGCGCGATGATCACGCCGGCCGCCAGATCCCAGAGATCGAGCTTGGCGCCGGAGGTCCAGAAGCCATCGAAGCGGCCTTCCGCGACATAGGCAATCTCCAGCGCGGCCGAGCCGGGGCTGCGGATGCCGGAGACGCGCGGCATGATCGCCGCCATTTCGCGGGCGGCCTTATCGGTGTCGCCCTTGCCGTTATAGGGAAAGCAGGTTCCGACGACCGCATGGGCGAGCGAGTTGCGGCTGGAGCCGTTCAGCCGCCTGTCGCCGAGATAGGCGCCCTGCCCGGCCTCAGCCCAGAACATCTCGCCGCTGAGCGGATTGAAGGTCACGCCCGCCGTGACCTCGTCGCCTTCCATCAGCGCGAGCGAGGCTGAGAATTGCGGGATGCCGTGCAGGAAGTTGTTGGTGCCGTCGAGCGGGTCGATGATGATCCTCAGCCCGTTTCCCCCGTCGGGAGAAGCAGCGCCTTCTTCGCCGAGCACCGCGACCTCGGGCAGTTTCGCGTTGAGATGGGCGACGATCAGGCGCTCGGATTCGATGTCGGCAGCGGAGACGAAATCGGACGGGCCTTTTTCCAGGATGGGCAGAGCGGAGAGGCGCGCGAAGTTTTCTGCGAGCGACGCGCCGCCGATGCGCGCCGCTTCCTTCATGGCGTCGACGATCTCGCTGCGGGGCCGGGGCTTGTCGTGCATGGCGGGTAACCTGGCTGGAGTCGATAAGCTGGCCGGCTGGCTCATGCCGCCGGCATGATCCCGGCGCACGGGGCTGCGATCACGCACAGCGCTGCCTGGTGCAGTTCGGGATTGGCCGCGGCCAGGCAATGACCGCTTGAATGCAGCGTCAGCGGGGCGCCGTCCCAGTCGGTGATGACGCCGCCGGCATTGGCGATGACCGGGACATGGGCGAGCATGTCATGCGGGGTGGTGAAGCGGTCGATCGCGATATCGATCCCGCCCGAGGCGAGCCGCCCATAGGAATAGCAGCTGCCGCCATAGACGCACCAATGCACCGACGAGCGCAGCGCCTGGAAGACCGGCAGGCTCTCGGGATCGTAGAGTTCGATATTGCTGGTCGAGAGGACGGATTCCGGAAGATGCTTTCGACCGGATGTAGCGACGCGGATGTCGTTCAGGGTCGTCGGATAGCCCTCGGCGCCGACCCAGCGTTCGCGCGTCATCGGCTGGTCGATGACGCCCAAGATGGGCAGGCCGCGCCGGGTGAGCGCGATCAGCGTGCCGAAAACCGGGATGCCGGCGACGAAGGCCTTGGTGCCGTCGATCGGGTCGAGCACCCAGACATACTCGGCATCGGTCGCCTGCGCGCCGAATTCCTCACCCTGGATACCGTGCTCCGGAAAGGCCTCGCCGATGCGGCGGCGCAGTTCGGTCTCGACGCCACGGTCGATCTCGGTGACCGGGCTGTCGTCGCCCTTGGAGACGAAGGCGTTGTTCCGGCGGGCTGCATCGCGAATGATCGCGCCGCTCGCATCAGCCAGCCCCTGGGCGAAGGCGATGAAATTTCTGATGTCGCTAGTCGGCATGACGGACCTGTCCGGGTATCGCGGCGGTGCTCTTGAGCGGGCGCTGGTGCTTGCCGAGCGCGTATTCGAGGTATTTGAAGCAGCGCGTGATCACGAGCGTGATCGTGAGGTAGATCAGCGCCGCCATGATGAAGACCTCGTAGGGGGAGAAGGTGCTGGCGACGATCGTGTTGGCGACGCCGGTCAGCTCCATCAGCGTGATCGTGCTGGCGAGCGAGGTGCCCTTCAGCATGCCGATCGCCTGATTGCTGTAGGCGGGCAGCATGAGCCTGAACGCGATCGGCAACACGATCAGGCGTTGGACCTGGAAGGCGGACATGCCGCAGGCGCGCGCCGCCTCGACCTCGCCCGCGGGAACGGCCTGAATCGCCCCGCGCAGGATGTTCGCCGTATAGGCGGTAGAATGCAGCGCGCAGGCGATGAGCGCGCAGACGAAAGGCTGGCGCAGCCAGGGCCAGAGGAAGCTCTGGCGTACGAAATCGAATTGGGCGAGGCCGTAATAGACGATGAAGATCTGGACCAGCAGGGGCGTGCCGCGGAAGAAATAGACGAAGCCGTAGATCGGCGCGCGGGCGGCACGGCTGCCATTGGCATAGAGGATGCCGAGCGGCAGCGCGCAGACGAAGCCGATGAGCTCCGTCAGCAGCAGGAGCTTAAGGGTGAGGACCGCCCCTTCCAGCAGACGCGGAAGGCTCTCGATCATGAGCGACATGTCCATGATCAGACCCTCCGGACGCCGCGGTTCGCGCGGGTCTCGAGCCATTCGATGATGAGGGAATTGGCGATCGTCAGCAGGAGATAGATGATCGCCGCGAGCATGTAGAAATGGAACGGGCTGCGCGTGACCGAGGTCGCGATGTAGCTGACGCGCATCAGCTCCTCCAGGCCGACCACCGAGATCAGGGAGGTGTTCTTGATCAGCGAGATCCAGATGTTGCCGAGCGCCGGCAAGGTATAGCGCCACATCAGCGGCAGGCGGATATGGATGAACAATGTCAGCGGCGACATGCCGAAGGCCTTGGCCGCCTCGATCTGGCCGGGCGGAATGGCGAGGAAGGCGCCGCGGAAGATCTCGGCCGCATAACCGCCGAAGACCAGGCTCAGCGCCAGCACGCCGGCGCCGAGCGCGGGCATCTCGAAATAGGTGTTCGGCCCGCCGATCCAGCGCAAGGCCGCCGACAATGCGACCGTGCTGCCGAAATAGACCAGCAGGATGATCAGCAGCTCCGGCGTGCCGCGGATGCAGGTGGTGTAGAGATCGCCCGCGGCGCGCAAGAACCGCGACGTGGAGAGCTTGGCGAGCGCGACGAGGAGCCCGATCGCGAGCCCCGCCAGCAAGGCCAGGAACGCGACCTTGAGCGTGACCATCGTTCCCCAGAAGAGCTGGGTGCCCCAGCCCTGAAAGAGGTCTGCCGTCATCGTTCGTTCCCGTCAGGGGAGGATGGCGCGCGCCATGGCCGGCGCCATGCGCCGGGCCATGGCCTCACGACCGGACCGGCTCAATCGTTCCAGACGCTGGGCAGGACGGTGAACTTCCAGTATTTCTGGTTGATCGTCTTGAAGGTCCCGTCGGCATACATGCCCTTGAGCGCGTCGTTGACCTTGCCCAGCAGCTCGGCCTCGTTCTTGCGCAGCCCGACGCCGACGCCCGGCCCGAAATACTTGATGTTCTCCAGTTCCGGGCCGATGTATTTGAAGCCCTTGCCCTGCGGCTCGGCGAAGAAACCTTCCATCTTGATCGGCCCGGCCATGATCAGGTCGACGCGGCCCGAGACGAGGTCGAGCAGCAGGGTCTCGTAGTTCTCGTAGCGCGAGATCTGCACGCCGGGGAACAGCTCGGTGAAATAGCGATCATAGGTGCTGGAGCGGATCAGCCCGACGACCTTGCCGTCGAGCGCCTTGGGGTTCGGCGTGCCGTCGGCCGTCACCGGCTCGAGCTTGGAGCTGTTCGGGCCGACGAAGCGCCCGGTCGAGGAGCGGTAGGGGATGCTGAAGTCGATGCTCTTCTGGCGCGCCTCGGTGATCGACAGGCTGGCGAGGACGAGGTCGAACTTGCGGGCCGTCAGCGCCGGGATGACACCCTCCAGCGACTGGCAGACGAAGCTGAGCTCGAAGCCGGAGCGCTTGCCGATCTCGCGGGCGATGTCGACGTCGAAACCGGCGAGTTCTCCGCTCGCCGTGCGGTAGTTGAAAGGCGGGTTGGTGCATTCGGTCCCGACCTTGACCTCGCGGGCGAAGGCGGAGCCGGCCAGCAGCAGCGCCGCGCCGGACAGAAGGGTGAGTGCCGTCTTCTTCATGGTTCTTCTCCTCACAGAACCCGCTGCAGGAAGCGCCTGCACCGCTCGGACGCCGGATTGCCGAAGATATTCTCCGGCGTGTCGCGCTCTTCGATCTTCCCCTCGTGAAGGAAGAGCACCTCGTTCGAGACTTCGCGGGCGAAGCCCATTTCATGGGTCACGACGATCATGGTGCGCCCCTCCTCGGCGAGCTGGCGCATGACGCTCAGCACCTCGCCGACCAGCTCGGGATCGAGGGCTGAGGTCGGCTCGTCGAAGAGCAGGAGCTTGGGCTCCATCGCCAGCGCGCGGGCGATGGCACAGCGCTGCTGCTGGCCGCCGGAGATATGGGCGGGGTAGTGGAAACGCTTGTCGAACAGGCCGACCTTTGCGAGCAGAGCCTCGGCCCGCGCCTTCGCTTCCGCCTTGGGCACGCCCAGAACCTTGATCGGCGCGATCGTCACATTGTCGAGGACGGTCAGGTGGCTCCAGAGATTGAAGCTCTGGAACACCATACCCATCCGGCTGCGGATCCGGTTGATCTGGCGGGCGTCCAGCACCGCGGCACCGTTGCCGCCGCGCCCGAGGTTCAACTGCTCGCCCTCGAAGTGGATCGTGCCGGACTCAGGGGTTTCGAGCAGGTTCATGCAGCGCAGGAAGGTGCTCTTGCCCGAGCCGCTCGCCCCGATCATGCAGATGACGTCGCGCTCGCGGGCCGTGAGGCTGACGCCCTTGAGAACCGGGAAGTCGCCATAGCTCTTATGGATCTCGTCCGCCGTGAGGACGGTCTTCGCCTCGGGTCGAGACACGTTTTCCCCTCCGCTTGCGCTGGATGACCGGCTTTGTCCGATCGCGATTGGCAGGGACGGTATCGACGGCTAAAAACAGCCTCAAGTACCAATTTTTTAGAGCATGCCATACCAATCTGGCGTCGTGCTTGACCGCCGGCGCCGCCCGCCGCTGAATCCTCGGCAGCAGCGGACCGAACCCGTCTCGACCACGCCAGCGACAGGATATGAACGCGAGTTTCAACTATCCCTTCTGGAACACGATTGCAGTCGAGCCGGACGGATCGGAGCCGCTCTTCGACCAGATCGCCGGGCAGCTTCGGGCGCTGGTCGTCGCCGGCGCGATCCCTCGCGGTATGCGTCTGCCGCCTTCGCGCAAGCTCGCGGGCGAGCTCAACGTCTCCCGCTCGACGATCGTGCTCGCCTATAATCGCCTGAAGACCGAAGGCTATGCGCACGGACGAACGGGCGCGGGTACTTACATCGAAAAAGACCTGCCCGAAGACATGCACCGCCGGATCGGCGAACCGTCGCCCGCTCCGCAACCACCTCGGCAGCCGCGCATTCTGGCCGCGCGCGGCAATGCCCTGATGGGGCTGGCACTGCCGAGCGAACGCGAGCTTGGCTACGATCTCAGCCCGCTGCTACCGGCGCTGGACGAATTGCCGTTCCGGGACATCAGCCGCAGCACCGCCGAATACTGGGGCTCCGAACCCTGGCCCCAGTTCAACTTCAGCGAGCGCCTGGGCCTGCCCGCCTTACGCCAGCAGATCGCGAAATATCTCGGAGAATATGAAGGCGTGCCTTGCCGGGCGGAGCAGATCGCCGTCGTCGCCAGCACGACGCAGGCCTTCATCCTGCTCGCCCAGCTCCTGCTCGACCCCGGCGAGGGCGTCGTCATCGAGGACCCCGGCTATCCGACACGCGTGGCCGCGCTGGTGGCGAACGGTGCCCGCATCCTGCCGCAGCGCGTCGATCAGGAGGGGCTTTGCGTCGATAGCTTCGGGCCGGAGACGGACGCCGCCCGGATGGTGATCGCCTCCCCGACCAACCAGTTTCCCTATGGCTCGACCATGTCGATGGAGCGCCGGCTCTCCCTGCTCGCCTGGGCCCGGGTCCGCAATGCCTGGGTGATCGAATACGATTACAGCAGCCCGATCGGCATCAACCGCCAGCCGCTCCCCTCGCTGCTCTCGCTCGATACCGACCAGCGCGTGATCTTCATCGGCAATATCAACCGGATCTTCTCGCCGTCGTTCGGCCTGACCTATCTGGTGCTGCCGCCCGATCTGGTCGAGCTGTTCTATCGCGCGAAGCTCGTCTTTTCCTGCTATCTGCCGCCGCCACTGCAGCAGATGGTGGCCGACATCATGGGGCGTGGGGTTCTCGCACAGCATGTCCGGCGCATGCGGCTCATCTATCGCGAGCGGGCGACGATCCTGGTCGACGCGCTGCGGCAGGCTCTCGGCGACCGGCTCCTCATCCCTGATGTCACAGCGGGATTGCATCTGACGGCGCATGCGCTGGGGCCGCTGGATGACGCAGCCATCACCAATGCGGCGCGCCAGCGCGGCATCGATGCGCCCGCCTTGTCGCGCTACCGCTTGCAGGACCGCACGGCGACGGGTTTCGTCTTCGGCTTCGGCAATACCGTGCCGGAACGCATAGTCCCGGCGGTACGGCGCTTCGCCGAGATCATGGCGGGAGCCTGAGCTTTCGTGGAATACGACGTTTCAACCCGGCGCCAACAGGACCGGGACAGGAGGATGGGATGATCGACAAGGACGCCTTGGCCGCGAGGCTGATCGACGAGCATGACCGCAACGAACAATTCCGGCCCTTCGCCGCGGCGAACGGCATCGCCTCGCTCGACGATTCCTATGCGGTGCAGGAGCGCTATGTCTCGCTGCTGAAGCCGCGCTGCGGCGCTGCCATCGGCTACAAGATCGGCCTAACGTCGCAGCGCATGCAGACGATGTGCGGCATCGGCCACCCGATCGCCGGGGTCGTGCTGGCCGATCGGCTGCATCATTCCGGCGCACGCCTCGCGATTGCCGACTACGGCCGCATGGGCCTCGAATTCGAAATCGCGGTGCGAATGGGCAGCGATCTTCCCGTCGGAGGACCTGACTGGACGCCGGAGAGCATCGCGCCTCATGTCGCCGGGGTCTGCGCCGCCATCGAGATCGTCGACGACCGGGCGGCGGATTATGCCGAGCTCGACGTGCTCTCGCTCGTCGCCGACAATTCCTGGAATGGTGGCGTGGTGCTGTCGGAGTTCTGCAGCAACTGGCCGGCGCTGGATGCCGTTTCCGGCGTGGCCACTCGCAATGGCGTCGAGCTCGGCCGCGGCCATGGCCGCGACGCTCTCGGCCATCCCTTTGCGCCGCTGGCCTGGCTGGCCAACGCACTGGCGGCGAAGGGCGAGACGCTGCGCGCCGGCGAGATCGTGATGACCGGCAGCCTCGTCACCACGCGTTTCCCGACCGAAAGCGAAACCTACCGCTTCGAGCTCGAAGGCATCGGCGCCGTCGAGCTCGACGTCACTGCCGCGGCAGCCTGAGCGCAGGAGACCAGAGCCATGGCGCATCGCCTCGCCGCCCGGATGAGCCGGGTCAAACCCTCCGCCATCCGCGAACTCCTGCGCCTTGGCGCCGACCCGAACGTGATTTCCTTCGGCGGCGGCTATCCCGACGCCTCGCTGTTCCCGATCGCGGGGCTGGACGAAGTCTACCGCAAGACGCTGGCCGAGAACGGGCAGGAGGCCCTGCAATACACCGTCTCGAACGGCATGCCGCTGCTGCGCCGGCAGATTGCCGAGCGGATGACGCGCGACGGCGTGCCCTGCACTGCCGACGAGGTCCTCATCCTCCAGGGCGGCCAGCAGGGGCTCGATCTCGTCGCCAGGATGCTGGTCGACAAGGACGACATCATCGTCGTCGAAGACCCGACCTTCCTCGGTGCGCTGATCGCCTTCAACCCCTGCGAGCCGCGCTATGTCACCGTCGGCATGGATGACGACGGCATGGATGTCGAGGCGCTTGACGAGGCGCTGAAGGCCAATCCGGGAGCGAAGTTCATCTACACGGTTCCGGATTTCCAGAACCCGACCGGCGTCACGATGAGCCTCGCGCGGCGCAAGCGGCTGGTAGAAATCGCCAACGCGCATGATCTGATCATCCTCGAGGATTCGCCCTATCGCGAGATCCGCTTCGAGGGCGAGCGCATCCCGCCAATCAAGAGCTTTGATACCGAGGGCCGGGTGATCTATCTCGGCAGCTTCTCGAAGATCCTGGCGCCCGGCCTCAGGCTCGGCTGGGCCGTCGCCTCCAGCGAATTGATCGAGCAGCTTGGCCTGCTCAAGCTTGCGGCCGACACGCAGACGAGCACGCTCAACATGGCGGTGGCCTCGCGCTTCCTCGCGGATTACGACATCGACGCGCATATCGCGACGATCCGCAGCGCCTATCGCCACAAGAAGAACCTGATGCTGGACACGATCCGGCAGAGCTTCCCGCAGGAGATCGGCAGCACCGATGCGAGCGGCGGGCTCTTCACCTGGCTGACCTTCCCGGAAGGCTTCGACGCCGCCGCCTTCATGCTCGACCACGCATTGCCGGAGGCCCGGGTCGCCTATGTTCCGGGCGCGACCTTCTTCGCAGTCGAGCAGCGGCCGAACCATGCCCGGATGAGCTACTCCACGCAGACGGACGAGCGGCTGGTCGCCGGCATCACGGCGCTGGGCAACGTGCTGAAAGCCCATCTCGGCTCGCGGATCCGCGGTTGAGCTGAAACCCTGACATCCGAGACGAGCAGATGAGGACTGTACCATGCCCGTGACCATCCACCCCGTCCCGAAGAGCGACCTGACCCCGGCCGAGATCGAGCGCTGGCGCGCGGTCCCCGTTGCGGTGGCGGTCGATCTCGGTCGCAATCTCAACCAGATCGACCCTGCCATCCGCGCCCTGATGCCGCCCGGCCAGCAGCCGCACCTGTTCGGACGTGCCGTGACCGTGTTCTGCGAGCCGCCCGATTTCGGCTCGGTCGTCCGATCGCTGGATATCATCGGACCGGGCGACGTGCTGGTCATCGCCGCCGGCGGCCACGCGGAGACCGCGATGATCGGCGATATTCTCGGCGGCCATATCCGCCGCAAGGGCGCCGTCGGCATCGTCTGCGATGGCGCGATCCGGGATGTCGGCACCCTCGCCGGCTGGCGGGACTTCTCGGTCTTCTCGCGGAGCATTACGCCGCGCGGTCCCGCTTCGGCCGAGCGCGGCGAAATCAACCGTCCGGTGACGATCGGTGGCACCATCGTCTCGCCCGGCGATCTGCTGATCGGCGATGATGACGGGCTGGTCGCCCTGACGCCGGCCACCATTCGCAACCGGATAGTGGATGCCGAAGCGAAACTCGCCCTCGAGGTGAAGTGGCAGGCAGCCCTGGAACAGGGCCAGACGTCCGAGGCGGTCTTCGGCCTGACGCCGGCCTGAGACGGCAAGCACCGGACAATACAGCGAAAGCCGACATGCGATGGGGCATGTCGGATGGCCGGGCAGTAACGGTAGGTGTCGAAAGGCTTGCGGCTTAAGGTGCACCACCGCGAGCTGCTTACAGCTAGAACAGCCCGCGGAAGCTGTCGGGCAGGCGCCAGGCCTCTGCGCTGGCGATGTCGAGCGGCGCCACATACATCGTGCCGACCTCGCCGCCGCGTTCCGAGGACCTGATGCCGTTGATGAAGCTCTGGCAGTAGCGCCCGATGGCATCGTCCTCCCAATCGCGGCGCTCCAACTTGTCGAAGCCGCGATAGAGGTTGAGCAGGTCGAGATCGCTGTTGCGCTGGTGATGGCCCTGGTCGAGCTGCGCGAAGTCGAGGCCTCGCGTCAGCGACTGCCGGTGCATGCGCTCGCCGAGATCGGCGTATTTGAGGTGGAACAGATAGGCGCCGGGAAAATGCGGCGGCTGGTTGGCATGGTGGAATCCCCCGCCCCAGCGGATCGGCTTGCGCGCGATCAGGGTCTTGCACATCGGCGAAACGAAGCGGACATGGCCGCGCTGGCGCAGGATCGGCCCGTCGAGCAGCGCCGCATTCTCCTCCTTCAGCATCGGTGTGACGTTGAAGCCGACGCAGGTCCCGTGCTCGAAATCCGTCGCGTCGAGCCACGCGGCGAAACTGCCGAAGCGGCGCGGATCATGGCTGATGAACTCGTCGCAATCCGAATAGATCACCGTCTCGTAGAGCTCGAGCAGGGCGCCGACGAATTTCGAGACGAAGCGCGCCCGCTCCTGGTCGTCGAGCGCCGAGCGCGGATAGCGCACGGTGCTGACGCCCTGCAGGATCGCGCGGACCTCGTCATCGCTGTCATGGTCGATGACATAGAGGTTCTCGCGGCCGACGAGCCCGGCATAGTAGTCGATCCAGCGCGAGACATAGAACGCCTCGTTGTACTGCATCGTCACCACCGCAACCTTCTTCATTGTCCGCCTCCGCCGGTCACATCCGGTGCGGCACGCCGTTGCGGTCGAGGAAGCCCCGCATCCGGTCGTAGGAGGCGGCATAGGACTTTGCGAGCCCGTTCAACGCCGCTTCGCGATAGACCGCGCGCCAGCCGCCCTCGGCCAGTGCCTCCTCCGGCACGACTGGGATCTTCAGCGTCTCCGCCAGTTCCTGGCTGCGCGTGTCATAGGCGACGAGCACGCCCGGAACGCCATGCGCGACCGCCGGCAGCACGCCGTGGACGCGGTAGCCGACCGCGAGATCGACGCTCTGCGCGAAACGGTCATAGTCCTCCACATCAAAGAAGGTGAACATCCGGCGCTCGTAGATCGCGCGCATCCGGGCATCGTCCGGCCCGTCCCACCAGCCGGTCCGGACGAACTCCGCGACGGCCTTCTCCCGTGCCGCCTCGTCGCGCAGGAAGAAGGCCTTCTCCTCCTGCTCGCCATGCGAGGACATCACCATCTCGCACTGGCCGTCGACCTTGAGCAGCGCGGCGCGCTGCTTGCGCAGATAGGCTTCGGGGTCGACCGTATAGCTCTTGTCGGCTTCGCGCCTCAGGCTGAAGGCGACCTTGCGGATCGCACGCTGGTCCGGCACGCGAATATGGAGATCGCGATTGCGGGTCCGGAAGATCGAAGGGCAGCCGACCACCTCGACATTGCCGATGCCGTTGCGCCGCAACGTTTCGGCGCTGAAGGCCCCGCGCACGCCGATCGCCGCGCAACGGTCGGAAACGATCTGCCAGAAGCGTTTCGAGCTTTCGGGCAGCTCGATCGCCCGGTTCTGACTCGCCTGCGCGCCGACGCCGATGGCGTAGACCGGCAGCTTGACCTTCTCCAGCACCTCGACGGCACGGAACCACTCCATCTTCTCATGGATGAAGTTCGAGCCGCGCACGAAGACGAAGTCGAACTCGCTCGCATAGCGCTCGATATCGGCCTCGGTCGGGTTCATGATCTTCATCGGCTCGAGATGGACGTAGTCGAGCAGCTTCAGCGTCGAGTCGAAGACGATCATGTCGCCGATATTGAAATAGTCGGAGAGCAGCTTCTCCAGCGGCGCGCGGTACCAGCGCACCTTGTCGTGGTCGTAGACCTCGCCGGCCGGATAGATCACCAGCGCCCGCAAGGGCTTCGACCGCGCGATCGGGCGCAGTTGCGAGCCGGGCGCGAGCCCGCCGGTGCGGGCATCGGCGACCGCGATCGCGCGCAAGCGCGCCTCGGGCAGAGCCGGCAGCGGAATGGCGATCTCCGCCACCGTCGCATCGCCGGTGACGAGGGCGTCCGGATGGATCGTGGCGTAGTCCTGCCCATCCAGCAGGAGACGCAGCGAGGGCCAGCCGCCGCCCGGCTCGCGGGCGACGAGGACGACCACCTCCTGCGTGGTCGCGCGCAGGATCTTCATGGTCTGGACGACCTGGCTGGCGGTGAATTGGTGCGCGGGCGCATTCGCATTCATGGCGTTTCCTTCACGATGCGGAGCTTGATGCGGACGAGGTCGCGCTGCGGCCCCATCTTGCAGTCGGCGACATGCATCTTGGTCATGAACAGATAGGGCTCGTCGCCCGTGGTCTCGAAATTGCGCGAGGGCGAATCCGGGTCGGCGACGGCACCGTAGGAATAGCGCTCGCGGTCGCTGCAATCCTTGCTCCACATCGTCGGATGGGTGATGAGCGTCTGCAGCGGCGACCACGTCATCAGGTCCTTCGACCAGCTATAGGCGACGCGCCCGCCCACGATGCCCTGCTTGGGATCGGGGCCGAGATGGAAGATCGCGAGCCACTGCCCGCTCGCCTCGTGTCGCGTGACCGAGCCGACGACCGTCGGCAGCACCTTGAGCGGCTGGCAGGGTTTTGCCTGGGAGCTGTCCTCGCGATAGGGATCGACGGCGGGAAGCGTGAAATCCTGCCCGTCGAAGGCGCGCCACGCCTTGGGGTCGGCGATATCCGTGCTGCGATAGATGCAGGTGCCGCCCTTCTGCCCCTCGCCGCCCGTCGTCGCGATCAGCGCATACCAGGCTCCATCCTTCTCGACGATGTTGGAAGGGTTGAAGAAGCCGCGATGCCGGCCCTGCCCGACCTCCTGCCTGAAGGCGGGTGCGGCAACCACGGTCGGCGGGTCGTCGGTCTTGAAGCTCTGCCCGCCATCGTTCGAGCGCGCCGCCGTCACGACATTGTACCAGCAGGCCATGCCGTCCTTGAACCGGCAGGCGCCCGGGTGCCGGTCGGCATGGTACTCGTCATGCATCAGTGCGTAGACGTCGCGGCCGTTGCTGGTCCAGGTCGCGGCGATCCAGCTCATGTCGCTGAACTGGCTGGCATCGGCGCTGTTCTTCGCCTCGAACGAGATCGAGCAGGAGGTCCTGATCCGGTCGAGGCGATCGCCGATGAGCGCACGGTTGCGGTGATGGCTAGCAAAGGCGACGACCTCGCCCTTGTCGTCCCGGAAGGCGCGCAGCGGCGCGTCCGGAATATGCCACTCCTCGCAACGCTCCTTCGACCAGGCATAGACCGTCTCCTCCTGCGCATCCGGAGCGATTTCGACATGGTAATGCGCGATCTCGGCTGCCCGCGCAGCGGAGACCGACAGCAGCAGCGCCGCAACGAGAGGCGTCGCCTGAAGGGACCGGGCCACCCTCATGCCACCTTCCGGGCCGGCTCCGCCGCCTGGGGAGCGACCATCTTGTTGTCGACGCGGTTCTCGACGAGGAAGTCGCGCATCTGTCCGTAGACCTGGGCATAGGTCGCATTGAAGCGATCGAAGCGCGCCTGGTCCCAGTGCTCCTCCAGCTTGAAATCCTTGCCGGAGAAGACGTCGACGCTCGGGATCTTGAAGGTGTCCGCGAACTCGACGGTGCGGCTGTCATAGGTGAAGTAGATCGAGGGCGTGCCGTTGGCGAGCGCCATCAGATTGCCGTGCAGCCGGTAGCCGAGCACGAGATCGAGCCCGCGCACCAGCCGCTCGTATTCCGCGACCACATCGGAATAGAACATGCGATCCTGATAGAGCCGCTCGACCTGCTCATCGAGATACCAGTCGCGCGCCCAGGCATTGTCCCTGAGCGCCGTCATGGCCTGCGCCTTCTGGTCGATGGTGCCGAGCGCGAGCTTCTTCTCCTCGACCTCGCCCTGCGACATCAGCGTGATCTCGAAACGATCCGCCATCGCCTTCACCAGGTCGCGATGGAAGGAAAGGTAGCGCTTGATATTCTGCGCATAGGTCGTCGAGACCTCGCGCCGCAGCGTCACGCCGACCTTCCTGATCTGGTCGAGCGGCGGCAGGCGGATGGCGAGGTTGGGGTCGTTGTTCCGGAATGCGGTGGGGCAGCCGATGATCCGGACATTCCTGATGCCGAGATCGTTCAGCACCTCGGCGGAGTAGGTGCCGCGCACGCCGAGCGAGGTGGTAGAATCGGCGATGAGCTTCAGCACCGTCCGGGTGTCCTCGCTCAGTTCCAGCTTGCCGCTGACCGGCGCCTGCGCGCCGATGCCGAAGGCGATCACCGGCAGCTTGAGCCGGCGCAGCACCTCGGATGCCTTCGCCCAGTTCATCTGCGCATGGACATAGTTGGAGCCGCGCAGGAAGACGTAATCGTACTCGGCGTTGAGCCGGTCGATATGGGCCGGATCGACATGGGCGATCGGCAATTCGTCGAGCTTCTCGAAATTGAGCAGCTTCAACGAGGAATCGAAGACGAAGGCATCGCCGATATTGTGATAGTGGCCGATATGGCTCTGCAGATCGGCATAGCGGTACCAGCGCACATTGTCGTGGTCATAGACCTCCCCGGAGGGGCTGATGACAAGGATGCGGGCCATGGTCGGGTCTCCCCTGTTATCTCGTTATGGTTTCAGGCGATCATCGCGGCGGGGTCCTGCCGCGCGGGCGCAGGCTTGCGGCGTTCGGTCAGGAGGCGGCGATAGAGATCGAGATGCGTCCCGGCGCATTCGACATGGCTCATCGGGCGCTTGATGCCGCCGCGCAGACGCTCCCAGAGACCGGGCTCGGTCAGTGCGCGCGTCATGCAGTCGACGAGGTCTTCCGGGCTGCCGGGGCGGAAATGCAGGCCGTCGACCTCGTCGGTGATCTTCTCGGCCATGCCGCCGAGCTGACTCGCCAGGATCGGGCGGCCATGGAAGAACGCCTCCTGGATCACGATCGGCGAGTTCTCCCACCAGACCGAGGGCATCACCACCCAATCGGCCGAGCGCATCAAATTCGGCATTTCATGGTTCTGGAAGGCGCCACAGAAGCGCACGCGCCGGCCGGCGCTCTCGACGAGCCTGGCGAACTTGTCCTGATAGGCCTGCGGCTGCCGTTCCAGATTGCCACCATAAACCAGCAGGATCGAATCCTCGCCCCAGACCGCCTCCGGGATGCGCGTCACCGCGTCGATCAGCACGTCCGCTCCCTTGTAGGGCGTGAGCTGGCCGAAATAGGCGAAGCGCGAGCGCCGGCCCTTGCCCTCCGGCAGAGGTCGCGGCGGCGCGGCGCCCGCCACGTCGATGCCGTTCTCGATGACCGAGAAGCGCTCCTTACCGAGGCCCCAGTCGACATAGCGGTCCACCAGGAAACGGCTCGGCGAGACGAAATGGTCGGCAAGCCCCAGCATGCCCTTGATGAAGGTCTCGCGGGCCAGGAACCGGGCCGGCGCGATATCGGGGAAGCAGGCGTTGCAGTCGGTCGGCGACGCCCGGTAGCAGAGCTTGAAGGCGCCGGTCTTCACCATCTGGCCGTGGTGGTGGCAGATCGACAGATATTCGTGGAAGGTCACCACGATCAGCGTATCCGGCAGCGCATCGCGCACCGCGAACAGGCATTCGAGGCCGAGCCCGATGAAGTGGTGGAAGTGCACCACATCGGGCTTCAGATCGTGCAGAACCCGCACGAAATCGCGCTCGATCTCGTCCGTGGCACGGTTCGAGATCAGGAAATGGTCGTAATCCTCGGCGTAGTAGAGCAGCTCGCCGCCGCGCTGACGCAGGCTCATCAGCGCCGTGCCGGCATGGCGCGGGGTCGGCGCGCCGACGCGGGCGAGGAAATGGGAATCGACGCCTTCGCCGGCCTGCAAGCCCTTGTGCAGGTTGTAGGAGGCCATCTCCGCCCCGCCGAGCGAGAGCGAAGGATGGCCGTGCGATATCACGAGAACCCGCATCCTCAGCCTTTCATGTTGGAGATGGCGAGCGCCCAGCGCCGGTCGAAGCTGGCGCGGTCGGCAAGTTGGGCGAGCGCGCCGGCATGGGGCGTCGCGGTCTCCGCATCGTCGACGGCATAGACCTCGACATCGGGCACCCAGAGCGATGGGGAGCCGGCCATCCGGAGCTTGAGGCAGAGATCGAGCCCCTTCTCCGCCGTGGTGAAGTAGTTGCGGGCGAAGCCGCCGACCTCGATGAAGGCAGCGCGTGAGAGCACGCAGCATTCGCTGGCACCGGCCGCGACCTCCATCGGGCCGAGATTGCCGACCGCCTCCAGCGGATAGCCGACGAAGCGGTTGGCGATGCGCCGGCTCGTCCCCTCGCCTTCCAGCCATGCGCCTGCCCAGCGAATCGAGTCGTCCTCGAAGAGCAAGGTCGGGCTCGCCACGCATTGGCCGCCCCGCGCCCGATAGGCCCGCTCCAGTCGGCCGAGCCAGCCCGGCATGCGGATCTGTGCAGCGCCCGACAACAGCGCGACCGTCTGGAAACGGCAGGCCCGCACGCCCGCCTCCAGCGCATCGCAGGCATCCTCGACGCCCTCCACCGCAACGAGACGAACCGACAGCCCGTAGAAGCGCGCAAGCCGCCGCGCTTCCGCACCGACGCGGTCGAAGCTTTCGGATGGCGCGGCGAGGACGATCGGCAGGGACCTCGCCTCCGGGTCCATCGCCAACAGCGCGAACAACGCCGACAATTCGCGATGACGGTGATCGAGACCGATGACGAGGCCCAGCATGGCCTCGGCATCGAAGGCACCGACATCGAGCGTTTCCGCGCCACGCGGCGGCGCGATCTCCGCCGCCTGCAGCGCGGGCGCGATCTGCCTCTCGACCACCGCATTCGCCGTCGCGGAACGCGGATCGAGCAGGCCGAGCACGCGCTCCAAAGCCCGCCGCGCCGGGGCGCGATTGAATTCGAGCGGCAGGAACGCCGGCCCCGTGCCCTGTACCTCGAAGGCAAGATGGAGAGGCTGTCCTGCTTCGGGCAGAAGCTTCGGCGCGAAGACGATGAAACCGTGATTGTTGCGCCGCGAGGCCAGCGCAGGGCCGAAGCGCGGATCTTCCATGAAGGCGGCGGTCACATCGGCGCGCTGCACCCGCGTCCACAACCGGTCGACGGCGCAGGACTGGCCGCCACTGCGCAGCGTGACACCGCCGACCCGGCGTTCGGGATCGAAGAGCCAGCCGATGATCAGCACGCCCGTCCCTTCGACCACGGTGACCGAGTCGATGCCGGCGCGGACCGGCTCCTCCAGCAGGCAGACCGTGTCGCGCCCGTCGAAGCGCTGCGAGGCGCGGCGCAGCTTCTCGGCCGTCGCCTGCGGGGCCGTGCCGCGCTGCAGGCCGTCTCGCAAATGGCCGGGAACGGTGATCGGCTCGATCAGGACGTAGCGCTCATAGACCTCGAGCGCGCGCCAGCCATCGTTGCCGCGGAAATAGAGGCGCTCGATCTCGCCGGGATGCTGGGCGTGGCAATCCTCCAGCAGCCCGAAGAAGCCGCGCGCGCCTTCGCCGAGATCGTCGCGCTCGAAGGTCCCGGCTTCGAGATGGGCCGGCGACAGCCCGCCATGCGCGATCAGCAACTTCACGCGCCCGGCGGCGAAATGAGAGGTCCAGCCCTGCAGGAAGATGCCACCGCCTGCCCCCGCCACATCATCGAGCTTGCCCATCACTTCGACGAAGCCGCCGGGCCGCGCCACCGTCTGCAGCAGCATCGCCACCGCGCGCAGGCGGCGCGGATTGGGCGCCCCGGTCAGCAGCACTTCGAGCAAACCGTCGACCACGCTCGGGAAGGCCTGGCCGGCATCGTCGGCAAGTTCGGAGAGGAAGGCCTGCAGGGGTTGAGGCTTCGGCGCCAGGATCAGGCGCAGCGGCCGCCCGGGGCGGCCGATCAGCAGCGCGCCCGTGCCGCTGTTGTCGACGCTAGGCGCCGGCGCGAGGCAGAGGAAGCCGGTGGCCGACGACGGCTCGGCGCCGGGCCGGCGCCAGCTCAGCACCATGGTCTGCGCGCGATTGCGCGGGTTGCCGTCGACCGCTACCGGCACCTTCGCCGGAATGGCATCGCAAGTGCTGCGGACGAGGATCGCGTTCTCGCCGAGCGGCGTCCAGGCCACCGTCGGCGCCTGCGCGACCGCCATCCTCTCGGGAACGATGACCTCGCTCATCCCCTCAGCCTCCCCACAGGGTGACGGCGAGCGTGACGAAGGACATCACCGCGGCGAGCGCGGACAAGAAGCCGAGGATAACGGTGACCTGCCGCAGCGGCGCCCGCGCCTCCTTGCGGATCGCGTCGAGCCGCTCGTCGAAGCCGCGCAGCGTGCCGTCGAAGCGCAATTGGAAGACGTCGAGCTCGCCAAGCCGGCGCACGATCTCGCTCTGGCTCTCTGTCTCCGCCTTCGTCGCTTCAGCCAGCGCGTGGTTCTCTTCGAGGCGCGCCGCGATACGGTCGAGCTTCTCGTTGAGTTCCTTCTGGGCGAGCTGGCCGCGCCGGTTGAGCGCGATCAGCAATTCGACCTTGTCGAAGAAGCGCGCCAGCGGCACGGCGATCGCCGCCTCCGCCGCGAGCTCGTCAGCCGCCGGCAGGCGCAGCTCGAATTCAGCGCCCGTCGCGGGCGATATGCCAACGACGATCAGCCGAGCGCGGGCCGCAACCAGCGTCTCGTCGAGATCGATCGAGAAGGCGTGCTTGCCATCGCCGATGCCGTTGCGACGCAGATCGATGCGGCTCTGGTCGGCCCTGGTCTCCGCGACGACCTTGCCGTCGCAGGAAATCCTGACGGTGATCGCCTCGTCGGGGCGGGCCTCGTCCCAGATCCAGCCATGCAGGCGGCTGCCGTCGAGAGCATCGACCCGTCCGTTCAGGCGGGCGGGATTGACGTTCGGAAGACGGACTTCGTTGTCCTGATGCTGAGCCGTTGTCATGCGGCCTCCGCGAGCTTGAGGTCATCGAAGAGGGCGAGGTGGCGGCCGGCGCAGCCGGCAAGCGAAGGCTGCTCGGCGATGCCATGGACGAGGCGCTGCCAGAGGCCAGCCTCCTCCATCGCCCGGCGAAGGGTGCGAGCCAGCGCGGCCGGATCGCCCGGCCGGACATGCAGCCCGTCGACCTCGTCGCGCACCATCTCGGCCATGCCGCCGATGGCGCTGACGATCAGCGGCCGGCGATGCTGGAAGGCTTCCTGGATGACGAGCGGCGCGTTCTCCCACCAGATCGAGGGCATTACCACCCAGTCGATCTCGGCCATCAGGCCGGGCACCTCGTCGCGGGAATAGGCCCCGCAATGCGTGACGACGCCTTCCGCTCCGGCGAGCGCCGTATCGAGCGCGGTCGTGAAGGCCTCGCTCTGGAACGGCGCGCCGCCATGGATTCGCAGCGAGAATTCCGCCTCGCCGGAAGCGCGCAGCAATCGCGTAGCCTGCAACAGCGGCAGAACGCCCTTCCAGGGATTCAGATTGCCGAAATAGCCGAAGCTCGTGCGCCGGCCCGTCGCCTGCCGGTGCGGCACCGCTTCCTGGGCCGGGCGGGCATTGGCGATGACCTCGATCCGTTCGCCGGCCAAGCCCCAATCGACATAGCGCTGGCGCAGGAAGCGGCTCGGCGCGACGAAGCGGTCGACCGCCGCCAGATGCGTCTTGATGAAGCGCTCGCGCAGCAGGAAGCGATCCGCACCGATCTCGGGGAAGCAGCCATGGCAGGCCGAGGGCGAAGAACCCTTGCAGCGCTGCCGGTCGCCCGGCCGCACCATCAGCCCGTCATGGTGGCAGATCGGATAGTAGTCGTGCAGCGTCATCACGATCGCCGCCTGCGGCAGAAGCCTTCGCGCCAGCGTCAGGAACTCGGCGCCGATCAGCACGAGGTGGTGGACGTGGATCACGTCCGGCCGGAACTCCTCCAGCAGCGTCGCGAGATCCTGCAACGTGCCGTAATGATCGATTTGGCTCATATGGAAGCGGTCGTAATGGGCGCTCCACAGCACCACGTCCTCGCCGATCGCCTGCAGCGCCGTGCCGGGATGCGGCTGACGGTGCATCGCGTTGGTCGCGCCGAGGAACAGCACCTCGCAGCCCTGCTCGCGATAGGCCTGCGTCAGGTCATGCGCGAAGATCTCGGTGCCGCCCGGATGCAGCGCCGGATGGTTGTGCGCGACAACGAGGATGCGCCGGCTCATGCCAGAACTCCCGGTTGCTTGCCCCCTGGCTTCGTCGCGATCAGCAGATCCTGGTAATGCGCCGCGCTGATGCCGCGCCAATGCCCCGGCCTGAGAGCCTCGACGGCAAGCCCGGCCTGCGTCGCCTGTTCCAGCAGGAACCGGCTGTCGATGCCGGCAGCGGCGAGTGGCGCCTCGTCGATGGCATACCAGCCGGGCCCGTCCTGCCAGCGCTTGAACGACAGGCGCTCCTGCCCGGTCGACGGTCCGTCGATCGCGAAGGCCGTGAGGAACAGGCGCCCACCCGGCGAGAGCAGGCGCGCCGCCTCCTGAAGGTAGACCACCAGTTCCTCGGGTGGCAGATGCGTCGCCACCGAAGTCATCGTCACGAAATCGAAGCTGCCATTGGCGAAGCCGAAGCGGACTTCGATGCCCGGCAGGGACCCTTGCGGATTATAGAGCGGATGGGCGATGTCGAGCCGCTGGAAGCGGAAGCGCGGATAGGCCGGCGTGATCGTCTGGGCGCACCAGAGGATGCCCTCCATCACCGGATCGACGCCATCATAGCTGCCGCGCTCAGGGTCGAGATATTGCGTCAGCGGCACCGCCATGCGGCCGATGCCGCAGCCGATGTCGAAGACGCGCTCATGCGGCTTGAGCCGCCCGATGCGAATGAAATGGCCGAGGAACTCCGCGCCGATCGCGCGATAGTCGCCATCGCCGACGAAGATCGAATCCGGCGGCGGGTGCGGCATGAAGCGATTGCTCTGCAGCATGGCCAGCAACCAGTCGAGCTCGGGCCCGGCGGAAACCTCCACGGGGGCCGGCTCGGTTGCGATCTGTCTCAAGGCCGTCATGCTGCGGTCGCTCTCCTGAAGCCGAAGCGGGGAACAAGGTCGGGTTCGCTGGGTACGGGCACCGGCAAGGCGGGCTCCGGCGCCGAACTCTCGAATGCCTGCATCAGCGCTTCGATCTGGGCGCCCCAGCGCTGCGATTGCAGCCATGCATTGTGCTGGGAGGCGGCGCCGCGCGTGTAATCGCTGCTGCGCGCGATCGATTGCCGTTCGAGATGGTAGAGCGCGACATCCGGGGCATAGAGGATGCCGAAGCCGGCGCGGCGGATCTTGAGGCAGAGATCGCTGTCCTCGTAATCGCCGATCACATAGCTCTCGTCGAAGCCGCCGAGCTCCGCGTAGAGATCGCGCGTCATCACGATGCAGGCGCCGGTGACGCCCGGCACGGGCCGCTCGATATTGGCCGGCGCATAGCTGCCGGGCATGCCCTTGAAGTAATGATGGTTGAGCCAGGTGCCCTTGCTGTCGCGCTTGAAGAACAGCCCGGCATGCTGCAGCGAGCCGTCGTCATAGAGCAGCTTCGGACCGACGGCGCCGACGCGCGCACCACGGTCGAGCTTCGCGATCAGCGCCGGCAGCCAGCCATTGCCCGAGGGGATCACATCCGAATTGACGAGGGCGAGAACTTCGCCCCGCGCCCGACCGGCTCCGGCATTGCAGGCGGCCGAGAAGCCGCCATTGCGCCGCATCGCCACGAGCCGGATCGGCAGGCCATAGGCGAGATGCAGGCCGCCGAGGAGATGCGAGACCTCCGCCTCGTGCTCGGGGGAATCGAGCACATAGATCAGCTCGGCATTCTCGCTGAACCACCGGTCGCCTGCGAAGGCCGCGACCTGCACGCGCAGGAAATCATAGACGCGGTAGAGCGGGATCACGACCGAGGCTTTCGGCTGCGCCGGCGGTTGTCCGAAAGCCTTGACCGAAGGCTCGGGCCGGCTGTCGCGCAGCTCCTCCTGGCAGGCGGCGAGGAGCGGCGCCAGCGTCGTCTCCAGCATCTCGGCAGTCAGGTATTGCGGCGGGATCGCCGCGAGCGCCCGCGCCCGGATCGTGACGGGATCCGCCGGCTGCACCGGCGGGCGCAGCGTCAGCGTCGTCCCGGATCTGAGCTTGATCTCGCAGCGCGGCTGCAACACCGGCGCACCGCCGGCATAATCCGAGGCAAGGGCGGCGAAACCCGTGGCGGCGCGCGTCTCGCCCTCGGCTCCCGTCGGCAAGCGCACGGGGAAGCGCTGCAGATGCGACAGCATCGCGATCGGCTCGCCATTGCCGCGATGCAGCAGCACCTCGTCCAGGAGATCGTCGGGATCGCGCAGCCAGCCGCCGATCAGGAGGCCCGCGCGGTTGCAGACCGCGAGATCGAGCTCGGCGGCGGGGAGATCGTCGCTGCGGCGAACATGTTGAACGGCCAGCGGCACCCGCCGCTGCATTTCGACGGCGAGCAGGCGGCCTTGCTCGGACAAGCCCGCGAGTTGTTCGACGACCCAGTTGCGCAGACCGTCGCGGCTGGCCGCCTTGCCCGCCCACCAGCGGCCGAGCGAGGGGGCATCCTGCCGGCTTGGTAGAGCGCGCAGGACGAGCGAGCGCTCGCTGTGCAGGATCAGCAATCCGCCGCCGCGGACGGGCGGTTCGTCGAGCACGAGATGAAGCTCGCGCTTGCCGCTGCGATCGGTCGGGCCGAGCCGTGCCTTGAGGTCGACCCGCGAAAGCCCGGCGCCATCGAGACGGGCAGCCCCCTGCAAGGCCCCGAAACCGGCAGGCACGGCGGTCGCGAACAGCCACTGGCCCTCGACCAGCGCCGCCGTCGGCTGCATGGCTGCCGGCTTGGGGAACAGGGTGAGCAGGAACTGGCGCAGGAAGGACAGGTAATTCGGAATCGCGGCAAGGCCGAACAGCGGCGGCCAGGCCCGGACCAGCGCATTGGCGAGCGTCAGTCGCGCCTGCGGCGCAAGATCTTTCAGAATCTCGACCGGGTCGGCAAGGCCGTGGACGAGCGCCGGGTCGAAACCGGCCGTCACGTCGCCCTGCGGACCGTGGTCGGAGAGCGTCGCGACGACATTGTCACGGCCGGAGGAGCGAAAGGCAACGGCGAGCCGCTCGCGCCCGTCGCGCAGGCCAAGCGAGATCGAAGCCGCGGGCAGGCGCCGGCCGCCGCCCGCGAGCGCGATCGCGGGCTTGCCGAAGGGCGAGGCCTCGAGCGTCCAGCAGAGCAGGAACACCGATCCGCCGAGGCGGTGGAGTTCGAGCTGGGCCGGCGGTGTCGCCGCCATGGTGGCGGGCGCGAGTGAAAGCATGAAGGCGCTCCTGCGGCACGAAGAATCCCGGAGCGCTTGCGGAAAGCGGGGGCACTTTCCGGGGGCGTGCGCGCTCCGGGCTGCGAGCCTCTCGCCCGACCGCTTCGGCCGGGGGAGAGGTCGCGTCAGGATCAGGCGACCGTGAAGTAGGAGTTCGGATCGGCCTGAACGTCTTCGGCGCTGACGCCGACCAGGGTCAGCGTATCGCCGTTGCCGAGATCGACGACGGTGTTGCCGCCGACCGTGGTCGCACGCGCGGCCACATCCTCGGCCGAGGCCACGCCCGTACCGTTGATGTCGGACGCGATCTGCAACATGTCCGAGCCGGCCTCGAAATCGAGGACCACATCGTTGCCGCCACCGCCGGCGAAGACGAAGGTGTCGCTGCCGGCGCCGCCATGGAGGATGTCGTCGCCCGCGCCGCCGAACAGCATGTCGTCGCCCGCGCCACCTTGCAGGACATCGTCACCGGCGCCGCCATAGAGGATGTCGACACCATCGCCGCCCTGCAGGACGTCATTGCCGGCGCCACCCTGGAGGATGTCATCGCCCGGCCCGCCTTGCAGGATGTCGTTGCCCTCGCCACCGATCAGGACGTCGTCGCCGGCATTGCCGCGCAGGATGTCGTCGCCGGCACCGCCGACGAGCGTGTCGTTGCCCTCGCCACCGAACAGGGCGTCATCGCCCTCGTCGCCGGACAGCACATCGTCGCCGAGCCCGCCGAAGAGGATGTCGTCGCCTTCGCCGCCGAACAGGGCGTCGTTGCCACCGTCGCCATAGAGCAGGTCGTCGCCGTCCTCGCCGAACAGCGAATCGACCTGGTCCCCACCCTTGACGATGTCATCGCCGGCTCCGGCGAGGATCACGTCGCTGAAACGGCTCCCAATCAAAAAGTCGTCGAATGCACTGCCTTCGATCGTCGCCATACGGCACCTCCTGAGCGATCTGATGAACCTGGAACGTTCGGCGGCCGCACCGCAGAACGGGAAGACCAGGAATGTTTCCGACAGCCATCGATAGATCAGGCCATCGCTTGACCGACTGAAGATTGCTCAATGAGTGCGCCGCAGCAAGAGTTTTATTGTGATCATTTTGCGACGCAACATAATTTGGTCTTTATTTTACGACATATATTCTATCGATATTCAAACAGATATACTTTCAAAATCGAAACATCGACTCAATCACGCAGGCCCGCTGACCCCCACGCCTACGGCGGCCGCTCAATCCTCGCGGAAGGCCCGGTTGAAGCTGTCGGTGATCGGCGAGAGCAGATAGTCGATCGCCCGGCGCGCGCCGTTGACGATCATGACCTCGGCGGTCATGCCGGCGTGCAGCGTGACCTTGTAATCCCGCAGGCTTTCGGGATCGATCTCGGCCCGCACGACGAAATAGGGAACGCCGGTCTTCTCGTCGACGAGCTGGTCCGGCGCGACATAGCTCACCTTGGCCTGCAGCGGCGGCAGCAGGCGCGAGTTGAAGGCGGTCAGGCGCACGCGGGTCGTCGCGCCGACACGCACCGCATCGATGTCGCGCGGATCGACCTTCGCCTCGACGATCAAAGGCTCGTGTTCCGGCACGATGTCGAGGATCGCCTCGCCCGCCGCGATCACGCTGCCGGCGGTCCGCATCCGGATATTGGCGACGACGCCCTCCTGCGGCGAGGTCACCACCAGCCGGCGCAGTACGTCCTCGGCCTGGACGATGCGCTCGGTCACCTCGGAGAGCATGAGCTGGGATTCCTGGATCTCGCCGCCGATATCGTTCTGCCGTTCGAGGCTGATCGAGAGGATTTCGAGATTGGCGCCGGCGACCGCCTGCTCGGCCTTGGCCTTGCGGGCCGTGTATTCGCCGACCTTGCCGGAGAGCTCGCTCTGCTTGGTCTGCAATTCGACGAGCTGGCTGCGCTTGGCGTAGCGCTTCTCATAGAGGTCGGCCATGATCCTGACCTCCTCGTCGATCAACGAGCGCTGCTGCGCGGCGGCGTCGATCTGGGCCTTCAGCGCATCGGCCTCGGCCTGGTGCTGTTCGATGACGCGCTGCTGGATATGGACCTTGCCGTCATGGACCTGGGCGCGGGACTTGAACAGGCCCTGCTCGGCCCGCAGCACCTCGCGCGCGATCGGCGAATCCATGCGCGCGACATCGGCGGGGAAGGCGATCTCGGCGGCGCTGGTCTGCTCGGCCCGCAAACGCGCGAGCTTGGCTTCCAATCCGATGCGCTTCGCCTGCAATTGCTGCAGTTCGGCACGGGCGCGGGCATCCTCCAGGCGCAGCAGCGGTTCGTCCCTGGCGACGCGCTCGCCCTCGGCCTTGAGCAGGGTCTTGAGGATGCCGCCTTCGAGATGGCTGACGGTCTTGCGCTTGCTGTCGACCGCGACGATGCCGGTGGCGACAGCGGCATTGTCGAGACGAGCCGTCACGGCCCAGGCACCGAAGCCGCCGAAGCCGACGCCGATCGCGGCGACGCCGGCCAACACGAGATTGCGCAGGCTGGGCGTGCGCTCCTCCTGGACATCCTGCTCGATCTGTATCGTAAGCGCATGTTCCGGGCGCTTGATCAGGGAACGTCCGGTCATGCCTTCACCTCGCGAACCTGGGGCGGAGCCGCCGGCGCTTTGGCAGCGGGATCGAGCTCGACCCGGCCGCCGGGCGTGATCATGCCGGCGATCTCGCCGCGCGGTCCGAATTGCTGCACGCGGCCCTCGCGCAGGACGAGCAGCTTGTCGACGGCCTGCATCACCGAGGGGCGATGCGCGATCAGCACGACGATGGCGCCGCTCGCGCGCGCCGCAGCGATGGCGCGGATCAGGCTCTGTTCGCCTTCGGCGTCGAGATTGGCGTTGGGTTCGTCGAGAACGATCAGGCGCGGCGCGCCGTAAAGGGCGCGGGCGAGGCCGATGCGCTGGCGCTGGCCGCCGGACAGATTGAAGTCGCTGTCGGCGACATTGGTGTCGTAGCCGAGCGGCATGCGACCGATCAGCTCGTGCACGCCGGCGACGCGCGCCGCCTCCAGGATGGCGTGCGGATCGGGATCCCGCATGCGGGCGATGTTCTCGGCGATGGTGCCGTTGAGCAGCGAGACCGATTGCGGCAAATAGCCGACCATCGCGCCGAAGGAGCCGCGCTCCCAGAGATAGGTGCTGTGCCCGTCGAGATAGATGCCGCCGACATTCGGCCTGAGCACCCCGACGAGCAGCCGTGCCAGCGTCGACTTGCCGGCGCCGGAGGGGCCGACCACGCCGAGCACCTCGCCGGGCTGCAATGAGAACGAGACGCTCTTGATCACCGTCTGCTCCTGGCCGGGCGGCGCATAGATGACGCGGTCAACCACGAGATCGCCCTGGCAGGGCGGGGTCGGCACCATCTGGCGCTGCGAGCTGCGGCTGAGCACGAGCTCCCGCACCCGCTTCCAGGCGGCGGCGGCGAGAACCCATTGCCGCCAGTCCGTGATCATCGAATCGAACGGCGCCAACAGGCGCCCGAGCAGAATGCTCGCGGCCATCAGCGTGCCGGCCGTGACCTCGTTGCGGATGATCAGGATGGCCCCGGTCGCATAGACCGCGAGCTGCATCGTCATCCGCGAGGAACGCGTCAGGGCGGCGATGAACTTGCCGCGCCGCGTACCCATGTCGAGCTGCTCGATCATCGCGAGCTGCTGGCCGCGCCAGCGCCTGGCGAGCGCCGGCAGCATGCCCATCGCCTCGATCGTCTCGGCATGGCGCAGGCTGGCGCCGACCTCGTTGATGCTGGCGACGCCGGCCTCGTTCGCCTCCTTGAGGATGCGGCGGGTCAGCATGTCCGAGAGCACGCCGAGCAGAAGCAGGATGATCAGCGAGGCGACGCCGACCAGCCCGTAGATCGGGTGCAGCGCGAACAGGACCGCGAGGAAGACCGGCGACCAGGCCGCCTCCAGCGGCGTCGCGATCGCCGAACTCGCGATGAAGAAGCGGATGTCGTTGAGATCGCGGATCGCCTGCGTGGCCTGCCCCGAGCCCTGCTCCAGGGACGCGCTCACGGCGGCCTGCAGAGCCGGCAGATTGAGCTTGCGCGCGAAGATGCTGGCCATCGCCTGGAAGGTCAGGGAGCGGATGAATTCGACCGTGCCGTAGAGCGCCAGCGCTCCGACCGCGATCACGAGGAGCATCGTCAGCGTGTCGTAGCTGCGGCTGACGATCACGCGGTCCTGAACCTGCATCATGAACAGCGGGACGGTCAGCAGCAGCAGATTCACGCACAGGCTGAGGAAGGCCGCATAGCTCAGGCCGCCGACGAACGAGCGCTGGAGATTCCGGATCAAGGCGTCGGACGCCGGCTTCACCGCCTTCATGCAAGGCTCCGCGAATGAGGGTGCGTTGAGTCCGAGAGAGCTATGGGAGAGCCGCATCATCGGCCGAACAACGAGACATGGAGGGAGTGTCAAGATTATGACAGATTAGAAGTGTAGCTCCACGAATCAGATTGAAGCAAATGGGGCTGAAGTGTGAGAAATTTTGAATTTCGAAGCAGTTTCCGCGTATCCGAAGGTCACTACAATCTTATTTATTGGCTCTCCTAGATGGCATGTGCTTTGCCTATAGGCTTTTTGATGCGAATGAAGGCAAATCGGATGGATTGTTTAATTTTCAATCAGGCGGAGTAAGGGATGCACTTCAAATTGCACGGCGGCGAGCAATTCACAGGCAGTTCCCTGAACGGCCACCATCGGGCGAATGGTTCCGGCGCCCTCGAAGAGGTCCCCGATCGCCAGGTTTCCCCTTTTGATCTGGCGCGGGTGATCGAACGGGTCAGCCGGCGCTTTCTGGACTATCTGCGGCTGGAATTGACCAAGCTCGGCATCGAAGACATCTCGCCATCGCAAGTGATGGTGCTGATGACGATCGGACAGGGCGAGATCGCTGTTCGCGATCTGCTGGACCGCGGCCATTATGGCGGCTCGAATGCCTCCTATAATCTGAAGCAGCTCGTCGAGAACGGCTATCTCGACCGCGGCGCTTCGCCGCGTGACCGCCGGCAGGCGCGCATCTCCCTTTCGCTCAAGGGCCAGATGCTGTGCGAACGGCTGCGGATGCTTGAGGAGGCCAGCCAGTTCGGCCCACGGCTCGAAAGCAACCGCGACACCGACCTGAACACGACCCACGAAACCCTGCGCCAACTCGAACAGTGGTGGAATGACGCGCTCCGCTACGGCGGAGTGCTGCTCGCATCATGCATGTCCTCTTCGTTCATCGCGCAGGATCTGGTCAATTCGCTGCTCTGATCGCGAGCCTCGTCGCCCAGGGCGACGAGGTCACGCTGATCACGGAGCGCCCGGCCCCGGAGCAGCCGGGCGTCAGTCAGCTGGTGTATTCGGTGGAGGAGACGGCGACGCGCCATCCCGCGCTCGCCGCCACCGAATATCACCTGCGGACGGGCGAGGCTGTCGCGCAGCTGATGCAGCGGTTGAAAGCCGCCGACCCTCCCGATGTCGTCCTCGGACACATCGGCTGGGGCGGCATGCTGTTTGCCCGCGACGCGCTGCCCGATGCCGCATTGCTCGGCTACTGCGAGTATTATTATCGCAGTGCCGGCTCCGATCTCGATTTCGGGGCGGCCGAACCTGTTCCCGCAAGCGAACGTCATCGCGTCCGCATGCGCAACGCCGCGCAGCTGCTCGCCCTGGATTCGCTCGACGCCGCCTATGCCCCGACGCAATGGCAGCGCCAGCAATATCCGGCCGCCTATCGCAAGCGGATCTCGGTGTGCCACGACGGGATCGATACAAGTTTCTGCCGACCCGACGCGGAAGCGTTCTTTGCCCTGCCCGACGGTCGCGTGCTCGCACCGGGCGCGCCGGTGGTCACCTTCGTCGCACGCGACCTCGATCCCTATCGCGGCTATCCGCAATTCATGCGTGCGGCGTCAGCTCTCGCAGCCCGTCGTCCCGACGCCATCTTCGTCGTGGTCGGCGGCGACGGACCGGGCTACGGACGGCCCCGCCCGGACGGGAACAGCTGGCGCGAAGCAATGTGCGCCGAGACCGGGCTGGGCGATCAGATCGTCCACATTCCCTGGCTGCCCCATGAGAGCCTGATCAGACTCTTCCAGGTCTCGGCAGCCCATGTCTACCTGACGGTTCCCTTCGTCCTGTCCTGGTCGCTGCTGGAAGCGATGGCCTGCGGCTGCCTCGTCGTCGGCTCGGATACGGAGCCGGTGCGCGAAGTCATCCGGGATGGGATCAACGGCATCCTGACTCCGTTCGACGCGCCCGCCCTGTTGGCCGAGCGCATCGAGGAGGCGCTCAGGCATGCCGCCTCGGCCCCCTCCCTGCGCCGCGCTGCGCGCGAAACCATCCGGACCACTTACGAGCGCGAGCAGTGCCTCGGCCGGCAGCTGAGCTGGCTTCACGGATTGAGCAGCCAGGACCTTCACCGGTGAGGCGGATTCCGGCCCGGTAACGGCAAGGCCCTGTGCCATCGAGCGCGCGACGCTTCAATGTCAGGACGCGTCAGGCCAGCATTCGGGTGTCGCCGCAGACCGAGATTTCCTGGCCGGAGATCGTCTTGCCGAAGGGCGAGGCCAGGAAGACGATCTGGCGGGCGATGTCGGCGGGGTCGACGAAGCGCTTGATCGAGACCCCGGCGAAGAGGCGCGCCGTCATCTCCTCATGCGAGATGTTGAAGCTACGCGCCTTGTTCGCGATCACGCTCTGGATGCGCGGCCCCTCGACCAGTCCCGGGCAGATCGCGTTCGCGCGGATGCCGAACTCGCCAAGCTCGGCCGAGAGTGCCTTGGTGAAGCCGATCACGCCCCATTTCGCCGCGCCATAGGGCGAGCGCAGCGGAAAGCCGTGCTTGCCGGCCTGGCTCGACAGATTGACGATGGAGGCGTTGCCCGATTGCTTGAGATGGGCGACCGCGAGCCGCGTGCAGTTGAACTGGCCGGTCAGATCGACCGCGAGACAGGAATCCCAGTCTTCGGGCGCGATCTCGTCGACGCGTCCGGTCGGGCCGGCGATTCCGGCATTGTTGACGAGGCAATCCAACCCGCCGAGCGCGGCGAGGGCGTCGTCGAACAGCCGCGCGACCGCCTTGCGGTCGGAAACGTCGCAGATGGAGCGGGTGATCCCCGGCTCGCTCTCCGCCAACGCCGCCAGCCCCGCCTCGTCGACATCGCAGACATGGACCTTCGCCCCCTCGGCTGCGAAGGCGCGTGCGGTCGCCAGGCCGATCCCGTTGGCGCCGGCCGTCACCAGCACGCGCAAGCCGTCGATCATCAGATCCATTGCCTCAAGCCTTTCCTCGTCTGGCCAGCATGGTCATTCCGCCAGCCGTGCCGTGCGTTCGATGTGGTCGGCCGCCGCGCGGATGTCTTCCTCCAGCGCGGAGCGCGCCGCCGCCGGGTCGTGCCGACGCAGCGCGGCGATGAGGGCCGCATGGGCGAGCACGGCGCTGCCGCCGTCGAGTCGCCGCGGCTCATGCCGCATGTCGAGATTGAGAACCGGGCCGGCCTTGAGCCAGAGCCGTCCGATCATTTCGATCAGGGACGGCATTCCCGCAGCCTCATAGAGCGCGAAATGCAGATGGCGGTTCGCCGCGACGGCCCCGGCGCTGTCGGGCGGGTCGGCCTTCGCGGCGTCGCGGAAGGCGGCTTCGTGAAGCGCGATCGTGTCGATCTGTTCGGCCGTGACGGTTCTGGCGGCCTCTTCGGCGGCAAAACCCTCAACGACGAGCCTGATCCGGGTGAGCTCGCGGAACTGCGCCAGGGTCAGGACCGGCACCCGCACGGCCCGGCCCGGCAGCACTTCGAGCGCCTTGTCGGCGGCGAGCCGGCTGACGGCCTCGCGAACCGGCATCATCGAGACGCCCAGCGCCTCGGCAACGCGCCGGAGCGAGAGCTTCTCGCCCGGCGCCAGTCTTCCGGAGATGAGCAGCTCGCGCAATTCGCCGGTCACACGCTCGCCGAGCGTCTCGTGCGACAACGAGCCGACCTCGTCCAATGCGGACGGATCGGACGCCCGCCGCATGGCGGGCCGGTCTGGCACGCTTTCGCGGATGGCGAGGGGCTGGACTCGGGCGATCATGTCTGCCAACCTAACTGTGATCACAGATCACGACAAGCGGTTCGAAGAGACCGCGACGAAACTGAGGGGGCGCGCTGGCGCCGCCGTTCTGGGAGGAGCGCATGACAGGAATCACCAAGGGTATTTCGCGCCGTCAGGCGCTCGCCGGAACAGGCGCCGCGGTCGCCACCGGGCTCATCGCGAGCCCGTCCGTCATTCTGGCGCAGACATCCGACACCGTCCGCTTTGGCCATCTGACGCCGCGCACCGGCTTCCTCGGCCCGCTCGGCGAATACGGCGTGATGGCCGTCGACCTCGCGGTGGAGGAGGTCAATGCAGCCGGCGGCATCAACGGGCGCAAGCTCGAGGCGCTGAAGGAGGACTCGGTCAATCCGCAGACCGCCTCGACCAAGGCCGAGCGCATGTTCGAGCGCGACCAGGTCGCCTGCATTCTCGGCGAGATTTCCTCGGCCTCCTGCCTGACGATCTCGCAGGTCGCGGCGCGCAACAAGAAGCTGTTCGTCAACACGGGCGGCAATTCCGATGCGCTGCGCGGCGAGAGCTGCAACCGCTACATGTTCCATGTCGAGCACCAGAACTCGATGTATGTGAAGAGCTGCGGTCGTTCGCTGATGCAGCAGGGTCTGGTCAAGGGCAAGAAGTGGTTCTCGCTGACCGCCGACTACGCCTTCGGCCACGACCTCAGCAAGGTCGCCAAGCGCTTCATGGAAGCCAATGGCGGCCAGTTCGCCGCAGACAAGCTGGTGCCGACCGACGCGACGGATTTCTCGGCCTTGCTGCTCGAGATCCGGGCGGCAAAGCCCGATCTCGTCATCTCCAATCTTGCCGGCAACCAGATCACCAATTTCCTCAAGCAGTATTCCGAGTTCGGCCTGACCTTCCCGGTCGCCGGCTTCGGCTTCGACACCGCGCTCGCCTGGGCCGCCGGCAAGGACAATTTCGGCGGCATCTGGCCCTGCGTCTGGCATCACCTGATCGATACGCCATCGAGCAAGGCCTTCGTCGCCGCCTTCACCAAGAAGTACGGCAAGCCGCCGGAGAACCAGGCCTGGGGCGACTATGTCGCGGTCAAGATCATGGCCCAGTCGATGAACGAGCTGAAGTCGACCGACACCGCCAAGATCCTCGAGCATTGGGAAAAGGGCGCCAAGTTCGACGTGATGAAGCCGCGGCAGGGCTATTTCCGCGCCTCCGACCACCAGCTCATCAGCGAGATGTACACGATCACCGCGCTGCCCGCGGCGCAGGTCAAGAACCAGTGGGACCTCTTCACCTCCTCGCCGCCGGTACCCGGGCCGAACGAGGGCATGGAGGTCATCGCCACGCAGGGCGACGAGGCCGTCTGCAAGATGAGCTGAACGACTTCGGTACAGGCTCCGCACGAACCCCTCTCCCGGATGGGGGAGAGGGGCAGGGGTGAGGGACCGCCGCTGCAATGGGAAACGCGGCGGCGCCGCTGCGGCCTTTTATCGGTGAGGGCAGGCCCTCATCCCTGCCCTTCTCCCACACGGGAGAAGGGTTCCCCGCGCCCTTCAGGCAGCTGACAGCAATCCGGACAAAGGCCAATCCTTGCTCACCCTCTTCATCCAGCAGGTGCTGAACGGGCTGCTCGACGGGGTCTACTACCTCCTGATCGCGCTCGGCCTGTCGCTGATCTTCTCGCTCGGCGGCATCGTCAACCTGGCGCATGGCGCCTTCTATGCGATCGGGGCGTATCTCACGATCGTGCTGGCCCCGCATATCGGCTTCGGCGGGGCGATCATCGCCTCTCCCGTGCTGGTCGCGTTGATCGGCATCGTCATCGAGCGCGGGCTGTTCCGGCACTTCTACCGGCGCGATCCGATCCTGTCGCTGCTCCTGACCTTCGGCCTCGCCATGGTCGCGGAACAGTCGCTGCGCATGATCTTCGGCGCGCCTCCGCTCTCCTTCTCGATTCCGCCGGTACTGCGCGGGCAACTCTTCATCGGCGACTTCATCTATTCGCGCTATCGCGCGCTGCTGATCGTCATCGCCGCCGCCTGCGTGATCGGTCTCTGGTTCCTGCTGCAACGAACCGCCTTCGGCCGGGTCGTGCGGGCCGGCGTGCAGAACCCGGACATGGTCGGTGCGCTCGGCATCTCGCTGCAGCCCTACATGATGGCGGTAGCCGGCATCGGCATCGGGCTTGCCGGGCTGGCCGGCGTGCTGCTCGCGCCGATCTACTCGATCCACCCGGCAATGGGGCAGGAGATCATCACACCGGCCTTCGTCGTGGTGGTGATCGGCGGTCTCGGCTCCTTCTGGGGCGTGGTCGTCGCGGCGCTGATGGTCGGCCTCGTCAAGGGCATCACCATCGGGCTCGGCTACACGCAATGGTCGACGGCCGTGATCTACCTGATGATGCTGCTCGTCCTGCTCTTCCGCCCGCGCGGCCTGTTCGGCGAGCGCATCCAGCGCTTCGAGTGAGGCCGCGATGAGCCCTTCCATCCGCGAACATCTTCCGCTCGCCATCGTCGCCGTCGCGCTGCTCGTCCTGCCGTCGCTGATGCATCTGATCGGCCTCGGCACGACCTCGGCCACCGAGGTCGTGGTCTTCGCCATCGCCTGCATGGCGCTCAACATCCTTGTCGGCACCACCGGCCTCGTCTCCTTCGGGCACGGCACCTGGTTCGGCATCGCCGCCTATGCCGCCGGGCTGATGCAGCGCAACTGGTTCCCCGGCCAGTTCGTGCTGCCGATCCTGCTCGCCATCGCGCTCGTGGCGCTGATCGCCTTCGTCTTCGGAGCCCTGATCCTGCGCCGTCGCGGCGTCTATTTCTCGCTGCTGACGCTGGCGCTGGCGGCGATGATCTATTCGGTCGCCTTCCGCTGGACCTCGGTGACGGGTGGCGAGGACGGGCTTGGCGGCATCACCCGGCCACTCTTCCTCGGCCTCGATTTCGAGGCGGCCAGGCCGTTCTACATGCTGGTGGCGGCGATCGGCTTCGGCGTCGTCTACGCGCTCTGGCGCTTCCAGCGCTCGCCGGTCGGCACCGTGCTGGTCGCGATCCGCGAGAACGAGCAGCGCGCCCGCTTCCTCGGCTACGCCACGACCCGCTACAAGCTCGTCGCATTCACCGTGTCGGCCGCGCTGACGGGCCTCGCCGGCACGCTTTTGCTGTTCAACAACCGGATGACCTCGGCCGATCCGATCTCGGTCGCCTTCTCCGGCGAGCTCCTGGCGATGGTGGTGATCGGCGGCATGCGCTCCTTCCTGGGGCCGGCGCTGGGCGCGCTCTTCTTCGTCGTCTTCCGCGACTATCTTTCGAGCGCGACCGAGAACTGGCTGTTCTGGTTTGGGCTGCTCTTCGTCGCCTTCATCGTCTTCTCGCCGGACGGACTTGTCGGCGTCGGCCAGCGCCTGCTGAAGCCGTTCCGCAAGCAGCCGGCCGGGGATGCGGCGATGTCCGCGCGCAAGGCCGGCGCCGTCGAGCTGCCGGCCTTCATGAAGCCGGACGATGCCGGCGACGGCACGATCCTGACCGCCAGCGGCCTCGCCAAGAGCTTCGGCGGGATCAAGGCGGTGGAGCATGTCGACCTGCGCATGCGCGACCGGCGGCTGCATGCGCTGATCGGACCGAACGGGGCCGGCAAGACGACAGCCTTCAACCTGATCTCCGGAATGTTCACGCCCGACCGGGGTTCGGTGCGCCTGCGCGACCGTGACGTCGCGGGCCTGAGCCCCGATGCGATCACGCGCGCCGGCATCGGCCGCGCCTTCCAGATCACCAACCTCTTCCCGGCGCTCCCGGTGGAGGAGAATGTGCGCCTCGCCGTGCAGGCACGGGCGCCCGAGCGCTTCGGCTTCTGGCGCGCAGCGGCGGGTCTCGGCCAGGTCAACGACGAAACGCGGCAGGTCATCGCGACGATGGGGCTTTCCGGCATCGAGCGCGCCGAAGCCGGCTCGCTCAGCTATGGCGGCCAGCGGCTGCTCGACATGTCGCTGGCGCTGGCGACGAGCCCGCGCGTGCTCTTGCTCGACGAGCCGCTCGCCGGCCTCGCCGCGGCCGAGCGCGAGCGCGTCGGCAACCTGATCAAGTCGATCTCGACCGACCTGCCTGTGCTGCTGGTCGAACACGACATCGACCGGGTCTTCGCCATCGCCGACCACGTCACGGTGATGAACGAGGGCAGCGTGCTGGTCGACGGCACGGTCGAGGATGCACGCTCCTCGGCCCAGGTGCAGGAGATCTATATCGGCTCGGGCGCCCACGCGCTCGCAGCGAAGCCGCGCGAAAGCGCCGCGGGCGACACGGTCCTGCTCGGGCTGAAGGATGTCGATACCTTCTATGGCAAGAGCCACATCCTGCGCGACGTTTCGTTCGACGTGCATGACAACGAGATCGTGGCGCTCCTCGGCCGTAACGGCGCCGGCAAGTCGACCCTGCTCAAGACCATCACCGGCATCGCGCCACCGGCCGAAGGCAGCATCCGCCTCGCCGGCACGGAGATCGCGCGGCAGGCGCCGGCCGCGATCGCACGGGCCGGCATCGCCTATGTGCCGCAGGGGCGCGGCCTCTTTGCCGGGATGAGCGTCAAGGACAACATGGAGCTCGGCCGGCTGCGCCGCCTCACCGGCAACGGCACGCATTGGGAAGACGAGAAGATCTTCTCCTTCTTCCCGCGCATTCGCGAGCGCTGGAATTCGCCGGCAGACTATCTCTCCGGCGGCGAACAGCAGATGGTGGCCGTGGCCCGCGCGCTCTCCGGCGACACCCGCGTGCTGCTACTGGACGAGCCTTTCGAGGGGCTGGCACCGGCGGTGGTCGAGGAGCTCTTCGAGGCCTTCGACAAGCTGCGCCGGGAGATCGCGATCGTGATCGTCGACCATCATCTCGATCTGGCGCTGGCTCTCTCCGATCGCACGGTCGTTCTGGAGCGCGGACAGGTCACGCATATCGGCCCGTCACGCGCGCTCAGCCAGGATCTCGCCCTGCGCCGGCAGGTGCTGTGGCTATGAGCCGGTCGCGTGCCCTGTTCCCGACTTCCTACAAGGACATGTTTCGATGACCAAGATCGCCATCGTCGGTTCCGGCCTGATCGGTCGCGCCTGGGCGACCGTCTTCGCCAGCCACGGCTTCGAGGTTGCCCTGCATGATGTGGTGGCGGGCGCGGCCGAGGCGGCGCGGGCGCACATTGCTGCCAATCTCGACGAGTTGGCCGAGCACGGGCTCGTCAACGATCCGAAGGGAGCGCTCGCCCGCATCCGGGTCGCCTCCAACCTGGCGGATGTCCTGTCCGGTGCCGGCTTCGTGCAGGAGAACGGGCCCGAGACCGTCGAGGCGAAGCGCGCACTCTTCGCCGAGATGGACGAACTCGCCGCTCCCGACGCCATTCTCTCCTCCTCGACTTCCTTCATCATGGCCTCGGTCTTCAGCGAAGGCGTGAAGGGCCGCGCCCGGTGCCTCGTCGGCCACCCGGTGAACCCGCCACATCTGGTCCCGATCGTCGAGATCGCACCGGCACCCTGGACCGATCCGGCCGTCGTCGAGCGTGCCAAGGCGATCTACGAAAGGGCCGGCCAGGTGCCGATCACGCTGCGCAAGGAAAAGGCCGGCTTCGTCCTCAACCGCTTGCAGGCGGTGCTGCTGGCCGAGGCCTTCCGCCTCGTCGGGGACGGCGTCGCCAGCGCGGAGGACGTCGACAAGACGATCCGCGACGGGCTGGGCCTGCGCTGGGCCTTCATGGGGCCGTTCGAGACGATCGAACTCAATGCGCCCGGCGGCATTCCCGATTATTGTTCGCGTTACGCGGCTTCGCTCGACCGCATGGTCAAGTCGTCCGAGGGGCGCGGCAACCCGTTCGAAGAGGCGACCGTCGCCGAAGTGATGCGGGAATGGCGCGGCGCGCAATCGGCCGAGCGCGTCAAGCGGCTCAGCGACTGGCGCGACGGACGGCTCGCCGCCTTGCGCGCCCACAAGCATGCAGCCGTCGCCAAGCCCGATTGAGACCAACTTCCGCCGAGACCGACTTCCGCGCGAGAGAAGAGGAACGGAACCATGGCCAAGAGCCGCAAAGTCATGATCACCTGCGCGGTGACGGGGGCGATCCACACTCCGTCGATGTCCCCTCATTTGCCGGTGACGCCGGACGAGATCATCGACGCCGCCGTCGGCGCGGCCGAGGCCGGCGCGGCCCTGGTCCATGTCCATGCGCGCAACCCGAAGACGGGCCAGCCCGACCAGTCGCCGGAGGCCTTCGAGCCCTTCCTCAAGGTGATCAAGCAGCGCTGCGACGCCGTCATCAACATCACCACCGGCGGCGCGCCGACCATGGGCGTCGAGGAGCGGCTGCAGCCCTGCGCCCATTTCAAGCCGGAAGTGGCCTCGCTCAACATGGGCTCGATGAATTTCGGGCTCTATCCGATGCTGGCACGTTTCAACGAGTTCGAGCACGCCTGGGAGCGGCCCTATCTCGAAGGCTCGAAGGACCGCATCTTCAAGAACACCTTCCAGGACATCGAGAACATCCTGACCACATGCGCCGAGAACGGCACCCGCTTCGAGATCGAGTGCTACGATATCGGCCATCTCTATACGCTCGCCCATTTCGCCGACCGCGGGCTGGTGAAGCCGCCCTTCTTCGTCCAGTCCGTCTTCGGCATCCTCGGCGGCATCGGTCCGCATCCGGAGGATGTCGCGCATATGAAGCGCACGGCCGACAGGCTCTTCGGCGAGGATTATCACTGGTCGGTCCTGGGAGCCGGGCGCCATCAGCTCGCCATTGCCGCCATGGCCGTCTCGATGGGCGGCAATCTGCGCGTCGGCCTGGAGGATTCGCTCTGGCTCGGACCGGGGCAGTTGGCGAAATCCAACGCCGATCAGGTCCGGGCCGCCAGACAGATCGTCGAGGGATTGGGCCTCGAGATCGCCACGCCGGCAGAGGCCCGCGAAACGCTGAAGCTCAAGGGCGCGGACAAGGTCGCGTTCTAGAGGCGTGTCAGGAACTGCCGGCCACGCGTCGGCAGCCATTGGAAGCATGATGCAAGCAAGCACGCCGATGCGGAAACCTTCGGCGCTATGCCGAAGGCGAAGGGATCGAACACGAACGGCCATTCGCCGGCATCACTTGCGGGAGATCGGCCTGCACAGCCACTGGGTTTCACAAGCGGACCGTCAGCGCTATGTCTTGATTTCAATCATGTGACGTCGGAAATGGGGCAGCTCGCGAGCAAGCGACGATGGTGGATCGTTCTGGCAGCTGCGCTCGGCGGCTACTTGCTGCTTGCGTATCTGATGCTGCCCCTTCTGTGGCGTCATTACGAACACGAGCCGGGCCTGGCCTCCTTGCCGATGGTGACGCGCACCGCAAGCGGTATCCCGGGCGATGCGCTGAATGTCGGATTCGTCGGCAGCAAGGATGACGCCCTCCGTGCCATGCATGCGGCCGGTTGGTATCCGGCTGACCCGATTACGCTGCGGACGAGCCTCGAGATCATCGGCAGCGTGGTACTCGACCGGCCCTACCAGACGGCGCCGGTCAGTCCGCTGTATTATTCCGGAAGAAAAGAACAACTCGCCTTCGAAAAGCCCGAAGGCTCGAGCGCGGATCGCCGGCACCATGTGCGATTCTGGATGCTCCTGGAGAAGGGGAATGGTGGGCGGCCGGTCTGGCTGGGCTCGGTGACGTTCGACCGCGGGGTCGGCTTCAGCCACGACACCGGTCAGGTGACGCATCACATTTCGCCCAACATCGACGCCGAGCGTGACTTGCTGATGCGGGACCTCGGCAAGGCCGGCATGGTACAGAACTTCTTCCAGATTTCCGGAGTGGGTCCGACCTTGTTCGGCCGGAATGGCGAGGGCGATCCCTACTATACCGACGGAGAGATCCATATCGCCACCCTGGCGATCGATGGGATCAGGCGTGTCGAGCCACCTGTGACGATTCCCGCGCCCCCTCTGATCATGCTCAAGGATCAAATCTGGCACGGCGTAGGCAATGCGATCGCAAACTGATCTCGGCCGCCATGGTGTACCTGGATCAAATGCCTGAGCTGCGTTTTCTGATCCCCTACCTCAAGACCGTTGCGCTCATGGCCATCGCGACGGCGGTGGCAGGTGTCGTGGTCTGGTTCGCTCCGCTGGACAGCGTCTCGGCGATCTACATGCTGCCCATCCTGGTTTCGGCCATACGCTGGGGCACCAGCCCTGCGATCGCCGCGGCGCTGCTCGGCGCCTTCATGACGTCGCTGTTCTATCCGCCGCTTTTCAGCCCGCTCGTCTTCGAGCCGGCACAGATGATCGACCTCGCCACCTCTCTGGTCGTCGCTTTGACGGTCGGCCCGCTGGCGGGCCGGATGCGCACCGAAATGCTGCGGGCGAAGCAGAACGAGCGCAGGATCCGGCATGTCTACGAACTCAGCAGCACCATCGTCGCCGCCAACGACGTGGAGGCCGTCTACGACATCGTCGCGCACCATGTCTCCGAGGCGCTGGAGCAGCCGGTCGCGCTTTTCGTTCCGCAGGACCGGGGCGGCCTGTGGGCCGTGCGGTCAGCGTTTTCCAACGATGTGACTGCTGAACTCACTCGTGAGACCGACAGGTTCCTCGCCTCTGCCGGCAGCCCCGACACTGCCGCGGTGACGGTCCTCGGCGATCGCTGGCTCCTCTGCCGGATCGCCAGCGGGCAGGAACGGCCTGCCGCTCTGGCCCTGCGCCTGAGCGATGCCGACCAGCAACGGCGCGACGAGGCGATCGCCCAGATACCGGCGCTGTTGGCCGAGAGCGCGCGCTCGCTCGAACGGCTCGGCCTCTCGCAGGCGCTGGCCGAACGCAAGCTGCGCCAGCGGGCCGATGAATTGCGCGACATCCTCGTCGAGTCGGTTTCGCATGAACTGCGAACGCCGATCACCGGCATCATGGGCGCCGCCAGCGTGCTCGCCGCGGTACCGGATCTCGCGGCGCGCCCGCCCCTGCAAAGCCTCGCCACGGGCATCGAGCAGGAGGCCCGCCGGCTCGACCGGCTGATCGAGGATGTGCTCGACCTCGGCCGCATCCGCGCGGGAGCCCTGCAGCCACGTCTCGACACCGTCGATCCGGCCGACATCGTCAACGATGCGCTCGACACGGCCGCCGAGCGTCTGCGTGGACGCATGGTCAGCCGGCAATTCCGCGAACCGCTGCCGCTCATCCGCGTAGACCCGGTGCTGCTCGCCCAGGCCCTCGTCAACGTCCTCGAAAACGCGGCGAAATATACGCAGGACGGCGCATCGATCCGGATCGCGGTGGAGCGGGACGAAGAGGGCTGCGCCATCACGGTCTCGGACGATGGCCCGGGGCTCGATGCGCGGGAAGTGGAGGATATCTTCGAGCGTTTCCATCGCGGCGAGCGCCATGCCGACATCGCCGGCGGCAGCGGGCTGGGATTGACGATCGCGCGGATTTTCGTCGAAGCCAATGGCGGACGCATCGTCGCGTCGAGCGAAGGGCCGAACCGGGGCACCGCCATGCGCATTCACCTGCCCATCGCGAAAGCCACGGCCGGCGGAGACGACCATGACCGCTGAGACGCCTTCGGGACCGCTCGTGCTCGTCGTCGACGACGATCTCGCCATCCGCCGCTTCCTGCGCACGGGGCTGCAGATGCACGGCTTCCGGGTGATCGAGGCTGAGACCGCGCGGCAGGCGACCGAGCTCGCCGTCATGCGCCAGCCCGATCTCGTGGTGCTCGATCTTGGCCTGCCCGATTCCGATGGCGCGATCGTGCTGGAGGCGCTGCGAAGCTGGTCGCAGGCGCCGGTGATCGTGCTCTCGGTGCGCAAGTCGGAGCCTGAGAAGGTCCGGCTGTTGGAGAGCGGCGCCGACGACTATATCGTCAAGCCGTTCGGCATGGCCGAACTCCTGGCCCGGGCGCGGGTCGTGCTGCGCCGCACGGTGCGGCAGGAGACGGCGGAGCCGATCGTGCGCGTCGGCTCGCTCCAGATCGACATCGCCCGCCGGCTGGTCAGCATGGACGCCAGCGCCGTCATACTTTCGCCGAAGCAATTCGCCCTGCTGCGGATTCTCGCGGTCCATCACGGGCATGTCTTGACGCATCGTCAGTTGATGCGCGAGCTCTGGCCGCAGGAACCCGTGGAGGATGTGCAGTACCTGCGTATCCTCATGAAGAAGCTGCGCAATCGGATCGAGCCCGATCCGGCGCAGCCGATCTACATCGTCACCGAGCTGGCCGTCGGATATCGCCTGCGCACGCAGGAGCAGCTCGACGCGGCCGGTTATGCCGAGGCTATGTGATAAGCCCTCCTCCGCAATGGAACAGCTAAGCGCGTAGCTGGTAGCTGCGACTCCCTGGGATAAGCGGATAACCGCAGGACGGGAGCGCATGTTCAAACTTTGGTTGGCGCTGGCCACGGTCGGCTGCATGGCTGCGACCGTCGCGATCGCCTGGGTGTTCTGCCGCGAGCTGATGCCTGTCTCCCGCGCGATCGACCGGGTCGGCGGCGTGCTCGGCGTCGTGGCGAGCTGGCTCGTCCTGCTCGCCTGCGTCGTCAGCGCCGGCAACGCCACAATCCGCTACCTGTTCTCCTACAGCTCGAATGCCTGGCTCGAACTGCAGTGGTACATGTTCGCCGGCATGGTGCTGCTCGGCTCGGCCTATACGCTGAAGGTCAACGAGCATGTCCGGGTCGACCTGTTCTACGGCATGGTCTCGGACCGTACCCGGCACTGGATCGACCTGCTCGGCGGCGCGGTCTTCCTGCTGCCGATGTGCATCGTGATGATCTGGTTCACCTGGCCGTGGTTCGTCCAGTCCTGGACCCTGAACGAGGCCTCGAACAATGCCGGCGGCCTGATCCGCTGGCCCGTCATCCTGCTCCTGCCGGTCGGCTTCGCCCTGATCCTGGCGCAGGGCCTCTCCGAGATGATCAAGCGTGCCGCGGCGCTGCGTGGCTTCCACCAGCACGAATACGCCTATGAGAAGCCGCTGCAATGATCGACGCGATCCGCTCCAATCTCGGCCCGATGATGTTCGGCGGGCTGATCCTCTTCCTGCTGATCGGCTATCCCGCCGCGTTCTCGCTCGCGGCCGTCGGGCTGTTCTTCAGCTTCATCGCCATCGAGATGGGGGTGATCACGCCCAACTACATGGGCAATCTGACCTTCCAGCTCTACGGGATCATCTCGAACGATCTCTTGCTGTCGATCCCGTTCTTCACCCTCATGGGCGCAATCCTGGAGCGCTGCGGCCTGGCGGAAGACCTGCTCGATTCGATCGGCCAGCTCTTCGGCAGCGTGCGCGGCGGCCTGTCCTATGCCGTGATCTTCGTTGGCGCGATCCTCGGCGCCATCACCGGCACGGTCGCGGCCTCGGTCATCGCCATGGGCGTGATCTCGCTGCCGGTGATGATGCGCTACGGCTACAACATGCGCCATGCCACCGGCGTCATCGCCGCCTCCGGCACGATCACGCAGCTCATCCCGCCCTCGCTGGTTCTGGTCGTGCTCGCCGACGTCATGGGCAAGTCGGTCGGCGACATGTATGCCGGCGCGATCGGGCCGAGCATCGTGCAGGTCGTGCTGTTCTGCATCTGGGTGATGATCCTCTCGATCATCAAGCCGGGAGACGTTCCGGCGCTGCCGCCGGAGGCCCGCACGCTGAAGGGCTGGGCGCTCGTCGTGAAATGCATCCGCGGCATTGTGCCCTCGGCCGCGCTGATCTTCCTCGTGCTCGGCACGATCTTCATGGGTCTGGCGACCCCGACCGAGGCCGGCGCCATGGGCGCGGTCGGCGCGATCGGACTTGCAGCGATGTATCGCACGCTGACCTGGAAGCTGACCTATCAGGCGATGTCCTCGACCATGCGCATCACCGCCATGGTGACGATGATCCTGATCGGCTCGCGCGTGTTCAGCCTCGTCTTCCAGGGCGTCGGCGGCGGGCTGTGGATCGAGCACATGCTGACCGGGCTACCGGGCGGTCAGGTCGGTTTCCTGACCTTCACGATGATCTTCGTCTTCTTCATCGCCTTCTTCCTCGACTTCTTCGAGATCGCCTTCATCATCATCCCGATGCTGGCGCCGGCGGCGGCCAAGCTCGACATCAACCTGATCTGGTTCGCGCTCCTGATCTGCGCCAACATCCAGACCTCGTTCATGCATCCGCCCTTCGGCTTCGCGCTGTTCTATCTGCGCGGCATCGCGCCGCCGACGGTGAAGAGCCGCGACATCTATCTCGGCTCGATCCCGTGGATCGTGCTGCAGCTCATCCTGGTCGCGCTGATGATCGCCTTCCCGCAGATGGTGACCTACTGGCTGGAAAAGCCGGTGACGCTCGATCCGCAAGCGCTGGAGAAACAGCTCGGCACCATGCCGACCTTCGGAACGATCGAGCTGCAGGGGCTGACGCCGCCCAAACCGTGAGCGATGCGGGAAGCGGCCAGCCCGGGGCTGGCACTCGTTCACGCTCCGCCTCGAGCATCAATATGCTCATTCATGACGATCTGCGAGGCAGTTCGGCCCAGGGAAACCGTTGATCTTTTCGGAAGTCTAAGCTCCTTCAGGAGCCTAGACTGTGAATGGCGTCCCGGAAGGGATTCGAACCCCTGACCTACGGTTTAGGAAACCGTTGCTCTATCCTGCTGAGCTACCGGGACGCATGAAAACTCGTGTAGCATAATCGCGATGCGGGTGAAGTCCCTTCTTGCAACTGTCATGCTCGTGGCCTCGCCCGGCCTCCCGGCCGCGGCCGCGCCGGATTGCGCCGCCCCCCGACCGAGACGACGCCTGTCCGGCTCGCAGGCGTCGACGCGGCCGGAGACCCGGTCCTGAGCGATGGCAGGGCCCTCAGGCTGATGGGATTGGCGCCGCGCCAGGACGGCGAGCAGGCCGAGCGGTTCCGCGCCGGAATCGCCCGCTTTCTCGACCGCTCGCTCGATCTGGCGGTCCTCGGCGAGCCGGATCGCTGGGGGCGCTGGCCCTCCAGGCTGTTCGTTCCGGCCGATGCTCCAGGGAAGGACCGGCAGGAGCTGGCGCTCATCCTCCAGCGCGAGGGCGCGGCCCTGCCCCTGCCCGAGCGGAACGCCTCGCCCTGTGTCGGCGCTGTTTCCGTTCAGGCGGCGTTAAGAACGGACCCCTCACCTTCCCGCCCGGTGGCCATCGATGGCCATGATCTCGCCGCCGTAAGGGCGCAGGAAGGACGATACGTCATGCTGGAAGGCCGGATCGCCTCCGTCGGCGAACGCTCCCAGCGGACCTATCTGAACCTGTCGCGCCGCCCCGGGGAAGCCGCTTCGATCGTCGTCTCGCGGGCTTTATGGCGCGAATTGAAGGGCGCCGGCTGGACCACGGGCAGCCTCGGCGGTAAACGCGTGCGCGCCTATGGCGTCCTGTCCGGACGCGACGGCCTCTTGCTGGAGGCGACGACGCGCACGGCGCTGGAACTGATCGACTGAGGATATGCTGGAGCTCTGGCGGAAATCGCTTTCGCGGCAATCGAGACGGCTGGCAGCCATTGCGCTGCCGGGGCTGCTGCTCGTCGGCTGCCTCGGCGACCAGAGCGCGCTCGTGCCGGCGAGCACGAATTCCGGCGACGAGATCGCGCCGCGCATCAATACGGTCCAGCGCGCTTCGGACCAGGAGCATCAGCGCCTGCTTGCGGCCTTCGGCGGCGAGTACCGCGCGCCCAAGGCCCGCGCCGTACTGGACGAGGTCGTCCAGCGTCTGGCCAAGGCCGGCGAGGGCCAGATCGGCCATTACGAGATCACCATCCTGAACTCGCCGGTGGTCAACGCCTTCGCCCTGCCCAACGGCCGGCTCTACGTCACGCGCGGCCTGCTGGTTCTCGCCAACGACACCTCCGAGATCGCCTCCGTCCTGGCCCATGAGATCGCCCACGTCACCGCGCAGCACGCCGTCGAGCGCGCCGAGAAGGAGGCGGAATCGGCACTGGTGAGTCAGGTCGTCTCGCAAGTCCTCAAGGACCCGTCCCAGGGCGCGGCCGTGCGCGCCGGCTCGAAGCTCTCGCTTGCCCGCTTCTCGCGTCAGCAGGAGCTCACCGCCGACCAGATCAGCGTGCGCAACATCGCCCGCGCCGGCTACGATCCCTATGGCGCCGGCCGCTTCCTGGCGACGCTCGGCCGCAATACCGCCTTCCGCAACAGCGGCCAGAACCAGAGCGCCGACGACAAGCGGCTCGACATTCTCTCCAGCCACCCGCAGACGCCCGAGCGTATCGCCGCCGTGACCAATGCCGCCCGGCAGATCGGCGCCCCCGGCATCGGCGAGCGCGATGCCAATCGCTGGCTCAACGCCGTCGAGGGGCTGGCCTATGGCGACGATCCGCGCGACGGCGTGGTGCGCGGCCGGCGCTACCTCAACAGCGCATTGCGCATCGGCTTCACCGCGCCCGAAGGCTTCAGCCTGGAGGCCGCGCAGGACATGGTGATCGGCGTCAGCGCGAGCGGCTCCCAAGCGCTCCGCTTCGACTCGGTCACGCTGAAGGGCGGCCAGACGCTGGAATCCTATGTCGCCGCTGGCTGGATCGAAGGCGTCGAGACCACCGGCATCCAGAAGATCGAGATCGCCGGGCACCCCGCCGTCATCGCCCATGGCAAGGGCACCGACTGGATGTTCCGCCTTGCGGCCGTGCAGGTCGGCGACCGCGTCTATCGCTTCATCCTGGCGGCACGCGGCGCCAACGATCCCGAGCGGGCGATGCGCGCCATCGCCGACAGCTTCCGCGTCCTGTCCCCAGCCGAGGCGCAGGCCGTCCGGCCGATGGTCGTCCGGCTGGTCGCCGCCGAGGCGGGCGACAGCATCACCAGCATGGCCGAACGCATGCCGGAGCAGGACCGCCCCGGAGAGCTCTTCCAGCTGCTGAACGGGCTCGACCGCAACGCCGCGCTGACACCGGGCCAGCGCTACAAGGTCGTCGCCGAATAGGCTTCACAAGGCTGCGAGCCGCTGCGCCCGCCTCCTGCGCTTGGCGAATACGTCGCTATGATCGCCGCCATCGCGCAAAGGGAGGCATGAATGGCGCTCGATCGCAGGATCGTCGAACTCTACGACGAATACACGCACAAGCCGCTCGACCGACGCATCTTCATGAATCGGCTCCTGGGCATCGCCGGCTCCGCTGCGGCAGCTGAAGCGGCGCTCGCCCTGCTGGAGCCGAATTATGCGCAGGCCCAGCAGGTCGCGGCCGACGATGCGCGACTCACCACCTCGCGTCTGGACATCACGGTCGGCGGCGTCGCGCTCAGGGGCTACCTCGCCACGCCGAAGGCCGAGGCGAAGCGCGGCGGCGTGCTCGTCATCCATGAGAATCGCGGCCTGAACCCGCATATCGAGGACGTCACCCGCCGCATGGCGCTGGAGGGCTTCACGGCGCTCGGGCTCGATTTCCTGACCCCGCTCGGCGGCACGCCGAGTGATCCCGACGCCGCCCGCGCGCTGTTCCCGCAACTCTCGCCCGACGCCGTCGTTGCACAAGGGCGCGCCGCGCTGAAATATCTCGCCTCCCGCCCGGATGCAACCGGCAAGGTCGGCGCGGTCGGCTTCTGCTGGGGTGGTGGCGTGGTCAACGACCTTGCCGTCTCGGCGCCGGAGCTCGCGGCCGGCGTCGTGTTCTATGGCCGCTCGCCTGATCTCGCCAAGGTGCCACAGATCAAGGCCCGCCTGCTCATCCAGCAGGCCTCGCGCGATGCGCGCCTCGTCCAGATGCTGCCCGACTACGAGAAGGCGTTGCAGGCCGCCGGCGTCCAGCACGAGGCCATCGTCTACCCGGATGTCGACCACGCCTTCATGAACGACACCAGCGCCGAGCGCTACAACGCCGCTGCGGCGAAGCAGGCCTGGGCGCGGACGGTCGCCTTCCTCAAGGCCGGCACCGGGACGGCTTAAGGGCCGGCGTTGCCCTTGGGTCGGCCAACAAAAAACCCGGCGGTCGCCCGCCGGGTTTCGCATTCCTGAAGGAAGGGGACCGCTCAGGCCGCCTCTTCCTGCATATCTTCGTTGTCGTTCTCGAGATCCGCGTCGGCATCCGCCGCCTCGGCCTTGCCGGCGCGGCGCGGCGACTTGGCGAGCTGGCCCTCGATCTTCTTGAGAGCCTCGGTCTCGGTGACGTCGTCGACCACCGCGATCTCGCGGGTCATGCGGTCGAGCGCCGCTTCATAGAGCTGCCGCTCGGAATAGGACTGCTCGGGCTGGGCCTCGGAGCGATAGAGATCGCGCACGACCTCGGCGATGGCGACGAGATCGCCCGAATTGATCTTCGCTTCGTATTCCTGCGCACGACGCGACCACATGGTGCGCTTGATACGGGCGCGGCCGGTGAGCGTGGTCAGGGCCTTGGCGACGGATTCGGCGTCCGCGAGCTTGCGCAAACCGACGCTGGCGGCCTTCGCGGTGGGAACGCGCAACGTCATCTTGTCCTTGGAGAAGCTGACCACGAAGAGTTCGAGTTTGAAACCTGCGACTTCCTGTTCCTCGATCGCCGTGATCTGGCCGACGCCATGCGACGGGTAGACGACATACTCGCCCGTCTTGAAACCCTGGCGCACAACAGCTTTCTTCGCAGTGGACATGCCGTTACGACTCCTGACCGGCCCGCTCGACGCGAGCACGCGATGATCCGTCCCCGGCCGATTGGCCGGAGACCTTCCGCCTGATGCGACGCTTGAAAGGCACCGCTTCACGCTCCCTCAGTCGACTGCTTCATTTCGCCCTGAACGAGGACGACAATCGAAGACCGGCTGGGTGGCCGGCCATTCCTGTCGTTCTGATCTTAGGGGGCACCCCGTTTGTGGGACTCTCGCAGGGGCATGCGGAACCAATTCGACTGGGTCTAGCTTGTAGCACAAAAAACACGCCGAATCAAAGGTAAACGCCGGTAGGCGTCCCCCCGTCAGGGCATGGCCAAGTCGTGGTTAATGCAGCGCAGCAGTGCCGGAGGGCTGAAAATCAGTCGCCTTCGCCCGGCTCCGGCGAGAGCATTGCGAGCTTGTCCGGCACGCCGTCGAACGCCTTCGCGTCCGCTGGCGGGTCCTTCTTCTGGGTGATGTTGGGCCAGCTCGCCGCATACTTCCCATTGAGCTGGAGCCAGCTTTCGAGACCCGGCTCGGTATCGGGCTTGATCGCCTCGGCCGGGCACTCCGGCTCGCAGACGCCGCAGTCGATGCACTCGTCGGGATGGATGACGAGCATGTTCTCGCCTTCATAGAAGCAGTCGACCGGGCACACCTCGACGCAATCCATGTACTTGCACTTGATGCAGTTCTCGGTGACCACATAGGTCATGGCGGGCCGGCCCTTCCAACGCTTCTAAACAGCCCCATAAACCCTTGCGCGGCGCAGGTTTCAAGGCTGTTTTCGTGATCTTCGGCAGAACGATCTTTCATTTCGGCGATGTCGCGGGGAAGATTTCCATTCCCGCCCCGCTTTCGACGCCCTCCGCCGGCACGGTGCGGATTTAGTCCCCGCCGTCCACTTCGGCATGCGGCGCATCGCCGCTGCCGCCGTCGAGCCGCTCATAGAGCTGCCGCGCCGCTTCGAACGGACCGCGCCGCTCGGCGAAGCCCAGCACCCGGACGACCATGGTGGCGTGCGGCAGGGCGAGCGTCAGCACCGCCCCGACGCGGATGCCCTGCGCCGGGTTCTCCGCGCGGCGCCCCTCGATTCGGACATGCCCGTCCTCCACCAGACGCACGGCGGCCGGGCGGGTGCGCGCGAACCGCGCGAACCAGAGCCATTTGTCGAGGCGTTGGCGATGCTCCTGCAAGCGGTCAGCGCCTCCTCGCCTCGCTCAGTTCTTGCCGCCTTCGAGCTGGGCCTTGAGCGCCGCGAGCTTGGCGAAGGGCGAATCCGGATCCGGCTCGCGATTGGCCGGGCGCGGACGCTGCGGCTGCTGGAAGCGCTCGTTGCTTCGATCTTCGCGCCGCGGGCCGCCGGGGCGGCCGTCGCGCTTGAAGTCGGGCCGCGGACCCCGGCCACCCTCCGGGCGCCCCTGCCGGGGCTGCTGGTCGTCGCGGCGGGGGCGCTCGTCCTGACGCGGGCGCTGGTCCTGGCGTGGCCGTTCCTGCCGCTGCCCCTGGGCCGCCTCGCCCTCGGCGCGGGCAGCCGCCGGACGCTGATCGCGGCGCTGGCCGCCTTCGGGACGGCCTTCGCGCTGCGGCCGGTCGCCACGGCGCTGCTCGCCGTCGCGGCGTCCGCGCTGGTTATGCTCGGGCCGGCGCCCGCCCTGATGGCGATGCGGCCGCCAGACTTCGAGCAGCTCGGGCTCGGCCGGGGCGGCCTCGGCAGTAGGTGCCTCGGCAGGAGCCGCCTCGTCGGCAATCGGAAGAGCGACGAGCGCATCGGCCGGAACCGGCTCAGGCGCCTGATCGGGCTCGGCCTCGGTCTGGATCGGCGCATCGGCCGTCTCGACGACAGCGGCCTCGGCCACGGGCGCTTCCGCCTCAGCAGAGGCGTCCTCATGCACGGACGCGGCAGGCTCGGACGAAACCTCGACCTCCGCAGTAGCCTCGGTGGCCTCGCCATCGCCCGGCGCGGCTTCGGAGCCAGCCTCCGCTGTCGCAACCGCCTCGGGAACGACAGGCTGCGCCGGCTCGGTCGCGGCCGGCGGCGGCGCCAGCGGCACCGTGATCGCCGGGCCGGGGCGCTTGATCGAAACATAGCCGAGCGAGCGCAGGATCGAGGCGAAATCCTCGCCGGCACAGCCGACGAGCGAGGTCATTGCGCCGGTGGCGACGAAACCGTCCTGATCGGCGGCGCCGGCCGGCGGTACCCCTTGCGTGACACCGGGGCGGTAGGCGATCGCCGGGCGGATGAGATCGGCGAGGCGTTCGAGGATGTCGACGCGCACGGCCCGCTCGCCGCAGACGCGATAGCCCGCCGCGCGATAGAGCCCCTTCGGCACGGCCTTGTCGACCGGGAAGGAGGTGCGACCCGAGGCGGCGAGATGGGCGATGTCGTCGAGCCCGGCCGTCTCCGGCCCGCCATGCTTCAGCGCCCAGAGCTGGGCGGCAAGCGCGCGCGGCGCCGGCTTCAGCAGCGCCGGCATATAGATGTGGAAAGCACCGAAGCGGATGCCGAGCTGGCGCAGCGCGGCGCGACCTTCCTGATCGAGCGCCTTCATCTCCTCGCCGACCTTGGAACGTTCGAGGACGCCCAGCGCCTCGGCCGCCTGATAGGCGATGCCACGGGCGATGCCGGTGACGTTCTCGGCCGCTTCCAGGATCTGGACCGCGCCGAGCAGGCGGGTGATGTGATTCTTCAGCCAGAGATTGAGGCGCGCCTCGACCTGCTCGCGGGCCGCGCCGGTGAGATGCTCCTCCACCAGCAGACGTAAGCGGGGCTCCAGCACCTTGTCGCCCGCGACGAGGCGCGCCACCGGCTCGCCGGTCCAGCGCACCAGCCCGTCATGCGAGAGCACGAAGGCATCGTCGCCCGCCAGCACGACGCGCGCCGCCCGCGACTCGATCTCGGCGCCCAGCGCCTTCATCGCCGCCAGGTTCAGGGCCTTGACCTCCGGCCCGCCCGCCTTCGGATCCGCCGTAAAGCGGAAGCCCTGCAGCATCCCCACATGCTGGCCCTCGACGAGCACGTCGCCCGTCGCGGTGACCTCAGCCTCCAACATTGCATTCTCCCGCAAGCGGCGCATCAGCACGCTGGTGCGCCGATCGACAAATCGATGGGTCAGGCGCTCATGCAGAGCGTCCGACAGCTTGTCCTCTACAAGACGAGCCATGCCCTGCCAATGCTCAGGATCAGGCAACCAGTCAGGACGGTTCGCGACATAGGTCCAAGTGCGGACCTGAGCAATGCGAGCGGAGAGCGTGTCGATCTCGCCATCGGTGCGGTCGAGCGAGGCAAGTTGCGCCGCATACCAGTCCTGATCCAGCCGGCCATGGCGCATCAGCCTGAGATAGAGCGTGATCGCGAGATCGGCGTGCTGCATCGGGGAAATCTTGCGATAATCCGGCAGGCCGCAGACTTCCCAGAGCCGCTCGACCGCCGCGCGCCCCTGCGCCAGGCCCGAGACATCGGCATCGCGCGCCAGCACCTCCAGCGTCGTCATGTCCTCGGCGATCAGCGCCCGCGTCAGCCCGAGCTCGGAAGGCTGGATGTTCAGCGTGTCGATGAGGCCCGCGACCGAGCGCAGGTCGAGATCGGAATTGCGCCACTGCATCTGGCGCACAGGCTCGAAGCGATGGTTCTCGATCGCCTCGACCAGCTCGGCGTCGAAGGGCGGGCAGCGCCCGCTGGTGCCGAAGGTGCCGTCCCGCAGATGCCGCCCGGCCCGGCCGGCGATCTGGCCGAATTCGGCGGGATTGAGCTTGCGGTAGTGATGCCCGTCGAACTTCTTGTCCGCCGCGAAGGCGATGTGGTTGACGTCGAGATTGAGCCCCATGCCGATCGCGTCGGTGGCGACGAGATAGTCGACGTCGCCGGACTGGTAGATCTCGACCTGGGCATTTCGCGTGCGTGGGCTGAGCGCGCCGAGCACCACGGCCGCCCCGCCCTTCTGCCGGCGGATCAGCTCGGCGATGGCATAGACCTCCTCGACCGAGAAGGCGACGATGGCGGAGCGCGGCGGCAGCCGGGTGATCTTGCGGTCGCCCGCGAAGGCCAGGTTGGAAAGCCGTGGGCGCGTGACGACGTTGACGCCGGGAATGAGCTGCTCGATCAGCGGCTTCATCGTCCCGGCGCCGATCAGCATGGTCTCGGCCCGGCCGCGGCGATTCAGCAGCCGGTCGGTGAAGACGTGGCCACGGTCGAGATCGGCAGCGAGCTGGATCTCGTCGATCGCGACGAAATCCACCGCGAGGTCGCGCGGCATAGCTTCCACGGTGCAGACCCAGAAGCGCGGCCGCTCCGGCTTGATCTTCTCCTCGCCGGTGACGAGGGCAACGGCCTCCGGCCCGACCTTGTCGACGGTGCGCTGATAGACCTCGCGCGCCAGCAGACGCAGCGGCAGGCCGATCATCCCGGTCGGATGGGCGACCATGCGCTCGATGGCGAGGTGGGTCTTGCCGGTATTGGTAGGGCCCAGCACCGCGGTGACGCCATGGGCGCGGGCGGCGGGCGGCAGTGAACGAAACGGAAGCAAGGCGACGGAGCCGATCATCTCGCCCGCCCATACGGGCGGGAGCGTGGGCTAGAATCCAGAACGAGTCTGGAACGAAGCAAGGCCGAATCGCTGACTCGGCCGGAATCGGGATTTGTTCTCCTCTTGGGAGCAACCCTCCGGAAGCAATCGCAATATCGGCATCGCGCCCTCCTCGCGAGACCGGCAGGGAGCACTGCTCCGCCTGCCGGCTGGGCCCCTATTTAAACCTTTCCGCCCCGGAAACGAGAGGCAATCGACCTTGCGATCGGTCTGGCATCAAAACGCGCCTCATTCCGGGCTTGCCTCCGGATGACCACGCGGATTCGCGGAAAGAGGCTGTGCCGGGCTGCCTCAATGATGAGCGTGGTCGCATTGGCCGTGGTCGGCGAGCGCCTCGATGATCGCGCAGTCGCATGCTGCGACCCCGCCCGAGCAGGTGGTGGCGATCCGCTCCAGCTCCTTCTCCAGCGAGCGCAGCTTCGCGATCTTGTCCCGAACCTCTTCGAGATGGGAGACCGAGATCGCATGGGCCTCGTCGCAGGCGATGCCGGGCGTGTCGGAGAGCCTGAGCAGCGTGCGGATCGCATCGACGGAGAAGCCGAGGTCGCGCGCATGCTTGATGAAGGCCAGCCGCTCGGCGTGGCGCCGGCCGTAGCGGCGTTGGTTGCCCTCGGAGCGCTCCGGCTCCGGCAGGAGCCCGACCTGCTCGTAATAGCGGATCGTCTCGACCTTGACGCCGGTGCGCTCGGCCAACGCGCCGATCGGCATCACGCGTTCGAGCTTGTTCGTCGCGGTCATGGCGGCCCTCTAAAACTATAGCTTCTGTAGCTTTAGATAGGAAACAACAAGCCCACGGCAAGAGAGGGCGCAAGGAACCGCGGGAAACCCCTCTCCTGTAAGGAGAGGGGCAGGGGTGAGGTGTAGGCCCTGGGACCAGTTCGCAAAACTTCACCGCAGCAGCGGGCAGGTCACGGCTCCAGTGTCCAACGGCCTACCCCTCACCCTGCCCTCTCCCAATCGAAGTCGGCTGTTGCCGACTTCGACAACCTATATGCCAATCTCGGGCAAGCCCGAGATTGGGGAGAGGGTTCCCCGCGCAGTCTGGAAAACCTTGCGATGTGATGGTGGTGCGGGGGTTAAGCCACGCCCATCGCCAGAAGGTCGTGGACATGGACGAGGCCGACCGGCCGCTCCTGCCCGTCGACGACGACGAGCGCCGTGATCCGCATGCGATTGACCAGCTCCAGCGCCTCCACGGCAAGCGTATCGAGACCGATACGCCGTGGATTCTCCGTCATGATGTCGCGCGCCCTGAGCGAGGCGCCGCCACCCATGGTCGCCTTCCGGCGCAGATCGCCGTCGGTGACGACGCCGGCAAGCTTTCCGTCCAGATCCATCACGACGGCGCAGCCGAAGCTCTTTTCGGAGATCATCGAGACGATGTCGGGCAGCAGCGTGTCGAGGCCGATCAGCGGCAGCTCGACGCCGCGATGCATGATGCTTTCGACCGTCTTGAGCTGCGCGCCGAGCTTGCCGCCGGGATGGTAGACGAAGAAATCCTGCTTGGAGAAGCCGCGCGCCTCTAGCAGGGCCACGGCGAGCGCGTCGCCGAGCGCGATCTGCATCGTCGTCGAGGTCGTGGGCGCGAGGCCGTTGGGGCAGGCCTCCACCACCTTGGGCAGGACCAGCGCGATATCGGCCTCCTTGCCGAGCGTGCTCTCGGGGTTGGAGGTGAAGGCGATCAGTCCGACGCGGAAGCGGCGTGTGTAGCCGACCAGCGCGGCAAGCTCCGCCGTCTCGCCCGACCAGGACAAGGCGATCACGACGTCCTCGGGCCGCACCATGCCGAGATCGCCATGGCTCGCCTCGGCCGGGTGGACGAAATGGGCGGGCGTGCCGGTCGAGGCCAGCGTCGCCGCGAGCTTGCGCCCGACATGGCCGGATTTGCCCATGCCGGAGACGATCACGCGGCCGCTCGCGGCCTGGATCATTGCCACCGCTGCGGCGAAAGGCTCGCCGAGCCCGTCGGCGAGCGCATCGTGGAGCGTGTCGAGCCCGGCGCGCTCGGTGGCGATGGTGCGAAGGGCGGAAGCGCGGATATCGGCTGTCATGGCGCGCGCTCTAGCACGGCGGCATACGCGATTTCCACCATGCAGGCCGCCATGCCCCCGCGTTGACGGCTCCTTAACCCTGTTCGTTCTAACTCCGTTAACCATGCGCGCCCTCCAGGGCGCGTCAGCTATTGCCTGGAGCCTGGCGAACCCCGTGTCCGGTTGCGCGAAGATCCTGCTTCTGTCCGGGACGGCCCTAGCCGGGCTCGCGCTTGGCTGGACCTTCGCCGCCGCGCAGCAGGCGACGGCGCTGCGCACCGGCACGCCGACCTATATCGCGCAGGAGCCGGCCCGCCCGATGCCGCCGCTCGTGCCGGCAAGCGCCCAGCCGGAAGCCCTGAGCGATCCGGCCGCCCTGATTCAGAAGCAAGGCTCGGCGGTCTCGACCCGCCAGCCGGCCCGCGCCAGCCAGCCGATCCAGGGCTCCGGCCTGCGCGGCGTCACGCAGCGCCAGTTCCGGCCGCCGCAGCCCGCCGTCGCGACGATGCCGCCGCCCCCGCCTCCCCCACCGCCGCCACGACGCCGCACGACGGTGGAAGAAGACCCTTATGCCGCCATCGGGGTGCGCGTGGGTTCGGTCATTCTGCGGTCCGGGATCACCAACTCGGTCGGCTACGACACCAACCCGCAGCGCAGCGCCACGCCCGGCGTCAAGGGTTCGCCCTTCGCCCGCTACGAGGGCGATGTCGATGTCCAGTCCGACTGGAACGTGCACGAGCTCAAGGGCAAGCTGCGTGGCAGCTATCTCCAGTATTTCAAGGATCCGGAAGCGTCGCGGCCGGACGGCGAGGGCAATCTCGACCTGCGCCTCGACGCCGCGCGCGACACCCGCATCCTGCTCGAATCGCGCGTCAGGCTCGACACGCAGCGGCCCGGATCGCCGGACCTGACGGCGGCCGTCAAGGGCCGGCCGCTGGTCTGGCAATATGGCGGCTCGGCCGGCGTCAGCCATGATATCAACCGGCTGCAACTGACCCTGCGCGGCTCGGTCGACCGCGCCGATTACGAGAACGCGCAGCTCTCCAACGGCCAGATCCTTTCACAGCAGGACCGCAACCAGACGCAATACGGCCTGCGCCTGCGCGCGAGCTACGAGGTCACACCCGGCTTCAAGCCCTTCATCCAGGGCGATATCGACCGGCGCCAATACGACGACAAGATCGATGCCGGCGGCTATATGCGCTCGTCCAGCGGCATCAGCGGCCGCCTCGGCTCGACCTTCGAAATCAGTCGGCAGCTCACCGGCGAAGTCTCGGGCGGCTATCAGGACCGCAATTATGAGGATCCTCGCCTGCAGAACCTGCGCGGCTTCATCGGCGATGCCGCTGTGCTGTGGTCGCCGACGCCGCTGACGACGGTGACGCTGCGCGGCTCGGCCACGCTCGGCGAAACCACCGTTGCCGGCTCATCGGGCACGATGGTGCGAGGGGCAGGGCTGGAGATCGCGCACGCGCTCCGTCGCAACCTCATCGTCACCGGCTTCACCAATTTCAGCCGGACCGACTACGAGGGCCAGAACCTGCGCGAGGACTTCATGAATGTCGGCGCGCGGATCGAGTACAGGCTGACCCGGACCTTCGCCGTCCGCGCCAGCTTCACCCATGAGCGCCTCACCTCGACGTCGCCGGGCGACGACTACACCGCCAATGTTTCGATGGTGGGCCTGAGAATGCAGTTCTGAAGCGCCGTCATTCTCGGGCGCAGCGAAGCGCAGACCCGAGAATCTCTTGACGGAAACGCACTGACTTCCGAGATGGTCGGGTCAAGCCAGACCATAACGGCAGGCGGCTACTCCATCCCTTCGAGCTCGATGATCATGCCTTCGATCATCTTGAGGCCGATCTGCCAGAAGCCTGGGTCGCGCGCATCGAGGCCGAAGGGCGCGAGCAGCTCGGAATGATGCTTGGTGCCGCCGGCCGAGAGCAGCGCGAAATAGCGCTCCTGGAAGCCTTCCGCGGCGTTCTGGTAGACGCCGTAGAGCGAGTTCACCAGACAGTCCCCGAAGGCGTAGGCATAGACGTAGAAGGGCGAATGGATGAAGTGCGGGATGTAGCACCAATAGGGCTCGTAGCCGGCCGTCAGCCGGATCGCGGGACCCAGGCTCTCGGCCTGCACGCTCATCCAGATCTCGCACAGGGCTTCAGGCGTCAGTTCGCCCTCCCGGCGCGCCTGATGCACCTTGCGCTCGAAGGTGTAGAAGGCGATCTGGCGCACGACCGTGTTGATCATGTCCTCGACCTTGGCGGCCAGCATCGCCTTGCGCTGCTTGCGGTCCGTGGTCGCGTCGAGCAGCCGGCGGAAGGTCAGCATCTCGCCGAAGACGCTCGCCGTCTCGGCCAGCGTCAGCGGGGTCGGCGCCATCAGCGCCCCGTTCGGCGCGGCCAGAACCTGATGCACGCCATGGCCGAGCTCATGCGCCAGCGTCATCACGTCGCGCGGCTTGCCCTGATAGTTGAGCAGAACGTAAGGGTGCGCGGACGGCACGGTCGGATGGGCAAAAGCGCCCGGCGCCTTGCCGGGGCGCGGCGGCGCGTCGATCCAGCCCTCGTCGAAGAAGCGCTGCGCGATCGCCGCCATCTCCGGCGAGAAGGCGCGATAGGCCGAAAGCACCGTATCGCGCGCTTCGGTCCAGGGAATCGTGCGCTGCTGGACCTGCGGCAGCGGCGCGTTGCGGTCCCAGAAATCCAGCTCCTCGCGGCCGAACCATTTCGCCTTCAGGCGGTAGTAGCGGTGCGACAGGCGCGGATAGGCCTCGCGCACGGCTGAAACCAGAGCATCGACGACCTCGCGCTCGACGCGATTGGCGAGATGGCGCGAATCCGCGACATCCTCGAACTTGCGCCAGCGGTCGGAAATCTCCTTGTCCTTGGCCAGGGTGTTGCTGATCAGGGCGAAGATGCGCAGCTCCTTGCGGAACACCGTGCTCAGCGCCTCGGCCGCCTTGCGGCGCACCTCCCCGTCGCCGTCCTGCAGCTTGTTCAGCGTCAGCTCGAGCGTCAGCTCCTCGCCGTCGATGTCGAAGCGCAGCGAGGCGATCGTCTCGTCGAAAAGCCGGTTCCAGGCAGCGGCGCCGGTCATCGACTTCTCGTGGAACAGGGCCTCGATCTGATCGTCGAGCTGATGCGGCTTGTCCTTGGCGAGATCGTCGATCCAGGGCTTCCAGTGCGCGAGCGGCGCCTTCTCCGCGACCTTCGCCATCGCCTCCGGCGCGATGCGGTTGAGCTCCAGCTCGAAGAACAGGAGCTCGGTGATCGCGGCGTTCACCTTGTCCTGGGTGTCGCCATAGAATTTGGCGCGCTGCGGATCGGTGGTGTCGCCGGAATAGACGAGGCCCGCATAGGCCCCGATCCGCCCGAGCAGATCGCTCAGGCCCTCATAGCGCTGGACCGCTTCGGCGAGCCTCTCGCTGCCGTCCGGCTGCGCGGCGAGCTCGGCGAGCTTGCCGCGATAGCTCCCGGCCAAACCCTGCGCATCGGTCAGCGCCCGTTCGAGGTCGCTCTTGAGCTGCAGCGAATCGACGTCCGGGTAGAGATGGCTCAGATCCCATTCCGGCAGGTCGCCCGGCGTCGTGGCCGGCTTGGCCTTGTCCGCCATGGCGCGGGAACGCCGGATCGTCTCATGGAAGCTCATTCGCTCGATACCTCGCCGCAAGAACAGATCCCTTCCATAGGCCGGCAGCCACCCGCCGATCAACGCCGGGCCTCGCTTCGGAGGCCGTCGCTTAAACACCGCTTAACCCTTCTGGCCGACGATGCCCCAGAACGGAACAGGTGATTCCGTCGGCAAGACGCATTTCTTTCACACACGTCCTCAGGGGTGTCATGACCGCCACCGTCCTCGTCGTCGACGACGATCCCGTCCAGCGGCGGCTGCTCGACGCGATGCTGAAGCGCTTCGGCTACGACGTCACCGCAGTCGAGGACGGCAAGGCAGCGGTTGCCCTGCTCGGCAGCCCTGAGGGCGAGCGCATCGACGCCGTCGTGCTCGATCTCACCATGCCGGGCCTCGACGGCATGGGCGTGCTCGCCAATCTGCGCGAGCGCGGCATCGAGACGCCCGTCATCGTCCAGACCGCCAACGGCTCGATCGAAACCGTCGTCGCCGCGATGCGCGCCGGCGCCGCCGATTTCGTGGTGAAGCCGATCGGCGCCGAGCGTTTGCAGGTCTCGCTCAACAATGCCCTGAAGCTCGGCGCGCTCGAGCACGAGTTGCGCCACATCAAGCGCCGCGCCGCGAACACGCTCGGCTTCCGCGACCTCACCACCAGGAGCCCCGACATGGCGCGCGTGGTGAGGCTGGCGGAGCGCGCCGCCAAATCGAACATCCCGATCCTGATCGAAGGCGAGTCGGGCGTCGGCAAGGAGGTGCTGGCCCGCGCCATCCAGGGCTCCAGCGACCGCCGCGGCCGGCCCTTCGTCACGGTCAATTGCGGCGCGATCCCGCACAACCTCGTCGAGTCGATCCTGTTCGGCCATGAGAAGGGCGCCTTCACCGGCGCAACCGAGCGCCATCTCGGCAAGTTCGTCGAGGCCAATGGCGGCACGCTTTTCCTCGACGAGGTCGGGGAGCTGCCGCTCGATGCGCAGGTCAAGCTGTTACGCGCCATCCAGGAAGGCGAGGTCGATCCGGTCGGCGGCAAGAAGTCGGTGCGGGTCGACATCCGGCTGATCTCGGCCACCAACAAGAGCCTGCTCGATCAGGTGAAGCGTGGCGAGTTCCGCGAGGATCTCTATTATCGCCTCAACGTCTTCCCGATCACGCTGCCACCGCTGCGCCAGCGCCGCGAGGACATTCCGGACCTCGCCCGTGGTTTCCTCGCGCGCTTCGCCGCCGAGGAGGGCCGCAAGCTCGCCGGCATCTCGGCCGAGGCGATGAACCTGATCGTCGGCTATGATTGGCCCGGCAATGTCCGCCAGCTCGAGAACACCATGTTCCGGGCCGTGGTGCTGGCCGATGGCGACGAGCTCGGCGTCGCCGAGTTTCCGCAGATCGCCGCGCAGATGGAGGGTTGGGAGGTCCGCATTCCGGCCGCGCCCCCGCCGCTCTCCCGCTCCGACGGGCCGCAGGAGCCGCCGCCGCGCATCATCCAGATGCCGGTGCGCGATCCCAACGCGCTCGAACTCCTCGCCGGCTCCGACATGCGCAAGCTCGACGAGCTGGAGCGCGAGATCATCACCTTCGCGCTGGCGCATTACCGCGGGCACATGTCCGAGGTCTCGCGCAAGCTCGGAATCGGCCGCTCGACGCTCTACCGAAAGCTCAAGGAATACGGGCTGATCGACGGAGAGGCCGGCCCCGGTGAAACCGACGCGGCCTGAGCTGCGACTAACCGAATGCGGCAGCCTGTTGCGCTGCCGCATCTTGTCTCAACCAACCGAGTCACGCAGGAATGGCGGGATTCGGCAGCTATCGGGAACGCGACCATGCGTCGTCGCCATTGGGCGAAACTGACCTCGGCATCAGCCCTGGCCATCATATTGGGATGCAGCCCGCTCCGCGCCGAAACGCCGGTCCAGACGGACGCCACCCTCGGCATTCCGCTGCCCGAACAGCCGGCGCTCAAGCTGCTCGACATCGAGCAGCCCGCGTCCGAGCCAGCCCCGGCAGCCCATGCCGAGACCACGGCCGAGCCGGAGATCGTCACCGGCACGGTGTCGCCCGGCAACCGCCCATCCGACCCGAGCAGGCAGGACGCCGCCGCTCCGTTGGAGACCGAGGAGCAGGCGGTCACGCTCGACATCCCCGCGATCGAGATGCCGACGCCCGACACGGCCCTGACGCCCGTCTCCAAATCGCTCCCCGAACCGGCTGCGCCGGCCCCCCAGGCCGGCCCCCTGCGGAGCGTCGAGCCGCTGGTGCCCCTGCCCGAGATGCCCAAGGTGGTGGTCACCGTGCCGCCCGGCCTCGAATTCGCGGCCGCCGTCGCCGAGCGTCTTCAGGACGCGGTCGCGCTACACCGCCTGCCGGAGCGCGAGCGCAACGAGATCGTCGCCGCCTATCAGGCCAATGAGAACAAGCCGTTCTGGATCGACGGCAAGGGCTGGAACGAAGCCGGCAAGCGCATCGTCGCGCAGCTCGGCCGCGCCGGCGAAGACGGCCTCCGCCCGAACGACTATCCTCTCCCCGTCTTCGAGGCGAGCGACAAGGCGAAGCTCGCCGAGGCCGATATCCGCCTCTCGGCGCTCGCCGTGCTCTATGCCCGCGACGCCCGCGGCGGCCGCATCGACCCGCGCCGCCTCTCGAAGCTGATCACGCCGACGCTCTACCTGCCCTCGGCCACCGAGGTACTCTCCGAGCTCGCCGGCGCGAGCGATGCCGGCGTGGTGCTCGCCGGCTACAACCCGCCGCATGCGGGCTACCGGCACCTCAAGGCCAAGCTCGCCGAGATGCGCGAGCATCTCGACGACACGCCGCTGGTGCGCATCCCCGCCGGCCCGCCGCTCAAGCTCGGCATGCGCGACGAGCGCGTGCCGCTGGTGCGCGCGCGCCTCGGCCTCGGCCCGAGCGAGGAGCCGGTCTTCGACCGCTCGACCTCTCTCGCCCTCGCCGACTTCCAGAAGAAGGCCGGGCTGCCGGCCAACGGCATCCTGAGCGAGCGCACGCTGGCCGCACTCGGCAAGCCCGCCAGCGCGCGCGGCGAAGAGGACATCATCGCCCAGATGGAACGCTGGCGCTGGCTGCCGCCCGATCTCGGCACCGACCATATCATGGTCAACGTGCCGGAGATGCGCGTGCGCGTGTTCCGCTCCGGCGCCGTGGTGCACGAGGCGCGCGCCATCATCGGCAAGCCGGAATCGGCGACGCCCATCTTCTCGCACAAGATGGACCACGTCATCGTCAACCCGTCCTGGTATGTGCCGCCCTCGATCCTGAAGAAGGAATTCCTGCCGGGGCTCGCGGCCGATCCGGAATATGCGGCCAGGCGCGGCTACGTCGTCACCCGCACCAAGGGCGGCGGCATCTCGGTGCGCCAGCCGCCGGGCGAGCGCAATGCGCTGGGCTGGATCAAATTCATGTTCCCGAACGAGCATGCAGTCTATCTGCACGACACGCCGAATCGCCGGTTGTTCGCGGGCGAGCGCCGCGCCCTCAGCCATGGCTGCGTGCGCGTCGAGAACCCCTTCGCGCTGGCGGATCAGGTGCTCGGCCCGGAATGGACGCATGAGCGGCTGAAGCGCCTCATCGGTTCCGGCGAGCGGCGGATCAACCTGCCCCAGCCTCTGCCGATCCACCTCGTCTACAACACGATCGTGGTCGGCGCGGACGGCCATGTCACCCGCTTCGACGATGTCTACGGCTTCCATCGCATGGTTCGGCAGGCGCTGGAGCAACATGGCTGAAATGGGCCCGCCACAAGGCGGGCACCTTTTTGCCACGATCCATCGTTAGCCACCTTCTCCCAGAAAATTCCGGCGTGGTGATTGCCGGCTCGCTAACGAGTCGTTAACGCTTCTCGGCAACTGTTCGTTCACGTTCATCGCACCGCTTCGGCGGGGGCACCGAGACGGGTCAGACAGATTGGGCAGGATCAACGCCAAGCTCGCGGGATGGTTGTCGTCCGGCTCGACGCCAGCCTTGCGGCGAATCCTGACCCTGGGCTTGGCCTGCGTCGCCTTGGTCGTCACTGTCCGCAGCACGGACAAGGCCGCCGCCTTTGGCGACACTCGCACGATCACCATCCGACACATGCACACGAAGGAAGAGACGACCGTCACCTTCAAGCGTGACGGTCGCTACGATTCCTCGGGGCTGGAAAAGCTGAACTGGGCGCTGCGCGACTGGCGCACCGACGAGCCGACCCGAATGGACCCGCGGCTCTTCGACGTCGTCTGGGAAGTTCAGCGCCAGCTCGGCTCCGACCAGCCCTTTCACGTCGTCTCTTCCTATCGCGCGCCCGGCACCAACGCGATGCTGCGCCGCCGCTCGCGCGCCGTCGCCAAGCACAGCCAGCACATGCTCGGCAAGGCGATGGACTTCTACCTGCCGGACGTGCCGACCGCTCGCATCCGCGAGATCGGGATGCGGCTCCAGCGCGGCGGCGTCGGCTTCTATCCCAACGCCCACACCCCCTTCGTCCACCTCGACGTCGGCTCCGTCCGCTCCTGGCCGCGCATGACGCGCGACCAGCTCGTGCGCCTCTTCCCGGACGAGAAGACCGTGCACCTGCCCGCCGACGGGCAGCCGCTCGCCGGCTACGAACTCGCCAAGGCGGACATCCTGTCCGGCGGCGGCGCGGTCGCCGGTTATGCAGCTGCCGATTTCGATGAAGGCGCCGTCATGGCGTCGGGCCGCAAGAGCTTCTGGGCCGCCCTCTTCGGCGGCGACGACGAGGAGGCCGATGCCCGGCCCGCGGCGCGCGGCCGCCGCAACGCGCCCAGACCGCAGCCGGCCGTCATGGTTTACGCGAATGCCGGCGCCGGCTACGTCGACAGCAATTCCGGCGATGGCGGCCGCTTCGCCGTCGCCGCCGCGCCGGAACCGTCGACGCGGGCGCTCACGCGCGAGAGATCCGAGCGTCTGGCCCCGCAGGTCACCGCCGCCGCCGCGCCCGCGGCGGCGACCGCTCCGCAAGCCCAGGCCGAGCCCGTTCCCGCCACGCCGCCGCAGCGGGCGGTGCAGGAAAGCCGGCCGCAGTTGATCGACGCCCCTCTGCCCCTGGCCCGTCCGCGCGGCCTCGCTTTGCCAGCCGACGAGCCGGTCCAGATCGCCGCCCTGCCGGCATCCGGCGGCGCTCTGGCCTTCGCGCCGCAGGCTGGCCCGGCGGCCGACCAGCGGCTCGTCCTCGCCTCGCTCCCGCCGCGCCGGCCCGACGAGATGGTGACGGCGACCGGCGTCGCCCTCGCCGGCAGCCCGATCAACGCGCCCCTGCCGCCGATCCGGCCGACCGCGCTCGCCGACGCCGCGATCGCCTCCCTGCGCGGCACCGGCAGCCCGGATCAGGCGCCGGCGACAGCGCCTGAAGGGCGGCTCGTCACCGCCGCGCTTCCGCCCATCCGGCCCCGCGAAGGCGGCACCACCTTCGTGGCAGCCAGCCAGCGCTCGGTTCCAGTGGTGGAAGAGCCCGAGGAGCCGGAGGACATGGATCGCTCCGGCCTGAAGTCGCTGTTCGCCACGGTGGCCCGCACCGGCGTTTCCACTGGCAAGCCGGTCAATGTCGCGACGGCACGCGCCAAGACCGCAAGCCCCTCGGCGGCCCCGATCGCCGGGCCGAGCCCCGCCGCCGCGCTCGGCTTCAGCCATGCCGATTCCGGCGCGCCCAGGCCCGGCACGTTCAGCGGCCCGGCTGTACGCCCCCTGCCGACGAGTTTCGTGCAGAACTGAGCGATCCGGATATCGCGAAACCCGCCTACCAGTCCTGAGCGTCCCGGATCCGCGCTTTGCCAGCCCTGACGGCTGGGCGATCATTCCCGGTCGATCGGCCATGCCTTGAACACGTCCAGCGCTTCGCAGGCGCGCGCCTGCGTGGCCAGAGCCGGCCAACGCTCCTCCGGCACGAACTCCGGAATCACGAAGCGGCAGAAACCCCAGGCAATGGCGGCTGCGATGTCGCTCGGCAGCAGTTCCGGGCCTGCGGCGAGCGCGCCCTCCCGCGCCGCCGCATCGAGCAGATCGAGCGCTGTGTGGAGCTGGCTGGCGATCCGCTCCTGCCAAGGCGCGTAGCGCTGCGCCTCCGGCCGCTTGCGCTCGTACTCGATCGAAACAGCCTTGTCGGCGGCGACGATGCCGATGCCGGTGAGCGCGAGGTCACGCCGGCGCGACACGCCCTCGATCGGACGCAGCGAGCGGCCCGCCACATCCTCGAAATGCTGGATGATCAGCAGGGATTCGCTGATGGCGATGCCGTCGTCGGTGACCAGCGTCGGCGCCTTGATCAGCGGGTTGATCGCGCGGAATTCCTCCATGTGCCGGAACACCGAGACCGAGCGATGTTCGAACGGCACCTCCAGCAATGTCCCCGTGATCGCCGCGCGGCGGACATAGGGGCTATCGAGCATTCCGACGAGCAGCATCGCATCCTCCGGGTCAGGGTCGCGCGACAGTGCCGAAACCCGCGGCGGAAACCACGCGAATTCGGGTGATGTGCCGGATCACGCCGCTTGATGCGCCCGCTTCGCGGCCGGCGTGAGCTGTTCGCTCAACGGCTCGTCCAGCCTGATTCCGCGCTGATGCGCCTCCATCTGGCAGGGATCCCAATAGGGCGTGCCGCCGAAGCGCTCGACCAGCAGGTCGATCAGCACCCGGACCTTGCCAGGGACATAGGCCCCGGGCGGGCGCACGACATAGAGCGCCCGCGTCGGCATCGGATGATCGAGCAGGAGTGGCTCGACCGCACCGGAGCGGATCGCGTCCGAGGCGATGAAGGTCGGCAGAACCGTGATTCCCAGCCCCGCCGCCGCCCAGGACAGCAGCGTATCGCCATTGTCGGAACTCATGCGCCCGAGCGGCCGGGCCGTGATCCAGCGCTTCCCGCTGCGGAAGACCCAGTCCTGATCGTTGGTGCCGCTGTAGAGCAGGCAGTCATGGTCATTGAGGTCGGCTGGTGTCGCGGGACGTCCGCGCCGCGCCAGATAGTCCGGGCTGCCGATCACCGTGGCATGGACCGGCGCGAGGCGACGCGCGATCAGGCTGGAATCCTTCAGCGAGCCGATGCGGATCGCGGCATCGAAACGCTCCCCGATCAAGTCGACATAGCGGTCGCTCGCCTGCACGTCGATCTCGAGCCGCGGATATCGCTGCGCCAGCTCGCCGAGCAGCGGCGCGACGTGCCGGGTGCCGAAGGTGAGCGGCATCGAGACCCGCAATCGCCCGGCGACACCGCCGGCCTGCTGCGCCACCGCCTCGCGCGCCTCGTCCAGCTCGGCCAGGATACGCTCGCTGCGCGCCTTGAATTCGAGCCCGGCCTCGGTCGGACTGACGCCCCGCGTCGTGCGGCTGAGCAGGCGGGTTCCGAGCTCCTCCTCCAGCCGGCTGACACGCCGGCTGACGATCGACTTCGCCAGGCCGAGGCTCTGCGCCGCCCGGCCGAAGCCCCCGGCCTCGACCACGGCGATGAAGCTGCGGATGTCATCGAGCTCGGACATGGGTGTTCCTCAAGCGGCAACAGCTTGGTGCCGATTATGCGAATTCTGGTGCGATCCGTGAACCACTATCTTGCCGGTCATCGAAATCACTCCTGCCAGATAGGAAGTTTCACCATGGCCACCGTCCTCGTCCTCAACAGCAGCGCCTCCGGCGCCGACTCGGTTTCCCGCCAGCTGGTTCAGGCCACCGTCGCCCGGCTGCGCGCCCAGAACCCCGGCGTGCATGTCGTCGAGCGCGACCTCGACGCCAATCCGATCCCGCATCTCAACGCCGAGACGACGGCCGCCGTCCGCGCCGGCGTCAACGGAACCAAGGCGCAGCAGGACGCGCTCGCCCTTTCCAACGCGCTGGTCGACGAGTTGAAGGCCGCCGACACCATCGTCATCGGCGCCCCGATGTACAATTTCGGCATCCCCTCGACGCTGAAGAGCTGGTTCGACTATGTCCTGCGCGCCGGCATCACCTTCCGCTACAGCGAGGCCGGCCCCGAAGGCCTGCTCAAGGGCAAGCGCGCCATCGTCGTGGAAAGCCGCGGCGGCCTCTACAGCAGCGGCCCGGCCCAATCGCTGGATTCGCAGGAGCCGCATCTGCGCACGATGCTCGGCTTCGCCGGCATCACCGACGTCACCTTCATCCGCGCCGAGAAGCTGGGCTACGGCCCGGAGGCGCGCGACGAGGCGATCCGCAACGCCAACGCCGAACTCGCCCTCGTCGCCTGATGACGGCTTGAGCGAAGCAACCCGCGCCGGGACCCGGTGCGGGTTTTTGGTCGTCGCGCTCAGAAGCGCCAGATCATCGGCACATAGAAGACGGCCACCACGAAAAACCAGAGCATCAGCGGCGTACCGAGCTTCCAGTAGCTGTTGAAGCTGTAGCCGCCGGGGCCCATCACCATCATGTTGGTCGCGGTCGCGATCGGCGTCAGGAAGGCGGCAGACCCGGCGACGCACAGGCTCATCAGCACGGGACGCGGCGAAATGCCCATGCCGGCCGCCGCGGCCATCGCGATCGGAATGACCAGCATCGTCGTCGCGGTGTTGCTCATCACCTGCCCGAGGCAGGCCGTCAGCACGAAGAGGCCGGCGAGAAAGACCAGCGGCCCGGCCTCGCCCGTCAGCGCCACGAGATGGTCGGCCACGACCTTCGCCGCGCCCGACTGCACCATGGCGGTGGACAGCGGCATCATCGCCGCGATCAGGATCACCGTCGTCCAGTTGATCGCGCGATAGGCCTGCTCCACGGTCATGATGCCGGCGAAGATCAGGGCGCCGGCACAGAGCAGCCCCGCCACGACCGGCGGCACGATGCCCGTCGCGAGCATCGTGACGAGACAGCCCAGAACCGCCAGCGCAACGCCCGCCCCCGCCCCCATCGGCACGGCCTGGCGCCGGACCAGATCGGGCGAATTGACGACGAGCACGTCGGGATCGTTGAGGCGCATGTCGAGCGCCTCCCAACTGCCTTCGAGGAGCAGGGTGTCGCCGGCGAGCAGCGGCTCGCCCGGTTCGGTGTCGACGCCGCCCCGCTGCACCGCGAGCACGACGAGATCGCCGTCATCGGTCGTCGTGCCGGGGAACACGGCCCGCCCGATCAGGGCCGAGCGCGGCGGAATCACCACTTCGGCAAGCCCGGAGCGCCGGCTGAACAGCCCCGACGGCGCTCCCTGTTCGCGCAGGGCGAGATGCTTTTCCGCCGCGAGCTTGGCCACGGCCTCGGCATCGCCGCGCAGGAGCAGGTAGTCGCCTTCCGAGACCGTCGCAGCCCGCAGCGGCATTCCGGATGCGCCCGCCTGCACGGCCATCAGGCTCAGGCGGTCATCCGCACCGATGTCGAGCGCCGCCGGGGCGACGCCGATATAGGCGGAGGTGGAGCGCACGCGCAGCCGGAAGATGCCGTCGCTCAGGCCGTAATGCTCCACCAGCGTCTGGGCGTGCCGGCTGAAATCGGCTGGCAAGCGCGCGCTGCTCTGCTGCGGCAGGAGCCTTTTGCCCAGCAGCAGGATGATCGCGATCGTGCCTGCCAGCAGCGGCAGGCCGACGAGCGCGAACTCGGCGAAGGCGAATCCGTGCAGGCCGGCATCCTCAAGCGCTTCGGAGACCAGGATGTTCTTCGGCGCGCCGGTCAGCAACAGGTTGGAGCCGGCATGGCCGGCGAAGGCGAGCGGCATTAGGAGCTGTGACGGCGACTGGCGCAGCCGCACCGCGGCCATGACCGCGACCGGCATCAGCGCCGCCACCGCGCCGCTGCCGCTGATGAGCGCGCTCAGGGCTCCCGAGGCCGCCATGATGATGATCAGCAGGCGCGTCTGACCGTCGGTCCCAGCCTTGGCGATCAGATATTGGCCGGCCCAGGCGGTGACGCCCGTCCTGTCCAGCGCGGAGCTGATGATGAAGAGGCTGGCGACGAAGAGGGCGGCGCGATCGCCGAACCCGGCGAAGGCCTGATTGAGCGTGACGACGCCCGTCGCCCACAGCGCCAGCGCCGCACCGATCGCGACGACGATGACCGGCAGCCTGTTCCAGGTGAACAGGACGATCGTCACCACGATGACGATGGCGGTGCTTTCGATCGGTGTCACGTCAGAGGCTCCCCAGGGACCGGCATCAGGCCCGGAGCATCAAAGCCCCGCCGAGCAGGATGGCAAGAGCGATCAGCCCCAGCCCGGCCATCGGCCAGCGCCGGAGATGCACGTCGATCTCCCCGACGCGGTCCGAGAGGCGGTCGACCAGCGGGCTGCCCGCCTGTGCCAGAACGACGATGTCGCCCTCCGGGATCGCGCCGAGCCGCTGCGGCATCCTCCGGATCAGCAGAAACGCGGCCCCGCCGATCAGCATCGGCCAGACGACCTTCCAGAGCGCTTCCGGCTGGAGCAGGCTGGCGATCGTTTCGCCCGAGACCACCGGATAGAGCGACCAGGGGATGACGAGTGACGCGGCCCAGACGATCAGCCACGGCACGAGCTGCCCGAGCGGAGGCGACGCAGCCGGGTTGCCTGCGTCATTGTTGCGGACGATCAGCAGGAAATGCAGCATCAGCAGGGTGCTGCCTGCCCCGGCCAGCGACATGGCGCCCGAGAGCCAGCCATAGCCGAGCATCGGCTTCGTCGCGAGCTTGGCCAGAGCCCCGCTGGTCAACGGCAGGCCGCCGAGGCTGAGGGCGAGCACGCCGGTCATGACCAGCACGAGCCTCAGGCGCCGCCCCCCGGTCGCGGCGAGGATGCCGATGCCGAGGAACAGCGCGCCCTTCACCAGCGTATGATGGACCGCGTAATGGGCTGCCAGATGCGTCGCGGCGGTGTCGGCTGTCTCGAGTCCGACGCCGAGCAGCACCGCCAGCAGCCCCATCTGGCTCACGGTCGAATAGGCCAGCACCGTCTTCGCGCGCCGCTGCGTGACGCCGACGAGAACGCCGTAATAGGCCGTGACGATGCCGAGCCCGATCAGGACATGGCCCCAGAACGGCGCTCCGGCCTCGAAGGGCAGGAAGCGGATCAGGCCGATCACGCCGGCCTTGACCACGACGCCGCTGAGCACCGCCGAAGCCGGCATGGGCGCGGCCGGATGTGCCAGGGGCAGCCAGACATGCAGCGGCACCAACCCCATCTTCAGCGCGAAGCCCATGATGAACAGGGCAATGGTCCCGTCGCGCATCGCGGAGGCCGGCAGGTCGGCGACGACGCTGCGGATCTGCGGATTGGCATCGGGATGGGCAGAGGCCAGCATCACCAGCGCGATGAGAAGGAACGCTTCCGCCGCCAGCGCGAGCACGACATAGATCACGCCCGCCCGGTGGGCGGCCGCGCTCTGCTCGTGGATGATCAGCCCGTAGGCCGCAAGGCTCGCCAATGTGAACAGCAGGTAGAAATTCACGACATCGCCGACGATGAACAGGCCGAGACTGCCCGTGAGCGTCAGCAGCCACCAGATCGCGAAGCGCGCCGCGCCGGGATCGCGAGCCATGAGCGAGGCTGCATAGGCGCCGGCCGCGCTCCAGAGCAGCGCCGCTCCCCCGAGCAGGGTCGCGCCCGGCTGATCAAGCACCAGCGTCAGCCGGAACGGTGCCGGAAAGAAGGCGAAGCGGCCTTCCGGCACGAGAACCGCCGCCGCAAGGGCCGGCAACGGCGCGACAACGAGCAGGGACAGGGCTCTCGTCCTGAACCAGGCCGACAGGCAGCAGGCAGCGAGCAGAAGCGGAACGAGCAGCGCGGCTGGGAGCAGCAGACCGAAGGCGATCATAGCAACCCCACCAGAGCCAGGCCGTCGCGGCCGATCTGCAGGAAGCCGAACGGGCGCAGGGGCACGAAACCGAGCAGCACCGCCGCGACGGCCAGCGCGAGCGCCGCAAGTTCGAGCCGGCGCGGTATCGCCCGGCGGGCCTGCAGCGGAACGGCGGGAACCGCGAGCGCCTTGTTGATCACCCGGAAGACATAGCCCCCGGCGAGAAGCCCGCCCGCCAGGATCGTCGCCGCGAGCCAGGGATATCCCTCGATTACCGCTGCCGTCAGCAGCAGGCATTTTGCGACGAAGCCGCCGCTCGGCGGAATGCCCATCAGGGACAGTCCTGCCAGGCCGAAAGCAGCGGCGCTCATCGGCAGAACCCGCCCGAAGCCGCCGAGATCGGCGATGCGATCATGGCCGAAGGCCTCCGCGATCACGCCAGCCGCGAGGAACATCGCCGCCTTCGCCAGCGCATGGGAGACGAGCTGGAGTGCCCCCCCGGTCCAGGCGATCGTCCCCCAGGGCGGCAGCTCGGCGCTGCCGGCAGCCAGCGGAAACACGATGAAGAGATAGCCGATCTGCGCCACCGTCGAATAGGCGATCATCAGCTTGAGCCGTGCCTGCCGGAGCGCCATCACGCTGCAGAACAGGATCGAGGCGGCGCCCAGGACCGCGAGAAGCTGCCCCGCCACAGCCGCGGCCGGGGGCGGAGCGACATCCAGCACCAGCCGCAGGATCAGGAAGACCGGCGCCTTGATCACCAGCGCCGAAAGAACCGCGCTGGCCGGGGCCGGTGCGCCGGCATGGGCTGGCGGCAGCCACAAATGCAGCGGGAACAGGGCCGCCTTGGCCAGGAGACCGACGATCATCAGCGCCAGCGCCGCCGAAAGCGCCGGATCCTGCCGGCTCAGGCGCGACAGGGCCAGCAGGTCGAGCGTGCCGTATTGGCCGTAGATCAGCCCTACGCCGAGAAGATAGAGCAACGAGCCGACCAGCGCGAAGAGCAGATAGCGCAGCGCCGCCTTGACCGTCTCCGCCCGGCCGTCGAGGCAAACGAGCGGCACCGCCGCGAAGGTTAGCAGCTCCAGCGCGACATAGAGGTTGAACAGGTCTTCGCCGACGAAGGTCGCGTTCAGCGCGCTCCAGAGTGCGAGCAGCATGATCCAGAAGGTCGCCTGAGCCCGCCCGTCGTCCGCACCGGCATGAAGCTTGTGCTGGATCCGCGCGAAAAGCCCGACCGCGACCACGACCAGCGCCGTCATGACGATCATGGCGCCGGACAGCCCGTCCGCCCGAAGCGCGATGCCCAGTGGCGGCCGCCAGGCCCCCACGACATAGGACAGGGCCGTGCCGCTCGATACCAGCTCGATGGCGATCGCGATGGCGACGGCGAGCCCGGCGGCCAATGTCGTCATCGCGATCCGCGCAGCGCTGCGTGGCCCGCAGGCGATGATGGCGAGCACGGCACAGACCGGCAGGATCACCGCCAGGACCAGCAGATAGCCACCCGGCGTCGTGGCGTGGACGAGCGGTGTCACGACCCGCTCCGGTCGGTGGGACCCGCCGCCCCGGTGCGATCGCCCACATTCAGTTCCGACAGGCGCTTCAACAGGGCGACCGCCAGCGCGCTCGCCGAGAATGCGACGACGATGCCGGTGATGACCAGCGCCTGCGGCACCGGGTCGGCTTCGAGGCCGGCGCCGTTTCCGCGCCGGGCGACGGCGCCGAAGACGAGGAAGATGCCTGCGCCGAGGATGTTGCAGCCGACGATCCTCCGCAGCAGGACGGGGCTCGTGACGATGGCGAAGAGCCCGATGCCGACGAGCGCCGCCCCGCAGAGGCCGAACAGGATGCCGGGCTGAAGCAGGGCCGTCATCGTGCCGGAGCCTTCCCGGCCGGGCCGGCGACCAGCATGGCGAGCGCCGCGGCGACCGACAGCGTCAGGGCCGCCTCGATCGCCACGATGAAGGGTTTCGCTAGCCCTTCCGGATAGGCGAGGAAGCCCGCGGCAAACGCGAAACCGAGAAAGGCGATCGCCAGGAACAGCGCCGGGCCGCCCGTCAGCGCGAACAGCAGCAACGGCCGTGCCGTGTCGGGCGGCGGATGGATCCCGGCCATCATTACCAGCAGCCACATCGCGGCGAGCACGGTCCCGGCCTGGAAGGTGCCGCCCGGCGCATCGGCCCCGACCCAGAACATGTAGACGCCGATGACGACGCCGAAGGGCGGCAGTATCCGCGCCAGCCAGGCGAGCGGCTCCGGCACGGTGGCGGACCGCACCTCGGGGGCGCCGCCCCAGGCACCGTCGGGCGCGAGTGACCAGACCCCGACCAGGGCGAGCAGCACCACGACCTTCTCCAGCAGCGTGTCGAGCGCGCGATAGGCCAGCAGCACGGCCGTCACGGGGTTGCCCAGCCCGGTCGCGCCGAGCGCCTCCGAAGCGGCCGGCGCCAGCGTCGGCGCAGGGGACGCGAAGGTCAGCACGGCGAAGGCAAGCCCTGCCGAAATGGCTGCGCAGCCGGCGGCCACGGCGAGCTTGCCGGCCGGCGTCGTCGCTTCTTCATGCTTGCCGCGCCCGCGCAGCGCTGCCTCCGCCCGCAGCAGCAGGATACCCGTCGCGCCCCCGCCGATGGCGATCTCGGTCAGGGCGACGTCGGGAGCGGCGAGCCTGACCCAGCCGAGACCGAGCAGGAGTCCGAATGCCAGGAAGGCGATGATCGCGTTGCGGTCGTCGGGCTGCGCGACGACATGGACCGCAAGCGCCAGCAGCCAGGCGACGAGCGCAAGGTCGAGCAGGAGCATCATGGTTCGCTTCTGTCGCGATAGACGATGCCGCCGAGCAGCTGGCTCGCCGTCGCGGCGGACAGCTGCGCGAGCAGCCAGACACAGACGAGCTTCAACCCGCCGGCAATGCTCGTCATCTGAGGCAGGAGGCCGATCACGACCAGCCCGAGCCCGAGATTATCCGCCTTGCTGATGGCGTGGAGCCTGCTCAGCGTGTCCGGGAAGCGCAGCAGGCCCAGCGTCCCGGCCAGGAACAGCAGGGCTCCGGCAACAACCATGACGACTGTGAAGATATCGGCGACGCCGCTCATGGTCGGTCTTCGGAAGGGCCGCGATCCACGCCCGGCTTCGAAAAGCCCAGGGCGAAGGCCACGCAGGAAAATGCCGCCAGCAATGCGAGCAGCAGCGCGACATCGACCACGGCCGATGACCCCGAAGCGGTCCCCAGCAGCAGCAGCGCCGCCGCGCCGCCGGTTCCGAGCAGTTGCACAGCCATCATCCGCTCAGCCGCCACGCCGGAGCGCAGCACGCGGAACAGCGCCAGGGCCGTAACCGCCAGGATGAAGAGCGCAGCCCCCGTGAGGATATCAGCCATTGTGCCGCTCCGGCACGAAGATCTGCCGGAAGGCGGCCTCATCGGCGGCGACCTGTTCCGCCACCGCCTCGCGCAGGTCGAGGCAATGGATCCGCAACGTCCCGTCCGCTTCGGCGGCGACCGGCAGCTTACCCGGCTGCAGACTCATCACGGCGCAGGCGGAATCCCGCGCCAGGCCGCTTGGAATGGTGGAGCGGCAGGTCGCAAAACCCGGTTGCAGATCGGGTTGGCGGGCGAAGGCGCGGCGTGCCACGTCGACGCCGGCGACAACGGATTGCGGGAGGAAACGAAGCACGAACCTGACGAGCCCGACGGCCGAGACACCTCCGCCTGCCGGCAAGAGAACCGTGCTGGCCCAGACGCCGGCGACGCTGGCGACGAGCCCGACCGGCAGATCCTTGAGCCCCGGCCCCATCAGCGCCACCCATAGCAGCAGCAGGCCACTCCCCCGGCCCAACAGCGCCGAGAGCGGCAGATCGTCGGCTGCGGCCGCTCTCATCATTTTCCGCCAGTCTCCGGTCGATGCCCCGCCGGGCCATCCTCGCAAGGTAGCCTCCGTAAGCGCAAGCAACATCAGCCCGATGTCTCACTCCTGTGCGTCACGTCCCATTCTGGCCGCAGCGGCTGGCAGCGGTCGATCCGGTATGCGCAGGATATTCGCGAGGGCGCCGCAATCTCCTGGGACGCCCCCGTTACCGTTCGCGGAGTTCGCATGCGGCAGTTTCGGCTCGCGCCATCGCCTCTTTTTCGCTCGGCCGAGGCACCATGGCTTTGATCATCGAGCCCCGGAACGGCGATACCGAGGACGACGCGAGCAGCACCAAGAAGCGCTCGCTAATCGCGATCGCGGGCAGCCTTCTCGGCGAGATCAGCCTGCCCAAGCTCGCACTCGCCTGGGTGCTCGGCGCCCTGCTGCCGAGCCTGCTGCTGGGCGCGGCTCCCCTGGTCGTGACCGCCTGGGTCGCCTCGATATCGGGCCGCGTGGCGGCGCTCGCAGGAATCGGCTCCCTGCTTCTGCTCGCCTTAGTCGGCGTGGTCGGCTGGTATGGCTTCCGGCCGCTGTTTCGTATGGCGGAGAAGAGCTTCTGGTCGCTGAACGCGCTGGTGGTCCAGCCGGGCTACGCGGTCTGCCGCGAGGGCCTGCAGCACCTTGCCGAGCGCGTCGTCTCCGTCGGCACAGATACGGGCAGGCGCGCGCGCCTTCGGGCCGGAAGCGCGATCGGCGCCGGCTTGCTCGGCGGACTCGTATCCGGCGCGGTGCTGGCCCTGGTCTGGCCGGCGACGCGCTGGTCGGGCGGCTTCGCCGATTTCATCGATCCGTTGCAGCTGGTCGTGCCCGCGCTCGCCAATGCCGTCGCGCTGATGGCGCTCTATCTGGCGCTGGCCTCGCTGCTCTGGGGCATGGCCGACGGCCTGATGGATCAGCCTTGCGACCTCGGCGGCTTCGACACCGTGGCGCCCTCCGCCCGCAGATGGCGCGTCGCGCATCTCTCCGACGTCCATGTCGTCGGCGAGCGCTACGGCTTCCGGATCGAGAGCGGGCGCGCCGGACCGCGCGGGAACGACCGGTTCCTGCAGGTGCTCGACAGGTTGTCGGCGATCCACGCGGCCGAGCCGCTCGATCTGCTGCTCATCACCGGCGACATGACCGACGCCGGCCGCTCGACCGAATGGGGCGAATTCCTCGACGCCATGCAGCGCCATCCGGCGCTCGCCGAGCGCAGCCTGATCCTGCCCGGGAACCATGACGTCAACATCGTCGACCGGGCCAACCCCGCCCGGCTGGAACTGCCCGGCAGCCCCGGCAAGCGCCTGCGCCAGATGCGGACGCTCTCCGTGATCGCCGCGCTGCAAGGCGCGCGCGTGCAGGTCATCGACAAGAGCCGGGCCGCCCTTGCGGGCAGCCTCACAGAAGCGCTGGAGCCGCATCGCGGCAGGATCGCCGCCTTCGCCGACGATGGCGGCCTGCGTCGCTCGGCCGGACTCGCCGCGATCTGGGCCGATGCCTTTCCGATGGTGCTGCCTCCGGCGGAGCCGGACGGGCTCGGAGTCCTCCTGCTGAACTCGAATGCGGAAGCGCATTTCTCCTTCACCAACGCGCTCGGCCTCGTGGCGGAGGAGGACATGCAGGCGGTGCTCGCCGCGACGCGGGCCTTCCCGCAGGCGCATTGGATCCTGGCGCTCCACCACCACCCGATCGAGTATCCGATGCCGGCGAAGGCCTTTTCGGAGCGCATCGGCACCGCGCTGATCAATGGCAGCCGGCTGCTGCGCCTGCTCCGGCCGGTCGCAGCCCGCATGGTCGCGATGCATGGCCACCGCCATATCGACTGGATCGGCCGTTGCGGCGCGCTGAAGATCGTGTCCGCGCCGTCGCCCGTCATGGAGGCGACGGATGCCGATCCGACCTGCTTCTATATCCACACGCTCGCAGCCGCGCCCGACGGGATCGCGCTGCTGGAGCCGCAGCGCATCGTCGTCGAGCCGGCGCCTTCGCCCGTCACGCGCTGACGAGCGAAGCGTCCGCGATCTTCTCGTCCTTCTGCGGCGAGCCGAAGATTTCGGCCAGCCACAGGGTCGACGGGTGCAGGGCGCAGAAGGTCAGGAAGGCGATGGTGATCGGCACGCCGATGAAGGCGCCGAACACGCCCCAGATGTAGCTCCAGAAGAAGACCGAGAACAGCACCATCGCCGGCGAGATCGACAGCGCGCTGCCGGCGACCCGGGGTTCGACATAGCTGCCCACGACGAACTGGATCAGGTTGAGGCAAGCAAAGACCGCGACCACCGCCTGCCAGGAGCCGAACTGGGTCATCGCGAACAAGGTCGGGAAGACCGTGGCGACGAGCGGCCCGAGGAACGGGATGTAGTTCAGCGAGAAGGCGATGAAGCCCCACTCCTCGGCCAGCTGCAGGCCGACCGACCGGGCGAAAAGCCAGACCAGCACGCCGGTGATCACGCTCATCGCCGTCCGCACCAGCATGTAGCGCCGGATCTTGGCCGCCGTCGTCATGCTGCCGCGCAGCAGCAGGTCGCCGGTGGCACGGCTGCGCATGCCCTTGAGCTTGCGGCCGAAATCGTCGACTTCCAGCAGGCCGAGGAAGACATAGACCAGCACCACGAGCCAGAAGCTCATCGTGCTGTTCAGGCGGCCGGTGACGGTCTGCGCGGTGCGCAGCATCCAGCCGACGCTGAACGCTTCCGACCATGCTCCCGCAACCGCGATGCCGTGCCCTTCGAGCCAGACCGTGATCTGGTCGTAGAACGCCTGGAAGCGCGCGGCGTCGTTGACGATCCAGCGCCCGACGCGCCCGAAGGCCGAGACCACCAGCGAGCCGACATAAACGAACGCGACGGTCATGACGACGACGCTGACGGCCAGCGCCAGCAGCCGCGGCAGATAGCCCTGGAGCAGCTTCTGCAGCGGCCAGACCAGCGCGATGATGAACAGCGCGAAAGCCACCGGCGCGAAGACCGAGCTCGCGATGGACAAAGCCGCGATCACCATGATCGTGGCGATCACGACCTGCGCCGCCTGATAGATCTTGCCGCTCGTCACCGGCTTCTCCGAACCCATACCCGAAACCATATCGACCCCGCCCGTCAGACGCCCTTGGTGAATTCGTCGAGATCGAGCGTCGAGCGCTTTCCGATCTCGTCGCGATGCGCCCGGTAGAACGCCTCGGCGGAACGCCTGCCCTCGTCATGCAGCATCGAGAAGAATTCCCATTCGGCATTGAGCTTCGAGGAATAGCCGAGCTCGATCATGGCGTCGCTGGTGATGCGGTGAAGGCGCATGCGAGCCCAGCGCGCGGCCTCGCCCGTGCTGGAGAGCGCCTCGCGCTGCAACAGCGCCATCATGCGCAGCTCCTTCAGCAACACCGCGTTGAAGGACACTTCGTTGAGGCGGTTCAGGATGTCGCGCGCCATCCGCGGCGTCCCCGGCCGCTCGACCGGGTTGATCTGGACGAGGATGGTGTCGCTGGCCGTGCTTTCCTCGATCAGCGGGGTCATCGTCGGGTTGCCGGAATAGCCGCCGTCCCAATAGCTCTCGCCGTCGATCTCGACCGCCTGGAACAGGGTCGGCAGGCAGGCCGAGGCGAGCAGCACCTCCGGCGTGATCTCGCCGTTCCGAAAGATGCGGTTGCGCCCCGTCCGGACATTCGTCGCGGAGATGAAGAGCTTGATCGGTCCCTTCGCGATGGCGTCGTAATCGATGACCTCGGCGAGGATGTCCGTCAGCGGATTCGCACCCGACGGGTTGAGGGTGTAGGGCGAGACGACGCGGGACATCATGTCCATCGCCACAAACAGCGGCGAGGTGTCGAGCGTCCAGCGCCCGAGCAGGACGTCGAGCGGCGAGCGCTGGAACGGGCTGAAGCGCCCCGCATCCGACACCTTCCGCCAGTAGCGATCCAGGGCCTCGCGAGCGCCTTCCCGCCCGCCGAGTGCATAGCCGGACGCCAGCACGGCGGCATTCATCGCCCCCGCCGAGGTGCCGGAAATCGCTTCGATCGTCAGCCAGTCCTCCTCGAGGATGCGGCTCAGCACGCCCCAGGTGAAAGCGCCATGGGCGCCGCCGCCCTGCAGGGCGAGGTCGATATTGAGCGGTTCGCGCGGCGCGGTGCCGCCCTGCTCGTCGCCGCCGCGCGTTGAAACGGAAGGTGCCTTGCTCACGATATGATCCTTGCTGACGGGGCCGGTCGCGTCATGACGATTTCACCAGGCCCGAGAAGCCTGCGACGGCAAGCAAACTCAAGGCCCAGCCGACGAGCGACTGGAAATAGAAGTAGTTCATCGCGACCCGCCCGCCGGGCTTCGACGGGTTCGGCCGCCAGAAGCTGCGCTGCCCCATCTCCAGCACCGGCAGCAGCGTGTCCAGCGAATAGGCCCAAGGGCTGAAGGCGGGATAGCTCGATGCCTCCCAGCGCTGGCGGAAGCAGGCGAGCTGGGTCTGGCCCGGCGCCGCCAGTCCCTGCGAGGGTCCGCCGGCGAGCAACGACTTCTGTTCGCCTTGCTCGGCGCCGCACAGGGTCCATTCCGGCGCGCGCAGCACGACGGCGCTGTTCGGCATCACAGCGCCCTGCCGCTCGGCATAGGTGAAGATCGCGGCGCCAGTGATCCAGAAGAAAACCAGCCAGACAAGGGCGAAGAGCGGCCTGCGGCCGTAGCCGAGCGTGATGCCGAGGATACCATCCGAAACGAACAGCAGCGCCCGCCAGACCGGATTCTCGGCCCGCGCCCGCCGGGCCCGGCGCTGCAGCCGCTCCTTGATGGCCAGCACCGTGGCGGCGTCCTCGCCATATCCCATCTCGCGAAAGACTGCGGCGAGCTGCTCATAGGGTTGCGGCCAGAAATCCTCGCCCCAGCGCTCGGGCGTCTGGCGCGCCAGCCAGTCCAGGCGACTGTCGGCGTCGACCGGTGCGTCGATGAAGGCGCCGTAGCGGCAGCGGTTGAGCATGAGGTCGCCGGGCTTGGGCCAGCAGGCCGCCTCATCGTGAATCGTGCCGATCGAGGCCCCGGCCAGCGCCAGCGTGCCATTGAGCCGGGCTTCGCGACGCAGGAAGAAAGCGCCGCGGATCGCCGCCCGGCTGGCCTCGATGGCGGTTTCGCCCGGATTGTCGACAACCGTGCCGGAGCAATCGAGATCCCCGGCGATATCGGATGCCGTCAGCCTCGCCTCGCCGGCAATGCGGGCATTGCGCAGAACCCCGCTGCCGCGGCACGTCATTTCGGTGGCGTCGAGTGCCACGCGCTCGAAAGCGACAACGGTCGCCCCGGCCATGTCGAGGTCGGCGGCAAGCACGGCACCCGACAGGTTGAGGCCCCCGCGCAAAGTCGCGCCGCGCAGAAGCACGTTGCGCACCTCCAGGCTCCGTCCCAGCAGGGCATAGTCCCCACGGTTGCGGATCGTCGCGCCGTCGCATTGGAGATTCCCGCCAAGGCGCGTCTGGTCGAGATTGACGGCGCCTTCGACCTCGGCTCCGCGCAGGTAGATCCCGCCCCGCGCCTCGAGCCTCTCCGCCTGAAGCCCGGGCAGCCGCGAGCCGTCCAGGAAGAGCCGGCTGATGATGGCCGCGCGCAGGATCGGCGTCGTCTCGAAATGGCAGTCGTTCAGGCCGATGTCACGAAAGACGCGGCAGGCTTCGAGATCGAGGACGTCGGTGATCCAGGCGCCGCGGATCAGGACGCCCTTCTCATGCGGCCGACAGCCGGGCTCGCCGCCCAGGATCAGGAAGCGCAGGAAGCCGGCGCGGACGATCCGCACGGGATCCGGCTCGACGGGCCGGATCCCGTCTCCCAGCCGGTCGAAATTGCCGGATTGAAGCCTGGCGACGATCTCCTCCTCCGCGGGAAGCAGGGGGCGGAAATCGTCGAGACGGGCGGTCGAGGCGGCCCAGACGGCCGCCTCCGCCCCCAGGCTCCAGTCGAGGGTCACGCCCCCGCCGCTTCCGTGCCGGCGGCAGCCGAAAGGGCCTCGCGCAGCTGCGCCTCCTTCGTCTCATCGAAGGAGGTGCTGATCAGCGTTCCGCCCACGCCCTTGAGATCGGCGAGAACCTTGTCCGTCGTCATCTTGCGGATCAGCAGGAACAGGCCGGCCGTGTTCGGCTGCAGCGCCGAGGCGGCGTCCTTCATGAACTGGTCGTTGATGCCGATGTCGCTGAACTTGCCGCCCAGCGCGCCCGAGGCCGCGCCGATCGCGGTGCCCACCAGCGGCGACAGGAAGATGAAGCCGATCAGCGTGCCCCAGAGCGCGCCCGAGGCCGCGCCCGTGGCGGTGAGGTTGATCATCTGGTTGAGCTTCACATGGCCCTTCTCGTCCTTGACGACGACGACCGCGTCGCCGAGTTCGATCAGGTATTCGCGCTGAAGGGAAAGGACCTTCTGACGGACCTCCTCAGCCTTCTGTTCGGTCGGAAAGGCAATGAAAACGAGATCGCTCATGAGTGTAGCTCCGTTCTTGGGCGGGGGGAAAAGGCGGGCCTGCGCCGGGTCGACCGTGCGCGCCCGATCAGGAATTCGGCAAGCAGCGGCACCGGGCGGCCGGTCGAACTTCGGAGGGGATCGGCGGTCGAGGCAGTGCCGGAGATGTCGAGATGGGCCCAGGGATAGGCCGTGGCGAAACGGGCGAGGCTGGACGCCGCAGCCACGGCATCCGGCGGGCTCCCGGCCGTTTGGTCGATGCCGCCGCGCACGAAGGCACAGGGCAGATCGTCATCCCACAAGGGAAGCTGCCAGACGCGATCGCCCGAGGTTCCGCCGCATTTCATCAGCTCGGACGCCAGGGCTTCGTCATTGGCGAACAGGCCACTGGCCTGGCTGCCGAGCGCGACGGCGCAGGCGCGGGTGAGGGCCGCGACGTCGATGACGCAGCTCGGCGAGAAATGCGCGGCATAGCTGAGCACATCCCCCAGCAGCGACGGCTCCGGCGCACCGCCGGTGCTACCGCCTGCGACCTGTGAAGGCCCGCCCTGGCTGGCGACGATGAGCCCGACCACGTTCAGCGCGAGGCCGAGCCGCTCCACGGTCCTCATCGCGCCCAGCACGCTGCCGATGCCGCGCATGTCACGGATCGGGGCGCGATGGACGCGCTGCTCATGTTCGGGAAGCGCCTCCAGGGCCGCGACGCCGTCGCCGACCAGGACGATCGGCCGGCCCGTCGCCATCCGATGCATGCTTCTCATGACGATCAGCTTGCAGGCGCCGGTCGCGACCTTCTCCCCGGCGAGGAACGCCGCCATGTCATGCTTCTCGAATTCGCGCCGCCCCAGCACCTCGACGCTGAAACCGAACTGGCTCGCCATGGTCTCCACCGTCCGCGCGATGAAGGCCGGCGTGCACAGGTCCGGCGGCAAATCTCCCAGTTCCTTGGCGAAGGAAACGCCCTCCCCGATCGCCACGCCCTGCCGCAGGGCGCCGACCAGTTCCGAGGTCAGGGTCTGGGGAACGAGCAGCATGATGCTGCGCTTGTCTTCCCGCATGCGCCTGTCGGGCAGGCCGAAATCGTAACGGCCATCGGCAAGAAGCCGCCCGGCCTGCCGCATGCGCCAGCTCAGCGTCCGCCGGGGAACCTCGTTTTCCGCGAGCGTGACGACCACCTCGTTGGCCGGGTCGTCGTTCAGCGCCACCGCCACCGCCGCGAGCGCCCGCCGATAGGCCCCCTCGGAGAAATTACCGGCGCGGCCAAGACCGACCAGCAGCAGGCGCTGGGCCGCGACGCCCGGCAGCGACCCGACCGGCCAGGTCTCACCGACGGCCTCGCCGAGGCCGTCCTTGTCGAGCATTGCAGCCAGCCCGCCGGCCGAACGCTGGTTCACGGCCCACGCCGACCCGGTCAGCGGAGCGTCGCAGAAAATCCCCAGGACGAGCAGCTGCGTCCCGAGCTTCTCCGCTTCCCCGACTGCCGGAATGATCTCCATGGACGCCCTCTGCGAAGGAAACATCGATGTCGACGGATCAAGTTCTGAACTGCCGCCGCTCGCCGGCAGTCTCGCCTTTCGCCGGCGCGGTCACGGCGGCGAGGCGGCCGCCTGCTGCCGCGACGCAGGCTGCCGTTCGGGCAAGGCCCTGACGCGCTGGCCCGGGTGCAGTGCCTGGATTCCCGCCGAGACGATGGTTTCGCCGGGCTCCAGCCCCTGGGACAGGATGACCGTGCCCGGATCGAAGCGCAGGATGTCGACATTGCGCAGCGAGACGGTCGACTTGGCGGGATCGACGATCCAGACCGCGGGCGATTCGCCTTGTTGCGTCAGCGCGCTCGCGGGGATCGAGACGATCGCCGCGGTGGTCAGTTCGATGGTCCCGACGACGGTGGAGCCGAGCCTCATCGCCTCCGGCGGGTCCTGCAGGCCGACCCGGACCTCGAAGGTCCGCGTCACCGGGTCGGCCTGGGGCGCGACCTCGCGCACCCGGCCATAGGCGGTGACCGCCGGCGCATCGGCGAGCCGGACGCGGATTTTCGCATCGGTGAGATGGCTGTCCAGTATCGCCGCCGGCACGTTGAACACCGCGTCGCGGCCATCGTCGCGGGCGATCTGGACGACGATCTGGCCCGGCTGGACCACCTCGCCCGGCTCGATCCGCCGCGCCGTCACGACGCCGGCAGCGTCCGCGCGCAGCTCCGTGAAGCCCAGGCGATCCCGCGCCAGCTCGACCTGCGCCTCGGCGTTCTCAAGCTGCGCCTGCGCCGTCTCCTGCGCCCGCTGTGCCTGGTCGAAGCGCGGCCGGGTCGTGAAGCCCTGCGCCATCAGGCGCTCCTGGCGCTCGAATGTGTTGCGTGTCGTGCTGACCTCGCCGCGCGCCGCCTCGAGAGCCGCCTTGGCCGCGGCCAAGGCATTCTGCTCGAGCGCAGGTTCGAGCCGGGCGATGAGCTGCCCCGCGGCAACCCGGTCGCCGATATTGACCGGGCGCTCAAGAACCCGCCCGCCGATGCGGAAGGCCAGCCCGACATCCTTTTTCGCCTGGATCTCGCCGCTGAGCTGGATGTCGTCGGCGAATTGCCCCGCCTCGACGCTCACGACGCCGACCGGGCGCGCTTCCGCCGGTGGCGGCGGCTCGTTCCCGCAGGAGGCGAGCGCCGCGCCCAGCAGCGCCGCAGCCGCCGCCCAACCCAGCCGGCCGACCGGCATCCGCCTCGTCAAAATCGCGCTCATCACAGGGAACCTCCCGTGCTGGCTGCCGCCTTCGCCTCGCCGCGCGGGGAGGAAGCCCCGAAGACGGCGACGTAGAGGACGGGAAGGAGGACGAGGGTCAGCACCGTCGCGACCAGCAGGCCGCCCATGATCGCGAAGGCCATCGGCCCCCAGAACACGGTCGGCGCGATCGGGATCATGCCGAGAACCGTCGAGATCGCGGTCAGCACGATCGGCCGGAAGCGTGTCCCCGCCGCGTCGACGGCGGCCTCGACGACCCCCTTGCCCGCCGCCCGCTCATCCTCGATCTGGCCGATCAGGATGACCGCGTTCTTGGTGATGATGCCGATCAGGGCGAGGATGCCGAGCAGCGCGACGAAGCCGAGCGGCTTGCCGGAGAGCAGCAGCGCCCCGACGACGCCGATCAGGCCGAGCGGCGCAATGCTGAGCACGACCGCGAAGAGCCTGAAGCTCTTGAGCTGCGCCATCAGCACCGTGAACATGATCAGCAGCATGACCGGGATGACGGCGATGACCGAGGCCTGCGACTTGGCGCTCTCCTCGACCGTGCCGCCGACGGTGATGTCGTAGCCGGCTGGCAGCGTCTTCCTGAGCGCGTCGATCGAGGGCTGCAGGGCGGTGACCACGGTTTCGGGCAGGATTCCCGGTGCCACATCGGCCGCGACCGTCAGATTCGGCACGCGGTCGCGGCGCCAGATCAGCGGCGTGTCGAGCCCGTAGCTGAAGCTCACGAACTGCGACACCGGCACCGAGCGGCCGTTGGGCAGCGCCACCTGCATGCTGCGCAGCGTATCGAGCGAGAGCCGCTCGGCATCCTGCGCCCGCACGACGACGTCGACCAGATAGATCGAGTCGCGCACCTGCGTCACGACAGTGCCGGAGACCACGGTATTGACGATCGCCGCGACAGCCGCCGAGCTGAGGCCGAGCCGGCGCGCCTCGTCCTGGTCGACGCGCAGCCGCAATTCGCGGGCCGGCTCGATCCAGTCGAAATTGATCTGCCGGGCCGAAGGATTCGCTGCCATCACCTGCGCGAGCTTCATCGCGATCCCGCGGACCTCGGCGGTGTCGGGGCCACTCACGCGGTACTGGACCGGCCAGCCGACGGGCGGGCCGAGTTCGAGCGGCGAAACGCGCCCGACCACGTTCGGGAACTCCTTGGCGAGAAGCGCCTCGAGCTTCTTCTGCAGCCGCTCGCGCGCCGGCACGTCCTTGGCGACGATCACGGCCTGGCTGAAGAAGTCGTTCGGCAGCCGCGCATCGAGCGGCAGGTAGAAGCGGATCGCCCCGCGCCCGATATAGGTGCTCCAGCGCTCGACGTCGGGATCCCCCTTCAGCGATGTCTCGAAGCGGTCGACGAGGCCCTCGCTGGCATAGATCGAAGCGTTCTGCGGCAAGGTCAGGTCGACCAGCAGCTCCGGCCGGTCCGAGGCCGGGAAGAACTGCCGCGGCACCAGCGGCAGCGCCAGGATCGAGGCCGCGAACAGTGCGAGCGTCACCGCGATCGTCACCCAGCGCAGCTTGATCGCCCCCGAAAGCACGGCGCGGAAGCCGCGTTCCACCCGTCCGGGTTCGTTGTTGCTCTTTGTCGAGGCGTCGGGCGCCTTCAGCATGGCCATGCCGAGCACCGGCGCGAAGATGACGGCCACGAACCAGGAGACGACCAGCGCGATCGTCACCACGGCGAAGAGCGAGAAGGTGTATTCGCCGGCCGAGCTCGCGGCGAAGCCGATCGGCACGAAGCCGGCGATCGTCACCAGCGTCCCGGCCAGCATGGCGGTGGCGTATTTCTCGAAGGCGAAGGTCGCCGCCTTCATCTTGGCGTCGCCCGCGGCCAGCCGCGTGACCATCGCATCGGTCGTGGTCATGGCGTCGTCGACCAGCAGAGCCAGCGCGATGATGAGGGCGCCGAGCGAGATGCGCTGCATGTCGATGCCCGCGACCAGCATGCAGGCGAAGACGATCGCAAGCGTCAGCGGAATGGCGAGCGCGACGACTAGGCCCGGCCGCACGCCCAGGCTGATGAAGCTGACCACGAGGATGATGCCGACGGCCTGCCAGAGCGAGGACATGAAGTCGTCGATCGCATGCGAGACCGTCACGGCCTGATCGGCCACCAGAGTGGCCTCGATGCCGAGCGGCAGATCCGCGGTGATCCCGGCCATGGCCTTCTTGATGTTGCTGCCGAGCGCGAGGATGTCGCCGCCTTCGCGCATCGCGATGCCGAGCCCGATCGCCTCGCGCCCGTTCGCGCGGAACATCGGCGTCGGCGGATCGGCATGGCCGCGTCGCACCGTCGCGATATCGGCCAGGCGCACCATCCGGTCGCCGACCGGGAAGTTGATGTTCAGCAGGTCCGCTTCCGACTGGAAGGCGCCGGAGACCCGCACGGAGAATTTCTCATCCTGCGTCTGCACCTCGCCGGCCGGCCTGACCACGTTCTGCGCCTGCAGCGCCGCCAGCAGCCCGGCCCGGTCGAGGCCGAGATTGGCCAGTTCCCGCACCGAGAACTCGATGAAGATGCGCTCGTCCTGCGCCCCGACGATCTCGATCTTCGAGACGTCCGGAACGAGCAGCAGCCGCGACCGGATGGCCTCGACATGGTCGCGCAATTCGCGGGTGGTGAAGCCGTCCGAGGTGAAGCCGTAGATGATGCCGTAGGTGTCGCCGAAGCGGTCGTTGAAGAAGGGCCCCAGCGTGCCGGCCGGCAAGGTGTGCCGCATGTCGGCGATGAGGTTGCGCACCCTGTACCAGGTGTCCTGCACCAGGCGCCCGGGCACTTCACCCTTGAGATTGACGAAGATCGTCGTCACGCCGGGCTTGGTGTAGCTGCGCACGCTGTCGAGGCCGGGCGTCTCTTCGAGCTGCCGCTCGAGACGCTCCGTCACCTGGCTCAACGTGTCCTCCATGGTGGCGCCCGGCCAGACCGCCTGGACGACCATCGTCTTGATGACGAAGGCCGGGTCCTCGTTGCGGCCGAGCCGGATGAAGGCGAAGATGCCGGCCGCGACCGCGATGATCATGAGATAGATCACCACCGAGCGGCTCTTCAGCGCCCATTCAGACAGGTTGAAGCTCATCGCGACTCCGCTCCGATCAGACGCACGCGCTGGCCTTCGCTCAGAAGCCCTGCGCCCGCGGTGACGACGATGTCGCCCACGTTCAGTCCCTTGGAAATCGTCGCGGTTGCCGGATCCGAGCCGGCGACGTCGAGCTTCCGCAGCGAGACGGTCAAAGCCTTCGGGTCGACCACCCAGACACCAACGCCCTGGTCGCGCCGCGTCAGCGCCGTCGTCGGAATGGTGAGGGCATCCCCTCCTCCGCCACGGACCGAGCCCGAAACAGCGGCGCCGAGCCGGAAGGCCGGCGGCGGCTCGCTCAGGCCCACCCGAACCCGAAAGGTCCGCGTGACGGGGTCCGCCTGCGGCGCGATCTCGCGGACCCGGCCGCTCGCCTCGGCGCCCGATTCGCCGCTCAGCGTAACCCGCACGCGCATGTCGGGCGTGACCCGGCGCACCAGATCCGCCGGGATCTCGAAAACCGCGTCCCGGCCGTCGCGCCGCGCCAGCTGCACGATCATGCGGCCGGCGGCAACGACCTCGGCCGGCTCCGCTCCGACGCGCGTCACGATGCCCGGCGCATCGGCCTTCAACGTCGTGAAGCCGACGACGTCCTCCGCCGACCGGACGCGCGCGCTCGCGGCTTCGACCTGCGCTCGGGCGGCGGTGAGGGCCTGCTGGGCGCTTTCGAAATCGGCCTGCGTCGTGATGTGCCGCTCGAGCAGGTGGCTCTGCCGCTGGAACTGATTCTCGGCCTTGCGCAGATTGCCCTGCGCCGCGGTCAGGCTGGCCTGGGCCGAACGGAGATCGTTGAGTTCGTTTTCCGGATCGAGCCGCGCCACCGTCTCGCCTTCGCGAACATTGGCGCCGAGGCCGACGAGACGCTCCGCCAGCCGCCCGCCGATGCGGAACGCCAGCGCAGCCTGGTCCTGGGCCTCGATATGGCCGGTAAAGGTCAGGTCGGGCGCCGGGCGCGAAGGCTCGACGGTCACCGTCCGGACGAGGCGCACCGGCGGCGGCGCTTCCTTTTCCTCCCGGTTGCAGGAGGCCAGGGCAAGCGTGATGACGGCCGTGACCGCGACGCAGCCCAGCCGACGCGAAGCTTCGCGACTCCTCATGCCAGCCCTCCGGCGGCCTCCGGGCGCTGTGACGGCGCGTCATCGCGCCGGAAGCTTCGGCTCTGCATCGAACTGTTCCTTTGACGGCTGCCGCACGCATCTCGGCAAGCGCATTCGCGCCCTGCGAAACTCTTCGGGACGACGCCTCGACGCTAGCAACACCGGAAGGAGCGCGGATTAGCTCAGAATCCCAACTTTGGGCTCGTCATCCCATTGTTGGAACGGGCCGCATCTCCCGTCACCCGGGGTTCGACGCCCCTCTTAACACGCCGCGCCCGAGGAAAACGGCCACGGGCAGCAGCAAGGACAGACCGATGGCGGCGACCAGGGCCATCATGAGATAGATCTGCTCGCCCCAGCCTTCGTAAAGCCGGCCGCAAAACGTCGTCAGCACGGCCATCGCCCCCGCCCAGCCGCCGGCGAGCCAGGCCTGGGCACGCGCCTGCATCCTCCCCGGCGCCAGTCCGGCCAGCAGGAAGACGCTGGCGAGATGGGTGATGCCGAAGGTCACGCCATGCGTCAGCTGGAGAACGACGAGGCCGGGAAGACCAGGATCCTGCGACATGCCTGCCCAGCGCAGGATCGCGACCGCCGCCGCCATCGCGAGAAGCCAGGCCGCGCTCGCCGGCCCACGCATCCGATAGCCCAGCATGGCGAACAGCACGACCTCGGAGAGCACGCCCAGAGCCCAGAGCCCGCCCATCGCCGCGCCGGACAGCCCGCCCGCCTGCCAATGCAGCGTGCCGAAGCCGTAGAAGGCCGCGTGGCTCGCCTGCACCAGTGCCGCCCCTGCGATGGCACCGGCGAGGAGCCAGGGATGCGTCAGTGGCGCGTCGTCTCGCGGCGCGGCCCTGAGGCGGCGGGTCGCCGGTCCTGTGCAGAAGGCTGCCGCCGCGGCTGTCAGGACGGCCGACATCAGAAGCAGTCCCACGATCAACGCGGCGGAAAACCATTCGAACAGCCAGCCTGCCACCAGATTGGCTGCCGCGAAGCCCAGCGATCCCCACAGGCGGATCCGCCCGTAGATCAATTCCGAGCGCGGCACGCCGGCAAGGCGGCCGAGCGTCATGGCGTCGGCCAGCGCGATCAGGGGCCCTTGAGCCAGCGCGATGGCGATGACCACGGCGAGGATCGGCCAGAAGCCCTGCACCACCGTCAGCAGGCCGGTTCCGACGGCGACCAGCACCGCACAGAATGTTAGAGCCATCGAGAGCCGGCCGCTCCGATCGGCCAGCGCGCCGACAACGGGGTTGGCGACGATCCGTGCCAGCAAGGGCGCGGCCAGAATGATGCCGATGGCATCGCTGTCGAGCGATTGTGCCTGTAGCCAGAGCGGGAAGAACGGGAGATTGACGCCGAGTTCGAAGAACAGGAACGCATAGAGGATCGACAGCCCCCCAATGGACGCGCTGCCCACCAGGCCCCGGCTGCGGCGATCGCCGGCAGGGCTTTCCGGCTCCGCTTCGCTGGGCCGGCACATCTTCACGATCGGCGACGGTGACACGCCTCAGCCTTGGACGGACGTCTCCGACCAGTCGGCGAAGGACCGGGCGAGACCGCGCTCGCGCGCTTCGGTGGGGCTGTAGCCGAACTCCCTTCGGAAGGCCCGGCTGAAAGTCGAATGATCGACGAAGCCGACCTCGTTGCCGATGGCATGGATGGAGAGTGCGTCGCCATGGGAGCTCAGCCGGTGATGCGCCTCGCGCAGGCGCTCCTTGTTGATGAAATGGGCGACGCCGCCGCTGTTTTCGAACAGGCGGTAGAGCTTCGAGCGGGACATCGCCAGCAGACGGGCGAGACGGTCAGGGCCGAAATCCGGAGAGGCCATGTTCTGGCGCACCACCGTCCGCGCCCGGTCGATGAGAACGGTGCCGAGCGGGGCGCGGGCGGCCTCCCGGTAGACCGGCTGCGGGACGATGCAGGCCGCGACCAGCGCCCGGGTCGGCATTTCGAGGCTTGCCGCGTGCTCCGGCGACACGCAGGACATCTGCCGGACCAGGCTGTCCATGTAGTCGGTCAGCAGGGGGGCGAAATCCGGGCTCACCACGAGGCCGTGCGCGTCCTCGAAACGTTGTTCATCGGCGGGGCGCCTGTCCCGCGGCAGATAGAGCGTGATGACCTCGCTGTCCTGCGCCCGCCCCTCGAACGGCAGTGCCAGCGAGCGGAAGCTCAGATCCTGGCAGCGCGCGCCATCTGCACCGACCGTCCGCGCCAGCACCACACACCAATGGTCCAGATAGGACTTCGGACGATGCCGCCACTGCCTGTCGGGCGCCCCGGAATAGACAACCCGCGTGAGGACGAGCTCGCCCAGACGCCAGGAGGAGAATTCCGCGGCAAATCCGGACGACTCATCGCCGGTCGGCACGAGTTCGATGATATCGCGATTCAGCGAGCGCCAGGCATCGAACTGATCTTTCGCCCGAAGCCCTGCCGTACAAAAATGCGCCACGGAAAATGCGCTGGCGTCCTTTCTCACTCTGCCATGAGAGAAAGCCGGCATCGGGCGCTCCGATCAATCTGCATTCGATAGAAACGGGATCGAATTCTAACCGCGGTCAGGACCGTCCGGAATTGATCAAGATCAACAAACTCAAACATCAAAATACTTGCTTTTGTTCATTTTTAACTTAAAATAACTGGCTGGATATTGGCATTATCCAACCAATGCGTCAACCCTACGGCGCCGCCGCGGCGTCGAAGACCCTGATGGGCGCCGTCACCAGCAGCGTTGCGGCCGAGCCGAGCGCGCCGGCGGCAGCGACGGGAGCCGGAACGTCGAAATCCGTGATCACCTGCCCCTGGAGCAGCCTGCCGCCGATCAGCCGCACCGCGTCCGGGCTGGCAGCGAAAAGATCATGGTTGATCCTGTCGCCCGCATTGATCGCGGAGAGGTCGATCACCGTGATCCCGGACAGCCCGGCGAACTGGCTCCTGTATTCCTCCTGCGTCGGGTCGATGCCGCCCAGCCGCGTCGCCCCGCGCGAGATGAAGCGCGACAGTTGCAGCGCCCGGTCATGCTGCGCCGTGAACAAGGTGATCTGCGGTCGCTTCGGACCCATATCCTCCACCTGCCGCCGGAAGACGCCGACATCGAGATCGGGCGACGCCAGGATGAGATTGCTGATCTTGCCGGGCACACGGCCCTCCCTGAGCGCGATCTGCCGCACCGCCTCGACCGCCGGCCAGCTCCCCATCGAATGGGCCAGGATCACGATCTCGCGGACCGAGGGACTCGCGGCGGCCACCTTCAGCAGATCGGCCAGATCAGAGCGCGAATAGGACGCATTGTCGAAATCGCGGCTGTAATCGAGCAGGTAGCCGCGCGACGGCCAGGAAAACAGCACCGGCGCGGCGTCGGCGTCGGCGTCATGTGCCAATTGCGCGAAACGGAAGACCGCCCGGTCGAATGGCGTGTTGAAACCGTGGACGAACACGAAGACGCGCTTCGGCCGCCCGTTCTTGGATTTGAACCAGCCGGCGATCTTCGCTTTCGGCAACGGCGTCGAGGCAGTGACCACGAAATCGGTCGCCGGGTTGCCGGGGACGGAACGCGGCAACTGAATGGTGCCCACTTCGCGGTCGCGCGGAATCGAGACGACGAGGTTGTTGAAGGAGACGCCTTCGCCACGCTCGCCGGTGAAGAGAACGCCGGGATCGGCGGACGGCGCGCGCGTCGTCGCCGTCAGCATGTCGACGCTGTCGGTTCCGGGAGCCGGGGCCACCGGCCGCAGCAACCCTTGCGGCACCGAAGCGCAGGCACCCAGCGCCATCGCGGCGAGGACGACGAGCCAGAAAGCGGCTGCGCGGCCGCGGCACGCACGAGCGCCGATGAATCCGTCTGTATTTCCGCAGCCTGGCATCGTCCCGAATCTGTCCCTCTCCGGCGCGTGGGTTTACATGCGAAACCAACGGTAGAAAACCGCCCCGCCCGCGACAAGACGAGGCTGCCCACCGGCGCCCGACACCTCACTTTGGGACAGGCAGCGCAGAGTTTGGGATTCCTTGCCGATGCCCTGTCGGCATCTCGATTTAAGGTCGCCAACAAGGCCTCGGAGTCTTCGCGCGCAGGTAAGACTGCGCCCTTGCGCGTGCCACGCGCCTGATGCCGAAGACTTCTGCTCAAGGGGGATATGCGATGACAGCAGCCAGCGCCGCACCGAAGACGACAATGCAGAGGTTTCTCGACACGGTCGAGAAGGTGGGCAACATGGTGCCCCACCCCGTCATCATCTTCCTGATCCTGATCGGCATCGTCATCGCGCTGTCCGCCGTGCTTGGGCTCTTCGGCGCCGCAGTGACCTTCGAGCGGATCAATCCCGACACGCACAAGATCGAGACCGCAAGCACCGCGATCCGAAGCCTGCTGACCATCGACGGCATCCGCTTCATGTACTCGTCGCTGATCCCGAATTTCATGAGCTTCACGGCCGTGGGCCTGATGATCGTCGCGATGATCGGCGCGGGCGTCGCCGAGGAATCGGGGCTGGTCACCGCGCTGATCCGCAAGCTGGTGATCGTCTCGCCGAGCTGGGCGCTGACCTACATCCTCGCCTTCGTCGGCATCCTCGCCTCGATCGCGGCCGATGCCGGCTACCTGGTCCTGATCCCGCTCGCCGGCATCGCCTATCTCGCCGTCGGCCGCCACCCGGTGGCGGGCCTCGCCCTGGGCTTCGCAGCGGTCGCCAGCGCCTTCACCGTCAACATGCTGATCAAGCCGCTCGACGCGGTCCTGGTCGAGTTCACCAACGACGCGGTGCGCCTCGTCGACCCCAGCCGCACGATCGGGCTTGCCTCCAACCTCTGGTTCTCGATCGCCTCGGTCCTGTTCCTGACCGTCATCATCGCCTTCATCACCGACCGGATGATCGCCCCGCGCCTGGGTCCCTACGATCCGAAGCTGGCGGCCGAGGGCACGGTCACCGAGCAGGGTGCCGTGCTCTCCGAGGCGGAATCGCGCGGCTTGCGCTACGCCGGCTTCGGCCTGCTGGCGCTGATCGCGGTGTTCTGCCTGCTGACGCTGCCCTCGGGCGCACCCCTGCGCAACCCGACGACCGGCGAACTGATCGGCAACTCGCCCTTCATGAACGGCCTGATCGCGCTGATCATGCTGATGTTCCTGGTCACCGGCTGGGCCTATGGCATCGGCGCCGGCACCCTGAAGACGCTGGCCGAGGTCATCGCCGCCATCGAGAAGTCGATCAAGAGCATGGGCGGCACGATCTTCCTGTTCTTCGTGCTCAGCCAGTTCGTCGCCTATTTCACCTACACCAATATCGGCACCGTCATGGCGTTGAGCCTGTCGGGCGTGCTGCAGGCCGCCAATATCGGCGCGCTGCCGTTGCTGATCGGCTTCATCGTCGTGGTCGCGCTCATCGACCTGCTGCTGACCGGCGCGATCGCGAAATGGGCGATCTTCGCCCCGGTCTTCGTGCCGCTGCTGATGAAGCTCGGCGTCGAGCCGGAAGCCGTGCTCGCCGCCTATCGCATCGGCGATTCGCCGATGAACGCGATCACGCCGCTCAACGCCTATTTCGCCCTCGTGGTCGGCTTCATCCAGAGATACGACAGGAATGCCGGCGTCGGCACGGTGGTCTCGCTGATGCTGCCCTATGTCGTCTGGATGTTCGTGCTGTGGACCGTGCTCTTCGCCGTCTGGAAGACGCTCGGCCTGCCCTGGGGTCTGTGAGCCTTCGCCACGGCCTTTCCCGACACCTCTTCAACCCGACAGGATGCAGATCATGACGAGCCCCGCCATCCCTCTCGACGTCGAATCCGCTATCGCCCATCTCATGCGCTTCCTCTCCGTCGAGGGCGTGACCGGCAAGGAGGCGAACATCGGCGCCGCCGTCGTCGACGCACTGAAGGCCGTGGGCGTCCCCGCCTCCGCCATTCGCTTCGACGACGCCAACAAGCGCATCCCGCTGCCGACCGAGACGGGCAATCTCATCGTCGACCTGCCCGGCACCAAACCCGGGCCGCGCCTGCTCTTCTCGACCCATCTCGACACCGTGCCGCTCTGCGCCGGCGCCAAGCCGGAACGTAAGGGCGACCGCATCGTCTCCGACGGCACCACGGCGCTGGGCGGCGATGCCCGCACCGGCGTCGCCCTGCTCGTCGTGCTGGCCGAGACGCTGCTCAAGAACAAGCTGCCCCACCCGCCGATCACGTTGCTCTTCACGGTGCGCGAGGAAAGCGGCCTGCACGGCGCCCGCGAGCTCGATCCGAAGGATCTCGGCGGCGCGGCGATGTGCATCAACGTCGACGGCCAGCTGGCGGCCGAGCTGCTGATCGGCGCCGTCGGCCAGGAGAACTGGGAGGTCGAGATCACCGGCAAGGCCTCCCATGCCGGCGTCGCCCCCGAAAAGGGCATCTCGGCGACCCTCGTCGGTTCGATCGCCATCGCGGAAGCCCAGCGCGAGGGCTGGTTCGGCAAGATCGTCAAGCCGGATGGCCGCGGCACCAGCAATGTCGGCATCTTCGGCGGCAAGGGCGGCACCGTCGCGGCCGGCGACGCGACCAATGTCGTCACCGACTACGCCTATATCCGCGGCGAGGCCCGCAGCCCCGAGGCCGCCTTCGCCACCAAGATCGCCGAAGCCTTCAAGGCTGCCTTCGCCAAGGCTCAAGCCGAGGTCAAGGACGACGCGGGCGAAACGGCCCAGTTGAAATTCAGCCACAAGCCGGCCTATCCGCCCTTCGAGCTGGCCAAGGATTCGCCCGTGGTGACGCGCGCCGCAAAGGCTCTCGGCCTGCTCGGCATCGAGCCGGTCTATCTGTTCTCCAATGGCGGCCTCGATGCCAACTGGCTCGACAAGCACGGCGTCCCGACGATCACGATCGGCGCCGGCCAGGCCGAGATCCACACGATCAAGGAATATGTAAACCTGAGCGAGTATGAGAAGGGCTGCCGACTCGGCATCCTGATGGCGACGCTCGAAGACTGAGACATTCGAGCGGATCTGCCGCCGAGCAGAACCCACAAGGAGCTGATGCGTGAGTCCGATCGCCTATACCGGCATCATCGTCGCCGTTGCCGTCGTCCTGTTTGTGACCAATAAGGTGCCCGTCGTGCTCGTCGCGATGGGCACGGCGTTGGGCCTCTGGGCGACCGGCGTGCTGACCCTGCCGCAGGCGCTCGGCGGCCTCGGCGATCCCGCCGTCATTTTCATCGCCTCGCTCTTCGTCGTCAGCTCCGGGCTGGAAGTCACGGGTGTCACCGCATGGGCCGGCCAGCTCCTCATCAAGGGAGCCGGCGAGGAAAGCCGGACGCGCCTCCTGCTGCTGATGATGGTGCTCGTCTCGCTGCTGGTTGCGCTGATCAGCCTCAACGGCGCCGTCGCCGCGCTGCTGCCGGTCGTCGTCGTCATCGCGGTCCGGCTCAAGCGCAATTCCTCGCAATTGTTGATGCCGCTGGTCTTCGCCGGCCATGCCGGCTCGATGCTCGCCCTGACCGGGACGCCGGTGAACGTGCTGGTGTCCGAGGCGGGGCTCGACGCCGGCGTCGGCGGCTTCGGCTTCTTCGAGTTCGCGCTGGCGGGCGTCCCGCTGCTGGCCGGCACCATGGCGATCATCATCCTGTTCGGCGAGCGCCTGCTGCCGCAGCGCAACGGCGCAACGATGCCGGCCGATTTCAGCCGCCACGCCAAGACGCTGGTCGAGCAATACGGCCTGGCGAGCGGCATCTATCAGCTGCGTGTCCGCGCCACCTGCCCCTATGTCGGCGCGCCCTCCAGCGCGGTCGATCTCGGCGCCTGGCCCGGCCTTCAGCTCGTCGCGATCCAGGAGGGCGACACCGCCGGCCCGCTGCGCCGCGGAATGATCGCCGAAGGCGACCACCTGCTGCTGCGCGGCGACGCCGAAACCGCGGCCAATTTCGCCGCCCAGATGCACCTCGCCTTCCGAGAGGAGGGCTCGGGCGAAGGCGAGGAAACCCTGTTCAACCGCCGTTCGGGCCTGGCTGAGGTCGTGATCCCGCCGCGTTCCGGCCTGATCGGTCAGACGGTCTTCCCGGGCATGGTCACCGAAAGCGGCGACCTGATCATCCTCGCAGTCCAGCGCAGCGCGGGCGAAGCCTCGGCCGCCACCGGAGAGCCGAAGGCGGCGGGTACCGTGCTGCAGGCCGGCGACACCATGCTGCTGCAGGGCACCTGGAAGGCGCTCGACACCCATCTCGACGACCCCGACATTCTCGTCGTCAGCTCGCCGGAGCTGGTGCGGCGTCAGGCCGTGCCGATGGGCCCCGGCGCCAAGCAGGCGATCATCATCCTGTTCGCAATGGTGCTCCTGCTCGCGACCGGCATCGTCCCCTCCGCCGTGGCGGGGCTGCTGGCGGCCGGTGCCATCATTCTTTGCGGCATCATGAGCGTCGAGCAGTCCTATCGCGCGATCAGCTGGACGACGGTGATCCTCGTCGGCGCGATGATGCCGCTCTCGACCGCGATGATCGAGACCGGCGCGGCGAAGATGATGGCCGAGCGGCTGGTCGCCCTGGTCGGCGATGCCGGGCCGACGGCGCTGCTCGCCGGCTTGTTCGTGCTGACCGCGATCCTCGGCCAGCTCATCAGCAACACGGCGACGGCCTTGATCGTCATCCCGATCGGCGTCGCCGCGGCCACCGCCATGGGCATCTCGCCGCGTCCCGTGCTGATGAGCACCGCCGTCGCGGCCGCCGGCGCCTTCCTGACGCCGATCGCGACCCCGACCAACCTGATGGTGATGGGTCCGGGCGGCTATGTCTTCAGCGATTACTGGAAGCTCGGACTGCCGCTGCTGATCTGGTTCTTCGTCGTCGCGGTCTTTCTCGTGCCGCTGATCTGGCGCTTCTGAGACGCGGCGAGACCTTGGGGCCGATCGTCGCCACGGTTCCGGATCGTCAGGCAACAGACCCAGTTTGAGACGCCGAGCCTAATTGCGGGATTCTGGGAAGATGCGTTGCCGAAGCGGGATGGTAGCTTAACGACGATTCGGATGCCGACCGAATGGCGCAAGCCAGCAACCGGAACGGTCGGCTCCCGATACTGCGCGAGAAGCGAGACTGCGCGACTCTGAAATCTGTCCGCCTACCTTGAACCAAGAAGGAGATACTGGAATGCGCTGGAAATTTGCCATTCTCGCCGTCGGATTGGCCCTCGCGGGCTGCAACGCCAACTCGGCCGATCAGCGCACGCTCGGTGGCGCCGTAATCGGCGCCGGCTCTGGCGCCGTGATCGGCGGCATCGCGGGCGGCGGCCGTGGCGCCGCGATCGGGGCTGCCGTCGGCGGCGTTGCCGGTGCCGTGATCGGCCGCGCCACCACCCCCAATAACTGCATTTTCCAGGACCGCTACGGCCGCACCTTCGAGGCCCGCTGCCCCTGATAGCGACGACCGCCCGGCGCTTTCGGCCATGACGGCCGGCAGCGCCGGGCGGCTGTTCCCGCCGGCCGGCCGATAGCCGCGGGCTTCTGCGGCCGAGTATGGTGCGGTGCGTCACTTGCGCCGAAGCGCCAGTCGCCACAGCCATCTCGCCCGGGCCGCGGATTTGCCCGCTGCCCTTCTCGGGCAAGGTCAGCGTCACCGAACGAGGCAAGGCGGCCCGACATTCCTCTCGCCGACGGGCTTGTATTCGATGGCCTCGGTCAGAGGCCGGGCGAGGCCAGCGCCAGATCGTGGAGACCGCGATGATAAACCGGAGATTGCTGTTGCTCGGGCTCGCAGGCAGTTTTCTCGCCACATCGCTCGAAACGGCCGAAGCATTTTCAAGCGAACTGTCCGCAGGCTCGCACGACAAAAGCCGGCCCATATCGGACAACCAGGCGATCCCGGACCCTGTCGCTCTCGGACTGGACAAGGCCGACGTCGCGTTCAGCCAGCGGCCGCAACTGCACTACAACCGCCAGCGTCAAACGCCGCCACGCGCACACACGCGCCGGCGCAGCACGCGGCAATGGCAGCATCGCCGCATTCAACGCTGAGCCCGCGATTTCACGCGGAACCGGGTGACGGAAGGAGGACGACAACCGGAACAGGCCCTACTTGCCCCGCGGCAACATCACGCCCGCCGAGTTCGCCCTCAAATCCTCGCTGGAAAAACAGGCCGCCTGAGGCCAGAAATGAAACTCAGGACTCTCCCTCACGTCGGAGAAGAAAAGGGGCTCAGGTCAGCGCGGCCATCGATCAGCACATCAGAGCCGTATTCTCTCACCGCGCGCTGCTCGATAACGTCCGGTACGGCGCGGGCAGTATCTTCAGTCGCTTCGCACTGCCCGGGATCGCGCGATCATGGCCTGCTCCCACCATCCGGGGTGTCAGCTTTCAGGCAGCCAAGGCGGGATACGTCACTGCCTTTGCGGCCGTCCGGACCAACTGCGCCCGACCGGACGGGATTGACTTCACGCGGCGGCTTGTTGCCGGTCGTATGTGGTCAGGGCCCACTCCTCAAGTCTTGCCTTATAATCCGCTGCTGCCTTTTCCAGCGCCTCGGGGGCAAGCTTGTCCGCCTCATAGAGGATGAAGGGCGCGGACCAGCCGAGGCCGCATCGATGGGCTGTGGCGCGCAGGGGTGCGAGCAGCTCGATCATCGGGAACATGTTGCGGCCGCCCGGTGCGTAGGCTTCCGGCACGTTGCCCGCGGTGGCAGCGATCATCAGCGGCGTGCCTTCGAGCAAGCGGCCCTCTTGCTCATACGCCATATAGAACATGCGGGTCAGCACCACATCCTGCCAGGCTTTCAGCAGGGCGGGGGTCGAGTACCACTGGATCGGGAACTGCAATACGACGCGGTCTGCGGACAGCAGGCGGGATGCCTCGTGCGCCCCATCCCGGGCCATATCGATGCCGTCCGGATAGAGGGCGGCCATGTCGACGACGTCGACGCCCGGGAGCTCGCCGGCCGCCGCGGCAAGCGCGGCATTGGCCTTCGACGCCGAGAGATCGCGGTGGAAGAGAAGGATGAGGGTCTTGGTCATGGTCGCCTCCTGCTTGGGCAGGCAGATCGTGCGATCCGACAAAAAATAACTCCAATCGATTATCGATCTATCATATTATTGATTTTATGAATTTAAGGTCGCTCGACCTCAACCTCCTGGTCGTCCTCGATGCCCTTCTGGACGAAGCCCATGTCAGCCGCGCTGCGGACCGGCTCGGCCTCTCCCAGCCGGCGACGTCGGCGGCCCTGCAGCGCTGCCGCGAGCTGTTCAGGGACGCTCTGCTCGAACGCGGCCGCGGCACGATGCATCTGACGCCGAAGGCGGAATCCTTGCGGGCTCCTTTGAAATCCCTGCTGGCCGGCGTCGTCGATCTGGTCGATCCACCGATCGTTCCGCTTTCGGAGATCCGCCAGTCGATCCGCATCACGACCGCCGACTATCCGGCGCTGTTCGTCATTCCGCCGCTGCAGCAGGAGCTGCAGCGTTCTGCACCCGGGATCGATGTGGTGATCCAGCCCTGGCATGGCGCCGATGCGGCCCAGGCAGCGCTGGTGGACGGCAGCAGCGACATCGCGATCTCGGTCCTGCCGCCGGCCGAGGACGACCTGCATCGCGAAGAACTCCTGACCGAGCATTATCTTGCGGCCATGCGTGCAGGGCATCCGGCGGCAGAAGCTTTCGATCTGGAGGCATGGCTAGCCTATCCGCACATCCTCGTTTCGGGCCGTGGCGATACGCGCACGCCGATTGATGCCGAGCTGGCGAGGCGCGGCCTATCCCGGCGCGTCGGCCTCGTCGTCCCCAATTTCCAGATGGTGCCCAGCCTGCTTCTGGGCTCCGACATGATCGCCCTGGTGCCGTCTCGCATCCTGCCTGATTTCGAGGGGCTGGCCTCGTTTCCGCCGCCCCTTCCCGTGGCCGGATTCCAGCTCCATCTCGCCTGGCATCGCCGGCGTGCCAAGGATGCGGCCCTCCAGCACGTCGCGCGCATTCTCGCAAGCCTGCTGCATTGAATGCGCCGACTGCGGCCGCAGCCGGCTTTTCCGCCCGGGTCGCCTCAGAGGCTTTCGAGGGCGAGCGCTATGCCCTGGCCGCCGCCGATGCAGAGCGTGACCATGCCGCGCTTCAGCCCGTCGCGCTTCATCGCGTGAAGCAGCCTTGTGACAAGCACGGCGCCGGTCGCGCCGATCGGATGGCCATGGGCGATGGCGCCGCCTTCGACATTGACGATGTCCTCCGGCAGCCCGAGCTCGCGCGCCACCGCGATCGGCACGGCCGCAAAGGCCTCGTTGATCTCGATCCGCTCGATATCGCCCAGCGACCAGCCGGCTCGCTCCAACGCCTGGCGCACGGCGGGCACCGGCCCGAGTCCGAACATTCCGGGTTCGACCGCGGCGACGCCATGGGCGACGAGGCGTCCGAGCGGCGCGATGCCCCGGGCCTCGGCGAAGGCCCGGTCGGCCACGATCATCGCCGCGGCGGCGGCGTTGAGGCCGGGGGCATTGCCGGCGGTGATCGTGCCCTCCGGCCGGAAGGCGGGCTTGAGCTTGGCCAGCGCATCGAGCGTGGTGTCGGGACGCGGCGCCTCGTCGGTGGCGAAGAGTTCCGGCCCCTTGCGGCCCTTCAGCTCGACGGGGACGATCTCGCCGATGAAGCGCCCGGCCTTCTGCGCCTCGGCGAAACGCTGCTGCGAGCGGAGGGCGAAGGCGTCCTGCTCGGCGCGGGTGATCTGCATCTTCGTGACCAGATCCTCAGTGTGCCAGCCGGAATGCTCGCCGGAGAAGGCGTCGTTGAGCCCGTCCGTCAGCATGCTGTCGAGGATCGTGGCCGGGCCCATGCGATAGCCCCAGCGCCCACCCTCGACGAGGTAAGGTGCGCGGTCCATGTTCTCCATGCCGCCTGCGACCGCGACGGAAGCGTCGCCGGCGCGGATTTCCTGTGCGGCTGAGACGATGGCCTGCGCGCCCGAGCCGCAGACCCGGTTGACCGTCAGCGCCGGCACCGCGACCGGCACGCCGCCGCCGATCGACGCCTGGCGGGCGGGGTTCATGCGGTTGCCGGCCTGCACCACATTGCCCATCACCACGGTATCGAGGGCGGCCGGATCGAGCCCCGCGCGCTTCAGCGTCTCGCGGATGGCGATGGCGCCGAGCGCCGTGGCGGGCGTGCCTTTCAGCGCGCCGTTATAGCCACCGATAGGCGTCCGGACGGGATGGGCGAGGACGATTTCGGTCTTCGACATCTTGATCTCCTGTTGATGCATGAGAGGACGGCGCGATCCCTTGGCCTCGCGCCGTTTGGGGAAGGCGCTCAGGTGGCGGGCACGAGCGCGGGCTCGCGCGGTTCGCGGATGGCGATGACGGCGAAGGCGGCGATCAGGCAGAGCACGCCGGCGATGAAGAAGGCCGGCAGGTAGCTTGCATAGGCGCTGCGGCTGAAGCCACCGCCCCACGCGGCGAAGGCGGCGCCGAGTTGGTGGCCGGCGAATATCCAGCCGAAGACGAGATTGGCGCGCTCGCCGAAACGGTCGGCCGCCAGCTTGACGGTCGGCGGCACGGTCGCGACCCAGTCGAGCCCGTAGAACACCGCGAAGATCGAGAGCTCGTAGAAGCTGAACGAGGTGAAGGGCAGGTAGATCAGCGAGAGGCCGCGCAGCCCGTAGTACCAGAACAGCAGGTTGCGGCTGTCGAAGCGGTCGGAGAGCCAGCCGGAGCCGACGGTGCCCGCGAAGTCGAAGATGCCGATTACCGCGAGCATGCCGGCTGCCGCGACCGGCACGATGCCGAAATCGCCGCAGAGCGAGACGAAATGCGTCTGCACGAGCCCGTTGGTGCTGGCCCCGCAGACGAAGAAGGTACCGAACAGGACCCAGAAGATCCGCGAGCCGGCGGCCTCCCTGAGTGCGACGATGGGCGAGGCGAGCATGGCCTTGAAGGTTGCAGGCGCGGCCGAGGCCGGGGTCGAGCCATGGGCGCCGAAGGGCGCGAGGCCGATATCGGAAGGCCGGTCGCGCATCAGCATCAGCACGGCCAGCATGGCGAGGACGAGCGTGCCAAGCACGAAGCTCAGCGCGCTGCGCCAGCCGAGCGCCTCGGTCAGCGAAGCGAGCAGGGGTAGGAAGACGAGCTGGCCGGTCGCCGTGCTCGCCGTCAGCAGGCCGATGACCAGGCCGCGCCGGGTCGAGAACCAGCGGGTCGCGACGGTCGCGCCCAGCACCATGGCCGTGAGTCCCGTGCCGAAGCCGACGACCACGCCCCAGAGCAGGAAGAGCTGCCAGACGCTCGTCATCGCGAAGGAGCCGAGCACGCCCGCGGCGATCAGGCTCAGGGCCGTGGCGGCGACGCGCCGGACGCCGAAGCGATTCATGAAGGCGGCCGCAAAGGGACCCATCAGCCCGAAGAGCAGGAGCCTGACCGCGAAGGCCGAGGAGATGTCGGAAGTCGACCAGCCGAACTCCCGCTGCAGCGGGCCGATCAGGACGCCGGGGGCGCCGACCGCGCCCGCCGTGACCAGCATGGTCAGGAAGGTCACGCTCGCGACGACCCAGCCATAATGGATGCCCTTGCGGGCAAAGTAGGCCGGAAAGGCGGAAAGCTCCGCGGTGGCAGGCATCGGCATGGTGTCTTCCGTTCTGCGGGTAGATACCCGCTTTAGGTCGAAAAGTCAGAGCAACTGGTTGATCTCGCCGAGCGCCTGCAGGCGTTCAGGGCCGATGCGCTTGGCGACCTCGCTCTGGCATTGCTGCCAAAGCGGTTCGGCTTCCTGCAGCACCACCGTACCGTGCTCGCTCAAGCGAACCACGGACTCGCGCTGGTCCTCGCCGCGCTCGGTCGTCACCAGTCCGAGCTTTTCGACGACGCGGATGTTGCGTCCCATCGTCGAACGGTCGAGCATCAGGGCCCGCCCGAGTTCGGTCAGGCTGACCGGCTGCCGGCGCTCGATATTCCTCAGCACCGCGAACTGCGCGATGTTGATGCCGGTCGGCTCCAGCGCGGCATCATAGAGCCCGGCGACCTTGCGCGTCGCCATCCTCAGGCCGGTGCAGTAGCAGGGCGTCGACATGGCGCGGGTATATACCCTTAACGGAAGCGAGACACAAGACGGAAACCCACCGCTGGCATTCGTGGCGATCGATCCGGCCGACGGTAGGCGACGAGCTTGGCCGTCAGGATCTGAAGCACCTCGCGGCGCTGGTTGAGCGTTCTGCTGACGATGGTGGCGATGCCGCGCTCGGGTCGCGAGCGTGATGGAACCACATCGATCACCTCGCTTTCGACATGGAGGATATCGCCCGGGCGCGTCGGAGCCGGCCATTGGATCTCGCCGCCGGCGCCGATGATGCCATTGGCCAGCGGCAGCCCCGACTCGACGTTCAATCGCATGGTGATCGCGGCAGTATGCCAGCCGCTGGCGGCAAGGCCGCCGAACAGAGTCCTTTCCGCGGCTTCGCCATCGAGATGGAAGGGTTGCGGGTCGAAAGCCCCAGCAAAAGCCTTGATCTGCGCTTCGTCGAGCGCATGCGAGCCGCTCACGAAGGTTTGTCCAGGCTTCAGATCGTCAAGATACAGCTTTGTCATGTCCCATTCCTCAGCCTTGCTCAGTTGCCAATCCTCAATGGGCTCTCCCGCCTCCCCCTCCGAGATTGACCTTCCGAGTAAAGAGCAGCACGACCGCCGCCAGTCCGAGCACCGTCCCGATCACGGCGAAAGTGTCGCTGAAGCCCAGGATCAACGCCTGGCGATGGACGCTCGCGCCGATCGCGGCGATCGCCTTCTGCTTGGCGACGGCGATGTCACTCACGCCATGGCTCAGGAAATACTGCGTCGGGTGGTCAATCTGATCGCGCACCTCCTCGCGGTAGATCGTGACGGACTGGCCGATGATGTTGGAATGGAACTGCTCGCGCTTGGTGAGCACCGTGCCCAGCGTCGCCGTTCCGACCGCGCCGCCGAGATTGCGCAGCATGTTCGACAGGCCCGACGCCGCGGCGGCCTCGCTCGGCGCGATGCCGGAGGTGGTGATGACGGTGATCGGCGTCAGCACCAGCGCCTGGCCGATGGCCCGCACGATGTTGGGGACGAAGAACTGGTCGCCTGCGCTGTCGAGCGACAGGCTGATATTCATGAAGCAGCTCGCCGCGAAGATACTGATACCGACGAAGCCGACATAGCGTGCGTCGAAGCGCTTCATCAGCAGCGGCACCAGCGGAATGATCAGCAATTGCGGCAGGCCGGTCCAGGCCAGCACGAGGCCGATCTGCTCGGCGTTGTAGCACTGCACCTGGCCGAGATATTGCGGCAGGATATAGACCGTGCCGAAGAGCGCGACGCCGACCAGCACATTAACCAGCACGCCGACACCGAAATTGCGCTGCTTCAGCAAGCGCAGCTGCACTAGCGGCTTCGCGACGGTCAGCTCGATCACGACAAAGGCGGCCAGGAACACCGCCGCCGTGATGGTGAGCTTGACGATGAAGGGCGACTGGAACCAGTCGTCCTTGTTGCCTTCCTCCAGCACAGTCTGCAGAGCCGCGAGCCCAATCGTCATAGTGACGATGCCGACCCAATCGCCCTGCCGGAGCAGCGACAATTGCATCGGCTTCTTCTCCAGCGTGAAGAAGAGTGCAGCGGCCATCAGGATACTCGGCGGTGTGTTGACGAAGAAGATCGATTGCCAGCCGTAGTTCTCGGTGAGATAGCCGCCGATGGTCGGTCCGATAGCGGGGGCGAAGGTAACCGAGAGCGCGAACAGCGCGAGCCCGAAGGGCTGCTGCGGCTTGGGGAACTTGGTCAGCACCATGGTGAAGGCCATCGGGATCAGCACACCCCCGGCGAAGCCCTGCAGGCCGCGCAGAAGGATCATCGTGCCGAGGTCATGGGCGAAGGAACATGCTGCCGAGAAGATCGGGAACAGGATGGTGTTCACCAGCATGTAGCGCCGGAACGAAAACACGCGGCTGAGATAGTCGGTGAGTGGGATCACCACGATCTCGCCGATGAGATAGGAGGTCGAGATCCAGGCGCCGTTGTCGACCCCGGTGCCGATGCCACCCTCGATATCGAGCAAGGAGGCATTGGTGATCTGGATGTTGAGGATCGCCATAAAGGCGCCGATCATGCCGGCGCTCACCGCGATCCAGGCCGTTGCACTGGCCTTGCCGGACGAAGGCGCCACGGGAGCGGCGGCAGGATTGGGCGAAAGCGTCGACGTGATGCTGGACATCATTCCCTCCTGCCAATGCCTTGGCTGGTCAGGCGGGCCTTGCGGCCCTCAGTTGTCTTGTCCGGATGCCTGTGCGACCTCGGTCGTTTCCGGCCTGGTATCGATACGCGGATAGACCGACATACCAGGGCGCAGCACCACCGGGAGCGGCCCCTGCCGGTCGAGCACGATCGTCACTGGGATGCGCTGCACCACCTTGGTAAAGTTGCCGGTGGCGTTGTCGGGTGGCAGTAGCGCGAACTCCTGGCCGCTGGCCGGCGAAAGGCTGTCGACGCGGCCGCGGAAGACCTGGCCGGGATAGGTGTCCACCTCGATCATCACCTTCTGGCCGGCACGAACTTCGGTGAGTTGCGTCTCCTTGTAGTTGGCGACGATATAAGCGGCGCCCGTCGGCACGACGGCCATCAACTGCGTGCCTGCCTGGACATATTGGCCGACGCGCAAGCTGCGATTGCCGACCACTCTGTCGACCGGCGCGACGAGGGCTGTGTAGGAGAGGCTCAGCGCGGCCTGGTCCTGCGCGGCCTTGGCGCCGTCGAGCGCCGCCTGTGCCTGGGCAAGCTCGGCCTTGATCACATCGAGTTGCCTGACCGCGCTGGCGAGCGCCGCCGTGTCGCGTGCGACCGCGGCGCGGGCAATGCCGATGCGCGAAGTCGCGAGCTGCGCGTTCTGGATGCTGCCATAGCCACTCTTCGCCAGTTGAGCGTAGCGGTCGTTGTTCTGCTCGGCGAAGGTCTCGTCGGCCTTGTCGGCTTCCAGCGTCGCCCTGGCCGCATCGATCACGGAGAATTGGGCGGCGAGCGCCGCCTTCCTGGTGGCGATATTGGCCCGGGCCGCCTCGACCTGCGCACCGGCCTGCGCAAGGCCGACCTTGAAATCCCGATCATCGACACGCGCGAGCACTTGGCCTGCCCTGACGGTCTCGTTGTCGCCGACGAGGACGGCAGCGATATAGCCGGAGATCTTCGGAGCGATGGTCGTGCTGTCGGCCTTCACATAGGCATTGTCCGTCGCGACGGTGAAGCGTCCCGTCGTCCAATAGCGCCAGCCGAAATCGGCCGCCCCCGCCAAAGCGGCGATGGCGACTCCGGCGAATAGCAGCGGCCGCAACCTGCGCCTGCGAGCGGGCTCCGGTCGATCGGTGGAAATTGCCGGCACGGGCGAAGCCGGCTCCGGCGGCAGCTTCAGCCTGGGCCCCGCTTCGGCCGCCGGGAGCGCCTTTTCCATCGTGAAACCCGTCTGATGCTGGCTCATGGCCTGTCTCTTTCAGAATGCGGAACGATGACATCGGGCCTACGCCCGTCTCCGCCCCTGGAGGCCCAGGGGCGGAGGATCAATGAGGCGCCTGAGGGACGCCGTCGGCCCTATGCCGCGACGGCGAGCGCGACGCGGGCGTCGATCCCGTTGCGGGTCATCTTCGAATAGGGGCAAGTCGTGTGGGCGCGATCGACCAGCCGCTGTACGACATCCTCGGGAAGGCCCGGGATGGAGACGTTCAGGCGGGCGCTCAGGAAATAGCCTTCCACATCGTCGAGCTTGAGATCGACCTCGGCATCGACGGCGGTCTCGGGCGGAAGCCTGACGCCCTGCTCGCGGGCGGCATGGGCGAGGGCGCCTTCGAAGCAGGCGGACCAGCCGGCCGCGAAGAGCTGCTCGGGATTGGTGCCGGGGCGGTTCGAGCCGGGCACCGACAACTTGACGTCGAGCTCGCCGTCAGAGCTCTTCGCCCAGCCTTCGCGGCCGCCGACAGTATGGACATTCGCAGTGAAAAGGGTCTTTGCGGGCATGTTCCGTCTCCTGTGGGAGTCTTCGGGATGCCCGATAGGTAGGGGAGACTTCGCACCGCCATCAGCCGGTAAAAGCGATAGCCAGCCTCTCGTGTAACGATATGAGGAGGCTCAGTCGGCTTTCATGGCGGACCAGCCGCCGGCTCCGGCTCCCTGAGGCTCTTCCGGAGGGGACGCGGCGAGCTCCTTCAAGGCTCGCCGCAATCGCGGCACCATCCAGTCGATGAACACCCGCACCTTCAGCGGCAGAAGGCCCTGGCGCGCATAGATCAGGTGCACCGGAAAGGACTGGCTCTCATAGGCGTCGAACAGGGAGACCAGCGCACCCGATCGCAGGTCTCTGGCGACCTGATAGCGGGGTGCCCGGATGATCCCGGCTCCGCGCAAGACGGCGCCGAGGGCGGCGGTGGCGGTATTCGCACGGATCCGGACATCCGGCTGCGCCTCCACCCTGAGCCCCTCCCGATGATAGGCCCAGCCCGGCTGGGTGATCTGCCCGAAAACCACGCCGTCGTGGCCTGCGAGGTCCTCCGGCCGCGCCGGGACGCCCTTGCGCTTCAGATAGTCCGGGCTGGCGCAGGTCACGAAGCCAAACTCGCCGACCTTGACCGCATGAAGCGAACTGTCGGCGAGCGCGCCCAAGCGGATGCCGACGTCGACATGCTCGTCGACCAGGTTCACGGCACGGTCGAGGCAGAGCACGTTCAGCCTGATCTCGGGATGCTCGCACAGAAAATCATAGGCGAGCGGCAGCACATGGTCGTGGCCGAACGAGATCGGCACGGTGACCGTCAGCACGCCGCGCGGCGTTTCGTATTCACCCGAGGCCCGCCGCTCGGCATCCTCGACCTGCGCCATGATCTGGCGGGCCGCATCGACATAATCGCGGCCCGCATCGGTGAGCTGGATATTGCGGCTGGTGCGAACGATGAGACGGGTGCCGAGATGGCGCTCGAGCTCCGCGACTTTCCGGCTGACGCTCGGCAGCGGCGCGTTCAGCTTGCGGCTTCCGGCCGACAGACTGCCGGCATCGACCACCGCCAGCAAAACCTGCATCGCGTCGAAGCGGTTCATCAGCCTCACGCCCCTTTCGACAGCAAGCCATTAGCGCCTGCCTAGCACGCCCCGAGAGTGGCTCGAAACAAGGCTCTCGACCCTTCGCAATGAATTTCGATTCGAAAGCAAGAGCCGGGGAGGCGCGGTCGGATACAGATTTTAATGTTCAACGCGTCGAAGCAAGAAAGCAAAAACAATGCGTGAAATCATCCGCTTTGCATGGGGATCTGCTTCCTGGGCGATTTTGTCATCGCCATGTCCGACAAGGGCATCGTAGCGCTCGAATTCGGTTCTGCGCGACATGATTAAAGGGTGCTTTGCGGGCGCCGATTTGCGCCCGGATCAGGATGAGCTGGCAGACGTCGTCACAACCTTGAAGGCACTGATCGATGACCCGGCGAAGGATTGTGATCTGTCATTGGACATGCGCGGCGCGGCCTATGCGCTGAAAGTGGACGATGCTGCGGGAGATCGCGGCTGATCGGTCGCGTCGGAGGACGGAGCCTCCGCCCCCCGTTATCGATACCCTGAAGGCTGTCCGGGGGAGCAGCGTGAATCCGGCTTCGCGTCAGACCGGTCAGATGTTCGTCCATGACTGAACCTTCGGGACGCGCGCCGCCTCGCTATGAAGTTCGCCTGCCACTCGACTCCATCGTTCTGATTTTCCGGAAGATAGTTCCACTCATAGCAGGATATTCCGCACCTGACCTCGGTGCCATATTCCCTCTCACCAAAGTCACCCCCTTAAGAGAAGGAACCGAGATCATGGGCAGGCTTGAAGGAAAACGCGCACTCATCACCGGCGGCACCAGCGGCATCGGACTGGAAACCGCTCGGCAATTCCTGAACGAAGGCGCCCAGGTCGCCGTCACTGGCACCAACCCGGAGACGCTGGAGGCTGCCCGCAAGGAGCTCGGCCCCGAGGTTCTGGTCATCAGGGCGGACGCCGCCGACGTCGCCGGTCAGAAGGCGGTGGCGCAGGCCATCAAGGAGGCTTTCGGCCGTCTCGACATCATCTTCGTCAATGCGGGCGTCGCCTTGCTCAAGCCCGTCGAAGCCTGGGACGAGGCCGGATTCGACCGCGTGTTCGACATCAACGTCAAAGGTCCCTATTTCCTGCTGCAGGCCCTTCTGCCGATCCTGGCCAATCCGGCCTCAATCGTGCTGAACACCTCGGTCAATGCCCATATCGGCATGCCGAATTCGAGCGTCTACGCCGCTTCCAAAGCCGCGCTGCAATCGTTCATCCGCACCTTGTCGGGAGAGTTGATAGGCCGCGGCATCCGCCTCAACGCCGTCAGCCCGGGCCCGGTCGCAACACCGCTTTATGGCAAGCTGGGCTTCAGCGAGGCCGATCTGCAGAATGTCGCCGACAGCATCAAGGGCAAGGTCCCGGCGGGTCGTTTCGGCGAGCCCTCCGAAATCGCCAAGGCCGTGGTGTTCCTAGCCTCGGACGAAGCATCATACACCGTCGGCAGCGAACTCATGATCGACGGCGGTATGGGAACGCTGTGAGGTCGATCATCGTGCGGCCTGTCCGCCGGGCGAGTTCAGCTTTCCCAATAGGGCGGACTGCCGAAGGCCTGACGGAGGCAATCGGCGAAGGCACGCAGCTTGGCCGAAGGGCGGCGGCCTTCGGGATGCGCCAGATAGATGAATTCCGGCTCCGGCTGGACGCCGATATCGACGACGCGCAGGCGCTCGCCGCGAATCTCGGCACCGGCGATGAACAACGGCAGCAGGGCTATGCCGAGCCCGGCTAGCGCTGCATCCCGCATCATGTCGCCGTTGTTGACACGCAACGCCGGCCGCCCGCGCACGCTGACAGCGCCTTGTGGGCTACGGAAGCGCCAGTCGCCAACGCCCCGGTTGGTGTAGAAGATGCCACGGTGACCTTCGAGTTCAGCCGGTGAAGCCGGGGCGCCGCGCTGGACCAGGTAATCCGGCGAGGCGACGAGGACCCGGCGGCTCGTTGCGAGCGTCCAGGCGACAAGGCGCGAATCCGCGATGGGTCCATGGCGGAGAACCGCATCGTAGCTGTCGGAGGTCGCATCGACGCGACGGTCGTCGAGGTCGAGCGTCAGCTCGATCTCGGGATGGCGGGCGAGAAACGGGTAGATCGCGGGGCCCAGATGCATCCGGCCGAAAGTGACGGGCGCCGAGATCCGCAACGGGCCGACGAGGGCGCCGCGCCGCTCGGCCATATCGGCCGCGGCCTCCTCCACCTCGCGGGCGATGCGGGCGGCGCGTTCGAGAAAAGCAGCCCCGTCCTCGGTGAGGGTGAGCTTTCGCGCGCTGCGGTGCAGGAGGCTTGCTCCAAGGCCGCGCTCCAATTCGGCGAGACGGTCGCTCACCACCGATTTGGAGCGATGTAGCCGCCGAGCGGCCTCGCTCAGCGACCCGGCTTCCGCGATCGCAACGAAGGTCGCGATGCCGTCGAGCTTTAACATCGTTCGGCCATTCCGGACTTGAGTTTCGCCCGCGCGAGGCTAACCCGAACAGGGCTGGAACGCTATCTCTGCTCTCGCCAACGGGGCAGACCGTGACGGTCCCTGGAGAACGCCCTTCCGATGGCTGGGAAACAGATAATGTTGAAGTTCGTTCTGGCTCTGGGAGCGCTCGCCCTCGCCGCGCCGGCCCTCACGCAGGTCCGCGACTGCCAGGCATCCTTCAAGACGCAGGAGATCGCCACCAACGGCGCGACCATGTCCGGATCGGCGGCCAGGGACCGGCGGTAATGCGGGCTGCCGCGACCGATGTGACCGAAGGCGCTATTCCCTGTTCCGGCCACTGGATCATGGAGGAGAACCGGACAGCGACCATCGCCATGGTCCGCGCCTTTCTCGACAAGGGACGCTGATCCATCTCGTGACGCGCAAGGAAGGGAGACGCCCAGCGTCTCCCTTCCCGCGCTTTCAGAGCTTGTCAGCGTCGATGACTGCCTTGGCGAACTCCAGCGGCGCTTCCTGCGGCGGATTGTGACCGATGCCGCCCTTGAACAGCCGGTGCTCGTACTTGCCCGTGAAGCGCTTGGCATAGGCGGCCGGATCGGGATGCGGCGCGTCATTGGCATCGCCCTCGATGGTGATGGTCGGCACGCCGATGCTCGGGAAGGTCGCGAGCTTCTTCTCGATCGCATCGAACTGCCATTCGCCCTGCGCCAGCCCGAGCCGCCAGCGGTAGTTGTGGATCGAGATCGCGACATGGTCGGGATTATCGAGGGCGGCAGCCGAGCGCACGAAGGTAGCGTCGTCGAACGTCCATTGCGGCGAGGCGATCTCCCAGATCAGCCGGGCGAAGTCATGCGTATACTTCGCGTAGCCGGCAGCGCCCCGCTCAGTGGCGAAATAGTACTGGTACCACCACTGCAGCTCGGCCTTCGGCGGCAGCGGCGCCTTGTTCAGCTCCTGGCTGCCGATCAGGTAGCCGCTGACCGAGACCAGCGCCTTGACGCGCTCGGGCCAGAGTGCGGCGATGATGTCGGCGGTGCGAGCCCCCCAGTCATAGCCGGCGATCACCGCCTTCGCGACCTTGAGCGCATCCATGAAGGCGATGACGTCGGCAGCGAGGGCGCCCTGCTAGCCGTTGCGCGGCGTTTCGGCCGAGAGGAAGCGGGTCGAGCCATAGCCCCGCAGATGAGGCACCAGCACCCGGTATCCGGCCTTGGCCAGGATCGGAGCGACATCGACATAGCTATGGATGTCGTAAGGCCAGCCGTGCAGCAGCAGCACCGGCGGGCCATCGGCCGGCCCGTCCTCGGCGTAACCGACATTGAGCACGCCCGCCTCGACCTGCTTCAGCGCGGCGAACGCGGTATGGCCACCCGGTCCGGCGGCTGGTGACGCGACGGCACAGGGAGAGCGGACCTGCGCGCTGGCGTTGTGCCAGAGGGCGGCGGGACCGATAGAACTGATGACGATTGCGACAGAAGTTGACTCCGATGAGTAGCGCCTCGTTGGTGGCTTGGCTGCCCAGTTCGTCGCCGCGTTCGACGAACTGCATGCGCGCACAGTTGAGGCGATGCGCGCCAACCGCTCATTCTCAAGGCATTACGATTACCCAAACCCCGGAATCCGCTCGTCGGGTTTCGGGGTGAGGACGAAGCTGATCTGGCCGAGGCGATACGCCAATTCACTCCGCTCGTGGGTCCACGCAGAAAACCTGCTGTAGTCCTCCCGGACATCCGGGATGCCTCCAGAGCAAGCGAGCTTCCACCCGGCAGTCAGTTCGCTGTCGAGCCATTCGCTGATTGCTCGGTCGCATGCGTCGATATCGACAAGCGTGACTGCCGGGCCGGAGGCGGACTCGGTTTGTCCGCTCTTGAGTCGGTCACGCAGCGTGGTGAGCTTGTCGCGAATGCCAGCCATTTCGCGATGATAGCCGGCCTTGGCCACCTCAAGGCTGTCGGTATCGAGGTTGACCAGAAACTCGCCTTTGACGCCGAATTCTCTCTTGGCCAGTTCACCCAGTTCGGCCGGAATCACTTGACGTATGCGCCACCGGCTTCCTCGCCGTTGGAGGCCGGGATAGCCTTTGATTCGACCTTGCGTAGAAGCCATTTTGTATCACGAGTCTGTATCGTAGAGACTCGGAAGTCTCTGTGATTGCTCGTTTTTCGTCAATGGCAGGGGGAATTAAAGAAAGTGGCGCACCGGAGAGGATGAAACTGGGCACCGCTATGTCATTGTACGGCCTTTATGATTTTCTCGGGCTGTGGCTCGCGACTGACTAGCAGAAATCATCGATTGAACCCTCGTACTGATCGGTGGGCGCGCCGATTGCCAGGCAATGCGCTTTCATAGCCCCCTCCAGCGTGAAGTATGTTCCGCCCGACTCGTGACAGAAAAGATTGCCTTCCTCGTAGACCTTGGCGTGGGTCCAGTCTTTGACGCTGCCCGGCGGCATGCTGCTGACAACGGAAAGGATGTTGTCAGGGCTGATAGCCGCGACCACCGCGATGTTCTCGCCATAGCGATTGCGCGTGAAGACGGCGTCCGGCTCAAGCCGGGCGAGGTATTCTCTCAAAGCGCCGTCCGCTACGGCACCGGGGCATTGCGGGAACTCCGTTGGCGTTCGCCACTTACGCTGAAAGGCGCTCGGAGTGAGCGATGCCGTGTCAATTGGCTCCGGCTCGAAGACCGGGGCCTTCGCTGCCGCTCCGGCTTTCCGCATATCGCGGCCCGTGACCGGGAAATCGAATGACGGGCGTTCAAGCATTTCGTCCTGCGCGGCTCTCACACGCCCCGCATCAAACCGGGCAGGCTCGCCGCCGACCCCCGTCCTTGGTTCAAACAGCCAGTCAGAAAGCATCCCGCCTTTGCCGTTGCGACCGGTTTCTGCCCACGCCAGCAGTCGCTGGCGGCTTTCTTCCGCCTGCTCTTTGGTCACGACCCGCATCCATTCCCAGTTCGGAATTGTGCAGGAGCCCGGATTGGCGAAGAAGGCTTCAAGCGAGCCGTAGGCCAGCTCGATGCGCGTGCGCGTTATGGGGTTCAGCAGGATGTTTTCGAGCCGCGTAACCCAACGCAGATTGTCGGGGCGGTTATTCAGCCGGTTCGTGTCGATATGATCGACGACGTACTCGGACGTAGGCCCCGGGCCGTGGAAGGCGGTGGCAACGATCCGGTGAACCACATGCCCCGCGATTTCAAAGTAGCCTGAATGCCGATTGTAGGTCCCGAACGTCCAGACCTCATCAAGTTTGCGCCGCCGCGCCTGCGGACGCGGGCACCTGCATACAGCGCCATTGTCGCGGACAAGGTAGGTATCGTCCTTGAACGCAACCGTGCGCTCTTCGGTGAATATGGCCAGTAGCTCTTCGAGCCGCGTCTGCTCAGCAGCGGAATCCAGTGCTGGCATCCGCGCAAACGAATCCGCGTCGTGCATGGCACGCCTCCGATGATTGGTTTCCGGGATTTCATCAGCATTTCCAGTAAAACTGGCGCTGGATTCTTTAGCGGCAGCAAATTCTAGGGTGCCAGGCGCTGCCTTATGCTCACATGCACGGCGGAATAGTGCCCAGTGCCCGCACAGGTGTCAATATCGGACGACGTGGAACGAACACTGGGGCCACTCCGCAGCCATTTTCCAAAACGCGCAGCACCTGCTGCGCCTAGAATTTTGATCCCGGAGCCGCCGCTCGCTTTTGAGCTTGGGCGGACGCCTCCAGCCTTTCCGCCATCTCCCGCAGGTCGTCTTCCGGGAGCGGCAAGCCGTCTTCAGCAAGGCCTTCGAGAGCAACGGCCAAGGCCCGGATGTCGAGATGGTCGCGGCTCGTCAGGTCGCAGCCGGGCTCGGCGATGATCCCGGCCAGTTCGTCAATCCGCTCGCGCTTCAGCTCGTGAGCGTAGTAGTTGATCTTGTCGTAGTGGGTCTGAATCCACGCAACGCCCTCGGCCAGCAATTGCTGGTCTGCGTCACTCATTATCAGCTTCATGCGCTGCCTCCCGTTTGTTGTTCTTATTCCCAGCCCGGCCCGCCGCGTTGCGGCCTCTGCGGTTTCTGACGCGCCTGCGCCAGCCGGTCCTGCATGCGCGCGCGGCGCTCGTCGGCCGCCGTGCGCTGCTCATCATCGGGCCTGACGGCTGTAATGTCATCGGCTGTCTGGCGGGCTTCGCGCTCACGCTGCGTGGTCTGCGCCTCGCGCATCTGATCCTCAACGCGGGCCTGCTGCACAAGATCGCGGATCAGGCCGCGCCGCTCCCGCGCCTCGATCTTGTCGAGCGCGGCTTCGCGCCTATCGATGCTGTTGCGCTCGCGCTCGTGCCGTCGGCCGAGCGCCTCGGTTTCCAGCCTGTGGCGTTCGTCGGCGCTGATGGCGGGGTTGCGCCGCAGATGCGCAATCACGGAACGCAGGGCGGGGACGCGCTCGAACAGCGCGAACACCTTGCCGGCGATCACGTTGAAGAGCCGGTCTTGCTCCGACTTGTGAACGGCACGGAGCGACAATCGTTCGGCCCTGTGCGTTACCTCCAGCGCCTGGCGTTTTTCCTCGATATGGCGACGGCGACGGGCTTCTTGTTTTGCCTTCAGGTCCGCCGCCGATTTCGCCCCGCGCTGCCGCGCCTTTTCGCGCAGCCGTTCATCAACGGCCGCCTGACGGGCCTGTTGCTGCGTCTGCGCCTGCGCGACATTTGGCAGGCTTTCCGCCGGAAGCTCCGCAAGGAAGGCCTTTACGTCTTTGGTCTTCGCGCCTCCGATCTGGCGCGCAAGGGCATGAACATGACCCGCCCGGTCGACCACGACATAGGCGCGGCGCTCCCCTTGGGCGAGTACATAGCCTGCCCGTTCCAGTCCGGCGCGGAAGGATTCCGCACTGCCGGACGAGCGGAAGAGGGCAGTGATGTCGCTGCGGCGCTGCTCGGGCGTAATGCCGGAGGCCTGCGCCATCGCCTTCTCGGCGAAGGTCACGTCGCGGCTTCTCTCAAACCGGGCGTCGTTCCGATCCTCGGCGAGGCCGGCGGGCAGGGTAAGACCATAAGCGTGGGCCAGCTCGCGCGCGCAGGTGCGCAGCTTCATGCGGTCGTGGCTTAAGGCAATGGCCCGCATGTTGGCGAGGTCGATACGGGACCAGACAACGTGGCAATGCTCGCGGCCGTTCTTCACATGGAAGATCACGGCGCGGGGCTGGCCGGCAAGGCCGAGCTTTGCCTCGATATGGTCGATGGCCGCTATGTACTGTTCGCGGGATAGAGGCGCGGCGGGATTGATCGCAAGGCTGTAGAGGGGCTCCTTGCACCGCGTCCCCGACGCCACAGCCTCGATCTCGGCAAGAGCGCCGTGCAGATCATTGGCCACGGTCCCGCGAACCTGCGCGATCTCGATGCGCTCATTGTCGTATTCGTTCGACAAATGAGTGGCGAGATCCGCGCCTCCGGCGCGCTGGTTGCCTTTCAGGATCATGGCTGCCGCCCCATGGCCTGGAAGCAGACGGTGCGCATCTCGGCGAGGTCCCGGAACGCGGCGGCGATATGGGGATTGTTCAAATCCACAGCGCCGGCCAATGAGGCCGCCCGCAGCGTTTCCGCGATCCGGCCCAGCTCGCCGAGAAGACGGGCAGCCGTTTCATGGCTGACCGTGGGCCGCCGCACGGCCTGTGGCAGCGGCACGTTCAACGCAGCAGAGCGAATGAAGGAAGCCACGGGGACACCCGCGCGATCAGCCATCTGCTGGATCGCCTCGGCTTCCTGATCGTTGAACCGTGCCGACAGCGTTTTCTGGCGCTGGCGGGTTTCGCTGCCGCATGCCATGGCGGCCTCCTTTCGCGCATCCAGGGACGCGGGTTCCCTGGCCGGGTCCAGCGCCACAAGTGGTGTCCGGCGCGCTGGTCCATGGGTGGGTCCGGGAGGGAGAGGTGAAGTCACCCTCCTCGGTCGATGGGTGTCCAGAGGGAGCGCGAAGGCTCCTTGCTGGTCCGGTGCAGCGGGATACGCTGCGATTGCCCGGCAAGGCTCGATGCCGAATCCGGGCAACGCCGGGGGATGCAACGGGGGCTGGCTTAAGCCCCCTTGCCAAGATGGCGCGGAATCTCCGCGCACATCTTGCAACGCTCAGTAGGTGTAGATTTGATTTTGGGAGATCAAGATTAGGAAGGGCTTAAGACCGCATCCAGACTGCCTGCAACCGTATGCGCGGCAGAAATTTAAAAGCAGTTTACAGAAGATAGCACCACTGGTCAAACATTGGTCACTTTAATACTGCGCCCTTGATTCCGCCTCGACGATGTAGTCGGACAACGCTTCATCGACGCGGCACACGGCGGCGATCATGGTCGGCCATCGTCCTTTGGCGTCGGGACCGAGGGTGGCTTCCCAGTCTTCAATGAGGATTTGCGTGAGCGCGAGGTTGTTGGTGCCGACTGCTATGTGCAGCGCGCTGAGGCCCGTTGCAGGGTCCATGGCGTTTACGTTCGCACCGTCCTCAAGCGCGGCGATCACGGCTGTGATGTCGGCGTCATAGGCGGCAATCAGCAATGCCCGGTCAGGGGCGGGGAATGCGGGCTCTATTGCGCCGGTCGATCTAGCCATCGGCCCGCTCCGCCATGCGCTGGAAGGTCAGCCTCTCAAAGGCGACCCGGTCAAAAACGGAAGGGGGTGCGCGATCCAGAGGACCAAACGGCTCCGCGCCCTGACCCGCCAGACCCTCGGGACCGGCTGCGAGCCAATAGGTGCGGGGTGCGCCCGTGAGGTTGTTGCGAAGCGCGACCAGAAGGCCGGTACTCGTCATGACAGCGACGCCCTCATACGACCGGCGGGCCGGACCCTGCGGCTCCGCTTCATAACGCCAGTTTGAAACAATCTCGGCCGCTCGCATGAAAGGCGAGGCGCGGCGGGCAGACAGGGTCAGCGCCGACACCTTCGTCACTTTCTGGGGATCGTAGGCCACGATACCCTTTGCCTGAACCGGCCCTATGCCTTCGAAAGTGCCGGAGCACTGTTCCAGCGATGGCAGCGATGAAATCTGTTCCCCGTTCGACGCGCTTACGGCGTGGAACGCGGCCAATTCCTCGCCGAGCCGGTCCAGCGGGTCGTCTTCGAGAAGGGCTTCCGCAAACTGGTGGCAGAAACGGACCATCGCATCATTGGAGCGGTGCGTGTTGCCGAGAAACCGCTGCAAGGTCTTGAGCGGTACGCGGTCAAGGCCGAGCTTGTTGGCGGTGGCGATCTCCTTTTGCAGCGTCGGCACGCCGACTGCGTGCTGCTGCATATATCGCAGCAGGGCGCGGCGGATGCGTTCGCGATCCGTCTGATCGAAGCGGTTCTTTGCCGGTGCTGTCTGCGCCCCCGTTTCCATTCCCCAACCTGACCAGCCTGTGCCCAATCCGGGCATCCGGCGCTGTGGTTCATTCCCTTCAAGATCAGATGCAGTTTCGCACAAGGTCGCCGAAGGGAAAACCGTCATGGCGAACAATCAAAACCAGGGATCGTCGGTCAGCATGCTGGCACTGGCCGCAGGCTGTGCCTGGGCGGCGTGGGCGGTTCCGAACGACGCCGCGCAATGGGTGTTCGGCGCGACCGGTCTGCTCGCCGGTATCGCTGGCTCCAGCCGCCTGCGGATGGAGATGGACCGGAACCGCAAGCGCCGCGAGGCGGAAAAGCCGAGCGGGGTCCATGGTACGGCGGCTTTCATGACAGGGGACGGGGCGGCACGCGCCGGTCTTAACGACCCGGCCGGATTATTCCTCGGCGCGCTCGGCGGCCGGATGCTGTTTCACAGCGGCAAGGCGCATCTGCTGACTGTCGCCCCGGCGCGTTCCGGCAAGGGCATAGCGGCGGTGATCCCGAACCTTCTGCACTATCAGGGCAGCGTGTTCGTGACCGACCCCAAGGGCGAGCTTGCCGCCGTTACCGCGCAACACCGCGCCCGGACCTTCGGGCAAAAGGTGCGCGTTCTCAATCCGTGGGGCCTCTATGGCCTGCCGCAGGACCGTTTTAATCCGCTCGGCTACCTCATAGCCCTCTACGCCGACGCCGCGCAGCGGCGGGGCCTTTCAGACGAAGTCGGGGCGCTCGCGCTCCAGCTGATCCCGGAGCCGGAGGACGCGCGCAATCGCTTTTTCCGTGAAGGCAGCCGCAAGCTGCTCCGCGCCTTCCTGCTGCACTTTGCGAGCAGGGAACGCCCGCAGTCCTGCACTCTCCCTGAGCTGTGGCGGACGTTGCAGAACGCCGCCCGCATGGAGGCGATGCTGGTCGATATGGCCGGCTCGGATGCGCTCGGCGGCGTGGTCGCCGATCTGGCAGACGACATCGCCCGCACCATCGAAAAGAACCCGGAGAGTTTCCAGAGCTTTGTCGAGGGCGCGACGCAGGCGGTGTCGATCTTCGACCCGTCCGGCTGGCTTGCGGACAGCGTCGCCGCCTCTGACTTCTCTTTCGAGGAAATGAAGGCGAACCGGGTCACCGTCTATGTCGTGATCCCTTCAGAGCGCATAGCGACGCATGGCGCGTGGCTTGGCCTCCTCACAAGGCAGGCCATAGCGGCGGTCGCCCGCCAGCCCGGCAATACGCCGGTCCTTTTCATGCTCGATGAGTTTGCCAACATGGGCAAGCTCGCGGGTCTTTCAGAGAGCCTCACGCTCCTGCCGGGTCTTGGCGTGCGCGTGTGGATGATCGTGCAGGCGCTCGATCAGCTCCGCGCTGTTTATGGGCGGGAAGCTGCCAATACGATCCTTTCGCAAGCGGAGGTTCAGCAGTTCTTCGCGGTGCAGGACCTGGGTCTTGCGAAGATGCTGTCGGAGGCGCTCGGGCAGCGCACCGTCAAGACGACCTCGATCAATCTTGGCCGCAAGGAGAACGATGATCCCGGCGAAAGCAGGGGCGAGGCGGGGCGTCCTCTGATGAGCCCCGATGAAATCCGCCAGATGGCGGACCAGCTGCTGCTGATCCAATCGCATCCGCCGATCAGGGCGCAGCGCGTTCCGTTCTGGAACGTCGCGCCGTGGCAGCACTGGGCGGCGGCAAATCCTGTCGAGGGCGCATATCCGCGTCCCGCCCCGTCTTATCGCCTTAGCTACAAGGAGAAGCCCGATGCCTGACTATGAAGTGAAAGTCGAGCCATCGAAAGATAGCAAAGAGAAGCCGGCGTGGGTGCGCCAGAGCGAGGACACCGCGATCTGGCTCGACGAGCGTCTGGGCATGCGTTTCTGGACCCTTGCCGCGATCATTGTGGCGGGCTTCGTGTTCGGTACGCCGCACCTGCTGATCTCATACCATTGCATCGGCCCGTGCGGCACCGGACGCGCCTTTAGCTGCGACTACCTTGGCATCGGGGGCTGGCGCGCTGGAATACCCGCACGGCAGGGCCGCTGCTCCATGATCCGCCTGTTCTGAATGATCGAAACATAGAGGAGATAACGACCATGGAAAAAAGAATGACGCTTGCAATCGCGGCTGCCGCCGCTTTCGTGGGGTTTGCATATGGCGCGGCGCTCGACAACCTCGGGAGCGATCCCGCGAGCTGGCTTCGACCCCTGTTCGGGGTGGCGCTGGCCGTTGTTGCATTTCCGGGATTCACGCTGGTGGCGATGATCTGTTTCGTAACCGGCATGCCGACGCCAGCGGGCAACATGCTTGTCCTGTCTGTCGGCGGTACGAGCGCCGCCGTCTGGCTGGCAGTGGCGATCTGCATCTGGTATCGGCGCGGCGGCTACGCGCGGTATTCGTCGGCGGCTGACTGATAGGCTTCGAGAAGATCGATCTCGTTGAGAGGGGTCTTTTCGGGAACGACCATGACCCGGCCGGTTATCGCAATGCCGGTCGGGATATACAGAACAAAGCCGCCTTTAGGCGAAGAGGTCCCGGAACCCACCCGATGGGCCTTGTGGCGCTTCTGGCCCTTATACTCAAAGCTCTCAAAGACAATGAGGTCGTAACGCTCTGACTTGGTCGATCTCGGCGGCATGCAAACACCCTTCTGAATTATCCAAAGGGCATTCTACAACGGGCAGATCGTGAGGTTACGCGCGCATTCACCGGGCAGGCGAGGACCGCCTGCCCGGTAGCCGAAGGCCTCGGTCAGAAGAGAGCGAGCTGCCGGTCGGCAGGGTCCTTTATGCCGTAGACAAGCCGCGCAAAGGCAATCGTGCCCTTGCCCTCGAAAGTCGGCTTCGTCGTGACGTGGTTATGAACCTTCCAGGAAATCCAGATTTTGAGGCCCGCGCCCTGAAAGGTCAGCGACAGCTGGTCGGGACCGCCGGAGCCGCCGAAGATGCCAAGTTCAAAGGCGAGCGCCTCGGCCAGTTCCGCGTCGCTCATGCCGCGCGCGGCGCGGTCGGCCCAACGCTGCTTCGCGCCGGAATAACCGTTGATGGCGCGAATGAAGCCGTCACGTTTGTCCGCTTCGCTAAGGGGGCGCGTCATGACGCACCCCCGTTCTCGGCCTCGAAATGCATGGCGGCGACGCGGTCGCAGCGGTCGAAGTCGATATCGGCTGCCCGACACAGGTGCCGGATGTCGGCAAGAAGGTCCGTTACGTCGTCCTCGCCATAGGCGGGAGTAGCGCCGCGAACCCAGGCGGCGCGCGCCAGTGCGGCGCGGGCGGTTTCAATGCGGATGTTATTGTGCATTATCGTTTCCTCCGGGCGATAGGAGGGGCGCTTACGCGCCCGCTCCGTTGTTGCTGTGTTCATCGCTCGGGTGGCGGAGGACGATGCGCCCGCTGTTCACCGGGACCAGATCGAGCTGGAGTGTGAGCCCTTCGTTGTCCTGATGCGACCAGGCCGCGCCGATGCGGGTCCAGAAGGTCTTGTCTTCCGTCCCGGCGACGTGCCAGGCGATGTAGGCAGGTGTGCGGTTCTCGCGGGCGGGACGGCGGTTCTGCTTTTCATTGCGTGCCATGATGTAAGCTCCTTTCGCTTGGGTTTTTCTCGACACGCCAACCATCAGAGCGGGGGGAGAAGCGAACGGTTCACGGCTGGGGCGCCGGAGGGGTATCGCCCGGCTTGCAGCAAGCGCAGCGCGGCGAAAGCAGGGGACACCGGGGCCTCACCCGCAGGGCCGAAGGGCCTTGAAGCGGACGCGCGCCCGATCAGGTTCAGGCGTAATCAGTCGAGGGAAATCCCGGAGGCGAAAAGGGAGCGTCTGTCACGTTAGATGCGCAGGACCGCAACCGCTGCGATCCTTACCACTACCTGTTCCACGGCGGCCGCAGGGCACCGATCAGAAGCGCCTCCACCTGGACGAAATCAGGCGTCGCATGAAAATACACGTCAACGGTGTTCTTGGCCGAACACGCCTAAAAGATAGAATTGTTTAAACGGCAGTTTGACTGCTGCCCGCCGCTGAAACAGTTCTTGGGGGAGATGATGCCGTAGCCCATGTTGGCCCGGCTCGACAGGTTCTCGCAGCGGCCGATATACGAAACCGCGCCATCTACCAGGTAGGCGTAGACGCCGCTCACGCGGTGGTTTTCCGGGAATCCTGAATCGGCAGAACGGCCGTTTCTGGGAAATCTCGTCGCGGTAAGGACTAGGCCACCACAAATGCAGTGAGGGCGCGGATGCGCGCCCCAAGGCCGCCTTTGGATATGGGTGCTGGCAGTCCCGACGCTGTGCGCGGCTTCTGGCCCTTATAGGGGAAATTCTTGAAGATTATCTGGCCGTAACGTTCTAGCATATTTGCTCTTGGTATCGCGAAATAGTACTTTGGTATTTGTTAAGTCACCGTAGTATAATATATTATAATAATAGGGATGATTGGATATTTTCAATAATTTCTGACGCGGAAGGTTTGTTTGCGGATACTTCATCTGTTTTTGTTTGTATGTCTGCTGATTTCAGCCGGCAGTGTGCATGCCGGGAACGGGGCTTCTGCATCGCCCAAGACGGACGGGGCCATCGCGCAGGCCGTGAAAGAAGACAGGCTCCAGCTTGTTGAAGATGAAAACGGCGGGGCGTTCCGATTCGCTATCGACGGGCGCGAGGTCGCTCGGCTTGATGCCGAAGGGCTGCATGTGCGCGAAGGCGTCGAATATGGCGGCCCTTTAACCGACTACGGGACGGGCGGCTTTGACGCCTATGTCGCATCTCTGGCGACAGCGCCCCAAAATAAACCGGAATGATCCGCGCGATCGTTGTCATAGCGGCGCTGAGTTTACTCTGCGGAACCGCCGAGGCGCAGGAAACATCGGGCACGTTCACTGGCGGGTCTGTGAAGATCGGTTATGATAGCCGGACGTGCAACAGTGGGCTTTCGGGCTCCATCAGGTATAACAGCGGGAGCGGCACCCCCACCACCATTTTTCTTACAGCCGGTACAAGCTGGTCAGTCCCGGCGGACTGGAACAGCGGCAACAACACTATCGAAGTGATCGGCGGCGGCGGCGCCGGTGAAGACATTAGCGGCGGCGGTGGTGGCGGCGGCGCTTACTCGGCCGCCACAAATGTTTCCCTGACGCCCAGTTCTTCCGTCACTTACGAGATTGGAACCGGCGGCGCTACGAGCAGCGCGACGGGCGGCGATACATGGATTTGCAACTCAACAAGCAACTGCGCCAGCATCGCGGAGTCCGCCGTAGTGGTTGGGTCGAAAGGCGGAATGGGCGCAAGCGGAACGCCAGGTGCCTTGGGCGGCGCGTCCGCGAGCGGTGTCGGCTCTGTCAAATATGATGGCGGCACAGGCGGCAATGGCGACCCCGATAGTGAAGCAGGGGGCGGCGGCGGCGGTGCGGCTGGACCACACGGTAACGGCGGCAACGGCGGGAACGCTCCTGCGGACTGGTCGGACGATACCGGCGGTGGCGGCGGTGGTGGCGGCGGTGGGACCAATGGCCAGGACGGTGCCAGTCCCGGCGGGCGCGGCGGCCACAACTGGCAAGGCTCTGGCGGCGGTAACGGCACGTCCGGCGACGGGCAGAACGGGAGCAATGGTGGCGGCGGAGGCGGCGGCGAGGAGAACGGCGGCGCTGGCGGGGCCGGCACCGATTGGGATGCAACCCATGGGTCGGGAGGTGGCGGTGGGGCCGGCGGTTTCGGCGGCGGCGCGGACGTGGGCGGCGGCGGCGGCCTCTATGGGGCCGGCGGCGGTGGTGGTGGCGATGAAGCGGGATCGAACGGGGGCGCAGGCGCGTCCGGCATCATCGTCATCAACTACAGCCCTTCGGTGCCGGGACGTATCGAAGTCTGCAACGGAACAAGTTGGACTGATTGGGGGCCATGATGACTAAGAAATTTAAAGCTATCTCTTTCGCGGTTCTGATCGGCGTGTCTTGGCCGATACTCGCCATCGCACAGGAGACATCGGGCGGGTTTGGCGGAGGCTCAGTACAGATCGGCTACGATAATCGCACCTGCAACAGCGGGCTCGCGGGCTCCATTCGCTATAACAGCGCCACATTAAGCGCTGAATATTGCAATGGAGCAGCCTGGATCAGTCCGGGTGGGGCTACAGGGTCGGATGAAACTCCCAATGCATTCGATTTTACCGATGTGAGCGGCGGCGCACTCAATTCCGTAATCACGTCCGATATCGTCCTCATTTCGGGAATCGACACCGCCGTGGATGTCACCATCGCCGGTGCAGGGTCCCCTGAGTTTCGCATCTGCGCGGACGGTTCGTGTTCAAGCCTCGTTCACAATTGGACTAACGGCCTTGAAACCATGACAAACGGCCAGTTCATTCAGGCTCGCCTGACCTCAGCCGCTGCCGGCCTGACCGCCCGCACTGCCACGCCTATAACGGTCGGAACAGTGTCAGTGGATTGGACAGTCACGACTACGGCGGTGAAGCTCGTCTTCGCAACCTCGACCACCTATGACGGCAACATGGGCGGTAAAGCTGGCGCAAACTCCAGATGCGCTACACGCGCCACTGCCGCCGGGCTGAGCGGCACATTCCTGTCATGGCTTGCGACCTCGACCACTGACGATCCCGAAAGCTCATTCACGCAAGCAACGGTCCCCTACATTACACCGAACGGAACCGTTATTGCCGACAACTGGAGCGATCTGGTTGATGGAACGCTTGATAATTCCATCTCGGTCGATGAGAACGGAAACACCATCACCGGAGCCGTCTGGGCAAACGTCGCATCTAACGGTGCGCAAAAACAAGATTTCCCGTCGTCTTGCTCCGACTACGGCAGCAATAGCGGAGCCGCTACGGGTTTCCGGGGACTCACGACCAGTGCCACCGGGACGTGGACTGACAACGGAAACCAAGCCTGTTCCGCATTCGCACGACTCTATTGCTTCCAGCAATAATCGATCTTGCCGCAAACGACACGCTCGGCGATGGCGACAAACCCAGACCTTTATAAGTCCATCGAAGGCATAAACGACAAAGAATTGTGCGATTACGTTGGGGGCGAAAGATTGGTTGTGCCGCATTGTACAAAAGACGCGAAGAGATAGTTTCGGTAGAGCTTTTCGGGCTGACGCACTACGGCTGCTTTTACGTCGTGGACGGCGAGGTGATCGTGCGCACGGTCCATGCGCAAAAGCGCAATCCGCTTGACAGCGTGCCGGCGCACATGGTTGCCCGCGTTTTGCTGCGCGACATTGTGCTCGAAGAACGGCGCCGCGCGGCTATTGTCGGTTCTGCCGCCTCAAATCCAGATCGCTAATGCGACATGCGGTGGCCGGCAGAACGGGCCATTGCCGTAGCGAAGCCGCGCCAAGCAGCGACGATTCAGATAGCGCGGCTGCGGCATATGCCGGGCGATTTCACCGTCCGGGGCACGGTCGGGCGCTATGTTGCGGATGTGCGAAAATGAAAGCCCGCCGATATCCATCACAAGACTAGACGGCGCAGGACGGTACGTGGTCAATACGGGAAACGCAGAAGGCGTTTGGCCTCGGTTCTCTAATTAGATTATGCAAACATATTCTTGTCCTTCTTTGGTAGAACTATAGCCTATTGTAGCCAACTCATTGTTTTTCGCGGATTACTTTCTGTGTTCCTGCCGGTATCATAATTCTCTGCGTGGTCAGCTGGGCCGCCACATTTTAGCGTTGGAAGCTTCGGTCTCCCTAAATGTGATACGCAATACCACTTCATCTTGTCCGACTATGAAGCTTTTCTGCGACCGTAATGCCGGGTTAAACCGATTGCTTTCGTCCCGGCGAGGGACAAAAAGTAGCCTGCTCCGAAAAGCCGCTACAAACTTAAGAAGTCAGTGTTAGGCATGGGCCAGTCCCTCGTCATTCTGCGGGAACGGGCAAAACAGCTCTCCGGTGAGCAACATTCTGTGCATCATGACAGATAGCTTCCTCGCCACAGCGATCCGGGCTTTCTTCATCCCGCTCCGCTGAGCAATCCTCAGCCCCCAACTCCGCAGAGCCGACGGCTGCCGAGACCGGGTGAGAAGGGCGTTCGCGGCTTCATACAGCTGGTGCCGAACCACTCGATCACCTCGCTTCGAGATGCGACCGTTGTAGTCCATCTCCCCTGATTGTCGGCGCCGCGGCGTCAATCCGAAGTATGCGCCAACATTCTTCGAACTGCCGAACCGTTTTGCATCGTCAACCGCCAGAACGAAATTGGCGGCTGTAACCGGCCCGACGCCTGGAACGCTCATGAGCACGCGACAGGAGGAGCATCCCCAGGCGTAGTCCAGAACATGTTCATCAAGCTCCTCAATCTGTTTCTTCACATTCCGCAGGACATCGAGCAGTGCGCTGAGGGGAGGTGCGAGAGCACCTCCTTCCTTAATGATTTCATCGACGCGTCGCTCAAATTTAACACCGGCAATGCCTGGAATCATTATTCCGAACAGTTTGAGAGTACCGCGTATCTGGTTGACGATGTCGGTTCGAATAACAACGAGTGAACTTCTTGCACGGAAAAGGGCACGAGACTCGTAGCTCTCAAAACTCTTGACCTGGACAGCCTTGTACCAGCCGCAGCGCATGATCTGGGCAAGCCCTTGGGCATCGTTCTTATCCGTCTTGTTCATCTGCAATTTCAGGACGCCGTGAGCATGGTAGGAATCGATGCAAATTGCAGGAAGTCCCATTTCACAGAGACCGTGCCACAGCCACGCGGCTAGCTGGCCAGTCTCAAGCCCGATCTTCAGCACGCCAGGTGACGCTTTCCTGATTGCCGCGCCGATGGCTTCGGGTGTTGTTTCCGTCTGTCCTTGCCACATTGTCTTTCCGTCACGGTCGACAACGCAAATGTGGGTGCTGTCTTGCGAAACATCCAAACCGACATACTGCTCCATTGGGAACTGGTCTCCTTAACCTTTGTGAATCTGTTATACTTGATGGGAGGAGCCAGTATATTTGGCACTCTCAATACTAATTACACTAAATGTGATAATAACAATTATGACAATCAGGGGCCAATAAGCCCGCCAGATCAGCGCGTTGCTATGTTGCCGCAGATATTCGTTCTGGAAACACCAACGGCGTGACCGCTGTAAGTGACCAGCCTGTGACCTTCATCACGGAGAAGAATGCTTCCATATCGAAGATCACCGCAAGGAGGCGGTGATCGATGAAAAAGCAAAACGATGGCACACGCGAAGTTTGCGTGACGCTCGACGCTAAATTCGTTGAGCGCGCACGGGGAATTTTAGACGGCAAGCCGCTCGATGCAGCGTTTCTGATGACGCTCATGCACACTGGCCTGGAGTACGAGGAAGCAATGGAACGCGCGGGTCGCATCTGGGATCAGTGGGACGAGTTCAAAATCCCTGATCGTCATGAAGACGACGATGAGATTCCCTTCTAACTCGACTGCGGCAGCGTCGAAACATCCGGGCCGGTGGCAACACCGGCCCGGTTCGCTTTTGTGAGCACCTCCAGCGGGAGCCGTGTGACCAGCTTGTGGCCACGACCTTCTGCCGGGCAAGGCGCATACAGAGTTCAGCTTCATGAAAGGAGTTTCAGGATGGAAAAGCGCAAGATTGGAAACAGGGGATCGCAGAAGATTGCCATTATGACATTCACGATCCCGGATAAGCTGAGGGATCGCGCCTCATACTTTCTTGGCGATGATGTCGTCAAAGACCCAAATTTCTGGATGATCGCTTTGCATACCGGGATCGAAGAACTCGTGCGCCAGTACCGGCAAATCGAAGAAGCGCTCATGGACTACGTCGTGGAGAACGGCGGCTCGGTTATCGTCGGGCCTGCGATAGTCGTCGACGCTTCAAAGTCCACAGCCGATCTCGAGGACGAGCTTCCGCTCTAGGATGTGGTATTGCAAACAACAAAAATGCGGGCCGATGGGTACATCGGCCCGGACAACGTTTGACGGGTGTAGATCGTAAGTTGGTGAAGTCACGCTAAACGTAATCGTTGGCCGCATCACTTTCATAGACTTGTCGTATAGTGGTGGCCGACTTCACCACTGAGCGCGCTCCTGGTTCCGTGAGGTCGATGACCCGGAACTTTCCCCCCGCCTCTGCGAACACTTCGATTCGTCTGTAGACGCCTGCGTTCGCTTCCGCGTACCTCGCCAGACCTTTCAGCTTGGGAAGCGCATCACTGAACTGGATACCGTGTGGATCGACGATGTCGGCCACGACTGAACCATCGGGAAGACGCGCGAAGAAAATGAAGTCAGGTCGAACGATCTTTGAATCAGCGCCGTCCTCATAGATCACGCCAAGAGAGTCTTGGCTCGCACGTGCTGGGTTTCGGTACCAACCGATAGCCCCTTCCCGCGCAAGCTCATCTGACACAACCTTGGCTTCCCATCTGTTGAAGTCGCATGGAAATTGCCCATCATCGTCGCATAGAAGATGCTTCTCGAAGCGCGGGAGAAGTTCTTCCTTCCCGTCTGCTTTCCGTGCCGTGGACATCTGAAGCCAAGTGTTTGGTCTTGCGAGATCGACGTCCAACGGGTCGGCGCTCATCTCTCTGATTTGGCGATAAACCTCTTGACGCTCGTCGGATAGGCTCTTGATCGGAACGCGGTATTGCGTGAGCCATTGATTGGAGAGTTTCTCTGCTGCCGCCTCCAGATCGTGCTTTACGTCCTCGATGAGCCCGGTCGCTGCAATAACGGTATGGGCCTCAATAAGCGCATCCTCCGCGTCTTCGTTTTGAGAAGCCTTTGCTGCAAGATGCTCGCTGTAGCTGGTTGCCAAGTCCGGGCTGATAACGCGGGCGGCGCGCTTGTAGGCGTCTTCGATTACGGCGTAGTCGGCCGCTTCCACGAAATCGTCGAATGTCATGCCCTTGGTTTCAACGTCCGCCTTTACAGTCTTGCCTTCAACGGTCAGCACCGAATGACGGGCCCTACCAATCTCCTCGGCATATCGGACTTGTGCGCCATCGAGAACTTTGTGCATTTCCGCGTGTGCTTTTTTGCCGGCGTCAGCGAGTAGGCCATCCAGGGCCAACTCGTGTGCGAGAGCCGTCAGCCGTTTGACGGGTCGCGCTTGCCGTTTCGGAAGCGTTTGCGATGGCAGGGAAAGAAGTTTCTGCCAAACATCCTCGGGGATCAAAGGGTTCGGCTTCATTTCCCGGGGATTGATCAAGATGCGACGACCAGGCAGTGTTTCCCCGGCCTCCGCACCCGTCATAAGGGCAGTCACAACTGCTTCGACAGATTTTTTGTCGAAGTGCGGAAGCAGGCAATCCACCGCATTGAGCCGCTCGTTGCCGGGGATACGGCGAGCAAGCGGAGTGCGCACCATGCGGCCAAGAAGCTGCGTGATGTGGGTTTTGTCGGAGGCAGCGCGGAAGGACACCATCACCTCTGCGCGCGGGCAGTCCCAACCTGTGCTGATAGCATCCTTGGCAACTAGGATGCGCACCCAGTCGGACTCTTGGACGCGTTCGGGAGCAATATAGTTGGCGGAGTAGCTGCCGAACAATTCTGTCTTGTGTTCGCCAAACACGTTTGCGACGCAGTCGACAGGGAGTTCTGGCCATTCCTTAAAAATCGTATCGATCCACTTGCCAATTTCTTTAGGATCGGGCGAATTGGGAACTTGTAACACCATGAGTGGCAAGACGGTGTCTGCATCGTCTTGTTGCTTCGCATACTCTGCCCAAGCAGCCGAAATTTCTCGCAGCTTGGTCGTACCTCGCCGCAGTAGAACGGTTGAGAAGTCGCCCGTTTCGTCCGGCACATCTAGATTGATTGTATCCTTGAGGAGCCCGGATTCCTGAACCTTCTTGGCATCGACAACGACGTTCGGTAGCGTACTGCGGTCCTGCATACCAGCGATGGCGTCGTTGAAACGCTGCACCGTGGCCGATATTCCCCACACAACTGGTATGCCGGGAACGCCACTTGAGCCATTGATGAGTTGCTTGACGATAGTCGGTTTGCCGTCACCGTTTGATCTACCGCCCTCCTTCATACCACGGTGGGCCTCGTCCAGTATGAGGTAAAGCGTCAGGTCAGTATCTTCGATAGTGTTGCGGATCGTGTCCCAAATTGTGTGTGAGCGCATGTCGGGCATGATGCGCTGCCCGTCTGCTGTTTCCAGTGCCGTGTCGTCGGCGTCGTGTCCCCGGACCAAAAGGCTGTTCTTCGACAGTTTTTGCGTGTTGAGGAAGTAGATTTTTCCAGGCTGGAATTTCTCCCCTCCAAACGTGTTTCCGACAGTTATGAGATCAGAAATTGTGAGCTTGTCTGACGCCTCTTGAAGGCGCCAACGAGATTGCTCGTTCAGTGACGGATCATCACTGAACCAGATGACCACAGCCCCAGGGTCTGGCTCGAAATCGTAGTCGTCATTGCCGAAGAACAGCGCCTCGAAAACGGCAGCCGCCATCACAGTTTTGCCAGCGCCGGTCGTTGCGGTCAACGAAAACGCGTGTTTGTCGTTATCTTCATGCCAACGTCTGCGCGCTTTTTTCAGCCGGTCGAGGACGTCTTTTACAGCTCCGTCCTGATAATCCTTCAACGTGAACTTCATGCTTCACCGGCCCATCGCAAATCGGAAATTGGTCAAGTACGACTCATAGAGCCGAACTGGTTCGACCGTATCGGGCAGATGGCGCGTCACGGACTGGAAACGGCGGTCGTCGTCGGTCACTACATACGCGAGCCTAATATCGCCCTTGGTCCCAACCGCCTTACAGAAGGGCGTGGCCTTATCAAGATCGGTAAGGAGCCCGTATGTGTCGGCTACCTCCCAACCCTTCGCCGGAATCGCGTCAATCCGCCGACCTTCGCTACCTGCTCTCATCCAAAGAAGCGGCGCTATACGGGCGAAAGCCCTATTGTGGCTGACGGAAACCGGAGTTTCGTAAGTCAGCGTGAAGAACTCTGCGTTTTCCTCGAAACCCTCGCTCATGGGAAACTCGTCAACGAACTTGTAGTCACCTATGATCTTCTTTCCTTCTGGGGTTTTCCCGGTGATGGAAGCAGCAATGCGCGGCTTTGTGATGTAGTCGCAAATACCCCACTTCTCCCAATCGGGATCGCCGGGCCGCAAGCCCGCTTGGCGGAGAGCCGTCTGCTCGTCAGCCGCGACTTCGTTGTTTGTGACTAGGATGCACTGGCGGCGTCCGCCATCTTGGCGATTCAGGCGCATAACGGCATGAGCGGTTGTGCCGGAGCCTGCGAAGAAATCCAGTACTACCGCGTTGGGCTTACTCTTTACGAAGAATCGCAATGCATCTTCCACAGCATAAAGCGACTTGGGAAACGGAAAACGTCGGTCCGGCATCATGGTACGCAACAAACTCGTTCCATGGCTGCCCGCGTCATGAGCGGTCATATTCCACACGGTTCTAGGAGCGGCAGAGCGCGAACCTTCTGCATACCGAAGCTCCAGCGTGCCGTCTTCCGCCGTACCCAATACCTCCAAGCGCCCTTCCTCTATCGCAGTTAGTTGATTGAAGGAGAGATAGTAGATTGGAACGGACTTCTTCTTCAGATCAATTCTACCTGTCCGAACCGCGCCCTTGCTCATCAACGTGCGCAATGTTTCCGGAACAACGGACCAACTATACTGTTGCCCATTGCTCGTTGGAGGCCAGATGGCAACGGTACCGGTCGGCGTCGTTGGGGGTTCCGGCTCCCCAACCAAGACAGTGTCACCGATGGAATGAATGCCAGAGCCGTCCTCATTGACGTAGATCGGGTACCATGAGCCGGGATTGTGAGATCGCAGTCCCTTCCGGCCGGTCCTGGCCAGACCGCGCCATCTGACCTCTTCGTCCAGCGAATAGTCCCGCTCGGTCAACATATCCCAATTGGATCGGGAGAGCTGCACCGCTCCGATCTTTACGAAGAAAATATACTCGTCGACTCGCGCAAACTCATTGCCCCTAGCCGTGCCTTTGGGGTTGATGACACTGCTAATCATCTGAATTTCTGCTTCTGGAAACGTCTGCTCCAACAGGAGGCCGAGTCTTAAATATTCCTTCTCATCAATTGTCGCTATCAGAATGCTGCTTTCAGGATTTAGAAGCTGGCTTACCACTTTTAGTCGCCGCTCGACAAATGCGAGCCATTTCGAGTGCCGGTATAAGTCTTCTGACTCGACATATGCGTTGTTGTATTTCCAATCTCTTGCGCCTGTGTTGTAAGGCGGGTCGATGTAAACAGCGTCGATCTTGCCCCTGTGTGTATAGGTCAGCGCCTCAAGTGCGTGGAAATTTTCCCCGTTGATCACAGAATGAAAGGGCTTGCCACCGCCGCGCTCAACCCTGCCGGTGCTGATGAGGCCGGGATAAATATAGTCGCGGAACTCGGCCACCACGACCAGATCATCTACTGGAACAGATTTTTCCTCGGACTCAGCTGCGTCAAGCAATTGGAGGCGCGCCAGCCTTTCACCTTTCGCTTGTTCGAAGGCGAGGACTTTCCAAAGCCGCTGGTCGGTCAATTTGGATGAACCTCGCGTCGGCAGAATGCGCACCTTCTCGCCCTTTCGGATCGGACGACCCGCCAGTTCGACGCTCTCCGGGCGATGGCGCTCGAAGTTTAGGCCAAATGACCGGCGTCCGGACAAGACCCTGAATTCGCGCTCAAGCTCTTGGCCGAGCGCCAGGTCCTTGGCCTTCGTCTGGGCAATCAAATCAGTAAGGCGCGACAAGTATTATTCCTCTCTTTTTGGGTGAAGCGTGAACGTTAGATAGTCCGTGACGCATGTTGCATTTCGCCCCCTACGTTTTCCCTGCTGTATGATTTTGATCCGACACGCCGGAAACCGGCAGATTCATCTCTGCCAGAAAACGCGAAGGCGATTTCCGATATCCTTGATATTGCTCCGCCCGAGTCAGGGTGAGCAGCTTCTTTGTGCGGGTGATGCCAACAAAGCAGTTGCGTCGCTCTTCCTCCAGCTCGGAAGGGGGCGCGGTATGCTTAAGGCTTTGCCATGAAGGCAGCACGGACTCTGCCATGCCGATCAGCCAGACATAGTCAAACTCAAGGCCCTTCGCGGCGTGGATTGTCAGCAATCGGACGGCCGTGGGATCAACCGGTGGCTCCTTTGGACGCAGCTTCAGGCCTTGGAGCAGCTCATCAAGGTCGGGAGCGCCGCCCTTTTCGGCGCGAATGGCACGGGCGGCGACATCCCATGCTGCTCGATCTTCTGCCGCATCTCCAACAACTCCTTCGGGCGTTTCGGCCGTAGACATGAGGAATTGCATGGCATCGGTGGTGATCTGTTGCCAGCTGGCGCGGGAACCAATGAGGCGCAAAGCGAGCGCCGATAACGTCCGCGCGACTTCGCTATCGCAGGCTGCGGCGGCAAGCGCCCAATGCTCCAGATAGCTTGTACCCGACGCAGCGGCCTCGGCCAGCAGGAGCCCACTATCCAGTTCGATTCCGGCAACGCGGTTCGCAGCTGCAGCCATAGCTGTAAAGACCTGTCGGTCGCCCGGCCGTAAGGATAATTCGAGGCAGCTCTGAAGCCAGACAAACTGTGGCGATACAAAACGGTCGCGGCGGGTGGCAATTGAGGCCGCGATACCGCGTGATTTCAATGCATCGAGAACAGGCTGCAGCACGGCCCGGGTACGCCCGAGTATGGCAATCTGGCCGCGCTCGCTTTCCGGCCTTGCCGATATTTCGTCTGCGACACCGTCGGCTTCGTCGGCTTCCGTTTGGTATATGCGTTGCTGAATGGACGATCCCCTGTCCGCCAATGTTGAAACAAGCGGTTCCTTGCCGGGTGTTCGGTCAGCGTTATGTGCGATCAGATTGTTCGCTGCTTGCACGATCAACGCCGGGCAGCGTCGGTTTTCCACCAGCTGGATCAGCCCGGGCGAAAAATTCTCCCTGAACTGCACGATCTGCCGGTAGCTGGCCCCTGCCCACTGATAGATAATCTGGTCATCATCAGCGACTGCGAATACGTTCTTGAAACTCTCTCCCGCGAAGAACTTCACAAGCCGGTATTGCGCCGGGGTCGTGTCCTGAAACTCGTCGATTAGCCAGTAGGGGTATGATTGACGGGTCCGCGCCGCAACGGCCGGCACTTGGTGGGCAAGACGGCATGCGTCGAGAATCATGCCATTGAAGTCCATCGCGTTGTTGTCGCGCAGGGCCTTTTCATAGATGGCGTAAACGCGGGCCGCCCGCTCGCCGGCAACCGTATCTCGGAAATGCCGGGCGGTCTTTTCCGGGCTTACTAGACTGCTCCGCAGCTGATCGATAGCCCGCAGCCATCTCGTGTCGTCGGCCGATACAGGTTCGCCCTGTTTAGCTGCTGCCTCAAGGGCTTCGCGCAAAAGCTCTTTGCGGTCGTCGTCCTGATCGTAGATGCCAAAGTCCGGCTTGATGCCGATATGTGACCCGTGTTGGCGAAGAACCTGGGCACAGAAACTGTGGAACGTGCCGATGAATGTCCGGTCGGTAAGGCCGGGAACAAGCGCTTCGACTCGCTCCCGCATTTCGTCGCCGGCTTTCGTCGTGAAGGTCAGGGCCAGAATGCGGAAGTTGCGCGTCCGGGTGCTGTCGAGGATGCGGGCGATGCGGGCCGTCAGCACTGTTGTTTTCCCAACGCCCGGACCAGCGAGCACCAGTGCCGCGCCTTCACCCCAGTCGGCGGCCTGCCGCTGCGTAGGGCTAAGGCGGTCAAGAGCGGCACGCAATTCTTCGGTCATGCGCCACCTCCCAGTGACCTGATGAGGTTCACGAATGGTGCCGGCATCGCTTCGGCAAGGGCGCGATCATTGGCAACGCGCAGCGACAGCGTGCCCATATATCCGGTTTTCCGGTTCTTCAGCCGCGACCGAAATTCCGCCAGGTCGCAGGTAAGTGCCGAATTTCCACTGATCGAGGCCAAAATCTCACGTAGCAACTGTTCGTGTCCGTCAGCCAGAAGCTGATCTTCAAGATCATTGGGAGCGGGCAGCGTGACGAAGCGGTCAACGAGATCGGCTTCCACAAAACCGCGATCAAGAATTTGCTGCTTGAACTTCGTCGCCTCGTGATCGCCGTCAGTGATCATGTGCCAGGGGATGCCAAAGGCGTCCGCCAGTGCCGGGTAGATGCCGGCATTGCCGCTCTGCTGAAAGTCGATCACGGCGATACCATGCCTGTCGAGCGGCAGGCCGAGCGCCCTTCCGAGTGCATGGAGAAGAAGATATTCGGTCACGCCTTCGACTAGAATCCAGCGCCGGGCAAAGAAAATCTCGCCGCGAACACGGCGGCCATGAAACCCCAGCTCTTCCTCGTCCTCGGCTGTGGGAAGTATACGGCAGGCGTGACGCAGCCTTTCAACCTCGGCAGTGCGAGCTGCAACGTCCGCGTCGTCGCGGTAGCAATGTGCCAATCTCCCGGCCATTGCGTTGTCGAACCAGGACCGGGCGGCGACATGGCCGGTCGCTTGATCGCGCTCGAAAACGCGCCCGCCACCACCCCGCATGAAGCCATCTAGGGAGCCATTCCACGGCAAGCTGGAAACGATGCTACGGGGTAATGTACTAACTTCAGTCTGTCCGGCACGAAGGCGGACCAAGCGAAGATCGCGCAGCGGCACATTCTGTACGAAGTACGGAGAATGCGTCGTCATCAACTTCTGGCCAGCGAGTGCCTGGGTACGATCCCAAAGTGTCCGAGCGGCCTGTGGATGCAAGTGTGCCTCGGGCTCCTCAACGGCGAACACCGCCTCAACGCCGGGCTGTTCAGCCTCAGCAAGTTGCTGCAAGACCGCGGCTTGAAACAAGAAGATCACTGCAAGGCTTTGCATGCCTTGCCCGTGGTGCCCGAGCGGAAGCCATGGCCGGAGGTCTTCGTTGCGCATCACGATACCTGTGCGCTGAAGCATCTCTTCGATCGCTAGTGGCAGGGTATTGAGGCGCGCTGAGCCCGGACCTTCTCCAACTGCCACGCGAGTCGCTTCCCCGATCATGGTCGCAATGTCAGTCAGGCGCGGATCGGCGGCTATGATTTTGGCGTCCAGCTCGGCAAGAACTCTTAGGGCCTCCTCTTCCAGCTCCGCAGGGATTCGAACACTGCGCAGCAGCCGCCCCCAATGACCGGAGCGTGGGGTGAATTCACCCGCCGCGTCGCGCAACGCGCCAAGCCAGAACAGCGGCATATATCCGAAGAAGCCGGTAAGATTGATGGACCGCCGGCGTTCTGGCAGTGGAGCTCCTGCTGTATCCAGGAACTGCCAGGCCGGATCGAATACTTCCTTATCTCCGTTCCAGGCGCATGTAACGCGAACTGTCAGGACGTTCCTGCCGTCCGGCAGAAGGGTGACGATGTCCTCTAGTGCCGCCACCATGTCCTCGTGCCAGTCCCCGGCCTGAGCCTCTTCCATGGTAAGCGTGATGCAGACGGGAGGAAGCGTTCGAGGGTCGCCATCGGGATTGGGGCGATGGACGTCATTCTCGGTGAATCCGGTGCCGCGCTGTCCCCATCGCCGTGTGAGGACAATGCGCACGGCGTCGAGAATCGCGGTCTTTCCAGCGTTGTTCGGCCCAATGAAAACAGTGGTATCGCCCAGCTCTACGGTGAGGTCGCGGACGCAACGAAAGTTTTCAATGTGGAGCCGCGTGATGCGCACGTTTAGTTCCTAAGGGTTTTGTAGCTTGTCGAGGCCTGAGCCACTATTCCTGACAGGCAGTTTTGCGATTTCACGCCCGGCCTTCTTCTCGGCCATGCGTATGTCGTATGCGTTTTGCAGGTTCAGCCAGAACTCGGCCGAGTTGCCGAACCAGTGAGCCAGCCGCAGCGCCGTGTCGCCGGTGATGCTGCGCCGACCGTGGATGATCTGCGTCACGCGATTGGTCGGCACGTTGAGGCAGCGCGACAGCTCTGTCGGCGAGATGCCAAGCTGCTGGATTTCCTCGGCGAGAATCTCGCCGGGATGTACGGCACGACGGGGCATGGCGCGGCTTCCTCCTGCAAGGCGATTGTCCCGATTCTTACGTTTTACATCAAGCGTAAATCTGCCCTATCCCCATTCTTGCATTGTCCGGTAAAATCCCGTACAATGAGAATAGGAAGAGAGGTCAACCATGCCGCAGTCACCTACCCGCACGGCCCGCGTCGAGGCCCGGCTTTCGCCGGAGGCGCTGGCGATTGTGAAGCGCGCCGCCGAGATACAGGGGCGCTCGCTCAGCGACTTCGTTGTGTCTGCGGCGCAGGAAGCCGCGCAGCGGACAATCGAAGAGGCGCAAATCCTCCGCCTGTCGGTCGAGGACCAGCAGGCGCTGGCCGCTTCGATCCTCAATCCGCCCGAGCCGAACGACGCGCTGCGCCGCGCCGCCGCCGCGCACAAGCGCCTTGTCATTTCCTCGTAATGAAGTCCGGTTTTCGGATTGAGGCGCTCGCGTCCAGTCACGACCGCGCCGGGTTTTCCTGTGGGGTGGAGCCGCTTGACCGCTACCTCAAGACACAGGCCAGCCAGGACGTGCGGCGGCGCGTGTCCAACTGCTTTGTCGCCGTGCCGGAGGGCGCGGCGGCCATAGCGGGATTTTACACGCTCGCCGCCGCCAGCATCCCTGTCCTTGATCTTCCCGAAGAACAGACGCGCCGCCTGCCACGCTATCCGGTGCTGCCCGCCGCGCTGATTGGAAGGCTCGCGGTTGACGAAGGTTTCAGGGGCAAGCAACTGGGCGCTGCCCTGCTGTTCGACGCTCTCCTGCGGGCGCTCCGCGCCGACCCCGCCGTCCTGACCGTCATCGTCGATGCGAAGGACGCAAAAGCCAAGGCATTCTATCAGCATCACGGCTTCCAGCCGTTCCGCGATCTCCCTTCCCGCCTCTTCCTTCCTGTCGATACAGCCGCGAAGCTGCTGCGATAGAGCTTATGTAAATCTACCGCCTCCCTGAAGGCCCTTTTCGCGCCGCGCGCGCCGCCGCCCGGCCGGAGCCGGGCGGCGATTTTTCGGGTCCGCCAGACACGGCGGCCGCTCACGCGGCCGCCGCCTTCTCCCCGGTTTGCAGCAAGGCCAGATAATCCGCCGCCCGCTGCGCATGCGCGGCTGCCGCGAAGATGGCCCGCCTGTCGTCTTTCAGGGCCTTCAGCCACGACGCGATATAGGCGGCGTGTTCCTCGCGGGGCTGCGGGGTCAGCTCAAGATCGGCGCAGACGAACGCCGCGCCCAGCTCGGCGACAAGCTCCTCCATCGCATAGCCCGCATCGCCAAACCGCTTGCGGCCAAAGTCCCGGTCAAGGCGCTTCGGGTGCCGGGTCCAGTGGGTCAGCTCATGCGCCAGTGTGGCGTAATAGGCTTCGGGATCGCGGAAGGCGACAAAGGGCGGCATCTGCACCCTGTCTTCGGCCATCGAATAGAAAGCCTGATTCCCGCCCTCGCGGATGTCCGCGCCGACCGCTGCAAAGAATCCTTCCGCCCGCTCGATCCGGGCGACGGGATCAAGGGTCGGCTGCTGCATCGCGTAGAAGTGCGCCGGCAGCCCTTCGACCTGTTCGGCGTTGAATACGGTGTAGCCCTTCATGAAGGGAATATCCCGCTCCAGCTCCTCGCCGGTCGCCTCGTCCTGCTCGGTCCGGGTGATGGTATTGGCGTAGACGACAAGGCTTCCCTTCTCGCCCTTCCTTACCTGCCCGCCAAGCTCCTGCGCCTGTTTGTAGGTCAGCCACAACGGGGCGGCATAACCGCGCTCGGTCGCCGCTGCCCACAGCATCAGGATGTTGATGCCGCGATAGGCGATGCCATTGGCCCGCAAGGGGCGCGTGATGCGTCCTGCGGCGTGTTCGGCGTTCCATGGTTTCAGCCAGGGGCGGACGCCCTTTTCAAGCTCCGTTACGATCTGATCGGTTACACGCTGATAAATGTCTGTATTCATTGCCTTTCTTCCTTTTCCTTCGGGTTGCGCATGCAAACCGACTAGCCAAGCGGCAATGAGCGGGGGTCCGGCGGTCAGGGCCGCCGCCGGGGAAAGGGGTATCTCCTGCCTTGGCAGGGAGCATTGCTCCCGAAAGGCGGGGAACGCCCCGGCGGCGTCCGCAGCGTTGGCGGAGGATGAAAGCCTTGACGGCCGTTGGGGCCGCAGGCCCCTCTTCCAAGCGGAAAAGCCGCCCCTTCCGGCGCGCCCTCTTCTGTCTTCCGCGCGAAGGATCGTCACCGCAAAGGCCGAAACCCGCTTCCAAGGGGTTCGGTGCGCCCCGCCGTCCTGCGGGCGGGCGCATAGAGCCTGGTCCGGCCTGCCGGACGCGCCCCGCTGCTGCTTCTATGCTCGTTTCATCTCAAGGGCACGATCATTCACGGCGTCCCTTCTCGACCTCATGTTTTGCTGCGACCGCCGTCCATGCCGGTCCGTTCCTTGTGCCGATTATGTGTGTGTCCGGGCACGAACGGTCCCGATGTCCGGGGCCTTGAAAACAAGGAGGAACGACAATGAACACCTTAATGACCATCGCGGAGCTGCAACATCGCACCGAATCCGAACTGCGGGCTCTGTTCCGTCAGGCAAGTAAGGCTCTGGCCCGCACGGCGTCCGGCACGCCGGAGCGCCGCACCGGCCTTGCGACGATCGAGAACATCACGCGGGCGATGGCGACAGCGCGAGCGCGGGGCTTTTAGCCCCCGCTTTTCCGGTTCATCGGTTTGCCTCTCGCATGGCAAACCGGTTTGCCGTTTTGGACTACGCGGCGATACCGGTCACGAAGATGATGGCGTCCTCGACGCGGCGCTTCACCGCGAAGAGCGTGTGGATGTCAAAGCGCCCCGCTTCGCCGTGGGTGCCCTGGTTGAACACGTCAAACAGGTCGATGACGTTGTCGATATTCTTCTCCACGAACTCTTCAAGGGCGCTCAGCTGGATGCCCTGCCGGTGCAGAAGAAACTGGATGCGCGACCGGCGCGTGGGCGCGCCTCGTGAATCGAGAGCCGCTCCCGGCAGCGCCGATAAAACGGCGGCGTCCGGGGCGCGTGTGTGGAGAATCTGCGTGAATATCTCGCGGACGCTGGAGCAGAAATGACGCGCCGCATCGGGATTGCGCGGATTGAGCGCGAAGAGCGCGCCATGCCAGCGACTATGTAAATCCGCTGAAATGTTCCTCAGCTCGTCCTCGATGCGGGTATCCTGGAGGTCCTCTTCCTCCGGCTCGTCGCCCTCGTATTCCTCGTCATCGACATCCTCGGGCTCCCCGGTCAGGAGCGCGCTGGTGACCGCGAGATTATTGGCGTTTTCCTGCTGCGGCAGTTCCACCGCCAGCCGGTAGCGCGGATCGGACTCATCGAACGACGCGCTGTGCTCAAGGGCCGAATACGACCGGTTCAGGACGATGCTCGACTCGTAGAGTACCGTGTACCGCTGCGTGACGGTGGTCCGGCTTAATTTCTGAAGGGCGCTCTTGATGCGCTGGCGGTCGCGCTGCACCCGGCTGTTATGGGCGCGGACCTCCCTGTTGTACTTGTCGACTGCGCTCTTGACCTTCTGATTGTGCCGGCGGACGTCCTGATTGAATTTGTTGATGGCCTGCCGCTGCTTCGCCTCGGCCTGGCGAACCATGCTTCTGTACTGCGATGGCGTAACGCGGCGCGCCATGGTCGTATTACTTTCCGATTAAAGGTTAAGTGAGCGAATCTGTTTATAGCAGATCGCCCGGATTCTTTCACCACTTGCAAACCGGCAAACCTTGCAACCGGTTTGCCGGTTAACCGGAACGCTTCGCGGCATCGGGATAAAAGGTGGCGATCCACTCCCGCTTGATTTCCGCGAACGCAACCCGCGCGGTAAGGCTACGGTGCCATGCGGGCGGGAAGAAACCGGTCAACTCCTCCCCTGCCTGCACGGCAAGGCGGCCCATTTCGGAGAGCACGGCTTCAAGCGTGGTCTTTTCGATAAACGGGCCGATGACCGCATCGCCGTCCTTCTGCGGCCTCATCATCCACGCCGATTTCATCGTCGGATGACCGGCCAGTTCCGAGAACAGCTCGTACATTTCCGCGCGCTTCATTGAAGTGAAGCCGTCGCGGGCATCGAGCGCCTCGCGCACCTTTACGGGCGAAAACTGCTTCATCCGGGCTTTCTTGTCGGCAAGCCGCCAGCGTTCGATCAGCGAAGGCTCGCCCCGGAACAGATCGATCAGAAACACGGTTTCCAGAATGTCGCGCATGATAAGGGCGCTGTTCTGGCTGTACCCTGAAAGAGCCAGCTTCAGGCTCGCCCCAAACGCATTGAACATGCGCATGCCGAGCATCTGGATGACTTTCAGATCCTCGTCGTCGGTTTCGAATTGCCGAAGCAGGTCGCCAAGGTCCATGGCCCTTTCGACGATAGTCAGGTGCAGCCGCAGGCGCTCGTCGGCTTCCACAAGCCCGGCGGCCTTGGTCCGCAGTTCTTCCTCGTCTTGATGAAGGATCGCGAGGTTCTCGGGAATGGCGCGAGTCGGCATGGGCAGCTCAATGGATAACCGGTTTATCGGTTCAAAGTTAAACCGGTTTGCCACTTCTCCGGCAAATGGGTTCTACTCTTTATCCCTGCGCCACTTCCGGCCGCCCGTATTTCTTGAACAGGTCGTTCAGGGCCTCGGCCAGCAGTTCCTGCGAGGTGATCTTGCGGCCAAGCTCACGGCTGCGCTTGGTCGCCAGTTCCTGAAGCTCCCATTTCACGATCTTGTCGAAATACCCCGTGACGTTGGTCTTGCCGGCGCGGTCTGGCCGGGCGGCGCTCGATAACGGGCGATGCGCCGCGCGCGGTGCGGGCGGCTCTGCGGCAACGGCGGCCGGGGCGGGTTCAGAGAGCGCGTCTGTGAGGCTTTTCTTCTTGTTCATGGTTTGCCTGTTTGTTGGTCAACTGGTTCAGGAGTTCGCTGGTAAACCGGTAAATCCGGCGGATTTCCTCGGCGCCCTTGCCGTTGGGCTCGGTTTCAAGGGGCGTAAGGCCAAGAATATCGGAGTCCTGGTAGGACACGCGGTCGCCAATCGAGGCGGGGCAGACGGGGAACCGCTTGGCGGTTACAAACTCCTCGGCCTGCACATGGCGGTCGCCACGCGGGCGGACCTGCGTCAGCACCACGAATACGGGGCGGATGGCGTAGACGGTCGCCAGCTTGATGGAGGCTTCGACGCGTTCAAGGTCCTTGACCGTTGCGCGCGACGGGACAATCACCAGATCGGAAACCTTGGCGGCTTCCATCGCCCAGTCCGAAAGGCGGGCGGGGGTGTCTATGAAAACCAAATCAGCGCCCGCATCGCGCGCGCGGTCGAGTTCGTCCTGAAGATTCGCCATGGTGACGGGGATCACGGCGGGGTCATCGCCGCCGCGCCGCTGCTTCCAGCTCTTGGCGGTCCCTTGCGGGTCCATGTCGAGAATCGCCGCCAGCTTGCCGGCCTCGCAGGCCGCGACGGCTAGGCATTCGGCGAGGGTGGTTTTACCGCTTCCGCCTTTCTGGGCGAGGAGGGACACTACATGCATGCTGACTGGACAACCGGTTTAATTGTTTAATGGTTTGCCACTTCGAATCTTCGGCAATGAACCTTTTTATTATTTGGCCATCCAACACGGTTTGAAACTTCAAAAGAAAATCTACTCACAGGGATTTTTATTACATCCGTATGCGGCGGGAATAACTTGATTGAGGGTGCCGAATCCCATCAGACTTTGAATCGGGCAGAATCGCCCGTTCAAGAAACGCCTGATTTTCATGAGGTTCCAACAAAACAAAAGAAAACCCGCCGAAGCGGGTGTCACCAAAGTCAGTGATCTGAGGAATAATAATCCGTAGTCAAAATATCCCAGATCAAACGTCTTAATGCAAGAGCAATCTTGCAGCGTATTAGTGCGCCCAAATTGAACCGGGTTTTCTCCAAGTAACGGAGAAGACATGACTTTACATATCGATAATCCGCAACAACTGCTTGTGGAAGCGCATCGCCGTTTGCGGCAGCGCATAGAGGAGCAGGGTGGTCCGGCTCCGCTGCCCGTTCGCGTCGTTGATGAGCAAAAGCGGGCACGGTCGCTGCAAACAGCGCACCGCTATGCCGCCGTGCAGCCGTCCAACAAGAAAGCACCGCCCGACAACGGCGCTTATGTGCCGGAGCTGTCGGCGCGCCTTGATAGCGACCCGAACCTTTCCGACGGGGCGCGGCGCTGCGCGCGCAAGCTCGCGGAGGAAACCTACCGCGCCAACCGCGAGGGGAGGACCCTGCCGGTTACAGTCACCTACCTCGCAAGGGCGCTCGGCCGTTGCCGAAGGACTGTGCAACGCTATCTCCGGCAGTTAGAGAGAGAGGGCTATGTCGCGGTCGAGGTTGTCGCCTCGCGGCGCTCGCGCATGTGCGTAGGCCTCGTCGTGCGCATCCTGCAGCCGCTGCTGGCCGCGCATCACCGTGATCGCTGGCCGGGACGCCTTGGAAAGCCAGGGGCGACACAGGAGTCACAGAATAAGAGATTAGATCGATTCTCCCCAATCGAAGGCGACCGTCTGAGCGTCGAGCAATGGGCGATACGGTGCATGGATGGCGTCCTGCGCTCATTTATGAAAACGAACCCGCTCGCCGGTCTGCCACCGGTCATCCCCGCGTAAGAAACTTGCGTCACGGCTCGTGCGATTTCCTGCCCGATTGAGGGACGGAGAGGACAGTATTGCCTTCAGGGGAGTGGTGCCGTCGGGGTCAGAGCCCAGAACGCGCCACCGCTGAACGTCGAGAGCGGGCCGGCTATGCGGCCAGCCTGCGCTGCGCGATACGATGATATTTCGAATCCAGCTCTATCCCGAGATAGTCGCAGTTTGCATCGCAAGCCGCGACGAGGGTCGAGCCGGAGCCGCAGAAGGGGTCAAGGACAAGACCTCCTTCAGGACAGAACGCTTCGATAAGGGGCTTCAGGATCGCCACCGGCTTTTGCGTCGGATGCAGACGATTGCCTGTGTAGGGAAAGTCCATCACATCGGCGGGCGGATTTTCCGGCAGAGCCGGGTGACCCTTCGCCAGGACATAGGCAACGTCGTGCATGTAGCTCACGAACCGCGATACCGAAGCATACTTTTTGCGAAACACGATGTGCCCTACGACGCGGAATCCCGCAGCGCGCCAGGCGCTCATAAAGCGGTCGGTCTGCTGCCAGCCGTAGAAGCTGACGCACAGGCTGTCGTTTTTCAGCACGCGGAACATTTGCCGCGCCGCCGGCTCCAGCCAGTCGCCGTTGTCGTCATTGGCGATGCTGCGCCCCGCGCGGTCCTTGTACCGTACGATATAGGGCGGATCGGTCAGGATGAAGTCAACCGAGCGGGCGGGCATGGCCTGCATCATGTCAATGCAGTCGCCGTGCTGCACGGTGTTGATAAGGGCGCTCAATTTCGAGGTCATGGCGCACCGGCCTTTGCGATGCGGAACTCATCGCTCGTGTAGCCCTCGTCCTCATCGCGCTGCCCGGCCGCGATCTCTTCCTCGATCTCGGAAAGGAACTCGGCTAGCGCCGCGAGAGCCTCTTCCTCGGTCGGGAAGGTTTCCGGCGCGCTGGAGCCGTCCTCGTGGTGGACGGTCCAGGTGTTCACCCAGCCGTCGCAGATTGTGAATTGCTGTACTTCGTAGGTCATGGCGTCCTCCTGCCTTGTTTTGCGTTTCGTCACGCGAAGGACTGGACGGGCCGGCAAGCGGGGGCGGCGCACCGGAACGGGAAACGGCCAACACGGGAGCGTCAGCGAAGGAGCGGGCGGGCCGTTGCGCCGACGCCACCGGGCCGTCACCGCTAGCGATCCTTTACGAAACGCATTCCGGCGGGAGCGCCAGTCCAGAAGTCAGCATCGCCACTGTGACCAGCTTGTGCCCACGACCGGGGGGCGCGGCGCGGCCAGTATCCGCGCATGGAAACACGCGACCAGAACCCGGTCGATACCGCGCCGACAGAGCGCCACGGGTTCAGCGTGTCGAGCGATCTCGCGAGCATGCCCGTATCGGACGCGGAGCTGGATGTGATCGAAGCCTTCCTGATGCATCAGTTCAGGGCCGTCATGACGGAAGGCTCTGCGACAACTGGCCTTTTGCTCTCGAAAGACTCGGAAGCGCCGCAAACCCATGCTCAAGTCAGGGCGTCCGCCCTAGGTCAGAACAAGAGGCCAAGCATGGGCGGGAAGAGGGGCCGGGGGAACGCGCGATGAAACCCAACGCTGCCGCGAATGCCGATGACGCTGCGCCTATGCGCGTCGCTCTTTACATGCGCGTGTCGACCGGCCGCCAGGCCGAAAGCGACCTGTCCATTCCCGATCAGCGCCGTCAGGCTACCGCGTACTGCAAGTCACGCGGTTGGACGGTCGCGGCCGAGTTCGTCGATGCGGGCCTGTCGGGCACCACCGACAATCGGCCCGAGCTTCAAAGGCTGCTCGATATCGCCACCGCAGGCGGCTCGCCGTTTGATGTGGTGCTGGTCCATTCGCTCAGCCGCTTCATGCGCGATGCGTTTTTGCAGGAAATGCATGTGCGCCGCTTGGCCAAAGCGGGGGTGCGCCTCGTTTCGATGACGCAGGACGTGGGCGATGACCCCACGGGCATCATGATCCGTCAGGTCTTCGCGCTCTTCGACGAGTACCAGTCAAACGAGATACGAAAGCATGTCAGCCGCTCCATGAACGAGAATGCCCGGCAGGGCTTCTGGAATGGCGCGGCTCCGCCCTATGGCTATACGACCGTCGTCGTCGAGCAGCGCGGCGCGCGCATGAAAAAGAAACTCGCCATCGACCCGGTCGAGGCGGAAACCGTGCGCCTTATATTCCGGCTGCTCATGGAAGGTGATGGCACGACGGGGCCGATGGGCGTCAAGGCGGCGGTGTGCTGGCTTAACGAGCGCGGCTACCGGACGCGGGGCGGGGCAAGGTGGGGCATTGGTCCCCTGCACAAGATGGTCGGCAACACAGTCTACAAGGGCGAGGCGGTCTTCAACCGCATGGACTCAAAGACCCGCAAGGAAAAGCCTGCCTCTGACCATATCGTTGTGACGTGCGATCCGATTATCGATCCGGCCCGTTTCGATGCGCTTCAGGCGCAGCTCAAAGAGCGCAATCCGCGCGTGACCGCGCCCCGCGTTGTGACGGGGCCGATCCTCCTGACCGGCATCGCCACCTGCGCTAGCTGCGGCGGCGGCATGACGCTGCGCACCGGCAAGTCGGGGCGCTATCGCTACTATGTCTGCGCCTCCTGCGCGCAGAAGGGCAAGACGGCCTGCAAGGGGCGCTCGGTGCCCATGGACCGGCTCGATGCCGCCGTCATGGAGAGCATGGCCGATCAGCTGCTGACGCCGGAGCGCGTCGCGGCGCTGCTGCGCGGCCTCATGGATCGCCAGACGAGAAGGGATGAGGATTATGCGAACCGGCTGACGGCGCTAAGGGCAAAGCTGTCGGAGGCTGAAGGCCGGCTCGGACGCCTCTATCAGGCCATCGAGAACGGCATTGCCGATGCGAGCGATCCGACCCTCAAAGAGCGCGTCGCGGCGGTAAAGACCGAACGCGACATCGCACGCGTCGCTTTCGACCGCGCCGTCGCGGAAATGCAGCCCGATGCCAGGATCACCGAAGATAAGATCGCGGCTTTCGTGGCGGTCATGCGCGAGAATGTGCTGACGGGCGACGTGCCGTTCCGCCGCGCTTACCTGCGCGCCGTGATCGACAACGTCGAAGTGGACGATACGGAAATCCGTATTCACGGCCGCCGGACCGTTCTGGAGCGTCTTGTGATGGGAGGCGGGGCGGCTCCGGCAGGAGTGCCCAGTTTTGTTCGTAAATGGCGCGCCCGAAAGGATTCGAACCTCTGACCCTCAGATTCGTAGTCTGATGCTCTATCCAGCTGAGCTACGGGCGCGTATCAGTGCGTCATGACGCGTCGCGTCCGGCCTGATGAGGGCGGAAATAGCGGCTTCGTTTCGTCTTGGCAACCCTCAAAATCGCCGGGCTGCGGAATTCTTCCGGGCTGTGGATAGAGCCCCGGCCAGCCAGTCACCGCGGCAGAGGCACGATCGTGGCAGCACGCTGCCGGGGCGCCTTCCGCCGCTGCGCATTGCTTCCCTTCGGCAGTTTCTCGGCCATCCCATAGAGACGTTCACGGCGATCGAGCTCCTGCCAGATGTCGGCTGGCTCAAGATCGAGTGCCGCCCAGAGGACCGCGAGATTGTAGATCAGGTCGGCGCTTTCGCGGATCGCCGCCTGCCGGTCGCCTTGCAGGGCCTCAAGGCTGAGCTCGACGGCCTCTTCCGCGACCTTCTTCGCCATCTTGGGCAAGCCGTCGGCGAAGAGTTTCGCCGTGCGCGATATGGCGGGATCGCGGAAACGCGCGTCGAGGACGGCGGCATGGAGCCGGAGCAGCGAATCGGACATTCGCGCAGGATTCGACCGGCAGATGAGAGTTTGATGACAGGCCCGGCAGGGGCGCTCGGGAGGGTGCCCGGCAAGAGGCCAGCCGGCCGACCCCGGGGATCGGCCGGCGCCGTCACATCGAGAAGGCAATCGACCTTCCCGCCTCAGCGGGAGGCGCGGCGGACCGCGCGAGTGACGGACGGGCCCGTGATCGCGCCGGCGGCACCGCCGACCACGGCGCCGACGGGGCCGGCGACGACCGCGCCCGTACCCGCGCCGACCGCAGCGCCGCCGATGCGCTGTTCGACGGTGTTGCCGCAGGCTCCCAGCATCAGGGCGGCGGCAAAGAGGGGCAGGATCGACAGGCGCATGAGGGTCTCCTCGTGGGTGGGATCGCCGCGCGATCGGCGGCCGGCTCGCCGTCAAGGCAGGCACAGTCGGGCTTTTCCGTGGCCGAGGCCGTGTTCGCACTTGCAGTCCGTGGAAAAATCCTTATACAGCCGGCATCGCATCAGTCGCACCATGATCGTGGGCGGTGAGGGCTCAGGCCCGCGTCGCAGGCTGAAGGTTTTTGACCGACACGTCCGCAAGGGCGGGTCGATGGAGTTGAGACGATGAAGATCCGCAATTCGCTGAAGTCGCTGCGTGCGCGCCATCGCGACAACCAGCTGGTGCGCCGCAAGGGCCGCGTCTATATCATCAACAAGGTCCAGAAGCGCTTCAAGGCGCGTCAGGGCTGAGTTTTTCGCGCGGCTTCGCTGCGCGGAACTAGGCCGGGCTTTGCAGGAGCGGGACGCCAGTCGGCGTGCCCGCTTTTTGCGTTGCGTGCTCGCTCCCGCGTGATTTGACCTGTGCAGGGCAGCGGCTACAATCCCTTGCATGATGCGTTATCTCCAGGCATCCGCCGCTGTCCTCTGTCTGGCATTCGCGGCCTTTCCCGGCGCGAGCGCGAGCCTTGCGCAAACAGTGCCGCCGCAGCGGCCCGGCGCCGTCGCGCCCTCGGACAAGGCGGACAACCCCGTCACGCCCAATCTGCCGCCGCGCGGCCCGGCTGCGACGCTCGACCGGCTGTTCGAAAGGCTGCATGACGCCGCGACGCAGGAGGAGGCCGAGGGCGTCGCCCGGCTGATCCAGCGTCGCTGGGCGCGTTCCGGCTCGGATACGGCCGATCTGCTGATGAGCCGGGCCCAGCAGGCCTTGCAGGAGAAGCAGACCGAGCTTGCGATCGAACTGCTCGATCGCATCATCAGCCTGCAGCCGAACTGGGCCGAGGGCTGGAACCAGCGCGCGAACGCGCTCTTCCTCGCCGGCGATCCTATCCGCTCGATGCTCGATATCGGCGAGACGCTGAAGCGCGAGCCGCGGCACTACGGCGCGATGATGGGGCTGGGCATGATTCTGCGCCAGCAGGGCGACGACAAGGCCGCCATGGTCGCCTTCCGCCGGGCGCTGGTGATCTATCCGCAGTTCGATGCGGTGAAGAAGGCGGTCGATTCGCTCAAGAGCGAAGTCGACGGCCGCGACGCCTGACGCGCCACGGCAGTATTCTCAAGCCAAGCAGACGCCGGTGCGCGTGAAGAAAACGCGCTAAAACAAAGACTTGAAGCAATTCCGCGATTTGGAGTTCGCCGAATTGCTCCAGCCGCCGCAGAGCCTCTTCTCAGGCCTTGGCCACATGCTCCTGCGCGACGAAGGCGATGCGGACCATGTTGGTCGCGCCCGGCGTCCCGAAGGGTACACCGGCGACGACAATGATCCGGTCCCCGAGCCGGGCGTAATGCTCGCGAACAGCGAATTTGCAGGCGCGGAAAGCCATGTCGTCGGCGTCGCTGGCGTCCTTGGTGACGATGGCGTGCACGCCCCAGACCAGGGTCAGGCGCCGCGCGGTGGCGCGGTTCGGCGTCAGGGCGATGACCGTGGAGTTCGGGCGCTCGCGGGCGATGCGGAAGGCCGTCGAGCCGGAGGAGGTCCAGGCGCAGACCGCCTTGAGATTCAGTGTCTCGGCGATCTCGTGGGCGGCCTTGGCGATGGCGTCGGCGCCGGTCGCCTCGGGCTCGTTGCGCTGCGATTCGAGGATCGAGCGGTAGACCGGGTCGTTCTCGACCTCCTCGGCGATGCGATTCATCATTGCCACCGCCTCGACGGGATACTGGCCGGCGGCGCTTTCGGCCGAGAGCATCACGGCGTCCGCGCCGTCGAAGACGGCGGTCGCGACGTCTGAAACCTCGGCCCGGGTCGGCACCGGGCTGGTGATCATGCTTTCCAGCATCTGGGTGGCGACCACGACCGGCTTGCCCTTGCCGCGCGCCATGCGGATGATGCGCTTCTGCGTGCCCGGCACCTTCTCCAGCGGCATCTCGACACCCAGGTCGCCGCGCGCCACCATGATCGCGTCGGAGGCATCGATGATCTCCGCGAGCCGGGTGACGGCCTGCGGCTTCTCGATCTTGGCGAGCGCCAGCGCCCGGCCCTGCACGATCTTGCGCAATTCGGCCATGTCCTCCGGCCGCTGCACGAAGGACAGCGCGATCCAGTCGACGCCGACCTCGGCCGCGACTTCGGCATCGGCGCGGTCCTTCTCGGTCATGGCCGAGACGGCGATGGTGGTGTCGGGCAGGCTGACGCCCTTGCGCGAGGAGAGGCGGCCGCCGACCAGCACCTTGGTCACGGCCTCCTTGGGCGACGCCTTCTCGACGACGAGGCGCAGCTTGCCGTCGTCGAGGATGAGGTTATGGCCCGGTTCCAGCGCGCTCAGGATCTCCGGATGGGGCAGGTGGACGCGCTTGGCGTCGCCGGGAGCGGGATTGGAATCCAGGATGAAGCGCGCGCCCTTCTCCAGCATCGCGCCGCCGTCGCCGCCGAATTGACCGACGCGCAGCTTCGGCCCCTGCAGGTCGGCCAGGATGCCGACGGGGCGATGGAACCTGCCCTCCAGCCCGCGCAGCATCGCGACCTTGTCGGCCAGCGTTTCGCGCTGGGTATGGCTCATGTTGATGCGGAAGACATCGACGCCGGCCTCGAACAGCTTCGCGCACATCTCCTCGGTCGAAGAGGCTGGGCCGAGGGTGGCGATGATCTTGATCCGGCGTTCACGCTTCATTGTCTGTCCCCATGAGGCCGAACCGCTTCCGGTCCCGGCCTGTCAGCCCCTTGAATGCATCCGGAGCATTCCCGCCTTTCTCTGAAGCGCGCGAATGGTCCGTCTCCTTGTCTTGTCGCATTTCCTCGGCGCGAACCGGTGTCCGCCTTGCTCGAAAATGCTCCAGCGGGCCGGCTTCGGCCAGCCCTCGTCGTCGTCATATACGCCCGGTCAGGGCCGCGGCGATGCGGCTCCGCCGGTGTCGGTGAGCTGGATGGTCCAGCTCTTCTGCTCGCCGGTGTCGACCTCGAAGAAGCCGGCGCGATCATAGCCGCGCGCCAGGCAGTCCTCGATGCCGCGAATCGTGAATTCCTTGTTGCGGACGCACATGACCGATTTGCCGGTCCACTCGCCACCCTTGTCGTAATCGACAGCGTGGACATAGTAGAAACGTGCCGCCAGCGTGCCGCGCAGCAGCGTCTCGCAGCCGCGCGGGCTGATGTTCCACCAGCCTTCCGTCGTCCAGCCCTGCGCGTCGCGATAGCCGATCGCGACGCCGATGCGGCTCGAGGTCGTGTTGCACATGCGCAGGTCCGCTTTTGCCGGCCGGGCGCTGGCCGCGAAGGCGGCGATGCAGCAGGCGGCGAGAAGGCCTGCTCGCTGGGTCAGGGAAAATCTCACGGCTCGATCAGGATCACGCGGCAGTCATTGACATTGGTGAGCGTCGGTCCCGGCTGCAGCAAATCGCCGAGCGCTTCGAAGAAGCCGGTCGAATCGTTGTCGGCGAGGCATCGGGCAGGATCAAGGCCGATTGCGGCGGCGCGTGTCAAAGTTTCCGGGTCGATCAGCGCGCCGGCGGGATCCGTGGCCTCGCCGCCGCCGCCATCGGTACCGTCGGTATCGCCGGCGAGCGCGATGATGCCGGATTCACCGGCAAGGGCGATAGCGAGCGCCAGGGCGTATTCCTGATTGGGGCCGCCGCGGCCGGAGCCGCGCAGCGTCACGGTGAGTTCGCCGCCTGACAGGATGGCGGCGCGGCGGCCCTCGCGCTTCAGCCGTCGCGCCAGTTCGGCATGGGCGGAAGCGACCTCGCGGGCCTCGCCCTCGACATCGGCGCCGAGGTCATGGACCTCGTAGCCGGCGGCTTCGGCGGTGGTGCGTGCCGCGAGAAGGGCATCGGCAGGGCGCGCGATGATGCGGAACGTGCTGTTGGCGAAGGCGGGTTGGCCGGGCTTCGGCGTCTCGTTCGCCGGGTCGTCGAGCAGGGTGCGGGCAGCGGGAGGAAGCGCGAGCCCATAGCGTGCGACGATGTCGCGAGCCTGCGCCGTGGTCGAGGGATCGGCGACGGTCGGCCCGGAGGCGATGGCCGTCGACTCGTCGCCGGGCACGTCGGAGATCGCAAGGGTCAGCAGCTGCGCCGGTGCGGCGGCGAGCGCGAGCCGGCCGCCCTTGATGCGCGAGAGGCGCTTGCGGACGATGTTCATCTCGCCGATCGGCGCGCCGGAGCGCAGCAGTGCCTTGTTGACGGCCTGCTTCTCGGCCAGTGCGAGGGCGCCGGCCGGCGCCACCCAATTGGCAGAGCCGCCGCCGGAGAGCAGCACGAGGACGAGATCATCCGCAGTGGCGGAGGCGGCGAGGGCAAGGGCCTGTTCGGCACTGTCTATGCTGCCCTGGTCGGGAACCGGATGGCCGGCGGCGACCATCGGAATCTGGCGGGTCGGCGCGGTATAGCCGTGACGGGCGACGGCATGGCCGAGAAGCCGCTCCGGCGGCAAGCCGCCGTCGAGATAGTGGGCCTCCGCCAGCGCCATCATGCTGCCCGCGGCCTTGCCGGCGGCAAGCAGGATCAGCCGCCCGGTTGCGGGAGCAGGTGGGAGATGCTGCGGCAGGCATCCGGCGGGGTGGGCGCGGGCGACGGCGGCCTCGTAGATCCTGCGCGCCGTCGCGCGCATTCTGGCCGTTGCCGTGATGGAATCCTGCACGCCGCTTCTTCCCCCTGGAGCAGTTCCACAATTCTCCGAATCGCGGACCTGAGCCATCTCGTTGTTTTGTCGCATATTCGCTGACGCGGACCTTTGGTTCTTCACGCGAACCGGTGTCCACCTCGCTCGAAAATGCTCTGGATCGCCACGGGCGCCGTGCGCCCGTGGCTTCTTTTAGGTGGAGCGAGGCGTCGCGTCATCTCTCTTCTCGATATCGTATCAGACGTTTGGCGTATGGATTCGGCGGGTTCGGCAGGCAGCGCGCCGCCGTTTTCGCCGCGGTGCGGGCTTGGGGATGCGGCATCGGACCTGTTGAGAGCGGGACGTTTGTGGCTTGACGCCCGGCCCCGATCCGCGCGAACGCTGCCGGCGAATTTCCATACCCCGGAAGGATATCAGATGGACGATCCGGTTCAGGGCGATCAGCTCAAGAGCATCGTGGAGCGCATCGAGCGCCTCGAGGAAGAGAAGAAGACGATCGCCGACGACATCAAGGAGGTCTATGCCGAGGCCAAGGGCAACGGCTACGACGTCAAGGTGCTGCGCAAGGTCGTGGCGCTGCGCAAGCGCGATCTCGACGAGCGCAAGGAAGAAGAGGCGATCCTCGACCTCTATCTGCAGGCGGTCGGCGAGACGGCCTGAACGACGGGGCTGTGCAACCACGCCGCATCGAGATCGGAACCCTCTTCACCGCCATAGCCAAAGACGTCGGCGTCCTGGCACGAGGCACCGAGGCCATAGCCAACCAATTCAAGGCAGGCTGACGTTTCCCTGAACCGACAACCCATCTCCGAGAGAGGTGGATTGTCGGCTCAGGATTGCTGCCCTCGCAGTCGAAGCAACGCCGAGAGCAAGGTGAGACATCCCAGAAAGGCTGGGAAGGCGTGACACGGGCGACCGCACAGCCTATCGGCGCCGAAATATCATCGGGCGCATGTTCGGCAAGCTCAAAAAACTGGAAGCGCATCGCGACGCGATACGACAGGCTCGCCGTCAAGGTCCTCGCTCTCGTCGCTCTTGCAACCCAGCAGCTTAAATGAGCCCCTTGCCGAGGGTCTAAACTCTCCGGATTGAGTGTGTTTCAATCGGCTCACGCTACAGCGTCGTCACGCATTCATCGGTCTAGGCCGCCTTTTCGGCCCGGCGAGCGAAGTGCCCACTGAATTGGCCCACCCTGAAATATGTCTTTTGGCAGACAGCAGGGTCGCAATGCCGAATAAACATGGATGGATATTGAAACGGGACTCGTCCTATGGTCGAACGACTCTGATTTGAAATAAAATACCTGCTTAAACTCGCAAACCAATTGATATTTCCTAATATATAAAATTTAATATGCGAAATTATAATAAGATAATATTATAGTTTATTTAATTAATGTCTACAAGACTCATAATTTATTCATGATTTATGGATTGGTTCATTGATAAATAGGCCACCCCTAGCACGATGACACCTGGAGGCACAGCACAGGTCGCATAACGTCATCCCAGACGTCCGGAGACGCTCCAAAATAGACGGGCCTTCTGTCTACAGACTCCTGACGACGGACACTCTTGGAGGGGCCCATGGGCGTGGTGCTGGTCAAGACCGACAAGCTCAGCGTCTTTCATCCAAACACCGGCAAGCACGCCGGGACGCTGGAGCTTGCAACGACCTATGAAAAGGACGCACAAGGCAACTGGCGACCGCCCTTGATTGAATGGAAGTGGCAAGGGGGAGCACTTGGGCCTCAAAACGGCCGAGGACTCTGGAAGACGGACAACGGGGCGTATTTTTTGTTGGAGCCCGCAGTCTTCCTGCAATACTCTCTAATTCTGACGAATTCTCGCTGGGTGCACGCAGAGGAATATCGCCCCTGGTTCCGGCACGACGACACGATTAGACTGCTCGACGGGAACTTCGGAAAGGGCAGAACCACCTATTTCGTCTGGCACTGCAAGGTCATTACATCGGCAGGGTAATCGGCATTGCCTTACGCGGCACGATGCGGTTTTCAGTCCAGCCCGCGCTGGCATCGCATTTGCCGCCAGAGGACAACTGCTGCGGCCACGAACCGGGCAGGAGTTGCTCACGGCGCTCAACGATCTACCGCACCATCGACAGCCCCGCGGCAAAAAGCCAGTCCGCCTGGGCGCGGAGCTTTTTCTCTCAACCCGAGCTCGCCTTTGGCTGCACTACGCGTGACCTGAAGTCCCTGACGCTCGCCCGCCGGAAAGCCGGGCTGATCGAAACGCAGGTGTCGTGGCGCTCAGCAGCGCGACAAGCTGACTCTGTTGGTGGGTGTTTGTCTTCTGGAATATGTGCGCCAGGTGAGTGCGTGCCGTCGACACCCGGACGCCCTGGGCTTCAGCCTCTTCCGCCAAGGAAAGCCCCCTCACGAGAGCGATGGCGTATTTGGTTTCCGCATCGGTCAGGCTGAACATTTGCCGCACGCAGTCAGGCAAATCCGGTGCTGTTTCAAGCCGGCCCAATGCGAGCAAGACCTTGTCATTCGAGCGCTCGTCGCATGAGGATGAAGCAGGCATTACGCAAGCTGACAGTATCGGGGTGCCATCGGCGCCATGCAAAATCATGTTTGTCTGGTGAAGTTCTGACGAGATGCATTCGGCCTGCAAGACGCTCTTGACCAGTTGCTTGAGGCGCTGCTGATCGCGCGGATCACGCGCAAAGAACCGTCCCAATTTCTGGCCAGCCGGGCCGTTGCTTTCCTCCAGAAGGCACCTGGCGCTCGCATTGGCGAAGGTGACGTGCATGTTCCGATCAAGGATCATGATGCCCAGGGCAAGCCGATCCAGTGTACCTAGTGCCTCGTCTCGTTCGGTTGTAAGCCGACCGACCTCGCGTTGCAGTTCGACGATCCGCTGCTGCAGCGGATCGTCTCTCTCTTCCCTGAGAGGGAACCGGATCAGCGTCAGGCCCACTTTTTAGGTCTCCTTTGCTAGGTGCGAGGGCCCGTGCTCAGGGCACATGGCTAGGCGAGGTCTCGCGGCCCGACCCGATCCGCGAGCCGCAGCAACCACGTCATGACCTCTCGCTCGGTCCTGCTGAGGGTTTCGCGTTCCGCGATTTCGCTGGCGACGATCCGGAATTCCGGCCATCGCAGGTAGAAATCGGCGAGATCGCGCGGCGGAGCCAGAGTGATGCGAGCGTCGCAAGAGTCGGTCGTTTTGATCGGGTTTGGCATGACGGTCAGGCTAACGGCTCCGGAGGCAGCCGGCGCGTGAAAAAACCGTGAAACGGATTGGCTTCGATCGGCTCACTACAATAAATTGGGTTTAGGCGTATGGGGCATTACGTCATGACCGGGGAATTACTCCAGATCAGCCTGTTCGGGGCGTGCGCGGTATCATCGACGGAAGCCGGCGGCTTCGTCGTGACCGGCGCAAAGCACCGAGCCTTGCTGGCGTTGCTTGCAACGGCGCCTTTCGGGCGCCGCACGCGCGCGTTCCTTCAGGAAACGCTCTGGGGGGCCACCTGCTACGACACCGGGCGGCAGAGCCTTCGCCGGGCGCTTTCCGATCTCCGCCGCATCATGGGGAACACCTATGAGGAGTTGATCGCAGGCAGCAATGCCGATCTCTCCCTGGACCTCTCGCGGGTGCGGTTTCTCGGGCATGTCTCGTCCGGCCCATTCCTCGAGGGGCTCGACATCCGTGAGCCGGGTTTCGTTGCATGGGCGGCTGCCATTCGACAGAACCCCGGACAATTGGCGGGATTGTTCAGAGGCAGCCAGGAGCTCTTCTCTCCTTTGCTTCCGGTCGTGGCGGTCCTCCCGTTCCGGGCCCTGGACGGCGAGCATCCGACGGGTGTCCTGGGAGACTGGGTCGCGGAGGAAATCTGCCGGTCGCTCAGCCGCTCTCATCTGCTCGCGGTGATCTCGCATCTGTCCTGCCGGGCCATGGCATCGGCGCAGGTCGACATCACGGCTGTGCGAAACCTCTTGCAGGCTGATTTCTGCGTCACCGGGACGTTGCGGCGATCGGGCGGCAATCTGGTTCTGGATAGCGATTTCGTCGATACCCGCTCGGGACGCATCCTGTGGACGCGTCAGCTCGCCTATGGAGCCGAGCGCTTTCTTGACGCATCGGCGGAGGGCATTGCGGCCATCGTCGCGGCAGTTGGCGCTGCGGTCGCCGAGCAGGCGCTCGTCCATGTTCGGAGCAAGGTGCCGGCCGCCATCGACGATCACAACCTCCTGATCGCCGGGATCGCACTGATGCACCGTGCGGTCTTGCGGGATTTTGCTCGCGCCCGCGAACTCCTCGAAGAGGCCGCGCGCCGAGCGCCCTATACGCCCGAACTCCATGCCTGGCTCGGAAAATGGTATGTTCTCAGCGTCTTCAACGGCTGGAGTTCAGATGTCGCGCAGGAGACGCGGCACGCACTCGACTGCACGGCGCGCGCGCTGGACATCGAGCCCGACAACGCTTTCAGCCTGACGATCGACGGCTTTGCCCAGAATAATCTTTTGCGTCGCCTCGATATTGCCGATGTCCGCTACTCGGCCGCGCTGGAGCGGAACCCGAACGCCGGCTTGTCCTGGCTTCTCAAGGGCGCCCTGCATGCTTTCCGTGATGAGGGGACCTCGGCGGTCAAGGCGACGGAGCGTGCCCGCAGGCTCTCGCCCCTCGATCCCTTCGGCTATTTCTACGACTCGTTGAATGCGACCGCGCATCTGGCGATGGGCGATCATCAGCGTGCGCTCGCCTTGGCGGATCGCTCCCTCAGTCAAAACGATCGGCATTTGTCGACGCTGCGCACGAAGATCGTCGCTCTGCATCATCTGGGGCGGGGGCAGGATGCGGCTCTTGCCGGCCAGGAGCTTCTGCGCCGGCAGCCGGATTTCACGGTCGCGGGATACCAGCGCAGTCATCCGGCGGCAGAATACGAATTCGGTCGAAGCGCCGCAGCGGCGCTTCGCGCCGCAGGGATTCCGTGAGGAGGCAGGGATATGTCGGTACTTGGGGGCACAGGCGGAACAGGTGGCACAGGCGGGACTGGTGGGACAGGAGGTACCGGCGGGACGGGAGGAACAAACCTCACCGGACTAGGCGCATTCATCGGCGGGACCCCGGTCGATCCTCTGGAAGCTCAGGGCCTCCTGATCAGCAGCCAGGCCATTATGCACGCGGCAGGCACTGGCGAGGTCGAGGCGCCAGCCTCCTTGAAGATGTCGAACCCGGCCAATCTCATGGGTTTCGAGGGATGGGTGCGCTCATCGCTCTATCTCAGCGAGTTCCTGCGTCATCTCGATTGGAAGGCGGACACAGGCAGCGGATCGGAGGCTGTTTCTTTCTCATGGCGGAGGCCGACCTTCCTCACGCTGCACAGGCCGCCGATGGCGCTCTTCCTCGAGCAGGTCGCGCTGATGCGAGACTATATGGATCTGCGCGGCGAACGGTCAGCTGAAATCCTGACCCAGCTCGGCTATCCGATCGATTATTTCGCGATGATCCTCGGCCTCAACGCCGCGCGCAATCGATTCACTTTCGAGTTGGTCGCAGCCACGCAGGTCCTCACCTCCCACGTTGCGATGATCGCCAAGCACCATCTTGCGTGCCGGCGACCGGATCGGCTCGGAACGACGGTGATGCCGATGATCTCGACGCCCGGCCATGCGACTTTCCCGAGCGCGCATGCCGCCGAAGCCTTTGCAGTCGCAACCGTCATCGAAGGGCTGCTCAAGGCGGTGAAGCCGATGCAGCACTATCCGTCCACCGAAAAGCTGGTGAGGCTAGTGTTCAAGCAGGCCGAACGGGTCGCCGTGAACCGCACCGTGGCCGGCGTGCATTTTCCGATCGATAGCTGGGCGGGAGCCGCTCTGGGCGAGGCCGTGGGCCAGGTTGTCCTGGCCCTCTGCGGCGCACAAGCGGCCAAAGTGACGCCACGAACCTATGTCGCCCGGAATATCGACTTTACCGTGAGTGCTTTCCGGCCGGACCTGTGGCCTGGCATCCCGGCGGAACAGGCGGATCCCAACAGCACGGGTCTCTCGCGGGATACTAACGGGCATGGAATCCCCGTGCGCAGAAGCAGTCTCTTCGACTGGCTGTGGCAGAAGAGCCTCGACGAGTTTCGGCTCTCCTGAAGCGCGCGCGATGCTGACCCGCACGGGGTTTTCCAATGTCCGCTGACCTAGCAGAATTGATCGGTCCCTATGAGCGTTGGGCGCACGGAACCGGCGCGGCCTATGCGTTCACGGGAGCCACCGTTACGGATAGTCCGTTCATCGCGGCGACTGCGGAGTGGCCTGCCGGAACGGACCCATATGCGATCGCCACTGGGCTGAAAGACAGCGGTTCTCCGGGGAAGAAGCCGGCAGTGCTCTTGCCCACGCTTTGGCCCGCTGCCTTCGACGGACCGGAGCGAGTGTTCTGTCCGGTCGTGCTCCGTGTTGCCGAGCCAAGGACCGACAAGGCAGAGGATCGGCTGCGCGATCTCGCGGAGGCTTGCGCGCAATTGCGGTCTGGAGAAACGGAGCAGCGGGGAAAGCAGGAAACGGGCATCCGCTTCAACTCCCGGATTCCGCGATCGGCTCTCAACCCCGGCTTCCATCCGGACAACATCGCTGAACGCTATGCGGCTTGCCCCTTCGCACCTGTTCCGCCGGCGGCGATGATGGCCGTGATCGACGACGGCATAGCCTTTGCTCATGAGAATGTGCGGGGTGCCACCGGTGCGACCCGGATGGAGTTCTGCTGGCTGCAAGGGGCGGCGGCAGATGGCGTTGCGGAGCCGACAGTCCTGTTCGGGCGTGAATATCTGAGCGATGCAATCGACGAGCTTGTCCAGACCCATGGGCACGATGAGGAAACGCTCTACCGACGCGCCTCCCCCGATCGCGGCGTCTACGCCGGCGCCACGATCGACCGATTGGCGACGCACGGCGCCCATGTGCTGGATGCCGCCGCAGGTCACCGTTATGGCGGCAAGCACAACCCAGCCCGTCCCGTTCCGCCGGCGGGCAATTTCGACGCGCTGCGGGTGATCGCCGTGCAATTGCCTGCCCCGGCAACCATCGAAACGGCCAGTTTCGGTAAGGACGCCTTCATCCTGAGCGCCTTCCACTATATTTTCGATCGGGCGGACCGGGTTGCCGAGCGCTATCTCGGGAAAGGGGCCATGCTGCCCCTCATCATCAACTTCAGCTACGGTTTCAATGGCGGGCCGCACCAAGGCGGCGAGCGGCTGGAGCGGGCTTTGCGGTCGCTTATCCGCCGGCGCATTGCGCGGGGTGGCGTGACCCACCTGATCATGCCCGCGGGCAATGACTTCCTGAGCAGCCTCCATGGCGAGATCACACCCGATCTGCTCTCGGGCCACGACCGCGGTTTCGATATCCCCTGGCGCTTGCAGCCTAACGATCGGACATCGAACTATCTGGAGATCTGGCTGCCGCAGGGAGCGATTCCCGATGGCGTTTCCATCACCATCACCGACCCCAAGGGTCATGCGATCTACGACGGCTCGATCGACCGCGCGGGATCGAGCATCCGACATATAGACCTCATGCCGCCCGGATCGCTCTGCCAGCATCCGATCGGTCAAGCGAGCGTCGAGCGTTACCGGACCGGCGATGACAGGGCCTTGTGGCGTTTCGTCATGGCGTTGGCGCCGACGACGCCGGACAATCCGACCTTGCCGTCCACGTCGTCTGGTACCTGGACGGTGAGGCTCGGGCATCTGCACGGCGTCGCACGACACGGCCCGATCACCTGCCGCATCCAGCGCGACATCAATCCGTTCGGCTATGCTCTTGGTGCGCGGCAAAGCTATTTCGATGATCCGGGCGATGAAGCGTTCGAGGCATCGGGGCATCGGCCGCTTGGAGATAATCCCGCGGGCGTATTCGTTCGGCGGTTCGGAACTCTCAACGGTCTCGCGACCCACGATGCGGTAGCGGTGGTCGGAGGTTTCGTGGCGGACAGCCGGACCCCCGCCTTGTATAGCGCGGCCGGCAAATACCCGACGCTCCCCTCAGGTGCCGGGCGGGTGCATGTGTCCGCTCCCGCCGACGCGTCTTCGGCACTCGAAGGCGTGCTTGCCGGAGGAACCCGGAGCGGCGCTGTGGTCCGAATGTCGGGGACGAGCATGGCCGCGCCACAGGTCGCCCGCGCGGCCGCGATCGCATATCTGACAGGAACAGGACCCGCTCAGGGGCCGGATCCTTGCAATGCGGGAGAGGAGATCATGCGGCTTCTCGAAGGGCGATTGCACCCCGCGCCGCAGGACCCGATCAGTCAAGCCAAGCTTGGGGGTGCTTTGCTTGCAAGCGACGGATAGGCGCGGATCGATGTGACGTCTCGATCCCGACACGCGGCATGACGCACCGAAACATCGATGGCAGGCAAGGTCACATGCCCATGTCGCGGCACAGGCCCATTCGGTATCGCTCAACCTGGCAAATGCGATATCTCGCGGCCGTCCTTCGCTTCGCCCGTCGCCTGCGGCGAAATCTTTCGCTCGGCGGGATCAAAGCTGCTGGAAACCTGATCCAGCCTTGCGGCCCGTGCCTCTCGCACAAGCGCCATAGCCGCATCGATACGCTTCGAACCCGGCGCCTGCTGGGTGAACGACAGACTGATCGGACGTTTCATAGCGCAAGCCCTGGCGCCGCGTGTGTCTGTTCGCACAGCCTCGTCGCTTCGTCATCCTCCATTTGAAGTAGCGTTCAAGCACATGACGGCCCGAGAAGGGCCGCCACCGTTCGATTGTCGCTCAGCGCCGTTCGTCGAGCGCGTCGCGCACGCCGTCGCCGAGCAGGTTCACCGCCAGGATCAGCAGGCAGAGCCCGGCGCCGGGCAACGCGATCAGCCAGGGATCGAAGAGGATGTGCTCGCGTCCTTCCGCGATCATCAGGCCCCAGGAGGGCGTCGGTGGCTGGGCGCCGAGGCCAAGGAAGGACAGGGCCGCCTCGAGCAGGATGACGTTGGCGATCTCCAGCGTCGCGACCACGATCAGCGTGTTGCGCAGGTTCGGCAGGATGCCGTGCAGCATGATGTAGAGATGCGAGGCGCCGAAGGACTGGGTCGCCTGCACGAATTCGCGGTTGCGCAGGCTCTGCGCCGCGGCGCGCACGACCACGGCGAAACGGTCCCAGAGCAGGAGGCTGAGCACGATCGCGAGCGTCTTCAGCGAGGCGCCGCCCAGCGCCACCGCCGCGAGCGCGACCAAGACGATCGGCAGCGAGAGCCGCGTCGTCACGATGAAACTGACGAACATGTCGACGCGGCCGCCGAAATAGCCGGCTGTGAGGCCGAGCATCGTGCCGATCAACCCGGCGCAAAGCGTGACGCCGAGCCCGATAAGCAGCGAGACACGGGCGCCGTGGAGCAACCGGGCAAGGTAGTCGCGGCCGAGATGGTCGGTGCCGAGGAGGTGGGCCGGATCCGCGCCCGGATACCAGAAGGGCGGCACCATGCGCTTCCCGAGATCCTGCGCGATCGGGTCATGGCTCGACAGCCAGGGCGCGAAGATCGCGACTAAGACGATGATGGCGAGCAGGCCACCGCCGATGCGGATGGCGCTGCTGGCGCTCAGGCCCTTGAAGAGCTTGCGCCGGCGGATGGCAGGGCTGTCGGCGATCGACATCAGGCGCTCCTTAGGCGGGGATCGAGCCAGGCATTGATCAGGTCAGCCACGGTCGTCAGCGTGACGTAGATCAGCGAGAGGATCAGGATGATCGCCTGCACCACCGGCAGGTCGCTGCGCAGCAGCGATTCCCAGGCGAGACGCCCGAGCCCGTTGATGGCGAAGACGCTCTCGATGACGATCGAACCGGAAAGCATCAGGCCGAACTGCACGGCGGCGAGCGAGACCAGCGGCAGCACGGCATTGCGCAAGGCATGGACGAGCAGGACGCGCCCTTGCGAGGCGCCCTTGGCGCGGGCGGTGCGGATATAGTCGGCGGTGAGCACGTCGATCATGCCGGCACGGGTCAGGCGCATCAGGGCCGGCATGGCGTAGTAGCTCAGCACCACGACGGGCAGGATGTAGCCCTGCCAGCTCTCCGTGCCCGAGATCGGCACGAGCCCGTACCAGACGCCGAAGATCACGATCAGGATCAGGCCGAGCCAGAAGCTCGGGATTGCCTGGCCGAGCACGGCGAGCATCAGGGCGATGCGGTCGATCGTGCCGCCGGGCTTGAGCGAGGCGAGGATGCCGAGCGGGACGGCGACCACCAGCGCGAGCAGGAAGGCGGCCGAACCGAGCACGAGCGTCACCGAAAGCCGCTCGGCGATGATCGGCGCCACCGGCAGGTTGAAATAGAGGCTCGTGCCGAAATTGCCGGCGACGGCATTGCCGATCCAGCTCAGGAACTGGAGCGGGATCGGCCGGTCGAGGCCATAGGCCTGCCGGATCAGTTCGACATCCTGCGCCCGGCCAGCCTGCCCGGCGAGGACGACGGCGGGATCGCCGGAGACGAACATCAGTCCGAAGGCGACGGCGGAAACGGCGAGCGCCACGAGGGCGGCGACGATCAGGCGGCGCGCAAGAAAGGGCAGCATGACGGCTCCGTGGATAGCGGGGCGGTTTGCCTGTGGAACAAGAGCGTTGGCCGTTCAGGCGGGATCGCAGGGAGAAACGGGCCCGTCATTGCGAGGAGCGAAGCGACGAAGCAATCCAGGGGGACGTAGAGCGCTGCCGCCCCTGGATTACTGCGCTGACGCTCGCAATGACGTATCCGCCCGATCGGACAACGGTCCAATCCCTTCCGGTGTGAGCCGGGGCGATGCGGAATACAGCCTTACTTCCAGCTCGACAGCCACCAGCGGGCGAACTCGTCCGGATGGGGCTTGAAGGTGAGCTGCTGCGACAGGCCGTAATTGATGTTGAAGTCGTACATCGGCAGCCAATAGGCCTGATCGGCGATCTTCTTCAGCGCCTTGGCGTAGTTCGCCTCGCGCAGTGCGCGATCCTGCGAAGTGTCGGCCGCGTTGACCAGCTCGATGACTTCCTTGTCCTGGACGAGGTCGTCGGCGCCGCCGCCGAAGAAGTTGGAGATGATGAAGGCGACGTCGCCGGTGCCGTAGCTGCCCCAGTTGGTGAAGAAGGTGGGCAGTTCGCCCGCGCGCCATTTCTGCACGCCGGCGGCATATTGCTGTTCGTTCAGCGTGACGCGGATGCCGGCCTTGCCGAGATCGGAGGCGATCGCCTCGGCGACCGGGCGCGGCATGGCGGCGAAGACCATCTCGATATCGACGCCATTGGCGAAGCCGGCCTCGGTCAGCAGCGCCTTGGCCTTGGCCGGGTCATAGGCATATTTCGTCACGTCCTGCGCGCAGCCGAACTGCTTGGGGTTGCAGGCGGCGTTGAGGACCTGCGAGGCGCCGCCGGCGAAGGCCTTGACGATGGCCTCGCGGTTGACGGCGTGGTTGATCGCCTGGCGGACCTTCAGGTTCTTGGTCGGATAGTCCTTGCCCTTCCCCGTCACGGTCATGCCGACATAGGAGATGCGCATGATCGGGCCGTTGACGATCTGCACGCGGCTGGCGAGGCGCGCGGCCTGGTCCGGCGGGATGCGCCAGGTCCAGTCGAGCTTGCCGGCCATCAGCTCGGCGTACTGGGTGTTGAGCTCGGGGATGGTGCGCACAACGATCTTGCCGATGGCGGGCTTGCCCTTCGGGCTGCCGGCATAGTGACCGTCGAAGCGCTCGAAGGCATAACGAATGCCGGGCGTCATCTCAGTGAGCTTGTAGGGGCCGGTGCCGACGGGCTTGGCGGCCATGCCGGCCGAGCCGACCTCCTTGAAATAGGCGGCCGGATAGATCGGCAGCGCATCGGCCAGCATCTCGACGGCGCCGGCGAACGGCTTGGCCATCTTGATCCGGACCTGGAAGTCCGAAACCTTCTCGACCTTGTCGATCCAGTCCACGGCGATACGGAAGCGCGTGCCATAGGCGGGGTCGAGCACGGTCGTCAGAGTATAGACGACATCGTCGGCGGTGAACTTGGCGCCGTTATGGAAGGTCACGCCCTCGCGCAGGTCGAATTCCATTGTCGTGGGATCGACGAAGCGCCAGGCCTTGGCGAGCGCGGGCTTGATCTCGCCGGTGTCGAGATCTTTGTAGAGCAGGCCGTCATAGATGTGCCGCGCGAGGATCAGGCCCTCGCGGCCGGCGATCTTGTAGGTGTCGAGCGCTTCAGGCTCGAGCGCGAAGGCGGCGTTGAGCGTGTCGTCGGCCTTGCCGGCTAAGGCCGGAGCCGGTGCCAGCGCGAAGGAGGCGGCCAGCAGCGCGCCAGCCAACGCGGTCGTTCCCACAATCTTCATCGGTCTGTTCCCCTGTGTTTTCTGGATCGTGATCCGATCGAGGCCCGCCTCTGCGGGCGGTGCCATGACCGGCCTAGGAGGCTTGCGATTTTTCGAAGAGCTTCCGCGCGCCGTTGATCTCGTCGATGCGCTCGCCCTTGAGGACGCGCTCGATGACGCCGGGCTCGGCCGCCTGCATGGCGGCGCAGGTCCGGGCGAGAGCCTCGGCCTCGGTGGGATCGATGACGCAGACGCCGTTCTCGTCGGCGAGGACGAGGTCGCCGGGACGCACCGTCGCGCCGCCGCAATTCACGGTCTCGCCGATCGTGCCGCCCTTGCCGAGGAGCTTGGTCGTCAAGGGCGAGCGGCCGCGGCACCAGACCGGCAAGCCGGAAGCCCGGATCGCCGCGACATCGGTAACGAAGCCGTCGATGACGACGCCGACGATGCCGGCGGCTTGCGCGGCGGCGGTCATCACCGCGCCCCAGCAGGCATGGCGATCGTCGCCCTGGCGGTCGATGACGAGGATGTCGCCGGGCCTCGCCTGCACCAGGGCGCAGGACAGCACCGCGCCGTCATCGGGCGGGACGCTGACGGTGAAGGCCGGGCCGCAGACGCGCGGCCCCTCTATGACGCACTGGATGGTCGGGACCATAAAGCCCTCGGTCAGGATATGGCCGAGTGTCGCGGTCTCGATCTCGCGGAAGAGCGCGGCACGCCGTGCGATCGAGGCTTCGGCCGATGATCCGGTCGCGGTCATGGTCGCCCTTGCGCTGGAGAATTTCCGTTCTGGCGAACCTACGGAAGCCGCGAAACCGGGTCCAATAGACAGTTCCTATGCTAAGCATAGGCTTGCCACGGCAGCGGGTTTGCATAAGGGGCAGGGACGAAAAAAGGGGAGAGGCTCGCTTGAGCGGGACGAAGCCGAAGCTGCACCATCTCAACTGGAACCTGCTGCACACCTTCCTCGTCATCGTCGAGGAGCGCAGCATCACGCGAGCGGCCGACCGCTTGCTCGTGCGCCAGCCGACGGTCAGCGCGGCACTGCAGCGGCTGGAGGAGACGCTGGGTGGCCAGCTCATCCAGCGCGACAGCCGCCGCTTCGTCCTGACCAAGCGCGGCGAACTGCTCTACAAGGAATGCGTCGACATTTACCGCAGCGTCGCGCGCATCGGCGACCGGCTCTCGGAGGACCATGACGACCTGACCGGGCTGGTGCGGCTGCTCGTCGTGACCCATGTCGTGCTGCCGCCGCTCGACCGGACGCTGACGCTGCTCAACCGCAAGCATCCCGGCGTCAGCGTGCGGATCGACGTCGCCAATAGCCAGGACATCGTCCGCGCGGTCTCGCAGAAGCTCAGCCCCTTCGGCTTCTGCCTGCTCGCCAAGCCCTTGGCCGGGCTCGATTGCCGGCCGCTGCTGCGCGAGGAATTCGGCATCCTGTGCGGGCGCGGGCATCCGCTCTTCGGGCTCGCGGACGTGCCGCTGGCGGAGCTTCGCGACGAGCCCTTCGTCGCGCTCGCCTGCGGGCAGGACGGAGCACTGGAGCCGATGGTCTCGGTCAGGGAAGGAGCAGGGCTCGGCAGCCGCGTCGTCGGCTCCAGCCCCAATCTCGAAGAGGTCACCCGGATGATCGTTGCCGGGCTCGGCATCGGCATCCTGCCGCTCGCCTCGGTGGCCGAGGCGCTGGAGAACCGCTCCTTGTGGAACCTCGCGCGGCCAGAGGATTTGCTCGGCGCCGATCTCTATTTCATCTCCAACCCGGCGATGCAGCTCAATGCCGCGGAAGAGGCCTTCCTGCGGATGTTCGAGCAGCGGCTCAGCGCGGCCGAGGAGGAGCCGGCGGCCGAGGCCGCCGAGGCGCTTCTCAGCGATCCGCCCGTGCCATGACCGCGTGAAGCAGCACGTTGAGGCCGGGTTCGAGATCGTCCTTCGTGCAGAGTTCCGCGTTGTTGTGGGTGATGCCGCCCTTGCAGGGCGCGAAGATCATCGTCGTGGGCGCATGACGCGCGACGAAATAGGCGTCATGCCCGGCCTGGCTGAGAATGTCCTGCGTGCGGTAGCCCAACGCCAGCGAGGTCTCACGCACGCTGTCGATCAGCTCCTGCGCGAAGATCCTGCCGCCCCATTTCCAGACATCGAGGATCTCGGCGGTGCAGCTGGCGCGGGCGGCGGATTCGCCGACGGCGCGGCGCACGCGCTCGGCCATGACCTCGGAGGTTTCCGGATCGGGGTGGCGGACATCGCAGACAGCCTGCGCCCAGTCGGAGAGGATGCCCGGCTTGTTCGGCCAGGCCGCGAGGCGCGCGGCCGTCGCCTTGCCGCCGCCGGCGGCATAGGCCCAGCCGATCTCGTCGGTCTCGACCAGCAGGCGGGCGCCGGCGAGCAGGGCGTTGCGGCGGCGCTCCATCGGCCAGGGGCCGGTATGGGCGGTCTCGCCCTTGAACTCGACGAGCATGCCCGTGCTCGGGAAGCCGCCGGTGACGACGCCGACCTGCATGCCGTCTCGGTCGAGATAATAGCCCTGCTCGATATGGAATTCGACATAGGCGTCGAAGGCGTGGGGGGCGGCTTCCATCTCGCCGCGATAGCCGATCCGCTCCAGCTCCTGGCCGATCGTGCGGCCTTCCTCGTCGGTGCGCCCCTGCGCCCATTCAAGCGTATAGGCGCCGACGAAACAGCCGGAGCCGACCATCGGCGGCGAGAAGCGCGCGCCTTCCTCATTGGTCCAGTTGACGATCTCGATCGGCCGGCGCGTGCGATGGCCGAGCGCGTCGAGCGTGCGGCAGACTTCGAGCCCGCCGAGCACGCCGGCGATGCCGTCGAAGCGGCCGCCATTGATCTGCGTGTCGAGATGGCTGCCCATCACCACCGGCGGCAGGCTGTCATCGGTGCCGGTGCGGCGGGCGAAGATGTTGCCGATGCCGTCGACGCGCACGGTGAGCCCGGCCTCGCGGCACCAGGCGACGAAGGTGTCGCGCACCTCCTTGTCGGCATCGGAGAGGGCGAGGCGCGAGAGGCCGCCCGGCCGGCCCGGGCCGATCTCGGCCGAGCGCTCGATCGTGGTCCAGAACCGCTCGATGTCGATACGGGCCGTGTCGAGGCTGGGCATGACGGGTCTCCTCTCCGCCGGATCGGGCGGGGGCTGCTGCGGGGCGAAGATGTCCGCTCTGCCAGGGCGAGCGAACCATCCACCGCAGGATTTCAGGCCGGGGGCGGCGCAGGCAAATAGATATTGCCTATGCTTGCCATCGGCTGTGCCGGCAGAGGGTCTCGGCGCCGATTGGCGTCACCAGACACGGCACATCGCGACGACGGGCCATGTCGCGCCGAAGGCGTTTCGATCGGCGATGACCGGCCTGCTACGGCCAATCTGCCGCACTTACGCTCCGACCGGGCACCTGCTAGACGGATGCGGATCGCGCGTGCACGGCGCAAACAGGTTTCACATTATGCTTCTTCGCGTTGGCACCCGCCGTAGCCCTCTCGCCATGACCCAAACCAATTTTGTAATTGGTTCAATTCAAGCCCTGCACCCACATATCGAATTCGAGATCCGGCCCATTTCGACGGTTGCGGATCGTGACAGGGTCTCCGAATTCCATCAGTTCGGCATGATCGGCGTCTTCACGACGGAGCACGAGGAGCAGTTGCTCCGCCGGGACGTCGATTTCGTCGTCCATTCCCTCAAGGATCTGCCCACCGTTCTGAAGGACGGGCTCGTGCTGGCATCGGTGCCCAAGCGCGAGGACCCTCGCGATGTCCTGTGCGGATCGACGCTCGAGGGATTGCGGCCGGGCGCGCGCGTCGGCACCGGGTCGCTGCGCCGCCGTGCCCAGATCCTGAGCCTGCGGCCGGATGTGACCGTCGTTCCCATCCGCGGCAATATCGGCCCCCGGTTGGCGAAGATCGAAGGCGACGATGCGCTCGATGCCGTGATCCTCGCCCATGCCGGCCTGGAGCGCCTCGGCCTGGGTGAACGGACGTCGGAATTCCTCGATCCCCGATCCTTTCCCTATGCCGTCGGCCAGGGCGCGCTGGGCATCGAGGCGCGCAGCGAGGACAGCGAGATCGTCGAGATTCTGCGCTCGATCGAATGCAGGACGACCAGGGCCGAGGTCGATGCCGAACGCGAGATGATGCACACGCTGGGCGCCGGCTGCAGCCTGCCCGTGGGCGCCTTCTGCAACTGGAACGAGGAGCGCCTGAGCCTGCTGGCCCAGATCACCTCGCTCGATGGCCAAGAACGGATCGTCGCCGTCGAAGACGCGCCTGCGGATCGGGCGCGGGAGCTCGGACTGGCCGCCGCCGAAGCCCTGAAGGTCCGTGGCGGCGAGAAGATCCTGCAATCGAGCTACCGGGAATTCTGCAGCCACTTCAAGATGCTGCAATCCTGACAACGCCTCTTCGGCTCACGCCGCCGCTGTTTGCGCCATGGCGTCCACCGCCGCGGCGATCGCCGCTTCGGTCGCCTCGATATCGGCCAGGCTGTGGGCGGAGGAGAGGTAGCAGAGACCGCGAGGCAAGGTCTGCACCCCTTCCCTGAGAAGGGCGCCGGTGAAGGACAGCGTCCTTTCCTTATCGACCTTGGCCGTATCGCGCAGCGTCTCGATCGGCGCCTCGGCCGCGAAAATCTGCAGGGCGGCCCCGACATGACGCGCCCGCACAGGGACGCCCCCGGAAGCAGCACGCTCATTGAGGAAACGGCTCAGCCGGCCGGCGAACGCGTCCATTCGCGGATAGATCTCCTGGCGCTTGTCCCGCAGCTCCGTGAGACAGGCGATGGCCGCTGCGACGGAGAGCGGGTTGCCGTTGAAGGTGCCGCGGTGCATCAGGCGCCCGCTTGAAAGAACCTCCATGGCAGCCCGACTGCCCGAGACCGCGCTGATCGGCAGGCCGGCGCCCAGCGCCTTGCCGAGCACGCTGAGATCGGGCGTCACGCCATAGCGCTCCTGGGCGCCGCCGAGACCGAGGCGAAAGCCGGTGATCACCTCGTCGAAGATGAGCAGCGCACCGCAGCGCGCGGTCGCGGCGCGCAGCCGTTCGAGGAAACCGGCGGGCGGCACGAAACAGCCGCCGTTGATGGCCGCCGGCTCGACGATCACCGCCGCATAGCTGCTGTCGAGCAGAGCCTCCACCCCGTCCGCATCGCCCCAATCGGCCAGCGTCACCGAGCCGGATGCCTGCGGGTCCTGCCCCAGCGCCGACGGGCCGTCCTGCCCGATGGCGCTGCCGATATGCAGGCTGTCGAACCAGCCGTGGTAATTCGCGCGGAACTTGATGATCTTGACCCGGCCGGTCGCGGCGCGCGCCACGCGCAAGGCGAGCTGGATCGCCTCGGTCCCGGTGCTGACGAAACTCGTCTGCTCGGCCGAGGGCACACAATCGGCGATCAGCTCCGCCAGCCGCGCCTCGCCGCGATGGACGCTCGCGGTTCGCAGCCCGTTGCTCATCTCGTCCCGGACGGCGGCGAGGACGGCAGGAGGCGTATGCCCCAGGATCAGCGGCCCGTAACCGAGCGCGTAGTCGATGAAGCGATTGCCGTCGACATCGACGACATGGGCGCCCTCGCCCCGCTCGATCGCGATCGCCACGGGGCGCTGCGTCGCGCGCGGCGTGGAGGAGACGCCGAAGGCGAGATGCGACAGCGCCTTCTCGCGGTGCGCGTACGAACCGGCGAAGCGCTGGCGGTCTGCGGCGTCAAGGCTCTCTCTCATTACCCGTCTCTCATCGGTTCAGAAATCGCTCTATAGGTATCAATGATATAAATATAATACAATATGCCATCGCGGGCTGCCGCCGCATTGGTATTCCAGACCATACATGCTAGCGATTCCAGGAATGAACCGAGAAGGGCGACTCATGGCAAAAGCGCAAGCGGCGACGGCGGAACGGCCCTCGTCGGAGCGAGACGTCATCCCGCTCTATCACCGGGTCTATGTCATCCTGCTCCAGAAGATCATGGACGGCTCCTATCCCGTCGGCCTGCCGATCCCGAGCGAGGACGACCTCGCCGAGACCTTCAGCGTGTCGCGGGTCACGATCCGCAAGGCGATGGAAAGGCTGGAGCGCGAGGGACGCGTCCTGCGCCAGCGCGGGCGCGGGACATTCCCGCTGACGCCGGCCAACGAGGCGGGCGAACACGCGAGCCAGCTCCTCAACAACCAGATCTCCCTTGCTCGCAAGACGAAGATCGTCCTGCTTGCCTATGATTTCGTCCGGCCTTCGCCCTTGCTCGCCCAGACCTTCGACATCGCCGAAGGCACGGAGCTCTTGCGGATCGAGCGCGTGCGCGGCGACGAGCGCTCACCGATCTCGCACACGCTCTGCTACCTGCCCGCCGACCTCGCCCCGCTGGTGCCGCGCACCGCGATCTCGTCGCTGCCCATCTCGGCCACGCTCGCCGCTGCGGGCGTCAAACTTGCCCGCTTCGAGGAGAAGATCACGGCGGTGCTCGCCGATTCCGACGTGTCGCCGCATCTCGACATCGCGATCGGCACGCCGCTGGTGGCGATGACGCGCCATGTCCGCGACGAGGACGGGCGCCTGATCGAATTGTTGCAGGCGCTCTACCGGCCCGACCGCTACGAGTATCGCGTGCAGTACTCGATCGACGGCCAGAATCTCGGCACGCCCTGGAAGGCGATGATCACCGACAGCGGCGCCGCTTAGGACGCCGCTGCCAGATTGGCATCAGCGGCGGATAAACGGGTTCGGGATATCCGTCGCCGTCGAGATCCAGACGCTCTTGGTCTCCATATATTCCCGGATGCCGGCGATGCCGCCCTCGCGGCCGACGCCGCTCATCTTGAAGCCGCCGAAGGGCGAGGTCGTGCTGGTCGAGCGGTAGTTGTTGACCCACACCGTTCCGGCCCGTACGCGGTTCGCCATGGTCAGCGCCCGGCGCATCGACTGCGTCCAGATGCCGGCCGCCAGCCCGAACTGCGTGTCGTTGGCGATGCGGACCGCATCGTCCTCATCCTTGAAGCGGATCACCGAGAGCACCGGCCCGAAGACCTCCTCCTGCGCGATACGCATCTCGTTCTTCACGTCGACGAAGATGGTCGGCTTGTAGAACAGCCCCTTCGGATAGCCCTCGACCTGCGCCGGCTCGCCGCCGGCGACGAGCCGCGCGCCTTCCGACTTGGCGATCTCGACATAGGACTTGATCTTCTCCAGCTGCGGCCTGGTCGAGATCGGCGCGACCTGCGTGCCCGGATCGGAAGGGTGGCCGAACTTCACATCGGCGATGAAGGCCTTCAGCCGCTCGACGAAGGCATCGTGGATCGTCTCCTGCACCAGCAGCCGCGAGCCCGCCACGCAGGTCTGGCCCGAGGCCGCGAAGATGCCGGCGACGGCGCCCTTCACGGCCTGATCGAGATCGGCGTCGTCGAAGATGATGTTCGGCGACTTGCCGCCGAGCTCCAGCGTCACCCGCTTCATGTGGCGGGCCGCCTTCTCGTTGATCATGCGCCCGGCTTCCGGCCCGCCGGTGAAGGCAATGCGCTCGACCAGGGGATGGCTGATCAGCGCATCGCCGACCTCGGCGCCATAGCCGGTGATGACGTTGACGACGCCCTTCGGGAAGCCCGCCGCCTCGACCAGCTTGGCGAATTCGAGCAGCGAGGCCGAGGTGAATTCGGACGGCTTCAGCACCACGGTGCAGCCGGCGGCGAGCGCCGGGGCGAGCTTGAGGCTCGTCAGCGGCAGCGGCGAGTTCCACGGCATGATGCAGGCGACGACCCCGATCGGCTCCGGCTTCGTGTAGTTGAACACGCCGGGCTTGTCGGTCGGGATCACCGTGCCTTCGATCTTATCGGCGAGGCCGCCGTAGTAGTAGTAATAATTGGCCATGTAGCGCATCTGCATGGACAGCTCGGCCAGGAGCTTGCCGTTGTCGCGCATCTCGACCCGCGCCAGCCATTCGGCGTTCTCGGTGATGAGATCGCCGAGCTTGCGCATCAGCGCGCCGCGGGCCGAGGCCGACAGCGCCGGCCAGGCGCCTTCCGAGAAGGCGCGATGCGCCGCCTGCACGGCGGATTCGACATCCGCCCCGTTGCCGCGCGGCACCCAGGCCCAATCTTCACCCGTCACAGGATCGGATGTCTCCAGCCAGTTTCCCCCCGCCGGATCGACGAAGGCCCCGTCGATGTAGTGCTGGTAGCGATAGCGCTGGTCCGAGTCCTGCTTGGTCGGGCGGATCGCGGGCGAGATCGGATCGAGCGAAAGCGTGGCGGCTGTCATCGGAGGTCCCTGGAGATCACGGCGGCGGGTTGCCGTTGACAGATATGTATCATCATCATATCAAAAATACCAATACGCTTATCACAAGGGGGCGAGCCCTTCTTTGCGGCAGCGCAAACTGTCGACGAGATCATGCCCGGCCCCGTCTGGTATCCGCAAAAACGAGGGGATCACGATGAAGATGACGAATCTGGCCCGGGCGGGCCTCTTCGCGCTCGGCTGCATGACGATCGCAGGCCCGGCCTTGGCGCGCGACCTGATGGTCGTCGGCTTCGGCGGCGGCTTCCAGGACAATGCCCGCAAGCACCTGTTCCAGGGCTATGCCGCCGAGAAGGGCGTGAAGGTCGCCGACGACGTCTATAACGGCGAGATGGCCAAGATCTATTCGATGGTGAAGTCGAACGACATCACCTACGACGTCATCATGGTCGAAGCTCCGGAGCTCGCCCGCGGCTGCGAGGACGGCGTCTTCGAGAAGCTCGACTGGAACGTCATCGACCAGAAGAAATTCATCCCCGGCGGCACCACCGCCTGCGGCGCCGGCGCCGTCGGCTGGGGCGTCAGCCTGTTCTACGACCAGGCCCGCACCCCGACCGGCCCGGCGAGCTACGCCGAACTCTGGGACGTGCAGAAGTTCCCCGGCAAGCGCTCGCTGCGCTCCGGCGCCAAGATGACGCTCGAGATCGCCCTGCTTGCCGACGGCGTGCCCGCCGCCGATGTCTACAAGGTGCTGGCCACGCCGGAAGGCCAGAAGCGCGCCTTCGCCAAGCTCGATCAGATCAAGCCCCATGTCGTCTGGTGGAAGTCGGGCACGCAGCCACTGCAGCTCGTCGGCTCCGGCGAGGCCGCCTATGCGGTCGGCTATGTTGGGCGCACGATCCGCGCCAATGAGGGTGGCGCCAAGTATCCGGTGCAGTGGAACACGCTGCTGTTCTCCTTCGACTACTGGGCCGTGGTGCGCAACTCGCCGAACAAGGCCGACGGCATGAAGCTCATCAGCTACATGACCGACGAGAAGCCGTTGACCAACCTGGCGCAGGACTGGGCCGTCTCGCCCGCCAACACGGCCGTCGCCAACAATCCGGAGATCATCAAGAAGAACCCGGGCATGGTCGCCAACCACGCCAAGGAAGGCCTCTTCATCAACACCGAGTTCTGGGTCGAGCACGGCGAGGATCTCGAGGCCCGCTTCAACGCCTGGCTGGCGAAGTAAGCCTCCCACCCGGCGCGAGGGCTCGGCATGTCACGACGGAACCTGTTGGCGGCGGCGCTGATCGCGCCCCTCCTGCTCCTGGTCACGCTGAGCTTCCTCGTGCCGCTCGGCGCGACGCTCTACCGGGCGGTCGACGATTCGGAATTCTCGACCGCCCTGCCCCGTACCGCCGCCCTGCTCAGGACCTGGGACGGCAAGGAGCTGCCGCCGGAAGAAGCCTTCCGCTCGCTGATCGAAGAGTTGCGCGCCGCGCAGCAGGATCAGGCGGCCGGGGCCGTGCTCTCCCGGCTCAACTTCGAGGAAACCGGCCTGCGCAGCCTGCTGCTGCAAGCCGGCCGGGCCTCGGCCCGCCTCGCGGATCCGTTCAAGGACTCGCTCATCGCGCTCAATCCGCGCTGGGGCGACCCTGCCCTCTGGCGCCTGTTCAAGCGCGCCACCGGGCCCTGGACCTCGCTCTACCTGCTGCGCTCGCTCGACATGCGGCCCACCGATCAGGGCATCGTGCGCGCGCCCTCCGAGGATGCCGTCTTCCTGCCGCTGTTCTGGCGCACCTTCGAGATCAGCCTGGTGGTGACGCTGATCTGCGCGCTGCTGGCCTATCCCGTCGCCTACACCCTCTCGATCCTGCCGCAGGGCTGGGCCAATGCCGGGATGATGCTCGTCCTGATCCCGTTCTGGACCTCGATCCTGGTGCGGACGACGGCCTGGTTCATCATCCTGCAGCGGGAAGGGCCGATCAACGCGCTGCTGCTCGCCTTCGACATCGTCAACCAGCCCCTGACGATGATCTTCACCCGCTTCGCGGTCTATCTCGCCATGGTCCATGTGCTGCTGCCGTTCGCCATCCTGCCGCTCTACGGCGTGATGAAAGGCATCAAGCCTGACTATATGCGCGCCGCCGCCTCGCTCGGCGCGCCGGGCTGGCGCCGCTTCCTGCGCATCTACCTGCCGCTGACCATGCCGGGCGTCGCCGCCGGCTCGCTGATGGTATTCATGCTCTCGGTCGGCTTCTACATCACGCCTGCCCTCGTCGGCGGCTCCGGCGACCAGATGGTCAGCTACTTCATCGCCTTCTTCACCAACACCTCGGTGAACTGGGGCATGGCTGCCGCGCTGGCGACGCTGCTGATGGTCATGACCGGGCTGCTTGTCATCGTCGCGCGCCTCGTCGTGCCCGGCTTCCGCTCCGGCGGCGTGAGGGTCTGACGATGGCCAGTCCCTCCGCCCCCGCCCCGCGCAGGAAGGCCTCGGCTGGGCGCCTCGCGCTCGCTTTGGTCACGAGCCTGATCCTGCTCTTCCTCGTGGCGCCGATCATCGTCGTCTTCCCGCTTTCGCTTTCCTCGGGCGAATTGCTGGTGCTGCCGACGCCCGGCTACTCGCTGCGCTGGTACGCCGATTTCTTCTCCTCCAACCGCTGGCTCGACGCGACCTGGAACAGCTTCGTCGTCGGCATCGCCACCATGGTTCTGGCGACGCTGCTCGGCACGCTCGCCGCCTTCGGCATCTTCCTCGGCCGCTTCCGCGGCAAGGCGCTGCTGCTCGCCATCCTGTCGCTGCCGATGGTCACGCCCGTCATCGTCACCGCCATCGCCATGTATTTCGCGCTCTCGCTGGTCGGCCTCGGCTCGACGCTCACCGGCCTCATCCTGGCGCATACGGTGCTGTCGGTGCCCTTCGTGCTGCTGACCGTGCTCGCCTCGCTCCAGACCTTCGACCAGAACCTGCTGCGGGCCGCCGCCAGCCTCGGCGCCAACCCGGCCATCGCCTTCCGCCGCGTCGTGCTGCCGCTGATCGCGCCCGGCGTCGCGACGGGAGCGCTCTTCGCCTTCGCCACCTCCTTCGACGAGCTGATCGTGGCGCTGTTCATCGCCAGCCCCGGCCAGTTCACCCTGCCGCGCCAGATGTATGCGGGCCTGCGCGAATTCCTGAGCCCGACCATCGCGGCGGCAGCCGTGCTGCTGATCCTGTTCTCGGTGCTGCTGCTGGCCCTGAACGAATTCATCCGCAAGCGCGCCCAGGCCCGTGGCGCCTCGCCCGCCGGCCCCACCCCATGAGTGCGACCATGAGCGACCCGATCATCGTCTTCGACAAGGTCACCAAGAGCTATGACGGCGCGACGCAGGTCGTGAAGTCACTCGATTTTGCGGTCGAGCGCGGCGAGTTCGTCACGCTGCTGGGGCCTTCGGGCTCGGGCAAGACCACGACGCTGATGATGCTGGCCGGCTTCGAGGATCCGTCCGGCGGCACCATCACCTTCGACGGGCGCCCGCTCAACAACGTGCCCGCCCATCGGCGCGGCATCGGTGTGGTCTTCCAGAACTACGCCCTCTTTCCGCATATGAGCGTCGCCGCCAACCTCTCCTTCCCGATGGAGATGCAGGGCGTCGGCCGCGCCGAGCGCGAGGAGCGGGTGCGCGGAGCGCTCGATATGGTCAAGCTCGGCCATCTCGCCGACCGGCGACCGACCCAGCTCTCCGGCGGCCAGCAGCAGCGCGTGGCGCTGGCTCGCGCGCTGGTGTTTCGGCCGAAGCTCGTGCTGATGGACGAGCCGCTCGGTGCCCTCGACAAGCAGCTGCGCGAGCACATGCAGCTCGAGATCAAGCACATCCACGAGAAGCTCGGCGTCACCGTCGTCTACGTCACCCACGACCAGGGCGAGGCGCTGACCATGTCGAACCGCGTCGCGGTCTTCCATCACGGGCGCATCCAGCAGCTCGCGCCGCCGACGGAGATCTACGAGAAGCCGGCCAACGCCTTCGTCGCCTCCTTCATCGGCGAGAACAACCGGCTGGACGGCACCATCGCGGCCCGCGACGGCGCCCATTGCCGCCTGCGCCTCGCCGATGGCAGCGAAGTCCGCGCCGTCGCGGGCACCGATCTGCCGGTCGGCGCCGCCGCCGTGCTGGCCCTGCGGCCCGAAAAGGTCCTGATCGGCCCGGCTGCGGCCGGCGAAAACCGCTTCGACGCCGTGATCGAGGAGCTGGTCTATTACGGCGATCACACCCGCCTGCGGCTCAGCCTCGGCGGTTCCGACAGCTTCACCGCGCGCCTGACCTTCAGGGACGGACTGCCGCCCCTGCAGCGCGGAGAGCGCATTCCTGTCGGCTGGGCCGAGGCGAACTGCCTCGCGCTTGGCCCGGAAGAGACCTGACCGACGACCTCTCCAACGCTTGCTAAAACATATTAAGTAGCATACTTAATACAAATAAATGCGCAGCGCCCGACGCTGCTGCGGAGGATGCCCATGACCGCCAGCCTGACAACGCAAGTGATCGTCGCCGGTGCCGGGCCGGTCGGGCTCGTCGCCGCCCTGATCCTTGCCAAAGCCGGTGTCGACGTCGTCGTGCTCGAAAAGCGCGCCAGTCTCACCGCCGCCTCCAAGGCCTCGACCTTCCATCCGGCGACGCTGGAAATCCTCGACGATCTGGGCGTGCTGACGCCGATGCTGGCCGAAGGCGAGGTCGTCGAGCGCATCCAGTACCGCACGCCGGACGGCCCCTTCGCCGAGTTCGTCCTGGCCGACCTCGCCGAGCGGACGCGCTTCCCGTTCCGGCTGCATCTCGAACAGGCCCGGCTGACCCCGCTGCTGCTGGCGCAGATCGAGGATCATCCCAATGCTCGCGTGCTGTTCGACACCGGCTTCGAATCCCTGACGCAGGACAAGGACGGCGTCACCGTCACCGCCAACCGGGAAGGCCGCAAGCTGACGATCGCGGCCGACTATCTTCTCGGCACGGACGGTGCCCGCAGCGCCGTGCGGGAAGCGCTCGGCATCGCCTTCGACGGCATGGTCTATCCGCACAAGGTGCTGCGGGTGATGACCTCGGACGATCTCGACGCGGTGATGCCCGGCATCGCCTCGATCACCTATCTGCACAACGGCCCGAAATCGCTGAGCTTCCTGAAGATGCCGGATTGCTGGCGCATCATCATCCGTGTCCCCGGCGACGTGTCGGACGAGACCGCTTTGCAGGATGGCTGGTTCGCCGACCGCATCCGCGAGGTGATGCCGAACTGGACCACGCCGCCGACCGTGCTCGGCCGCGACGTCTACGGGGCCAGCCGCCGGGTCGCGTCCGAATACCATGTCGGCCGCGCCTTCCTGGCCGGCGACGGCGCCCATGTGACCAATACCCGCGGCGGCATGAACATGAACTGCGGCATCCACGATGCCCAAGCCATCACTCAGGCCATGATCCGCGCCCTGCGCGAGCGCCGACCGGAGCTCGTCGTCGCTGCCGCCGCCGAACGCAAGCGCATCGCCGAGGAGATGCTGATCCCGCGCACGGACCGCAACGTCGCCGGCGGGCAGGACTGGCTGCAGACCGTCCGCGAGCTCGCAGCCTCCCGCACCAGCGCCATCGACTATCTCGCCGCCGCCGCGATGCTCGACATGCTCGAGCGCCCCGCCCGCGCCGCCTGAGGAGACCGGATGCCATGGATCTCGCCACGCAGCCCGCCCTGGGCGTGCTCGTCCCGCCGGCCAATCCGACGGTCGAGCCGGAAATGAACCGCCTGATCTCCGCGGGAGCCCGCGTCTACGCGACAAGGCTGCCGGTGATGCCGGACACCACGCTGGAACAGCGCAACCGCGCCTATATCGCCTCCTACGAGCCGGCGCTGGAGAGCTTCGGCACGCTGAAGCTCAATGCCGCGACCGTCGCGCTCACCGGGCCGAGCTACCGGCTCGGCGCCGCCGAGGACGATGCGCTGGCAGCCCGGCTCTCGGCGATAGCGGACATCCCTGTCGAGACCGCGAGCGGCGCGATCCGCCATGCACTCAAGGCCATCGACGCCAGGCGCATCTGCCTGTTCTCGCCCTATCCGGCCTGGCTGACCGAGGAGGCCGCCGGCTACTGGACCGGCGCCGGCTTCACCGTAGCGCAGGTGGTCAAGGTCTCCGAGACCTTCCGCGCCTATGAGCTGACGGTCGAAGAGGTTGAAGAGGCTCTGCGCCAGGTCGAAACCGCCGGCATCGACGCGATCGTCATGAGCGGCACCGGCATGATCACCCTGCCCGCGATGCTCGCGCGGCAGGATCGCGCCGGGCCGCCGCTGCTCTCGTCGAATTTGTGCTGCGCCTGGTGGATGATGAAGCGCACCGGCGTCGCGCCGAACGCGGTCTTCCGGCAGGCCTGCCCGGCTCTCGCGGCGACGCTCGGCTGAAGCGAGCTGGAGCCGTCGCTTCAGCGCTGCGCCGGCTCGCTCATGCCGGGCGATGCGCGACGCATTTGATCTCGACCAGTAGGCCGGGATGGGCGAGCTCCGAGACGCCGATGCGCGTCCAGGCGTAGCCTTCGCGCGGGACAAGGCGGTTCTTCACCTCGCGAAACACATCCATGTGGCGCGCCATCCCGACATGATAAGTCGTGACGTCGACCATGTCGCCGAAACCGCAGCCCGCCGCCTCCAGCACGATCCGGACGTTCTCCCAGGCGGCGGCGAACTGCTCCGCCGGGTCCTCGATCACCTGAAGGTCGGGCGTGCGGCCGACCTGCCCGACGACGTAGACGATCTCGCCGACGCGCACGGCCGGCGCATAGCCGGCGCGCTCGACGATGGCGCGCATCGACTCCGGAACGATGATCTCGCGGTCAGCCATGAAGTTTCGTCCCTCTGCCGGCTTCGATAAAACCCTGCGTCATCCCGGACGGAGCGAAGCGGAGATCCGGGATCCATGCCTGAGCCCATCCAACGGAGGTTCAGGCATGGATCCCGGGTCTCCCTGCGGTCGCCCGGGATGACCCGCGTAGACTGACTTGCCTCAGCCCTGCACGCCGGTAGGCAGGTCGTCGCGAACGGCAAGACCACCGAGATAGTCCTTCACCTCGGTAGAGGGGATGACGTCGGCATATTTGCAGTTGAGATCGAAGAGATTGATGGCGTGGCTCGCCTGGAAACGGTCGAAGGCCGTCTCCTCCGGGATCACCACCTTGAAATTGTAGGAATAGGCGTCGACCGCCGTGGCGCGCAGGCAGCCCGAAGTGGTGCAGCCGGTCAGGATCAGTGTGTCCACGTCGAAGAAGTTGAGATGGCTCATGAAGATCGTGCCGAAGAAGCAGGACGGCTTGCGCTTGCCGATGCGGATGTCCTGCGTGCGCGGCGCCAGCGGGGCGACCGTCTGGGTCGCATGCGTGCCCTCGGTCGAGGTCTTCTCGGCGCCGCGATGGTTCTTGCCGACCTGCACGCCGGAATCGATCATGTCCGGGCGGCGGGCGCTCTCGGTGTAGAAGACCGGGATGTTCTTCTCGTGCGCCAGCTCCAGCAGCGGCACGATGTGCTCGACCGCGGCCCAGGCCTCGGGGCCGCAATGGGTGCGGTACTGCTTCAGGCCTTCGAGGATGTCCTCCGGCTTGTCGCCGCAGAAATTGTACTGCACGTCGATGATGAACAGCGCCGGCCGCTTGCCGAAGCCGCCACGCTTGCCGTAGCCGGCCTGCGCATAGACCTGCTTGTCGCGCTCGGTCAGGAAATCGTCCCAGATACGTTTGGTCATGGTTGTCAGCCTCGGGTCTCAGGAGCGGTGCAGATAGCGGCCGGCGGGGGTCGCGCGGGCCTGGCGGTCGACGATGCCGTCGCGGGCGATGGTGCGGCCGCGCAGGATGGTGCGGACGGGCGCGCCCTTGAAGGTCATGCCCTCATAGGGCGAATAGTCGGAGAAGGATTCCTGCGTCGCCGGGTCGATCGTGACCTCCCTGTCGGGGTCGACGACGACGAGATCGGCATCCATCCCGACCGCCATGCCGCCCTTGTTCGGGATCGAATAGAGCTTCGCGACATTGGCGCTGGTGACGGCGGCGATCCGCTCGATCGGCAGGCCGCGCTTGTGCACGCCCTCATGGATCAAGACCGGCAGCAGCGTGCCGATGCCGGGGAAACCGGCGGTCGCCTTCCAGATGTCCGGCCCCTTGGTCTCGCGCTTGCGCGGCACATGGTCGGAGCCGACGGTCGAGATCGTGCCGTCGCGCACGCCTTCCCACAAAGCCTCGACATCGGCGGCCGGGCGCAGCGGCGGGTTGACCTTGCCGAGAAAGCCGATCGGAGCATCCCGAGTCAGAGCGAGATAATGGCTGCAGGTCTCGACATGGATCGGCGCACGGCCGGGCTTCTTCGCCCGGCGCACGATCTCCAGGCTCTCGGCGCTGGACATGTGCACGATATTGACCGGGCACTCGGCTTTCTCGCCGAAATAGATCACGCGGAAGACGTTCTCGGCTTCGAGGAAGCCGGGGCTCTGCTCGTCCCAGACGGGCAGGTCGTTGCGGCCGGCTTCCTTCAGCGGCTCGCGGAAGACGGGGATGACCTCGACATTCTCGCAGTGAACGCCGACGACACCGCCCTTGATCCGCGCGCCTTGCAGGAGCGCCCGGTAGAGCAACCCGTCATCGATCTCGGTGAAGCCCTTCGCGGCGCCCGAGGCGCCTTTGTACATCAGATAGACTTTGATCGAGGTCACGCCGAAGCGTTCGGCGCATTCCGGCAACGTCTCGATATGCAGCTTGCTGGTGACGCCGAAATGGAAGCCGAAATCGATCAGCGACTGGCTCTCGCCACGCTCCTTCCACGGCCCGGTCGACTGGCGCAGATCGTTGGAGCGATGGAAGGTCATCATGCCGGTGACGCCGCCGATGGCGGCCGAGCGTGACTCCGTCTCGAAATCGGTCTCGTTCGAGCCGAAACCTATATGGGTATGCGGGTCGATCAGGCCCGGCATCACCCATTTGCCGCGACAATCGACGACCTCGCCGGCACTGGCCTGCTCGCCCGGTGCCAGCAGCGCGGCGATGCGCCCATCCTTGACCGCGACCGAGCCGGTGCGGACCCCGACACCCGGGAAGACGATCTCGCCTCCCGCCAGCAGCAGATCGAAACTCATGAATGCTCCATGACGCTGGCCGGCGCAGCGCGCCGGGTGAAGAAGGCGAGAACCTCGGCCATGACGCCGCCGGCGCGCAGGCAGGCGCGCTCGCTCGTCGTCGAGATATCAGCGGTGACTGCGAACCGGATCGGCCCGGCAGCGCCGGTTGCGGTAACGATGGCAGGTGCCGTACCGTCGATGGCAGCCCCCAGCCCCTCGATGTCGAAACGCTCGCTGCCGTCGAGGCCGAGCTGGCGCCAGCCCTCGCCATCGGCGAAGCGCAGCGGCACCACGCCCATGCCGATCAGGTTGGAGCGGTGGATGCGCTCATAGCTCTCGGCGATCACGGCGCGCACGCCGAGCAAAGCCGAACCCTTCGCCGCCCAGTCACGGCTCGAACCCATGCCGTAATCCTTGCTCCCGAGCACGATCAGCGGCACGCCGCGATCGACGTAAGCCGTTGCCGCCTCATGGACCGAAACGACCTCGCCTTCGGGCAGAAGCCGGGTCCAGCCTCCCTCTCGGCCGGGCACCATCTGGTTCTTGATGCGGAGATTGGCGAAGGTCGCGCGCGCCATCACCTCGTGATTACAGCGCCGCCCGACATAGGTGTTGAACGCCTTCGGTTCGATGCCGAGGCCAATCAGATAGCGTCCCGCCGGACTGTCGACGGGTATCTCGCCGCTCGGCGAGATGTGGTCGGTGGTCAGCGAGTCGCCATAGGCGCCGAGCACGCGTGCGCCGGTCAGACGCTCCGGTACGCCCTCGCGTGCCCGCTCGCGGGCGAGCTCCAGGAAGGGCGGCTCGACCAGATAGCTCGATTGCGGATTCCAGCCGAAGCGCAGGCCGCTCGGCGCGTCGAGCTCGTTCCAGAGCAGATCGGACGGCGTGTCGCCATAGACCTCGCGGAACAGGCGCGCATCGCCGGCGCGGGCCGTGAGCGTCGCGATCTCGGCCTCGTCCGGCCAAAGATCGGCGAGGTGGATCGGCGTCTCGGCATCCGGCCCGTTGAGCGGCTCGTTCTCCAAATCGATGTCGATGCGCCCGGCCAGCGCGAAGGCGACGACCAGCGGCGGCGACATGATGTAGTTGGCCCGCACCTGGCGGTGGATGCGGCCTTCGAAATTGCGGTTGCCCGAGAGCGCGGCCGCCGCGACCAGCCCGCCCTTGTCGATCGCCCCGGCCATTGTCGGCAGTAATGGGCCCGACTTGCCGCCGCAGGTAGTGCAGCCATAGCCGACGACGCCGAAGCCGAGCTGCTCCAACGCCGAAAGCAGGCCGAGCTCGTCGAGATAGCGCGTCACCACGCGCGAGCCGGGCGCGAGCGAGGTCTTGACCCAAGCCGGCACCGAGAGCCCGGCCGCGATTGCATTGCGCGCCAGCAGCCCGGCCGCGATCATCACCGCCGGATTCGAGGTGTTGGTGCAGGCGGTGATGGCGGCGATCGCCAGCGCGCCATGCCGCAACATCGCTTCCCCTTGGCCGATCGTGATCGCGACGGCCGCAGCGGGATCGACCGCGAAACCGCCCTCCGCCAGAGGCTGCGGCAGCTTGGCAGCGAAATCGGCGGAGACCGCCGCGAGATCGAGCCGGTCCTGCGGCCGGCGCGGCCCGGCGACGCTGCGCCCGACCCTGGCGAGATCGATCTCGACGATGCGGGAATAGGACGGCTCGGGCAGGCCGGGCGCGCGGAACAGCGCATTCGCCCGGGCATAGGCCTCGACAAAGGCGGCGTGCTCGGGCGAGCGCGTGCGAGCAAGATAGCCGATGGTCTCGGCATCGATCGGAAAGAAGCCGGCGGTCGCGCCATATTCCGGCGCCATATTGGCCAGGGTCGCCCGCGATGGCACCGAAAGCGTCGCCGCACCCGGCCCGAAATACTCGACCACGGTCGACACCACGCGCTCGCGCCGCAGCCGTTCCGTGACGGCAAGGACGAGATCGGTCGTGGTCGCGCCCGCCGGCAGCGCACCGACGAGACGGACGCCGACGAATTCCGGCACCGGAAAGACATAGGGCTGGCCCAGCATCGCGGCTTGCGCCTCGATGCCGCCGACACCCCAGCCGAGCACGCCGATGCCATTGATCATCGGCGTGTGGGAATCGCCGCCGATGACGAAGTCCGGGCAGGAAACCGGGCCATGCGGCGTCTCGACCCGCGTCACGACCGAAGCGATATGCTCGAGATTGACCTGATGGATGATGCCCGTGCCCGGCGGATAGACGCGAACGGATTTGAACGCCTGCTGCGCCCATTTCAGGAAGCTGTAGCGCTCGCCGTTGCGCTCGAATTCCCGCGCCATATTGCGCGCCATCGCATCCGGCGCGGCCGAGACGTCGACCTGCAGCGAATGGTCGACGATGACGTCGACGGGAATGCGCGGCTCGACGCTGGCGGGATCGCAGCCCGCCGCCGCCACGGCATCGCGCAGCGAGGCGAGATCGAGCAGCACCGGCAGGCCGGAGGAATCCGGCAGGATGACGCGCCCGACGCTGAGCGGCACGCCGACACCCTGATTTTCGCGCCAGCGCAGCATCGCCGCGACCGCATCCGCGCCGATATTCGGATCGCAGAGCCGGCCCCGTTCGAGATTCTCGACGAAGACGCGGCAGGCATAGGGCAGACCGGCGAGGCCCACCCCGGCCCGCGCCGCCGCCGCGGCGACGGAGACGTGAGCACCCGCTGCGGCATCGACCGCCAATGGCTCGTCGGTCGTCACGATGTCGGGCATTTCAGCGCCCGCATCGTGCACCAAGCCTGAACCTCATGAAAGTGAGCCATCTAATGTCAACACTTTTTCAAAAGTATCTTAGGTCAGACTTTTTAACTCGCCGGCATTTTCAAGTCAAATTCCGATTGGCGCCGCAGCCCTTACGCCGAAGGTCCTTCAGAAACGAACGTCTTCGCAAAAGTGTTGACACATTTTCCATTCCTTCCTAACATCGCGCCATGGAATTGCAGATCGCAGCCAGCGGGGACAGGCGTGCCGAGACACTCGGCGACGAGGTCTTCGGCCGCATCCTAGACCTCATCTACGCGTGCGAGCTCGCTCCGGGCATGGTCGTCAACGAATCCGTGCTGGCGGCGCGTTTCGGCGTCAGCCGCGGCCCGGTCCGTGAGGCCATCCGGCGCCTCCAGGGCATCCAGCTCGTCTCGCGCGAGCCCTTCATGCGGGCCCGCGTCGTCTCGCTTTCCGCGCAGGCGATCCTCGAACTGTTCCAGATGCGCGAGGCGCTCGAAGGCTATGCCTGCCGGCTGGCCTCCCAGCGGATGGGCGATGCCGAGATCGATGCGTTGATCGCCGATCTCGAGGCGGCCCATGCCGGTCAGCAGCCGGATGATCCGCACTTCGATTTCCATGAGCGGATCGTGCGCGGCAGCGGCAACAGCCGGATCATCGACAGCCTCTGCGGCGACCTCTACCACCTGCTGCGCATCTACCGGCGCATCTCCGGCGCCGTGCCCGCGCGCAAGGAGCTCGCCTTCACCGAGCACTGGCAGATCCTGCGCGCGATCAGGATGCGCGATCCCAGCCTCGCCGAATCCCTGATGCGCTCGCATGTCGAGCGCGCCGGCCGCCATGTCCTGGCTCAGGTTCCCGAAGCCTCAATCATCGACGCCGCCGATGCGGAGAAACGAGCATCATGATCGCCAAACGCGAGATTTCCGCTCCCGCCGCCTTCCGGGCCCTGCTCAATTCCGGCGAATTCATCGTCTCGCCCGGCGTCTATGACGGTTACAGCGCCCGCCTGGTCGAGGCGGCCGGGTTCAAGAGCGCCTGCACGAGCGGCGCGGCCATCGCAAACGCGATCCTCGGCGTCGAGGATCTCGGCATGCTGGGCCTGAACGAGAACGTCAATCACTGCCGCCAGCTTGCCCGCTCGATCGCGATCCCGCTGACCTGCGACGCCGACAACGGCTACGGCAATCCGATGAACGTGCATTACACGGTGCAGATGTTCGAAGAGGCCGGCGTCGCCGGCGTCAATCTCGAGGATCAGGTCAGCCCGAAGCGCTGCGGCCACATGCCCGGCAAGGAAGTCGTCTCCAAGGAGGAGATGGTTAAGAAGATCGAGGCCGCCTGCCTCGCCCGCCGTGACGACGATTTCGTCATCATCGCCCGCACCGACGCTCTCGCGGTGGAGGGACTCGACGCAACGCTGGAGCGGATCCGCGCCTATGTCGCGGCCGGTGCCGACGCGATCTTCCCCGACGCGGTGAAGGGCGAGGACCAGATCGCCCGCGTCGTCGAGGCGGCCGGCGGCAAGCCGGTCTCGATCAATATGGGCTTCGGCATCCGCCCGCGCCCGACCACGCCGCTGATCCCGCTGCCGCGCCTGAAGGAACTCGGCGTGCGCCGCATCAGCCTGCCGCGCATGTTGCCCGCCGCCGCGATCAGGGCGATGCGCGAGGCGCTCTCGGTGATGCGCGGCGTCATGGAGACCGGCGTACCGGCCGACCGCTCCGACCTGCTCGTCGGCATCGACGAGATCTGGAATCTGATGGGCTTCCCGGCCATGCAGGCGCTGGAGAAGCAGCTTCTCACCACCGACCACTACGAGACCAAGTACAAGGCGGGGACTGCGGCCCACTGACCTTCGGCACGAGAGCGGCTGCGGCCGCTCTCGGCGCTCAGCCCTGCGCAAGCGGCCGATATTCGGCGGCGGTGTCGAAACCTCCTGTAAATTCCGAGGGTCGCCGCTGGAGCAATGCCTTGGTTCTCCGAATCGCTGAGCTGCTAAGGGTTTTTTGGTTGATCGCATTTTCTTCGCGCGACCCGGTGCCCGCTTCGCTCGCAAATGCTCGTGTGGACGATTGGCCTCGACGCCAACGCGGGAGGCGTGGCTGGTCCGGGTTGTGCAACCGCGTGTTCCTATCGAACAGGCGGGGGGCGCGGATCGGCACTTGCTGGCGGCCCTCGAAGGTCTAGGTTTTCAGATGCGATTTCGATTGCGCAAATGTTCGTATTCTTCCTGCTTTTCCTGGATGACGCGCCGCCAAATTCCGCCCGGCTCAGCGGCAAACGATCGCTTCTGACGCCCCCTCACGATGAGGACGGAGCAGGCGACAGACCGAGACCGACCCAATATCTTCATCCCGCCGGCTTCCGAAACCGCTTCAGCCGCAATGCGACAGGCCCCGCGTCAACCGGCGACGGCTCTATCAATCAGTTCGGCGCGGTTGCTCATCAATGCCGGTTCCTCGAGCGGCCGGTCTCAGGCGGCGAACCTCACATCGCCGTCGCCGCGTTGTTTGAGCCTCGTAGCGCAGTCGGGTCGACCCGGTCGCTCTCGTCGAAAAGCGGCGGGACGCTGGGTTTAGCGGCGCCGATCGTCGAGGCGCAATCCATTTCGGCATCGGGATATCGGGAGTTGGCTCGTAGCCAGGCTCGGCGCCGTCGGGGTTCTGGCAAATCCGGAAAGCCAGCAGCGGGCGTCGGCGAAACGCCCTGGGTCAGTTTTTTCGGAACGGGCTGCGGCCCCACTCGTTGATTCAATGGCCGACACGGATGCCGGTCTTCCCCAAACCTCAGTCCAAGATTCTCCGGTAAGCCGGAGAGCAACCTGTGGAGAGGGTGGATATGGCCCAGCATCAAGGCTTTGCCAGGATACTGGAAGGGTGGCGAACACAATCACTAACATATGATAACGCCCCCCTCGGCACGGTCATAGGAAAGTCCAAGCCGTTCAGTTTCGCATCCCGAGGATTTGGCTCGTCTGGTGAGCACGCTCGAACTAGCCTGAGCGATCGTCGAAGCGGACACGGGCACGACCCGCTGAAGGCCCCCGCCGAGAGGGAGCGGCTCGCCTACATCGTCGCGGCGCTGTGGCGCCAGGGAGAGCAGCGCGACATTCCCGCCAAGGCGGCCAACCAGTTCGAAACGACGGCTCCGCTTCCGCCTCCTCTCGGGGCGGCCAGCGACGAGCCCTCCGCATAAAGCAAGTGGGCCTGCGCGGAAGAATCGCCCAATCCCACTCGGCTGCATAGCCGGACCGTGGCGACGCCTGACAGCGTGGCCTGCATCGTCCCCCTGGCGCTGGCCGAGGACAAAGCGCGCGATCAGAGATCGTTCGTGATGCGCAGAGAGCCGAGAGACTGCTCTCTGCGAAGATCGCGCTCGCGCCGGTGCTTCATGGGCGAACTGCCGCCTATGGATCGCGATGCTCCGGCATTTCCTTCAATTCGTCCTTCGTCCAGTTCGTGACGGCGTGAACATCGCCGTCTTCGCCCCGCATGAACTCAAGTTGATTGAGCGGTATGGCTACGGCTTTGGCGCCGATGCCAAGGAACCCGCCGACATCGACAACGATCATGCTCGCCGCCCCTGTCCCATGGATATGGGAAACCGAGCCGATCTTTTCATCGCCGGGCCCGTAAATCGTCGCGCCATCGAGAATGTTGGCCGTCAATTCTGGGCTGGAAAGACGCATATGCTTCGAATGATCCATGATCTGTTCCTCATGTTTGAACATAAGGAACGAGCGGATGAGGCAGGCGTTCCGCGCCAAATCGCTGGCGCGCCGGCGACCGCCAACGCCAGCGGCCAAATCGGCGCCCAGGCCCAGCGATATGGGCCATGGGCATCGCGAGATTGCCCCATGCGCCACGGGACAGCTGGCGGACCCAATGCCTGGGAGCTCGAAAAGGTCGGGCAGGAGCTTGCATCCGCGCGCGGGCGACGGTCCCCGTCCCGGCCCGTCAGAACGGCATCTTGCAGTCCTTGCCGTACGCGTCAGGCAGCCCCTCGACGATCTTGTCCTCGATCGACGAAGTTGCGGCTCGCAGGAACGCCCAGCGCAGGCGACCAGTTGGTCACGGCCGAGGCGCCCACCGCGGCCTGCCGCAGTGCCGGCAGGTTCGTCTCGTCGATGGTGTGCGCCGACAGCATCCGCAGGGTGATGCCTCCCTGACGCCACTGCTTGACGAAGGTCACGCCGAGGCCGCCGGGACCCTGACGGATTTGGCGGGCGCGGCGGAGGCCGTCGCTTCGGACCGGCGCGGGGTCCTGGCGGCCTTCGCGCTCGGCGCCAGCGCCGTCCAGGTCGGCACCGCCTATCTCTTCACCCCCGAAACGGGCATCTCGCCGATCTGCCGCAAGGCGCTCGGCATGGGCGAGCGCCCGACCGCGATCACCAACCTGTTCACGGGCCGGCCGGCACGCGGCATCGTCAACCGCGCCATGGCGGAACTCGGTCCGCTCTCCGAGCTCGCCCCCCCTTCCCCACCGCTGGCACCGCCCTGGGGCCGCTGCGCAGCGCCGCCGAGGCCGCCGACCGCGACGACTTCACCCTGCTCTGGGCGGGGCAGTCCTTTCCGCTCGCCAGGCCGATGGCCGCAGCGGCGCTGACGCGCGAGCTGGCCGGTCTATAGCGTCGAGCCAGGAAGCGGCGCGTGGGTCACCGCCCGGAAACGTCCCGCTGCGCGCGCAAGGCGCGCACGATCCGGCTTGCGCGCCGGAAAGTGGTTGCGGCGGCGCCGATGGCGATCATCCACAGCGCGACCACCATCACGGTCCCGTCGCCGCGCCAGAGCGGCTCCAGCAGCGAAAGCACCGCCGCTGCCGTGATCGTCGCCATGCGATGCTGCTTGGCCATCGGGCCGGAAAAATCGGCCGGCAGCCCGCAAGCGCGGCCGAGTTCGCGCGTATAGGCCGTCAGCACGGCCAAGCCGGCGGCGGCCCAGCCCAAGGCCGGCACGCCAGCTCCATAGCCCGCGCCGGCGAGAATGAGGATATCGGCGACGCGGTCGGGGAACTCGTTCCAGAACGGCCCGTCAGGGGTCTGCTTGCCGCCCTCGATCGCCACCATGCCGTCGAAGAGATTGCAGAGCAGCCTGAACTGGCAGAACAGCGCCGCGGTCAGCAGCAAGGCGGCGCGCGGCCCGGCCTCCGCCATGCCGGCGAGCCAGAAGGCCGCGCCGGCGACGGCCGCCATCGCCATGCTCGCCATCGAAATCTGGTTCGGCGTGATGGCGGCGTCGCTCAACCGGCGCGCGATGGAGCGGGCCCAGCCGGTGTCGCGGCTTGCGAGCGGGCGTCGATTGTCGTCCTGCACCACGGTTCAGGCCTTCCTGGTCCGCCAGAGCGTGAAATTGTAAAGCGCCGCATAGCTGGTCGCGACGGTCAGCGGGACGGCGATCGTCCTGCCGATTTCCGGCGTGCCGCCGATAGTATGGATCACCGTCAGCAGCGTGGCCGACACCAGCCCGGCGACCAGCGGCGGCACCAGCAGGGCGGCAAGGCCGGCGAAGCGGCTGGACAATGCCTCGATCCCCCGCTTCAGGAAGAGCGTGATCGCGGCCGAAAGCGCGCCCTGGATCAACCCGGCCTGAAGCGGAGCCGGCATCGGATGCGCCCGGTTGGCGAACGCCGCCCAGCTCCCCATGGCGATGAAGGCGAAGGCGACATGCACGAGGCTGCTTCGCATCAGGTGAGCCGGCCGGATCATGTGCTGGACCAGCCATAGCGGACGAGGTGGAAGAAGATCGGCGCCGAGAACACCACCGAATCGAGCCTGTCGATGAAACCGCCATGGCCGGCGATCAGATGCCCCCAATCCTTGACGCCCCGGTCCCGCTTGATCGCGGACATGACGAGGCCGCCGGCAAAGCCCATCAGGACAATGACGAGCGACAGGAAAGCGGCCTGCAGCGGGGTGAACGGCGTGATCCAGGACAGGCCGGCACCGACGGCCGTCGCGCTCAGCGCGCCGCCGACAAAGCCTTCGACGGTCTTGGAAGGCGACAGCCTGGGAGCGATCTTGGTGCGGCCGAGGAGCTTGCCCCAGACATATTGCAGAACGTCGCTGATCTGCACGACGATGACGAGGAACGCGATCAGCAGCACGTTGCGTCCCTCGAAGCCGGGAATCTCCAGGCTCAGCAGCGCCGGCACATGCGAGGTGCAGAAGACGCAGATCATCAGCGCCCACTGCACTTCGGCGATCCGCATGAGAAAATGGTCGGTGTCGCCGCGCAGCGCCGCGATGATCGGCATCAGCAGGAAGGCATAGACCGGGATGAAGATCGAATAGAGGCCGTACCAGCTGATCCAGATGAGATAGTACTGCAGCGGCAGCACCACGAAGAAGCCGGCCGCCAGCGCCCAGTGGTCGGCGCGGCGCGTATTGGTCAGGGTGATGAACTCCCGCAGGGCGGCGAAGGAGCAGAAGGCGAAGAGCAGCGTCACGCCGGTCTTGCCGCCAGCCAGCGCCAGCCCCATCAGCACGACCATGACCCACCAGGCCCGGATGCGATCGTTCAGGTTCTCGACCACGGCATGCGAGCCATCGGGCGAAAGCCTGCGTTGCAGCCCGTAGCCGATCGCCGAGGCGACGATCAGGACGGCGAACAGGCCGGCGAGAACGGCCAGCAGATCGGGATGCGGCATCGTCATGGCGCGCTCGTCTTCGGGGACAGGGCGAACAGCGCCGCCTCCGCCCTGGCCAGGAAATCCTGTTTCGTCTCGGTGCCGGAAAGATACAGCGCGGCGCCGAAGGTGACGGTGCAGATCAGGGGAACCGGCACGAACTCGCCCTTCGGCATGACGCGGTTGAGATTGTCGATCCACACCGGCACGAGGGCGATGTCGGGACGCGCCTGCGCCAGATGGAACAACCCGCTCTTGAACGGCAGCAACGCCGCCTCGGTGGTGTTGCGCGTGCCTTCGGGAAAGACGATCAGCGAAGCGCCGGCATCGAGCGCATCCGTCATCTGCGCGACCGGATCGGTTGTCCGGCTGGCGCTGTCGCGGTCGATCAGAACGGCATTGAAGACGTCGCGGCCGATGAAGCGCCGCAGCCGGCCCTTCAGCCAGTAGTCGCTTCCCGCGACCGGCCGGGCCGCCAGCCGCATGCGGCGCGGCAATACCGTCCAGACCAGCACGAAATCGCCGTGACTGGCATGGTTGGCGAAGTAGATGCGCTGTTCGTCGATCGGCGCGACGCCGTCCCACCGGCCACGAACCGCGGTGATGAAGCGGGCGAAAAGCAGAATGAGCGCACCAGCCAAGCCTGCCCCAGCCCCCCGCATCCGCCCGTTCCCCGTTGCCGTCTCAGGATGTTGTCGTTTCAGGATGAGGTAACGTTCAATGCGGGCGCTGTCGACGCTCAAGGCGGTCCCGGCATTAGGCAAGGCGAGCGGCCTCTCGCCGCTCGTTTCCATGGCCGCAGCTTGCCTGCGATCGGGCGCCGAAGCGCCCTGCCACCCTGCCTCAGGCGGCCTCGCGGATGAAGCGGCTGAGGAAGAGGCGCGTGCGGGGGTGCTTCGGATCGGCCAGCACCTCGCCGGGCGGCCCCTGCTCCACCACGATGCCGCCATCCATGAAGACGACGCGATCGGCCGCCTCGCGCGCGAAGCCGATCTCGTGAGTGACGACGATCATCGTCAGCCCCTGCTCCGCAAGATCGCGCATCGTCGCCAGCACCTCGCCGACGAGTTCGGGATCGAGCGCCGAAGTCGGCTCGTCGAACAGCATCAGCTTCGGCCGGATGGCGAGCGCGCGGGCGATGGCGACGCGCTGCTGCTGGCCGCCCGAAAGCTGGCGCGGATAGGCATGCGCCTTCTCGGTCAGGCCGATGCGGCCGAGCAGCTCCATGGCGTAATCGGTCGCTTCCCTGCGGCTGTGGCCATGCACGCCGATGGGCGCCTCGACGATGTTCTCCAGCGCCGTCATGTGCGGGTAGAGGTTGAATTGCTGGAAGACCATGCCGATCTGGCGGCGTTGCGCCGCGATCGCCCGCTCCGACAGCTTCACCAGCCGCTCGCCGGAAAGCCGGTAGCCGATCTGCTCGCCGGCCACCATGATCGAGCCGCGGTCGATCGCCTCCAGATGGTTGATGCAGCGCAGGAAGGTCGACTTGCCCGAGCCCGAAGGCCCGAGGATCACCACCACCTCGCCCGGCGCGACGTCGAGATCGATGCCCTTCAGCACCTCGTTGGCGCCGAAGGATTTGTGGACGTTGCGGGCGCTGACCAGCGCTGGCGCCCCGGCCTTGATGGCGTCGCGGCTCATGGCGTCGCCTCCGCGATGACGGGCCGAACTTGCGTCGCGCCACGCTCGCCGCGCGCATAGTAGCGCTCGATGAAGCCCTGGCCGATATTCAGGATCGAGGTGATCGCGAGATACCAGATCACCGCCACCATCAGCATCGGGATGACCTCGAAGGTGCGGTTGTAGACCGCCTGCACCGAATAGAGCAGATCCGCCATGGCGATGACGCTGACCAGCGAGGTCGCCTTGATCATGCTGATCAGCTGGTTGCCGGTCGGCGGCACGATCGAGCGCATCGCCTGCGGAATGATGACCCGGCGCAGCGCCCGCGACCGCGTCATGCCGAAGGCGTCGGTCGCCTCGACCTGGCCCTTGTCGACCGAGAGCAGGCCGCCGCGGATGATCTCCGCCATATAGGCAGCTTCGTTCAGCGACAGGCCGGCGATCGCCGCCGTCATCGGCGTGATCAGGTCGTTGGTGTGCCAGCTCGCCAGGGTCGGCCCGAAGGGAATGGCAATCGAGATCTCGGGGAACAGTGTCGAAAGATTGTACCAGAAGATCAACTGCACCAGCAGCGGGGTGCCCCGGAAGAACCAGATGTAGAGGCCCGCGAGACCACTGAACAACCGATCGTCGGAGAGCCGCGCGATGGCGAGGGCCAGGCCGATGGCGACGCCGATCACCATGGCGACGACCGTCAGCCCGAGCGTCACCCAAAGACCGCGCAGGATGGAGTCGGCGGTGAACCACTGCGCCACCACCGGCCAGCCGAAATTCGGGTTCCAGGCGACGATCCAGGCGAAGTTGGCTGCGACGGCGAGCACGAAGGCCCAGAGCAGCCAGCGCCCCCATTCGACCGGGCGATGCGCGGCCGCGACGTCGCGCAGCGCCAGCTCGCGCTCGCCCGTCGCCTGCGTTGCGATGCTCATTCCCCGCTCGCGCTCAGTTCGTCGACCGGTTGATGCCGGGCTCGTCGATCATGTTGTTGTCGAGGCCCCATTTCTTGAAGATCGCCGCGTAGGTGCCGTTGGCCTTGAGAGCCTTGATGCCGTCGAGCAGGACCGGGCCGAGCGGCGACCCCTTCGGCACGACCGCGCCCTGGAACAGATCCTGGAAGCCGTTGGCCTTGCCGATTGCGGCGAGCTCGAGGTCGCCCTTCGCCTGCTGGACGAAATAGGTGAGCGGCGCCTGCGACGAGAAGAACGCATCGGCGCGGCGCGAGCGCACGGAGAGGATCGAGGTCGGCTGATCGGTGAAGGACATCACCTCCAGAGTTGGCTTGCCCTCGGCGGCACATTTCTCGGCCTGCGCCTTGATGACCTTCTCGGCCGAGCCGGCGGACATCACCGCGATCTTCTTGCCGCAGCTGTCCTCCAGGCTGTTGATGGCCTTCGGATTGCCCTTCTGCACGGCGAAGATCACGAACTCGCGGACATAGTCGACGAAATCGTTCTGCTCCTGACGCGACTTGAAATCGCCGATCGGCCCCATCGCGAACTGGAAGCGGCCAGCGGCGATGCCGCTCAGCGACGAGGCGAGGCCGTTGACCGTGGCGTGCTCGATCTTGACGCCGAGCAGCTCGCCGAGCGCATCAGACAGATCGGCGCTGGCGCCGATCATCTTGTTGGTATCCGTGACGATCTCGTAGGGAGGGAAGGAGCCGTTGTTGACCGAGATCATCTTGCCGGCGCTGCGGATCGCCTCCGGCAGCTTGGCGCGCAGGGCCTCGTCGACCTTCTGCTTCGGGATTTGGATCGATTGATCCTGTGCTTGGGCCGCGCCCTGCAGGAGCGCGACGGAAAACGCGACGGCACCGGCCAGCTTCACGATCGTCTTCATGGCGACATTCCCCTATGTCGTGATGTCTCTCAAATCGAAGGGCGCGCTCAGGCCGCCCGCTCGGCCCCGGCGCCAGCGGCCGGGAACAGCGTCTCCGGCGTCAGATCCGTCTCGGCCAGCTCCTGAATCCGCAGCTGCTCCAGGAACGCGGCGATCATCGGTCGGTTCGGGCCGAAGCCGCTCGCATTCCAGTCTTCCGGGAGATCATGCCCGCTGCGCACCAGCTCGTCGATCAGCCAGGGCGTGGTGTCGGCATAGCGGCGCCGCTTCTCCAGCCAGACGCGCTGGCTCTCGTCGAGCAGGTCGCTGAGCGCCTGCGGCAGCCACGGATCCCGCACCACGATCTCGGGCTTGAGGCCGATGATGTGCATGCCCGGCACGAAACCGACCTTGCGGAAATAGCCGACCTCCGCCGCCCGCACGTCCGGCAGCAGGGCGCGGAACGCCGAGCCCGGCGTGAAGAAGCCCTTCGGCATGAACGGCATCAGCACGGCGTCGATCTCGCCGGCGGCGAGCAGATCGAGCAGCGGCGGCTGGCCGGGCAGCGCCTCGATCCGGCCGGGCCGCCCGTAGCGGCCGACGCGATCGCTGACCGGATGGTCGGCGGCGAGGCGGCTGACGGCCCAGAAGGCATCCTCGATGCCGATCCCGGATTCGGCCAGGGCGGCGCGGGTCCAGGTGTTGCCCGAATCCTGCCAGCCGGCGATACCGATGCGCTTGCCGCGCAGATCCTCGAAGCGGGTCAGCGAGCTGTTCGCGGCCGCGACCACGCAGCGATGCCGGAAGCCGCGCATGATGAAGTTTGGAATGCCGAAGACGCCGGTCTCGCCGCGCGCCTTTCCGGTGGTGTAGCGGCTGAACGAGATTTCCGAGGCGTCGAAGCGCGGATCGGTCGAAAAATCGTCCGGCAGGGCAGCGAGCCGCTCGATCTTCAGTTCGAATTGGTCGGTAGCGACGTCGCCGAGCAGAAGCGGCGTGATGAAGTCCCAGTCGCGCAGGGCCAGCCGGATGACAGGTTTCAACGGATACCTCGTTCCAAGCCTTGAACAGGACGAAGAATAAATGTTCACTCCATCTGATCAATCGATATTACGTTCCTGAACAATAATTTCCGATTCGATGAGCACCGAACCCGACGCAACCTGGCTGGCGGACCGCCTGACCCAACGCACCGCCCGCGGCATCGCGTTGGAGGTCAGCGGCCTAATACGCGCCGGCGCGCTGCCGATCGGCACGCGGATGCCGACCGTCCGCGACCTCGCCTTCCGCCTCGGCGTCAGCCCCGGCACGATCTCGGAAGCCTGGAGCGAGCTGAAGCGCCAGAAGATCGTTTCGGGGCGTGGGCGCGGCGGTGCCTGGGTCAGCGGCGACAGCGCCACCCCGCGCCCCGCGCGCATGGGCAGCGTCGCGCATTTCGCGCCGGACGTGCTCGACCTGTCCTTCGCCATCCCCGATGCCGCGCTGCTGCCGCCGCTGGATGCCGCGTTGGCTCGCGCGGCCAGAGCCGAAAAGCTCAACAGCTATGAGCGCACGCCGATCCTGCCGGCCCTGCGCCAGGCAGTGCTGCCGCAGTGGCCCTATGCGCCGGACGCCTTCCTCGCCACCAATGGCGGCTACAACGCCGTCTATTCGGTGCTGCACGCGACCGTCCTGCCCGGCTCCTGCATCGCGATCGAGGACCCCACGGCGATGCGTCTCCTCGACATCATCGAGGATCTCGGCGCCGAGCTGCTCCCGGTCGGCTGCGATGCCGAAGGCCCCCTGCCCGACCAGCTCGCGGCGGCGCTGACCCGGCGCCCGGCCGCCTTCCTGTTCCAGCCCCGCACGCATTCCGTCACCGGGCGCCATGTCAGCACGCGACGCCTGCAGGAGCTGGCGGCGGTGCTGGCCGGCAACGACACTCTGGTGATCGAGGATGACGGAGTCGGCGATGTCTCGATCCATCCTCCGGTCAGCCTGGGCGCGGCCCTGCCGGAACGGGTCGTCCATATCCGCTCCTTCTCCAAGTCGCTCGGACCGGACCTGCGAATCGCCGTGCTCTCGGCGCCGGACAAGGTCATCCGGCAGATCCAATCCTATCGCAGCTTCTCGTCCGGCTGGACGAGCCGGCTGCTGCAGGCGGCAACCGCCTGGCTGCTCGATGACGCGGCAACCGCGCGCAGCGTCGCCGAAGCCCGCCGGATCTATGCCGAACGCCGGCGCGCCCTCCTCCGCTGCCTGGCGGAGCAAGGCATCGCGATGCCGGAAACCGACGGGCTCTGCATCTGGATACCGGTCGAATCCGAGCAATACGCACTGGTAACCCTGGCCGCCCACGGCATCGCCGTCCTGCCGGGCAGCAAATGCTCGCTGCGGCCGACCGAGCACGTCAGGCTGGCGACGGCGATACTGGCGCAGGACCACGAACGGGTCGCCGCAGCTGTGGCTCGCGCCGCCCGCCGCCTCGACTGACGCTTCAGGACGCCTGTCGATCCACAAGGCCGATTCGGCTGCACATCATCCGCGACGAGCTGCAGCAATGGCCGCGCGGAAGCCTGGCGGGACCGCAGATAGTGCCGGAAAGGCCGTACTTTCAGATGGATGAGCGGGCGGTTCCGCACGCCGGTCGGCAGGCTGCCGCCAGCGTGGCGGGAAGACTCTCCACAGCAAGTCATTAATCTTCAATCAACCATATAAAATACTGATAATATTACACTATTTCTCAATTCCTCGCAGTGAAACCCGCGTGAACAGGTTCCCTAGGCGCCTCCATTTACATCTCGTTAACCATTCGCTGCCTAGATCGGGGCAACTGAAAATTTACCAAGATGACCGACGTGTTAACCAAACCCCGGCCTATTCGCCTCAAGGGGCGCAGCTTCCTTGCGATGGCCCTGACACCAGAGCTTCCCTTCGAGGACTGGCTGGTGCGGCTGGACGATCTGGCCTCGCGCTCGACCGGCTTCTTCATGCGCCGCCCGGTGGTTCTGGACGTCAACGGACTGGACATCGACCGGCCGCAACTGCGCGACCTCATCGACAGGCTCGCAGCCCGTAACGTCCGGATCATGGGCATCGAGGGCGCCCGCCCGTCCCTGCTCGGCCCCGACATGCCGCCGGCCATGGCAGACGGACGGCCGACCGCGGATTTCGAGGAGCCCGCCCCGGACGAGGGCGGCAAGGCCAGGGCGCCCGAGAGCACGGCCCCGCCGCCGCTGCCCGTGGCGCCCCGGACCGCGCCGTCGATCGTGGTGACGGAGCCCGTCCGTTCGGGGCAGTCGCTGATCTTCACCGAGGGCGACGTCACGATCATCGGCTCGGTCGCCTCGGGCGCCGAGGTCGTCGCCGGCGGTTCGATCCATGTCTACGGCACGCTCAGAGGGCGTGCCATGGCCGGCACGATGGGCAACGCCTCCGCTCGCATCTTCTGCAGGAAGCTCGAAGCGGAGCTTGTCGCCATCGACGGCTACTACAAGACGGCGGAAGACCTCGGCTCCGATCTGCGCGGCAAGGCCGTCCAGCTCTGGCTCGAAGGCGACACATTCAAGGTTGGCTCACTCGCCTGAACCGACGGCGCGTCCACACAAACAGGAGGGCTCAATGGGCAAGGTCATCGTGGTCACTTCGGGCAAAGGCGGCGTCGGCAAGACGACCTCCTCGGCGGCGCTGGGCGCCGCGCTCGCCCGCAACGGCGAGAAGGTCGTGGTCGTCGATTTCGACGTCGGCCTGCGCAATCTCGATCTCGTCATGGGCGCCGAGCGGCGGGTGGTCTACGACCTCGTCAACGTCATCCAGGGCGAAGCCAAGCTGGCGCAGGCGCTGATCCGCGACAAGCGGCTCGAGACGCTCTATCTGCTCCCGGCCTCGCAGACCCGCGACAAGGACAATCTCACCGCCGAAGGCGTCGAGAAGGTCATCGCAGCCCTCAAGCAGACCTTCGACTGGGTCATCTGCGACAGCCCGGCCGGCATCGAGCGCGGCGCCACCCTCGCCATGCGCCATGCCGACGTGGCCATCGTCGTGACCAATCCGGAAGTGTCCTCGGTGCGCGACTCCGACCGCATCATCGGCTTGCTCGATTCCAAGACGCTCAAGGCCGAGAATGGCGAGCGGATGGAGAAGCACCTGCTGCTCACCCGCTACGACCCCGCCCGCGCCGAGCGCGGCGACATGCTCAAGGTCGACGACGTCCTCGAGATCCTGTCGATCCCGCTGCTCGGCATCGTGCCGGAAAGCATGGACGTGCTGCGCGCCTCCAATGTCGGCTCGCCGGTCACGCTGACCGATGAACGCAGCGCCCCGGCCGTCGCCTATTTCGACGCGGCCCGCCGGCTCCGGGGCGAGACCCTACCGGTCGCCGTCCCCGGCGAGAAGCGCAGCTTCTTCGGCAAGTTCTTCGGAAGGAAAGCGGCATGAACCTGCTTCGTCTTTTCTCCCGCACCCAGTCGGCTCCCGCCGCACGCGAGCGGCTGCAGGTCCTCCTCGCCCATGAGCGCGCCGCGGTCGGCGATTCCGACCTCGTTGCCAAGCTGCGCGACGAAATCCTGCGCGCCATCTCGAAGCACATGCAGGTCGACGACGAGAAGGTCAGCGTCCGCATGGAGCGCGGCGCCAAGGTTTCCACCCTGGCGGTCGACATCGAGATTCCGTTCGACGCGGGCAAGAAGGCGGCCTGAGGGCCGCTTCCGGGCCTCGCCCATGAGTGCAATGTTTCGGTCATGGTCGGGCTTGTCCCGACCATTCGCGTTTTCGCTGGCCCCAGGCCGTGTTCAGGACGTCGACGCCCGTCGCAAGGGCCGGCATGACGAAAGCTGGATCGGCGTCCTGTTCATGCGGCCCACTTCTCCGCAACTGCGAAGCGCCGGAACGACGGAATCGTTCCACGAAAACAGAACGCCCCAGATCGACCCGCCGCCCGAAAAGGCAAAACGAATCGTATTGAAAGATAAATATGACCGCGTCGACAACGAAGCGACGCCAATACAATCACGAATGCTAAGCAAATCTCTCATTTTCGGCGCGCATCAAACCAGATAGCCTCCGGTTACGAATTATTAACCATCATGGATTTCAATTATGGCTGTCCATCCGGGCGTGGGGGCTCAGAGAGGACCGCGATCATGTATGATCTCAACCCCGACCATGAGGCCGTCGAGCAACTCGTCGGCCTGCCTGTCGCCGATGTCGAGCGAGACCTGATCCTGGCGACCCTGCGGGAAACGGGCGGAAACCGGACGCAGGCCGCCAATCTCCTCGGCATCGCGATCCGCACGCTGCGCAACAAGATCAACCTCTATCAGGCCGAAGGCCACGAGGTCCCGGAAGCGGTTGCGCCAGCGGCTCAATGAATGCGCCTGCCCGATGGGAGCCAAGAGTATCGGGCTGGCTACGAGATTCAGTCCGATACTCCAGGCCCATGCAAGGACGGCAAGCAGGGCGAGCGATGGCTTCCCTTCGTGGCGCTCCGGCAGTCACCCTGCCGGAGGGGGGGGACTCGCCCTACCGCTTGGACGCGGTCTCCAGCAACTCGACCATGGCGCGGTAGCCGCGCGCCTTGGCATGCTGCAATGGCGTGATGCCCTGCCTGTCGGCGATGTTGCGATCCGCCCCCGCAACGAGCAGCGCGCGCGCCGTCTCGACATGGCGCGGCCCGCCATCGCCGAGCACCACCGACTCCATCAACGCGGTCCAGCCGAGATTGTTGACATGGTCGAGCGGTGCCCCGGCCCCGATCAATTCCCGGACGACGCCGTCATGGCCGAGATGCGCCGCGGCGATCAGCGCCGTGCCGTCATAGCGGCTGGTGATCAGCTTGGCCGAGGCACCGGCCGACAGCAGGGCCTTCACCACCGGCACGTCGTCGCGCACCGCGGCGATCGTCACGGCGTCGTAGCGCTGGTCATCGAGCAACCCGGGCTTCGCCCCGGCTGCGATGAGGATGCGCACCGTTTCCGCCCGGCCCTGAAAGGCAGCGACATGCAGAGGCGTGCGGCCATTGCCGTCGCGGGCATCGAGGTCTGCTCCGCTCGCGGCGAGCTGTCGGATGGTCGCAGCATCCCCTGCCGCTGCCGCCGCATGCAATCCGCGATAGGCGGCAAGCTCGGCAGCGCTCGGCGGCGTCTGCGCCGTCGCTGCACCGGACCAGATGGCGGCAAGGAGCGCGCAAACGCCCAGCAACATCCTCGACATGGCGATCCTCTCCAAATGGCGAGGCAGGCGGCCGCGCGAACGGCCGCCTGCCCCGCAGGATGAATGAAAGGCTAGAGCATTTTCGAGCGAAGTGGATACCGGTTCGCGTGAAGAAAATGCGATAAAACAAAACCTTAGAGGAATTCCGCGATTCAGAGAATCACGGAATTCCTTAGGCTCAGCGGAGCTTGGCCTTCACCTTCTCGATGCCGGCATTGGCGCATTCCTCGTCGAGATGGCCGCCCGGGGCACCGCCGACGCCGACCGCGCCGATCACCTCGTCGCCAACCTTGACCGGCACGCCGCCGCCGAGCAGCAGGAAGCCCTCGATCGCGGCCATGTTACGCGCGGCCGGGTTCTTCTCGACGCCTTCGGCCATCGCGCTGGTGGCGTTGCGGGCCGAGGCCGAGGTGAAGGCCTTGTCACGGCTGGCGGCGACCGTATGCGGGCCGGCCTTGTCGGCGCGGAGCACGGCGCGGACAACGCCGGCACGATCGACGACCGTCGCGGTGACGTTGAAGTTCTTGGCGGCGCAAGCCTCCACAGTCGCTTGGGCGATCTCCTGCGCGATGGCGAGCGGGATGTTGCGCTCCTGCAGGACCTGGGCGCCGGCGACGGCCGGAAGAAGGGCGAGCGCCGCGGCGGCGGCAAAAACGATCTTGGACATGATCTCTCCGATGCGGGGCAGGCGAGCCCTGAGTTCGACGAGGGCCAAGCTACTGAACCGCAGAGCAAAAATGGATCGGTGCGGCGCCGGAGGCATCTCCGTAATCCTACGGAGGCGACACGGGCCAGCCGGAGGTCAGAACGGTCTTACCCGTCGAGGGCGAAGCGGACCATCTCCGCCACGGAGCCCGCACCGAGCTTCTCGGCGATGTTGGCGCGATGGGTCTCGACGGTACGCGGCGAGACGTCGAGCGCCCGCGCGATCTCCTTGGTCGAAAGCCCTTCGGCGACGAGATCGAGGATTTCCCGCTCGCGCTGGGTCAGCTTCGCCAGAAGCGCATCGCGTCCGGCGCGGGCGGCCTGCGTCCGGCTCTGCGCGTCAAGCGCGGCGAAGCCGGCCTCGATCGCTTCGAGCAACACCTGCTCGTCGATCGGCTTGGTCAGGAAGTCGACCGCCCCGGCCTTGAAGGCCCGCCGGCAGGCGGCGACATCGCCATGGCCGGTGATGATCACGGTCGGCATCCGCTCCGCCTCGCCCGCCATGCGTTCCAGCAGTTGCAGGCCGGAGGTTCCCGGCATGCGGATATCGGCGACGAGACAGCCATCCTGACGCGGCTCGGGGCGATCCAGAAACACCTGGACGCCGGCAAAAGGCTTCACAGCGAAGCCCATGGTGCGCAGCAGCAGCGTGAGCGCATCGCGCACATCAACGTCGTCGTCGATCAGATAGACGCAGCGGGCGGCAGGCTTCATTCGGCCGCGATCCCCTGCTCGCCGGCGCGAACCGGAAAGCGGACGGTGAAGGTCGCGCCCTGCCCCGCTTCGCTCTGCGCCGCGATGCGCCCTCCCGCCGACTCGACCAGACGCTCGCAAAGCGGCAGGCCAAGGCCCATGCCTTCGCTCTTGGTGGTGAAGAACGGCTCGAACAACCGCGCCAGATCCGCTTCCGCGATACCCGGGCCCGTGTCGCTGACGGCGATCTCGACTTCGCCTCCAGTGGCGCGGGTCGCGAGCGTGATCTCGCGCCGGCCGTCCGGCCCGCTCTCGATCGCCTCCGCCGCGTTGCGGACGAGGTTGTGAACCACCTGTTCCACCGCGACCCGGTCGACTCGCGCCGGCACCGGAACCGGGCTGAGTTCCAGCCGGAGCCCGATCCCGCGTTCCTGCAGATCGCGCTGCGTCAGGGCTACGACATTGCTGACGATCCGGTTGAGGTCGTTCGGCCGTGGTTGCGGCTCGCGGCGCGTCACATAAGCCCGCAGCCGCTCGAGAATCTCGCCGGCGCGCCTTGCGTGCCGGACATTGGCTTCGAGGACGCCGGTCAGCTCCTCCGGGGTCGCCGCTCCCGAGCGCGCAAGGCGCAGGCCCGCCTGGCTCTGGCTCAGAATGGCGGTCAGCGGCTGGGTGATCTCATGGGCGATGCCGGAGGCCATCTCGCCGACCGTGTTGACCCGCATCGCATGGGCGAGTCGGGCATCCTGCTGATGCAGGCGCATCGCCTCGCGCGCCTTCTGGCTGGCCCGCCGCTCCCGCAGCACCGTGAGCAGCAGCAGCACGGCAAGCCCGGACGCCAGCGGCCAGCCGACCACCAGGGCCGGCGGCAGGATCTCCGAGACGGCGGGTCGCCGCGACAATGTCAGGACGAGCGGCTGCGAGCGGCTGCCGAGCGCCCTCTCGAAGGACAGTTCCGGCATCGCCCATCCCGGCGGCTGCTCTTGTCCCTGCACGACGAGCAGCGTTCCGGAGGCATCGCGCAAAGCGAGAGCCGCCGCGTCCGGCAACCCGCTCTCCGGCTCCACCAGGCGCGTGGCATCGATGACGAGAACCAGCGCGCGTGGGACGGACCCGTCGTCCGGCACGCGCTTGACCAGGGCATAGAACGGGGTTTCCGCCCGGCTGGGAAGCGTGCTGGCCTGACCCGGCGCAAGCTCCCGCATCCGGGCCCCGAGCGCTGCCGGTTCGAAATCCCGGAGACTCGCCGCGGCCAGCCCGTCGGCCTTGTCCGAGGCTCCGTCCGGCCCGATCAGCTCGACCGCCGCGATGCGCGGATAGAAGCGCTGCATCGCCTCGATCACCGCGCGGAAGGTGGCCGATTCGGCCGTCGAGCTCGCCAGCACGGCCGCGAGACTGGTCAAATGCGCGTCATGCTGCTCGGCACGCTGCGAAATCACCCGGTGGAGCGTCGTGCCGTCGCGCTGAAGCGCGTCCCGCGCACGAATGGTCTCGACGACGGCCCCCAGCCCGAGGCCGGCGAGCACGAGCGGAATCCACAGCAGCAGGAATGTGACGGGTCGAGACTTCAAGGGCGCGGTCCGGTTCGCGCCAACCCTACCGCGCCGGCCCGTCGTCGTCACCGGGCGCGATGCGGGCGGCAATGCCGAAGGTTCTTGCCGCCGCGATCCGGGCTCAATAGGCTCTGCGCCGACGCGCCGCCGACAGGCGCGCACAAGGGGGAACGCCTATGCCAAAGATGTTCAGCAAATTGGTCGCATTCGGCCTCGCCGCTGCGGCCTTTTCCGTCTATGCCGCGCCGGCCTCGGCGCAAGCCACGCTCGATGCCGTGAGGAAGCGCGGCAAGGTTCTCTGCGGCGTCTCCCCGACGGCTCCGGGCTTCTCCTATGCCGATGATAAGGGCGTGCGCCAGGGCTTCGACAGCGATGTCTGCCGCGCCGTCTCCTCCGCCGTCTTCGGCGCGCCGGACAAGGTCGATTTCGTTCCGCTCAACACCAATGTGCGCTTCCAGGGCCTCCAGTCCGGCGAGGTCGACCTGCTCTCGCGTCAGACGACGATGACCTTCTCGCGCGACACCTCACTCGGGCTCGATTTCGCGCCGGTCGTCTTCTATGACGGCCAAGGGCTGATGGTGTCGACCAAGCTCGGCGTGAAGAGCGCGGCCGAGCTGTCGCAGTCGGCGGTCTGCATCCTGCCCGGCACGACCACGCTGCAGAACCTCGAGGACTACTTCAAGCCGCGCAACATCAAGTACGAGGCGGTCGTTTTCGAGAATCCCGACGAGTGGCGCAACGCCTTCTTCTCCGGTCGCTGCGACGTCATCACCACCGACCGCTCGGACCTCGCCTCGGTGCGCGCCATCGCCAACGATCCCAAGCAATACGTCATCCTGCCTGAGACGATCTCGAAGGAGCCGCTCGCTCCCGTCGTCCGCCAGAACGACAGCAACTGGCGCGACATCGTCTCCTGGACGGTCAACGCCCTGATCGCGGCCGAGGAATACGGTATCACCAAGGCCAATATCGACGAGCAGCTCAAGAGCAAGGATCCCGAGATCCAGCGCCTGCTCGGCGTCAATGGTGATCTCGGCAAGATGCTGAACCTCGACAACAAATGGGCCTACAACGCCATCAAGCAGCACGGCAATTACGGCGAGCTCTTCGAGCGCCATCTCGGCGAGAAGACGCCTCTCGGTCTCACCCGCGGCCCGAACCAGCTCTGGAACAAGGGCGGCCTGATCTACTCCCCGCCCTTCCGCTGATCCCAGCTGTTCGCATCAGGCCGCAAAGCGCATTCCGCTTTTCGGTCCGATGCGGTGACACATCATGAGATCGCCGCTGCCGCGCCTGACGGGGCGCGCGGCGATCTGGCGTTCCCTCGATCGACCTGAGGCCACCGGCCGCCATGCGCGGCCGGTCGTGTCTCCAGCCCGGAACAGCCCGATGGCCTCTTCAGCCTCCAGCCCGGTGCGGCTGCTCTATGACGTGCGCGTCCGCGCCGTGCTCTATCAGGTCGTGGCGGTCGCCCTCGTCGTCGGCATCGGCTTCTATCTGTTCAACACGGTGTCCCGGAAGCTGGCCGAACAGAACATCGCAACCGGCTTCGCCTATCTTTCCCGCCCGGCCGGCTTCGTCATCAGCCAGTCCTTCATTTCCTACGATTCCGGCGACACCTATGGCCGCGCCATCCTCGTCGGACTGCTGAACACCGTCTGGGTCTCGGTCTTCGCCGTTGCCCTGTCGACGGTGCTCGGCCTTGTCGTCGGCATCGCGCGGCTGTCGCGCAACCCGCTGCTCTCGGCGATGGCGCTCGTCTATGTCGAGGCGCTGCGCAACGTGCCCCTGCTGCTCTATCTGTTCCTCTGGTACGCGCTCATCGTCTCGGTCTTCCCGCCGGTGCGGGAGGCCTGGCAGATCCTGCCGGACGTCTTTCTCAGCAATGGCGGCCTAATCATTCCCTCGCTGCGCTGGTCGCTCGCGCATACCGGCGTGCTGGCGGGCCTGGCTCTCGGCATCCTGCTCGCCTGCATCGTCGCCTCGCACTTCCACCGCCGGCGGGTCGTCTCCGGCCACAGCCGCGCCGCCTGGCCGTTCGTCCTGCTCGCCCTGGCCACGCCGACACTCCTCGCCTTCCTGATTTTCCAGCCGGATTTCGTGGTGAACTGGCCGGAAAAGGGCCGTTTCCGGATTACCGGCGGCGTGCAGGTCACGCCGGAATTCACCGCATTGCTGGTCGGACTCGGCCTCTCGGCCTCTGCCGGCATCGCCGAGATCGTGCGCGCCGGCATCCTGTCGGTCGGCCGGGGGCAATGGGAGGCCGCGCGCTCGGTCGGCCTGCACGACCGCCAGACGATGCGGCTCGTCGTACTGCCGCAGGCGCTGCGCGTGATCATCCCACCGCTGACCAGCTCTTATCTCTCGACCTTCAAGAACTCGTCGCTCGCCATCGCCATCGGCTACCCGGATCTGGTGATGGTCTCCAACACGACGATGAACCAAACCGGGCAGGCCATCGAGGGCATCGCGATCTTCATGCTGGTCTATCTCGGGATGTCCATCGCGATCTCGCTGTTCATGAACTGGTACAACAGGCGCGTCGCGCTGGTGGAGCGCTGAGATGGCCAATCTGACCGATACAGCCATGCTCGATGCGGCGCCCAGGGAGCGGCCGCCCCAGGGCGGCGGCTGGTTCGCCGTGCTGAAGCCCTATGTCGGGTCGCCGCTCAACGCGGTCGTCACCTTCGCCTGCCTGTGGCTGATCTACCGGCTGATCACTGGCGCCTGGGGCTGGCTCGTCACCCGCGCCATCGTCGAGGGCGGGCCGCAGACCTGCAAGGCGGCGGCAGGCGCGGGCGCCTGCTGGCCGTTCCTAGCGGCGAAGCTGCGCTTCATGATCTTCGGCTTCTACCCATACGAAGAGCACTGGCGGCCGGCACTGGCGGTGCTGCTCTTCCTGGGCGCGATGATCTATTCGATGATCCCGCGCTTCTGGTCGCGCCGTTTGCTCTGGCTCTGGCTGGCCGTCGTCGTTATCTGCGGCACCCTGATGTATGGCGGCGTCTTCGGGCTGCGCATCGTCAACACCACCAATTGGGGCGGCCTGCCGCTCTCCTTCATGCTCTCCTCGATCGGGCTCGCCTTCGGCTTCGTGCTGGGCGTGCTGCTGGCGCTGGCGCGCTCGTCGAAGCTGCCGGCGATCCAGGTCATCGCCGTCGTCTTCATCGAGATGGTGCGCGGCGTGCCGCTGGTCTCGATCCTGTTCATGGCCTCGGTGATGCTGCCGCTGTTCATGCCCGACGGCGTGACCATCGACAAATTGCTGCGCGCCCAGGTCGCAATCATCATCTTCGCCGGCGCCTATATCGCCGAGACGGTCCGCGGCGGGCTGCAGGCCGTGCCCAAGGGCCAGCACGAGGCGGCCGCCTCGCTCGGCCTCGGCTACTGGCTGTCGATGCGCAAGATCGTGCTGCCGCAGGCGCTCAAGATCGTCATTCCGCCGCTGGTCAACATCTTCATCGGCTTCTTCCAGGACACGACCCTGGTCACGATCATCGGCCTGCTCGATTTCCTCGATACCGTGCGCTCGGCGATGCGCGATCCGATCTGGCAAGGCATCGCCGTGCTCGAGGGCTATGTTTTCGCGGCGCTGGTCTATGCCGTGTTCAGCTACGGCATGGGCTCCTACAGCCGCTTCATCGAACGGCGCCTGAGAACGGACCATAGCCGGGGGGCCTGAGGCGGCCTCGCCCGCCCCGCAAGCTCAATCCATCTCGGGGGGGCTTCGCTCGGCTTCGAGCATCTGGCGCCAGCCGGCGTGCAGGACGGAAGGGTCCTCGCGGTCGACGCCATAGGTGTTCAGCACATGGTGGAGGTCGTTCATGCGGGCGATCAGCTCGGGGCCCTGGCGCAGCCCGACCATGATCATCAGCACTTCGATCGCGATGAGCTGGACGACATAGGCGTCGGTTCCGACGAGCATCGTCGCATCGCTCGGCACATCCATCGGCAGCACGATATGGCTGAGTTCGGCCAGCGGCGTGCGCGCCTGCGTCAAGGCGATCACCGTCGCGCCCCGCGCCCGGCCGACCTCGACCGCCCGCAGCAGCGACGGCATGCGACCCACGAAGGAAATCGCGACGAGGACATCGGCCGATGTCAGGGTCGCGGCCGCGACGAGCTGGAAATGCGCGTCCGAGAAGGCGTTCGCCGTCAGGCCGAGTCGGAAGAGCCGCGCCTGCAGGTCCTGCGCCAGGAAATGCGAGGTCGCGCCGGTGCCGAGGCAGTCGACCCGGCGGGCGTTCTTGATCGCCGCCGCGGCCCGGTCGAGGTCGGCCGGGTCGAGGCGGCGCTGCCACTCGGCGATCACCGTCGTTATGCTGCCGGTGACGTTGCGCACGACATCGGCCGCCGTCTCGCCGACATGCACCGAGCGGTGCAGGAACGGGGCCCCGAGCGCCAGAGCCCCGGCGAGCTTGAGCTTGAGGTCCTTGAGTCCCTCGCAGCCGATCGCCCGGGCGAAGCGCACGATCGTCGGCGCGCTGACGCCGGCGCGCGCGGCGATCTCCTCGACATTGGCCTTCACGGCCCAGTCGGGATCGTCGAGGAAGAGGGCCCCGACACGCCGCTGGCTCTCGGACATGGCGTCGAGGCCGGAGCGGATCGTGCTGAGGATGTCGGACGCGCCGACAGCCTCCTCGGACCCGCCCTGTCGGCCCGCCGCCACGATATCGAACGCACTGCTCATGCCGGGGAAGCTCCCTCGAAACCGCGCCCGCGGGCCGGAACCATCACAGGGCCTTCCTGAGCCGCGGATCGAGCATGTCGCGCAGCCCGTCGCCGAGAATCTGCAAGGACAATGCCACGAACACGATGGCGAGGCCCGGGAAGGCGACGAGCCAGAAGGCATCGTCGGCATACTGCTGGCCGGACGCGATCATCGTGCCCCAGGTCGGGGTCTCCGGCGGCACGCCGGCGCCGAGGAACGAAAGGCCCGCCTCCGCCAGCACCGCATAGGCGAAGATGAAGGTCGCCTGGACCAGGACCGGCGAGGCGATGTTCGGCAACAGATGCACCGACAGGATGCGGGCCGTCGAGGCACCGATCGAGCGCGCCGATTCGACGAAAGGCATCTCGCGCACCACCAGCGTCGAGGCCCGGATGACACGCACGACGCGCGGCGTATAGACGATCGACAGGGCCAGGATGACGTTGCCGGCGGAAGCACCCAGCACCGCGACGAGGAAGATCGCGAGCAGGATGTCGGGCAGTGACATCAGTGCATCGACGAAGCGCATGATCGGCCCGTCGAGGCGCTTGTAGTAGCCGGCGAGCAGCCCGAGCGCCGTGCCGAGCGCCACCGAGATCACCACCACGGAAAAGCCGATGCCGAGCGAGGCGCGCGCGCCCCAGACGATGCGCGAGAAGATGTCGCGGCCGAGTTCGTCGGTGCCGAACCAGTTGACCTCGCTCGGCGGGCGCAGGCGCCGTGCGACACGCATCGCGCCCGGATCATAGGGCGCGAGCCAGGGTGCGAGCACCGCGAGGACGAAGACCACCGCGAGAACGACCGTGGCGACGAGCACGAGCTTGCGCCGGAACAGGCTGCGGAAGAAGGCGAGGACAGGTGAGTTCATCGTCGCCCCCTCAGTAACGGACACGCGGATCGACGAGCGTGTAGATCACGTCGATGAGCAGGTTGATCAGGACATAGATCGCAGCGACCGCGAGCAGCGCGCCCTGGATCACCGGATAGTCGCGGCGCAGCACGGCGGAGACGACGAGATTGCCGATGCCCGGCAGCCCGAACACCGTCTCGGTCACGATCGCACCGCCGATCAGCAGCGCCAGCGTCAGGCCCAGCACCGTGATGACCGGCACGAGCACGTTGCGGAAGGCGTGCCCTAGCAGGACGCGCCGTTCCGACAGCCCCTTCGCCCGTGCGGTCCGCAGGAAATCGGCATTGAGGATGTCGAGCATGCTCGCGCGGGTGAAGCGCGTGATCAGCGCCGAATTGACGACGCCGAGCACGGCGGAAGGCAGCAGCAGATGCTGCAAGCGCTCGCCGAGCCCCGCCTGCGGCGAGCCGTAGCCGGCGACCGGGAACCAGCCGAGCTTGACCGCGAAAAGCTGGATGAAGATCAGGCCGAGCCAGAAACTCGGGATGTTGGCGGCCAGCATGGCGAGCCCGCTGACGGCCTGGTCGATCGGGCGCCCGCGCCAGACCGCCGAGGCGATGCCAGCCGGCACGCCGATCGCCGCCGCGATGGCGAGCGAGAACATCGCCAGAAAGAAGGTCGGCTCGGCCCGCTCCGCCAGCGCCTGCGTCACCGGCCGCTGCAGGAAGATCGACTGCCCGAGATTGCCTCCGGCGACCTCCTTCAGCCAGAGGACGAACTGCACCACCAAAGGCTTGTCGAGGCCGTAGGCGGTGCGCAGCTTGGCGATGTCCTCGGCCGTGGCCTGATCGCCCAGCATCAGCGCGGCCGGATCGCCGGGCGCCAGCCGCGTCAGGAAGAAGACCATCGCGGCGACGATGAACAGCACGAGCAACAGGCCGGCGAGCCGGCGTCCTATATGCGCAAGCATCCGATACGCTCCCTCTGGCGTCGGGCCGAAAAGCGGCGTCCGCCTTTCGGAAAGATCCGGTTCGACAACAAATGCAGGGCCGCCATCGTCGCGCCCGGCAGGGCGCGCGGCTATCCGGGCGGAAGGCAGGCTGGTTCGGGAACGGCCCGGCGCGGATCGAACCGCGCCGGGCCGGCTATGCGATCGGTCATCGGGGGATTACTTGCCCAGGCCGACGTTCCAGAAGGACGGCCACGGCATCGCGGCGTAGTCGGTCATCTTGGCGGAAGCGCCGGAGAGCGCGCCGAAATTGCCGGCGCGGATATAGGGCACCTCGTCATAGACCACCTGCTGGACCTTGCCCCAGAGCGCGCCGCGCTTGGCCGGATCGGGCTCGGCGTTGAAGGCGGTGAGCGCCGCTTCCTTGGCGGGGGTCGACCACCAGCCGGGTGCGCCGTCGCCGAGCTGCGGCGGCGAGAGCATCGGCTCGGGCAGGAAGGCGGAGTGGGTGATGTAGATGTCCCACAGCGCCGGGTCGCCGCGGCGCTGGATCAGCGTCGCCCAGTCGACGACGTCGAGCTGCACCTTGAAGCCGGCCGCCTTCATCTGCTCGGCCATGACCAGCGCCATGCGATGATGGAAGTCGTACTGCTTGGAGTTCAGGATGCGGATCGGCGTGCCATCATACTTGGCCTCGGCCAGGAGCTTCTTGGCGCCGGCGGCATCGGCCTTGCTGTACTTGTCCTTGCCCGCCTCCGAGAAGAAGGGCGAGCCCTTCGGGAAATGCTCCGGCGCCAGCGCGAAGAATTTCGGCTCGCCGAAGCCGGCCATCAGCACCTCTTCGAGATCGAGCGCCATCTGGAAGGCCTGGCGGACCTTCAGATCGGCCATCGGCCCCTGCTTGGTGTTGGTCGGGAAATAGGGGAAGCCGAAGGGCATGGTCAGCACGGCCCGCGCGGCGCTCGCCGCCGACAGCTTCTTGAAGCTCTCGACCGGAAGCTGGTCCGAGAACTGATACTGGCCCGCGATCACGCCCTCGAGGCGGGTATTGGCGTTGGGGACCGGGATGAAGCGCAGCTCGTCGATCTTGGCCTCGCGCTTGCCGGCATAGCCGGAGGCAGGCTCGCTGCGCGAGGCGTAACCCTCGTGCTTGACCAGAACGACGAACTGATCGGGCTTGCGCTCGCGGAACTTATAGGGGCCGGTGCCGACGAACTCGGTCAGCGGATTGGCAATCGATTCCTTAGCCATGATCGCGGCGAAGCCTGACGGCAGGGCCAGATGCGCGAGCAGCGACGGCTCGACCTTGTTCAGCACGATCTCGACCGTGGACGGGCCCTTGGCGGTGATGCCGGTGAGGCTCTTGGCCAGGCCCTTGCCGCGCGGCGTCATGTCGAACCAGCGCTTCAGCGAGGCGACGACGTCCTCGGCATCGAGGTCGCGGCCATTATGCAGCTTCACGCCCTTGCGCAGCTCGATCGTGTAGGTCTTGCCGTCGGCCGAGATGGTGGGCAGCGCGGCAGCCAGCATCGGCTGGGTCGCCCAGTTGGCGTCGAAGGTGAACAGCGGCTCGTAGACATGCTGCATGATCGTGCCGACGAGGTCGGCGGTCGACGCCATCGGGTCGAGCGACTGCGGCTCGCCGACCATGGCGAGGTTCGCGCTCGACGTCGCCTGGGCCTGGCCGGCCGACGGAGCCAGCATGGTCGAGGCGGCGAGACCGGCCGCAAGGCCGGCAAGGCCACGTCGCGTCAGGGCTGCGCGCGAGAATGTGTCGTTGTGCATAACCGCTCCCTAGATAACCGCTATTGCGGCGCTATGAAATTTTATTACCCGCTTGATATCATGCCACCCGCAGAGTGGCAAGCCATTGAATCATAATTTCGCCAAAAACCACCGAAATCGGCCTCGACCTCAAGGATCTTCGCCCGGCGGCACGCGTCGAGAAAATCGACATGTAATTTAATTCCCTCTCTTATCGAAGGGACGCACAGCAGCCGTCAGTCTGTCGGAACCCGCGCGGCGGTCAAGATTGCGCGGCATCGATGCGCATGGCCGCGAAACGGTCGCGCAGCCAGTTCGCCGCCGGCCCGCTGGGGCGCTGCTTGTGCCAGACCATCTCCAGCGCCACGGGCAGATCGAAATTGTCGAACTGCAGATCGGGCGTGACGAGATCGGCCGCCACCGGCGAATTCTCGATGACGTAGTTCGAAACGAAGGCCCAACCGATGCCCTGCTTGACCAGTTGCAGGATCACCCAGTGACTTTCGACCCACCAGACCTCGGCTGCGACGCGCAGACGCTGCTTCTCCGGCCCGTCGCTGCGCGCCGCCACGAGGATCTGGCGGTGACGCTTGAGATCTTCCCAGTCGACGCGGGTACCGGCCAGCGGATGCCCCTTTCCGCAGACGAGCTTGATCGGCACCCAGCCGACAGTCTGGAAGCCGAGCTCGGGCGGCAGCACCTCCTGGCGCCACATCACGCCGATATCGGCCTGCCCGGCCAGGACGAGCCGGCTGACGTCCTCCATCATGGGGAACAGCAGCTCCAGCTCGACATGTGGAAAATGCGTGGCGAAATCGGCGAACAGCGCGCCCAGCAGATGCTCGGGATACAGCCCGTCGATGGCCACGACCAGCCGGGTCTCGACATGCGCCTCGAAGCCGCTGGCGACACCGACCAGATGCTCGCGCCGGTCGAGGATCACCCGCGCCTCCCGCAGCAGCCGCTCGCCCGCCGCTGTCGGCACGGGGTTGCGGCCAGCCCGGCTGAACAGGGCGATCCCCAGATCCTCCTCCAGATTGGCGACCTGCGTGCTGACCGCCGACTGCGCCTTGCGCAGCGCCCGGCCGGCAGCCGAGAACGAGCCGTGCTCGGCTGCCGCGACGAAGGCTTCGAGCTGCTCGAATGTGACGCCCATCTATCTCAAATCCAGATATGACCTAACTTGATAGACTCGAATTTGGCGATAGAAAGCGGCGCGTCAACGAGATCATCAGGTGTTTCGAATGTCGCTGCGCTCCTTTCCCGACCGGGTCCGCCATACGCTCCTCTTCGAGGCGATCGGACTGGCGCTGGTGATTCCGGGCGGCGCCCAGCTCTTCGGCGTGCCGGCGACGCATATGGGCGTGATCGGCGTCGGCTCCGCCACGGTCGCGACGCTCTGGAACTTCGTCTTCAACCTCGGCTTCGACCACGCGATGCTTCGCCTCGCCGGGCACAGCCGCAAGAACCTCCCGACGCGCATCCTGCATGCGCTGCTCTTCGAGGCCGGCCTGCTCCTGCTGCTGCTGCCGCCGATGGCCTGGTATCTCGGCATGGGCCTGTGGGAGACCTTCCTGATGGATCTAGCCATCGTGGTTTTCTATGTGGTCTACGCCTTCCTGTTCAATCTGGCCTATGACCGGGTCTTCCCGATCCCCGCGCCGGCACAGCTGGCCACGGCCTGAAGGCCGACGCCGGGCGGCGGCACACAGCCTTTCCCCGAAGACACCGCCGCTCCTGCATCGCGGCCATGGACATTCTTCCGCGTTCGTATTCTGATCGCGCCGGAAACGTTGGACCGGCCTGACCGCATCGCGCCTTGGCGCGGCGCCGGCCGGCACAGCGGAGCGAATGCCGCGGCTCCGGGCCGCGCCCATGGAGGACCGATGACGCGCAAGATTTACGACGGCCCCGCAGCTGCGCTGGAGGGGCTGCTGTTCGACGGCATGACGATCATGTCGGGCGGCTTCGGCCTGTCGGGCAATCCCGAGAGCCTGATCCCGCAGATCCGCGATTCCGGGGTGAAGAACCTCACCGTGATCTCGAACAATGCCGGCGCCGACGGTTTCGGCCTGTGGATGCTGCTGCAGACCCGCCAGATCAGGAAGATGATCGCCTCCTATGTCGGCGAGAACAAGCTGTTCGAGCAGCAGTACCTTGCCGGCGAGCTGGAGCTGGAGCTGAACCCGCAGGGCACGCTGGCCGAGCGCATCCGCGCCGGTGGCGCCGGCATCCCGGCCTTCTACACCCGGACCGGCGTCGGCACGGTCGTCGCCGAGGGCAAGCCGATCGAGGAATTCGAGGGGCAGCTCTATGTCCGCGAGACCTGGCTGCGCGCCGATCTTGCCATCGTCAAGGCCTGGAAGGCCGATACCGCCGGCAACCTCGTCTACCGGCGCACCGCCCGCAACTTCAACCCGAACATGGCGACCGCCGGCAAGGTGACCGTGGCCGAGGTCGAGGAGATCGTGCCGGTCGGCTCGCTCGATCCCGAGGCGATCCACACCCCCGGCATCTATGTCGACCGCATCATCAAGAGCACGATCAACGAGAAGAAGATCGAGAAGCTGACCGAGCGCAAGAGGGAGGCAGCCTGATGGCCTGGACCCGCGAAGAGGTGGCCGCCCGCGCCGCCAGGGAGCTGCAGGACGGCTTCTACGTCAATCTCGGCATCGGCATTCCCACGCTGGTGGCGAACTACATCCCCGAGGGCGTCGACGTGACGCTTCAATCGGAGAACGGCCTGCTCGGCATCGGTCCCTTCCCCTATGAGGGCGAAGCCGATCCCGACCTGATTAATGCCGGCAAGCAGACGATCACGGCGCTGCCGAGCTCCAGCTTCTTCTCCTCGGCTGATTCCTTCGCGATGATCCGCGGCGGCCATATCGACCTGACCATCCTCGGCGCCATGGAAGTGGCCGCCAATGGCGACATCGCCAACTGGACCATCCCCGGCAAGATGGTGAAGGGCATGGGCGGCGCGATGGACCTCGTCGCCGGCGTCAAGAAGGTCATCGTGGTGATGGATCACGCCAACAAGACGGGCGAATCCAAGGTTCTGGAGCGCTGCTCGCTGCCGCTGACCGGCGCGGGCGTCGTCGACCTGATCATCACCGATCTCTGCGTCATGCGCTGCGACAAGGCCAATGGCGGCGGGCTCACCCTGATCGAGCTCGCGCCCGGCGTCAGCCTCGACGAGGTCACGGCCAAGACGCAGGCCGCCTTCACCGTCGCTCCCACCCTCGCCAAGGCCGCGTGAGCGCGCTCCTCCGCGCGCGGCCGGCGACAACCGATGCGATGCTGGCCGTGTTCTCGGACGCGGCCACGTTGCGTCACGCTCTCGCCTTCGAGGCCGAACTCGCACGCGCCGAAGCGGCGGAAGGCCTGATCGCCCCCGACGCGGCCGAGGCGATCGCGGCGCTATGCGCCACGATCGCGATCGACCCGGCAGAACTCGCCGAGGAAGCGGCACTGGCCGGCACGCTGGCGATTCCGCTGGTGGCGCGACTGCGCGCCGCACTGACGGGCGATGCCGCCAAGGCGCTGCACAAGGGTGCCACCAGCCAGGATGTCGCCGATACGGTGCTGACCTGCCAGATCCACGCCGCGGGCGATCTGCTCGATGGCGATCTGGATCGCATCGCGACGGCACTTGCAGCGCTGGCACAACGCCATGCCGCGACCCCGGCCATCGGTCGCACCCTGCTGCAGGATGCACTGCCGATCGGCTTCGGCCTGCGCGTCGCGCAGTGGCAAGCCGGCGTCGCGGACGCGGCGCTGCGCCTACATCGCGAAGTCGAAGCCGGCGCGTCCCTGCAGTTCGGCGGCGCGGCCGGCTCGCGCGCCGGTCTCGGCGACAAGGGCACGGCCATATCGGCTCGCCTCGCCACCTCCCTCGGCCTGCCCGACGCGGCGCCATGGCACGCGCGCCGCGGCGGCATCGCCGGCATCGCGACGGCGCTCGCCATCGTCATCGGCGCGCTCGGCAAGATGGCGCGCGACGTTTCGCTTCTGGCCCAGAACGGCATTGGCGAGGCCCGCGAACCGGCGATCCCCGGTCGCGGCGGCTCCTCGGCCATGGCCCACAAGCGCAACCCCACCGGCTGCCAGGTCGCCCTTTCGGCGGCCCTGCGTGCGCCCGGCCTCGTCGCCGGCATCCTCGCCGGCCTGCCGGCCGAGCAGGAGCGCGGCCTCGGCGGCTGGCAGGCCGAAGGCCCGGCTCTGGCCGAGCTTTTCCTGCTTGCGGCCGGGGCGGCCGGCGTGATGGCGACGGTTGCGGCAGGTCTGGAGATCGACGAGGCGGCCATCGCCCGCAATCTCGCGGCGGCCGGCGTCGGAACCGATATCGGCGAGAGCCCGGCGCTGGTCGCCGCCCTGCTCGCGCGGGATTGAGGGGCAGGCGATGCCTTTCGCAACGAGCGGCGGCGCCCGCATCTACTGGAAGCTCGAGGGCACGGACGACAAGCCGGCCCTCGTCCTGCTGAACTCGATCGGCACCGATCTCGGGCTCTGGGACGCGGCGATGCCCGCCCTGCTCGCAGTCTTCCGCGTCCTGAGGCTCGACACCCGCGGCCACGGCGCCTCCGACGCACCGGACGGCGACTACACGCTCGCGCAACTGGCCGACGATGTCGCCACGGTCATGGACGCAGCCGGTATGGAACGCGCTGCGGTCGCTGGCGTCTCGCTCGGCGGTATGATCGCCATGGAGCTGGCGCTGGCGCGACCCGAGCGCGTCTCGGCGCTGGCGCTGATCTGCACATCCGCCACCATGGACAAGGCGGCCTGGCAGGATCGCGTCGGCAAGGTCCGCGCCGGCGGCACCGTCGCGATCGCCGATATCGCCATGCAACGCTTCCTCTCGCCAGCCTTTACTGCCGGCCAGCCGGCAATCGCGGAAAGCGTCAGGCGCGGTCTCGTCGCCATGGCGCGCGAGGGCTATGCCGGGGCCGGCGCCGCCATCCGCGACACAGAGCTGATCGGCCGCCTCCCCGGCCTGACCTGCCCGACGCTCGTCGTCGTCGGTGAGCGCGATGCCTCCACCCCCTTCGCCGGCCATGGCGAGAACCTCGTTGCTTCCATTCCCGGCGCCAAGCTGGAAAGGCTCGACTGCGGCCATCTCGCCCCCCTCGAAGCACCGGCCGCCCTGGCCGGCGCGCTGCGCGGCTTCCTGCCCCCCGGCCCCGATGCGGCCGATGCCGCAGCTGTCCTGTTCGAAGCCGGCTTGCAGCATCGCCGCCGTGTGCTCGGCGATCCTCACGTCGACCGGTCGCTCACCAACCGCACCCCGTTCAATACCGAATTCCAGGCGATGATCACCCGTATCGCCTGGCAGGAGATCTGGAGCCGCCCCGGCCTCGACGACCGGACGCGGCGGTTGCTGGTCCTCGCCATCACCGCCAGCCTCAGCCGCTGGGAGGAGTTCCGCCTGCATGTCCGCGCCGGGCTGACGCGCGGCGGCTTCACCGCCGACGATCTCAAGGAAGTGCTGATGCAGACGGCGATCTATGCCGGCGTGCCCGCCGGCAACACCGCCTTCGCCGAGGCAGCGGCAGTGATGAAGGAGATCGAGGCGGCGGGCTGAGCCGCCTCACGCCCTCGCCCGATAATCCGAAGGCGAGATCCCGGCGCGCTTGGCGAAGAAGCGCGAGAAATAGGCGGGGTCGGAAAAGCCCAGCCGGAACGAGATCTGCGCGATCGACATCGCGGTATAGACCAGATCGCGCCGGGCTTCGATCATCAGCCGGTCCTGGATCACCCGCGCCGCCGAATGGCCGAGCAATTCCCGGCAGCTGCGCGACAGATGCGGCACCGAGGCGCCGAGCGACCGCGCATAGTCGGCGAGTGCCTCGTGATGCTGGAACCGCGCCTCGACCCGTTCGACGAAACGGCGAACCAGCTCGGCCCGCGCATCCCGCAACGGCTCGGCGCCCGCCCGCACGCCGCGCATCTCCCGCATGAACCAGGACGCGATCAGATCGGCATAGGCACCCAACGAGAATTCGCGCGCCGGCAGGTTTGCGGCGAATTCCCCCATCGCCAGCCGCATCATCCCGTCGAGCGCGGCGAATGACGGGCTCCCGACCGGCACATGCAGCACGGCGGCGGCGCCGAGCAGAGCGCGCGCCTCCGGCTCGCTGCCGAACAGGCGCTTGAGCGAGGTCGCCGCCGCGCTGGCGACGAAGCCGTCGGTATCGTCGAGGAAGGCGAATTCATGGATCGTCGATGGCGGCAGCAGCAGCACCGAACCCGGCGCGAGAGGGTGCTCGCGACCGTCGACGCGCGTGCGCCCGCCGCCTTCGGTGACCAGAAAGAACTGGAAGAGGTCGTGATGCAGATGCGGCTGGATCGTCCAGCCATGCAGCGAGCTGCGCGCCACAATCGGCTCGATATGCAGCGCGTCGGGGAAGCGGTCGGTCAGGCGCTCGCCATAGAGCCAATAGGCAGGGACGCTGCGGCCGGGCATGCGATCCTCAAGATCGATTTGTCCAAGACAATGCGCGAATCCTCCATTCCGTCAACGGCCAGGAAAGGATTATCATTCGCCTGTGGATCGAACGGTGCAAGCCGACGGTCCCGGGGAGGTCAAAAACAATGCGAACGCAGGTCGCCATCATCGGCGCGGGCCCCGCCGGCCTGCTGCTGGGACAACTCTTGTCGCGTGTCGGCATCGACAACGTCATCCTCGAACGGCGCAGTGCCAAGTACGTCCTGTCGCGCATTCGCGCCGGCGTGCTCGAACAGGGCATGGTCGATCTCCTGCACGAGGCCGGCGTCGGCGAACGGCTCGATCGCGAAGGCCTCGTCCATGACGGTTTCGCGCTCGCCTTCCGCGGCGCGCTGCACCGCGTCGATCTCAAAGCCCTCAGCGGCGGCAAGACCGTCACCGTCTATGGCCAGACCGAGGTGACGCACGACCTCATCGACGCCCGTCAGGCACTCGGCCGTACCACCTTCTACGAGGCCGAGGATGTCGCCCTGCATGATTTCGACGGCGCTTCCCCGCGCGTGACCTTCCGGACGAACGGGAAGGCCGAGGAACTGCATTGCGACTTCATCGCCGGCTGCGACGGCTATCACGGGGTCTCCCGCGCCTCCGTCCCGGCGAATGCGCTGCAGACCTTCGAGCGCGTCTATCCTTTCGGTTGGCTCGGCCTGCTGGTCGACCGTCCCCCGGCCGCACATGAGCTGGTCTATGCCAATCACGAGCGCGGCTTTGCCCTGTGCTCGATGCGCTCGGCCGAACGCAGCCGCTACTACGTCCAGGTGCCCCAAGACGAGCGGGTCGAGAACTGGTCGGACGATGCCTTCTTCGACGAGCTGCGCCGCCGCCTGCCGGCCGAGGTAGCCGAGGCCTTGCACACAGGCCCGTCTCTGGAGAAGAGTATCGCGCCGCTGCGAAGTTTCGTCGCCGAGCCGATGCGCTTCGGCCGGCTGTTCCTCGCCGGCGACGCCGCCCATATCGTGCCGCCGACCGGCGCCAAGGGGCTGAACCTCGCTGCCAGCGATGTCCGCTATCTCTTCGATGCGCTGCGGGAGCATTATCGCGACCACTCGGATGCCGGGCTCGACGCCTATTCCGCCCGCGCCCTCGCCCGCATCTGGAAGGCCGAGCGCTTCTCCTGGTGGATGACGAACCTGCTCCACCGCTTCCCGGAGAAGGACGGCTTCGACCGGCGCATCCAGGAGGCCGAGTTCGATTATCTGGTCCACTCCCATGCGGCGGGCGTCACCATCGCCGAGAACTATGTCGGCCTGCCCTATTAGGCGGCTGGAGCCGGGCTGCAGAGAGGCGCGGCCGGAAGGACGCTCTCCCGTTCCAGCCATCGGGAGGCGAATTCACCTTCGGTGCCTTTTCGGCGCGAGGGTTTCAGGCTCAAGACGGCGACGGGCATTGCCCTGAGCCGAAAAATTGCGTTGGTGACAACAAGAGCCGGACACCGCGATGCGGCAATCCGGCCATGAACGGACGGCAAGAGTCGTCGCGCCGCCCAAGGGCTGCCGCGGCGGAACAGGATATCGGGAGGTAGACCAACCATGAAGACATCATCCTTCGGCCGGCTGCTGCGCGCCGGCGCCCTGGCGCTCGCGGGCACTCTGGGCCTTGGCGGCGCGGCCAGCGCCGACACGATCAAGGTCGGCATCATCGGGCCGTTCTCCGGCCCCTTCGCCCTGCAGGGCAAGAACTTCCAGGCCGGCGCCGAGGCCTGGCTGGCGCAGAACGGCAAGACCGTGGCCGGCCACGACATCGAGCTGGTCTATCGCGACCTGCCGACGGCCAATCCGCAGCAGGCCCGCGCACTCGCGCAGGAACTGATCGTGCGCGACAAGGTGCAGTATCTCGGCGGCGTCTATTTCACGCCCGATGCGATGGCAATCACGCCGCTGCTCAAGCAGGGCAACGTGCCGCTGGTGATCTTCAACGCCGCGACCTCCGCGATCATGAACTCCTCGCCGCTGGCAGTGCGCACCTCCTTCACCACCGCGCAGACCACGACGCCGATCGGCAAGGCGGCGGTGGAGCGCGGCATCAAGAAATTCGTCTCGGTCGTCACCGATTACGGCCCGGGCGTCGACGCCGAGGGCGCCTTCAAGAAGGCGATCGAGGCGGCGGGCGGCGAGGTCGTCGAATCGATCCGCATGCCGCTTAACACCACCGAGTTCAGCCCGATCATGCAGCGCATCCGCGATGCCGGCGCGCAGGGCGTCTTCGCCTTCCTGCCGTCCGGCCCGCCGACGCTCGGCTTCGTCAAGGCCTTCAGCGACACCGGACTGAAGAAGGCCGGCGTCAAGCTCTTCGCCACCGGCGACCTGACGCAGGAATCGGACCTGCCGGCACTCGGCGAGGCCGCGGCCGGCATGGTGACCTCGTTCCATTACGCGGTCTCGCATGATTCCGAGATCAACAAGCGCTTCGTCGCCGCCGCGGAAAAGGCGATCGGCGCGCCGGACCTCGTCTCGTTCCCGGCGGTGGGCGCCTATGACGGCATGTTCGTGATCTCCAAGATGATCGCCGCCACCGGCGGCAAGCAGGATGCGGAGAAGGCGGTCGAGGCGGTGAAGGGCCTCGCCTGGGAGAGCCCGCGCGGCCCGGTCAAGATCGACCCCGAGACCCGCCACATCACCCAGCCGATCTATCTGCGCGAGGTTGCCAAGGATGCGCAGGGCCGCTGGATCAACAAGGAGATCGCCAGCGTGCCGGACCAGAAGGATCCGGGTCTGGCGAAGTAAAAGCGCCGTTTCCCGCTGGAAACACGCCGTCATTCTCGGGCGAAGCGAAGCGCAGACCCGAGAATCTCCGTCAGGAAGAAGCTCCGGAGCCTCCCCGTCGTGAGATGCTCGGGTCAAGCCCGAGCATGACGGCGACGGTTCCAGCCGAACGTAAAACGCCCGAGCATCGGAAAGCCCGCAGATGCAGACCGCGCTGAGCATAGCCATGGATGCGCTCGCCTATGGCATGGCGCTGTTCATCATCTGCATCGGCCTGTCGCTGACCATGGGGCTGATGCGGGTGGTGAACCTTGCGCACGGCGCCTTCGCCATGATCGGCGGCTACATCGCCTCCTATGCCGCGCGCGATCTCGGCCTCGGCTATGGCTTCGGCATCGTGCTCGCCATGGTCGGCACGGTGCTGCTCGCCATTCCGCTGGAGCGCCTGCTCTATCGCCGCATCTACGATCGCAGCGAGCTGTCGCAGGTGCTGATGACGATCGGCATCACCTTCTGCGTCATCGGCATCACCAACTACTTCTTCGGCCCGACGCTGAAGACGATTCCACTTCCCGCCGATCTGGCGCGACCGATCGACCTCGGCTTCCGCAGCATCGCCGGCCACCGGCTCTTCGTCATCGCGAGCGGGCTCGTCGTCGCCTGCGGCTTGTGGTTCCTGATCGAGCGCACCGGCTTCGGCATCCATCTGCGCGCTGCTGTCGAGAATGCGCCGATGGCCCGCGCGCTCGGCGTGCGCACCGAGATCATCTATGCCGCGAGCTTCGCGCTGGCGATCGGGCTTGCCGCCTTCGGCGGCGTGGTCGGCGCCGAGTTCCTGCCGATCGAGCCCTATTACGCGCTGCGCTACATGGTGACCTTCCTCGTCGTCGTCTCCGTCGGCGGCTCGGGCTCCATTCCCGGTGCTCTAGCGGCCTGCCTGCTGCTCGGCGCCATCGACGTCACCGGGCGTTATCTCGTGCCGGATTTCGGCAATTTCTTCTTCTATCTCGCGGTGATCCTGGTGGTCTGTGCGTTCCCGCGCGGCCTGATGGGACGGGCGCAATAAGATGACCAACGCGACGCTCCCACGCGCCACGATACCCCGCCTGCGCACGCTCGGCCGCGACCTGATCGGCCTTGCCCTGATCGCGCTCGTCGGGCTCGCCGGCTATGTCCTCTTCCCGGACAACCTCGCCTTCCTGACTCGCGTCATCTCGGTGGCGCTGCTCGTGCTCTCGCTCGACCTGATCGTCGGCTATTGCGGCATCGCCTCGCTCGGCCAGGGCGCGCTCTACGGCGCCGGCGCCTATGCCGCCGGCATCGCCTGCGTCAACGGCGTGACCGAGCCCGTCCTGCTCATCCTGATCGGCGCCGCGGCGGGCGCGGCGATGGGGCTCGCCATGGGCTCGATCATGCTGCGCGCCCATGGCCTGCCGCAGCTCGTCCTCTCGATCGCCATCGTCCAGCTGCTGCACGAGGCCGCCAACAAGGCCTCCTCGATCACCGGCGGCAGCGACGGCCTCTCCGGCATGAGCCCGGCCCCACTCTTCGGCATCTTCGAATTCGATCTCTGGGGCCGCGCCGCCTATTTCTTCGGTCTCGCCTTGCTCATCCTCGTCTTCGCGACGCTGCGCTTCGTCACGCGCTCGCCTTTCGGCATGGTCTGCCGCGGCCTCAAGGAAGACCCGCTGCGGATCAGCGCGCTCGGCATCTATGCCTTCCCGGTGCTGCTCAAGATGTTCGTCATCTCCGGCGCTGTCGCCGGCATGGGCGGGGCGCTCGCGGCGATCGCGACGCAGGTCGTCGGGCTCGACAGCGTGAGCTTCGAGATTTCCGCCAACGCGCTCGTCATGCTCGTGCTCGGCGGCATCGGCCATCTCTACGGCGCGCTGATCGGCACGGTGATCTTCATGGCGCTCGAACATATCGTCGCCGCGATCAACCCCTTCCACTGGATGACGCTGGTCGGCGCCGTGCTGATCGCCATCGTGCTCTTCGCCCCGCGCGGGCTCTCCGGCACATTGGACGAACTCGCCCGGCTGCTGGCGCGCAACCGCTGGGGGGCCGGCCGATGAGCGCGGTCTTCGAAGTCTCGCATCTCTCCAAGGAATTCGGCGGACTCAAGGTCAGCCGCGACATCTCGCTCGCGATGCACGAAGGCGAGCGCCTTGCCCTGATCGGCCCGAATGGCGCCGGCAAGACCACCTTCGTCAACCTCGTCACCGGCCGCATCCCGCCGAGCGCGGGCAGCGTCCGCCTCGCCGACGAGGACATCACGGCCTTAGGCGCCGTGAAGCGCGTCAGGCGCGGCCTCGTCCGCACCTTTCAGGTCACCCGCCTGTTCCCGGACATGACGCCGGAAGAGCATGTCGTTATGACCATCCTGCAGCGGCTCGGCCAGGCGACGCGCATCTTCGCCCGTTTCCACGGCGATTCAGAAGCACGCGACGAAGCCGCCGAGATCCTCGCCACGCTCGGCCTCACCGAGGTCGCGCGCCGCAAGGTCGCCACCATCGCCTATGGCCAGCAGCGCCTGCTCGAAATCGCGATCGCGCTGGCGCAGCGTCCCAAGGTGCTGCTGCTCGACGAGCCTGCCGCCGGCGTGCCCTCGGCCGACACCCCGCGCATCGAGGAAGCACTGGCCCGCCTGCCCGCCTCACTCGCCGTGCTGATGATCGAGCACGACATGGACCTCGTCTTCCGCTTCGCCAAGCGGGTCGTGGTTCTCGCGGCGGGCGAGCTCATCTTCCAGGGCTTGCCGGCCGAGGTCGCCAAAGACCCCAAGGTCCGTGAAGCCTATCTCGGGAACTACGCGCATGCCGGCAGCCACGCTTGACGTCCGCGCCCTGAGCGCCGGCTACGGCCAGACCCATGTGCTGGAGGATGTCTCCTTCTCGGTGCCGGCCGGCGGGCGCCTCTCCATCCTCGGCCGCAACGGCATGGGCAAGACCACGCTGATGGCGAGCCTGATGGGGTTGACCCGCCGCTATTCCGGCAACATCAGCCTCGGCGGCACCGACATCACCGCGCTCGGCACCGCGGCACGCGCTCATGGCGGGCTCGGCCTCGTCCCCCAGACCCGCGAGGTCTTCAAGGGACTGACCGTCGAGGAGAATCTCGTCGCCGGACTGAAAGGCCGCCCGCGCAGCGCCATCGAGGAGGCCTATGCGCTGTTCCCGCGCCTGCAGGAACGCCGGCGCAATCTCGGTTCGCAACTCTCGGGCGGCGAGCAGCAGATGCTGGCGACAGCCCGCACCATCCTCGGCCAGCCCTCGGTTCTGCTGCTCGACGAGCCGCTGGAGGGTCTGGCTCCGGTCATCTGCGACATGCTGATGGAGGCCTTCACACGGCTCGCGGCAAGCGGCGCGATGACCATCCTCTTCGTCGAGCAGCGCCTGGAAAGCGCGCTCGACTTCGCCGAGGACGTCGTCATCCTCGAACGCGGGCGGATCGTCTGGTCGGGCAAGCCGGCGGCGCTGCGTGCCGACGGCGACGTGCTCGAACGCTATGTCGGCGTCGGCGGGCTGCACTGAGCAGCCTGCACCTCACACCACCAGATCGCGCTCCGGCACCGGCTCGCCCCGCGAGACCCGCGCCATATTGTCGAACATGCGCTTCACGGTCGGCGCGAAATTATCGGCGGCCATCGCCGCGAGATGCGGCGTCACCACCAGATTGTCGAGCGTAAGCAGCTCGCTATCAGCCGGCAGCGGCTCGACCGAGAACACGTCCATCGCCGCGCCCGCGATCTCCCGCGCCTTCAGCGCCGCGATCAGGTCGGTCTCGTTGACGACGCCGCCGCGCGCGACATTGACCAGCACCGCCGTCTTCTTCATCGCCCTGAGGGCGGCGGCATCGATCAGGTTGGTCGTCTCCGGCGTCAGCGGGCAATGCAGCGAGACGACATCCGCCTGTGCCAGGATCTCCGCCAGCGAAGCATGCCGGGCACCGAGCGCCGCTTCCGTCGCGGCATCGAGCGGCTGGCGCTTGCTGTAGAGAATGGTGCAGCCGAACCCCCTGAGCAGCTTCGCGAGATTCTGGCCGATCGCACCGAAGCCGACGATGCCGACCGTCTTGCCCGAGAGCATGAAGGGATCGCCCGGCAGCTTGCCGGTCGCCCAATGCCCCTGCTTCAGCTCGGCGTGGCCATAGCCGATGAAGCGCAGCGCCGCGAGCGTCAGGCCCAGCGCGAATTCCGCCACGGGCACGGAGTTGGAGCCGGTGGTGCGCGCCACGGTGATGCCCAGCGCCTGCGCGGCCGCGATGTCGATATTGTCGTAGCCGACGCCCCATTTGTGCAGGAGCTTCAGCCTCCTCGCCGCCCGCAGAACCTCCGCCGAAACGCCGACCTGGCCCGAGATCGCGTAATCGGCCTCGGCTATGATCTCCTTCATATGCTCGTCTCCGCGCGCGGTGCCGTGCCTCAGCACGAAGCCGGGCGGCAACAGCGCGCGCATGCGCTCGGCGCGCTCGGGCGAGGTCATGTCGAGGAGGACGATGGTCTCGGGCATGGAAAATCCGGAAAATGCGGTCAGATCGTGAAGCGGGCACCGGCGCGGGCGAGCCCGCCGGAGATGGCGACCGGAGTGCCGTCGGCGCGCCAGCAGGCCGCGCCCGTCAACGTGCCGTCAGGGTTGAAGGCGATGGCGTTCATGCCGCCGGCGACGCGCGGCGAGCGCACGATTCGGTGGCCGCGCGCCGCAAGCTCCTGCGCCACGGCCTCGGGAAACGCCTCTTCGAGCTCAAGCACGCCGCCCTCGGTCCAGACGCGCGGCGCCTCGACCGCCTCCTGCAGCGTCATCCGGTGATCGATCAGGTTGACGATCGCCTGCAGCGCCGAGGGGAAGATCCGCAGCGCACCGGGCAGGCCGAGCGCGAAGGCGAGCCGGCCCTCCTTCAGCGCCATCATCGGCGCCATCGAGGTGAAGACCCGCTTGCCCGGCGCGATCGAGAGCGCGCGGCCGGGATGCGGATCGAAATTGAACATGTAGTTGTTGGCGATCATCCCCGTACCGGGGATCTGCACGCAGGCGCCGAACAGCCCGTTGATCGTCTGCGTCGCGCTGACGACGTTGCCGAGCGCATCCGCCACCGTGACATGGGTGGTATCGGCGGATTCGCCGCCGGCGAGCCCGGCTGTCCAGCTCTTTGCCTGCTCCATCGCGATCAGCCCGCGGCGCTCGTCGGCATAGCTCTTGTCGATCAGCCTCTCGACCGGAACCTTGACGAAAGCGGGGTCCGCCGTCGCCACCGCCCGGTCGGCGAAGGCGATCTTCAACGCCTCGGCCAGAAGATGCACAGCATCCGCCGAGCCGAAGCCCAGCGAACCGATATCGTAGCCTTCCAGGATGTTGAGCATCTGCGCGATGTGCACCCCCGATGACGAGGGCGGCGGCGGGCCGACGATCTCGTAGCCGCGATAGGAGCCGCGGATCGGCTCGCGCAATTCTATGCGGTAATTGGCGAGGTCGGCCTGATCGATCAGCCCGCCATTTTTCGCCATGTAGTCGGTCAGCGCCCGGCCGAGTTTGCCGCCATAGAGCGCCTCCGGCCCTTCCGCCGCGATCAGCTTCAGGCTCGCGGCGTAGTCGGACTGAACCAGCCTTGCGCCCGGCTGCAGCGGCTGCCCGCCCGGCAACAGCATCGCGGCAAGATCGGGATCGCGGGCGAGGTCGGCGGCGTTGTCGGTGATGCAGTTCGAAAGATAGGGCGTGACGACGAAGCCGCGCTCGGCCAGCCCGATCGCCGGCTGCAGCACCTCGGCCAGCGGCAGCGTGCCGAAGCGCGCCAGCGCCTCGCACCAGCCCTTGAGCGCGCCGGGCACAGCGACCGCCTTGGCACCGACCACGTTCTCGCGGTCGCGCGTGTCGCGCTGCTTGCCGATCTCGTCCGAGAGGCAGTCATACATGTCGGGCGCCGCATGGCCCGGCGCGGTCGAGAGGTTGTCGATCACGACATGGCGGCCGTCGGCGAGCCGGATATGGCTCAGCCCACCGCCGAGGATGCCGACCATCATCGGCTCGGCCACCGTCAGCGCGAAGAGCGAAGCCACCGCCGCATCGATGGCGTTGCCGCCGGCGAGCAGCATCTGCGCGCCCGCCGCCGAGGCAAGCGGATGATTGGTAACGACCATCCCGCGTGAGCCGGTGGCCGGCTTCTTCTCGCAGGTGAAGGGGGCGATGCGGGGCGGCGGCGCGGAGATGTTCATGGCCGGCACATCACCGCTTTTGCGGCCCGGCGTCGAGCCTCTTCTTCGGCATGCGCGCCATGCCAGGACAACTCGTCGCCACCACGTCATGGCGTCGGCGGCGCTTGACAAGGCGGGGCGCGAAGCCCCACCTAAACACCGTTCCCAGGGGGGCCTCGCTAGGAGGCTGAGATTCCGCCGGCGGGGCTTTCGAGCCCAAGCAACGCGGTGACCCTCCGAACCTGATCCGGATCATACCGGCGTAGGGATGCGGGACAGGCGGCGTTCAAGGCCCCGATTCCATCTGCGCATATGGTCCTTTCGCGATCGAGTCCGTCCCGGCGGCTCGGGCAGGAGTAGGCCAAAGTGACGCAAGCCGAGATCATCGAGGCGCTGCTGGCGTTCATCGCGCTCCCCGACGCGTCGGAAGCCGAGTTCGAGGCGATGGCGCTGAAGCTCTTCGCCTATCAGTTCCGCAACAACGAGCCCTACAAGCGGTTTTGCCTGCAGCGCGGCCGCACGCCGCTCTCCGTCCGGCGCTGGCGCGATATCCCGGCCGTGCCGATTACCGCCTTCAAGGATCTGACGCTGAGCTGCAGCCCGCCGGAAGCAGCGGAATACGTCTTCATGACCAGCGGCACCACGCAGGGCGTGCGTGGCCGCAGCTATCACCCGACGCTCGCCGTCTGGCGCCGTTCGATGCTGCTCAATTTCCGCAAGCGTTTCATGCGCGGCCGGGAGAGGACCCGCATGGGCATCCTCTTCCCCGACGCGGCCGAGCTGCCCAACTCCTCGCTCGCCACCTACCTCTCGCTCGCCAAACGCGAATGTGGCACGCCGGATTCCAAGACCTTCATCGATGCCGCCGGTCTCGACCTCGACGGGCTTCTGTCGGCGCTGGAGCAGGCGGAGAAGAGCGGCGAGCCCTATGCCCTGCTCGGCGCGAGCTATTCCTTCGTTCCCGTGCTGGACGCGCTCGCGGCGAGCGGCCGGCGCTTCGCCCTGCCGCAAGGCACCCGCATCCTCGACACCGGCGGCTTCAAGGGCCAGTCGCGCGAGCTAGCCCCCGACGAGTTCTATGATGGTCTCGCCAGCGCCTTCGGCGTGCCGCGCTCGGCCTGCATCAACATGTACGGCATGACCGAGCTGAGCTCGCAGCTCTACGACGGCGGCAACGCCGTCTGTCCGTCGGTCAAATCCGGCCCGCACTGGATCCGCAGCCGCGTGGTCGATCCGCTGACCGGCGCGGATCTGCCGGAAGGCCGGCGCGGCGTGATCGTCCATCACGATCTCGCCCATTTCAACTGCGTCGCGGCGATCCTGACCGAGGATGCCGGCGAGATCGTGCCGGGTGGCTTCAGGCTGCTGGGCCGGGTCGATGGCGAGGCCTCGAAGGGCTGCTCGGTCGCGGTCGCCGAATTCCTGGCCGCAGCGCGAGGCTGAATCGGTGATCGAGCATGCGGGCCATCTGCCGGGCCAGAAGCGCGAGGCACTGCGCTGGCGCGAGGTCAACTACAGCGCCTGGGGCGAGAGCGCCGCCATCGCGCTGCCCGAGCTTGACGAAACGCAGGCCGCCGCGCTCTGCGCGCATGTCCGCACCAATGCCCGCGAGCGGCTGAAGCGAATGGAGACCGCGCGCATCGTCGCCGGGATCGACGCGGCAGTGGCACGCCTGCTCGATCGCCAGCACCCGCTGCGGCGCAAGGCCGAGCATCTCCTTCCGATCGTCACCGGCTATGACCGCGAGACCGTCCGTCTCGGCCTGACCGGCTACCTCAAGACCTTCCGGCGCCCACAGCTGCTGCGCTTCCTCGCCGAGGACTTCGCCAATCCCGGCGTGCTCGACGGCTTCCAGCCGACGCCGAAGGGCGGCTATCTGCGTGCCCATGGCCCGGAACTGCTGCTGCATGTCTGGGCCGGCAACGTCCCGGCGCTGTCGCTCTGGAGCCTGATCTGCGGATTGCTGGTCAAGGCCGGCACCGTCGGAAAGCTCGCCTCGGCCGAACCCCTGACGGCGGGCTGGTTCGCGAGCCTCCTCGCCGAGATCGACCCGGAGCTCGGCGAATGCCTCGCCATCACCTGGTGGAAGGGTGGCGAAGCGGCGGCCGAACCCGTCTTCCTGCGCGAAGCTGGCACCGTCATGGCCTATGGCGGCAACGACACGCTTGCGGCGCTGCGCGCGAAACTGCCGATCACGACCCGCTTCCTGCCGCATGGCCACAAGATCGGCTTCGGCGTGATCGCGCGCGAAGCGCTCGATAGCCGAAAGAGCGCGGCGCTGGCCCGGCTCGCCGCCCATGACGTCACACGCTACGAGCAGCAGGGCTGCTATTCGCCGCAGACGCTGTTCGTCGAGCGCGGCGGGCGCGTCAGCCCGGCCGAATTCGCGCGCCATGTCGCGCAGGAGCTCGCCGCCCTCGCCTCCCGCCATCCGCGCCGCGCGCTCTCGCAGGGCGAAGCGGCCGCGATCGCCGCCTGGCGCGGCGCGCAGGAGACGCGCGCGATGGACAACACCGCAGAGCTTCTCGGCGAGCCATCCGACAGTTGGAGCGTGGTCCATGCCGACGCGCCGGAAGCCCTGAGCCCGACCGGCCTGAACCGCACGCTCAAGCTGGTTGCGGTCGACAGCCTCGACGAGGTCCCCGCCCTCGTCACGCCCTATCGCAGCTTCCTGCAGACGGCCGGCATCGCTGCATCGCCGGAACGGCTGTTCCGACTCGCTGAACGATTGGGAGAGGCCGGCATCAGCCGCATCGCGCCGCTCGGCCGCATGACGGCCCCGGAAGCCGGTTGGCATCACGACGGACGCTTCAGCCTGCTCGACCTCGTCACCCTGACCGAGATCGAGCAGAGCGCGGAAGCGGCGGCAGAAGGGTTCGCGCCCTATGTCGACTGAATCCGCCACTCCCGGTTTCGTGACGATCGAGCAGGTCGGCTACCGCTACGATCCGACCGGCCCGGCCATCGTCGCAGGCATCGACTGGACGATCCCGCGTGGCGAGATCCATTGCCTGCTCGGCCGCAGCGGCTGCGGCAAGACCACCCTGCTCAAGCTCGCCGCCGGCCTGCTGATGCCGACCCAAGGCAACATCCGCATCGGCGGCGAGGCGCTGCATGGCCCGAGCCCGCGCGCCGGCTTCGTCTTCCAGGCTCCGACCCTGCTCGACTGGCTGAGCGCCCTCGACAATGTCCTGTTGCCGATCTCGCTGAAGCGCCGCCCGACGGCGACCGACCGCGACGCGGCGCTCGACCTGCTCGCCCGCGTCGGCCTGACGGATTTCGCCGGACGCCACCCTCCCGAACTCTCCGGCGGCCAGCAAAGCCGCATCGCCGTCGCGCGTGCGCTGATCGGCAACCCCGATCTGCTGCTGCTCGACGAGCCCTTCGCCGCGCTCGACGCCCTGACGCGCGAGGAATTGCAGGACGATCTGCTCCGGCTCTGCGCGCTCAACGGCACCACGGCCCTCTTCGTCACCCATGATATCGGCGAGGCCGTCTATCTCGCCGACAAGGTCGCGGTGATGGCGGCCGGCCGCTTAACGCATGTGCGCCGGATCGAGCTGGCACGCCCACGCCATCGCGACATGCGCTATGCGCCCTCCTTCACCGCCGCCTGCCGCGCATTGCGCGACGCCATGGATGGCGAAGCGAGGGGCGTCGCGAGCCGGAGGCCGGCGGCATGAAGGCGCGCCTCCCCGCCCTCCTGCTGCTCATCGCCCTGCTCGCGAGTTGGGAAGCCTGGTGCCGTCTCGGCGGTCTCTCGCCGCTGGTCTTGCCACCGCCCTCCGCCGTGCTCGCGACGCTCTGGAGCGAGATCGCCACCGGCCGGCTCTGGCCGCATCTTGCCATCACGGCGGCCGAGATGGCGCTAGGCCTCGGCATCGGCGCCGTCGTCGGGCTCGGCGCCGGCATCCTGCTCGCGGAATTCCCGGCGCTGAGCCGGCTGCTGCGGCCCTATGTGCTGGCGAGCCAGCTCGTGCCCAAGCTCGCGCTCGGGCCGCTCTTCATCATCTGGTTCGGCTTCGGCATGACGCCGACCGTCGTCATCACCGCGCTGATCTGCTTCTTCCCGCTGATGGAGAACACGTTGACCGGCGTGAGCGAGGTCGACCCGGCCAAGCGCGAACTCTTCCGCATGCTGCGCGCCGGCCGCCTCCAGACCCTGCTGCGCCTCAAGCTGCCTGCGGCCTTGCCGGTCATCATGGCGGGCCTGCGGGTCGCCGTCGTGCTCGCACTGGTCGGCGCCGTCGTCGGCGAGTTCATCGGCGGACGCATCGGCCTCGGCGCCTCGATCATCGCCGCCCAGAGCGTGATGGATTCGAGCCTGATCTTCGCGCTCTTCATCGTCATCACCGCTCTGGGAATGCTGCTCTACGAGGCCGTGCGCCTGATCGAGCGCCGCGTCCTGCACCGTTTCTCGAAAGGCTAGACCCATGCCCGCCCTGCGCACCCTCATCATGCTCGCCCTCGCGTGGCTGGTTGCCGCGCCCGCGACGGCCCAGACGCTCGACAAGGTCACGGTCGCCGGCTGGAGCCAGCCGATCAGCGAGATCACCAACCTGCTGGCCGAGCCGGACAAGGGCTTCTTCAAGGCGAAGGGCATCGCGCTCGACTATGTGCCCGGCAATGGCGGCGGCGCGGCCTTGCAGAACATGCTCGCCGGGCAGGCCGATATCGCCTTCACTGATCCGGCCGCGCTCTATCTCGCGCTCGACAAGGGCGAGAAGCTCGTCGCGATCTACAACATCTATCCGCAGAACGTCTTCAACGTGGTCGCCCTCAAGAACAGCGGCATCCGCAGCGCCGCCGACCTCAAGGGCAAGCGCATCGGCGTCTACAGCCTCGCCAGCGGCACCTATCAGAACCTGCTCGTGCTGCTGCATCAGTTCGGGCTCGGCGAGAAGGACGTGCAGATCCAGCCCACCGGCCTGCTCAACTTCGCGCCGCTGATGCAGGGGCAGGTCGACGCCACCGCCGCGACCGATACCGGCCTGCTCGTCGCCCGCGCCAAGGGGCTGGGCGAGCCCAATGTCATCGAGGTCCGCGACCAGCTCAACCTGCCGAGCGACATCTTCGTCGTGAAGGAAAGCTATTACGAGCAGAACAAGCCGCTGCTGAAGCGCTTCCTCGCCGCCTATCGCGATTCCGCCGCCTGGATGATCGCGAAGCCGGAGGAAGCGGCGCGCATCGCCGTCACCCGCGCGATCAACGGCCGCGACGAGGCGGTGAATCTCGAGATCATCAAGCTGCGCAATGCGTCGAGCGTCTCGGCGACGACAGAGCGCGAAGGCCTCGGCCGCTTCGATCTCGACGCCCTGCAGAAAGGTGCCGACACCTTCCGCAGCCTCGGCCTGATCTCCCGCCAGATCGATATGGGCTCCGTCGTGAAGAGCGACCTGATCCCCGCGAAGGATGGCGCGCCGTGACGTTCAGCGGTCGGGCCGTCCTCGTCACCGGCGCGAGCCGCGGCATCGGGGCTGCGATCGCAAAGGCTTTCGCGGCCGAGGGCGGCATTGTCGTCGTCAACTACCGCACGAACGAGGCGGCGGCCGAGGCGGTCGTCGCGGAATGCCGCGCGCTCGGCGGCGAGGCGCTGGCCATCGCCGCTGACGTGACCTCCACCGAGGCCGTCGCCGCCATGGCATCTCACATCGCCGAGGAGGTCGGGCGGCTCGACGTCGTCGTCAACAACGCCTTCGCACCCTATCGCTTCGACCCGGACAACCGCGCCCGCTTCTGGGAGACACCCTGGGAAGCCTACGAGCAGCAGTTCGAGGGCGCGGTGAAGGCAGCCTATACGGTGAGCCGGGCCATGCTGCCGCTGCTCCAACGCCGCAGCGGAGCTGCCATCGTCAATCTCGCCAGCGATCTGGTGACGCGGCCGAGCATCCCCTATCACGATTATACGACGGCCAAGGCCGCGCTCGTCGGCTTCAGCCGCAATCTCGCGGCCGAGCTCGGCCCGCTCGGCATCCGGGTGAACTGCGTCGCGCCGGGGCTGGTCTATCCGACTGAGGCGAGCGCGACGACGCCGGAAGAGGTGCGCGAGATGCTGATCGCGCAGACGCCGCTGCGCCGCATCGCGACGCCGGCCGATGTCGCCGGCCCCGTGCTCTTCCTCGCCAGCGACTGGGCCGGCTTCGTCACCGGCCAGGTGCTGCATGTCGATGGCGGGCTGGTCATGGCCTGAGCGGGCATCGACCTATGCCGCGGGCGGCGTGCCATGCGTATGGAAGCTCTCGATCGTCTTGAGCCCCCAGGCCTGCCCCTTCTTCCGCTCGGTCTCGGTCCAGGTCACGGTCTGCCAGTCCGGATCGAGGATCAGCCGCGCGCCGGCATTGGCGATCTCGACGCGGTTGCCGGCCGGCTCGTAGACATAGAGGAAGAAGGTCTGCTGCACCGCGTGCTTGTGCGGCCCGGTCTCGATGAAGACGCCGTTCTCCAGGAAGAGATCGGCCGCCTCCAGAATGTGCTCGCGCTGGTCCACCGCATAGGTGACGTGGTGGAAGCGCCCCTGCGTGCGGGTGTGGTCGCGGGTGTAGGCGATGTCATAGCTCTTGTTGTTGACCGTGAACCAGCAGCCGCCGACCTCGCCCGAATCCAGCACGATCTGCTCGGTGATGCGGCTGCCCAGCGCCTTCGGCATGAAGTCGCGGATCACCGCGACATCCTGCGCCAGTAGATTGACATGGTCGATCCGGCGCACGGCGCATCCACGGCCATGGTTGCGCTGCGCCTGGTTCTTCAGCGCCGGCCGCTCGCCCTCGGGCGCAACATACTTGTTGGTGTCGAAATAGATCTCGAAGACATGCCCGTCCGGATCGCGGAAGCGATAGGCCCGGCCATGCCCGAGATCGCCCTCGCTCCAGCCGATGCCCGCTCCCATCGCCTCGATCGCGGCAACGCGACGCAGAAGCCCCACCTCGCTCGACGCGCGATAGCCGATATGGCCGACGCCGGTGGTGTTCGAGGCGGTCAGCTTCAGCGTATGGAACTCGTAATCGTCCCAGGCGCGCAGATAGACCGAGTCGCCCTCGCGCCCACTTTCCGTCAGCCCGAAGATGTTGACGAAGAAGTCGAGGCTGGCCTCGGGCTTGTTGGTGAAGAGCTCGACATGGCCGAGATGGGCGATGTCGAAACAGGGTTCGCTGCTCATCCCCAGACTTCCTTGGCGACTTCGAGGATGCGCGCGAGCTTGGCCCATTGCTCGTCCTCGGCCAGCACATTGCCCTCCTCGGTCGAGGCGAAGCCGCATTGCGGCGACAGGCAGAGCTGCTCAAGCGGTGCGAATTTCGCGGCTTCCTCGATGCGGCGCTTGAGATTGTCCTTGCTCTCGATCGCGCCGAACTTGGAGGTGACGAGGCCGAGAACGACCTGCTTGTCGCCCTTGGGCAGGAAGCGCAACGGCTCGAAGCCGCCGGAGCGGTCGTCATCCCACTCCATGAAATAGCCGTCGACATCGATCTGGTTGAAGACCATGTCGGCGACGGGCTCATAGCCGCCCGAAGCGATGAAGGTCGATTTGAAGTTGCCGCGGCAGGTATGGGTGGTGATCTGCATGTCGGCGGGCTTCGCCTTCAGCGCGGCATTGAGCACGTCGCGATAGATGAAGATCAGCTTGTCCGGGTCGTCGCCGCGCTCCGCCAGCATCTTGCGCTGCTCGGGATCGCAGAAATAGGACAGGCTGGTGTCGTCAAGCTGCAGATAGCGGCAGCCGGCATCGTAGAAGGCCCTGATCGCCTTGGCATAGGCCTGGCCGAGATCGTGATAGTAGTCCTCCATCTTGAGATAGGCGGTCGGGTCGATCGCCTTCCGCCCGCCGCGATAATGCAGCATGGATGGGCTCGGGATGGTCATCTTCGGCACGCGGCTGGTCACCGAGGCCAGAAACTTGAAGTGGGCCAGATGCGGGTGCCCGGCCGGGAAGTCGAGCTTGCCGGTGACGCGGATGCCGTGCCCCTTGGTGGCGACGCCCTTGAACTGGATGCCTGCGTCGGTCTCGTAGGTCGTGACGCCGGTCAAACCGTCGAGAAAATCGAAATGCCAGAAGGCCCGGCGATATTCGCCGTCGGTCACGGCCTGCAGCCCGATCTCCTCCTGCTTCCGGACGAGCTTCCGGATCTCCTCGTCTTCGATCGTCGTCAGCTCGGCCTGCGTCATCTCGCCAGCGGCGACCTTGGCACGGGCTTCCTTGACCGGCGCGCTGCGCAGCAGGCTTCCGACCATATCGCCTCGGAACGGCGGCTTCGTCCTCTGTGTCATGGCATATCCTCCCGGTTCCTGATGGTCATGCTGCGGCGGCGAGGCCGAGATGGTGTTCGAGCCGCTGCGGCTCGGCGATGAGCGTAGCACTGCGCTCGGCCAGCACCACGCGGCCGCGTTCGAGCACGATGGCGTCGTCGGTCAGTTCGAGGATCTTGCGCGCGTGCTGCTCGATCACGATGGCGGACAGCCCCTCTTCCCGGAACAGCGCTTTCAGCGCCCTGAGCAACTCCTCGACGATGATCGGGGCGAGCCCCTCGGTCGGCTCGTCGAGCAGCAGCAGCTTCGGGTTCAGCATCAGCGCCCGGCCGATCGCCAGCATCTGCTGCTCGCCGCCGGAAAGCTGGTTACCGAGATTGGCCTTGCGCTCGGCCAGGCGCGGGAACATGCGGAAGACGCGGCCAGTGTCCCACGGCCCCGGCCGTGCCACCGCCGTCAGGTTCTCCAGCACCGTCAGCGACTTGAAGATGTTGCGCTCCTGCGGCACCCAGCCGATGCCGGCATGCGCCCGCTGCTCGGGCGAGGCGGTGGTCAAGTCGCGCCCGGCGAGCACGATCCGGCCGCCGCGCCGGCGAGTCACGCCGATGATGCTGTTGACCAGCGTCGTCTTGCCGACACCGTTGCGGCCGAGCAAAGCGAGCGAATGCCCCTCGGCAAGGCTGAGATCGATGTCGAACAGCACCTGCGCCTCGCCATAGCCGGCGCACAGCTTCTCGATCTTGAGCAGCTCAGACATGGGCGTCCTCACCGAGATAGGCCGCACGAACGGCAGGATCGCGCGCCATCTCCTCCGGCGCGCCCTCCGCCAGCACGCGGCCATTGACCAGCACGGTGATGCGCGTCGCGAAGCGGAAGACGAGGTCCATGTCGTGCTCGATAAGCAGCACGGAGACATCGTCCGGCAGATCGGCGACCGTCTGCATCAGCTCGCGCCGCTCGGCTTCCGGCACTCCGGCTGCCGGTTCGTCGAGCAGAAGCACGCTGGGCCTTGCCGCGAAGGCGGCGGCGATCTCGATCTGGCGTTGCTTGCCATAGGGCAGCGTCGCGATCGTCCGGTCCATGATGTCGTCGAGCCGGAAGCGGTTGAGGATCTCCGCAGTCTGGCTCACCAGCTCCGCATCGCGGTCGAGCGCACGGAAAGGATGGCTGCCGCGACCGAGCCGCTCGGAGGTGACGAGCGCGATCATCTCCAGCGGCGTCATCGTCGCGAAGAGCTGGTTGATCTGGAAGGTGCGCGCCAGCCCGCGCTTCACCCGTGTCTCGCGCGGCAGCCGCGTGATGTCCTCGCCCATCAATTCGATGCGGCCGGAACTCGGCTTGAGCACGCCGGTCAGCTGGTTGACGAAAGTGGTTTTGCCGGCGCCGTTGGGTCCGATCAGGGCATGGCGGGCGCCTTTCGCCAGCGTGAAATCGACATGGTCCGTCGCGGTGATGCCGCCGAAGCTCTTGACGAGGTCGAAGGTCTGGAGAACCGCGCTCATCGCGCCGCTCCCTTGCCCGAGCGGGCGAGGCGGCCAGCGATGGTCTTGACCCCGCCATGAATGATCTCGCGCCCGCCGAGCACGAAGAGCACAAGGAAAAGCCCGATCCAGAACATCCAGTATTGCGGGGTGAAACTCGCGATCGCGTCCTGCAGCAGCTTGAAGGCGATGGCGCCGACGAGCCCGCCATAGAGATAGCCTGCACCGCCGATGATCAGGACGAGCATCAGATCGGCCGAGCGATGGAAGTCGAGCACGTCGAGCGAGACGAACTGCGTGGTCTGGGCGAGCAGCGCGCCCGCCGCCCCGGCATAGGCGGCCGCGACCGTATAGGCCGCGGCGAGGCGGCGCCCGTTCGGCACGCCCGAGGCCGAGGCACGCAGCGGATTGTCGCGGATGGCGCGGAGCGAGAGGCCGAAAGGCGAATGCACCACCCGCCGCGCGATCAGGAACAGCACGAACAGCACGGAGAGCGAATAGAGATAGGCGGTGCGCCCGAAGATATCGAAGTCGAACAGGCCGAGCACCGGCCCCATCACGATGCCCTGCAAACCATCGGCACCGCCGGTGAGCCCCCCGAAGGAATTCGCCAGCTCGTAGAGGATCAGCGCCACGCCGAGCGTGATCATCAGGCGCGTGAGGTCGGTGCCGCGCAGCACGAGCGGGCTGGTGACAAGGCCGAGCACTCCGGCCGCCGCCATGCCGGCGGCGAGGCCGACGAGCGGATCGCCCCCGACATGCTTGGCGAAGAGTCCGGCCGCATAGGCGCCCATGCCGAGGAAGGCGGCATGCCCCAGCGAGACGATACCGGCATAGCCGAGGATCAGATCGAGCGAGAGCGCGAACAGCGCGAGGATCGCGATCTCGTTGAGCAGCAGCAGATTGCGCGGGAACAGCAGGAACGCGGCGAAGGCCAGACACCAGAAGGCGATCTCGGCCGCATGCCAGCGCCGGCCGGAATACAGGGCCTGCCGCACCTTGGCGTCGAAGGATTCGGCCCTCATGCCCGCGCCCTCGCGAAGAGCCCGTGCGGGTGGGTGATCAGCAGCGCGACCATCAGCGCATAGATGATGAAGGCACCGACCTCAGGCACGAGGTACTTGCCGACGACGTCGGCCACGCCGAGCAGCATCGCGGCGAAGAACGGGCCGGTAATGCCGGAGGTGCCGCCCACGGTGACGACGATCAGGAAGTAGATCATGAATTTCAGCGGAAAGGTCGGGTCGAGGCCCATGAGCTCGATGCCGAGCGCGCCGCCCAGCCCGGCCAGGCCGCTGCCCAGCGCGAAGGTCAGCGCGAACAGCCGGTTGACCGGGATGCCGAGCCCGCGCGCCACCCGCGCATCGTCGACCGCCGCGCGCAGGCGGCTGCCGAAGCGGGTGCGCGTGAAGCCCCATTGCAACGAGAAGGCGAGCAGCCCGCAGATCACGATGACGAAGAGCCGGTAGCGGCCGATGCCGATGCCGGCGATCTCGAAGCGCCCCTGCAGCCAGGCCGGCAGGCGGATGAACTGCTGCGTCGAGCCCATCAGCCAGTCCGTGCCGGCGACCGCCATGAAGACCAGACCGATCGAGAACATCACCTGGTCGAGATGGCTCTTGGCGTACATCGGCCGGTAGATCAGCCGCTCCAGCACGATCCCGACCAGCGCCGCCGACAGGAAGGCGAGCGGCAGGCAGGCCAGGAAGGGCAGGCCGAGCCGCTGCATCGCCTGCACGGCGACATAGCCGCCGAGCATCGCGAAAGCGCCGTGGGCGAGGTTGACGAAATTCATCAACCCCATCGTCACGGAGAGCCCGCAGCCGAGGACGAAGAGCACCATCCCATAGGCGATGCCGTCGAACAGGATGGTCAACATGCGCGTCGATCCCGCTCAGCCTGAAAGGTCGTGCTCGTCCTGGCCGGGCAAGCCTCCGTCATTGCGAGGAGCAAAGCGACGAAGCAATCCAGAGGCGGCAGGGCGCGACGGTTCAACCCAGTCCCCTGGATTGCTTAGCTACGCTCGCAATGACGGTTCTTCACTTGCGGGCCTTCACCGGGTCCTTGACGTCCTTGATCGTCGCGAACTCGACATTGTGGAGCTCGGAACCGACCTTCTGCGTCTTGCGGACATAGATGTTCTGGATGATGTCGCGGGTGTCAGGATCGATCTTCACCGGCCCGCGCACGCTCTCCCAGGCGGCGCCCTTCATCGCCGCGATCAGCTTGTCGCCGCTGGCATCGCCCTTGGTGGCTTCAAGCGCCTTGGCGATCAGCTTCATGCCGTCATAGCCGCCGACCGCCATGAAATTCGGCCGCATGCCGGGATTGGCCTTCTGGAAGGCCGCGACGAAATCCTTGTTCGCCGGGCTGTCATGCGCCGCCGAATAATGATGCGTGGTAATGGCGCCGAGCGCGACGTCGCCGATGCCCTCGAGGATGTCGTCATCGACCACGTCACCGGGGCCGATCAGCTTGATGCCCGCCTTGTCGAGCCCGCGCTCGACGAACTGCTTCATGAACTGCGCGCCGATCCCCGACGGCACGAAAACGAAGAGCGCATCAGGCTTGGCCTCGGAGACGCGCTGCAGGAAGGGCGCGAAATCCGGATTGCGCAGCGGCACGCGCACGCTCTCCACCGTGCCGCCCGCCGCCTTGAACTTGGCCGCGAAGGATGTCTCGGCATCGATGCCCGGCCCGTAGTCGGTGACGACGGTAAAGACCTTCTTGATGCCGTTGGCCGCAGCCCAGTCCGCCATCGGCTCGGAGGCTTGCGGCAGCGTGAAGGAGGTGCGCACGATATAGGGCGAAGCCTCGGTGATCGAAGCCGTCGCCGCCGCCATCACGACCTCCGGCACCTTGGCCTGCGTCGCGACCTGGGCGGTCGCCATCGCGAGCGGCGTCAGGCCGAAGCCCGCCAGAACCGAGACCTTGTCGTTGACGACGAGCTCCTGCGCGAGGCGCCGCGTCGCATCGGCATTGCCGGCGTCGTCCTTGAGGATGACTTCGAGCTTGCGCCCGCCATGGGTGGCGCCCTCCTTGGCGAGGAAGAGCTTCACCGCGGCGTCGATCTGCTTGCCCGTCGAGGCGAAGGGCCCCGTCATCGGCAGGATCAGGCCGATCTTCACCGCCTCCTGCGCCAGCGCGAATCCGCTCGTCGAGGCGGCCAGCGCCAGCCCGAGCATGCCACCGAGAATCGTCCTGCGATGCGTCATTGCCATTCCTCCCCTGAATTGGCTCTAGATCTTTGTTTTATCGTACTTTCTTCACGCGAACCGGTATCCACTTCGCTCGAAACTACGCCTTGAATCCTGTTCTTCGTCTCAATCGTCGTCGCGATAGACGAGGCCTGCCTTGGCGAGACCTTCGCGCATCGCGTACATGTCCAGCCCGAGTTCGCCGGAGGCGAGGCGCCGGCGCTTCTCCTCCTCCGCGGCTTCGCGCTTGCGGCCGGCTGCGGCGACCGCTTCCGCCCCCAGCCGCGGCACGACCACCACGCCGTCGTCATCGGCAACGATCACGTCGCCGGGATGGACGAGCGCACCGGCGCAGACCACCGGCACGTTGACCGAACCCAGCGTCGCCTTGACCGTGCCCTTGGCCGAGATCGCGCGCGACCACACCGGAAAGCCCATCCCGGCCAGCACCCGCACGTCGCGCACGCCGGCATCGATGACGAGGCCCACCCCGCCGCGCGCCTTGAGCGAGGTCGCGAGCAGGTCGCCGAACATGCCGTCGGTGTTGTCGGTGGTGCAGGCGACGACCAGCACGTCGCCCGGCTGCACCTGCTCGATCGCGACATGGATCATCCAGTTGTCGCCGGGCTGGGCGAGCACGGTGACGGCCCCGCCCGCGATCTGCGCGCCGGCATAGATCGGGCGCATATAGGGCTTCATCAGCCCGCTCCGGCCCATGGCCTCATGGGTGGTCGAGACGCCGAGCTCGCCCAGATCAGCCATGGCCGCGGCCGGCGCACGCTTCTTCGTGCGGATGACGACGGGGGTCATGCCAGCGTCTCCAGCGCTTCCGGGAAGAGCCGCTGATAGGCCTCGCCATAGGTCATGGCCTTGCCCGAGTTGCGGCCGCCCTGCATGCCGCGATTGAGCGCGACGCGGGTATAATACTCCCAGAGATGCTTCTGCGCCGCGAGGATCTCGAAGGCCTTGCGCTTCTGCTCCCAGACCGCGTCGATGTTGAGGATGACGTTCGGCTTGAAGTTGCACTGCTCGGGCTGGTGCGGCTCGAACAGGAAGACCGGCGGCGCGGCATAGGCGCGCTCGGGATCGGGCTTGTGCCCGGCCGCCTGCGCGATGATGCGTGCCTCCTGCGCGAAGCGCGTCGCCTCGGGATGGTCGACATTGTAGGGGTCTTCCAGCGCATGCGTCAGCACGAAGCTGGGGTTGAGTTCGTGAAAGATGTCGATAGCGCGGTCCAGCATATCGGGCGTCGTCCGCAGCGGATAATCCCCGGCATCCATGAACTCGATCTCGGCGCCGAGCAGCGCGGCTGCGGCCTCTGCCTCCTCGCGGCGCTGCGCCTTGACGTCCTCCATCCGGACGCCCGCCTTCTTCCAGGCAAACTGGCTTTCGCCGCGCTCGCCATAGGACAGGCAGAGGATCTTCACCCGCATCCCGCGCTGCGCGTGCAGCGCGATGGCGCCCCCCGCCCGCCAGACGAAATCGCCGGGATGCGCCGTGATCACCAAGCCTGTCTTCTGCGTGTCGGCCATCGCCCGTCCTCTCGTCTCATTGCGCCGCGTGACGGGCGCGGCCCGCCGGCACGAAGGCCCGGCCGTCCATCAGGATGCGCGCGGTCCGCAGCAGCCCGGCACGCTCGATCTTCGGTCGCTCGGCGGTGCCGCCGACCGTCAGCGTCACGGTGAATTCGCCGGTCGGGTGCTCGACGGAAAGCGAGCGCTCTCGCCCGCCGGGCATGTTTGCGACGGAAGCCGCCGGCGAGCCGGGCAGCGCCGCCGCCGTCGCCACGGTCACCGCCGCGAAAACACCGATCGAGGCATGGCATTCATGAGGGATGAAGCTGCGCGTGCAGATGGCCCCGCCGGCCCGGGGCGCTGCGACCAGCGCGATCTTCGGCACGACCTTCGTCGCGACGCCGCCGAGATTCATCAGCGGCCCGGCCGCGAGGCGGATGCGCTCGATCCGCGCCTTCAGCTCCATGTCCTGGTCAAGCTGGTCGCGCGGCTCGTAGCCGGTGCGCCCGACATCGACCGCCCGCATCACGATCACCGGCATGCCGTTGTCGATCAGCGTGCAGGGCACGCCATCGACCACGTCGACGAGATGGCCAGTCGGCAGCAGCGCGCCGCAGACCGAGCCTTCCGCGTCGAGGAAGCCGATATCGATCGGCGCCGAGGTCCCCGGCACGCCATCGATGCGCGCGCTGCCCTCAGTGCTTGCCTCGCCATCGGGCGTGTCCATGGTCAGGTCGGCGATGGTGCCGGTGTTGATCGTGCGGACGCGAACTGTCGTGCGGTCACCTTTCGCACCGACGAGCCCGCGCGCCAACGCAAACGGCCCGATGCCGGCGAGGATGTTGCCGCAGTTCGGCGTCGTATCGACTTGCGCCGTCTCGATGCCGACCTGCGCGAACAGGAAGTCGATGTCACAGCCGGGCTCGCTCGATTTCGAGACGATCGCGACCTTGCTGGTCAGCGGATGCGCGCCGCCGAGCCCGTCGACCTGCCGCTTGTCGGGCGAGCCCATCACCGCCAGCAGGAAGGCATCGCGCGCCGCGATATCGGCCGGCAGATCATCCCGCAGGAAATAGACGCCCTTCGAGGTGCCGCCGCGGATCAGCATGCAGGGAACGGCGATCTGGCCCATGCCTTACGCTCCAGCCGCGATCTTGGCACGCGCGCCGCGCTTCTGGGCATCCGCGATCGCTGCGGCGAGACTGGGATCGAGGCCCGCGGCGGCAAGCATCTCGGCCGCTTCGCGCATTTCCGCCGCCCGGCGGATGCCATGGGTCGCGACGCGCTCGCGCATGTCTGCGGCAAGCGCGTGGAAATCGATCGAAGGAAACGTCGCATGCAGGCTGGCGAAGACCGGCTCCTTGACGTCCCAGGCCTCGCAGGCCGCCGCGCAATCGACCATCAGGGCCTCGAGCCCCTTGATGACGATGCTGCGGCAGAGCTTCATCGCCGAGGCCCGGCCGAAAACCGCGGAGACCGGCGCGAGATTCATGCCCAGCCGGTTGAGCGTCTCGGCCGCCGCCTCGGCCTTCGGACCGCCCGCGAGGATCGAAACCTTGAGGCCGGGCTTCAGCACCGGCGCCATCACCGCCGCCTCGACATAATCGGCGCCGCTGGCCTCGACGGCTTTCGCCGCCCGCTGCTTGGTCGAAGGCGCGGCCGAATTCACATCGACGAAGATCTGGCCGGGCCTGAGCCAGCCCGCCGCCTCGGCGGCGACGGCTTCGGCACGATCGGCCGTCACGGCTGAAAAGACGAACTGCGCCTGCGCGCAGGCCTCGGCCGGCGACGCGGCACAGCCCACCCCGAGCTCCCGCGCCGCATCCTCCAGACCGCGGCCGGCATCGCTGCCGAACAGCAGGTCATAGGCGCGGATCCCGGCCGCGCCATTCGCCAGAAAGCCGCGCGAAAAAACCTGCCCGACCTCACCGAAACCGATGAATGCGATCGTTGCCGGTGCCGAACCAGCCATCGTCGCCGCTCCCCATGCGTTTTATCCCGCCGCAAGGGTGGAGCAGCCTCATTGCTTCATCAAATGATAAGAATGCAGCGATTGATTAGTTTCATTCATCACGCTTCGGCGCGACGCTGCGCTTCAGCGCCTGGCTCAGCAATGACAGAAGATCACGCGCCACGGGCCGCAGAGGCGTGCTCTTGCGCGTGACGATGCCGAGCGTGCGCGTGACGGCGGGCGCACGCAGCGGCACGGCGACCAGATCCCCGGCATCGACCATGTCGAGCGCAAGCTGCGGCACCACGGCGTAGCCGATGCCGGAGCGCACCAGACTGACGGCGGTAACGACACGCTGGACCTCATAGCGCCAGCTCAGGCTTTCGCGCCGCGCCCCCAGCGCGTCGTCGAGCAGGATGCGGTTTCCCGTCTCGGCGCTGATGCGCACCAGCGGCTCACCCTGCAGCTGCGCCCATGTCAGCGACGACGCCCCGGCAAGCGGCATGCTGCGATGGCTCACCAGCACGAACGGCTCCTTCACCACGGGCTTGAGCTCGAGGTCCCAACGATTCGCCGCGACGATGGTGACCCCGAATTCCGCCTCGCCGGACTGGACCTTGTCGGCAATCTCCGAAGCCGAGTTGTCATGCACCCTCACCCCGACACCGGGATGGCGCCTGGCAAAGGCGGCGATGACCGGCGGCATGCAATGAACGGCAACGGTCGGCAGGCAGCCGACCGAAACCAGCGCGTCCTCCTCCCGCGCATCGACCCTGACCTCGTCGAGCGCGGAGCCGAGCTCCTCGAAGATGCGGCGCGCGCGGGGCAGCAGCGCCGTGCCCGCCGCCGTCAGCGAGACCTGGCGGGTGGTACGCAGGAACAGCGGCGTGCCCAGCGATTCCTCGAGCTTTCGGATGCGGTGGCTGAGCGCCGTCTGCGACAGATTGAGATGGGACGCGGCAGCGCGGAAGCTGCCCCGTTCGGCGATGCTGATAAACGCCTGAAGCCCGAGAACATCCACGCGCATGGGGTTGGCTGGTCCTCACGACAGCGGCCGACGGAAAGCGATCCGCCACCGGTATCAGCAACCGCGCAGGAGACAAGCACGCCGTCCGCCATCCAGCGAACTGACGGAGTCGGTCGGCACAGCCTGCGCCGTGCCGCACTCCCGCCCATGGCCGCAGCCGCAACGTCCAGCCGAGGACAATCGCAAGGTCGCGCCCAACAATCCGGACGCAGAGCCAACGCCGACGCGGACAGGCGCCCGCCAACATCATCGCTTCAACCGCGCTCGAAAAGCTGGGTTGGGCGTCGCAAGCGGCGCCCAACCCAGGCAGGTCGTTCAGCGGCTGCCGGCCGCAGCGTTGCGAAGCTGGGCCTCGATCTTGGTGAGATTGAAGGAGCCCGGCGTCTGGCTCGGCGGGTATTCCTTCATCGATTGCAGGAACTTCGCCGCGAGCCCCTGGATCGGAACAATGACGAAGACCCGTTCGAGGAACCAGTCATTGTAGACATTGGCGTTGTGCTGCGCCTTTTCGAACGGGTCGCGGCGCAGGTGGAAGAGAAGCGGAACGCGCAGTTCCGTGAAGGGCTCGCGCCAGACGCCGAACGCCTCTCCCCGGTTCTCGAGGAAGACGACCTTCCAGTCCTGATAGCGGGCTGCGACGACCTGCCCGTCGTCGTTGACGTACCAGAACTCGTTGCGCGGCGACTCCTTCACCTTGCCCGAAAAATAGTCGAGCATGTTGTAGCCATCGATATAGTTCTTGTAGTTCCGGCCGTTGAGCGAGACGCCCTTCAGCAACTGCTCCTTGATGTCCGGCGCGCCCGCCGCGGCGGCGAATGTGGGGAGCCAGTCCTCATGCGCCACGATGCCGTTCAGCGTCGTGCCAGCCGGGAACCTGCCGGGCCAGCGCACGAAAGCGGGGACACGGTAGGCGCCTTCCCAGTTGGAGTTCTTCTCGCTGCGGAACGGAGTCGTGCCGGCATCCGGCCAGGTGTTGTAGTGCGGGCCGTTATCGGTCGAGTAGAAGACGATGGTGTCGTTGGCGACGCCGAGATCGTCGAGAACCTTGAGCAGCTCGCCGACCATCCCGTCATGCTCGACCATGCCGTCCGAATAGTCGTCCTGTCCGGATTTTCCACGGCTCGCCGGCTTGACGTGGGTGCGGAAATGCATCCGCGTCGCATTCCACCAGGTGAAGAACGGCTTGTTGGCGCGGACCTGACGCTGGATGAAGTCCTTCGCGGCCGCCAGCGTCTCCTCGTCGATCGTCTCCATCCGCTTCTTGGTCAGCGGGCCGGTATCCTCGATCTTGCCGTCGGCCGAGGCCCGGATGACGCCGCGCGGGCCGAATTTCTTCCGGAACTCGGGATCCTTCGGATAGTCGGGGTTCTCCGGCTCCTCCTCCGCGTTGAGGTGATAGAGGTTGCCGAGGAATTCGTCGAAGCCGTGCTGCGTCGGCAGATGCTCGTCCCGGTCGCCCTGATGGTTCTTGCCGAACTGTCCGGTCGCATAGCCCTGGGCCTTCAGCACCGTCGCCATGGTGACGTCGGTCTTCTGCCAGCCTTCGGCCGCGCCCGGCAGGCCGACCTTGGTCATGCCGGTGCGGACAGGCACGTTTCCCCCGATGAACGCAGCGCGGCCGGCCGTGCAGCTCTGCTGCCCATAGTAGTCGGTGAAGGAAACGCCTTCGCGCGCGATCCGGTCGATATTGGGTGTCATATAGCCCATCATGCCGCGATTGTTGTGGCTGATGTTCCAGGTCCCGATATCGTCGCCCCAGATGACGAGGATGTTGGGGCGGCGCCCGGAAGGCGTGGCAGACTGCGGGGACGGCGCCGGCTGTTGGGCCTGCGCCTGGGTTCCCAAGGCAGTGGCAGCCGCAACCAGCGCCGATCCCGACAACAGGATCCTGCGGCGGTTCAGATCGCAGCCGTCCTGGTCCGAAGCAGACGGATGGGCCTCATTTGCTTGCACGGTCATGCTGCATCTCCATTTTCGGGTGATACGAAACAGCCGAAGTGATCAAATCAGCCTTGGCACCGGACGCTATCGGACTTCGATGATCCTTTGCCATGCGGTTCGGCCGGCACCTGGTTCAATCGAGGCTAGGCAACCTAGGGGACGCACACCACTCAAAAACAGGAAGTGACTGGCCGAATACTGCCAGAAATTGTCGTCACGAAGGAGAGGTCTGAAGACAACGGGCCGGCATGTTGGCGATCTGTATTGCGCCGCGCCGCATAGGTCGATCAAAGTAGTATTTCTTTCGGGAGAAGAATCGTCATGCCAGATATCAATCTGCTGCGACGCTTCACGGTGCTCAGCGCCCCTGACCCGGAGCAGTTCCGCAATTGGCTGAAGCCCGCCCTCTCGGTTCACGAATTCGATACCAAGCATTGCGAGCGCCCTTCCGACGGTGTGTTGAACCACCGCGCTTCAGACAATGTCAGCCTGACCTTCGCCCGCTACGGTGCGGCAATCTCCGCCCGGATGCAGCAGAATGACAGCTTCCTCCAGGGCTTTCCAGTCTCGGGGGCCGGCGAGGTGCGCCGGGGGCACGAGAGCATGACTGTTTCGGCGGCCGCCGGCGGCGTCGTCCTCGGACCGGGGTCGGAGGCAAGCTTCGCCTATGACGGAAGCTTCGCGCATCTGATCCTGCGCCTCTCGCCAGAGGCCGTGACACGCAAGCTCTCGGCCTTGATCGGCCGGCCTGTGGATCCACAGCTACGACTCGACGACGGGCGTCGAAGCCTCGCCCATTGGGCTGGGCAGATGCGGCTGGTGCGCTTCTTCGCGGAGGAGCTCGACCGGGAGGACGGCCAACTGCCGCCGCTCGCCCTGGCCGAGATCGAACAGGCGATCATTGTCGCCTTTCTGACCGGGCATCCGCACAATTACAGCCATTGGCTGACCGCCGCGCCGGCGATGATCGCTCCTTGGCAGGTGCGCATGGCGGCAGAGTACATGGAGCAGAACTGGGACAAGCCAATCACCATCGAGGCGCTGTGTCAGATCACTCAGACCAGCGCACGCAGCTTGTTCCACCTCTTCCGGCGCACTTATGGCGTCTCGCCGATGGTTTTCGTCAGGCGGATCCGCCTCCAGCACGCGAAGGCGATTCTCAGTCGCCCGACGCCGGAGACGAGCGTCACCACCGTCGGCTTTCTGTGCGGCTTCAGCAATCTCGGCAATTTTGCGCGGGCCTATTTCGAGGCCTTCGGAGAACGGCCCTCGAACACGTTGAGGGCCAATCGGCCGGTCTGGAATTAGCCGGCTAATCGCGACAGGCGCCATATCCCGCGGAGCAGCCGCGCGAAACATTCGCGATCACAGCTGATCCTCTCCGGCTTCGGTGCATCTTCGTGCGCCCGCGGGCACGGTCTTGGCGTGCATTCGGGAGCCGGCTCAGCAATCGAGGCGGAGGCACCTTGAGCCTACCGACGCAATTCGGCTTATTCGGGATAGTTCTCTGCTTTGCCTGCGGCCGCCTGATGAAAGAGAATGAAGACCAACGGGTTGCCGGGCTCGGACATCGCGTCGCTGCGCTGGCCGGTTACCTCTCCCGCCACACCGCTCACATATTCCGCGACCACTTCACCGAAGCTGTTGCGCTGAATCGCCACTTTCTGCCCGGGCGCGACCTTGGCGTTGAGCTTTACCAGGTGCTCGACCATCCCGCCCCGTGTCGCCAGGATCGGAAAAGAACTGTTGCCGACGAAAACGGGCACGTCCTTCCCCGACCGACCAATCTGCCCGGGAACGATGCCCTGATGCTTCAGCACATTCATCGTGCCTTCCACGAACAGCGCGATCATATCGTGGTCCAGCACGCGCGCAGCCCCGATCTCCGGCGTGAAAGCAGGGATCCCCACATCCATGAATGCGTTGTGCAGGACGCCCGGGTAGACATGGTTGTCGAAGATCTGGCCCACCGGGTAGAGCTCCACCATCGCCTTGACCTCCGGCACGTCCATGCCGGCAATGTTGAACGCCGCGACCTCGAACCCGGTTGTTCCGGTATGAAAATCGATCGCGGCGTCGGCATTGGGCCGCAGCAGCCGGTTGAACAGAAGTCCGGCATGCCGGCTGGTTGCGGTGAGGCCGTTCTCGTTCCCGGGCCACTCCCTGTTCATGTCGATCAGATCGGCTCCCCTGCCTGAATTGGGCCATCTGCGCTGCATGCCCTCGAGCGCCGGTCCTGAAATATCCGTGACGGCGGTTACGGTGCCCGACATCTGTGCAGGATCGAGCTGGTTCATGACCGTCTGAACGGTATGGATGGAGCTCATCTCGTCGCCATGGACACCGCTGGTCAGGATAATGCGTTTGCCGGGCTTCGCGCCCTTCGCCACCGTCACGGATACATACCAGTGCTGTCCGCTGGGCATCTGCACGCCCTGGAAATACAGTAGATGCTTTTTGCCGGGTTCGAGGTCGTCGACATTGAGCGCGCTGACGACGCGCTTTCCGCGGATTATGTCGCCGGTATAGACGGTGCCCGCCGTTTGCGCGGCAGATCGCGATACCGGCGCCTGCGCGCGTGCGGGCCCCGCCACGACGGTGAGGGCAGCGGACGCGCCGGCCGTTGCGATCGAAGCAGCAAGAAAGTCACGGCGGTCGAGGCGCTTTTTGGGTTCGTTCGACATGATGCGGGTCCCTCTCGACGTCTTCGTCGAGCATGCGATTGCGAGCCGCCGTTCGGCAAGGCCCGCCGCCGCGAAGGGGGTCTCGACGGGACCGTTCGAGTTTTTCCGTCCTTCCAGCCTGGAGGATCCTGACCAAGATCAAGGCGCATGGGGCGAGCTTGTGGCATCGGGAGGCCATGAATCTGCTCATTTTTGCCCTCGCCTGCGCATCGTTGCTCGCGACACCGGGGCCGACGAACACCTTGTTGGCGACGGCCGGCGCGGAAGCGGGTTGGCGGCCTGCCAGGCATCTGTTGATCGCGGAACTCGCGGGCTATCTGTTGGCTGTGACGATCTTGAGGGCCGTTCTCGGCCCCCTGATCGCGGCTCAGCCAGGATTTGCGCTGGCCCTGCAAGGCGCCGTCGTCATCTATGTGTTCCATCTCGCCGTAGCACTTTGGCGGCGCGGCCGGCGCGGCGCCGCGACCGGGCGATCGATCACCTTTCGGCGTGTCATGCTGACCACCCTGCTCAACCCGAAAGGCGTGATCTTCGCCTTCACGCTGCTCCCAGCGGCAGCTGACGGAATGCTCACGGAACTGCTCGTGCTCTCGGCAGAGATCGTTGCGATTGGCTTTGGCTGGATACTCCTCGGCGATGCCTTCCACGGCAGCTTGCGGAACCCGGCCCATGCGAAGATCGGCTACCGCCTCAGCGCCGGAATGCTGACCTGCCTCGCAAGCGTGGTTGCCGTCCGCGCCATCGTAGCGCTTTGAGCTGGCTTGACCTCGTCAATCGCAGGGACCCGGTTCGATCGCAAAAAGGACGCCGTGCCGACTGACGGAATAACGGTTCTCATGCGGCTGCGACCGCGACGAAACGATGGCGGTAATCGCCGGGCGAAAGTCCGACGAGGCGGTGGAAGAGTTTGCGGAAGGCGGCGACGTCCTCATAACCGACCGCCCAGGAGATCTGCTCGATCGAGCGCCGGGTGAACTCCAGCAGCTCGCGTGCCTTCCCAACGCGCAGATGCTGAGCGTATTCGATCGGCTTCATGCCGGTCGCCGCCTTGAAACGGCGCTGGAAGGTGCGCTCCTCCATCGCGACCACCTTCGCCATCTCGCCCACGCTGATCGCCTTGGCCTCGCGCGCCTGCAGCCAATGCTGCACGCGCAGGATCGCCTCGTCGCCATGGGTGAGGCGCGGGGCGAAGCGGGAATAATGCCGCTGTTCGCGCCCGGCGGAATCGATGAGCATGAAACTGCCGGTCTCGGCCATCACCGTGGAACCGAGCAGCCGGTCGACGAGTCTCAGACCGAGATCGGTCCAGGCCATCAATCCGCCGGCCGTGATGATGTCGCCGTCCTCGATCACCATCTTGTCGGGATCGAGCCGGACGTCCGGAAAACGCTCGCGGAAGGCGTCGGCGAAGAGCCAGTGCGTCGTCGCCGGGCGCCCTGACAAGAGGCCGGTCGCCGCCAGCGCGAAGACCCCGCCGCAATTGGCCGCGAGCGTCGTGCCCTGGGCATGGCGGTCGAGCAGCCAGCGCGCATAGGGCGTCGCCTCCTCGATCTCCATCGGGCCGGTGAGCCGGCCGGGCACGACCAGCACGGCGGGCTCCATCGGCCGCTCGAAATCGGGGTGGCTGTCGAAGGCACGACCGAGGCAGCCATCCTCGCCCGGCCGCCAATGGCTGACGCGCAGCCCCGGTCCACCGCGCTTGGCGGAGAAATGCCCGGCAATGTCGAGAAGATCGGTCATGCCATGGACCATGGCGGTCTGGCAGCCCGGATAGAGCACGAGCCCAACCTCGGCCTTCGGCGGCGCTGGAATGGCTGCGACCATGGTTCGTCTCCACGATTGTCGGTTTTGGCCCGGTGAATGTCGGTTCCGCCAATCCCGATCATTCCTCACGCGGCGTAATCCTTCAACCACGGGGCGCGGACGTCCCGGCGAGTTTCCTCAAGGCACTGAAAGGATGACGACAATGACCACGATCACCACCCGCGACGGCACCCGCATCTTCTACAAGGACTGGGGCCCGAAGGACGGGCAGCCGATCGTCTTCTCCCATGGCTGGCCGCTGACGGCGGATGCCTGGGACGCGCAGATGGTCTTCTTCGCCAATCAGGGCTTCCGCACCATCGCCCATGACCGGCGCAGCCATGGCCGTTCCGATCAGGTCTGGGCCAACAACACCATGGACCAGTATGCCGACGACCTCGCCGAGCTGATCGAGCAGCTCGATCTGAAGGACGCGATACTGGTCGGCCATTCGACCGGCGGCGGCGAAGTCACCCGCTATATCGGTCGCCACGGCACGGGCCGGGTCGCCAAGATCGGCCTGATCGGCGCGGTGCCGCCGCTGATGCTCAAGACCGAGGCCAATCCCGGCGGCCTGCCGATCGACGTCTTCGACGGCATCCGCAAGGGCACCTACGACAACCGCTCGCAGTTCTTCCTCGACCTGACCATCCCGTTCTACGGCTACAACCGGCCGGGCGCCGTGATCTCCGAGGGCATCCGCCAGAGCTTCTGGCAGCAGGGCATGATGGGCGGGCTCAAGGGCCAGCTCGACTCGATCCGTGCCTTCTCGGAGAGCGATTTCAACGCCGACCTGAAGCGCTTCGACAAGCCGACGCTGGTGCTGCATGGCGACGACGACCAGATCGTGCCGATCGGCGCCGCGGCGCTCTCCACGGTGAAGATCGTCAAGCACGCCGTCCTCAAGGTCTATGAAGGCGCCGATCACGGCCTGACCCAGACCCATCAGGACCGCTTCAACGCCGATCTGCTGGCCTTCATCAAGGGCTGAGAGCCCGCCAGCCGAACCAACCCAGCCACCCCACACTCATCGCGAACCAAGCGCCGGACGGCATCCACGCCGTCCGCTCGCTCCCTCACACCCCGGAGAACCCAGATGACCAAGCAGACCTTCCTCGTGACCGGCGCCTCGAACGGCATCGGCGCCGTCTATGCCGACCGCCTCGCCAAACGCGGCCACGATCTCGTCCTCGTCGCCCGCAGCGCCGACAGGCTCCAGGCTCTCGCCGAGCGCCTGCGCCATGAAGCCGGCGTCGCGGTCGAGGTGCTCGCCGCCGATCTCGGCAAGGCGACCGATCTAGCCCGTGTCGAGGCCCGGCTGCGCGACGACGCCGCGATCACCGGGCTCGTCAACAATGCCGGCATCGCCGGCGAGGGCCCGATCCTGACCGCCGACCCCGCCTATCTCGACGGCATGATCGCGCTGAACGTCTCCGCCGTGACGCGGCTCACCGCCGCGATCGCGCCGAAGCTGGTGGCGCGCGGGACAGGCACGATCATCAACATCACCTCCGTGACGGCGCTGATGCCGGAAGCCTTCACCGTCGTCTATCCGGCGACCAAGGCTTTCGTGCTCGCCTTCAGCGAGGCATTGCAGGCCGAGCTCGGGCCGAAGGGCGTGCATGTGCAGGCCGTCCTGCCCGGCATCACCCGCACGGCGATCTGGGAGGAGGAACGCCTCGCCCAGATCCCGGCCGAGATGGTGATGTCCGTCGACGACATGGTCGATGCCGCGCTCGCAGGGCTCGATCTCGGGGAACGGATCACCATCCCCTCGCTGCCCGACACTGCCGATCTCGACCGCTTCCTCGCCGCCCGCGGCGCGCTGCGCCCGAACCTCTCCCATCGCAAGCCCGCCCAGCGCTACGGCGCCTGAAGCTGCCGGCAAACCAAGGACGACCGTCATGATCCCCGGACTTTCCATCGAAATCCTGCTCACCGTGCATGTCGCGGTCAGCCTGATCGGCATCGCCACGGGGCTCGTGGCCATGCCGGCTCTCGCCGCCGGGCGCTGGCTCGGCGGCTGGCAGGCGGCCTTCCTGATCACCACGGCGCTGACCAGCATCACCGGCTTCCTGTTCCCCTTCAGCGGCGTGACGCCGGCCTTCCTCTTCGGCGTGATCTCCATGCTGGCGCTCGCCGTCACGGCCGCGACCTGGCCTTTCCGGGCACAGCGCGCCGCCGCCGGCATCGCCTACGCCGTCACCGCCACGCTCGCGCTCTACCTCAACCTTTTCGTACTCATTGTGCAGTCTTTTCAGAAGGTTCCAGCCCTGCAGCCGCTGGCGCCGACACAGAGCGAGCCGCCCTTCGCGATTGCCCAGCTCGTCCTGCTGCTTGCGGCCCTCGGCGTCGGCTTCTTCGCGGTTCGAGCGGCTCGCCGGCCGGCGGTCGCCACGGCGGCATAAGAACCAGCCATCCCGCGATGCCGGGGGCTTTCCGCCCCCGGCATCGCGCTTGACGACTGCTCCAAGGCTTTCGGATCAGTTTTCCGTGCCGTGCCCCTCAGGCCGGAGGAGAAATCGGTGTCAGGCCATTGCCAATTCCCGGGCCATGTTGCGGGCGATGATGATCTGCTGGATCTGCGAGGTGCCCTCGTAGATCCGGAACAGGCGCGCATCCCGGTAGAAGCGCTCGATGCCGTGATCGGCGATGTAGCCGGCGCCGCCGTGGATCTGGACGGCGCGGTCAACGACGCGGCCGACCATCTCGCTGGCGAAGAGCTTGCAACAGGCGGCGTCCGTCGCGACATCCTCAGCCCGATCCTTGGAGCGCGCCGTCTCCAAGACCATGCAGCGCGCCGCATAGGCCTCGGTCCGGCTGTCGGCGAGCATGGCCTGGACGAGTTGGAACTCGGCGATCGGCTGACCGAACTGCTTGCGCTCGACGGCATAGCGCAGGCTGTCCTCGATCACGCGCTCGGCCATCGCGACGCAGACCGCCGAGATGTGGAGGCGTCCGCGATCGAGCACCTTCATCGCCGTGCGGAACCCCTGCCCCTCGCGCCCGCCGAGCAGGGCGTCGGCCGGCACGCGACAATCCTCGAAGATCACGTCGGAGGTATGCGAGCCGCTCTGGCCCATCTTCCTGTCGATCGGCCCAAGCGAGAGCCCAGGCGTCCCGGCCTCGACCAGAAAAGCCGAAACGCCCTTGGCGCCGGGCTGCGACGGATCGGTCCGCGCGAACACGGTGAACAGCCCGGCATGCGGGGCATTGGTGATGAAGCGCTTGGTGCCGTTGAGGACATAGCCACCCTCCACTGGTCGAGCCGAGGTCTTCAGCGAGGCCGCATCCGAACCAGCCTCCGGCTCCGTCAGCGCGAAGGAGCTGATGAGTTCGCCCGAAGCCAGCCGCGGCAAGTAGCGCCGCTTCTGCTCCTCGGTGCCATCCATGATCAGCCCCTGCGAGCCGATGCCATTATTGGTCCCGATCAGCGAGCGGAAGGCCGGCGAGGTTCTGCCGAGCTCGAAGGCGACCCGGACCTCCTCCTCCATCGTCAGGCCGAGGCCGCCATATTCCTCCGGGATCGACAGGCCGAACAGACCCATATCCGCAATCTCCCGGCGGATCTCGGCGGGGATGCGATCCTCCTGCGCGACCTGATGCTCCAGGGGGCGCAGGCGCTCGCGCACGAAGCGCGCGACGCTCTCCAGCAACCCCTGCATCGTCTCGCTGTCCAAGGCCATCGTCCTCTCCCTCGCTTGCCCTCGCCCGGCGCCTCGGGCTTCCTTGACAAGGCGGGGCAGTTAAATACCTTCCAGCCGGTAAGTAAATATCGGGAACGCGAGGCGACAGGCGATGGGCGCGGCACTGGACGGCATCAAGGTCCTCGATCTCACCCGCGTCCTCGCCGGCCCCTGGGCGACCATGACGCTGGGCGATCTCGGCGCCGAGATCTGGAAGATCGAGCAGCCCGGTGCAGGCGACGACACGCGCGGCTGGATGCCGCCCTCGGTCGAAGGCATCTCGACCTATTATCTCGGCGCCAACCGCAACAAGAAGAGCCTCGCCGTCGATATCGGCATGGCCGAGGGCCGCGCGATCATCGTCGATCTGGCCAGGAAGGCCGATATCCTCGTCGAGAATTTCCGGCCTGCCTCGCTGCGCAAGTTCAGGCTGACCTATGAGGACCTCAAGGCGATCAATCCGCGCCTGATCGTCTGCTCGATCTCGGGCTATGGGCGCGGGCATGCGCAGGAGGAGCGCCCGGGCTACGATTTCATCATCCAGGCCGAATCCGGCTTCATGGCGATCACCGGCGAGCGCGACGGCGAGCCGATGCGGCTGGGCGTCGCCTTCATCGACCTCGTCACCGGGATGAATGCCGTCCAGGCTGTTCTCGCCGCCCTCTACATGCGCGAGCGCACCGGAGAGGGGCAGTGGCTCGATATCGGGCTCAACGACAGCGCCCTGTTCTTTCTGGCCAACATTGCCTCGGGCCATCTCAACACCGGCAGGGAGCCGGGCCGCTACGGCAACGCCCATCCCAGCATCGTGCCCTACCAGATCTTCGCCTGCATCGGCGGGCGGATCGCCATCGCCGTCGGCAATGACGAGCAGTTCCGCCGCTTCTGCCGGGCGATCGGCCTGCCTGACCTGGCGAGCGACCCGCGCTATGCGACCAACCGCAAGCGCACCGAGCATCGTAACAGCCTGCTCCCCCTGCTCGAGGAGCAGCTGCGCGGCCTGAAGCTCGCGGAGCTGCTCGCCGACCTGCGCGCGGCCGGCGTGCCGGCCGGTGACGTCCGCAGCGTCGGGCAGGCCCTGACCAGCGACGTCGCGGAACTGCGCCGGAGCGTGGTCTCGGTGCCGGCGCCGACGATCGGCACCTTCCGCTCGGTGCGCAGCCCCTTGCGCATGTCCGCGAACCCAACACGCGATCCGACGCCTCCGCCGGAAGTCGGGCAGCACACGGGAGAGGTCCTGGTCGCAGAGCTTGGTTTCGTACCAGAACGCATCGCTGAACTGCGCGCATGTGGCGCTATCGGCTGACGCAGGAGGGAACGCGGGAGAGTTGTAATGGAACCAAAGCGTCAGGGCCGCCCGCCCACTATCGAGAACGCGAGAGATCGCATCCTCGACGATGCGGCTCGTCTCTTCGCCCGGGGAGGCTATGACGGCACATCCCTCGGCGACGTCGCCGAAGCGATCGGCGTGACCAAGGCGGCGATCTACCACTATTTTCCCAACAAGAAAGAGATCTACGAAGCGATCATCGTGCGGACGCTGGACGGTCTTCTACGCTCCGTCGCGGCAGAGACGGCCCAGGCTTCCGGCCCCGAGGACAGGCTGGTCAGGTTCATGACCGCTCACGCCGACTTCTTCGAGGAGCACTATGACGGGTTTCTCGCGATGCTCGTCGGGTACGGCGGCATGCGGAACGTCGTGATGATCGCGGAGGCGCAGAAGCTGCGCGACGACTACGAACAGGCATTGCGGCAGATCATTGCCGACGGCATCGCCGAAGGGGCTTTCAGGCAGGTCGACATCCCGGTCACGAGCCGCGCCGTCCTCTCGATGCTGAACTGGATGGTGCGCTGGTTCAAGCCGGGCAAGGGCCGAAGCGCCTCCTCCTTCGCGAATGAATACTGCGATCTCATCATCCGCGGCCTTCGGCCCCCGGCGGAGAGTCCCGGAAATTGACGGATCGGATCGAGCCAGGACCGATCTGGCCCGGATATCCAGCCGACCCTGCCCTGGCGCAGATCTTGGCTTTACCGATCCGGCGGGCGAACGCCCGAACATTCAAAGGGGCCCATGTGACCACGAGCGCGGCTCCGACACCATTTGAGTTGGCGCGGTTACGCGAGCTACCGGATTTCGAGAAGCTCGGGGATGCTGGCTCGCTGAGCAAGGATAGGTTACTCGCCGGCGACTCTCGCTCGCAGGCCATCGACGCGCACCCCTCACCGCCCCGGATCAGTCCGGCGATGACGGGACACCGACGTTGGCAGCGGCGCGGAGACTCGAAGCAAAGCGGGCAGCCGTTCTGGAAGTAGCGTTTAGGCTTCCTGCCGCAATCGCCTGACGATCTCCCTGAGCACATCTTCCTTGCGGCTCGACGTGGCCTTCTGGCTTCTATAGGCCACGATCGAGAGCTCCCGGTGCGGCAGGAGCGGCTTGGCGAGGAGTTCCCCCAGGCGAAGTTCGTTGTCGGCGCTGCCCGCCGGGATGAGCGCGATGCCCGCTCCCGCGCGAACCGCCACCTTCATGGTCTCGATATTGTCAACCACGGCGCGGATTCTCGGCCGCAAGGCGAGGTCCTCGAACATCTCGCTGACGATCTGTCCGTAGCCCAGCGACAGCTCGCTGACGATCAGCGATTCTGTTGATTTCCGTCGAGAATTGACCCGTTAGGCGGGGATTTTTCCATCGAGAATTGACCCATGTTTTGACCACGTCTCACGCGGGCTATGCGGGGGACCTCGGAGTGATCGACATGGAGTTATTGAGTGTCATCCGCCGCTGGCATGGGCGGAATCATCTTTCGATCCGGGAGATTTCCCGGCGCACGGGGCTCTCGCGGAATACGGTTCGCAAGTATCTGCGTGCGGATAGCGTCGAGCCCCGGTTTCATGTTCCCGACCGGCCGAGCAAACTCGATCCCTATGCCGACAAGCTCTCGGCGATGCTTCGGATCGAAGGCGGCAAGTCGCGCAAGCACAAGCGCACGGTCCGCCAGTTGCATGCCGATCTGATTTTGCTCGGTTATGAGGGCTCCTACAATCGGGTCGCGGCCTTTGCCCGGGACTGGAAGGCAGCCCGCCTGCGCGAGCAGCAGACCAGCGGCCGTGGCACCTTCGTCCCCCTGGCCTTTGTGCCGGGTGAAGCGTTCCAGTTCGACTGGTCGGAGGACTGGGCGATCATCGCTGGCGAGCGCACCAAGCTGCAGGTGGCGCATGTGAAGCTGTCCTACAGCCGCGCCTTCACACTGCGAGCCTACCCGCTGCAGACCCATGAGATGCTGTTCGACGCCCATAACCACGCCTTCCGGGCGCTGGGCGGCGTGCCGCGGCGGGGCATTTACGACAATATGAAAACGGCCGTAGACAAGGTCGGCCGCGGCAAGGACCGCCAGGTCAATATCCGCTTCTCGGCCATGGTCAGCCACTTCCTGTTCGAAGCCGAGTTCTGCAATCCGGCATCAGGCTGGGAGAAGGGGCAGATCGAGAAGAACGTCCAGGATGCCAGGCATCGACTCTGGCAGCCTCTGCCGAACTTCCCGTCGCTGGAGGCACTGAACGACTGGCTGGAGACCCGGTGTCGGGAGTTATGGTCGCAGACCGCGCACGGCACCCAACCTGGAACGGTTGCCGATGTCTGGACTGAAGAGATCCGGCACCTGATGGCGATGCCGCGCCCCTTCGATGGCTTCGTCGAGTACGCCAAGCGCGTCTCCCCAACCTGCCTGGTCCATCTGGAACGCAATCGTTACAGCGTGCCGGCGTCCTTCGCGAACCGCCCGGTCAGCTTGCGCGTCTATCCCGATCGCATCCTCATTGTCGCTGAGGGACAGGTGATCTGCGAACATCGCCGGGTCTTCACCCGCTCGCATGATCGTCTCAGCCGGACAGTCTACGACTGGCGACATTATCTGGCGGTCCTCCAGCGCAAACCCGGGGCTCTGCGTAACGGTGCTCCCTTTGCCGAGATGCCGCCAGCCTTCCGATCCCTGCAGCAGCATCTGCTCAAGAGCCCGGGTGGCGAGCGGGAGGTGGTCGAGATCCTGGCTCTGGTCCTGCAGCATGACGAACACATCGTGCTGACGGCGGTCGAACTGGCCCTGAAGGCCGGCGTGCCGACCAAGACCCACATCATCAACCTCCTTCACCGGCTGGTCGACGGCACGCCGTTGACCACGCCGACGGTCGACACCCCTTCGGTCCTTGCGTTGACCACCGAGCCGCGCGCCAATGTCGAACGCTATGACGCCCTGCGCCAAGCCGAGGACGTGCGCCATGCGTCATAACCCTGCGAGCGGCGCCATCGCCATCATGCTGCGTAGCCTCAAGATGCACGGCATGGCCCAGGCCGTCGGCGAACTGACGGAGCAGGGATCGCCGGCCTTCGAGGCCGCCGTGCCGATCCTCTCGCAACTCCTGAAGGCGGAGATGGCCGAAAGAGAGGTCCGATCAACGGCCTACCAACTCAAGGCCGCGCGCTTCCCGGCCTATCGCGACCTCAACGGCTTCGACTTCGCCAGCAGTGAGATCAACGAGGCGCTCGTTCGCCAACTGCATTGTTGCGAGTTCCTCCAGGACGCCGACAACGTCGTCCTGGTGGGAGGGCCGGGCACCGGCAAGACCCACGTCGCCACGGCTCTCGGCGTCCAGGCCATCGAGCACCATCACAAGCGGGTCCGCTTCTTCTCCACGGTCGAACTCGTCAATGCCCTCGAGCAGGAAAAGGCCCGGGGCAAGGCTGGACAGATGGCCGCCGGGCTCGCTTACGCCGATCTCGTCATCCTCGATGAGCTCGGATACCTGCCCTTCAGCGCGTCGGGTGGTGCCTTGCTCTTCCACTTGCTGAGCAAGCTCTACGAGCGCACCAGCGTCGTCATCACCACCAATCTCAGCTTCTCCGAATGGGCCACCGTCTTCGGCGATGCCAAGATGACCACCGCCTTGCTCGATCGGCTCACGCACCACTGCCACATCATCGAAACCGGAAACGACAGCTTCCGCTTCAAGAACAGCTCCGCGAAACCCGACAAGCCAGCCAGGGAGAAAGCCAAAAACTTGACCGCAACCTGAACCACAAACACCATCTGGGCGGGTCACTTCTCAGTGGAAACCCCGGGTCACTTCTCGGCGGAAATCAACACGGCAGTGGCGAAGAGCGGCTAGTGCGCTACCGTAGGCTTCTGACATCAAGACCATCGGCAATCTTGGGACGATTCGAGGATCGAACCCTGAATCCCTGCTGAGATCAGGCGGGAAGCGAAATTGTGGTCCGCCATTTTGGGTACATGACTGGGTACAGCTTTGGGTACGGGGGGATTTTTCCCGCTTCCCGTAAACATATGAATTTGCTATGATAATTCAGTTTCGGTCGCACACCGATTTGGCCTGGTGGAGCTGAGGGGATTCGAACCCCTGACCTCTGCAGTGCGATTGCAGCGCTCTCCCATCTGAGCTACAGCCCCAAGGCGCTGGCCTTCTAGGCTGTGCGCCGCGTGGATGTCAATCACTTCCGCCAATTGTTTTGGCGCGTGCAGGCGATATCCCGCGAACCCTTTCCGGACAGGCGCAAAAGGAAGATCGATGCGTGCCGTTCTCGACGTGGTTCTGCTCGCCTTGCAGATCTATGTGTGGCTTCTGATCGCCTCGGCAGTGCTGAGCTGGCTGATCGCCTTCAATGTCATCAACACGCGCAACCAGTTCGTCGCGACCGTCTGGGACGCGCTCTACCGCGTCACCGAGCCGGCGCTGCGCCCGATCCGCGAGCGCCTGCCCAATCTCGGCGGCCTCGACATCTCTCCGATCATCCTGCTGCTGATCATCTACTTCATCCAGAGCGTCATCGTCCGCTACATCTACCCGAACGTGTTCTGACGACGCCTGCCCTGCGCGCGGCGCGGCTCCCCGCCCGCCCCGACGCATTCGACGACGCCATCCGCGGCATGCAGTATGGCGGCCTCCGCAATCGCCCGAGGTCGCCCGCATGGCCGCAGCCGCTCGTCCCTATCGCAGCCAGAACTGGACCCTGACCAAGCCGGCCGCGCGCGGAAAGCGCGGCATCGTCGTCTCGCAGAGCCGCGAAGCGGCCGAGGCCGGAGCCACGATCCTCGAACAGGGCGGCAACGCCGCGGACGCCGCCGTCGCGGCCTGCTTCGCGCTGGCGGCCGTCGAGCCCTGGAACAGCGGCATCGGCGGCATCGGCTTCGCGGTCGTGCTGAAGGCCGGCGAGAGCCGGGCCCAGGTCGTCGATTTCGGACCGATCGCGCCGCGCCGCGCCGATCCCGCCGATTATCCCCTGACCGGCGAGATGAAGAAGGATCTCTTCACCTGGCCGGAGGTGGTCGGGGACCGGAACATCCACGGGCCTCTCTCCTTCGTCACGCCCTCCTCCGTCGCCGGCTACGCCAGGCTCAAGGAAAGATTCGGCTCGACACTGCCGCTCGCCGACATCCTCGCCCCCGCGATCGCGCTCGCCAGGCGCGGCCTGCCGGCCGACTGGTACACGACGCTGAAGATCGCTTCCTCCGCCGCCGTGCTGCGCCTCTACGCGGAAAGCGCGCGCATCTATCTGCCCGGCGGGCTGCCGCCGGTGCCGCCCTATCAGGGCTCGCCCGGCTTCATGACGCTCGGCAAGCTGGCAGGGACACTGGAACGGCTGGCCGAAGCGGGGCTGGACGACTTCTATCGCGGCGACATCGCTCGCCAGCTTGCGGCCGATATCGCCGCTGCCGGCGGCGTCGTGGACGAGCAGGACCTGGCGGGCTGCGCGGCGCAACTGCGCGATGCTCCGGTGATCGACTGGCGCGGCAGCCATCTCGTCCATACGGCCGGCGGCCTCACCGCCGCGCCGACGCTGGAGCGCGTCGTCGCCGGCATGGCCGATGCACCGATCGACGGCGAAGGCCCCTCTGCCGCCTGGTTCGCACAGCTCTCGCGCGTGATGCGGGACGCTTACCGCGAACGCCTCGACGGGCTCGGCGCCGCGACGGCAGCGAAGGAGCCGGGCGATACCTGCACCACCCATCTCACCGTCGTCGATGGCGAAGGCAATCTCGTCACCGTCACCACCACGCTGCTCTCCTCGATGGGCAGTCGCGTCGTGCTGCCCTCGACCGGCGTGCTGATGAACAACGGCATGATGTGGTTCGATCCGCGCCCCGGCAGCGCCAATGCGATCGCGCCCGGCGCCCGGCCGCTCTGCAACATGTGTCCGGTCCTGGTGACGCCGAAGGATGGCGGCTGGCCGCGCCTGGCGGCCGGCTCCTCCGGTGGGCGGCGCATCCTCGCCAGCGTCTACCAGACATTGGCCTGGCAGCTGGATTTCGGCATGGATGTCGAGGACACCGCGCACCACCCGCGCATCGACGTCTCGGGCCCCGATTCGACCAGCGCCGATCCGCGGCTGCCGGCCGGGACGCTGGCGGCATTGGAGCAGGCAGGCCCGACGACCCTGGTCGAGCACGCCGTGTTGCCGATCAATTTCGCCTGCCCCAACTTCATCAGGGTCGATCGTGACGGGGCGGAGGGCTCGAGCGACGCCGCGTCGCCATGGTCGGCCGCGGTGGCGGCGAAATAAGCATCGTCATGCTCGGGCTTTCTCCCCGAGCATCCCACTGAAAGAGGCTCTCGCGCCTTCGGCCCCGCGTTTCCCGCGTCGCCGCGATGCGGCGCCCGGAAGTGACGATCCCCGTCAGGCGAAGCCCATGAAGTTCGGGCTCTCGCTGATCGGCCGCGCCCGGGTGAGTTTCGCCAGATCCGGAACCGGGCGCGCCGTCAGCGGATCGCCCGCCAGCGCGGCTTCCAATGCAGCAGCCACCGCCAGCACCTTGGCATCGCCGCCACGCGGACCGACGATCTGCAACCCGAACGGCATGCCGTTGCGATCGAGCCCGACCGGCAGCGAAATCGCCGGGTGACCGACGACGGTGACCGCATAAGCCAGCGCCAGCCAGTGGAAATAGGTGCGGGTCGGCTTGCCGTCGATTTCGGCCGGGAAAAGCTCGGTCCAGGGCCGTGGGCTCAGCGTCACAGCCGGTGACAGGATGACGTCGTAGCGCTCGAAGAAACCTTGCCAGCGCTGGTAGAGCTCGGTCTGCAGTTTCATGCCGCGGACGATGTCGAGCGCCGAATAGCCGAGCCCCTCCTCGACATTGGCGCGGACATTCGGCCCGACCATGTCGGGGGTGTCGCGCGATTTGTCGTAATGGCTCGCGAGGAAGCCGACCGCGCGCAGAATCTCGAAGCATTCGTCCGTGCCCGCGCAATCCGGCGTCGCCTCCTCGGCCGCGTGAAAGAGATGGCTGAAGGCGCCGACCTTGTCGGCGAAGCTGTCGCGGATCAGGCGCTCGGTCGGCGCGAAGCCGAAATCCGGGGTGAGCGCCACCTTGAGCGAGCCGAGATCGATCGCGCCGGGCCGGGCGAAATCCTCCGGCCGGTGCACCGCCTTGCCGTGCACGGTCGTCGCCAGCGGATCGCGTCCGTCGTCCGATGCCATGGCCGACAAGAACAGGCAGAGATCGGGCACGTTTCGCGCCATCGGCCCGAGCACGGGCAGCGGATACCAGCCGAGCGCGCGCTTCTCGCTCGGCACCAGACCCGGCGTCGGGCGGAAGCCGACGACGCCGCTATAGGCGGCCGGGTTGCGCAGCGAACCACCCATGTCGGAGCCGGTCGCGAGCGGCACCATACCGGTCGCGACCACCACACCCGAACCGCCGGAGGAGCCTGCCGCGCTCTTCGCCGGATCGAAGGGATTGCCGGTGGCACCGTAGACGGCATTGCGGGTATTGGCGCCGGCGCCCCATTCTGAGGTGTTGGTCTTGCCGGCGATGACCGCGCCCGCCCTGCGCAGCGAGGCCACGATCAGCTGGTCCTCCTTCGGCACGAAGTCGCGATAGAGCGGGCTGCCATAGGTAGTGCGCAGGTTCGCCGTGTTTTCCAGATCCTTGATGCCGACCGGCAGGCCATGCAGCGCGCCGAGGGCCTCGCCGCGCGCCGTCGCCTCGTCCGCCTCGGCCGCCGCCTTGCGCGCCGCCGCGTCGTCGCGCGCCACCATCGCGTTCACGGCTGGATCGATCGCGTCCATGCGGCGGATGCTGCTGTCGAGCAGCTCGCGGGCGGACAGCTTCTTGGCGCCGATGAGCGCGCGCGCATCGACGGCGGTGAGGTCGCAGGGTTCGGTCAAGGCTCGTGTCTCCGTTGCGCACGGCCCCGCGCAGGCGCTATGCCGCGTGGGGCCGGCATCCCAGACTAGGCAACGGCGGCGATATGTCCATGTGGCGGCGGCGCATGGCCGCCTCTTCCCGGCGAGAAGGCTCATGAGCGATCCGGCCGCCCGGCCCTGGCGGGAAACGAAGGAAGGCATCGCCCTCGATGTCAGGCTGACGCCGCGCGGCGGGCGCGATGCGCTCGATGGCGTCGAGGCGCTCGCGAACGGGCGCGCCGTTCTGAAAGCGCGGGTCCGCGCCGCACCGACGGATGGCGAGGCGAACAGCGCGCTCATCCGCCTGCTGGCAAGCGAGCTGCGCCTCCCCCGCTCGCAGTTGTCCATCGCCGGCGGCGTCACGGCGCGGCTGAAAACCGTGGCTGTCCAAGGCGATACAGCGGCCCTGGCCGAGGCGCTCGCGGCATGCCTGGACAGGTTTGCCTAGGCAGTATCCGCAATTCCGCATCGCAACATTAACTTGACGAAAGCGCCGGTTTCCTGTTCCAGAAGGGCCATGGACAAGCCTGCAGAGCCGTTCCCGCAGCGCCTGACGGAAGGCTACCGTGCCTTCCTCGACGATCGTTTCGTTCGCGAGCAGAGCCGATATGAAGAGCTCGGCGAGCACGGCCAGACGCCGAAGATCATGCTGATCGGCTGCTGCGATTCACGCGTTTCGCCGGAAGTCATCTTCGACGCGCGGCCGGGCGAGATGTTCGTCGCCCGCAACATCGCCAATCTCGTGCCGCCCTTCCAGCCGGACGACCAGCTGCACGGTACGTCGGCGGCGCTCGAATACGCGGTGCAGGCGCTCAGGGTTCAGCATATCGTCGTGCTCGGCCACGGCCGTTGCGGCGGCATCCGCGCCTTCGCCGACGACAGCCAGAAGGCGCTCTCGCCGGGCGATTTCATCGGCAAGTGGATCACCCTGATCGGACCGGCCGCCGAGCGCACTGGCGGGCGCGGCCGCAACGAGAACTTCGACGACTACCTGCACCGGCTGGAGCTTGCTTCCATCCAGCAGTCGCTCGCCAATCTGCGTACCTTCCCCTGCGTCCAGATCCTGGAGAGCAAGGGCAAGTTGCACCTGCACGGCGCCTATTTCGCCGTCGCGACCGGCGTGCTGATGATCCTCGATCCGGTGACCGGCCAGTTCATCCCGGCCGTGGGCGAGATGCCGAAGCGCGTCCAGCAGATCCGCTGCTCCTGAGCGGCCGGGCTACCAGGCGAAGCGCGCCAGGCAATAGCGCGGGTGCTGATCGGCACGCGCGAAGAGGGCGTCGCAGCTTTCCGCCACGAGCTCCGAATCCAGGGTCCAGTCCAGTTCCTGCCTGTGGATGCCTGCCGCGATGAAGCATGCATCGATGCCCACCCCGTTAGCGCCGGCGACGTCGTGTTCGAGCGAGTCCCCGATGGCGAGAAGCCGTTCGGTCGGACGGTTCAGGAAGCGCAGGCAGCTCCGATAGATCCGCGGATGCGGCTTGCCGTGATAGTGGACGATCCCGCCCATCCGCTCATAGGCAAGCGCGGCCAGCCCCGGCGCCTCGTGCAGGGTGCCGTCGGCATGGACGCGATAGCGGTCGGGGTTGCCGCAGACCATCGGCAAGCCGCGCCGCAGCGCCTCGGTCAGGACCGGCTTCCAGCCGGCCACCGATTGCCGCTCGGAATCCATGCTCATCACGAAGATGAAATCGGCCTCCCCCGGCGTCTCGACCAGCGCCAGCCCGAGCCCGCTCGCCAGATGCTCCTCGCCCGGCCGCGCCAGCAGCAGGCAGCGCGGGCCGAGAGCGCGATAGGCAGGCTCGGAGCGCGTTGCCAGCGCATCGCGCGCATCGTCTCCCGCCGATGCCACGCGATCGTAGAGATGGCGGGCGAACCCCATGCCGGCGAGGACCGCCTCGTTGTCCCGGCCGCTCCGGCCCGAATTGGACAGGATGATCACGGCCTTCCCGGCCGCCCGCAAGCGTTCGAGGCAGTCGATGGCCCCGGCATAGGGCCTCGTACCGTCATGCAGCACGCCCCATTGGTCAAGCAGGAAGCCGTCATAGCCGGCGGCGAGCTCCGCCATGCCGGCCGGGAAGGCGGTCCTCGCCCGAAGTTCAGACAATGCGGGAGCGGACATAGGCCGAAAGCGCCTCGCTGACGATCACGATGCCCAGGATCGCGATCAGGATGACGATCGCCTGCGACCAGGCGAACTGATTGATCGAGGCGTAGAGCAGCAATCCGATGCCGCCGGCACCGACGAAGCCGAGCACGCTCGATTCGCGGACATTGATGTCCCAGCGGTAGATCGAGGTGCCGATCAGCACCGGCAGGATCTGCGGCAGGATCGCGACGCTGTAGACTTGCAGCGTGCTCGCGCCGGTCGCCTCGACCGCTTCGATCTGGCCGGCATCGACCTCCTCGATCGCCTCCGCGACGAGCTTGGCGATGAAGCCGATCGAACGGGCCGCGACGGCGCAGATGCCCGCGACCGGCCCCGGCCCGAAGATCGCGACGAAGACCAGCCCCCAGATCACCGTGTTGATCGAGCGCGAGAGCACGAGCATGGCGCGGCCGAGGAGCCAGGTCCCCTGGTTCCAGGTGGTGTTGCGCGCGGAGAGGAACGCGACCGGCAGGGCGAAGACGATGGCGATCATCGTGCCGAGCGTCGCGATATGCAGCGTCTCGATCAGCGGCTGGACGATGCGCGGCAGGTAGGACCAGCGCGGCGGCCACATCCGGCCGACCAGATCGGCAGCCTGCTCATGGGCGTCTGCGAAGAACGACCATTCGATGTCGAGCGCCGAGACCGACCAGGCGGCGGCGAGCCCGATGCCGGCGAGCCAGAGCCATTGCACGATGCGTTCGCGCGGCGAGTAGCGCTCCCAATGATCGGGATAGCGGCGCGGGGGCTGCTGATGCGCCGTCATCTCAGCCTGCGCCTCGCCCAGTCGCTGAACCATTCGCCGAGGGCGACCATGGCGGCGATCGTCAGCAGGATCGCGCTGGCGAAGTCGAAGTCGTAGCGCGAGAACGAGGCCGACAGCGTCTGGCCGATGCCGCCCGCGCCGACGATGCCGATCACGGTGGAATGGCGCAGATTGGAATCGAGACGGTAGATCAGCACGCCGAGCGTCTTGACCAGCACCTGCGGCACGACGGCATAGAAGAAGATCTGGCCGAAGCTTGCTCCCGTCGCGCGGATCGCCTCGACCGGGCCGGGCTTCATGTTCTCGATATCCTCGGCCAGCATCTTGCCGAGGAAGATCGCCGAGGAGAAGGCGAGCGTGAGCAGCCCGGCGACCGGCCCGAAGCCGAAGAGCTTGACGAAGAAGATCGCGATGATGACCTCGTGGAAGGTCCGGCCGACCACGATGAAGCCCCGCGCGGCGAGGTAGAGCGGGCGCGGCGAGAGATTGGCCGCCGCCGCGATGCCGAGCGGGATCGAGAGCACCGCCCCGATGATGGTCGCGGCGATGGCGATCTGGACGCTCTCGGCCATGCCTGTGAGCAGGAGATGCCAGCGCCCGAAATCGGGAGGCACCATCCGCGTCAGGATCGTCCACGCTCGCGGCAGGCCGGCGAGGATGCGGGCGGTGTCGATGTTGAGCGTCGAGAGCGACCAGACGAGATAGGCCGCGACCAGCGCCCAGAAGGCCAGACGGCGGCCAGGACTGCCGAAGATGCTCGGCGCCCGCCAGCGGCTCGGATAGGCGGCGGCGTTCGTCATGACATCAGGCTGAGTGCGCCCGGCGCAGCCGTCGCGGTGGGGGTATCCTCGGTGTCGTCCGGCGCGGTCGACCAGTCTTCCTCGCCATAGATCCGGGTCAGCGCCGCATCGGTCAGCGCGGAGGCTTCGGCATCGAAGACGATCAGCCCGTCCTTCATGCCGATGATGCGGTCGGCATGGGCGCGCGCCAGCGCGACGTCGTGGATGTTGATGATGGCCGGCGTCTGGCGTTCCGCGACGAGCTCCCGCACCAGGCGCATGATCTGGCGCGACGTCTTGGGGTCGAGGCTCGCGGTCGGCTCGTCGAGCAGCAGCAGGTCCGGCCGCTGCATCAGGGCCCGCGCGATACCGACGCGCTGGCGCTGGCCGCCGGAGAGCGCGTCGGCGCGCTGGTTGTGGTAGCCGTCGAGCCCGACGCGATCGAGCAGGGCGAAGGCCGCCTGGATGTCCTCCGACGGAAAGCGGTAGCGCAGCGAGGCCAGGAGCCCGACATAGCCGAGCCGGCCGGACAGCACGTTCTGCATCACGCTCAGCCGCTCGACCAGATTGTATTCCTGGAAGATCATGCCGATGCGGCGGCGCGCGGCGCGCAGGCGCTTGTGGTCGAGCGCGACGATATCCTCGCCACCCAGCAGGACGCGACCCGCCGTCGGCTCGACGAGCCGGTTGATGCAGCGGATGAAGGTGCTTTTTCCCGCGCCTGACGACCCAATGACGGCCACGAGCTGCGGCCGGTCGATGACGACGTCGACGCCGCCGAGAGCCTTCTTGCCCGTCGGATAGACCTTGGCCAGCCCTTCGACGGCCAGCAGCGGGGCGGCGCCACGGCCCGCCCCGTCCTGAACGGCAGCCGACATCAGTCGCCCTTCAGCTTCGAGAGGCCGTCCTGGGTATAGGTGATGCCGCTATTGCTCTGGATCAGGATGATGTCGCCCCAGGCATCCTTGTAGTTCAGCTCCTTGAAGCCCTTGGTGTCCTTGAACTCCTTGGCGAGCGCGGAGTTCAGGAAGTCGAAGCTCAGGAAGGCCTGCTTGATCTTGGCCTGCAGCTCGGGTTTGAGGTCGTGGGCGATGCCGAAGGCCGTGCGCGGGAACGGGCTGGATTCGTAGACGATGCGGATGTCGTCGCGCTTGAACATGCCGCGATCGGCCATGCGCTCGACCACGCTGGAGGCGACCGGGGCGGCATCGTAGTCCTTGTTGACCACGCCCATGATCGAATTGTCGTGCTTGCCGGAATAGAGGACCTCGTAGTCCTTGCCGGGCACGACGCCCTTCTCCTTGAACAGGATGCGCGGCGCGGTGTCGCCGGAATTCGAGGAGGGCGCGACATGGGCGACGCGCTTGCCCTTCAGGTCGGCGATGCCCTTGATCGGTGAATCCTTCGGCACGATCAGCTGCAGCGTATAGCCGATCGTATCGTCCTTCTTGGCCATCGCGACGATCGGCACGAAACCGGCGAGATTGACGGCGAACGGCGTCGGACCGCTGGCGACGCCGGCGATGTGCAGCCGGCCGGAGCGCATCGCCTCGACCTGCGCGGCGTAGGATTCGGCGCCGAACCACTTCACCTTCTTGCCGGTGACCTTGCTCAGATGGGCGAGGAAATCGGCGAAGACGTTCTCGTAGACCGACGGATCCTCGACCGGCGTGTAGGAGAAGATCAGCGTGTCAGGATCCTTCTGCCGGGTCGCATCGGCCGGCGTGTCGGCGAGCAGGTCGCGATTGGCGTCGCAATAGCGGGCGTCGAGCGTGCCGCGGTTCGGACAGTCCTGCGCCCGGGCCGGCGCGGCCACGCTCATGCCGAGAGCGAGCAGGCAAAGGGACGCGATCTTGGCGCGCAGCATGGCAACCTCCCTGGGATTGGCGCAGTTGACGAAGCGCTCGTGTAAGATTTCTTCCATCCTGATCAAAATCGGCCAGCGACGCAAGCGTGCTGGCACAGGCCGGACCGGCCCTCGGCGGCGATCCGGGCCAACTGGAACGGCCTTCGCAAAACGTCGCAAATCGGGCTGTTCCGTCAGGCGACGAGCCAGCGCGTCCCACTGCGCTCCCACGCCTCCTTCAGCTGCCGGGGGGGCTCGGCATCGACCACGGCGAGCGTGATCGCTTCGGCGGGAGCGACCCGCGCCGTGCCGATCTGCTCGAACTTGGTATGGTCGGCGACGACCAGCGTCTGGCGCGAGCGGCTGATCGCGGCCTGCCGGACGGCGATCTTCTCCAGGTCGAAATCCATGGGCGCGCCGTCGTCGTCGAAGCCGTTCATCCCGAGGACGGCGTAGTCGAAGCGGAAGCCCATGATGCTGGATATCGCCGCCTGCCCGACGAGGGAGCCGTTGGCGCCGCGGATCGTCCCGCCGGTGACGACGACATCGAAGATTCCGGCGCTGCAGAAGATCTGGGCGACGGACACGCTGGCCGTCACCACGCGCAGGCCGGGCTTCCCGAGCAAGGCGCGGGCGACGGCCTCGACGGTGGTGCCGACATCGAGGAAGATCGATGCGCCGGGCTGCACGAGCGCGGCCACCGCCTGCCCGATTCGCCGCTTGCCCTCGGGTGCGACCGTCAGCTTCTGCGCATAGGCGGAACGGATGCCGCCGGATGCGAGCCCCGCGCCGCCATGGAAGCGCTGCAGGAAATTGGCCGCCTGGAGACGGATGATTTCGCGCCGGACGGTCTGCGCCGAGACGCCGAAGCGCTCCGCCAATGTCTCGATCGTGGTGAAGCCCAGCTCCTGGACGAGCGTGAGGATCTCGCGCTGCCGCGGCGTCAGATCGGCGGGGGGCGGAAGGGAAGGATTCATCGCCTCGACCGGCTGCAGGGATGACGGGGACGGGAAGCTCGCACGACGCAGGCCAATGTCAAATCCGGACAAGCGGCTGCCGCGCGTGAACGATTTCTTCCAATTGCGAGGGTGACATCCGACGCGGTTCTGTGACAGCCTTATGACAAAAGGCTGCAGGAACGACGGTTCAGGGTCTCGCACGCGCCAGCCGGCGGCAAGGCCGAAGGGAGGAAGTCAGGATGTTTACCCGCAGGGTCGCGCTTGCGGCCGCACTCGGCCTTGTCGCTGCCACCACGGGCGCCTCCGCGCAGGCTCCGTCCGGCAAGGTCACGGTCGTGACCTCCTTCTCGAAGGACGTGACCGATCCGATCAAGAAGGCCTTCGAGAAGGCCGTTCCCGGCGTCACGCTCGAGGTCCAGAACCGCAACACCAACGCCGGCGTGAAATATCTCGAGGAGACCAGGGCCAACAACCAGGTCGACCTGTTCTGGGCCTCGGCGCCCGACGCCTTCGAGGTTCTGAAGGGCAAGCAGCTGCTGATGCCGTACAAGCCCAAGGCCACCGGAATTCCCGACAAGATCGGCTCCTATCCGGTCAACGATCCGCAGGGACATTATTCCGGCTTCGCGGCGTCGGGCTACGGCATCATGTGGAACGAACGCTATGCCAAGGCCAACAAGCTGCCCGAGCCCAAGGACTGGCAGGATCTCGCCAAGCCGGCCTTCTACGACCATGTCTCGATCGCCTCGCCCGCCCGCTCGGGCACGACGCATCTTACGATCGAGACGATCCTGCAGGGCGAGGGCTGGGACAAGGGCTGGCGCACCATCAAGGAGATGGCCGGCAATTTCAACGCGATCACCGAGCGCTCCTTCGGCGTGCCGGAAGCGGTGAATTCCGGGCAAGTCGGCGTCGGCATCGTCATCGACTTCTTCGCCTTCTCGGCTCAGGCCTCCGGCTTCCCGGTCAAGTTCGTCTACCCGACGGTGACGACGGTGGTGCCGGCCAATGTCGGCATCGTCGCCAATGCGCCGAACAAGGCGGCGGCCGAGGCCTTCGTCGAGTTCCTGCTGTCGCCCGCCGGCCAGGAGGTGCTGCTCGAACCCGGCATCCGCCGTCTGCCGATCAACCCGGCCGTCTACGCCAAGGCCGGCCCGGGCTACCCGAACCCGCACACCGATCCGCGCTTCCAGAAGATGATCGGCTTCGACGTCGACAAGTCGGAAGGGCGCACCGCCGTCGTCGACACGCTGTTCGACCAGCTGATCTCCTTCCAGCTCGACGCGCTGAAGGGCGTCACCAAGCTGCTGCACGAGGTCGATGCGGCCCTGGCCAAGAAGCCCAATCCGCAGGCCCGCGCGCTGGCCGACGAGGCCCGCAACCTGATCGCCGCCATGCCGGTGACCGAGGCGCAGGCATCGAGCCCCGAGATCCGCAACGCCTTCACCGGCGGCAAGGAGAAGGGCGCCCGTCAGGCCGAGCTCGAGAGCCAATGGGCGAATTTCGCCCGCGAGAACTACGCGCGGGCCAAGGCCAAAGCCGAGGAGGCGCTCAAGGCGGCGCGCTGACGAAGCGTGTCATCCCGTGCGCGTTGCGGCATGGAGTGCCGCTGCGCAGACACGGGACCGCGCGACGAGAAAGTGCCTTTTCCTGAAGACGATCCCGCATCTGCGCAGCGGCACTCCATGCCGCAACGCGTGCGGGATGACACCCGGCTCAGCGTTTCGATGACCGCCATTCCCGCCACCGCCCCGCTTCGCGCCCGCCGCCTGTCGGCCACGCCCGGCCAGATCGCGCTGGCGCTGGCGATCGCGGCCTTCCTGCTGGCCTTCCTCGTCCTGCCCGTGGCGACCGTGCTCTACGTCGCCTTCACCGAGAAAGGCTCCGGCACCTTCACGCTGGTGAATTTCTACGACTTCGTCCGCACCGAGCTGTTCATGCGCTCGTTGTGGAATTCGTTCTACGTCTCCGCGATGTCGGTGGTGTGGGCCTCGGTCTTCGCGCTACCCCTCGCCTATCTGACCACGCGCTTCGTCTTCCGCGGCGCGGCGGTGATCCAGACGCTCGGCTTCCTGCCGCTGATCATGCCGCCCTTCGTCGGCGCGGTGGCGATGCAGCTCTTCTTCGGGCGCAACGGCTCGATCAACCTGCTGCTCGACGACTGGTTCGGCTTCAAGATCGGCTTCATGGAGGGGCTGAACGGCGTCATCTTCGTCCAGTCCGTGCATTATTTCCCCTTCATCCTGATCAATCTCTCGGCGGCGCTGCGCAACATCGACCGGGCGATGGAGGAAGCGGCGCAGAATCTCGGCTGCTCCGGTTTCCGGCTGTTCCGCCGCATCGTCTTCCCGCTCGCCCTGCCGGGCTATCTCGCCGGCGCCTCGCTGGTCTTCGTGAAGGTCTTCGACGATCTCGCTACCCCGCTCCTGCTAAACGTCAAGGACATGCTGGCGCCGCAGGCCTATCTGCGCGTCACCTCGATCGGCATCGCCGACCCGATGGGCTATGTGATCTCGGTCGTGCTGATCGTGGCATCGGTGATCGCGATGTGGCTGTCGGCGCTCGCGCTGAAGGGGCGCGACTACGCCACCACGCAGCGCGGCGGCGGCGGCCTGACACGGCGCACCATGACGAGGGGCGAGGCCGTGCTCGGCTATGGCATCGTGATCCTGATCTTGGCGCTGGTGCTGGCGCCGCATCTCGGCCTGCTGCTCCTGTCCTTCGCCACCGTCTGGTCGTTCTCACCGCTGCCCGACGGCTTCACCACCGCGCATTACGCCCGCGTCTTCGGCGAGAGCTCGCTCTACATCAAGAACACCCTGATCTATGCGACGCTGGCCGGCGGCATCGACGTGGTGCTCGGCGTCGCCATCGCCTATCTCGTGCTGCGCACGAAGCTGGTCGGCCGCGAATGGCTGGACTGGGCCGCCTCGGCGGCGCTCGCCATCCCCGGCGTCGTGCTCGGCATCGGCTATCTGCGGACCTTCTACGGCATCACCCTGCCGGACGGCACGCCGCTCGCCGCGCTCTGGGTCACGATCGTCCTGGCGCTGGCGATCCGCCGGCTGCCCTACGCCTTGCGCGCCTGCTACGCAGCGCTTCAGCAGATCGCGGTCTCGCTGGAGGAAGCGGCGGAGAATCTCGGCGCCACCAAGGCGCGCACGGTCCGGCGGATCGTCGTGCCGCTGATGGCGGGCGGTATTCTCGCCGGCTTCGTCACAAGCTTCTCGACGGCGGCGGTGGAACTCTCTGCCACGCTGATGCTGGTGCAGTCCAACTCCGACGCGCCGCTGGCCTACGGGCTCTACGTCTTCATGCAGTCGGCCGCCGGCCGCGGGCCCGGAGCGGCGCTCGGCGTCGTCGCCGTGCTGCTCGTCGCCTTCTGCACCTTCCTCTCCCATCTCATCATCGAACGCAGCCAGAAGGCCAAGGGACTGGGCCATTGACCATGACTGCCTCCACGCTCGCTACGCCCGCCGTCGCCGTCGATATCGAGGGCGTCAACCTCTCCTACGGCGACAATCATGTGCTGAAGGACGTCGACCTGGCGATCCGGCCCGGCGAGTTCTTCGCCTTCCTCGGGCCGTCCGGCTGCGGCAAGACCACGCTGCTCAGGCTGATCGCCGGCTTCAACCAGGCCGATACCGGGCGCGTGCTGATCGGCGGCGGCGACATCTCGGCCCTGCCGCCCTGGAAGCGCGATGTCGGCATGGTCTTCCAGTCCTATGCGCTCTGGCCGCACATGACCGTCCGGTCCAACGTCGCCTTCGGCCTGGAGGAGAAGGGGATGCCCAAGGCCGAGATCGGCCGGCGCGTCGAGGCCGCGCTCGCCCTCGTCGGTCTCGCCCATCTCGCCGGGCGTCGTCCCTCGCAGCTCTCGGGCGGCCAGCAGCAGCGCGTCGCGGTGGCGCGCACCATCGCGGTCGAACCCAAGGTCCTGCTGCTCGACGAGCCGCTCTCCAATCTCGACGCCAAGATGCGGGTGCAGGTGCGCCGCGAGCTGCGCGACCTGCAACAGCGGCTTGGCCTGACCACGATCTTCGTCACCCATGACCAGGAGGAGGCGAATACGATCTGCGACCGCATCGCCGTGATGAACGACGGAATCGTCCAGCAGGTCGGCACGCCGATGGAGCTTTACGAGCAGCCGGCGAACCTGTTCGTCGCCAATTTCCTCGGCACGGCCAATATCCTGACCGGAAAGCTCGCCGGCAGCGCGGCCGAGCGCGTTTTCGAGCTCGAAGGCGGGATCAGGATCCCCGTTCCTCGAGAGGCCGAGGTGCCGGAGAACGCGAAACTGCTCTTTCGGCCGCAGCACGCCACGCTGGAGCCTCCGGGAGCGTCGGCAACGGATGAGAGGCTCGCCCTGCCGGCCAGGATCGCGCGCTACGAGTTTCTGGGTGCGAGCATTCGCTACGGCGTCCTCGTCGGCGGAGCCGAAGTCTCCGTCGACATGCCGTTCCAGTCGGGCCGGGCCGTCCATGAGGTCGGCACGGAGGTTTGCCTGCGCCTCTCGACCGAGGCGCTGCGCTGGCTCGATCGCTAGGCCTATCGACTCACACCCTTGTCATTCCGGGGCGCGCCGCAGGCGTGAACCCGGAAGCCACGACTGGGTCAGACAGTCTGTGTTTGGTTGCTGGCGGCTCACCCGGTCGTGGGTTCCGGGTTCTTCGCTGCCGCGAAGCCCCGGAATGACAAGGTGGGTTCTGACCGGCATAGATCCAGCGGTTGCCCGCATTCCCAGAGCCGGATCCGGCTCATTCGCCATCCGACAGCGGGTGGAGATCGCGCACCATGCTCTTCAGCCGCTCGTCGAGAATATGGGTGTAGATCTGTGTCGTGGCGATGTCGGCATGGCCGAGCAGTTCCTGCACCACCCTGAGATCGGCGCCGTTCTGCAGCAGATGGCTGGCGAAGGCGTGGCGCAGCACATGCGGGCTCAGCGCCGAAGCCGAAAGCCCCGCCTCGCCGCCAAGCATCTTGAGGTCGCGCGCGAAGACCTGCCGCGTCAGGTGCCCGCTCTCCCCATCCGAGGGAAAGAGCCAGCGCCCATCTCCCTGCCCTGCTTCGGTCAGGGCCGCGAGCCAGTCCCGCGCCGCCTGGCGCGCCGCCTCGTTCAGCGGCACCAGCCGTTCCTTGTCGCCCTTGCCGCGCACGATCAGGAAGCGTTCCCGCGTCGTCGCGGCCGAGCGCGGCAGCGCGATCAGCTCGGACACACGCAAGCCCGTGGCATAGAGCATCTCGACGAGGCAGCGCATCCGCAACGCCTTCAGCCGCGCTGCCGGGCTCAAACCCTCGCGCTGGCAGGCCGCGCGGGCCGTATCGAGCAGCCGGTCGACATCGCCGACGGAGACGACCTTCGGCAGCGGCCTTCCCTGCCGTGGCCCGGAAATCGCGGCCGTGGGATCGGTGTCCGCCAGCCCCTCGGTGTAGAGAAAGCGATGGAACTGCCGCACGGCGGAGAGCCGGCGCGCCGAGGACGACGCCTTGAGGCCGCGTTCCGACAGGTCGGCCAGCCAGCCACGGATATCGTCGGCCCGGGCCTCGCCCGGCGCCTTGCCGCCGAGAAAGCCGAGATAATCCGCGACGTCGCGCTCATAGGCTTCGAGCGTGTTGCGCGCTGCGCCGCGCTCGGCTGCCAGCATGTCGAGGAAAGCGTTGAGCCGCTGGCGCGACAGGCGGCTCATTTCGGCTGCAGCTTCGCCGGCGGCACGATCTCGACCATCTCGCGCTGAACCGGCTGGACGAAGGTGACGAGCGCGATCATGCCCCCGAAAACCAGACCGGCGATGACCGCGACGAAGGCGAGGAAACGGAATAACGTCGGCACTTCGGGCGGACTTTCGCAATCGCGCGATCTCTGGACCGGGCCACTATCCGCGATGGCGCCCTCCTCGCGCAAGGGCAGGCGGGACACAGCCCCGTCCAAAGCGCAGCCGAACCATGACGAAGGCATGACGCGGCCGGCAGCCGCGTGCTACAGCCCTCCCAAGGAAGAATATTGATGACCGCCGCCGCCACCATCGCCGCCCCGGACATGGCCGATCTCCGCACCGCTCTTGCCGGGCGTGCGATCGTGCTCGTCGGCATGATGGGCTCCGGCAAGAGCTCGGTGGGGCGCAGGCTCGCCGGCCGCCTCGGCCTGCCCTTCGTCGATGCCGATACCGAGATCGAGATGGCGGCCGGCATGACGATCCCGGAAATCTTCACCCAGCGCGGCGAAGCGGAATTTCGCAGCGGCGAGCGCCGCGTGATCAGCCGCATCCTGACGACACGCGCACCGCTGGTGCTCGCCACCGGCGGCGGCGCCTTCATGAACGCCGAGACGCGGGAGCGGGTGAAGCAGCTCGGCATCTCGGTCTGGCTCAAGGCCGAGCCGGAGGTGCTGATGCGCCGCGTGCGCCGGAACTCGAACCGGCCATTGCTCCAGACGGCCGATCCGGAAGCGACCCTGCGCCGGATGCTGACCGAGCGCGAGCCCGTCTATGCGCTGGCGGACATCACCATTCTGTCGAGCGACGAGCCTCACGAAGTCGTGGTCGGCGACACCATCGCCGCATTGAGCGGCTATCTGCGCCCGACGGCCGGAGAAGACACGCCATGAACGCCACCCAGACCGGGAAGACCGGCGCGCGGATCACCGTCCCCGTCGCGCTCGAAGGCCGCGCCTACGACATCCATATCGGCCGCCACCAGCTCTGCGAGGCGGCCGCGCTGATCGCCGCCTTCGCGCCGGGCGCCAAGGCGGCCCTCGTCACCGACACCAGCGTCGCCGCCCTGCACGGTGCCGCCTTCGAAACCTGCCTGCATCAGGAAGGCATCGCGGCGACCCGCATCACGATCCCGCCGGGCGAGGGTTCGAAATCCTATGGCCAGTTCATCGCGCTCTGCGATGCGCTACTGGCGGCCAGGATTGAGCGCAACGATCTCGTCATCGCCTTCGGCGGCGGCGTCGTCGGCGACCTCACCGGTTTCGCGGCGGCGGTGCTGCGGCGCGGCGTGCGTTTCGTGCAGGTGCCGACGACCCTGCTCGCCCAGGTCGATTCCTCGGTGGGCGGCAAGACCGGCATCAACTCGCCGCACGGCAAGAACCTGATCGGCGCCTTCCACCAGCCCGCACTGGTCATCGCCGACACCGCCCTGCTCGACACGCTTAGCGAACGCGAGTTCAAGGCCGGCTATGCCGAGGTGGTGAAATACGGGTTGATCGACAGCCCCGACTTCTTCGACTGGTGCGAGGCGAACTGGAGCCGCGTGATCGCCGGCGGCCCGGAACGCGACCATGCCGTCGCGGTCTCCTGCCGCGCCAAGGCGGCGATCGTCGCCCGGGACGAGCGCGAGGACGGAGACCGCGCCTTGCTCAACCTCGGCCACACCTTCGCCCATGCGCTGGAGCGGCTGACCGGCTACGATTCGAGCCGTCTCGTCCATGGCGAGGCGGTCGCCATCGGGCTGGCGCTCGCCTTCCGCTTCTCGCAGCGGCTCGGGCTCTGCCCGGGCCAGGACGCCATCCGCGTGTCTCGCCATCTCGACCATGTCGGGCTGCCGAGCCGGCTGCAGCAGGTGCCGGGCGGCGCCGGCAGCGCCGATGAGATCGTCAACGCCATGGCCCAGGACAAGAAGGTGAAGCGCGGCGTGCTGACCTTCATCCTCGCCCGCGGCATCGGCAGGAGCTTCATTGCGCCGGGCGTCGCGGCCGATGAGGTGCGCAGCTTCATCGAGGAAGAACTGGCGGCCTGACGCCGGATCAGGCCAGCCCTGCCTTCGCAAGGAAATCCGCCGCGCGATAGCCGGGCTCGACGCCCTGCACGATCATCGCCGTGCTGCGGGAATGCTCGGCCCGCAGCGACAGGATCTCGCGATAGCTGGGCGAGTCGTACCAGGCGCGCGCCCGCTCCATATCCGGAAAGGCGATCATCACCAGATCGCCCGGCCATGGCCCCTCGACGATCTCGGGCGTCGCACCATGGATCAGGAAGCGGCCTTCATAGGGCACGAGCGTTTCGTCGATGCGCTTGATGTAGTCGACGATTTCCGGGCCGAGCCGGACATCCTGCAGATGGGCGATGGCATAAGCGGTCATGATCGTCTCCTCGGCGAGGCCACGGATGCGGCCGTTGCGAGGGACCATGGCGCGCCGGCCGGCGCGGGTCGATTACCTGCCGGGTTATCGCACCCGCTCAGGGGCTGAACACCAGCACGAGGAAGACGAAGAACACCGCCAGATGCACCGCCCCTTCCAGCATGGTGGTGCGCGTGCCGGTGAAGGTCAGCGTCGAGAGCAGCAGGGTCATGGCGGCGATCACCATGTTCGTCGCCGACAGGCCGAGCACGACGGGTTGGCCGGTAAAGACGCCGATCAGCAGCACGGCCGGCACCGTCATGCCCAGCGTCGAGGTCGCCGCGCCCAGGCAGAGATTGATCGCGCGCTGAAGCTGGTTGGCGGTGATCGCCCTCAGGGCGGCGATGCATTCGGGCGTGAACACCACCATGGCGATCAGGATGCCGCCGAGCGCGGGCGGCGCACCCAGCTTCGCGATGCCGAAATCGAGCACCTTGGCCAGGCTCTTCGACAGGATGACGATCGGCAGGATATTGGCGAGCAGCAGCGCGACGCGCAGCAGGATGTCGCCCGAGGTCGCCGGCGAAGCATGCTCCTGCTCCACCATGGCCGAGGCGACGGCCGGCTTGGCATCTTCGGGCTCCGGCTCGCGGAAGAACATGCTGTGCCGCCCGGTCTGAAGCGCGAGGAAGGCGCCATAGAGCGCGACGGTGAAGACCGAGAAGGCGATGGCCTGGAATGAGGTCAGCGTTCCGTCCGGCGTCGAGGTCGTGAAATTCGGCAGGAAGAGCGGAATCACCGTGAGCGGGATAATCACCGCCAGATAGGCGGAGGCGCCCTTGAGATTGTAGCGCTGCGAAAAATGCCTCAGCCCCCCGATCAGAAGCCCGATGCCGACGACGCCGTTGAGCACGATCATCAGCACCGCGAACATCGTGTCGCGGCCGAGCGTCGGCGCGCCCGTGGCGCCGAGCATGACGGCGCCGACCAGCGCCACCTCGATGATGACGATCGAGAGGGTCAGGATCAGCGTGCCATAGGGCTCGCCCAGCTTTTCGGCGAGATCCTCGGCCTCGTGCACCACGCCGAAGGACGACCAGATGACGATGCCGAGCAGCCAGAGGAAGACGAAGAGCGACGGCAAGGGCGCCCCGAGTAGGCCGAGCAGAGTGTCGCCGAGCAGCAGGAAGGCGGCAACCGAAGCCCAGGCACAGGCAAGGCGGAGAATCATCATCGTCGCGGTCACGCAGAAGGCTCGAGGAAGGTCGTGACCTAATAAGCGGGAAAGGCGACACCGGCGCAACGGCGGATGTCGTCCTTTATGCCTCTAACCGCACCCTTTCGGGTCATCGGCAGGCGATCAGCCCGGGAGGATCTTCTGCGCCAGCGGGCTGGCTTCCCCCTCGGCGAGCGGCGACGGCTTGTCGCTGACGAGATACTGCGCCCGCGCCAGCGCGGCAAAGCGTCCGCCCTTGGCGACGAGCTCGTCGAAGCTGCCCATCTCGTCGACCTGGCCCTGCTCGAAGACGAGGATGCGGTCGGCGTTGCGGATGGTGGCGAGGCGGTGTGCGATCACGAAGGTGGTGCGCCCCTTCATCACCTCTTCGAGCGCCTTCTGCAGCTTGACCTCGGTCGCCGCGTCAAGAGCCGAGGTCGCCTCGTCGAGGATGAGGACCGGCGGATTCTTGAGCAGCGCCCGCGCGATCGAGAGCCGCTGGCGCTCGCCGCCCGAGAGCGTGCGGCCGCGCTCGCCGACCAGCGTGTCGAGCCCGTCGGGCTGGCGCGCCATCACCTCGGTCGCCTGCGCCCGGTCGAGCGCCTCCATCAGCTCGGCATCGGTGGCGTCGGGCTTGCCGACGAGCAGGTTCTCGCGGATCGAGCGGGCGAACAGCATCGGCTCCTGGAAGACCACGCCGACATTGCGCCTGAGCGAGAGCAGCGAGATATCGCGGATATCGTTGCCGTCGATGACGATCCGGCCCGATTGCGGGTCGAAGGCCCGGTGCAGCAGCCCGAGCGCGGTCGATTTGCCCGAGCCAGTCGAGCCGACGATGGCGATGGTTTCGCCGGGCTTCACCGTGAAGGAGACGTCGCGCACCGCAGCGCGCTTGCCGTCATAGGAGAAGGACACATCCTCGAAGGCGACCGCGCCGACGAGACGGCCCGGATCCTTGGCGGTGGGCAGGTCGCGCACGCTCGGCAGCGTGTCGAGCACCTCGAAGAACTCCCGCATCTTCGGGGCCTGCATGAAGATGAAGTTCACGAAGCCGACGATCTGCTCCAGGCGCCCGACCAGCATGGTCGCGAACCCCATGAAGGTCACGATCTCGCCGACGGTCGTCTGCCCATGCATCAGGAGCCAGGTGCCGACGATGAAGATCAGCAGAACGGTCAGCGTCGCGGAGGCACGCGTGGCCACATTGGCCACGGCCCACCAGGACAGGACCGGCAGCTGCGCGTTCAGCAGATTCGTGATGGTCGAGCGCAGGCCGCGAACCTCGGCCTCGATGCGGGTGAAGCTCTGGATCACCGGCACGTTGCCGAGCGCGTCGGAGGCGCGTTCGGCGAGGTTCGAGTGATACGCCTCGACATTGCTCTGCAGTCTGTCCGTCTTGCGCAGCACGAAGGCGGTGAGCGAGCCGAACAGCAGGACGAGGCAGACCAGAAGCAGCCCGAGCTGCCAGTTCTTCCAGATCGTGAAGGGCAGCAGCACGAACAGCGCGACGAAAGAGGCGCAATGCTCCCGGAAGAAGGAGAGCCACAACGCCCACATCGCATTCGTGCCGTCGAGCATCACCTTGAGCACGCGGCCGGAATGGGTCTGGGTGTGATAGGCGATCGGCAGCGACAGGGCGTGCTCGAAATAGCGTGCCATCACCGCCAGACGCGAGCGATGGGCGAGCCTGTCCGCATGCAGCGCCACGAAGACGCCCATGGCGATGTTGATGAGCCCGAAGCCGACCCAGGCGAAGATCAGCAGATTGATGCTGCTCCAGGTCAGCACGTTCCCGGAGGTCTGGATCGCGGTCAGCCGGTCGATCAGCGCGCCGAACAGCATCGGCTCGGCGAAGGCGACGCCTGCCAGCAGGATGTTGGCCAGAGCCAGGATGACGCCCAGCCGCCGTTCCGAGCCGAGCTCGCCGAGGACGCGGGCATAGAGAGCAAGAAGCGACATCGCCTTGAGCTTTAGCCGAACCAGCGCAACGGGCAAGCGGTCAATATAGCCGCCGCGTCGGCATCGTACTCAAGGCGGAAGCGCCGGCCGTGCCGCAAGGGCTGAAGCCTTGAGAATGCGCGTCAGGCCAGGGCATGACGCAGCGCATCGGCCAGCGCCTCGGCCGTCACCTCGGCCATCGCCATCTGCAATTTATAGGCGCGGGTCTTCTCGCCGGGCTTCATCACGAGGATGATCGTCTCGTTGCCCGGACAGGCGGGATCGGCACAGATGATCTCGTTGACGGCAATCGCAGCCGCCTCGGGCAAGCCGAGCAACGCCCTGACCTGCGCCTTCAGTCGCTCAGCCGTAGCCTTGGCTTCGGCCTTCGCATCGCCACCCTTGCGGGTCTCGGGCTTGCCGAAGAGACCGAAGCGCACAGCGCTAGCTCGGCAGCACGAGCACGCCGGCCGCGCCGTCCTCGGCGCCGAAGGCGAGCCACTTTCCGGCCTTGTCCCAGGCGAAGGCGCTGATGCCGCTGCCGCGCTCGGCCGGCCGCACCAGCAGCTCGGAACCATCGGTGAGCCGGACCAGCAGGATGCAGCCGTCGTCATAGCCGATCGCCAGCACCAGCGCGCCCGGATGGAAAGCGACCCGCGTCACGCGGGCATGACGCACGCCGCATTCGCGTGGCGCCTTGCCCTGCGGTCCATCGCCCTGGAACGGCCAGACGATCGCGCCGTCCGCTCCGCTGGAAGCGAGCCAGAGCCCGTCATGCGACCAGGACAGCGAGCGGGGCTTCGCCGGATAACCGGTCATCCGCATATGGCTCGGCTTGTCGCCGAGGCGCCAGCCATGCAGCGCATTCTCCTGCATCGAGGAGACGACGAAGCGCCCGTCCGGCGACCAGGCGACGTCGAGATGCGAGCCCTTCCATTCCAGGAATTCCGGCTTCGCCTCGGTGTTCGGATACCAGAGCGAGACGCCGTTCATCTGGGCGATGGCAAGGCGATAGCCCTTCGGGGCAAAGACGAGGCCCTGCGGCGTGCTCGCCGCCTCCAGCGTGCGGATGCGGCCCTTCTCGTCGCGCGCCTGCACGGTCTTGCCGGTGTTCCAGGCGAGATTGCCCGAAGCCGAGAGCGTGATCGCATCGATCCAGCGGCGCTTGGGATCCTTCGCCAGTTCCTCCGGCTCGCCCTCGATCCGGGTCGCGACCACGCGCCCGTCATCGCCGCCCGAGATCAGGCGCTCGCCATCCCCGGTCGCGCAGAGGATGCCGCCGGCATGCGCCTCGACGCTGTCCACAACGGCACCGTCGCGCCAGCGCAGCACGCGCCCGTCGGCGAGCGCGAGCGCGAGCCCCTGCTTGAGCCAGCGCGCGGCGACGACATGCGTCTCCGCGGCAATCGGGGTGACATGCTCGCGCAGCGAGACGGGTGGGGTCATCGTCGTCATGACGCGGCTTTAACTCAGGCCGCGCAGGCTTCAAACCCCTTGCGCAATTCGTTCTCGTTGAGATTGCGTCCGATGAAGACGAGGCGGCTCTCGCGCTTCTCGCCATCCTTCCAGTCGCGCTGCAGATCGCCGTCGAGGATCATATGCACGCCCTGGAAGACGAAGCGGCGCGACTCGTTCTTGAAGGCCAGAATGCCCTTGGAGCGCAGGATGTTCGGTCCCTGGATCTGGGCGATGTCGTTGATCCACGGCATGAACTTCTCGGGATCGACATCGCCCGGCACGGTCAGCGAGATCGAACGCACGTCCTCGGCATGGTGGTGGTGATGCCCGGCCTCAAGGAAATCCGGCTCGATATCGAGGATACGGTCGAGATCGAAGGCGTTGCGGTCGAGCAGCGCGGCGATGTCTACATTGGCGCGCTCGGCCTTGTGCAGCTTGGCATAGGGGTTGATGGCGCGGATCGCAGCCTCGACATCGGCCAGCTCCTCCGCCGTCACCAGATCTGTCTTGTTGAGCACGATGACATCGGCGAAAGCGATCTGGTTCTTGGCTTCCGGCGCGTCCTTCAGCCGGTCCTTCAGCCACTTGGCGTCGGTCACGGTCACCACCGCGTCGAGGCGGGTGGCATCACCGACATCCTGGTCGACGAAGAAGGTCTGGGCGACCGGTGCCGGATCGGCGAGGCCGGTGGTCTCGACGATGATCGCGTCGAACTTGCCCTTGCGCTTCATCAGACCGTCGAGGATGCGGATCAGGTCGCCGCGCACGGTGCAGCAGATGCAGCCGTTGTTCATCTCGAAGATTTCCTCGTCGGCGCCGACGATGAGGTCGCCATCGATGCCGGCCTCACCGAACTCGTTGACGATCACGGCGAATTTCTTGCCGTGGTCCTCGGTCAGGATGCGGTTGAGGAGCGTGGTCTTGCCGGCGCCCAGATAGCCGGTGAGCACCGTGACGGGGATTTTCTCGGACATGGCTTGACCTGAATGACTGCGACGCAAGGATGACACCGCCCGGTCAGGCCGGGCCGGCGCTCAGCGCCTTTTCGATTTCGCTTATATTGTGCTTCATCATCCGGATGTAAGTCCCCGCCGGCCCGGCCTCGGCCGAGAGCGCGTCCGAATAGAGCCGGCCACCGACCTTGGCGCCGCTTTCGCGCGCGATCTGCTCGACGAGGCGGGGATTGGTGACATTTTCGAGAAAGACGGCCGGAATTTTCTGCGCCTTCACCTGCCGGATGATGCGCGCGACATCCTTGGCGGAGGCCTCGGCCTCGGTCGAGACGCCCTGCGGCGCTACGAATGCGATGCCATAGGCCTTCACGAAATAGCCGAAGGCGTCGTGCGTGGTGATCGCTTTGCGTCGCTCGGCCGGGATGCGGGCGATCACCGTCTTCACCTCGCCTTCGAGCTTGTCGAGCTCGGCGAGATAGGCCGTGGCGTTCGCCTCGTAGCTCGCCTTGCCGGCCGGGTCGGCCGCGCTCAGCGCATCCCTGATATTCGCGACGTAGATCTTCGCATTGGCGACGCTCTGCCAGGCATGGGGATCGTCATGGCCATGGGCATGCGCGTGGCCGCCCTTGCCCTTGTCGTCATGGTCGTCATCGGCTTCGAGCGGCGTGATGCCCTTCGTCGCCTCGGCCAGAACGGCCTTCGTGCCGGAGGATTTCACGAGACGCGGCAGCCAGCCCTCGAAATGCAGACCGTTGACGAGGACGAGCTTGGCCGCGGCCATCGCCTTCGCATCGGCCGGCGTCGGCGAATAGACATGCGCGTCGCCGTCAGGACCGACCAGCGTCGTCACGCTGACACGGTCACCGCCGACCTGCCGGACGAAATCGCCGAGGATCGAGAAACTCGCCACCACCGGCAGCTTTTCTTGCGCGAACACGCCGACCGGCGTGGCGACTGCGGCAAGCCCGAAAGCGAGGCCGGCGACGAGGGCGCGACGGTTGGGCATGGGCGACTCCAAGAAATGAAACGATATAACGTTTCTATCTCTGGAGATGGGCGCGAGGCAAGAGGCGTCGCGCAAGCCCGTCCTGCGAGCCGAACAGGAGCGACCCGATATAGATCGCCCCGGCGGCGAGGATGATCGACGGCCCCGCCGGCAGGCTCGAACCGGCCGCATAGGACACAACAAGCCCGGCATAGCCCGAAACCATGCCGAAACCGGCCGCAAGCAGCAGCAGGCGCGTGATGTCCGCCGTCCAGAAACGCGCCGCCGCAGCCGGCAGCATCATCATACCGACGGCGAGCAAGGTTCCGAGTGCGTGGAAGCCGGCGACGAGATTCAGCACCACGAGCGCAAGGAAGGTCAGGTGCACGATGCCGCCGGAACGGCTGACCGAGCGCAGGAAGCCCGGATCGACGCATTCGAGCACCAGCGGCCGGTAGAGCGCCGCCAGCGATAGCAGCGATACGGTCGCGACGCCGGCGAGCAGGATCAGCACCTGGTCGTCGAGTGCCAGCACATTGCCGAACAGCACATGCAGCAGGTCGATCGCCGACCCCCGCAATGAAACGATGGTGACGCCGAGCGCCAGCGAGATCAGGTAGAAGGCGGCGAGCGAAGCGTCCTCCTTGAGGACAGTCGCGCGCGCCACCGCCCCGGCCGCCAGCGCCACGGCAAAGCCGGCAGCCAACCCGCCGATCGTCATCGCCGGCAGGGAGAAGCCGGCGACGAGATAGCCTAGCGCTGCGCCGGGCAGGATCGCATGCGCCATGGCGTCGCCGGTCAGGCTCATGCGCCGGAGCATCAGGAAGACGCCGATCGGCGCGCCCGAAACGGACAAAGCCGCCACACCAACGAGGGCGCGGCGCATGAAATCAAATTCGGCGAAGGGGCCGATGAGAAGGTCGTAGAGCAACGCGGGCAACCAATTTTCGTCATTCCGGACAAGCGGCGAAGCCGCGCCGATCCGGAATCCATCGTAGAGCGCCGAGCCTCATGATGGATTCCGGGTCTCCGCTTCGCTGCGCCCGGAATGACGGCGCGGGTTGCGGAAAATCGATGAAGTCAGGCGCTACGCCGCGTCGCGCTGGCAGGGAGCGGCGTGGCTGTCGAAGGACTCGACCATGCGCCGCGCCTTCATGAGATTCTCAGGGGTCAGCACCGCGCCGGTCTCGCCCCAGGCGACGGCCTCGCGCGCCAGCAGTAGTGTCTGCGGAAAGGCCTGCCGCACCGTCTCGATATCGTGCAGCACGGCGACGACCGTCCGGCTCTCGCCATGCCAGCGCCGAACCAGATCCAACAGATCGGCGGTGGTGCGCGCATCGATCGCCGTGAAGGGCTCGTCGAGCAGGATCACGTCGGCGTCCTGCAGCAGAAGCCGCGCGAACAGCGCCCGCTGCATCTGCCCGCCGGAGAGCGTGCCGATCGGCCGGCTCTCGAAGCCGGTGAGACCCACCGCCGCGATGGCATGCTCGATCTTGTGGGCCGCGCCCGCGCCGATGCGGCCGAAGATGCCGGCGCGGTTCCACAGCCCCATGGCGACGAGGTCGTAGACATGGATCGGGAAGGAGCGGTCGAGATCGGCCGATTGCGGCAGATAGGCGAGCCGCTTGCCCTTGGCGAGCGCGATGCCGCCCGACAGCGGCGCGAGCGCCCCGGCAATGCCCTTGAGCAAGGTCGACTTGCCGGCGCCGTTCGGCCCGACGATGGCGGTCAGGCTTCCGGCTTCGATCTCGCCGGAGAGATGATGCACCGCCGGATGGCGGTCATAGCCCAGCGTCAGGTCGGTCAGGCGAATGGCGGACATCGAACGCAAACTCACAGGATCACGGCGAGCGTCGCCAGCCAGAGCAAGGCGACGACGGCAGCGGCCAATCCCACGCGCGCACCCGCCGAGAGGCGCAGCAGAGACCACCCCGGAGCTTCCGAGGCGGCGCGATGCGTGTGATGGGCGTGCGCGTGAGCCATGGGAAACGATATAATGTTACGCTTACGCCGGAGCAAGCCCGATTCCGCGCCTGTCCCCCGTCCGTCAGGGCCGTCGACCTGATCCACCCTTGTCATTCCGGGGCGCGCCGCAGGCGTGAACCCGGAAACCACGACTGGGCGAGAGGTCAGGTGTTCAGCTGCGAGTGGCTCACCCGGTCGTGGGTTCCGGGCTCTTCGCTGCGCGAAGCCCCGGAATGACAAAGGTGGTTCTTCCCAGGGGCGCCCACAATGACCCCACTCAGAACGGCAGGTACTGATACATCCATGTCTCGGTGAGCACGGTATCGCCGGCCTTGAGATAGCAGCGGATCTCCACCGGCTCGCTGCCCCCGACGGCGAGATCGAACTGGGCGCGCCAATGGCCGGGGACATCGTCCGGAACCGCCTCCGCGAAGATATAGGAGAAGCTGCCGCGCGAGGCGGACAGCATCACCTCGGGTTTCGTGCCGACCGGGATCGCCTCGAGCGCCGGGCCGATGAATTCGACCATGAGCTTGCGCACGCCTCTCGGGCGTGCCGTCCCCGGCCGTCCGCCATTGCCGAGGCGGGTCGCGACGACGCGTCCGAGCGTCGTCGGGAACGGCTCCTCGGCGAGCCAGTGCAGCCTGTAGAGATAATGATAGGCGCTGCCGGCCCTGGCCGAGGCTTCCGGCACCCACATCGCGACGATGTTGTCGTGGATCTCGTCGTCGGTCGGAATCTCGATGAGCTGGACCGAACCCTTGCCCCATTCCCCTTCCGTCTCGACCCAGAGGCTCGGACGGCGCTCGTAGAACACGCCGTCGAGATAGTGGCCGGTCTCGCGATCGCGCTGCAGCAGGCCGAAGCCGCGCGGATTGGTGTCGACGAAGGCCGAGGCGACGGTATGCGGCGGGTTGTTGAGCGGGCGCCAGGCGCGCTCGCCCGCCCCCGTCCAGAGTGCGAGCCCGTCCGAGTCATGCACCTCCGGGCGCCAGTCGATGGCGGTCTGCTTGGCCGTCTCCGAATACCAGAACATCGAGGTCAGCGGCGCGATGCCCAGCCGCGCGACATCCTTGCGCAGGTGGATCGCGGTCTCGACCTCCATGGTGACGCCCTTGCCGCGATGCATGCGGAAGCGATAGGCGCCGGCCACGCTCGGCCCCGAGAGCAGCGCGTAGACGATGACGTATTCGGCGCCCTCCTGGGGTGTCTCCAGCCAGATATGGGTGAAGTCGGGGAACTCCTCCGTCTTGCCGGCGACGGCTGGATCGATGGCGATGCCGCGCGCCGACAGGCCGTACTGATAAAGCTCGCCGATCGCGCGGAAATAGGAGGCGCCGAGGAAGGCGACCCAGTCGTTCTTCTTCCAGTCGAGCGCCTCGCCCTTGCGGCCGGGATGACCGCTGCGGCTTTCCTGGAAGCGGAAGCCGGCAAAGCCGGCGCCGGAGGGAAGTTGCCGGGCCGGCGAGTCGGCCGGCATCTCGAAATAGCTCGCGTCGTAGACGATCTCGCGCGCCGATCCGCCCGCGACGACATGCATGCGCACCGGCTTCTGGAAGAAGCGGCCGAGATGGAAGAAGGTCACCGGCCAGGGCGAAGGACCATCGGCCCAGAGCGCCATCTCCGGCTTGAACCTGATCTTGCCGTGGGCGTCGTAATCGATCCGCTGCGTCACCTCCGGCGCCGGGTTCGCCGGCGCCTGATAGGGCTCGGCGGCCATCCGCTTCGCCCGCGCCTTGAGCGCCTCGAAGGTGAAGTCCTGGGCTTCGCCGAGCTTGAGCCCCTGCTGCGCCAGCGCCTCCGGCGCGAAGCCGAGCGCGGCAAGCGTCGCTGTCGCCCCCGCACCTGCGAGAAGAGTCCGTCGATCGGGGCAAAGCCCCTGGTTGCCACCCTGCCCGGTGCGGTCGTGCATGTCGTTCCTGATCGCTCGTTGCTCGGATGCCCGGGCGCCTTTTCGGGGAGGACGGGCGACCGCACAACCCGAGAGATAGGCATCCGATCATGGCGAAACCAGCCCGCGCCTTGGGCTAAAGACGGAAAGCCCCAGGGCCCGTCGCGCTTTCACTTTCTCCGGCAGCATGCTCTAAAACGGCGATCAACCGGCCGCCCGAGCCGGAGCGCATTGAGGGAGATCCCATGAAAACGCTGTTCCGAACCCGGAATCTGGCCGGCCTCGCCGCTGCCGTCGTGCTTGCCGCCGCTCCGATGAAAGCCGGCGCGCAGGAGTTCATCAACGTCCTCACCGGGGGCACCTCGGGCGTCTACTATCCGCTCGGCGTCGCGCTCTCGAAGATCTACGGCGAGAAGGTCCCGAATGTCCGCCCGACAGTCCAGGCAACCAAAGCCTCGGTCGAGAACCTGCAGCTCCTGCAGCAGGGCAAGGGCGAGATCGCCTTCACCCTCGGCGATTCGCTCGACGCCGCCTGGAAGGGCGACGAGGAAGCCGGCTTCAAGGCGCCGCTGAAGAAGCTGCGCGGCGTCACCGCGATCTATCCGAACTACATCCAGATCGTCGCCTCGAAGGATAGCGGCATCAAGACGCTGGCCGATCTCAAGGGCAAGCGCCTCTCGGTCGGCGCCCCCAAATCCGGCACCGAGCTCAACGCCCGCGCCATCCTCGCCGCCGCCGGCATGTCCTACAAGGACCTCGGCAAGGTCGAGTACCTCCCCTTCGCCGAATCCGTCGAGCTGATGAAGAACCGCCAGCTCGACGCGACCCTGCAATCCGCCGGCCTGGGCGTCGCCTCGCTGCGCGACCTCGCCACCTCCGTCGAGATCACGGTCGTCGAGGTGCCCGCCGCCGTCGTCGACAAGGCCGGCCCGCCCTTCGTCAAGGTCTCGATCCCCGCCAATACCTATACCGGGCAGACCGCCGCCGTGCCGGCCGCGGCGGTGGTCAACTATCTCGTGACCCATGAGGGCATGAAGGAGGAGACCGTCTACCAGATGACCAAGGCGGTCTATGACAACCTGGCCGATCTCGGCGCCGCCCATGCCGCCGCCCGCTCGATCAAGCTGGAGAATGCTCTGGAAGGCATGCCCCTGCCGCTGCATCCCGGCGCCGCCCGCTACTTCAAGGAAAAGGGCCTGAAGGTCGGTTCCTGAACCGAATCTTCCGTCCGCAATGACGGGCGAGGCCGGCCTGACCGGCCTCGCCCTTTTCCATGCCGGCACCACCGGCATGAGCCCAGGGGCAGCAGCATGAGCCGCGACGAAATCAGACCGCTTGCAGAGCAGGATTCCGCGGGAGCACCCGCACCGGCGGCTGCGCCCTACGATCCCGAGCACGGCCTGCCGGCCACCTTCGGAACCGGCTGGAAGGGCAGATTACTCTTCTGGCTGGCGGTGGCGTTCTCGGCCTTCCAGGTCGTCACCGCCTTCGGCATCCCGCTCGATTTCCGGCTGATCGGCTCCGTCGCCTGGCTGACGCCGATCACGCTGATCCGTGTCGCCTTCGTGCTCTGGCTCGCCTGGATCGTGCTCGGGCTCGTGCGCGGGCGCCCGGTGCTCGAAGCCGCCACCGCCTTCCTCGCCCTTCTCGGCGCCTTCGAGCTGGTCTCGCTCTATACCGGCACCCTGCCTAACCAGGTGCTGCGGACCGTCCATGTCGGTTTCCTCGCGCTGATCGCCTGTGGGCTCCTGGCCAATGCCGACGAGACGGCACCGCCGGCCCGCGCCTTCTGGTGGGCAGTCGGCATCGTCGGCTTCGGCGTCGGCCTCTATCACTGGTGGAACTACATGGAGCTAGTGAACCGCGCCGGCGAACTCACCAACGCGGACATGGTCGTCGGCATCGCCGCGCTCGCCGTCCTGTTCCTGCTGGTCTGGCGCGCCATGGGCATCGCCCTGCCGCTCGTCGCAGGCACCTTCCTGGCCTATTGCCTGTTCGGCCGCTATCTGCCGGCGCCGTTCGACCATCGCGGCTACAGCCTCGAGCAGGTGATCGAACAGATGTCCTTCGGCACCGAGGGCCTCTACGCCACGCCGACGGCGGTCTCGGCCACCTTCATCTTCCTGTTCATCCTGTTCGGCGCCTTCATGGAGCGCGCCGGCGTCATCGACTTCTTCAATGACATCTCGATGGCGGTGTTCGGCGGCAAGCAGGGCGGGCCAGGCAAGGTCTGTGTCGCCTCCTCGGCGCTGATGGGCACGGTCTCGGGCTCCGGCGTCGCCAATGTCGTGGCCTCCGGCCAGTTCACCATCCCCCTGATGAAGCGCTCGGGCTTCAACGGCGCCTTTGCCGGCGGCGTCGAGGCGACCTCCTCCATGGGCGGCCAGATCATGCCGCCGGTGATGGGCGCCGTCGCCTTCATCATGGCCGAGACCATCGACGTCCCCTATTCCAAGATCGTCGAGGCCGCGATCATCCCGGCCTTCCTCTATTTCGCCGCCTGCTACTGGGCGGTGCATCTGGAGGCCGGCAAGCTCGGCCTCACCGGCCTGCCGAAATCGGAGCTGCCGAGCGCGCGCGCCGAACTGCGCAAGAGCTGGTACCTGATCGCGCCGCTCCTGGTGCTGGTCTATCTCCTGTTCGCGGGCTTCACGCCGCTCTTCGCCGGCGCGATCGGCCTCGCCCTCACCGTCGCCCTGATCCTCGCGCTGGCGATCTCGGCCGGTCTTGCGACGCCGGCGCTGCGCGTCGTCTTCTGGGTCGGCTTCGCGCTGATCTCGGCCGCGTCGATGGCGATCAGCGTCGCGACCGTGCTCGGCGTCGTCCTGCTGCTCGTCATCTGGAACGTGCTGCGCGGCCGCTCCGGGCGCGAGGTCCTGGCCGCCTGCGTCGAAGCCTTGGCCGACGGCGCCCGCCAGGCGCTGCCGGTCGGCCTCGCCTGCGCGCTGGTCGGCATCGTCATCGGCACCATGACGCTGACCGGGATCGGCACGATCTTCGGCTCCTGGCTGATCGGCATCGGCAAGGAGAGCATGTTCCTGGCGCTGGTCCTGACGATGATCTTCAGCCTGATCCTCGGCATGGGCATCCCGACGATCCCGAACTACATCATCACCTCGTCGCTTGCCGCGCCCATCCTGCTGCAGCTCGACGTGCCGCTGATCGTCAGCCACATGTTCGTCTTCTATTTCGGCATCATGGCGGACCTCACCCCGCCGGTGGCGCTCGCCGCCTTCGCGGCGGCGCCGATGGCCAAGGTCTCGGGCATGAAGATCGGCGTCCAGGCGGTGAAAATCGCGTTGCCCGGTTTCGTCGTGCCCTATATGGCGGTCTACGATCCCACGCTGATGCTGCAGCCGGTCGCAGGCCTGTCGGGTGCCGGCTACTGGTTCGCCGTCGCCTATATCGTCGTCAAGGCGACCCTCGCCATGTTGCTCTGGGGCATGGCCTTCGTCGGCCAGTTCCTGCGCCCTCTATCAACGTGGGAGCGGATTCTGGCGGCGGTCGGCGCCGGCTTCCTCGTCGCGGCGGTGCCGCTGACTGACGAGATCGGCTTCGCCATCGCGGCGGTGATGATCGGCCAGCATCTCTGGCGCGTCCGCGCGGCGCAGACCGCCGCATGAGCCTGTGCCTCGCGGCCGGCGCGCTCGTGGTGGCGCTCGGCCGCGGCGAGATCACGCTGGGCTGGCGCCATTCGGTGCAGAAAACGCTGTGGGAAGAGGTCTGGCGCGAAACGCCGGCCGGACTGGAGATCGTCGAGGCCCGGATCGAGGGATCCGGCGCCGGCATGGACCCGCCCGATGGCGCCAAACTGGTCGACGGTTTCTGGCGCTGGCGCCCGGCCTTGCCGCCGCTGAAGGACGTCGTGATGCGGCGTTCCGGCGCAACCGCCGACTGGCGCATCTGCACGGCCGCCGGCTGCCGCGCGATGAGCGACTATCTCCCGGCAGATGCCGATCCGGTCACGTTGAAGATCTGCGATAAATAACGCCGTCATTCCCGGGCGAAGCAAAGCGCAGACCCGAGCATCTCTCGAAAGCGAGGCGCACGAGCCTCCTTCGGCATGAGATGGCCGGGTCAAGCCCGAGCATGACGCCCGATCAATCGACCTCGGTCAGATGCTCGATCTTGAGCATCCGGCGCATCAGATTGACCAAGCCGTAAGCGGCGAAGACCGAGAAGATCGCCATCATGATGTATTCAAAGATGGTGCCGAGATCGAACAGGCCGGCCAAGGCCCAGCCGGCCGCCAGCGCCACGCCGAAGAGCTCGACGGCGATCAGGATCCCGAACGAGGAGACCATGATCAGGTTGCGCCAGTTCATATGCCGTCCGGCCATGCTGTCCTTCCTTCACGCGCCGACCGCCTCACGCCGCCATGCGCCCCACGCACCTAGCGGAGCTTGCCGCCCCATGCAACAAATTCGCGCCCATCGTCCAGATGGGCATGGTTCCGTCGATTGAAAAGTGCCGATGCCGGATACGCCCGTCTTCGCCTCCGCCGCCGTGGCAGCCCCCCATCCCCTCGCCTCCGAGGCGGGCCGGGCCGTGCTGGCCGAAGGCGGCAACGCGATCGAGGCGATGGTCGCGATGGCCGCGACGATCGCCGTGGTCTATCCGCACATGAACGGGATCGGCGGCGACGGCTTCTGGCTGGTGCATGAGCCCGGCGGCCGTCTCCACGGCATCGAGGCCTGCGGCCCGGCCGGTTCGCTGGCCACGATCGAGCGTTATCGCGGCAAGGACTACGACACACTCCCCACGCGCGGACCGGAGGCGGCACTGACCGTCGCCGGCGCCGTCGGTGGCTGGCAGCTGGCGCTCGAACTGTCGCGCTCCGTCGGTGGACGCCTGCCGCTGCGTGAACTGCTGTCCGACGCCATCAGCCATTGCCGCGAGGGCTACGCGGTCTCGGCATCCGAGCTCGGCATCAGGCTCGACGAGCTGGAAGCGCTGAAGGCCGCGCCCGGTTTCCTTTCCACCTTCTGGGTCGACGGCACCCCGCCCAAGCCCGGCGCCCGCCGACGCCCGGAAGCGCTCGCTGCAGCCCTGGACCAGCTCGGCCATGCCGGGCTGGAGGATTTCTACCGCGGCGATGTCGGCCGCGAGATCGCCGCCGATCTCGAACGCATCGGTGCCCCCGTCAACCGCTCCGATCTCGAACGCTACCGGGCGCAGGTCGTGGTCCCGCTGACGTTGAAGCTCTCCGGCCTCACCGTCGCCAACCTGCCGCCGCCGACGCAGGGGCTCGCCTCGCTGATGACCCTCGGCATCTTCGAGCGGCTCGGCCAGGCGCGGCTGGATAGTTTCGAACACCATCATGGACTGGTCGAGGCCACGAAACGCGCCTTCGCCGTCCGCGACCGCTATATCGCCGACCCGACCCATCTCGCGCGTCAGCCCTCCGAATTCCTGAGCGACTCCGCGCTGATGCGCGAGATGGCCGCGATCGACGGGAAGCGGGCGGCGAAGCTGCCGTTGCGCGACCGCGATGACGATGGCGGCGGCGTCTGGATGGGCGCGATCGACGCCAAGGGCCTCGCCGTCTCCTATATCCAGTCGACCGGATGGGCCTATGGCTCAGGCTGCGTGCTGCCCGCGACCGGCATCCATTGGCAAAGCCGCGGCCTGTCCTTCTCGCTGGACAGGGACGCCACCAATCCGCTGGCGCCAGGCCGCAAGCCTTTCCACACGCTGAACCCCGCCCTGGCCAGCTTCGACGACGGGCGCATCCTGCCCTATGGTGCGACGGGCGGCGACGGCCAGCCGCAAGTCCAGGCGCAGATCCTGACACGCTACCGGGCTGGCCAGGACCTCGCTGCGGCCGTCGATGCGCCGCGCTGGCTTTTCGGCAAGCCTCGTGACGCCGGCTCGGCCTGCCTCAAGATCGAGAGCCGCTTCGATCCGTCTCTGCTTGAACGGCTCGATGCGGCCGGCCACCCCGTCGAGGAAAGCGGACTGGCCTATTCCGGGGACTTCGGCCATGCCGGCATGCTGGTGAAGCATGCCGGGGGCCGTGTCGAGGCGGCGCATGACCCGCGTTCCGACGGCGATGCCAGGGGGATCTGACCGATGACCTTCGACGACCCGTTTCGCTGCTTCGTGCCCTATCCCGATGCCGCGGTGAAGCATTCCGTCGCGGGGCCTCTCGCCGGGCTGACGCTCGCGGTGAAGGACCTCTTCGACGTCAAGGGCTATCCGACCGGCGCAGGCTCGCCACTGGTGCTGGCGCAGTCCGGTATCAAGACCAAGACGGCGCCGATCGTGAAGGAGCTGCTCCAGGCCGGCGCCCGCTTCGTCGGCAAGACGCATACCGACGAGCTCGCCTTCTCGCTCAACGGCCAGAACGCGCATTTCGGCTCGCCGATCAATCCGGCCGCGCCGGAGCGGATCACCGGCGGCTCCTCCTGCGGCTCGATGGCGGCCGTGGCCGGGCGCCTCGCCGATATCGCGCTGGGTTCGGATACCGGCGGCTCGGTGCGCGCACCGGCCAGCTATGGCGGGCTCTTCGGCATTCGCCCCAGCCATGGCCGGCTCTCGCTGAAGCGCGCCTGGCCGCTGGCGGAAAGCCTCGACACGCCCGGCTGGTTCGCCCGCGACGGCGAGGTCTTCGCCCGGGTTGCCAATGTGCTGTTCGAGCCGGACCGGACCGAGCTGCCGGAGACGCCCCGCCTCCTCATCGCCGACGACATGTTCGCGCAGGCCGTTCCGGAGGCGGAAACGATCCTGCGCAACGTCGTGCAGCGCACCATTCCGACGCTGGGCCAGCCGGAGGGCGTCAAGCTCGTCCGCGATCTCGATGCGCTCTACTGGGCCTTCCGCTGGATACAGGGTCGCGAAGCCTGGCTGTCGGACGGTCCGATGATCGAGCGGTTCAGCCCGCCGCTCGGACCGGGCGTCAAGGAGCGCTTCGCCTTCTCGAAGGCCGTGACCGACGCGGAATACGCCAAAGGCGAGACCACGCGAAAATCCTTCCGCACCAAGCTTTCGCGGCTGCTCGGCCAGGACGGCGTGCTGATCCTGCCGACCATGCCGGACATCGCCCCGCTGATCGCGGCGAAGGAATCCGAGCTGGAGGATTTCCGCAACCGCGCGCTGCGGCTGCTCTGCCTTGCCGGCCTGTCGGGCTTCCCGCAGGTCACGATTCCGGTGGCGCAGCGCGAGGGCGCGCCGCTCGGCCTGTCGCTGATCGGGCCGAAGGGCTCGGACCGCTCGCTCGTCGCCTTCGCGGTGCGCTACGAGCGCGCCGCCCGCATCCGGATCGCCTGAGAGGAGGCCGCCATGAGCGGACATCACCACCACGATCACGACCATCATCACGACAACCACTTCACCGCGGTCGAGGCGCGGGTGAAGGCGCTGGAAACGCTGATGGTTCAGAAGGGCTATGTCGATCCGGCGGCGCTCGATGCCATCATCGACACCTACGAGACGAAGATCGGCCCGCGCGACGGCGCCCGCGTTGTCGCCAAGGCCTGGACCGATCCGGGCTTCGCCGAGCGGCTGAAGGCGGACGGCACGGCAGCGGTCGCCGAGCTCGGCTATGGCGGGCGCGGCGGCGAGCATATCGTCGCCTGCTTCAACACGCCCGAGCAGCACAACCTCATCGTCTGCACGCTCTGCTCCTGCTACCCATGGCCGGTGCTGGGACTGCCGCCGGTCTGGTACAAATCCCCGCCCTACCGCGCCAAGGCGGTGATCGACCCGCGCGGCACCATCGCCGATTTCGGCGTTACGCTGCCGGAGAACCAGCGCATCCGCGTCTGGGATTCGACGGCCGAGACCCGCTTCATCGTCATCCCGATGCGGCCCGCCGGCACCGAGGGCTGGAGCGAGAAGAAGCTCGCCAGCATCGTCTCCCGCGATTCGATGATCGGCACCGGCCTGCCCCAAGTGGACAAAGCTTCGGAGGACGCCGCATGAACAGCGCCCATGATCTCGGCGGCCAGATGGCCTTCGGCCCGGTCGTTCCCGAGCCGAACGAGCCGGTCTTCCATGGCGACTGGGAAAAGCGCGTGCTCGCGATCAATGTCGCGGCCGGCGCCATGGGCGCCTGGACCATCGACGAGATCCGCCACGCCCGCGAGAGCCTGCCGCCGGCGCAATATCTCTCCTCGACCTACTACGAGATCTGGCTCGCCGCACTCGACAAGGTCTTGGTCAAGCACGGCTTCCTGAGCGCGGACGAGCTCGCCAGCGGCAAGCCGGCCCCCGAACGCCGCGAGCCCAAGCGCGTGCTCAAGGGCGAGGAAGTCGCGGGCGTCCTGCGCCGCGGCTTCCCCTATGAGCGTAAGGCCGAGGCCCCGGCCCGCTTCGCCATCGGCGACAAGGTCCGCACCATCGTGATGCACCCGCAGCACCACACCCGCCTGCCGCGCTATGCCCGCGGCAAGATCGGCGTGATCGAGCGCATCGTCGGCTGCCACGTCTTCCCCGATAGCGGCTCACAGGGTCTGCCGGAGACGGCGCAGTGGCTCTACACGGTCGTCTTCGACGGCCGCGAGCTCTGGGGCCGCGACGCCGATCCGACTTCCACCGTCAGCATCGAGGCCTGGGAGAGCTATCTTGAGCCGGCCTGAGACCGATCTGGCGGCGGCGCTCGCCGCCGATACGCCGATCCCGCGCGATGCCGAAGGGCCGATCTTCGCCGAGCCCTGGCAGGCGCAGGCCTTCGCGCTGGTCGTCGAGTTGCAGAACAAGGGCGTCTTCACCGCCGAGGAATGGGCACAGGCGCTCGGCGCCGAAATCCGCGAGGCGCTCGCGGCCGGCGGTTGCAAGGACGGCTCGGACTATTACGAGCGCTGGTGTGAGGCGCTTGAGCACCTGCTGATCGAAAAGGGCCTGGCATCCCATGACGGCGTCGATGCGCTCGCCGCCTCCTGGGCCCGCGCGGCCGAGGCGACGCCGCATGGCAAGCCAATCCTGCTGGAGAACGATCCGCTGCGGGGCCGACCTTAACTCCCTGCCCCGCCGATCCAGAGACCCGTGAACAGCGCTGCGCCGAGCACGGCGACGAAGGCGGCTGCCAGCAATTCGAGCCCGGCGATCAACCGGGCCGAGCGCAGGCTGCCGCCACCGGCGAATTTCAGCGCGGCGAACTTGAAGAACACCGCGAAGGCCGCCAGCGCCCCTGTGGTGAGCGCAGTGCCCAGAGCCATGGCGAAGGTCGCAGCGATGCCGGCCCAGAACAACCCCTGCGCATTCGCGAAGACCAGGATGATGAGCGCCCCCGCGCAGGGCCGGGCGCCGGCCGCGACGACGACGCCAGCCATGTCCCGCCAGCCGGCGAGCCGCGAGACCTGCTCGGCATCCGGCATATGGACATGGTCGCAGGCTGCGGGGTCATGCGTCCCGCCAGCTTCCAGCCTGACCAGCGCGCCCGACTTCCGCCAGAGCATCAGCAGCCCGACCAGCGCCACCAGCAGGAAGCTGCCCTGCTCGATCACGGTGGTCGCGGCGTTCATCTGCATCGCGGTCACCCGCAGCAGCAGCGTCGCCACCGTCACGATCGCGATGGCGACCAGCGCCTGCAGAAACGCGGCGGCGAAGCTTAAGGCCAGCCCCCGCTTCAGGCTGCGGTTGTCGGCGACGATATAGCCGGAGATCACCGCCTTGCCATGGCCCGGCCCGGCCGCGTGGAAGACACCATAGCCGAAGGCGAGCCCGAGCAGCCCCCAAAGCGCGCCGGGCGCGGTCGCGATCGCCTTCAGCGTCGCCGTCAATTCGCGGTAGAAGCTCGATTGCCAGGCGATCAGCACCGCGCCGAAGCCGGTGGTGGAGGGCAGAGCCTCGCGCGGCAGCGCCGTGCCGAAAGGATTGCGAGGTGGGGGCGGAGGCGGCGGGCTGACGGTCGCGATCAGCAGGGCCAGTAGCGTGACCGCTCCCCCAACCAGGAGCAGCGCCAGCGCGCAGGCGATCAGGCGCCGCGACAGCGTCGCGCCGGCCGGGCGCGCTGTCTCAGTCGCTGTCACGGACATGCCACCAGCGCCCGCGTCGTCACCTCGAGCCCGCTGACGTCCGGCGTCGCGGTGATATCGGCTTCGGCGAGGCGCTTCTGTGTGGCGTCGTCGAGCTTGGGCGGGCGATTGACCCGCACGACGCAACCCTGCGGCGCGCCCTTGGTCACCACCGCATCGAGCTCGTCGACGATGCTGAAGGCGACGAAATAGGTGGGGTCGCCGATCTCGATGCCGAAGGAGCGCGCCTTGGCCGGGGTCTTCAATGGCAGGGTGAAGACCAGCGTCAGCACCTTGTTGCCGAAGGACATGACCTGCTCGCCCGGCGTGCCGAATTCCTGCTTGCGGCCGTTGAGCTTGGCGGCCGTGAAGAACTCGACATCCGGCAGCGATTCGACATTGATCTTGGCGAGTTCGGCAAGCTCGTCCGAGGTCAGCTTGCCGTCGCCGTTCTTGTCGAGGCCTTGGGTGATATAGGCCGAATAGGCCTCGTCGAAGCTCCAGCGATGGCGGATCGCCTGCACTGCGCCGTCGGGCGCGAAGACGATCTCGGCCTTGGCGTTGACGAAGACATGGGGATGCGCGGCCGCCGGCCCGGCCGCGATGGCGGCCAGCAGGAGCCCGGACAGGGCCGTAAATTGCGCGCGTCGCGTCAAAGGCGAACCCTCTGTGATCCCCGGTGGCTTTGCGTGGATCATGGTTAACCGATCGTCAACGGGCGCTTCGTCGTGCCCGATCACTGCAACAGCCATCCCTGCCAAACGGGGCCAAATCGCGGCGCTTCCCGCGTGGCGCGCAACACCCGTTCCCGCAAGCCTCTGGACCGGGCGCCGAAAACTGGAATGATACCAGATCAATTGACCGCCTCCGGTCGATATGTCAGCCTTGCTGACATATTCGCCGCAGAGACGGCGAAGCATGAGGCCGGGACCACCGGCCCGTCGGCGGGAACGACGATCCGGGAGGCCGAGCATGGCCGAGACACCACGGAAATCCGGCACCGAGGCGGGAGCGCTGCGGAACGTCGCGCTCGACGACAAATACGATCTCGACAAGCGCGAGGTCTTCCTCACCGGCACACAGGCCGTCGCCCGCATGCTGCTGATGCAGCGTGAGCGCGACCGGCAGGCCGGCCTCGACACGGCCGGCTTCGTCTCCGGCTATCGCGGCTCTCCGCTCGGCGGGCTCGACCAGCAATTGATGCGGGCGTCCAAGCCTCTCAAGGCTGCGAATATCGTCTTCCAGCCGGGCCTCAACGAGGACCTCGCCGCGACCGCGATCTGGGGCACCCAGCAGGCGGGCCTGAGCGGCGAAGGCAAGCATGATGGCGTCTTCGCGCTCTGGTACGGCAAGGGGCCGGGCGTCGACCGTTCCGGCGACGTCTTCCGCCATGGCAACATGGCCGGCACCGATCCGAAGGGCGGCGTCATCTGCCTGATGGGCGACGACCATACGGCGGAATCCTCGACAAACGCCCACCAAACCGAATTCGTCCTCGTCGACCGGATGATGCCGATCCTCAATCCGGCCGGTGTGCAGGAGATCATCGATTACGGCCTGCACGGCATCGCGCTCTCGCGCTTCGCCTCGGTCTGGGTCGGCATCAAATGCGTCAAGGACAACATCGAATCGACCGCCTCCGTCGACGGCTCGCTCGACCGCGTCACCATCGTCGCGCCGACCGACTACACCCCGCCACCCGGCGGCCTCGCCATCCGCCGCGAGCTCGATTTCGTCGAGCAGGAACGCCGGATGCATCTCTACAAGCGCGATGCGATGCTGGCCTATCTACGCGCCAACAAGCTGAACCGCATCGTCACCCACGGCGGGAAGAAGCCGCGCATCGGTATCGCCACCGTCGGCAAATCCTATCTCGACGTCCAGCAGGCGCTGGCCGATCTCGGCATCGACGAGGTCCGCGCCAATGATCTCGGCATCCGCCTGTTCAAGCTCGCCTGCCCCTGGCCGATCGACCCGGCCGAGCTGAAGTCCTTCGCCAAGGGCCTCGACCTGATCATGGTCGTCGAGGAGAAGCGCTCGCTGATCGAAGTGCAGGTCCGCGAGGAGCTTTACGGCGCCAAGCACCAGCCGATGGTGATCGGCAAGAAGGACGAGACCGGCGACTGGCTCTTCCCCGTCCATGGCGCGCTCGACCCCAACGACATCGCCATCGCGCTGGGTGGCCGCCTGCTGCAATACCGCGACGATCCCGCCCTGCGTGCCCGGTTGGAGGAGATCGCGGCGGCGCAAGGGCGCCTCGCCGAGGCGCAGGAAATCGCCAGGCGCACGCCCTATTTCTGCTCGGGCTGCCCGCATAATTCCTCGACCGTCGTGCCCGAAGGCTCGCGCGCCTATGCCGGCATCGGCTGCCATTACATGGTGCAGTGGATGGACCGCGACACCGCCGGCTTCACCCAGATGGGCGGCGAAGGCGCGAACTGGGTCGGTGAGGCGCCGTTCTCGACGCGCGGCCATGTCTTCCAGAATCTCGGTGACGGCACCTACACCCATTCCGGCTCGCTCGCGATCCGCTGGGCCGTCGCGAGCGGCGTCACCATCACCTACAAGCTGCTCTATAACGACGCCGTCGCCATGACCGGCGGCCAGCAAGCCGAAGGGCACCTCTCGCCCGACCAAATGGCACGTCAGGTCGCTGCCGAGGGCGTGCAGCGCATCGCCGTCGTCAGTGACGACCCCGGCAAATATCCGCCGGGTACGCAATGGCCTGCCGGCACCACCCTGCACCACCGCGACGAACTCGACGCCGTCCAGCGCGAACTCGCCGGCACCTCCGGCGTGTCGCTGCTGCTTTACGACCAGACCTGCGCCACCGAGAAGCGCCGCCGGCGCAAGCGCGGCGCCTATCCTGATCCCGACAAGCGCGTCATCGTCAACGAACTGGTCTGCGAGGGCTGCGGCGATTGCGGCGTGCAGTCGAACTGCGTCTCGGTGCAGCCGCTGGAAACCGAATTCGGCCGCAAGCGCCAGATCGACCAGTCGAACTGCAACAAGGACTTTTCCTGCGTGAAGGGCTTCTGCCCATCCTTCGTCACCGTGCACGGCGCGAAGCCGAAAAAGGCCGATCCGCTCCGGCTCGATGCCTCGGCGCTCGGCGAAGGCGACTTGCCCGAGCCGGTCGTGCCGGCACTCGACCGCAGTTTCGCGGTGATCGTCACCGGCGTCGGCGGCACGGGCGTCGTCACCATCGGCGCGATTCTCGGCATGGCCGCGCATCTCGAAGGCAAGGGCTGCGGCATGATCGACATGGCCGGGCTCGCCCAGAAGGGCGGCGCGGTCTTCAGCCATGTGAAGCTCGCGCCGCATCCGGACGACATCCACGCCATCCGCGTCACCGCCGGGCAGGCCGATCTCGTGCTCGGCTGCGACTTGACCGTCACCGGCTCGAAGAAGGTGCTCGGCGCGATCCGGCCCGAACGCGCTGCCGTCATCGTCAACACGGCCGAGAGCCTGCCGGGCGACTTCACCCGCAATGCCGATTTCTCGCTGCCGACCGAGCGTCTGAAGCGCGCGATCCTCTCGGCCGCCGGCCGCGAGCAGACGCATTTCATCGACGCGACCGCCGCGGCGACCGCCTTCCTGGGCAATGCCATCGCGGCCAACATGTTCATGCTCGGCCATGCCTGGCAGCTCGGCGCCGTGCCGCTCTCGCGCGAAGCACTGATCAAGGCGATCGAGCTCAACGGCGAAGCCGTCGCCATGAACAAGCAGGCCTTCGAGCTAGGCCGCCGCGCCGCGCATGATCCCGAAGCGCTGGCCGGGCTGCTCTCGCAGAGCAAGGCGGCAACGCCCGCACGCCAGCTCTCGCAGACGCTGGACGAGATCATCGAGCGCCGCGTCGCCTTCCTCACCGCCTATCAGAACGCGGCCTACGCCGCGCGCTACCGCCATCTCGTCGCCCGCGCGCAGACACGCGAAGCCGCGGCGATGCCGGGCCAGACCACGCTCAGCGAGACGGTCGCCCGCAACCTCTTCAAGCTGATGGCCTATAAGGACGAATACGAGGTCGCCCGGCTCTACAGCGACGGTGCCTTCCGCAAGCAGGTTGTCGCGACCTTCGAGGCCGAGAGCGGCGACGGCAAGAAGCTGCGCTACGAATTCCACCTCGCCCCGCCGCTGCTAGCGCGGCGCGATTCCGTCACCGGCCTTCCCCGCAAAATGAGCTTCGGCCCCTGGATGATGGGCGCCTTCTCGGTTCTGGCGAAGCTGAAGGGCTTGCGCGGCACCGCCTTCGACCTCTTCGGCTACACCGAAGAGCGCCGAACCGAGCGCCGGCTGATCGCGGATTACGAGGCCCTGCTCAACGAGCTGCTCACGCGGCTGTCGCCCGAGAACCGCGCACTCTGCGTGGCGCTGGCCGCAACGCCTGAAAAGATCCGCGGCTTCGGCCATGTCAAGGAACGGCATCTGAAGGCGGCGAAGGCGGAGGAGGCGGCGCTGCTGGCGCAGCTGCGTGAGGGCGGTCCCGCAACCGCATTGCCGCAGGCTGCCGAGTAGAGCGCGGGGCCCCCTCTCCTGCATCGAAGCCGGCTGTTGCCGACTTCGACACTTTGAGTGCTGATCTCGGCAACAGCCGAGATCAGTGAGAGGGGCAGGGGTGAGGTGTAGGCCGCTGAACCAGTTGAGCGCGACTTAGCCGCAGGAGCGGTTAGGACGCAGCTAGGGCGTCCAACGCCTACCCCTCACCCACCCTCTCCCGGGAGAGGGTTCCCCGCGCCTCTTTGGTTCAACTTGAGCCTGCCTCCCATTGCAGCCCATACTGCCACGAACTACTCCATTGCCCGGATACCCGCCCTCTTGATCACCCCCGAGGAACTGCGCGCCATCGCTTCCTGGTCCCATGATCTCTCGGACGACGAGTTCGAGGAGGCGCGGCGCGGCATCTCCTTCAAGAGCTACGGCAAGGGCGCCTCGATCTGCCATGTCGGAGACCGGCTGGAATCCTGGACCGGCGTGGCCGAGGGGCTGGTCAAGATGGCGACCACCTCGAAATCCGGCAAATCGGCGACCCTCGCGGGCCTGCGCGCCGGCGCCTGGTTCGGCGAAGGCACCGTGATCAAGGCCGAAGCGCGCCGCTACGAGCTGGTGGCGCTGCGCGAGACGCGCCTCGCCTTGATGCGCCGCTCGACATTCCTCTGGCTGTTCGAGCACTCGGCGGCGTTCAACCGCTTCCTCGTCCACCAGTTCAACGAGCGCCTTGCCCAGTTCATCTCGCTGGCCGAGACCGAGCGCACGCTCGATTCCACCGGGCGCCTCGCCCGCAACCTCGCCTGGCTGTTCAACCCGATCCTGTATCCCGATCTCGGGCGCACGCTGGCGGTCTCGCAGGAGGAGCTCGGCATGCTCGCCGGCATCTCCCGCCAGATGGCCAATCAGGGGCTGGCGAAGCTGGCCGAGCTCGGCCTGATCGAACTCGGCCACGGCAGCATCACCATCCGGGACCTGGATCGGCTCGCCCGCTATGAAGGTTGAGGCCCCGGCTCGGGCACCAAACCGCTTCTCGCGCGTTGCCTTTCTCGAACAGCCCGAGCCGGGAAAGGAATTTTCGAGATGTTTGGCTTCCTCGACCCGTTCATCAAGCAGGTCCAAGATCAGGCCACCGAATACGCGGCCGCCCAATCGGATATCCTCCGGCGCGTCTGGAGCGCATGGATCGACCCTTATCACGCGCTCCGACCGGCAAAAGCCGTGGCCGAACGCCGGGCGCCCTACCATCGGCCTGTCGCGCGCAAGCGGCCAAGCTGAACGGCAGCTAACGCGACCATTCAGGTGCCATTAGGCCGCACGCTGGTCTGATGGCCCCGTCGAATCAAGGAGACGACCATGCGTAGACTTCTGATGGCCGCCGGCCTCGCTCTCGCCGCGATCGCGGCAACGCCCGCCAGCGCTGCGCCGCAGGCCATCCCGCAGGCCGAGGCTCTGGACCGGCTGCCCGTCGAATATGCCCGCCACACGCGCGAACACCGCGAATGGGAAATCCAGCAGAACATGGCACGGCAGCACAGGCGCGACAGCTACCGCCATGGCCGCGGCTATGATCGGGGCTACGGCTATGGCTACAGAGGTGGCCCCGGCCGTGGCCATGATGACGGCGGTCCGCGCGGACGCGGCATGCCGCCCTACGGGCAGGCCCCCGGCTACGGCAACAACGGCGACTTCCGCTAGCGACCCGCCGCACCGGGCCCGCAGCCTCACCCGGGGTTGCGGGCTTTTTTTTGAATAGACTTTCGTCCCACAGAGGTGGGCAGCCGTGCCGCGCGGCGAGCCGCGCCCCCTAAAACAGACAAAATAAGGGAAAATTCCGAGGCGAACCGGCGCAGCGCGCTTATGATCAAACCTCGGCGGGACAATATTCACAAAAAGGAGAATTGTCTGTCAAGCGCCTCCTTGCGAAAATGATGGCCGGCTGCAACTCTTGCATGACAACCAAGCCGGGAACCGGCTCACAGGAAGCTGCCACGACGCATGGCGGCTCGTCAGGGAGAACGCAATCGTGGCAAGCGGCACCGCCGGCCAGGCGGACACCTTTCCGAAATTGCTGTTGCGCAACGCGAAGGAGCGTGCCCAGCGCGTCGCCTTCCGTCACAAGGACCTCGGCATCTGGCAGTCCTGGAACTGGGCCGAAGTGGCGGAGCATGTCCGCAACTTCGCCAAGGGGCTGCAGGATCTCGGGCTGAAGCGCGGCGAGAAGGTTGCGATCATCGGCCAGAACCGGCCGAGGCTCTACTGGTCGATGTGCGCCGCGCAGTGGATCGGCGCCATCCCCGTGCCCGTCTATGCCGACGGCGTCGCCGAGGAAATGGCCTATGTCCTCGACCATGCCGAGGCCGCCTTCGCCGTGGTGCAGGATCAGGAGCAGGTCGACAAGCTGCTCTCGATCGCCGACCGCCTGCCGCATCTGCGGCACATGCTCTATGATGAGCCGCGGGGCCTGCGCGACTACGACCACGGCAAGCTCCACGCCATCGAGACCGTGATCCAGGCCGGCGCCAAGGCGCTACAGGACCCGCAGGCCGCGGCCGCGCTCGCCCACGAGATGGAACAGGGCAAGGGCTCGGACCTCGGCATCATCCTCTACACCTCCGGCACCACCGGGCGGCCCAAGGGCGTGATGCTGAGCCACTACAATGTCATCGTCGCCGCCGAGATCGGCTGCGGCTTCGACGGGCTCAACGAGAGCGACGAGGTCATCGCCTATCTGCCGATCGCCTGGGTCGGCGACCACGTCTTCTCCTATGCGCAGGCGATGCTGGCAGGCTTCTGCGTCAACTGCCCCGAAAGCCCCGACACCGTCGTCGACGACCGCCGCGAGGTCGGCACGACCTATGCCTTCGCGCCGCCGCGCGTCTTCGAGAACATGCTGACCATCACCATGGTGCGCATGGAGGATGCCGGCGCGCTGAAGCGGAAGATGTTCCACTACTTCCTCGGCGTCGCCAAGCAATATGGCGAGAAGATCCTGAACGGCGAGAGCGTGCCGCTGAAGGGCCGGCTGCTCTACAAGCTCGGCGACCTCATGGTCTACGGCCCCCTGCGCAACCGCTTCGGCCTGACCAGCATCAAGGTCGGCTACACCGCCGGCGAGGCGATCGGCCCCGAACTCTTCCGCTTCTACCGCTCGATCGGCGTCAACCTGAAGCAGCTCTACGGCCAGACCGAGGCCGGGGTCTACATCACCATGCAGCCCAATGGCGAGATCAAGGCCGACACGGTCGGCAAGCCGGCGCCGCTGGTCGAGATCCGCATCGACGACAATGGCGAGGTGCTCTACCGCTCGCCCTCGATCTTCGGCGGCTACTACAAGGACCCGGACAAGACCGCCGAGACGATGACCGCCGACGGCTATGTCCGCTCCGGCGACGCCGGCTTCTTCGACGAGGGCGGCCACCTCAAGATCATCGACCGCGCCAAGGATGTCGGCAAGCTCGCGAGCGGCGACCTGTTCCCGCCGAAATACATCGAGAACAAGCTGAAATTCTATCCGAACATCAAGGAGGCGGTCGCCTTCGGCCAGGGCCGCGACTACGCCACCGTCGCGCTCAACATCGACCTGACCGCCGTCGGCAACTGGGCCGAGCGCAACAACGTCGTCTACGCCTCCTATCAGGAGCTTGCCGGCCACGACCTCGTCTATGACATGATCGCTAAGCATGTCGACGAGGTGAACCGCTCGCTCGCAACCGAGCCGATGATGGGCGGCGCGCAGATCAAGCGCTTCCTGATCCTGCACAAGGAGCTCGACGCCGACGACGGCGAGCTGACCCGCACCCAGAAGGTCCGCCGCGGCTTCATCGCCGAGCGCTACGCCCCGCTGGTCGCCGCGCTCTATGACGGCTCGGAAGCCGCCGACATCTCCACGGAAGTCACCTTCGAGGACGGCCGCAAGGGCGCGATCTCGGCCCGCGTCAAGGTGCGCGACGCGAAAATCTATCCCGTCACCGGACAGGAGGCGCCGTCAGCGGCGAAGGCGGCATGAACGCGGAGCCGATGAACGTGACGGGCACCCCCATCCGCCGCAAGGGCGAGGTCCTGCTCTCGGTCGAGAACATCTCGCTGCGCTTCGGCGGCGTGAAGGCGATCACCGATGTCTCCTTCGACATCCGCAAGGGCGAGATCCGGGCCATCATCGGCCCCAACGGCGCCGGCAAGACCTCGATGCTCAACTGCATCAACGGCTTCTACCAGCCGCAGGAAGGCCAGATCGTCTTCAAGGGCGAGCGCCGCGCCAAGATGCGCCCGCATCGCGCCGCCGCCGGCGGCATCGCCCGCACCTTCCAGAACGTCGCGCTGTTCAAGGGCATGTCGACGCTCGACAACATCATGACCGGGCGCACCCTCAAGATGAAGAAGGGTTTCTTCTGGCAGGTGCTGCGCCACGGCCCCGCGATGCAGGAGGAGATCGAGCATCGCCGCGTCGTCGAGGACATCATCGACTTCCTGCAGATCGAGCACATCCGCAAGCTGCCGGTCGGCAAGCTGCCCTACGGCCTGCAGAAGCGGGTCGAGCTCGGCCGCGCGCTCGCCATGGAACCGGAGCTGCTCCTGCTCGACGAGCCGATGGCCGGCATGAACCTCGAGGAGAAGGAGGACATGTGCCGCTTCATTCTCGACGTGAACAACCAGTTCGGCACCACGATCGCGCTGATCGAGCACGATATGGGGGTGGTCATGGACCTCTCCGACCGCGTCGTCGTGCTCGAATACGGCCGCAAGATCGCCGACGGCACGCCGGAAGAGGTCAAGGCCGACCAGCGCGTCATCGACGCCTATCTCGGCGTGGCGCATTGAGGAGCGTGGACATATGAGCGACATCGCCACCCGCCCCGCCCCGAACCTTCTCGCCAACCCGCTGGTCAAGGCCGGGCTGATCCTCGCAGCCATCGTCGCCGCGCTCGCGATCGGCGTCCGGCTCGACCCCACCAACACGCTCTACGCCATCTTCGTCGACCCGTTCCAGCAGATGGTGCAGGCGCCGGACCTGCTGGTGCAGACGGTCTGGGAAGGGCTCGTCTCCGGCGTGCTCTACGCGCTGATCGCGCTCGGCTTCGTACTGATCTTCAAGGCCTCGGGCGTGTTCAATTTCGCCCAGGGCATCATGGTCGTGTTCGCGGCGCTCACCCTGGTCGGCCTCTACGAGAAGGGCGTGCCGGCCTTCCTCGCGGTGATCATCACGCTCGGCGTCATGTTCGCGCTCGCCGTCGCGATCGAGCGCGTGGTGCTGCGCCCGCTGGTCAACCAGCCGGACATCATCCTGTTCATGGCGACCTTCGGCATCACCTATTTCCTGATCGGCTTCGGCGAAGCCCTCTTCGGCGGCAACCCCAAGCAGATGATCGCCGAGCAGCTCTATCTGCCCAAGGGTGCAATCGACCTGCAGATCCTGGGCGGGCTGGTCTCGCTCCAGAAGATCGACATCGCCGCCGCGGTCATCGCCTCGCTGATGATCGCCGCGCTCGCAGCCTTCTTCCAGTACACCCGCATAGGAAGGGCCCTGCGCGCCGTCGCCGACAGCCACAAGGCCGCGCTCTCGGTCGGCATCTCGCTCAACCAGATCTGGGTGATCGTCTGGTTCACCGCCGGCATCGTCGCGCTGATCACCGGCATCATGTGGGGCGCACGCTCCGACGTCTCCTTCGCGCTCGAGATCGTGGCGCTCAAGGCGCTGCCGGTGCTGATCCTCGGCGGCTTCACCTCGATCCCCGGCGCCATCGTCGGCGGCCTCATCATCGGCATCGGCGAGAAGCTCGGCGAGTTCTACTGGGGCCCGCTGGTCGGCGGCGGCATCGAGAGCTGGCTCGCCTATTTCATCGCGCTGGGCTTCCTGCTGTTCAGGCCGCAGGGGCTGTTCGGCGACAAGATCATCGAACGTATCTGAGGAGCCTCACGACATGCTCTACCGCGAGGCCGGCCAATACAAATCCACCTATTCCGCCGACATGGCTGTCTTCCCGCTCCGGGAAGACAGGATTGGCATCGCCATCATCCTGGGCATTGCGCTCGTCGCGATTCCCTTCTTCGGCAGCGACTTCTTCATCGCCTCGGTGATGATCCCCTTCCTCGTCTTCTCGCTGGCGGCGATCGGGCTCAACATCCTCACCGGCTATACCGGGCTGATCTCGCTCGGCACCGCCGCCTTCATGGGGGTGGGCGCCTATGCCTGCTACAAGCTCACCACCTTCTTCCCGAACGTGAACATCATCATCCTGATCCTCGTCTCGGGGCTGTTCTCGGCCGGCATCGGCGTGCTCTTCGGTCTGCCCTCGCTGCGCATCAAGGGCTTCTACCTCGCGGTCGCGACGCTCGCCGCGCAGTTCTTCCTGCAATGGGCCTTCGTGCGCGTGCCCTGGCTCTTCAACTACAACGCCTCGGGCGCGATCGAGGTACCGCAGCGCACGCTGTTCAACATCCCATTGACGGGCGCGGCCGCGACGCCCGAGACGCGCTATTTCGTCTGCCTCGGCCTTGTCGTGGTGCTGACCTGGTTCGCCTCGAACCTGGTCCACGGCAAGCTCGGCCGCTCCTGGATGGCCGTGCGCGACATGGACATCGCCGCCGAGCTGATGGGCATCAAGCTGCTCAACGCCAAGCTGATGGCCTTCGCCGTCTCCTCCTATTTCGCCGGTGTGGCCGGCGCGATGATGATCTTCCTCTGGTACGGCGGCGGCGAGGCGGCCGACGTGTTCTCGATCCGCCTCTCCTTCAACATCCTGTTCATGGTCATCATCGGCGGTCTGGGCTCGCTGATCGGCTCCTTCTTCGGCGCGGCCTTCCTGTCGATCCTGCCGACGGCGTTGAAATTCGGCCTGCCGGCACTGGGCATCCCGATCGCGGGCGCGGCGGCCGAGCACGTCACCTTCATGCTGGTTGGCGCGCTGATCATCGTCTTCCTGATCGTCGAGCCGCACGGCCTCGCCCGGCTCTGGCAGATCGGCAAGCAGAAATTGCGGACGTGGCCCTTCCCCTATTGAGGCTCAAGGGAAGGCCCAAGAAACGACCGGCGACATTGAAGCGCCGGCGCTGAAAGACCGATCCGACGTCTGTCTGGTCGGGAGGAAACGAACGGAGGAAGTCTATGAAGACCAGCATTCTGATGAAGGGGGCGGCTCTCGGCGCCCTGCTCGCGGCGGCCGGCGCTGTCGCCCCGGCGATGGCGCAGGACAGCGTATACTTCGCCAACAACGCCTATCGCACCGGCCCGTTCTCAGGTTCCGGCATCCCGATCGGCGACGGCATGCGTGACTACATCGCGATGATCAACGAGCGCGACGGCGGCGTGAACGGCGTCAAGATCGTCTATGAGGAGTGCGAGACCGGCTACGACACCAAGAAGTCGATCGAGTGCTACGAGCAGGCCAAGGCGAAGGGCACCATCGTCTACTCGCCCTGGTCGACCGGCGCGACGCTGGCCGCGATCCCGCGCGCCCATGTCGACAAGATCCCGATCCTCTCGATGGCCTACGGCCTCTCCGCCTCGGCCGACGGCACCCGCTTCCCCTGGGTGTTCATTCCGCCCCTGACCTATTGGGACGGCGCCTCGGTGATGGTGCGCCACATGGCCAACGAGCTCGGCGGCATGGACAAGCTCAAGGGCAAGAAGCTCGGCCTGATCCATCTCGACGCGCCTTTCGGCAAGGAGCCGATCCCGGTCCTGGAGAGCCTCGCCAAGCAGTACGGATTCGAGCTCAAGCTCTATCCCGTCGCTGCCGCCGACATGCAGAATCAGGGCTCTCTCTGGCTCTCGATCCGCCGTGACCGGCCGGACTTCCTCTACAACCAGGGCTGGGGCGCGATGAACCCGACCGCGGTCAAGGAGGCGATCAAGAACAGCTTCCCGATCAACAAGCTGGTCGGCGTCTGGTGGGCCGGCGGCGATGACGACGCCCGTGCCGGCGGCGAGCAGGCCAAGGGCTACCGCTCGCTGAACTTCAACGCGGCAGGCCAGAACTTCCCGGTAATCCAGGACATCCTCAAGCACGTCGTGGAGAAGGGCAAGAGCACCACGCCGAAAGAGAAGGTCGGCGAGAACCTCTACAACCGCGGCGTCTACAACTCGATGCTGGTCGTCGAGGCGATCCGTAACGCCCAGCGCCTGACCGGCAAGAAGGTCGTCAACGCCGAGGACATGCGCCGCGGCCTCGAGGCGCTGAACATCACCGAAGCGCGCCTCAAGGCGATCGGCATGGAGAACTTCGCCACGCCGACGCTGATCTCCTGCACCGACCATTCCGGCCACAGCAAGGCCTATGTCGCGGAATGGGACGGCACGAAGTGGACCCAGAAGGGCCCCTGGATCGAGCCGATGAAGGAGGTCGTCCGTCCGCTCATCGAGGCCAACGCCAAGGACTATGTCGAGAAGGCCGGCAACTGGCCGGCGCGGACCGAGCCTTGCGAGAAGTCGTCCTGATCTGACGATGGCCGGCGGCGGCCTGCCGCCGCCGGCCCCTTCCTTCTCCCCTTGGGGGAGAAGGTGTCTGCTAAGCAGACGGATGAGGGTCGGCTCGACCTGCCCCATCCGTCGTCCCTCATCCGATCCGGCTCCGCCGGGCCACCTTCTCCCGACGTATGTCGGGTGTACCCGACATACGCAGACAAGTGCCGATTCCGGGCAAGCCCGGGATCGGTAGGAGAAGGAAGGAGCGTGAGATGTCGACCGCCACCCTCGAGAAGCCAGCCGCAGCGACCGCGAGCGACACCATCCTGTCGCTCAACAACATCGAGGTCATCTACGACCATGTCGTGCTGGTGCTGAAGGGCGTCTCGCTCACCGTGCCGCGCAAGGGCATCGTCGCCATCCTCGGCGCCAACGGCGCCGGCAAGACCACGACCCTGAAGGCGATCTCGAACCTGCTCAAGGCCGAGCGCGGCGAGGTTACCAAGGGCTCGATCGTCTTCGATGGCGAACGCGTCGACAAGCTTTCGCCGAACGAACTGGTGCGACGCGGCTGCATCCAGGTCATGGAGGGCCGGCACTGTTTCGGTCATCTCTCGATCGAGGAGAACCTGCTGACCGGCGCCTTCACCCGCCGCGACGGCAATGCCGCGATCAAGCGCGACCTCGAAAAGATCTACACGCTGTTCCCGCGCCTGAAGCAGCGCCGCAACTCGCAGGCCGGCTACACCTCCGGCGGCGAGCAGCAGATGTGCGCCATCGGCCGCGCGATGATGTCGAACCCGAAGATGATCCTGCTCGACGAGCCCTCGATGGGGCTCGCCCCCCAAATCGTCGAGGAGATCTTCGAGATCGTCCGCCAGCTCAATGCCGAGGAGGGCGTCTCCTTCCTCGTCGCCGAGCAGAACACCAATATGGCGCTGCGCTACGCCACCTATGGCTACATCATGGAAACCGGCCGCGTCGTCATGGACGGCGACGCGAAGATGCTGCGCGAGAACGAGGATGTGAAGGAATTCTATCTCGGTGTCGCCGAGGGCAACAAGAAGTCCTTCCGCGAGGTGAAGAGCTACAAGCGCCGCAAGCGCTGGCTTTCCTGAGGTTCGAAGCCCTTCGGCCCGCCTATCCGCCCCATCAGCGAGATGACCGCCATGACCGAGCATTACGACGCGCTCGAAACCCGCTCGCCCGACGAACGCGAAGCCGACCTCTTCGCACGATTGCCGAAGCTGATTGCGGCCGCCATCGCAGCACCGGCCTATGCCGAACGCCTGCGCGGCATCGATCCCGCTGCCGTGACCAGCCGCGCCGCGCTGGCGCACCTACCGGTGCTGCGCAAGGCCGACCTGCCGGCTCTCCAGAGGCAGGCGCTCCCCTTCGGCGGCTTCGTCCCGTCCCCGACCGGCTCCTTCGGCCGGCTCTTCACCTCCCCCGGCCCGATCTTCGAGCCGGAGGGCACCGCCGCCGACGCCTGGAACGCCGCGCGTGGACTATACGCCGCCGGCTTCCGGCCAGGTGACATCGTGCTGAACACGCTGAGCTATCACCTGACGCCGGGCGGCTTCATCCTCGATTCCGCCGCCCGCGCCGTCGGCTGCGCCGTGATCCCCGCCGGCCCCGGCAATACCGAGCAGCAGATGGAGGTCATCTCCGCCTATCGGCCGAGCGCCTATGTCGGCACGCCGGACTTCCTGAAGATCCTGATCGAGGCGGCCGAAGCGCGCGGCGTCGACATCTCCTCGATCAAACGCGCCGTCGTCTCCGGCGCGGCCTTCCCGCCCTCGCTCCAGGCCTGGGTGAAGGAGCGCGGCATCGACGCCTATCAGCTCTACGCCACCGCCGATGTCGGCGTCATCGCCTATGAGACGCCTGCCCGCGAGGGCATGGTGCTGAACGAGAACCTGATCGTCGAGATCGTTCGCCCCGGCACGGGCGATCCCGTCCCCGAGGGCGAGGTCGGCGAGGTGGTCATCACCAATCTCGACCCGCATCACCCGCAGATCAGGCTCGCCGTCGGCGATCTTACCGCCGTTCTGCCGGGCCGGAGCAGCTGCGGGCGCAGCAACACCTGCATCAAGGGCTGGATGGGCCGCGCCGACCAGACCGCCAAGATCAAGGGCATGTTCGTGCGACCGGAACAGGTCGCCGAGATCGCCAAGCGCCATGCCGAGATCGCCAAGCTCAGGCTGGTCGTCGGCCGCGCCAACGAGACCGACACCATGACGCTCAAGGCCGAGATCTATGCCGAGCCGGCCGGTTTCGTCGATGCGGTCTCCTCGACACTGCAGCAGGTGACGAAGCTGAAAGGCGCTGTCGAGATCCTCCCGCTCGGCGCCCTGCCCAATGACGGCAAGGTCATCGCCGACGAGCGGCCGGTGGGGTAGGGACTCTCGTCCCGAGAGAAGCGCGGGATCCCCTCTCCTGTAAGGAGAGGGGTAGGGGTGAGGTGTCGGCCGTTGGACGGTTTCGCTCGCCCTGACCGCAGCAGCGATTGGGTCACCGCTACGGTGTCCAAGGGCCTACCCCTCACCCTGCCCTCTCCCGCCGGGAGAGGGTTCCCCGCGCCTTTTTCACCACGCGATCGGCTTCTCCCCTTGCCCCTCCAGCCACTCGTTCGCCCGGCTGAACGGCTTGGACCCGAAGAACCCTCTTCGTGCCGACAGGGGCGAGGGGTGTGCGCTGGCGATGACCAGATGCCGGCTCTCGTCGATCAAGGGCCGCTTCGCCTGCGCTGGCGCGCCCCAGAGCAGGAAGACGGCATGCGGCCGCTGGCGCGAGACCGCCGCGATGACGGCATCCGTGACCCTGGCCCAGCCGAGCGAAAGGTGCGAACCGGCCTTGCTGGCTCCTTCCCGCACCGTCAGCGCGGTGTTGAGCAGCAGCACGCCCTGCTGCGCCCAACGGGTCAGATCGCCGTCGGAGGGCACGGGCTCGCCGAGGTCCGCCACCCGCTCCTTGTAGATGTTGACGAGCGAGCGCGGCAGCGGCGGCGGGCCGACATAGGAGAAGGCGAGCCCGTTGGCATGGCCGGGCGTCGGATAAGGGTCCTGCCCGAGAATGACCGCGCGGACCGTGTCGAGCGGGGTCAATGCCAGCGCGGCGAAGATGCGTTCCGGCGCCGGCGCCACCACATGTCCCGCCGCCCGTTCGGCATCGACGGCCGCGCAGGCGCGCGCCGCCTCGGCCCCGGCAGTAAAGACCGGCAGATCGCGCCAGCCCCTGGAATCCCCGCTCGCCAGGAAGACGGCGAGCGCCTCGGTGCAGCTCACTTCAGGACGATCCGGCCCTCGACCTTGGACTCGACCGTCCCGAGCTTGCGGACATAGACCATCACCTCGTTGGCCATCAGCTTGCCGTCGGTGAGGCCGATCAGCGTCCTGCCGCGGCCGAGCGCCGTATAGCCGTCACCGCCCTCCAGCATGAAGTTGTTCGAGGCCACGGTGTATTTGCCGGCCGGATCGATCGGCTTGCCCTCGACCATGACCGCCGTGACGCGGGAGCCCTGCGGCTGCTTGAGATCGGCCTCGAATTTCAGGCCGGCGACGACGGGGAAGCGGCCGGAGCCCTGCGGCGCATCGCGCAGCCCGTTCTCGATCGCGTCCTTCATGTCCTTGCCGGTGATCTCGACCATCACCGTGGCGTTGCCGAAAGGCAGTTCGCTCAGCACGTCGCGGCGCGTCAGCTTCTGCCCGGCGGCATATTGCCTGTTGGCGCGGATGCCGCCCGCATTGGTGATGGCGAGCTGGGCGCCGGTCGCGGAGCGGATGGCGTCGGCGATCAGATTGCCGATCGCGGTTTCCTGCGTGCGGATGACGCCGGTGCGGGAATCGAGCGGCACGGCCAGCGTGGCGATGTCGATGTCGAGCTCCTTCGAGAGCTCCGCCTCATAGCCCTTCACGATGGCGGCGACGTCCGGATCGGGCGTGGCCGAACGGGAATCGTTGACGCGGAAGGTCGGCGTCCACGAGACCTGACGCGCGGCGCCCTCGCCCCTGATGTTGACGGCGATGTCGATGGCCGTGACGTAATTGCCCTCCTCGTTCGACTCGACCATCACGACCTTGCCGTCATAGGCAATGGCGAGGTCGTGGTCGTGGCCGGTGAGCAGGATGTCGACCACGCGCGAGCGCACGATCTCGTAATCCATCGCCCGGTCGGCATGGACGACCGCGACGAGGATGTCGGCGCCCTGCCCCTTCAGCGCCTTCGCCTCGCGGCGCAGCGCCTCCATCGTCGAGGAGAATTTGAGGTCGCCGGGGTTGGAGAGCTGCGGCGTCGGGTCGAAGGTCGTGCCGATGACGCCGACCTTGATGCCCCCGAGTTCGAAGATCTGCGAATCCTTGTGATGCGGCAGGGTGTTGCCGGCGGCATCGCGCAGATTCGCGGCGAAGGTCGGGTAGGTCTGGGCCGCGGTGAGCTTGAGATAGTTCTCCTTGCCGAAGTCGAATTCGTGGTTGCCCGGCACGAAGACGTCGATGCCCATCTTGTTCTGCATCGCGACGATATGCGCGCCCTGGTCGAAGCCCGACATCAGCGAGGGCGAGAAGCAGTCGCCAGCATGGCAGAACAGCAGCGGCACGCCCTTGGCCCGCTCCGCCCTGGCGATGCCGGCGGCGCGGGCGAAGCCGCCCCGCCCCTTGTCGTCGCTCATCTTGTAGATGTCGTTGAGCAGCAGCAGCGTGAAGCTCGGCGCCGGCTGCTGCGCCATCGCCACCGGCGCGGTAGCGGCGAGCGTCGCCGGTGCCGCAAGGACGCCGAGAGCCTTGCGGCGGGTGAGCTTCGTCATGGCGGGCACCCTTCAAGTCTTGAGAACCACTCCAGACTAGCAAGAGGATCGATGCGCTGACCAGTGGGTTTCCAGCCCTCCCCACGCTGGTCGGCAGTGTCGCACCCCTGCCATTCGACAAGCTTCAAGGCTGGACGAATGCGCGAACTCGTCTAAATCACGGGGGCAGGGCATCGGACCGAAAAGTGGATTTCACTTTTCGGAGAAATCCGATGCTCAAGCAAAGAGATAGATCGCCAGATCGCGTCCGATAGGACGCGCGGCGATCTAAGGAGAGCCTGCGCTCATGACTGCTGACATCGCCGCGGCGCCGGGCCGCGAGGCCGCGCCCCTGCCGCCCGACCACCCGAAGGTCCAATATGGCCGCATCGGCGTGCTGCTGATGAATCTCGGCACGCCCGAAGGCACCGGCTACTGGCCGATGCGGGCCTATCTCAAAGAGTTCCTGTCGGACCGCCGCGTCATCGAGGAACCGCGCTGGAAATGGTGGCCGATCCTCAACCTGATCATTCTGTCGACGCGCCCCGGCCGGAAGGGCAAGGACTACGCCTCGATCTGGAACAACGAGCGCAATGAAGGTCCGCTCAAGACGATCACCCGCTCGCAGACCGAGCAGCTCGCCGAGCGCCTGAAGCCGCTTTCCAGCGACCGCGTCGTCTTCGACTGGGCGATGCGCTACGGCTTTCCCGACGTGAAGAGCCGGTTGAAGGCCCTGCTCGACCAGGGCTGCGACCGCATCCTCCTGGTACCGCTCTATCCGCAATACGCCGCGCCGACCTCGGCCACCGCCTGCGACCAGGCCTTCCGCGCGCTGATGCAGATGCGCTGGCAGCCTTCGGTGCGTGTCGCCCCGCCCTATCACGACGACCCGGTCTATATCGGCGCGCTCGCCCGCTCGATGCGCGCCTCGCTCGCCAAGCTCGATTTCGAGCCCGAAATCATCCTCTGCTCCTTCCACGGCATGCCGAAGGAATACCTGCTGAAGGGCGACCCCTATTACTGCCAATGCGTCAAGACATGGCGCCTGCTGCGCGCCGAACTCGGCCTGTCCGAGGAACAGTTTCCGCTGACCTTCCAGTCGCGCTTCGGGCCGGACGAATGGCTCCAGCCCTATACCGACGAGACGGTGAAGGCACTGGCGCTGGCCGGGAAGAAGTCGATGGCCATCGTCGCGCCCGGCTTTTCGGCCGATTGCCTGGAGACGCTGGAGGAACTCGACGGCGAGAACCGCGAGATCTTCCTGCACAATGGCGGCGAGAAGTTCGCCTATCTCCCCTGCCTCAACGACTCGCGCGAAGGCATCGACGTCATCGCCGAGGTCGTCCAGCGCGAGCTGATGGGCTGGATGTGAGAGACGGCCAGGCTAAACGGGGCAGGTTGTTACTGGGAGTGCTGGGCGGGGTGGTCGGCCTTGCGATGGCACTATCCTTACCCCTCGTCGTTGCCGATTTTCGTTTCCAACCGAAATACGACGAAGGTCACCACGACCATGAGCGATTTGCTCGCGTGTTTGAAGGTATCCGTGGACTTAATCTTGCTTCTTCATCCGCATCCGACTGGACCATCGACTTTTCGCAGCTAGCATCAGGGAACTGGCAAACCGTCTGCCTGCTTGGCGGGTTTACCGACCCTCTCAAGATTGCAGAGGAGCGCGGATGGACTATCGCAGAGGTCGACCGGGATCGTCTGAGCGCCGCGAAACATGGCGGTTTCCGCCTAGCGACCGTTGAGGAGTTTGAAGTGCTGATCGCTTATGTCGACCAGCTCAACAACGTCGAGTTCATTCACTTCAAGCATGGCATCGGCGCTCTTGGCCAACACTTAGAAGCGTGCATCTCGAAGCCGGAAACACGGCTTGTTCTTGACGCCGTGCGGCGTGACTGGGCCGGACAGTGAGCATCACCCGACGACGAAGCGCGCCACGCTTTCGGCCACCGGCCGCGCTTTCAGGATGCGACGATGGCCGAGCCCGTCCGTCACTTCCAGCCTGACGAACGGCCCCGCCTCCGCCAGCGCCTTTGCATGGCGGAAGCCGAGCTCGCGATCCTGCCGATCGTGGATCACCAGCGTCGGCAGCCCGATCGCCTCCAACTGCAACCGCCCCTCGAAGACCTCGACCGGATTGCCAGCGACGGCATGGATGCGGCGCTCCAATGCCGCCTGTCCGCGCCGGCCAAGGCCGATCGTGGCGCCGAACTGGCGGGTGATCTCCGTGATGGAGGACGGCGCCGCGATCAACACCAGCCGCTCGGTGCAGACCGGGGGCTGCCCCCTGACCGAGCCCGCCAGCGCCGCGAGCGCGATCGCGCCACCGAAGGAATGCGTCACGATCGCATGCAACGGCCCGAACACCCGCGCCACCGCAGCGAGGCTCGCGACGCCGAGCGGAATGTTGAGTTCCCGGCCGGTCGAAGAGCCGTGGCCGGGCAGGTCGAAAGCAACGACACGGAAGCCATTTGCCAGCAAAGGCTCGACAAAGCCGGTCATCGACGCCGCCTCCCCCGTCCAGCCATGAACCAGCAGGATGGTGCGCGCCGGCCCCGCCGTCTCGGGCTCGAAGACATAGGCCTGCACGCTGCCGCAGGGGAACGGGATCGCGCGCCTGCTCGCTTGCCGCAGCCGCGCCGCCGGCGGCTGTTCGACCGATTGTCCATTTCCATTTCGCTTCGGCGGCCTCGGCGGGGTACAGAACAGGCGGAAGGCCAGCCGGCCGGTTGCGGATGGAGCCACGAAGCTCGCGGCCCGCACCAGCGGGCGCATGTAACGAAGGGCGGAAGCGGTCATGGCACAGACCTTATCTTGTTCAGCGCTGAACGAATATGTTCAGCAATGAACAAAAAGCAAGCACTTTCTGATGCGCCTGAGACGCAGACCCTGCCCTGGGACCTGCCGCGCTTCCGCAACTGGGTTGCCGTCGCCCGTGCGCACAGCCTGTGGGAGAAGGTCTTCACCGAGGCGCTGGCGCCGCTCGACATCCAGCTCGCGCATTACGACGTGCTCGCCAACATCTTCCACGCGCCTGGCCTCTCGCAGCAGGCGCTCGCCGAAAAGCTGCTGGTCGGGCGCAGCGCGATGAGCATGCTGTTGCCGGTGCTGGAGCGGCGCGGCCTGATCGAGCGCCGCAACGACGCGGCTGACAAGCGTCTGCGCCGGCTCTGGCTGATGCCCGCCGGCGAGGTGCTGACGCGCAAGGCGATGGCGATCCATGTCGCCGAGATCGAGGCCATGATGACCGTGCTCAGCGACGAGGAATGCAACGCCGCGGGCGAAGCGATGCGCCGCGTCGCCAAGGCGCTTGAAACACGCGGCGCAGCGGCGGGGAACCGTCCCGGCAAGCCGTGAACCCCAGAGCGATCAAACCGCCAGGATTACCCGCGCGACGGCATCAAGCGCCGCCTCGGCATCGGAACAAACGAGCGCGCCCTCGACCACCGGTGCGCTCTCCAACAGAAAGACCGGCCGCCTGAACTGCAAGGCGAAGGCGATCTCCGACAGCGTTCCATAGCCACCACCGATCGCGACGAGGCAGCAGGCAGCCCGCGCGATCAGCGCATTGCGCGCCACGCCGATCCCGGTGGCGAGCGGAACGGTGACGTAAGGGTTGGCCGCCTCCGGCTCGTCATCGGGCAGCAGGCCGATCGACAGCCCACCCGCTTGCGCGACGCCGCGGCAGACTTCCTCCATCACGCCGGAGCGCCCGCCACACAGCACTGTGACGCCATGGCCGGCGAGCAGTTCACCCATCGCTACTGCGGCGGCGGCCTGAGACGCGGTCGGAGTGCGCGTGCCGACCACCGCGACAGGGGTGCGCAGCGGCATTCCACTCTCACGTTGAAGCCAACGCAGGGCACCGGCAGCCGAAACCGGCTCTCCCCGCACTGCCAGCTCCGCTACACTCCACCGCCGCGCCGCGAGCTCGAAAACCCGGCCGTGCCCGTCATACAGCCGCCCGCCCACGACATCGAGGCGAAGCTGCCCGTCCCGGGGCATCGTCTCAGGCCGGCTTCTTTTCCTCGCCGAAGGCCGAGATGCCGCCATGCTTGGACGACCAGCTCGCCGGATCGTTCAGGAAACTCTCGACCTCGGCCAGGATCTTCGGCTCGAAATGGCCGCTCTCCTTGGCCACGGCGAGCACGTCCCACCAGGTGGTCAGGTAGTGCAGCTTCACGCCGATCTCGTCCATCAACTCGCGGCTCTTCGGGAAGATGTCGTAATAGAACAGCACGAAGCAGTGCTGCACATCGGCGCCGGCATTGCGCAGCGCCTCAGCGAAATTGACCTTGCTGCGGCCGTCGGTGGCAAGATCCTCGACCAGCAGCGTGCGCGCGCCCTCGACGACCGAGCCCTCGATCTGGGCGTTGCGGCCAAATCCCTTCGGCTTCTTGCGGACATACTGCATCGGCAGCGACAGGCGGTCGGAGATCCAGGCGGCGAAGGGGATTCCGGCCGTCTCGCCGCCGGCGATGATGTCGAGCGACTCGTAGCCGATATCGCGCACGATCGTCGTCGCCGCGAAATCGATCAGCGTCGAGCGCAGGCGCGGATAGGAGATGATCTTGCGGCAATCGATATAGACCGGGCTGGCCCAACCCGAGGTGAAGAAGAAGGGCTTGTCGCTGTAGAAGTGGACGGCCTTGATCTCGAGCAGCATCTTGGCCGCTTCGCGCGCGATCACGGCCCTGTCGGTCGGGGTGAACAGGTTGGACATGGCGCGAGGTCTCCGGGCTGAGCGAGGCCGCTCGCCGCGAAGGGCAAGGGCGCGTGGACTGGTCGAATTGGCAAACGGCTCCTTCTGATCGCGCTTGACCGGCAGGTCAATCCCTCCGCGCGGCGATTTTCACCGCGGCCTGGCAGCGCTGTTCCGCCGCATATGGCCCGCCAGCCGCCGGCCAGGCCGCAGGATGCCCCCGGCGTTGCCGAAAAACGACCGTTGCGGCGTTTCCAGCGGCATCCACAGGCTGTGCCGCCGACGATCATTGCGCCGGCTCAGGCCGCGTGAGATGCGAAACCATCAGAATAGGGCGATGCCTTACCGGCATCGCTGCTCCGTGGAGCTTGGCCGGAGCAGAACAGCGGGGCTTTTGATCATGAGCGATCTTCGAATGGCTGCGGCGCCTTCAGCGCCGGTCGAGGTGGACAGCAAGGCCCGGAAGGCCTTGTGGGGTGCGGCGATCGGCTATGCGATGGACGGCTTCGATCTCCTGATCCTCGGCTTCATGCTGCGCGCGATCTCGGCCGATCTGCAGCTCAGCCAGGCCCAGGCCGCCTCGCTGGTGACCGCCACGCTGGTCGGCGCCGTGCTCGGCGGCATCGGCTTCGGCATGCTCTCGGACCGCATCGGCCGCGTCCGCGTCCTGACCTGGACCATCGTCCTCTTCGCCGTCTTCACCGGAATGTGCGCGCTGGCGCAGGGCTATTGGGACCTCCTGATCTACCGCACCATCGCCGGCCTCGGGCTCGGCGGCGAATTTGGCATCGGCATGGCGCTCGTCGCCGAGGCCTGGCCTGCCTCCAAGCGCGCGCGCGCCTCCTCCTATGTCGGTCTCGGCTGGCAGGTCGGCGTGCTGGCGGCAGCCCTCGTTACCCCGCTGCTGCTGCCCACGATCGGCTGGCGCGGCATGTTCGCCATCGGCGTCCTGCCGGCGATCGCCGCCTATTTCATCCGCCACTCCCTGCATGAGCCCGATGTCTTCGTCGCGCGCTCCAAGGACCGACCGAAGGAATCGTCGCTGCGCCTGCTGGTCAAGGACTGGGAAACCTCCAAGCTCAGCCTCGGCATGGTCATCCTCTGCTCGGTCCAGAACTTCGGCTATTACGGCGTGATGATCTGGCTGCCGAACTATCTCGCCACGCGGTTCGGCTTCGCGCTCACCCAGTCGGCCATCTGGACGGCGGTGACCATCGCCGGCATGGCGCTCGGCATCTTCGCCTTCGGCCATATCGCCGACCGGATCGGGCGGCGCCCGGCCTTCTTCGGCTACATGCTCGGCGCCGCCGTGATGGTGCTCGTCTACTCGCGCCTGACCGACCCGATGCAACTGCTCGTTACCGGAGCGGTGATGGGCTTCTTCGTCAACGGCATGCTCGGCGGCTATGGCGCGCTGATCAGCGAGCTCTTCCCCACGGCGGCACGGGCGACCGCCCAGAACGTGCTGTTCAACATCGGCCGCGGCGTCGGCGGCTTCGGCCCGGTCGTCGTCGGCGCCATCGCCGCGGCCTACGGCTTCCAGACAGCCATCGCGCTGCTTGCCGCCCTCTACGTCCTCGACATCTTCGCCATGTGGCTCCTCATCCCCGAGAAGCGCGGCGAAGAACTGTTGTAAAATCCGGGAAAGCTTCGGGCGAACACACCGCGGGCGCCGCCAAAAGCGGCGCCCGCTTAGTTTTGGCACCACGAAGACGGCGGGCAAACGACCGATACAGCCCAAAAAAGCAAAAGCGCCGGAAGATCCGACGCTTGCATGCTTCTTACCGCTTGAGATTGTCTGGAGCGGGCGAAGGGCTCCGAGCCCTCGACCCCAACCTTGGCAAGCGATTTATCCCTATGCTCCAATGCCTTGAATAAACTCAAGGTTGCCGCCGCTGACAGACCAGATGCATCCGCGTTCAAATTGAACGGGCTCGTGAAACTTGCAGGCGCCCGCCGAACTCAAAGGCCCTGGAACCCGCTTAACCTACAACCGACGTGTAAAGTGTGACGCCCTCGGCCGAGAAACCGATCCAATCAAGGTACTCGGTGCGGACCTGCTCTCGCCATGCCATCTCGCAATGGAGGTCGGCGGAAATATCGTGAGCTGATCCGCGGCTGCCGGTTTGCAAAACTGCGCGAAGGCGTTCTCGTCGAGGAGCCAGTAGACTCTCGCTGGTCTCTGCCGAATCGCTGGAATCGCAAGTGTTTTCAGGCAAAGCGCCAATGTCAGCAATTGGCGCATCCTGCCCGAACCACTGCATTGGCGCGTGGCCGCCTCATGATCCAGGATCATCACGACAAAGCCGAATTCGGATCCGACAAGGCGTGATCTGACTGATCGACGCGACCTTCGCCTTTGATGAGTCCAGTTCGAGCTCGACGTGTCGCAGTCTTGCAGTGTCGATGGCAGCGCGGTCGTCTTCCAGGTCAGCCAGCGTCTCGCCGAGCGCCTTTAGTTTCGCGGCGAGGCGCGCCCAGCCTCTTACGTCGTGTCAGCCACTGAGCTCTATCTCAAACGGACTATGAGGCGGCCGAGGCCCCTTTTCGTCAGGGAAGGGCGCCCGGGGGCAGCGGCGGCTCCGCATTGAGCAGCGTGATCGTCACCCGCCGGTTCGGCGGGATGTAGGGATTGTCGGGGAAAAGCGGCTCGGTGTCAGCGCGTCCCACCACGGAAGCGAAGCGGCCGTTGGGGAGCCCGGCACCCGACAGGATCTCGCGCACGGCGAGCGCGCGCCCGGCGGTGAGGCTCCAGGCTTCGACGGGCTGCGCCGAGCCCGGGCGCGCGGCAGCGGTGTGGCCGGCGACGGACAGTTGGTTGGGCAGCCGGCGCAGGGTGGGCGCGAGCGCCTCCAGCACCAGACGAGTGCGATCGTAGGGCTGGACCGAGCCCTCGGGGAACATGGAGCGGCCGTTCTCGTCCACGAGGGAAACGTTCAACCCCTCCTTGGTCGGCTCGATCACGATGTTGCGCGACAGCTCGGCAATTTCGGGCATGTTCTGGAGCGCCTGCCGGAGGCTGGCCATGGCGTTGTAGTTGGCCTGCACGCTGGCGGACGAGCGGCTGATCTCACGGTCGCTGGCGCGGCTCGCGCTGGCTGGTCGCGCTTTGTCGTCCTGCCCGGTCGTTCCCCTCGCCACGTCGCGGGGCACCGACGACCTGTTGCCTGACTTGTCCAGGGCACTGCCCATCAGGACACCGCCAGCGCCACTGGTTGTCGGACTCAGAGACGCCGGCGCGAAGTATTCCGCCAAGCCGATCTTCTGCTCCTGCGTCGTCATGCTGATCAGCCACATCAGCAGAAAGAACGCCATCATGGCGGTCACGAAGTCCGCATAGGCGATCTTCCAGGCCCCGCCATGGTGCGCATGAGCGGCCTTCTTGACCTTCTTGACGATAATCGGCTGGGCGGGCTTGGTCATCGAGTCCCTATTGGAGATGGGGTCGGATCTAGGCGGGCAGATCGGCGGTTGCCGCTTCCACTTCGCTGAAGGTCGGGCGGACGTCGCTCATCAGCGCCTTGCGGGCGAATTCCACCGCCATCACCGGCGGCTGGCCGCCGATATGGGCGAGGAGACCCGCCTTGAGGGAAAGGTAGTATTTGGCTTCCGCCTCGAAGGTGCCCTTGAGCGACTGCGCCATGGGCCCGAAGAAGCCGTAGGCGACGAAGACGCCGAAGAAGGTGCCGACGAGCGCGCCGCCGATCAGATGTCCCAGCACCTCCGGCGGCTCGGTGATCGCCCCCATCGTCTTGATCACGCCGAGCACGGCGGCGACGATGCCGAGCGCCGGTGTTCCGTCGGCGAGCGACTGCATGGCTGCAACCATACGCTCCTGCTCTTGGTGGTGCGTCTCCAGCTCCTCGTCCATGAGAGCGTCGATCTCGTGGACGTTGTTGGCGCCCATCGTCAACATGCGCATGTAGTCGCAGACGAACTCGACCGCATGATGGTTCGCTGCAAAAGTCGGGAAGGCGTTGAACAGCGTCGACTCGCTCGGATTTTCAATGTGCTCCTCGACCGCGAGCATGCCCTTCTGCTTGACGAATTTGTACAATGAGTACTGCATCCCCAGCAGTTCGACATAGGCTTCCTGCTTGTACTTGGGGCCCTTCATGAGGGTGCCGAGCATGGTGGGCACGGCCTTGAGCACCGGCGCGGGGTTGCCGATGACGAAGGCACCGATCGCTGCACCGAGGATGATGACAAACTCGAACGGCTGCCAAAGGACCTCGAGGTGGCCACCCATCGCCGCGTAGCTGCCGAAGACGCAGACGAAGACGATGATTGTGCCGACGATCAGCCGCATGGTTTGCCACCCTCGCACCGCAGCAGGAACAGACCGCGCGAAGCCATTACTGATCCGACGAAATGACTGATTAGGGTTAAGGGCGAGTTACTGGAGTTAGAGTTGACCGGGTTTCGTGAACACCCTTGAAGTCATTTTCTGGAGTTTCCGGTGCCGCGTGTTCGATCTGCGTATCCGTCGGAGTTCCGGCGGCAGATGGTCGAGTCGGTCCGATCGGGGCGAACGCCTGAAGTGCTGTCGCGAGGGTTCGAGCCGACAGCGTAATCCATTGCAAGCTGGGTTTGTCAGGCTGATCGCGATGCCGGTAGGCGCAGCCACGGAGTAACGACTGCCGAGCGCGAAGAGCTGATCCGCCTTCGTCGCGAGAACCAGCGCCTGCGCCAGGGGCGCGATATCCTGTCACAGGCGGCTGCCTGGTTTGCGCGGGAGAGCAAGGCTAACCCGAACGAGTTTTCCGGGTCATGAGCGCGCACCAGGCCATCTTCCCGATCCAGACCATGTCCTGCGTCTTCAAAGTCTCCGCGTCATGCTATTACGCCTGGCGCGGCAGACCCGTCTCGGCGCAGGCGACAGCCGGCGTCGGGGGATCACGACGACGAAGCGCGATCCGATGCATAGGCCGGCGAACGATCTGCTTCGACGGACCTTCTTCGCAGAGAAGTCGAATGAGCTTTGGGTTGCCGACGTCACCTTCGTGCCCATGCTCACCGGCTTTCTGTTCCTGGCCGTCGTCATGGATGCCTGGTCGTGCCGGATCGTCGGGTGGGCCTTCTCGGCCAATCTGACGCCCCACGTCGTGCTCGACGCGCTCGACATGGCGCTCGCGACACGCAAGCCGGAGAACGTCATGCACCATAGCGATCAGGGTTCGCAGCATACCTCACGGGCATTCGGCAACCGCTGCAAGGACGCTGGCGTCAGGTCCTCGACCGGCTCCGTCGGCGAGGCCTATGACAACGCCATGTGCGAGAGCTTCTTTGCGACATTGGAATGCGAACTGCTCGATCGGAATCGCTTCGCTCGCACAGCGAGGCCCGGGTGGCCGTCTTCAGTTTCATCCAAGGCTTCTACTCCCCGTCACGCCGCCACTCGGCACTAGGCTACCTCTCGCCCATCGAATACGAAAGACTCCACCATGAGCTGATCTAACCCGCCATAGCCGTGAACAGTCCACGAAACCGGGTCAACTCCAGTTCGTACATACCGAGCGACGGCCTCCGGGTGGCTGACACCCTGGGGACAAGGCGCCCCAACAGCTCAACCCAGCGTGCGAATCTGCTACAGTATTACCTCGCAAAGAACAGCGTGGTGAAATTCGGACTTGTCTAATAACTGCCCGGTGTAGAATGAATAAGCATTCCGTCTCTTTGAAGCCATCGTTGACCGGTGTAAGTCTATTTTCTTCGGGCGGAATTGGAGATTTAGCGCTTGAAGCGCTTGGCGTAGACGTTATCGTCGCAAATGAAATAATCGAAGAACGCGCAAGTCTATTTCGGCATAATTTTCCAGATACTGACATGATATGCGGTGACATTTGGGAGAAAAGTGACGATATTATCAACAGGGCGCAGCATCGTCTTCAGGGCGCTAGCCTTGACATTTTACTAGCCACCCCTCCGTGCCAGGGAATGTCGAAGAATGGTCGAGGAAAACTCCTGAATGAAATTCGCAAAGGAAATAAACCGCTCCTAGACCAGCGAAATCAACTAATTATCCCTACAATAAAGATTATAAAATCTCTTCAGCCAAAATTGGTAATATTAGAGAATGTTCCAGAGATGGAAAACACCGTCATATTGGTCGACGGTGAGTTAGTTTATATAATTGACTACATCAAATCACAACTGTTTCCTGTCTATTCTGGTGTCGCTCGGGTAGTCGAATTTGCTGACTATGGCGTTCCTCAGAAGAGGAAGCGCCTAATAACCGTGTTTTCAAGAGTGGCCGGATTCGCTGAGAGGCTAGTCCGTGGAAAGAGTGTTTTTCCGACTGAAACACATTCGCAGTCTGACTATCTGGGCAGACTGCCTTGGGTCACAGTGCGCGATGTTATTGAAGGCATGCCTCCACTGGACGCCAGGGAAAAGTCCACTGCAGCTTCTAAGGAATTTCTGCTTCATGAGGTGCCGCTTCTAGATGAAGATAAATATTTTTGGGTCAGTAATACACCGCCAGAAAAGAGTGCATTTGATAATCAATGCGCCAAATGCGGACACAAATCCAACCCGACACATAAGGCCGTCCGCGTCGACGGCATTAATCGTGGTAGCGTTGAGACACCTCTCTACTGCGTATCATGTGGAACAATTCTTTCACGCCCCTGGGTGGGGCGCGGAGATGATCGACGCCTGATGAAAGGTTTTACGAGCGCCTACAAGCGTATGTCATGGGATGCACCATCTAGCACCCTTACGACAAATTTTGCCTATGCATGCAGCGACAACAAACTTCATCCTTCCCAACACAGAACGCTCTCAATAGCAGAAGCGCTGCATCTCCACACTGTCACGGATTACGAGTACCGCTGGCTGCGCCATGACGGAAAAGCCGCGAAAAAACAGCTCATCCGTGACGTAATTGGCGAAAGCGTTCCACCGAAAGGGCTACAGATCCTAATTGGTCATTTTATCAAGCTTTTGCTAGATCCTGGATACCAGACTTCGGAGGAGGAGATATTGCGGCAGCCTCTGGGACAGTTGAATTTTTTTTGATAGAAGAACCATTATTATAGCGGTTCAAGAAATCTATATATTGCACATCGTCAGAAACTATAACCCAATCCTCATACATCCGACGGACGCCTGCGCGAGTCATGATCGAAACGCTCGTCGTTCTACCTCCGCCCTCTTTCGGCTGTATGATTTTGCCCCAATCTCCTTCGTTCAACCTCGAGCAGAAAAAGATTGCCGCAATTTGCGGCACGTTGTCGATAAAATCCCAGAGAAGGCCAATTAGGTTATTCGTTTCTCGGTGATGTGCCTTCCAGTCGTACCCCTTCATGCAGCCAATGCGCTGATCGCCGATGCCCGGCTTGTCCGCCATGCCGAGCCGACGACAGGTTGCCGGACAGGCACTGAGCCGCAGGTGGCTTTGATCTCAAGACCGCCATTTGCAAATGGGCTAAATGGCCCCTTCTCTCGGAGTTGGCCATTCTGCTGCAACTTGCTGAGCAACTTTCTTCCGTTGTCATCGACTAGCAATAAGTCGGGATAACCGTCTTGATGCGGGTTCTTGATAAAGTTCCCATCGCAAACACGGATAAGGCTCGCTGCGAATAGCTCACCAATGAATGCGCTGAGGTTCCGCATCCCCAAAATCTCAAATATGTTGACAGGAAACTCTGATATTTGCCGCGCAAGAGAGCTCGTCTCATGGACCGCTTGAAGCAAGTGTTCTCCGTCGATCCTCGATACGACACCTGCCCCTGAATTAAATGTCATCCCCTCATTTGATCTAAGAATATATTTCACCTGTAGCGCCTACCTCGTTCGACAGAGCGAACCTCGCAGAATCCGGCGGTTAGTCAACGCCGCCTAGTAGCTTACACCCGTCATACAGCATCACAGAAGGTCCTTGGGAACACTCTGCACCAGCTAGTCTACTCGATACGCATCCAGTCGAGGAGCTCAGAGAGTTCTGAGGAGATATTGGATGTGCCTGTAACCGTGATGTAACCGCGGGTTCTCGGACCGTTCTGAAAATGTCTTCGAATCCAGCAGGCCCAAAAAGCAAAAAGCGCCGGAAGATCCGACGCTTGCATGCTTCTTAAGCCTTGAGATTGTCTGGAGCGGGCGAAGGGATTCGAACCCTCGACCCCAACCTTGGCAAGGTTGTGCTCTACCCCTGAGCTACACCCGCATCCGAGACAGTCGCGCCGTTCTGGCGGCGCGGCCGGGTTATTGCCCCAAAGCGCGGCGGAGTGCAAGCACCTCCCGAAAGTTTTTTTGCCGACCGTTGATAACTCCCCCTCCGACACGGCGACTTGCCGTCCGAACGAGGCGAGGCTAGGCAACGCGAACGGCGCCTCATCCCCGCCCTCGATGGCGGAAAAGCACCGTGCCAGACCCGTTCCGATATTTGCGATCACCGGCCCTGCCCACGATGAACATGCCCGTCACTCCCGACCAGCTCTGCGCGCATCTCTCCGACAGCGGCATCGCCTTCCACCGCACTGATCACCCCGCCGTCTTCACCGTCGCCGAGACGGCGCCGCATCGCGACGAGATGGTCGGCCATCACACCAAGAACCTGTTCCTCAAGGACAAGAAGGGGCGCCTATTCCTGGTCTCGGCCGAGGCTCACGCACGAATCGATCTCAAGCGCCTGCATGAGAGGATCGGCGCCAGCGGCCGGCTCTCCTTCGGCTCCGCCGAGCTCCTGATGGAGAAGCTCGGCGTCACGCCGGGCTCCGTCACCGCCTTCGCCGTGATCAACGATCGCGCCGGCGAGGTGACCATGGTGCTGGACGCCACCCTCGCGACGGGCGAGGACGTCAACTTCCACCCTCTGATCAACACGGCGACGCTGCGCGTCAGCCGCGATGGGTTGCTGGCGTTTTTCCGCGGGACCGGCCATGAGCCGCTGATCGTCGATTTGCCCGTCCCGCCCGATGGACAGAACGGCTAAAGCTCCCCATCTATGGGCCAACCGACAGGCGGCCGCAGCGGCATGCCGCAGATTTCGACGAAGCATCACGAAGGGCGACCCATGCTGGTCAATGGCGAGGCGGCCGAACAATCCGGCCTGATCAAGGACACCACGACGCAGGGCTTCCGCCAGGACGTCATCGCCGAATCGATGAAGCAGCCGGTGCTGATCGACTTCTGGGCGCCCTGGTGCGGCCCCTGCAAGCAGCTCACCCCGGTCATCGAGAAGGTGGTCAAGGCCGCCGGCGGCAAGGTCAAGCTCGTCAAGATGAACATCGACGAGCACCCGCAGATCCCCGGCCAGCTCGGCATCCAGTCGATTCCGGCCGTCATCGCCTTCAAGCAGGGCCAGCCGATCGACGGCTTCATGGGCGCCCAGCCGGAAAGCCAAGTGAAGGCCTTCATCGAGCGGCTCGTCGGCCCGATGGGACCGGGGGCGACGGAGGAACTGATCGAAGCTGCGCGGGCGGCGATCGAGGCCGGCGACCCGGCCGGCGCGAGCGAGCTCTATGCCGGCGTGCTCCAGATGGAGCCCGACAACCTCGCCGCCATTGCGGGGCTCGCCCGGCTGCATCTTGACACCGGCGATACCGAGGGCGCCAAGGGCATCCTCGCCATGGCGCCGCAGGACAAGGCCGGTGACCCGGCCATCGCCGCAGTGTACGCGGCGATCGAGCTCGCCGAACAGGCCGCCTCGCTCGGCGACACCGCCGAACTGGAAGCGAAGGTCGCGGCCAATCCCAAGGATCATCAGGCCCGCTTCGACCTGGCGCTGGCTCTCAGCGCCCGCGACAGGCGCGAGGAGGCGGTCGACCATCTGATCGCCATCATCAGGGCCGACAGAGGCTGGAACGACGATGGCGCGCGCAAGCAACTGCTGCAGTTCTTCGAGGCCTGGGGGCCGATGGACGAGGCGAGCGTGGCGGGCCGTCGCAAGCTGTCGACCCTGTTGTTCTCCTGACCGCCGCGAGGACGGAAGCGCGCATGGGCATGAACGCCGTCTATGAGGGGGCCGGGGATTGCCCTGAAGTGATCCCGCTCTTCCCCTTGAGCGGTGCCCTGCTGCTGCCGCGCGGCCAGATGCCGCTCAACATCTTCGAGCCGCGCTATCTCGCCATGATCGACGATGCGCTGAGGGCCGAGCGCGTCATCGGCATGATCCAGCCCGAGCCGGAAACCGGCCGCCAGCCGGAGATTCCGCCGCTGCTCAGGATCGGCTGCATCGGCCGCATCACCCAGTTCGCGGAGACAGGTGACGGGCGCTACATCGTCACGCTCACCGGGATCAGCCGGTTCCGGCTGGTCGACGAATTGCCGGTCGCGACGGCCTATCGGCAGGCGCGGGTCGACTACGAGCCTTTCGTCACCGATTTCGTCGCCCGCACCGGCGAGGACGCGGTCGACCGCAAGGGCCTGCTCAAGGCGTTGCGCGACTTCGCCAAGGCAAACGACCTCAAGATCGACTGGAAGGGCGTCAACGAGGCGCCCAACGAGGCCCTGGTCAACGCCCTGTCGATGATGTGCCCGTTCGGCCCGCGCGAGAAGCAGGCCCTGCTCGAAGCACCAACACTCAAGGACCGCGCCGAAGTGCTGGTGGCGATCACCGAGATCGAGCTCGCCCGCGGCGGCAACGATCCGGACACGACTCTGCAGTGACCATCGCCACGCCGCCGGCCAAAACCCCGCCGACCGCCTGGCCACCGCGCCGCGCGGTCACAGCGTGGCTGTTTTTCGACTGGGCGGCACAGCCCTTCTTCACCCTGATTACCACCTTCGTCTTCGCGCCCTTCTTCGCCTCGGCGCTGGCGAAGGATGCAGCCGACGGACAGGCCCTCTGGGGCTACGCCACCGGCTTCGCCGGCTTCTGCATCGCCCTGCTCTCCCCCCTGCTCGGCGGCATCGCGGACAGGACCGGGCCGCGCAAGCCCTGGATCGCCGCCTTCGGCGCGCTGCTGGTGATCGGTTCGGCCATGCTCTGGTTCGCCGTGCCCGGCTCGACCGCGGCGGTCCCGATCGCACTCGCCGGCTTCATCATCGCGACGGTCGGCGCCGAATTCGCCACCACTTTCAACAACGCGATGATGACGCGGCTGGTACCGCCGGAGCGCCTGGGCTGGCTCTCGGGCACCGGCTGGGCCATCGGCTATCTCGGCGGGCTGCTCTCGCTTGCGATCACGCTCGGCCTGCTGGCCGCCGATCCGCAGACCGGCAGGACGCTAGCCGGCATCGCGCCGATCCTCGGGCTCGATGCCGCGGCGCGCGAGGGAGATCGCTTTTCCGGCCCGCTGACCGCGCTGTGGTTCGTGGTCTTCGTCACGCCGATGTTCCTGTTCACCCCGGATTCGCGCAAGACCGGCCTGAGCCTCGCCGAGGCGGCCAGGGGCGGCGTGGGGCGGCTGAAGAACACGCTGGCCGAGCTGCCGAAACTGCCCTCGCTCGGCCGCTTCCTGCTCGCCAACATGATCTATCAGGACGCGCTGGTCGCGCTTTTCGCCTTCGGCGGCATCTATGCCGCCGGCGTCTTCGGCTGGCAGACCATCGAGCTCGGCATCTTCGGCATCCTGCTCACCGTCACCGGCACGCTGGGCGCCTGGGCTGGCGGCAAGCTCGACGATGCCATCGGCGGCAAGCCGGTGGTGCTCGGCGCCATCGCCTGCCTGCTCTTCGCCTGCCTCGGCATCCTCTCGCTGAGCGCCGATCATATCTTCTTCGTGATTCCGGCGGCACCGCCCATGCCCGGTGACGGACTCTATGCCTCCGTGCCGGAGCGGGTCTATCTGGCCCTGGGCCTGTTGATCGGGCTCGTCGCCGGCCCCTTGCAGGCGGCCTCACGCAGCCTGATGGCGCGGCTCGCGCCGCCCGGCCGCATCGGCGAGTTCTTCGGGCTCTTCGCCCTGTCGGGCAAGGTCACGTCGTTCATGGGGCCGACGCTGGTCGCGCTGGCGACGACGATCTTCGCCAGCCAGCGCGCGGGCCTCGCCGTGCTGATCGTGTTCTTCCTGGCAGGCGCGGCGCTGCTGGCAGGGGTGAAGGTCACCCGCAAATCATAGCGCTCCTTAAATCATAGGGTGTCATCCCGCACGCGCTGCGGCACGATAGTGCTGCTGCGCAGATGCGGGATCGCACGACGAGAGGGAATCGTTCAAGCGAAAGGGCGCCTCCCTGTACGAGAGGCGCCCTTATCGGAAAACGGTCCCGTGTCTGCGCAGCAGCACTGCGTGCCGCAGCGCGCACGGGATGACGCCCTTCAAATAGCGCCTATCACCGAACCAGGATGTTCCTGAACTGCCAGGGATCGCTGGTATCGATGTCCTCCGGGAACAGTCCCGGGCGGCCATCGAGCGGCGTCCAGTCGGTGTAGTAGCCCTTCACCGGCCCGAGATAGGGCATCTGGATCGCGAGGCAGCGGTCGAGATCCATCTCCTCGACCTCGACGATACCGGCCTTCGGGTTCTCGAGCGCCCAGACCATGCCGGCAAGCACGGCCGAGGTGACCTGCAGGCCGGTCGCGGTCTGGTAGGGAGCGAGCTTGCGCGCTTCCTCGGTCGAAAGCTGCGAGCCGAACCAATAGGCACCCTTGTCGTGGCCGTAGAGCAGCACGCCGAGCTCGTCGATACCGTCGACGACCTCGTTCTCCTCGAGGATGTGGTGCTCCTCCTGCGGGCGGCCACTGCCGAACATCTCGTGCAGCGACAGCACCGCGTCGTTCGCGGGGTGGTAGGCGTAGTGGCAGGTCGGCCGGTAGATCGCCTTGCCGGTCTCGTCGCGCACGGTGAAATAGTCCGCGATCGAGATCGACTCGTTATGCGTCACCAGGAAGCCGTATTGCGGCCCCGGCGTCGGGCACCAGCTCCTGACCTTGGTCTCGGCGCCGGCCTGCATCAGGTAGATCGCCGCCTGCGAGCCGGTCTCATGGGTGCGGGCATTGTCCGGCATCCATGTCTCATGCGTGCCCCAGCCCAGCTCCGCCGGCTGCACGCCCTCGGAGATGAAGCCCTCGACCGACCAGGTGTTGACGAAGACGCCCGGCGGCTTGGGGTTCTTCGAACGCTGCGTGTCGCGCTCGGCGATATGGATGCCCTTGACGCCGACCTGCTTCATCAGCCCGGCCCATTCCTCACGGGTCTTCGGCTGCGGCACGTTGAGGCGCATGTCGGCGGCGACGTTCAGCAGGGCTTTCTTGGCGAGCCAGGAAGCCATGCCGGGGTTGGCGCCGCAGCAGGAGACGGCCGTCGTCGAGCCAGGCTTGCGGGCGCGCTTGGCGGCCAGCGTCATTTCGCGCAGCGCATAGTTCGAGCGCTCGCCCGGCCCCTTGCTCTCGTCGAAATAGAAGCCGAGCCAGGGCTCGTTGACCGTGTCGATATAGAGCGCGCCGAGGCTGGAGCAGAGCTCCATGATGTCGCGCGAGCCGGTGTCGCAAGAGAGATTGACGCAGAAGCCCTGCCCGCCGCCGGCGGTCAGCAGGGGTTCCAGCATCGTCTTGTAGTTCTCGATGGTGACGGCTTCCTGGATGAAGCGGATGCCGCGCTCGTCGAGCAGATGGCGGTTGGAATCGTCCGGGGCAATGACGACGAAGCGGCTCTTGTCGAACTTGAAGTGCCGTTCGAGCAGCGGCAGCGTACCGCGGCCGATCGAGCCGAAGCCGATCATCACGATCGGGCCGGTGATCTCGCCGTAGACGGGCCAATTCGTCATTCTTCCAAACTCCTGGGTTTCTGGGGGTAAAAAAGGTCGAAAGGGTCGTATGAGCGCAAAATCGCGCCGTCAATCGCCGGAGCGCCTTCCAGGCGGGTGAGCGCATGGAAAGCGCCGGGCGATGACGGCGCGATGACGATGGGTTGGGAGCGTCAGGCGGCCTGCGCCACCTCCTCCGCTTCGAAGGCCGCGGGGATGGCGGCGCCAGTGCCGATCAGCACGCCGCTTGCGCCGTCGAGCGCACCGTCACGCAGCTCGATCGCAAGGAAGCGCTCGCGCTCGACCGGGCCGGGCATGGCGATGTCGCGCGTCAGCCCGGCATCGAAGCCGAAGCGGGCATAATAGGGCGCATCGCCGACGAGGATCACGGCGCCATGTCCACGGCACGCGGCGCGCCAGAGCGCCTCGCGCATCATCGCCTTGCCGAGGCCCTCGCCCTGCAGCTCGGGCTTGACCGCGAGCGGGCCGAGCAGCAGCGCCGGCACGCCATTGGCTTCCACATGCCAAAGGCGGACGGTGGCCAGCAATTCTCCGCCGCGCTCAGCGGTCAGGGCGAGCCCATCGGCCGGCAGACGGCCCTCGCGTAAGCGCTCGCTCGACTTGGCGGTGCGGCGCTCGCCCAGGCAACGGTCGAGCAGCGCCTCGCGGGCGGGAATGTCGTTGGCGATCTCGTCGCGGATCGTGATCATGACGCACCTCCTGCCGGAGCGCTCGCCTTCAGGCGAACCTTCCCGGCGCCGCGCAGACGCGGCCACAAACGGATGGGTTGTGTGGAAGGGGGTCCGGCGGGAGCCACGCCCGCATCTCCGTTCTGGAGACACGAACGCTCCACCCGACTGGCGTCGGACAGCCTGCCATGCGGCAGGGCGCTTCGCCGGACCCGATTGGCATAGGGGCGGCGGAAGCCGCCCCGTAATTTCCGTCAGATGACGTACTGCTTCAGCGGCGGGAAGCCGTTGAAGGCGACGGCCGAATAGGTCGTCGTATAGGCGCCCGTGCCCTCAATCAGCACCTTGTCGCCGATCTCCAGCGAGAAGGGCAGCATGTACGGGGTCTTCTCGTACATGACGTCGACCGAGTCGCAGGTCGGGCCGGCGAGCACGCACGGGACGGTCGCATCGCCATCGCGCACGGTGCGGATGGGGTAGCGGATCGCCTCGTCCATGGTCTCGGCGAGACCGTTGAACTTGCCGATATCAAGATAGACCCAGCGGACCTCGTCCGACTCGGCCTTCTTCGAGATCAGCACGACCTCGGCCTCGATCAGGCCGGCTTCGCCGACCATGCCGCGGCCCGGCTCGATGATCGTCTCGGGCAGCTGGTTGCCGAAATGCTTCGACAGCGCCCGGAAGATCGCGTCGCCATAGGACGGCACGCCCGGAATCGGCTTCAGGTAGCGCGCCGGGAAGCCGCCGCCGAGGTTGACCATCGACAGCGAGATACCGCGGGTGGCGCATTCCTTGAAGATCGCCGAGGCCGAGGCCAGGGCCGAATCCCAGGCGTTCACATTGGCCTGCTGCGAGCCGACGTGGAACGAGATGCCATAGGCATGAAGGCCGAGGCGATGGCCGTGCTCGAGCACGTCCGCGGCCATCTCGGGCACGCAGCCGAACTTGCGCGAGAGCGGCCAGTCGGCGCCGGCACCGTCGCAGAGGATGCGGCAGAAGATGCGCGCATCCTTCGTGCCGGTCTTCTCGGCGGAGCGGGCGACCTTCTCGACCTCGGCCGTGCAGTCGACGGCGAACAGGCGCACGCCCAGCTCCATGGCACGCGCGACGTCGCGCTCCTTCTTGATGGTGTTGCCGAAGGAGATGCGGTCGGCGGTAGCGCCGGCCGCGAGCGCGAGCTCGATCTCGACGACCGAGGCGCAGTCGAAGCAGGAGCCGAGCTTGGCGAGCAGGGCGAGCACCTCCGGCGCCGGGTTGGCCTTCACCGCGTAAAAGACGCGGGTGTCGGGCAGCGCGCGGGCGAAGGCATGATAGTTCTCGCGCACGACATCGGTGTCGATGACGACGCAAGGACCGTCCTCACGACGGGTGCGAAGAAACTCACGGATGCGGTCGGTCATGAGACGCGACTCCCCTACGACGCAAGCGGCGTCGATGCGATGTATCGCCGGATCGAATCGTTGCTGAGGCGAGGCGCTTTGGAGACGCCTGCTACAGCGGACGAGCCGTCCGGACCCGAAACACCGTTCGATTGGGGAAGACCCCGCACGGCCGGCAATGAAGGACAAGCCTCTTCGGTGTTGACCTGTGGAAAGCCAACGAGACCAAAAAAGCCCGCTCCGTCGTTGCTTTAAGCTGCGTCCCCCGTGGAGATTCGGGGTTCGCCGGTTTTGCCTCCGGCTGCCGGTCTGTGTCGGGGAACAATCTCCTTGCGGAGACTGGGAAGCGTGATTTGAGGGATGTCCATCCCCTCCATCCGTCTTCCAACCCCTGGCGGCTGTCCGGCCTCTTGTCCGGATGCCCACCGACCAGCACGCGGCCACAGGCACGTGCGAATTGGGTGAACGCGATATACGGACGCCGACTCCGGATCACAAGTGTTTTGTGCACCCGGAGCCGCATTTTTTTGCAAGGGTGATCTGCGCTTATCCGGAAGCCGGTTAACGGCGGAAAGCGCTGCGCCGGCTATGGGTTAGTCACGCTTCTCGCAGAAGCGGATTCGGTTGCCGAACGGGTCCGGCACCTCCAGCGTGCGCCCGCCCGGCCCATGCTCCTGAATGCCCGGCTTCGAATAGGTGTAGCGTTTGCCAATCAGCTCCGCGTGAAGGGAATCGATCCCCTCCATCCAGACGAAGACGGTCGAGCCCGGGCTGGCGTCGCCATGATGTTCGGAGAGATGGAGCTGAAGCCCGGAGCGCGACACCTGCATGTAGAGCGGCATGTTCGGCCCGAAGCGGTGGTCCCAGTCCATCGTGAAGCCGAGGAAGTCGAGATAGAACTCCTTCGCCTTGGCCTCGTCGAAGATCCGGAGGACCGGAATCCCCATCTGGAGCCGAACCGCCTCCGCCGGCTTCCCGGACTGCGTCTCGGGCGCGGCCTCGCCGATCTTCGCCGCCAGCACGTTCCAGTCGTCATAGCCGAACTGGCGCGCCACGATCTCGAGGGTTTCGGAATGGGAGAGCGGCACCTGCCGGGCAGTCATGGCCTCGCGCAGGCTTTTCGCCATCAGCTTCGCATCATGGAAGCTACGCATTGTCGTGATCCTTCTCGCTGCGGACGGTGGGATCGGGGCTCGCCTTGCCGATATCCGTCCACGAATCGATCGGGATCAGGACAGGGACTTGATCTGGATGCGTTCACCATGCCCTTCGGGCGCGAGCGGCTGGCCGCATCCGGCCGGCCGCAACGCTAGGGCGCGCCTGCCGGCCCTGTCAATCGCTCACGGCTGGAAGCTGAGGAACAGGAAGGTCGCGAAGATCACGAGATGGACGAGGCCGTGCAGCACATGGGTGCGCCCGGTCGCGAAGGTCAGCGTGCTGACGAGCATCGTCAGCGCCAGCAGGATCATGCTCGACGGTTCGAGGCCGAGCGTCAGCGGCTTGCCGAGATGCAGTGTGACGACCGCCACCGCCGGGAAGGTCATGCCGATGGTGGCGAGTGCCGAGCCCAGCGCCAGGTTGAGCGCTTTCTGGAGCGCGTCGCTGCGGGCGGCCTGGACCGCCGCGATGCCTTCCGGCAGCAGGATCAGCATGGCGACGACGAGGCCGGTGGCCTGAGGCGGCGCCCCAACCGCGACCCGACCGAGTTCGACGATGACAGCGAATTTCTTCGAGAGCATCACGATGGCGACGAGCGCGACCAGCAGCAGCGTGCCGCTGATCGCCAGCCGCTTTGCCGAAGGCTCGAAATGCCAGTCGTGATGCGGAGCCGACACGATGAAGTAGTCGCGGTGGCGCACGGTCTGGATATAGAGGAAGGCGCCGTAGAGCAGCAGCGTCGCGACCGCGACGAAGACGAGCTGGGCCGAGGAGTAGATCGGGCCGGAAGCGTGTTGCGTGAAGTTCGGCAGGATCAGCGTCAAAGTCGCCAGCACCATCAGCACCGTCAGATAGGCGCTGGCGCCGGATACGCGAAAACTCTGCTCGCGGTAGCGCAAGCCGCCAACGAGGATGCAGATGCCGGCCAACCCCGTGCAGACGGTCATCACCACGGCATAGACGGTGTCGCGCGCCAGCGTCGGTCCGCTTTCGGCACCCGACATCATGACGGAGGCGATCAGCGCGACCTCGATGACCGTCACCGCGGCGGTGAGAACCAATGTGCCATAGGGCTCGCCGGTCCGGTGGGCGATGACCTCGGCATGATAGACCGCAGCGAAGATCGCCCCGAACAGAACGGGGATCAGGAGCACCGCGAGCACGATGCCGGTGAGGCCCGGCGCCAGCCCCTCGGAGAAGCCGAGCGCGGAGGCAACGACGTAGAACAGTGCCGCCAGCAGAGGATAGATCCAGGCGGTCTGCGGCATCCGGATGAAGCGATCGGCCTTCATGGCGCACCCTTCGCGGCGATCGGGGGAACGGCGTCAGGCGAGGACGGCACCGGCCGCGAGGCGCGCCGGGCCTTCCGGATCATGCGCAGGCAGCAGGATCGTCGGCTCCTGTGCGGCGAAGCGACGGATCGCCTGCAAGGTCGCGAGCGCGGTCGCAGGATCGTTGGTGACGCCGTCGGTCTGGCCGGCGAGGAGATTGGCCTGGGAATAGGTGGCGTCGCCCGCAAGGAAATACGTCACGCCCTCGCCGCGTACGATGACCGAAACATGCCCGTCGACATGGCCGGGCGTCGGCACCAGCAGGATGCGGCCGTCCCGCGTGATCGCATGGGAAGCCGGGAAGGGGCCGACCGCGGGCCCACCCATCGCGACGAGATCGGGCTTCAGCCAGACCGGCCAGCGCTGCGGCAGGCAGCCGGTCATCATCCCGCGCAGTCCGGTCGAGATGGCGTAGTTCTCACGGGGGCCGACGATGCGGCTGCGCGGGAAATGATCGAGCCCGCCGGTATGGTCGTGATGGAAATGGGTGAGGATGACGGTCCCGATATCCGTCGCCGGATCGAGCCCTAGCGCCAGCAGGCGCGAGCCGACCTCCTCATGCGGCGCCACCCGGATCTGCACCTGCTTGTAGAAGGGGTTCCAGCCCGGCAGGTAGCCCGGCACGGAGTTGCGCCAGGTATCGCCGGTATCGACGAGGAAGCGCCCTTCGGGATGCTCGATCAGGAAACACAGGATCGGCAGCGGCTCGACCCAGTTCCGGTCGCGGAAGATGTCGATCTTCCGGCCGATGCCGCCGCGCCCTTCATGCCCGGTGCGCTGCGCCGTCTTCATCCGGGCTTTTCCCGTCTCGATCGCCGTCACCTTGATCATGGTCGTCTCCATAAAAAGAACGGTTATTCGTTTTATTAATTCCCATGGCGCAAACTTGTAAAGAGGGAGCGTTCGTTTTATTTCGATCGCATGCCGAAGATTTCCGACGAGAAGCGCGCCGCCCGCAGGGCTCAGATCCTGGAGGCTGCCTGGGCCTGCTTTCAGAAGGAGGGTCTGCACGCGACCACGATGGACGACATCATCCGCGCCTCCGGTCTCTCGGCCGGCGCGGTCTATTCCTACTACCCGAGCAAGGACGAGCTGATCCTGGCCGCCGTCACCACCTCGCTCTCGGGGCTGACGTCACTGGTCGCTCCGCTGCTGCAGGCCATGCCTGCGCCGGCGCCAGCCACGCTCCTGCGGCAGATCGCCGAAACGATCGACCGGTTCACGGCCCACGAAGGCTATGACCTCAAGCGCGTCGCCCTGCTCGGCTGGGCCGAGGCGCAGCGCAACGAGCGGCTGCGCGCCACGATGCGCGGCTTCTATCTCGCCTTCCGGGAGCAGCTGGAACAGGCACTCGGGCGAGCGGCCGATGCCGGCCATCTGGAGCGCGGCATGTCGGCCCACGACGCCGCCAAGGCGCTCCTTGCCATGATCGTCGGCTTCGTCGTGCAGGATGCCTTGCTGCACGATGTCGAGCCGGAGGAGCTGTCGCGCGGCCTGGCCGCGCTTGCGCTGCCGGGGCGCGGCGATAAGCTGCAATAAGCCCGCCCTAGACCCGCCCCAATTCATCACCTAAGTCGCCGGCCGAAAAGCCATCGCAACCTGCCTGCGACGAGATGACGGACAAGACATGATCACGACAGACCGCCGCCGGGTCTTGGGCGGACTCTCAGCTGCGCTTTGCCTCTCGGCGGCGCCTTCCGTCCTGCTTGCGCAGCAGCCGCAATCCCGACCCCAATCCCCGCCGCAGCCCCCGCCTCCGCAGAATGCGGCGCCGCAGCCGCGCTTCGGCTTCGAGGACGTCCAGCGCCGGGCCCGCGAGATCGCGGCCGTTCCCTATGAGCCGAGCGCGTCCCTGCCCGAGGCGCTGGCCAAGCTCGAATACGATGCCTGGCGCGACATCCGCTTCCGACCGGACCGTGCGCTGCTCGCCCAGAGCGGCTCGCCCTTCCGCATGCAGATGTTCCATCCCGGCTTCCTGTTCACCCGGCCCGTGACCGTGAACGTCGTGCGCGACGGCGTGGCGACCCCCGTGCCCTATGCGGCCAATCTGTTCGACTACGGCAAGGTCAAGTTCGAGAAGCCGCTGCCGGTCAATCTCGGCTTCGCCGGCTTCCGGCTGCATTTCCCCCTCAACGATCCGCGCGTCTTCGACGAGCTGATCTCCTTCATCGGCGCGAGCTACTTCCGCGTTCTCGGCCGCGGCCAGCGCTACGGCCTCTCGGCGCGCGGGCTTTCGATCGGCGCCGGCACGGGCAACGAGGAATTCCCGGCTTTCCGCGAGTTCTGGATCGAGCAGCCTGCCGCCGATGCCGAGCGCGTCGTCATCCACGCCCTGCTCGATGCCCCCTCGGTGACGGGTGCCTACCGCTTCACCATCTATCCCGATCTCGACACGACCATCGACGTCGCCGCGACGCTCTATCCGCGCAGCACCATCGAGAAGCTAGGGCTCGCCCCGCTGACCTCGATGTTCTTCACCGGCGAGAACGATCGCCGCTTCTTCGACGACTTCCGCAGCGAGCTGCACGATTCGGACGGGCTGATGATCCATTCCGGCAGCGGCGAATGGATCTGGCGCCCGCTGCGCAATCCGAAGCGGCAGGCCGTCTCCTCCTTCGTCGAACGCAATGTCCGGGGCTTCGGCCTGATGCAGCGCGACCGCACCTTCGAGCACTACCAGGATCTCGACCTCTCCTATGAGCTGCGTCCGTCCTACTGGATCGTCCCGCAGGGCGATTGGGGCGACGGCGTCGTCGAACTGATCGAGATGCCGACGACCGACGAGACCAACGACAACATCGTCGCGCTCTGGTCGCCGAAGACGCCGCTGGAGCCGGGCAAGGAATTCTCCTTCGCCTACAAGCTGATCGCCATGCTCGATTCCAGCGATCTGCATCCGGGCGGCCGCGTCGTGAACACCTATCAGGCCAAGCCCAAGGCGCTGGGCTCGGGCGAAGCGGTCACGGAAGGCTCGCGCCGTTTCATCGTCGACTTCGCCGGAGGCGACCTCGATTATTACCTGAAGCAGCCAGAGAAGGTCGAGATCGTGCCCTCGATCGCCTATGGCCGGATCGACCGCACCTTCATCGTGCCGAACCGCAAGACCGAGGGATTCCGCGCCTTCATCGACGTCGTGGTGGAGCCCGGTCAGCTCGCCGAGATGCGCGCCTTCCTCCGCAGCGGCGGCAAGACGCTCACCGAAACCTGGAGCTACCCCTGGCGCGCCGAGGCGCAGGGCTGACCCGAAGGATCCGCGCCATGGACGTCGTCGAGAGGCCCGAACAGAACCGTTTCGAGCTGTCGCTCGACGGCGGAACCGCGCTCGTCGCCTACCGCCATGACGGCGGCCGGCTGGTGCTGGTCCATACCGAGGTGCCGGAACAGTTCACCGGACAGGGCGTCGGCTCGAAGCTGGCCAGAGGCATCTTCGAATTGCTCCGCGCCAGCGGGCGCAAGGCCGTGGTCCGCTGCGAGTTCCTCAAGGGCTGGATCGCGAAGCACCCCGAATACGACGACGTCGTCGACGGCTGAACCCCGGCGGGTCAGCCTGCCTTGCGGCCGCCCCGACGCGCCGGCTGCTTCTTGCGGCCGTAGAGTTCGAGGCGATGCCGGACGAGTTCGTAGCCAAGCTCGGCCGCGATGCGCCGCTGCAGTTCCTCGATCGCGTCCGAAGAGAACTCGATCACCTCGCCGGAATCGATGTCGATCAGGTGGTCGTGATGCTCCTGGTCGGCGTGCTCGTAGCGCGAGACGCCGTCCTCGAAGGCATGGCGCTCGATCGCTCCCTGCGATTCCAGCACCTTCATCGTCCGGTAGACCGTCGAGAGCGAAAGCGTCGGGTCGAGCGCAAAGGCGCGGGTGAAGATCCCCTTCGCATCGGGGTGATCGTCGGCTTCCGCCAGCACGCGCAGGATCAGTCGCCGCTGCTGCGTCATGCGCAGCCCGGCCCCCTTCAGCTGGCTCTCGAAAACGGCAATGCGCCGGTCGGCTTCGGTCATGCCTTGCCATAGCAACGGGCGAAGGTAATTGCAAAAGCCGCATTTATGAAAGTCATTAGCGTTTGCATTATTATTGCAAATGCCAATGACTTTCATAAGCGATAAAGCATGCGCGTAGCGACGTCCGAACCGCAGGAGCGGTCAGGCCGCTCCGCGCGCTTGCGCGAGATCCGGCGCCAGCGCGGCGACGATCTCGAAGGAGCGCTTGCGCTTGTCGTGGTCGAAGATCGGCGCGGTGATCATGATCTCGTCTGCCCTGGTCTCGCGAACAAAGGCACCCAACGACCGCTTCAGCGTCTCCGGCGAACCGATGAAGGCATAGCGCAGCATCTGCGAGACATGCGCCTTCTCCGCCGGCGACCAGTATTGCTCGATATCATCGATCGGCGGCTGCAGCTTGCCCCGCGCGCCCCTGACCATGCCGACGAAACGCTGCTGCAGCGACGTCGCCAGATAGCGCGCCTCGTCATCGGTCGGAGCGGCGACGACGTTGATGCCCGGCATGGCATGGGGCTTCGCGAGCTGCTCCGACGGCTTGAAGCGCTCGCGATAGACGGCGAGCGCCTGCATCAGCGCATCCGGCGCGAAATGCGAGGCGAAGCTGTAAGGCAGGCCGAGCTCGGCGGCGAGCTGCGCGCCGAACAGGCTCGACCCCAGGATCCAGAGCGGGACGTTCAACCCCTCGCCGGGCACGGCGCGGATCGCCTGGTTGGGGCCTGCGGGGGCAAACAGTGCCTGCAGCTCCAGCACATCCTGCGGGAAGCTGTCGGACGCCATCGGGCTGCGGCGCAGCGCCCTCAGTGTCAGCTGGTCGGTGCCGGGCGCCCGGCCGAGACCAAGATCGATGCGCCCGGGAAAGAGCGCTTCCAGCGTGCCGAACTGCTCGGCGATGACGAGCGGCGCATGGTTCGGCAGCATGATCCCGCCGGCGCCGATGCGCATCGTGCTGGTCGCCGCCGCGAGCTGGCCGATGACCACCGAGGTCGCCGCACTGGCGATGCCGACCATGTTGTGGTGCTCGGCCACCCAATAGCGGGTGTAGCCGAGCTTCTCGGCATGCCGGGCGAGATCGATCGATTTGAGCAGCGCCTCGCGCGGCCCCTCCCCTTCGACGACGGGAACGAGATCGAGGACGGAGATCGCGACCATGACGGCCTCTGCTGGCTGGAGCATTTTCAAGCGAAGCGGACACCGGCTCGCGTGACGAAAATGCGGTGAGACGAAAGACCGGGAAAGCCCCGGTGGGAAGGCGTGGCTTCACCAGATGGGAAGGATGCGGGCTCCGGTCCAGAGGCGGGGCCGCTTCGTCATGGCGTGCCTGCGCTGGCGTTCTGGCGGAACGGCCGGCCTCCTGCGGCGTTTCTGGAGAGAAGCCGTTTACGCCGAAGGAGCGACCATGACCACGACCGCCAATCCGGCCAGGGAAAGCCTGCGCAAGGAGCAGAAGGAACAGCGCAAGGCCGCACGCGAGCACGGCAAGGACGCCGAGCTCAACCGTGCGCTGAAAGACACCTTCCCCGCCAGCGATCCTGTCGCCGCCCAGACGCCGATCAAGCCCGGCGCGAAGGGCAAGAAGGCGAACTGACGCGCCTTAGTCGCGCTGGTAGAGCAGCCGCGCGCGGATGGTGCCGTCGAGCGCGCGGATCTCGCGCAGAATGTCGCGGGCTTCGCTGATCGAGACCTTGTCGGCCTCGATCACCACATAGCCGACCTCGCCGTCGGTGTGGTAGTTCTGCGCGGCGATGTTGACCTGCCGGTTGGCGAAGACGTCGTTGAGGCGCCGCAGCATGCCCGGCACGTTGCGCTGGACATGGATGAAGCGCGTGCCGATGGCACGCGCCGGAATCTGCACCTGCGGGAAGTTCACGGCGCCGACCGTCGCGCCGACATCGGAATAATCGACGAGCTTGCGCGCAACCTCGGCGCCGATGCGCTCCTGCGCTTCCTCGGTCGAGCCGCCGATATGCGGCGTCAGGATGACGTTGGAGAGCCCCTGCAGCGGCGAGACGAAGCGGTCGGCGTTCGACGCCGGCTCGACCGGGAAGACGTCAACCGCCGCTCCGGCGAGATGGCCGCTCTTCAGCGCCGCCGCGACTGCGTCGAGATCGACGACGGTCCCGCGCGAATTGTTGATGAGATAGGCGCCCTTCTTCATCTTGGCGACCTGCGCCGCGCCGATCATGCCGGCAGTCTGCGGCGTCTCCGGCACATGCAGCGAAACGATGTCGGCGGCGCCGAGCAGCGCGTTCAGGCTCTTCGTCGGCTCGGTGTTGCCATGGCGCAGCCGGTCGGTGTGATCGTGGTAGATCACGCGCATGCCCATCGCCTCGGCCAGCGTCGAAAGCTGGCTGCCGATATTGCCGTATCCGACGATGCCGAGCGTCTTGCCGCGCACCTCGAAGGAGCCGTTCGCCGACTTGTCCCAGCCGCCGTCATGGGCCGAGCGCGAGCGGTCCGGGATGCGGCGCAGCAGCATGACGATCTCGCCGATGGTGAGCTCGGCGACGCTGCGGGTGTTGGAGAACGGCGCGTTGAAGACCGGAACGCCCTGCTGGCGCGCCGCCTCGAGATCGACCTGATTGGTGCCGACCGAGAAGCAGCCGACGGCGAAGAGCCGGTCGGCCGCCGCGAAGATCTCCGGGGTGAGCTGCGTGCGCGAACGGATGCCGAGCACATGCACGCCCTGGATCGCCTTGAGCAGTGCCTCGCGGTCCAGCGCCTTGGGCAGCCTTTCGAGATTGTTGTAGCCGGCCTGCTGCAGCAGCTCGACGGCGGAATCGTTGATACCCTCCAGCAGCAAGACCTTGATGCGGTCCTTCGGAAGGGAAAGGCGTTCGCTGGGGCTGGTCATGATGGCTGCGCTCGTGAAGGAGCCGTTGCTATAGTCCTCGCGGCGCCGGAGGCCAACGCCCTAGACGCAACGCCGGCGCGCAAAACACCTCGACCGATGCAAATGCGTCATGCCTTCTCCACGACGAGCGTCGCGCCCTCGACCCGCACCACCTTGACCTCGGTGCCCGCAAGCAGCTCCGGCCCGATCACGCGCCAGGAGGAATCGCCGACGCGGATGCGCCCCTCGCCGCCGGTCATCGTGGCCTCCAGCCGGAACACCTTGCCGATGAGCTGGCGCCCGCGATCGTTGAGACCGGTCGCGGCATCGGGCTCTTCGCTCTTGCGGCGGGTGAGAAGCCGGCCGGCGAAAACGCAGACGACGGCGAGCACCGCGAAGACCAGCATCGCCGCCTGCCAGCCCATCCCGGCAAGCCCGACGACGGCCGCGGTGACGAGCGCGGCCAGGCCGAGCCAGATCAGGAAGACGCCGGGCGCCAGCATCTCCCCGCCGATCAGCAGCAGGCCGAGGATCGCCCAGAGCCAGCCGCTATGAACCATCAGCCAATCCGGCATGGCGACCTCAGAGGCCCGTCCGGCCGGAAACCGGCACCGACCCGGCACCGCGGCGGTCGGCCGTCGCCTCCTCGCCGAACACGGCCTTGGTGAGCTGGGCGATGCCGCCGACCGTGCCGGCGAGCGCCGCCGCCTCGATCGGCACGATCACCACCTTGCTGTTATGGCCGCTGGCGATCGCCTTGAGCGCATCGGTATAGCGCTCGGCGATCAGGAAGTTGGCGGCCTGGATATCGCCGCGGCTGATCGCTTCCGAGACCATCGCCGTGGCGTTCGCCTCGGCCTGGGCCAGCCGCTCCCGCGCCTCGGCGTCACGCAGCGCCGCTTCCTTGCGGCCTTCGGCGGCGAGGATCTGCGACTGCTTCTGGCCCTCGGCCTTGAGGATCTCGGCCTGACGCAAGCCCTCCGCCTCCAGCACGGCGGCCCGCTTCTCGCGCTCGGCCTTCATCTGCCGGTTCATCGCTCCGGCGATGTCGGCCGGCGGCAGGATGTCGCGGATCTCGATGCGGGTGACCTTGACGCCCCAGGGCGAGGCGGCGGCGTCCATCACGCGCAGCAGCCGCTCGTTGATCTCGTCGCGATGGGAGAGGAGCTGGTCGAGGTCCATCGAGCCGACGACGGTGCGGATATTGGTCATGGTCAGGACCATCAGCGCATCGTTGAGCGAGGCGACCTCGTAACAGGCCTTCGCCGCGTCGAGCACCTGGAAGAAGGCGGCGGCGTCGATGCGCACGCCGGCATTGTCCTTGGTGATCGCCTCCTGCGAGGGAATGTCGAGCACCTGCTCCATGACGTTCACCTTGTGCCCGATGCGGTCGATCCACGGCCAGATCAGCCCAAGACCGGCCCCCAGCGTGCGCGAATAGCGGCCGAAGCGCTCGACGGTGTAGTTGTAGCCCTGCGGAACCGTGCGGACGCCGAGCGCGATCGCCAGGACGACCAGCGCCACGACGACGATGACAGCAATATTGAAGCCCGACAGATCCATCCTGCCCCCTCGCGACGCGGATCGCGCTCGCCCCTCATCCAGACGGCGCCCAAACTGGCCGTTGCCGCGAGCGGATGCAAGGACGGGCGTGGTCAGGGGCCGACGAGCTGCCCGCCATCGACCACGATGCTCTGACCTGTGACCCAGCTGGCCCTGCCCGAAGCGAGGAAGAGCACGACCTCAGCGACCTCCTGCGGCGTGCCCATCCGGCCGAAGGGAATGCTGGCCAGGGTTGCCTCGTAGAGCTCGGGGTTCGAGGTCTTCCGGTCCTCCCAAGAGCCGCCCGGAAATTCGATCGAGCCCGGCGCGACACAGTTTACGCGAATCCCCTTCTTCGCCAGCATCTTCGCCTGGCTCGCCGTGTAGTGCATCACGGCCGCCTTGACGGCGCCGTAGGGCGCCGAGCGCGACGACGCTCGCAGGGCCGAGATCGACGAGATGTTCACGATCGACGAACCCGGCTGCATATGGGGAATCGCCGCATGGGTGCCGCGGACCACCGCCAGCATGTCGACATTGAGCGACGCTGCCCAGCCTTCCTCGTCATCCGAGTGGCCGAAGCCGGAGGCATTGTTGACCAGGATGTCCAGTCCGCCGAGAGCCTTCACCGCCTCGGGCAGATAGGCCTTGATGGCCTCCGGATCGGCAAGATCGACACTGGCGGTATGGGCCGGAACGCCAAGCGCTTCGATTTCACCGCGCGTTGTCTCGAGCGGCCCCGCGCCTCGCGCGCAGATCGAGACCGACGCGCCCTCAGCCGCGAAACTGAGCGCAATGGAGCGCCCGATGCCGCGGCTGCCGCCCATCACGATCACGCGCTTTCCGGTGAATTCCTTGGCCATGCGGGCAGGTCCTCTCTGATTGTATGTCGGCCGCTTTATAGCTTCCGCGGGTGACCCCGCTTCAAGGCCCGTCGACATCCAGGCAGGGTTGTCCGCATGGCAGGCCTCTCGCGGAAAACTGAACCGGACTTGCGCCGATCGATCGGCAATCCTAACCGCATGCTAAGAGCCACTCTCTGCGGCCGGAGGACCGAGGTGCCATGGCTGAAACGACCACAACGGCCCAACACCAGCCCACCCGCATCGGCTGGGTCGATACCGGCAAGGGCATCTGCATCGTCCTGGTCGTATTGATGCATGTCGCCGGCGGTCTCGAAGATACTGCCGGCCAGGAGAGCTGGATCGATCCGCTGATCGCCTGGGCGAAGCAGTTCCGCATGCCCGGCCTGTTCCTGCTCTCGGGTTTGTTCGTGCCGCGCCTCGCCGGCCTCGGCTGGGGCGCCTTCCTCGACCGGAAGATCGTGCCGCTCGCCTATTTCTACCTGCTCTGGTTCTCCATCAATGCGCTGATGCGCTTCCCTCCCTGGGGCGAAGCGGGCCTTTCCGGCTTCGCGCGAAGCTATACGCTCGGCCTCGTCGATCCCTTCGGCGTGCTCTGGTTCATCTATCTGCTGGCGATCTTCTTCGTCGTCGCCAAAGCGGTCTGGCGCTGGCGCCATGCGGCGCTTCTCGCCTCGGCCCTGCTCGCGCTGGCCCCGCTGAGCACGGGCTGGATGGTGCCCGACCAGTTCACGGCCTATTTCGTCTTCTTCCTCGCCGGGGCCGTCTTCTCGGCCGAGATCCGCGCCGGCACCGACCGGGTTGCGGCCAGCCCCGGGAAAGCCCTGCTGCTCTGGGGTGGCTGGTTCGGGCTCAGCACACTCGCCACGCCCTTCCTCGGCCATGACGTCCAGACGGCGCCGCCCGGCGTGCACCTGCTGCTGGGCGCCGCCGGCGTCTCCGGCATCCTGCTCAGCTCGGTCCTGCTGGTCGGGCGCCTGCGCTGGCTCGACTATTGCGGGCGCAACTCTCTGCCGATCTACCTCGCCTTCTTCCTGCCGATGGTGATCGGGCGGATCGCGCTGCTCCGGTCGGGCATCCCGCTCGATCCCGGCCTCGCCGCGCTGCTGCTGACGGCGATCTCCGTCGCCGTGCCGCTGCTGCTGCACCGGCTGGTCAGGGGCACGCCGCTGGCCTTTCTCTTCATGCGGCCGAACTGGCTCGGCGCCCGACGTGACGGCGCGCAGCGGCAGGAGCTCGGCTCCTCGCTCTGAGAGGGAGCGGCGCCACCCACGACCCGCCGCGACGACCGGCCCAAACGCAACGCGCCCGGCTCAAGGCCGGGCGCGGATCGTGAAACGGAAGAAAAGCGGCCTCAGGCAAACTGGCCGTGGCAGTGCTTGAACTTCTTGCCGGAGCCGCAGGGGCAAGCCTCGTTGCGGCCGACCTTGCCCCAGGTCGCGGGATCGGCGGGATTGCGATCGAGCACCTCCGTATCGGCATCGAGCGCAGCGAACTGAACCCCGCCACCGCCGTAATCGCCACCGCTGCCGAAGCCCGAACCATCCTGCGCCTGCTGCGGCGCCTGCTGGTCTTCCGGCTGCTCGAAGCGGACCTCGACGCGCGAGAGATGGCCGGTGACCTGCTGGCGCAATTGGCCGATCAGCCCGTCGAACAGCTCGAAGGCCTCCTGCTTGTATTCCTGCAGCGGATCGCGCTGGGCGAGGCCGCGCCAGCCGATGACCTGGCGCAGATGATCGAGCGTGACGAGATGCTCGCGCCAGAGATGGTCGAGCGACTGCAGCAGCACCTGCTTCTCGACATAGGTCATGACCTCGTCGGTGTTGCGCGCGATGCGGCCGGCATAGTCCTCGTCGGCGAGCTTGCGGATGCGGTCGCGGATCTCGCTGTCGGCGATGCCCTCTTCCTTGGCCCAGTCCTCGACCGGCAGGTCGAGATTGAGATGCTGGAGCACCTCCTGCTTGAGGCCGGCGGTATCCCACTGCTCGGGATAGGCCTCTTCCGGGATGTGGCGGGCGACAACGTCCTCGACGACGCCGTGGCGCATGTCGTCGATCGTCTCGCGCACACTCGCCTGGCGCATGAAGTCGCGGCGCTGCTCGAAGACCACCTTGCGCTGGTCGTTCATCACGTCGTCGTATTTCAGGATGTTCTTGCGGATGTCGAAGTTGCGCGCCTCGACCTTGCCCTGCGCCTTCTCGACCGCCTTGTTGATCCAGGGGTGGACGATCGCCTCGTCCTCCTTGAGGCCGAGCTTCGTGAGCATGCCGTCCATCCGATCGGAGCCGAAGATGCGCATCAGGTCGTCCTGCAGCGACAGGAAGAACTTCGAGCGCCCGGGGTCACCCTGGCGGCCGGCGCGGCCGCGCAGCTGGTTGTCGATGCGCCGGCTCTCATGGCGCTCGGTGCCGACGATGTAGAGGCCGCCGGACTTGAGCACGCGCTGCTTGAACTCGGCCACCTCGGCGCGGATCGCAGCCGCCTTGGCATCGCGCTCCGGGCCCGGCTCCACGCCGGCGAGGTCGTGATTGATCCGCATCTCGGCATTGCCGCCGAGCTGGATGTCGGTGCCGCGGCCGGCCATGTTGGTGGCGATGGTGATCGCGCCCGGCACACCGGCCTGCGCGACGATATAGGCTTCCTGCTCGTGGAAGCGTGCGTTCAGCACCGCGAAGGCCTTGGTCGTCCTGCCCTCGCGCGCGGCCTGGTAGACCGGCTCCAGCGCGGTCGGATCGGTGAAGTCGATGAGCTTGTAGCCCGCCTTCTCCAGCATCTCGGCGACGAGCTCGGAGCGCTCGATCGAGGTGGTGCCGACCAGGATCGGCTGGCCGTTGGCCTGCGCCGACTGGATCTCGCGGATGATGGCGCGGACCTTCTCCTCGAAGGTGCGATAGACCTCGTCGTCCTCGTCCTTGCGGGCGACCGGGACGTTGGTCGGGATCTCGATGACCTCGAGCTTGTAGATCTGGAAGAACTCGTCGGCCTCGGTCGCCGCCGTGCCGGTCATGCCGGCGAGCTTCTTATAGAGGCGGAAGTAGTTCTGGAAGGTGATCGAGGCCAGCGTCGCGTTCTCGGGCTGGACGGTGACGTGTTCCTTGGCTTCCAGCGCCTGATGCAGGCCTTCCGAATAGCGCCGGCCCGGCATCATGCGGCCGGTGAACTCGTCGATGATGACGACCTCGTCGTTGCGGACGATGTAGTCCTTGTCGCGGGTGAACAGCGAATGCGCGCGCAACGCCTGGTTGACGTGATGGACCAGCGTGACGTTGTGGGCGTCGTAGAGGTCGCCCTCTTTCAAGAGCCCGGCCTCGCGCAGCAACTCCTCGATATGATCGTTGCCGGCCTCGGTCAGCGCCACGGTGCGCTGCTTCTCGTCGACCTCGTAGTCGCCGGCGACCAACCCCGGCAGCACCTTGTCGATCGAGACATAGAGCTCCGACTTGTCGTCGAGCGGGCCGGAGATGATCAGCGGCGTGCGGGCTTCGTCGACCAGAATCGAGTCGACCTCGTCGACGATCGCGAAATGGTGGCCGCGCTGGCTCATCTGCGCGGTGTCGTATTTCATGTTGTCGCGCAGATAGTCGAAGCCGAACTCGTTGTTCGTGCCGTAGGTGATGTCGCAGGCATAGGCGCGCTGGCGCTCCTCGTCGTCGAGGCCGTGCACGATGATGCCGACGGTCATGCCGAGGAAGTTGTAGAGTTTCGCCATCCACTCGGCGTCGCGCCGGGCGAGATAGTCGTTGACGGTGACGACGTGGACGCCCTTGCCTTCGAGCGCATTGAGATAGGTCGGCAGGGTCGCGACCAGCGTCTTGCCTTCGCCGGTCTTCATCTCGGCGATGGCGCCCTCATGCAGCACCATGCCGCCGATGAGCTGGACGTCGTAGGGGCGCTGGCCGAGCACGCGCTTGGCCGCCTCGCGCACCGTGGCGAAGGCAGGCACCAGCAGGTCGTCGAGCTTCTTGCCGGCGGCCACCTGCTGCCGGAACTCCTCGGTGCGCGCCTGCAGCGCCTCGTCGCTCAGCGCCGAAAGCTCCTTCTCGAGGGCGTTGATCGCGGCGACGCGGGGCTGGTAGCCCTTGACGCGGCGGTCGTTCGACGAGCCGAAGAGTTTCTTTGCGAGCGCGCCAAGCATGTTGGGCCTTTCAGGTGATGCTTGAACTCCCGGCCGGCGCGGCTTCTCGTTTCGCGCACGGGCTGGAAGCCCGGTATTCTCGAATTGCGACCGCGTGTTTAGACGCGTGCGCGGGCAGGGTCCAGCATGCGTTTCGTCCAATCGGCAGCGAAACGGCAAGTGAATTCAGCCCGCCATGTGGGGTTTTTCATGCCGTCTTCCAAGGGCGGAGGGCAGAGATCGCGCGACGTTGCGGCAGCCTTCCTTCTTGCCGGCCCTGCAAAGCTGCGTGATCGATCGCCGCAATCGCCTGATGCGCCTTGCCTTTGCCGCGTTCATCGGGCAGTGCAGCCGCCAAAGCGTCTCGGGTTTTCCGACGAAAGGCCGTCATTCATGAACTCAGCCCGTTTCATCGCCGTCCTCGGCTTCGCGCTGCTGGTGGCCCCGGCTTTCGCCCAGGCCGACAAGGTTGTCGCCAAGGTCGACGGCATCTCGATCACCGAGCGGGATATCCAGCTCGCCAGCGAGGATCTCGGCGAGCGCCTCGCCCAGCTTCCCGATGAGCGCAAGCGCGACGAGGTCATCAACTATCTCGTCGATCTGAAGCTCGGCGCCAAGGCGGCCGCCGATGCCAAGATCACGGATTCGCCCGAGTTCGCGGCGCGCCTCGCCTATTATCGCGAGAAGGTTCTGCTCGACGAGTACCTGACCCGCGAAGGCAAGAAGGCCGTCACGGCCGAAGCCGCCAAGAAGCTCTACGACGAGACCACCAAGGCGATGGCGCCGGAGGAAGAGGCCCATGCCCGCCACATCCTCGTCGAGGACGAGGCCCAGGCCAAGGCCGTGGTCGAGCGGCTGAAGAAGGGCGAGGACTTCGCCAAGGTCGCCGCCGACGTCTCGAAGGATCCGGGCTCCGGCAAGGAAGGCGGCGATCTCGGCTGGTTCACCAAGGACCGCATGGTGCCGGAATTCGCCGAGGCCGCTTTCAAGCTGAAGAAGGGCGAGGTCTCGGAGCCGGTGAAGAGCCAGTTCGGCTGGCACATCATCAAGCTCGAGGACAAGCGCTCCAAGCCGCTGCCGGACTTCGCCGCCGTGAAGCCGCAGATCGATCAGTATCTCGAGCGCAAGGCCCAGCAGGACATCGTCATGGCGCTGCGCGAGAAGGGCAAGGTCGAGCGTCTCGACAAGCCGGCGGCGGACGCCGCCAAGCCGGCCGAGCCGAAGAAGAACTGATTTAGGGCCGTCATTCTCGGGCGAAGCGTAGCGCAGACCCGAGAATCTCTCCCCGGAGATGCACGGGTCGAGCCCGAGCATGACGGAGATCTTCATTTTGCAGGGCGGCCCGTGCGGCCGCCCTTCTTGTTTTCGTCATCGGCCTGCGGCAGAGGGGCTTTCGAACGAGACGCGCTGCCCGGCGGTAAGGACGATTCGCCGGTCTTCCAGCAGCGCTCCGCAGGAGGAAGTCGCGATGGCCGGCAAGGATGTTCCCATTTCTCCGCTCGCGCCGAAGCGCCAGCCCAAGGTTCCGCCGATTCCGGGCGTGCGCTTCGCCACCGCCGAGGCCGGCATCCGCTACAAGGGCCGCCAGGATGTCTGGTTCGCGCTGCTCGACCAGGGCACGCAGGTCGCCGGCGTCTTCACCCGCTCGAAATGCCCCTCCGCCCCGGTCGACTGGTGCCGCGAGAACCTGAGCCAAGGTTCCGCCCGCGCCGTCGTCGTCAATTCCGGCAATGCCAATGCTTTCACCGGCCTCAAGGGCCGCGATGCCGTCAAGCTCACCGCCGAGATCGCGGCCAAGGCCGCCGGCTGCAAGCCGCAGGAAGTCTTCATCGCCTCGACCGGCGTGATCGGCGAGCCGCTCGACGCGACCAAGTTCAAGGGCGTGCTCGACGAATGCGCCAAGCGTGCCGCCGACGGCCCCTGGATCGACGCCGCCCGCGCGATCATGACCACCGACACCTTCCCGAAGGCGCTGACCCGCAAGGCCAAGATCGATGGCAAGGAGGTTGTCATCGCCGGCATCGCCAAGGGTGCCGGCATGATCGCGCCTGACATGGCGACGATGCTCTCCTTCGTCTTCACCGACGCACCCGTAGCCGCCCCGGTGCTGCAGGCCCTGCTCTCCAAGGGCGTGAAGGGCTCGTTCAACGCGGTCACCGTCGACAGCGACACCTCGACCTCGGACACGCTGATGCTCTTCGCCACCGGCAAGGCGGCGGCCCGTGGCGTGCCCGCGATCACCGAGGTCAACGATGCCCGCCTCTCCGGCTTCAAGCGCGCTCTGAATGCGATCCTGCTGGAGCTCGCCCATCTCGTCTGCAAGGACGGCGAAGGCGCCCGCAAGTTCGTGGAGGTCCGCGTTACCGGCGCGGCTTCCGCCCGCTCGGCCAAGCGCGTCGCGCTCTCGATCGCGAATTCCCCGCTGGTCAAGACCGCCATCGCCGGTGAGGACGCCAATTGGGGCCGCGTCGTCATGGCCGTCGGCAAGGCCGGCGAGCCGGCCGATCGCGACCGGCTCGATATCGGCTTCGGCGACATCGTCGTGGCGAAGCAGGGCGCGCGGGCTCCGTCCTATGACGAGCAGGCCGTGTCGGACTACATGAAGGGCGACAATATCGTCATCACCGCCGATCTCGGCCTCGGACGCGGCAAGGCCACGGTCTGGACCTGCGACCTGACCAAGGCCTATGTCGAGATCAATGGCGACTACCGCTCCTGAAGCCTCGCCGCCGCAGGAGCCCAGCCGCAGCTTCATCGCCGTCAACCTGCTGACCTGTTCCCTGCTTTGGGGGTCTAGCTACCTGTTCATCAAGCTGATGAGCGGGCAGGTTCCGGCATTGGCGATCGCGGCCGGGCGCGGACTGCTGGGGGCGGCCGCGCTGGCGCTCTGGAGCCTGTGGCGCCGGCAGAACCCGCTGCCGCACCGGGCCGAGATCGTGCCCTGGATCGTGCTCGGCACCACCAATGGCTGGCTGCCGAACGTGCTCGTCGCCTATGCGCTGACGCAGCTCGCCAGCGGCCCGGCGGCGATGATCCAGGCGGCGAGCCCGCTCGTCACCGCGCTCGGCGCCCATTTCTTCTTCGCGGAGGAGCGGCTGGGCCGGCGCCGGCTCAGCGGCATTCTGCTCGGCATGGCCGGCGTCGCCCTGCTTATCGGCCCGCACCTGTTCGAAGGCGGCGGCACCGCGCTCAGCGTTCTCGCCATGGCAGGCGTGGCCCTGAGCTACACCACCGCCAATCTCTATGTCCGCTCCGTGCCGGCCGCGACCGGCGAGCCCGCCCGGCTGGCGCTGGGGCAGCAGATGTTCTCGGGCACGATCGCGACAGCGCTCACGCTTGCCGTACTCGGCCCCTCGGCCTTCCTGCCCGTCGCAGACCACCTGCCGGCGATGCTGGCGCTCGGCGTGCTGGCGACCGCGATCCCGGTCACGGTCTTCATGCGCCTGATCCGCGCGGCCGGCCCGACCCGTGCGGCGATGACCGGCTATCTCGTGCCGACGGTGGCGGTGATCCTTGGCGTGGTCGTGCTGCACGAAAACCTGGAGTTGCGGCAGATCCTCGGCGGCTGCATCATTCTGACCGGCGTCTTCCTCGTCACGACGGCGCCGCGCAGGGTGGGGGCTTCATGAGGATCGGGACTTTCGCGGCGGCCCTGTTGGCCGGTGCCATCATGGCCGGCTGCCAGGCCAGCCGCCAGCCGGCGACTGTGGCCTTCTCGGCAGAGGAAGCCGCCTACATCAAGAAGCCCGGGACCGGCGTCATCACCGGCCATGCCTTCCGCACCAAGCCGAGTGGCGTGGTCGTCAATGCCGCCGGCCAGGTCGTGCGCCTCGTGCCCGCCACCGGCTTCGCCCGCGAGCGCTTCGCCAATCTCTACGGCAAGAGCAAATATGTCCCGCATCGGGCCTATCCGGCCGATGATGCGGTCGACCCCGCCTATTCCGAATACACCCGCACCACCAAGGCCGAGGCGAATGGCCGCTTCGCCTTCGACAAGGTCGCCCCCGGCGATTATTTCATCACCACCCAGATAATCTGGGGCGATGAAGCCGCCTTTTCGCGCGAGGGCGGCTCGGTCTATGACAGCGTCACGCTGACGGGCAAGGAAACCGAACCCGTTCAGGTCATCCTCTCCGGCAACTGAGTTCCCCTCCCGTGAAGCTGCTCCTCGTCGTCGCCTGCGCCCTGATCGATGCCGACAATCGCGTCCTCGTCACGCAGCGCCCGGAAGGCAAGGCGCTGGCCGGCCTGTGGGAGTTTCCCGGCGGCAAGCTCGAAGCCGGCGAGCGGCCCGAGCCGGCGCTGATCCGCGAACTCCATGAGGAACTCGGCATCACGGTGAAGGAGGACTGCCTCGCGCCGCTGACCTTCGCGAGCTACGCCTATCCCGAATTCCACCTGCTGATGCCGCTCTATATCTGCCGGCGCTGGGAGGGGACGGTGGTCTCCGGCGAGGGGCAGGCGCTGAAATGGGTCCGTCCCGGCAAGCTGCGCGACCTCGCCATGCCGCCGGCCGACGAGCCGCTGATCCCGCCGCTGATCGACTTGTTGGGCGCGTGAGCCGTACCTGCAAATCAATCCGGGATAATCGAGGGAAATCCGCCACAGCGTCTCATGAGCATGGCGAAAATTTCTTCTGCGCGTTCTGAAAAGCGGTCAAACATTTCACTGAGTTTCCAAGCGGGAACAACAGCCATAATCCCCGTATTCATACGAACTTGCATGCCATTCGGCTCGATCGGATTTATCGGACGACCAAGGGTATCGCATACGGGTTGCCAATCGTTGATGTGTCCCCAGTCGACGCCTAATAGCCAAGGACCATGACCGAGTAGGATTTTATCTACCCAGTTCGCGACCCCGTGGCGAAGCGAGCCAGGGGGGATGTACACGAAGACCGGAGCGCCACTATACCCTCCGATAGAGCGAGACTCGACGAGAAAGCTATCTTGCAAGAATCCGTTATTCTGTCGAACGGGCTCCCAAGGCATTTGCGCGATGTTGCCAAATCTCACTGTTGGAAGATTTTGCTGCCTTCCTTCATGATTGATAAAGCGACCCAGAGTAAACGTATCATCTCCTGGGCCGATATCAAATTCATCTACGATGTTCCTGTTCAGGAAATTTGAACTTTTGATAAGTTTAATTTTGTTTGAGTTATGATCGGGAAGTATGGGATAGGCAGCCAAATCATCACCATCCGGATGAAAAAGCCACTCCCGTTCATCCAAATTCAAGGTAACAATGCCGTTGTTAATCGATTTTAATCTAGCGGTGCTGTTTCCGTTTTCGACAACATGTCTGTTTGTTACGATATAAATCATTTGAGCGTCTTGACCAGCAATCTTGATCGGTGCGCTCACTAAAAAGCCTGTCCCTCCGGTCTTTTCGCCCTTTTCGGCATCCCATTCTGATGCGTAAAGATAGATCACACAGTCCAAAAAACCATCATGAATGCGTGGCACAATCTAAATCCTATAGGTTTTACCGGCCCTTTTAGAATTCGCTACAACAATTGCGCTGTCGATCAGCGTTGCCTTTGACGGGTGCAATAACCCCGATCAAGCCGGCATTTTTGTGATCTCGGCCAGCGCCTCCGGCTCGGCCTCGTCCCACCCGAGCTGAAAGCGTTCGAAGCGCTGCAGTTCCTCCTCGATCGCGGCCTTGAGCGCCGGCGCCTCGTGACCGTCGAGCCAGCTCCATTGCTGGATCAGGAGTTTGCCTGCGGCGCGGTCGGTCTTCAGGTCGAGCACGGCGACGATGCGGTCTCCCGCCAGCACCGGCAGGCCGAAATAGCCGTAAACCCGCTTCTCCTTCGGCAGATAGGCCTCAAAGACATGGGCGTAATCGAAGACGAGCTTCGCCCGCTTGCGCTGGATCATCAGCGGATCGAAGGGCGAGAGGATGTGGATCAGCGTCTCCTCCGGCGCATCCAGCGGCTCGAGCGCCGCCAGCGCCGCCCAATGCTGCGTCCGGCCAGCCCCCTCGACTGCGACCTCGACGAGTTCCTTGCGCTTGACGCGTGCTGCGATCAGCTCGACCACCGCCTTCTTGCTCGGCGCATCGAGATGGCAGATCGAATCGAGGCTGACGAGCCCCTGCGCCCGCAGCGCCCGGTCGAGCTTGTAGGCCGTGACCTGCCGCTCGCTCGCCGGCGTCGGCTTCTTCTCCCACTGGAAATGTCGGTCGAACAGCTCATAGGTCTTGACCATGCCGGCCCGCGCCGCGATCGCGAGCTCGCCATCGTAGAAGGCCCGCTCCAGCAAACCCTTGGAGGGCTTCTTGCTGGCCCAGAGATGCGCCTTCTCGATCAGCTCCTCCTCGATATCGCGGATGGTCAGCGCGCCGTCCCTGCGGATGCGGCGCAGGAGCTTGTGCGTCTCCTCGCGGGCACCGACCGCCGACCAGCGTTTCGGCTCGTCGCGATGCGCCTTCATCTCCGGCAGGAAATAGCGGATGTCGCGCGTCGGGACATAGGAGAGCGCATGCGTCCAATATTCGAAGACGCTCTTCTCGGCTGCCTGAAGATGGGCGAGATCGGCCCGGCGATAGCCGGGGATGCGGGCATAGAGAATGTGGTGGTGGCAGCGCTCGATCACGTTGATCGTGTCGATCTGCACATAGCCGAGCTGCTCGACCGCCGCCCGCGCCGCGGCCGGGCCGGCCCCGAAGGGCGCGCGCGTATCGAGCCGCTGGGCATGTAGCCAGATGCGCCTGGCTTGCTCGGTCGTCAGGGAAAGGGGCTTGCGGGGTCGCGGCGGCATGATCCGCAGGCTAGCTCCGTCCGCGCCGCGCCGTAAGGGGCGCAAGCCTCCGCCGCTGACAGCCGATGGCGGGAGCCACGCACCCGCCGCCAGCCGTCAGGGCGCGACGATCAGCGCCCAGTAGACCTGATATTTCGAGCCGGGCGCATAGGCCGTCGCGATTCCCATGCGCTTGGCCTTGGCATCCTTCATCACGCGGTCGTGCTGCGGCGAATCCCGCCAGCCGGAGAAGGCTTCGGCGAGGCGGCGATAGCCGGCGGAGAGATTGGCCTCGGCGCCCGGCTGCCCCTGCTTCGCAAGGCGCGCCTTCACCGCATCGGCCTGCACCGGCTTGTCCGAGGCCGCCATCGCCGCCGCCTCGCGCTGCGCCGCCTCGGTCAGCTCCGGGTCGAGTGCGAGCGTGCCGAGCCCGGCATTGAGGCGATAGGCCGAGATCATCGCCCGCGCCTGCTCGGCATCGACCTGTGCCGAGGCCGAGCCGAGATCGCGGTAGAAGGCCGGCTGGCCCTGGCGCTGCGGCTCGGTGCAACCGGCGACGCCGAGAAGGGCGAGCGCACCGACCAGCGCGGCAGGGCAGGTCATCGCGCGCAAACCCGCGGCGCGGCGTGGAAAGCTGGGCATCCGATCATTCCTTGCTGTCGTCCTTGGCGGGCTCTGCAACCGGAGCGGGAGCGGGCTTCGCCGCCTCGGCCTCGTCCTCGGTCTCCTCGGCCTCGACCGGCTTGCGCGACGGGCGCGTCCCATTGGCGGCCGGCGGCTTTGCCGCCGCACGCTTCGTCCGGCCGCGGGCCTCGCCCCGCCCGACCGCCGCGGCGATGCTGTCGAGCGAGTGCTCGACACCCTCCAGCCCGCGCACCATCAGTTCCGGCGTGGCCGCGACCGGCTCCAGCTCGGCGAGGCGCTTGTGGATCGCGAAATTGAGGTCGCTGGTGACGCGCCCGGCGATCTCGACCTCCGCGACCACGCAGACCAGCTCGAAATCCATCGTCGTGGTGCCGAGCTTCTTGAACTGCACGGCCGGAGGCGGCTTCTGCATCACGTCGCCATGGTTCGAGGCGACCTCGGACAGCATCGCCCGCACCTGCCCGGCATCGAGCGTGCGCGGCACCGAAAGCGCGATCAGGACGCGCCCGGTCCGGTCGTTGCGGACGCGGTTGCGCACCACGCCCGAGATCAGGTTCGAATTGGGGACGATCACCGTCGCGCGGTCGAAGGTCGCGATCTCGGTCGAACGGACATTGATGCGCTTGACGATGCCCTCGATGTCGCCGACCAGCACCTGATCGCCCACGCGGATCGGCCGCTCCCAGAGCAGGATCAGGCCCGAGACGAAGTTCGACACCACCGATTGCAGGCCGAAACCGATACCGACGGAGAGCGCCGAGGCGACCAGCGTCAGGCGCTCGAGGCTCAGGCCCACGGCCGAGACCGCGATGGCCACGGCGCCGATATAGCCGACATAGCCCGCCGCCGTGGTGATCGAGTTGCGCAGGCCGGGATCAAGCGCCGTCGTCGGCAGGAACTGGTTTTCGAGCCAGCGCTGCAGCGCCCGCGTCGCGGCGATGCCAAGGCCGAAGACGAAGGCAAAGACGACGATGGTCGAGAGCGAGATGGTGACGCCGCCAACCTGGAAGCCGAAGAAGGCGGCGCGCAGCGAAACCAGGAAATCGGTCGATTCCAGCCCCCATGGCGCCAGCACCATCAGCACCGTGACGACGATCAGCAGCAGCTTCAAGGCGCCGACCGCAATGACTGAGACCTTGTCGAGCGTGGTGCTGCGCAGGCCCATGCCGGCCTTCAGCGTCAGGGCGAAGCGGCCCTTGCCGGTCAGCAGCCGCGGGATGCCGAGGTCGATGAACTGGAAGACGAGCAGGAACAGGCAGGCGACGATGCCGATCCAGATCGTCTGTTCGGCCAGGAAGGCGGCGAAGATGACATAGCCGGTGAACGTCGCGGCGATGATCGCGAAGCCGATGATCCAGCCGAGGATGCGTACCGGGCCGAGGCTTGCCCCGTCCACCGGCACATAGGGGCCGAGGCAGGCCTCCTGCTCGACCTCGTCATCGTCGCGGATCTGGTAGAGCCCGGCGATCAGGGCGAGCGCGAACAGGACGGCGAAGAACGCCTTGACGATGATCGAGATGGCGAGGCCGGCCGCGATTGCCTGCAACCAGGCCTCGAAGACCTTGCCGACCGACATCACGGCCGCGAGCGAACTCGCGATCCAGACCACGCTGCGCGCGGTCGAGTCCATCACCTTGACGAGGCGCCGCTGCGGCGAGGACGGCGCGAACAGCGCATCGGCCATGGCCTGCACGAAGGCGAAGAAGGCGAGGCCGACGACCACCGCCCAGATCACCGGCTGGATGCGCGGCGGCAGGAGCCCGGTCGTGCTCAGCGCCTTGTAGATCAGCCAGCTCGCCAGCACCGGCGGCGCGGCGCCAGCAACGATATGGGCGAGCGCGATGTAGAGGCAGTGCAGGTTGCCGGTGTCCTGCAGATTGCCGAAGCGGGCCTTGAATCGCGGCAGATAACGCGCCCGGGCGACATAGAGCAGGATCGCGCCGAGCAGGGCGAGCGCCACGACGCCGCCGCGCGTGCCGGAAAAGGCATCGCGCACGCCCTCCAGCCAGCCGCCGAAGATATAGCCGGACGCCCGCAGATCCTCCGGCGCGGTCGCGATGGCATTGGTCCAGACTTCCGGATTGGCGACGGAGGGACCAGCGGCGAACAGCGTCTTGGCGAAGATCTCGCGGCGCTTGTCGCCGATCGCGCTCTGCAACTGTTCCGCCTGGAGCAGCGAGGCCTTGGCGATCTTCAACGTCTCGTCGGCGTCGGCATAGGCCTTGGCCCGGGCTTCGCGGTCGCGCGTGATCTCGGCGCTCTCGGCCGGCGCATTGGCATCCGGCTTCGCGCCGAGCTGGTCGAGTCGGAGCTTGGCCTGTTCGACGCGCGGCGCCTGCTCGTCGATGATGACGCGCAGCTGATCGAGTGAGGGCTGCAGGCGGATACGCTGTCGCTGCAATTCCGAATCGCTCGCCTCGGGAGAGGCCAGCGTCGCCTCGATCTGCGCAAGCTCGGTGCGAACAGCGTCGAGCCGCGCCCGCGTGCTGCCAGGATCGGCCGGGGTTGCCGCCGTCTGGGCAAAGGAGGCGGTCGTTGCGGCCAACGCCAGCACAAGCAGCAGCAGACCGGCGGCCAGAAGTCGCTTCAGGCTCTGGAACGGTGCGTATGCCATGCGCCCTGCCATGCGGATGCGACCCTGCTCCCCGGGATGATTCGGCTCAGGCTCGACCCTCGGCACAGCCTTGCCCGCAAGGCAAGACGGAGAGCGGAATTCGGCGGCCGGCAAGGCGGAAGCTCCTCGGATGACAAACGGGCATGGCGAGCCGGGCTCCGGCCACCGCCCGCTCATTGCCGCAAAACACGACCTGAAGATGGCACGGCCTCTGTCAGGGTCTGCGCTTACCCGTCGCCTTGTCCGTTTCCTTGCCCGCCTTGGCCCGGGCACGGTTGCGGTAGCTCGCATTGCCGAGCCCGGTTCCGATGGTGAGAACCGCCCAATTCTCGACGTCCTGCATCGCCGGCATCTCGCTCAGCCCCTGGATGACCGCGTCGTTGTGCATCACGATATCCGTCTCGTGATCGCCAATCTCCGGCACGAGCGTGCGGATGCTGTCGACGAGGTTGAAGCGGCTGCTTTCCCAATTGCCCGGCAGATTCTGGGCGCCGCGCTCGATTCCGCCGTCGGGCTCGATCAGGCCGGGGCAGCCGACGCCGATGAAGGGCGCGACCTTCAGGCCCTCCTTCCCGGCCATCCCGATCTGGTCCCGCAGCATCTGGCCCATCCGCTCGATCGCTTCGTCGCGACTCGGCTGCTCGTCGGCATGGCGCCAGAGCTCCGACTTCCAGACGCGCGCCCGACTGAGGTCGGGAGCCTTCCGCTGCCGGAGCTCGACGATCCCGGCGCGGATGTTCGAGCCGCCGATATCGACCGCCACCAGGCTGTCATAGGCCTCGAAAATCCATTTCGGCGCGAGATGGGCACTGCCGACCAGCCCGGCCTCGTCGGGATGATGGCTGACCGGCACGAGATCGAGGTCGCGGCCGTCGGTGCGCAGGATGATCGCGGCGCGCGCGATGGCGAGCTCGCCAACGCGGCTCTCGCGGAAACCACCGCCGACGACGATCCGTTCGACGCTCGCCCAGCTCTTGAGGCGCGCGAAACGGCGGATGACGAAGGCGAGCGACTGGGCGAAGCCTTCGACCGCGCTCAGCACCAGGGCGGCCTCGGCGGCATCGCCCTCTTTCACCAGCGCATCGAGTTCCTTCTTGCCGATCTCGGCCGTCTTGCCCTTCAGCGGATCGTCGCCATTGCGCTTGAGATGGCTGCGCAACGCGTCGAGATGCTCGACGAAGGCGCCACGGCTGGCCTTGTCACCGACGAAGCCGTCATCGTCGCGGATCTCCAGATTGTAACTGGTGACCTCGACCGAGGGCAGCTCGGAAGCGCCATGCGGTCCGGTCGCGGCATTGCGTGGCTTTTCGGCGTTCGCCATGGCCATGGCTGGTCACCCCCTCGATCAACCTGCGAATTCGGAAGGGCAACCCGGCAAAGGCGACGACGGTTCCCGCTCCCGGGCAATGCGTCGCATGCAGCGCCTCCCTGCATGGGCCGGCGGGCGCCGTGGTTGACCGCCGCCGCAATCGCGGCTCCAACCGACAGCGCCATCTCATGGCGGCCTTTGGGGGATAGACGATGTCGGAGCTGATCTTGCGCATGATCATCATCGGGGCGGGCGCGACGGCGCTCACCGATCTCTGCGCGCAATTCCTGCGGTTGTTTGGAATGCCGAAGCCGAACTGGGCGATGCCCGGGCGCTGGTTCGCGCATTTGCCGCGCGGCCGCATCTGGCATGACGACATCGCCAAGTCCGAGCCCGTCGCGGGCGAGCTCGCCATCGGCTGGATCTGCCACTACCTCGTCGGCATCGCCTTCGCCGGCATCGTGCTTCTGATCGGAGGTGCGGACTGGGCTCGCAATCCGACCTTCCTGCCAGCGCTGATCGTCGGCTGGGCCACGATCGGCTGCGGCTGGTTCATCCTCCAGCCCGGCATGGGCATGGGCGTCGCCGCCTCGAAGAAGCCCAATGCCGGCCAGATCCGGCTGTTGAACTTCGTTAGCCACACCCTCTTCGCCCTCGGCCTCTATGGCACGGCTCTGCTGACCCGGTGAGGCAACGCCCTCAATCCAGGATGCGCGTCTCGTATTGGTAGAGCTCCCGGAAGCCGAGGCTGCGATAGAGATTGATGGCGACGGCGTTGCCCTGCTCCACCTGCAGATAGGCGTCGCCGCAGCCCATCGCGCCGGCCCAACCCATCAGGCTCCGAACGATCTTGCGGCCATAGCCATGGCCGCGATGATCGGGGTGAACGCAGATCAGGCCGATCTCGGCCATGCCACGTTCGGCCACGCTCATGCCGAAGGCGACGGCCTCGCCCTCGACAAGCCAGGTCGCGAAAGCGGCCGGCAGCCTGACCCGCTCGACGATCGCCGCGAGATTACCGGCATGGGTCTTGATCCCGCTCTGAAGGGCGGCGACGCCGGCGACCCATTCCAGGCTCGGCCGCGCCTCGATCTGAAGCTCGGGTTCTTCCAGGACGTCGAGGCCGGCCAGCGGCGCGATCAGGCCAAACGACTTGTCCTTGACCCGGTAGCCGCGCTCCAGCACCGCCGCGCGGGTGGCATCGCTGACGAGCGGCGTCAGCCGGATGCTCGGCGCCAGCCCGTCGGCCCGGTAAAGCTCGGCGATCAGATCGAGCATCTGCGCATCGAGTTCGGCACCGTAGACCAGCGGAGTCGCCGAATTGGCCCGGCCGGAATAGCCGTTGGCGAAGCGCAATGCCCAATCGCCGACGATCAGCGTCGACAGAGCGGGCCAAGCATTGATGATCCGCCGCTCGCAGCCGAGCACGAGCGGATTGTCGTCGGTCTTCGTCAGCATCTCATCCCCCAGACGGCTTGCGCGGCGTCGGCCGCCAGCCCGGCGGCGCCATCTCGAAACCCGAAAATTCGAAGCCCGGCGCGACCGTGCAGCCGACCAGCGTCCAGGCGCCGAGCGAGGTCGCGCTCTGCCACCACCCGGCCGGCACCACGAATTGCGGGCGCTGTCCGGCAGCAAGCTCGGTGCCGAGGTGATGGGCCGAGGCGTCATGGCCGTTTGGCGAAACGGTGATGACGAGCGGCGCCCCGGCATAGTGGTGCCAGATCTCCGCGGCATCGACGCGGTGCCATTCCGAGGTCTCGCCGGTGTCGAGCAGATAGTAGATCGCCGTCGAGAAGCCCCGGTCCTCGGTCCCGCCCGGGTCGCGGAAGGTCTCGCGATAGTGGCCGCCCTCTGGATGGGGCTTGAGCTCGAGCAGTCGGATCACCTCCGCCGCCGTCAGCCCGTCGAGCCGCATCGGCATGGTCAGAACCGATTCTTGGCTTCGCGCAGCGCCGCGAAGACCTTGTCGGCCGAGGCACCGGCCAATCCGACGGCGGCAGCGAGAGCGCCCTCGCCCGCCCGGAAGAACGGATTCGTCGCCTGTTCCTCCGCCACCGTGGTCAGCGCCCAGAAGCGGCCTTCGGCCTTCGCGGTCTCGGCCTCGGCGAAACGGGCCTTGAGCGCCTTGTTCGATGGATCGACCGAGCGCGCAAAACGGGCATTGGCGAGGGTGTAGTCATGGCCGCCGAGCAGGCGGGTATCGCCGGGCAGCGCCATCAACCGCGAGAGCGAGGTCCACATCCGGTCCATCTGGCCGGGCTGGACGCGCCCGCAGCCCATGACGAAGACGACATCGCCGACCAGCGCGAGCTTCGCCTCCCGCCCGACAAAGCTGAGATGGCCGTCGGAATGGCCGGGCGTATGCCAGATCTCGAAGCGATCTCCCCCGAGCGAGACGCTGTCGCCCTCGCCGATCACCCGGTCGAGCGGCGCGCTGGCCCGGGCATCGGCCGGGCCAACGACGGTCGCACCCGTGGCTTCCTTGACCGCCGTGACGCCCTGCGTGTGGTCGTGATGGGCATGGGTGACGAAGATGTCGCTGATCGTCCAACCCTTCCCTCGGGCGGCGGCCAGCATCTCGCCGGCATCGGGCACGTCGATCGCCGCGCAGGCGCCCGTTACGGAGTCATGGAGCAGTGCGCCCGCATTGTCGCTGAGCGTGCGGAAGACGTGAAGGTCGAGCGGCATGGCTTCCTCCGGCAGGGCCGGCGCGAAAGACCGGCGAATGATCCGCCCCTGCATGGGCCATGCCCGGCTCCCGATCAACCCGCAGCAGCGCAGCCGATCCCTGCCGTTTGCGCCGGATTGCCCTTGCGCTCGGCCGCCCTGCGTTCCATGTCAGGCGTCATGCCTCTCGACGTCGTCGACCTGCGCGCCTTCTATGCCAGCCCCCTCGGCCATGTGGCCCGGCGCTTCATCGGCCGGACGATGCTGCGCTTCTGGCCGGACTGTTCGCGCCAGCGCCTGCTCGGCATCGGCTTCCCGACGCCCTATCTGTCCGTGCTCGGCATGCAGGCCGAGCGGACGATCGCCTTCATGCCGGCCGCGCAAGGCGTGGTGAACTGGCCGTCGCCCGGCCTCTCGGCCTCCGCCCTCGTCGAGCCGACCCTGCTGCCGCTGCCGACTGCCTCGATCGACCGGGTCGTCCTCGTCCATGCGCTCGAGGAAACCGAAAGCCCGGACGACCTGCTCGACGAGGTCGCGCGCGTGCTCAACCCCGGCGGACGCATGATTCTCGTCGTGCCGAACCGGCGCGGGCTCTGGGCCCGGATGGACGGCACACCCTTCGGCCAGGGCAGGCCCTTCAGCCGCCGCCAGCTCTCGGCCCTGATGCGCGCCGCCGAATTCTCGCCGGAGCATTGGGCCGAGGCGCTCTATGTCCCGCCGCTGCAGCGGCGGCTCCTGATGCGCTCGGCCCCGGTCTGGGAACAGATCGGCGCCGGCCTGTCGCTGCCTTTCTCCGGCGTGCACGTCATCGATGCGACCAAGCAGTTCTACCGGCGCGCGCCCCTGCGCGCGACGCGGCGCAGCTTCGCCCTGCGGCCGATCCTGCTGCCGCAGCCGGCACCGACGCCCCGCGCAGCCACCCCGCCTTCCGAGAAGCGGACGGGTTGACAATTTCGACGGGGCGCGGCCAAGGTCCGCCGCCTTTCGCGCCGGTTGTGCTTCAAACCGCTGCTCCGCCCGGTTCTCAGGCGGAATTTGAATTGGATCACGATGCGTAGCTATCTGGATTTCGAGAAACCGGTCGCCGAGCTGGAAGCGAAGGCTGACGAGCTGCGAGCCCTTGAGGCGCGCGGCGACGGCATTTCCCTGTCGGAAGAGATCGGCAAGCTCGATGCCAAGGCGAGCCAGACGCTGAAGGACATCTATGCCGCGCTGACGCCCTGGCAGAAGACGCTCGTCGCGCGCCATCCTCAGCGCCCGCACTTCAAGGACTACTGCGCCGGGCTGATAGAGGAGTTCACGCCGCTCGCCGGCGACCGCGCCTTCGGCGAGGACGAGGCCATCGTCGGCGGCTTCGGCCGCTTCCGCGGCGAGCCGGTCTGCGTCATCGGCCAGGAAAAGGGCGATTCCACCGAAACCCGCATCCGGCACAATTTCGGCATGCCGAAGCCCGAGGGCTACCGCAAGGCGGTGCGCCTCGCCGAGATGGCAGACCGCTTCGGCCTGCCGGTGCTGAGCTTCGTCGACACGGCCGGCGCCTATCCCGGCATCGAGGCCGAGGAACGCGGCCAGGCCGAGGCCATCGCCCGTTCGACCGAGGCCTGGCTCGGGCTGCGCAGCCCCAGCGTCGCGCTCGTCATCGGCGAAGGCGGCTCGGGCGGCGCCATCGCCATCGCGGCTGCGAGCCGGGTGCTGATGCTGGAGCACGCGATCTATTCGGTGATCTCGCCGGAAGGCGCGGCCTCGATCCTCTGGCGCGACACGGCCCGCGCCCAGGATGCCGCCACCGGCATGAAGATCACCGCGCAGGACCTGCTGAAGTTCGGAATCATCGACCGGATCGTGCAGGAGCCGACCGGCGGCGCCCATCGCGACGCTCACGCGGCAATCGGCCGCGCCGGTGACGCCATCGCAGCCGCGCTGGCCGATCAGGCCGGCCTTGGCGGTGACGAAATCGTCGCAAGACGGGCGGAAAAGTTCCTCGCGATCGGGCGCAATCTCTGAACGATCGCGGAAAAGGAGATTTCGCATCCGCGAAATAAAGGCTTCCTTTACCCGCCGTTGACCATGTGGCCAGACTCGGCAAGCCTATGGTAAGGAACCCTCAAGGCTAACGCATCTACAACGAGTCGACGGGCACAATTTGGCCGTCTTGCGAAGTCACAGGTCGCATTACCCGGCCTGCCGTTCGATGGGATTGACGACGTGGCACTCAAGCAACTCGCACTCGTGGCTTTTGTTGCATTGACTGTGGCGGCTTGCGAGGAGGACCGTTATCGGGGCTCCGCCCGCCACAACATTCCGATTCCGAGCGCGACCTATGCGCTCATGTCCGAAAAGGGCATGAACAAGGATCAGCCGATCCTGATCCGCTCCTATAAGAAGGAGTCGGAGCTCGAGGTCTGGAAGCGCAAGCCCGACGGCCAGTACGCGCTGCTCAAGACCTACCCGATGTGCCGCTGGTCCGGCCAGCTCGGCCCGAAGGTCCGCGAGGGCGACCGCATGGCGCCCGAGGGCTTCTACGCCATCGCGCCGCAGCAGATGAACCCGAACTCGTCCTATTACGTCTCGTTCAACATGGGCTATCCGAACGCCTATGATCGGTCGCATGGCCGCACCGGGGCGCATCTGATGGTGCACGGCGCCTGTTCCTCGGCCGGCTGCTATTCGATGACGGACGACCAGATCGGCGAGATCTACGCGCTGGTGCGCGAGGCGCAGAATGCCGGCCAGCGCGCCGTGCAGATGCAGGCCCTCCCCTTCCGGATGACGCCCCAGAATCTGGCCAAGCATCGTCTCGACCCGAACATCGCCTTCTGGAAGAACCTGAAAGAAGGCACGGACTATTTCGATGTGACCCGGGACGAGCCCACCGTCTCCGTCGCCGGCGGCCGCTACGTCTTCAACAACGGCTCGGCCCCGGCCGCCGTCTCCGAGAAGCGCCGCGAGGACGAGGTGCAGGTCGCCTCGCTCGTCGCCAAGGGCACCCCGGCGATCAAGCTGATCTATGACGACGGCGACCAGCACTCCTCCTTCAAGCAGACGCTGGTGGCCGGCGGCTCCGACGCGCTCAACCGCTCGGCCTCCTGGGCCTCGAAGGACGTCGGCGTCAGCCGCGCCGACGCGCTCACCATCGGCCCGCGCGTCGTCGTCCTCGACGACAAGGGCAAGACGAAGGCGACCGTCCGGGCCGCCTCGGCGGACAACGACGCGGTCCTCGCCGCCATTGCCGCCGCCCCGGCGGAAGAGCCCGCCAAGCCCGCTCCGGCCAAGGTCGAGCCCGTGAAGGCCGAACCGGCTCGGGCCGATGCCCGACCTGCCGCCTCGCAGCTCGCCAAGGTCGCCCCCGGCAATGCCCTGCAGGCGCCGGTGCTGGCGAGCGCGGCATCGACGCCGGTCACACCGGCTCCGGCGGCCCCGGCCGAGGAGAAGCCCTTGCTGCAGCGTGCGCTCAGCTTCATGCCGGTCTTCGGCAGCGGTTCGAACGCCGATCAGGGCACGGGCAGCGCCCCGATCGCCTCGGTCGTCCCGGCCACGCCGGAGCGCACCAGCGCACCGCTTCCGCCGCGCCGCGCCAACGGTCTGAAGACGTCGAGCCTCGACCAGTCGACGGCCGGCTATCCGAATCAGCCGACCACCCGCTGAGCCGTCTCGCCACGGCCGCGTGGCATGATAAAAATGCCACATCGGCTCCGATAATTCGAATTGCCTGTTTTGCAGGCGCGAAGGCCCCCGCTTCGGGGGCCTTTGCTTTTTGCGTGAGCGAAACGCCCAAAACCTGTCCTTGCCGCCAAACCGGACCCGCCCGCTTGATGGGACGACAGCGCAAAGCAATGCGTGGCAAGGGGTTCCTGCAGATGTCCGATCTCTTCCGTTCCTCGATTCTAGGTCTGGGCCTGGCTGCCGCCATCGGTGCGGCGCAGGCGGCCGACCTGCCGAGCAAGAAGGGGCCGCCGCCGGCCCCGGTCGTACCCGCGATCACCTGGTTCGACATCGCCTTCAGCGTGAAGGGCATGACGGACTATAATTTCCGCGGCATTTCGCAGACGGACCGCAAGCCGGCCGGGCAGGGCGGCGCCGAGCTGCAGATCTACAACAACCTGTTCTACCTCGGCGTCTACGGTTCCAATGTCGACCTCGCCACGCGCCCCGATGCCGAGATCGACTTCTACGGCGGCATCCGGCCGAAATTCGGCGACCTCTCCTTCGATTTCGGCGTCTGGCAGTACTATTATCCCAGCGAGAAGCAGCTGATCGACGGCGCCGGCGTGTTCTGGACCCCGAAGAACACCGACTTCACTGAAGTCTACGGCAAGGTGTCCTACACCTTCGCCGAGAGCCTGACGCTTGGCGCCAACATCTACTACGCCTGGGATTGGCTCGGCACCGGCGCGAGCGGCACCTACGCTTCGTTGACCGCCAAATACATGCTGCCCTTCCTCGAAGGCCTCGCGGTCTCCGGCGAGCTCGGCCACTACTGGCTCGGCACCACCAACCTCGCGATCTGGTCGACCGTGCCGCCGACCAACCTGCCCGACTACACCTACTGGAACGCGGGCGTCTCCTACACCTGGAAGAACCTCACCGCGGATCTGCGCTACCACGACACCGACCTGTCCAAGAGCGACTGCTTCCTGCTGACGGCGGACCCACGCGGCATCAGCAACGCCTCGGGCCGCTCGAAATGGTGCGGCGCGGCCGTCGTCGCCACGCTCTCCTTCGACATCACTGCGAGCAGCCTCGGCGTCTTCGCGCCGAAATAAGCCGGGCGACACGCCCAAAACGAAAGGCCGCCCCGAGGGCGGCCTTTCTGTTTCAGTCGATGCGGCATCGCCGTCAGACGATCTCTGACATCAGCTTGGCGATCAGGCTGTTCGACAGGATGACCGGCAGGCCGGCACCCGCCGCTTCCCGGCGGTGGCGCTCGACGAAGCCCATGCAGTCCATCAGCAGAATCCGGGCGCCGCGCCCGGCCAGGTCGCGCGCGGCGTCCACGACCGACGCCCCACCGCCGCCATAGGGCGACGCGGCCGCATAGAGCGGGGCGCGGCCGAGCGGCGCCCATTTCCCCGCCTCGGACGCAATCTGCTCGGCCAGCGGCACGACGATGCCGAGCTGCGCGCCCTGCGTCAGCGCCGCCACGGCCGGCGGCAGGATTCGGTCCGGTTCGACGAGACGGGCTTTCTCCGTGCTCAGATTCGCAAAATGGCCGGTGCAGAGCATCAGGATGGTGTCGCAGCCCTCAGCCTCCAGCATCGCGAGCTTGCGCTGGGCCGCCGCCTCGGTGCGGGCGCGGTCGATCACGACCGAACTGCCGTCCAGCAGCTTGGTGATCAGCACCGGCTGCCCCGGTTGCGTCGCGAAATCGCGGTCGATCTCGGCGCGGCCGAGGCCGTCCAGCACCCCGGCATGGCGCCGGGGCAGGCTGGCATCGAGCACGGCGTCGAGAATCGGCGTGATGTCGGCCCGCGGGGCCTGGCCGATGGTGAGGGTTCCGAGCTTGCTCATCATGCCATCCTCTTGGAATGCGAAAGGCCCGGGCGGTCTCCCGCCCGGGCCTCGATGTCTCAGCGCTTCCAGAAATTCTTCGAAACGGAGTCGAAGAACGAGAAGATCGCATCGCCGGCGATGACGCCCGCGGCGAAAACCTCCATATCGCCCTCGCCGCTCGCGCCGCGCAGCTTCTCCCAGATGATCCGGCAGAGGATGCCGGCCAGCACCGCCCAGCCCGCCATCGGGAAGTTGATCAGCAGGCCGGTGGCGAAGAGCACGCCGATCTGCCGCTTCGGCCCGCCGACGAACTGCAGGATCGCGCCCGGGATCGCCCAGAGGAAGAGCTGCCAGGCGACGCCGGGCGCCACGCCGGCCTTGATCGTCGCGGCATAGACCTTGTTCACGGGTGCGACGAGGTTCTGGTCGAAGAAGGACTGGTAGGAGAACAGCACGACGGCACCCGCCACGACGAAGGCGAACATCGCGGCGAAGAGCTGCTGGCGGCGACCGTCGCGCTCGAAGGCCGGATCTGCGCCATTGCCGCGCAGCAGATAGCCGGCCTTCAGATCGTAGCCCATATCGGCGAAGGCAGGCCCGGTCGCGGCCGAGAAGCCGACGAGCAGCGCCAGCGCCGGCATCGGGAAGCCAATCAGCATGCCGATGATCAGCGTGATCAGCGCCACCGCGAAGGCCGGGAACCAGCCGGAATGCATCGCGGCAAGGCCGACGATCAATTCATGCACATAGGCCGCGAAGGCGGCATAGAGCACGAACAGGATCAGCATGCCGATCGACATGTCGCTCATCAGCCCGCCGACCAGCGCGATGAAGACGGCGATCACGAGATAGCCGACGGTGCCGAGCCCGAGCGCGCGCTTCACCTCGGCATCGCTGACGCCCGCCCTGACCTCGCCCGCCTTGGCGGCGTCCTCGCGCCGGAACAGCAGCAGCGCGACCTGCAGCAGCGCGACGAGACCGGCGCCGATCATGAAGCCATGCGGAATGTAAGCGGCCATCAGGTCGCCCTTCGGGATGATGCTGGCGAAGGTCGGTCCACTGAAGAGCTGGCCAGAATAGCCCCGCAGCAGCAGGCCGACGCCGAACATCGTGAGCGCCCAGATATTGCCGATGAAGGCGACGCCGAAGGCCGACATCGGAATGCCGGAAACGGCAGTCGAACCGGCGAAGCCGATCCAGGCCAGCGGGATCTTGATGAAGGAGGCGACGACGCCCGTGCCGAAGCCGATGCCCATCAGCACCGCCTTGCGGCCGCCCTCGTCGCCGGCCTTGATCGCCTCGGCGGCGGCGACGCCCGGAGGCCAGGCGCCCGTCGCCGGAAAGACGCGGGAATCGAACATCCGATAGAGCAGATAGGCGTCGAGCAGCATCGCGAAGAAGGCGCCCGCCAGCATCGGCAGGACGAGGTCCGGCCGGCCGAGCAGCCAGGGAATGCCGACCGGCAGCAGCAGGCTGTTCGCCGCGCCGAAGGTGGCCGAGGAGATCGCGCTCTGGGCCAGGTTCTGCACATGGATCGAGCGGTAGCGGGCGAAGATCGCGAGCGGCACGCGCGCCAGCGCCATGGCGGCGAGCGCGCCGATCAGCGAGGTGTTGGCGGTGATGCCGAGCGACACCAGCAACTGCATGCCGATGATCGCGCCGAAGACGCAGAGCACGGCGATGAGCAGCAGGGTCGCCGGCTCGAACAGGCTGGGGTGCCGCTGAGGCACCCCCTCAGTTGGATTGGTCATGCCTCAGTCCCCTTATTGGCCCCTGTCGGGCGTGTGCGTTGTGACCCTTGCGGCTCAGGCAACCAGGATGCCGGCCTTGGCCTCGCCGACATCCTGCGTGGCATGCGCTCCCTGCACGCCGTAGTCGCGCTTGGCCGCTTCGGCCGAGACGAGCCCGAGGGCGATGTCGCGGGCGATCGCTTCCCGCGAGCGCTCGGAAGCCGGGCCGTAGCCGGCGCCACCCGCGAGCACGAGCTCGACGATCTCATGCGGCTGCCGGACCTGGACGAGCTCGCCGGTGCCGACGTCCTTCAGGACATGGCCCTGCTCGTCGAGCACCCGGCCCGAGGCACCGCCGCCGGCCTTGCCACCGAACAGGCCCGGGATCGGGTTGTTGACGCCTTCCGGATAGAGCGAGACCAGCGTCGGTAAACCGTCATCGGCGAGTTTGCGCAGTCGCACGCGCTGGCCGAGGCCGCCGCGATGCTGGCCGGCGCCGCCGGAGTCGGTCAGATAGGTCTTCTCGACCACCAGCACCGGCACCCGCGATTCGAAGGTCTCGATCGAGGTGTTCGCCGCCGAGGTCGGGTAGAGCAGGCCCGACTTGCCGTCGCCCTGGGCCGAGCCGCCCTGCCCGCCGCCGACGAAGAGCATGTCGGAATAGGTGTCGCCGGCCTGATCCCGGCCGTAAACGCTCGCCGCAACGGGCAGGCCGGTGAAGGCCTGGACCTGCTTCGGCGCCGCTTTGGAGAGGGCGCGGAAGATGTTCGGCGCCAGATACCAGCCGGTGCGGGTGCGCAGGTTCACGGCCAGCGGCTTGTCGCAGTTCAGGATCGAGCCCTTCGGCGCATCGATCGAGAAGGCGCGGTAGCAACCGGCATTGCCGCGCACGCCCGGCGTCAGCATGCATTTCAGCGGATAGGTCGCATGCGCCATCGTGTAGTTGAGCGTGCAGTTCAGCCCGCCCTGGGCCAGCTGCGGCGGCGCCCCGGCGAAGTCGAGATGGATCGTGTCGTCCTTCACCGTCAGCGCCAGCGGATAGGTCATCGGCGTGCCCAGCGGGTTGTTCGAGACCGTGCCGTGATAGACCCCGTCCGGCAGGGCGCGGATCGCTTCGCGCATCGCCTTCTCCGAGCGGCTCTGCACAACGTGGGCGAGCGCACGCAGATCCTGCATGCCGTAATCGGTGAGGAAGGATTGCAAACGCTCGGCCCCGATCGCGTTGGCGGCGACGAAGGAGTGCAGGTCTCCGAGCACCTGCTCGGAATTGCGCACGTTCTCGCCGAGCAGGCGGACCAGCGTCTCGTTGATCTTCCCCGCCTCGTAGAGCTTCATCGGCGGGATCTGGAAGCCCTCCTCGTAGATCTCGCGGGCCCGCAGCGAATCCTTGGTTCCGCCGATATCCGAGACGTGACCGACCGTACCCATCAGGCCGACGACGCGGTCGCCGAGGAAGACCGGCGTCACCACCGCGATGTCGAAGAGATGGCCGGCGCAGAGCCAGGGATCGTTGGTGATCAGCACGTCGCCCGGCTTCAGCGTCTCGGCCGGATAGCGCTCCAAGAGCGCCTTGACCGCACGCGGCAGCGTCAGGTTGAACACCGGCATGGCGCGCGGCGAATGCGCCAGCGTCTCGCCCTCGGGGTCTAGCAGTTCGCAGGCGAAATCCTGCGCTTCCGAGATCACCAGCGAGAAGGCAGTGCGGCAGACCGTCAGCCACATCTCCTCGACGACGTTGATCATCCGGCTCCACATGATCTCCAGCGAGATCGGATCGGCCTCGATCCGGCGCGCCGCCTCGGCCAGCGGCATGTCGGCGGTGATCGTGGTCTCGGCCGCGTTGGCTTGGCCGACATGGACGATGAGGTTCAGGACATCGTCGATGCTGACGCTGTCGCCCGGCGGCACGATCGTGGTCGACTCGCGCTCCTCGACGATCGCCGGGCCTTCGATGCGGTCGCCAGAACGCAGGGCGTAGCGGTCATAGACCTTCGCCTCGCTCCAGCCGCCCTCGAACCAGGCCTTGCGGGTGCCCTTAACCTTGTTCGTGGCATCGCCGCCGCCGGCCGCGCCGGACAGCGAGAGCGTCGGCACCGGGCCGGCGCAGCGGACGCGGAAGTTGATCGCTTCCAGCCGGGCGCCCTCATAGACCGAGGTGTAGCGGGCGGAATAGGCCTTGCTGAACGCCGCACGGATGGCGTCCAGGCTCGACGCATCGATCGTCCCGGCCGGCAGCGGCACGGCGATGTCGTGCATCTGGCCGACAAGGCGCATATCGGCCGTGCGCTCGACCGTGACGTCGGAGGGCTTCACGCCGGCCTCGGTCAGGTGCTTGCGCCCTTCGGTTTCGAGATCGCGGAGTACGGCATTGACGGAAGCCGCGTCGAAGCCTTCGGAGAACTCGACCGGCAGCGAACGCACCATGTCGAAGGAGAGCGGCGCGGCGAGGAAGCCGAGCGCCGAAGCCGCGCCCGAGGCCGGCGGGATGATGACCTGCTTGACGCCGAGCACGCGGGCGACATCGACCGCATGCGCCGGACCGGCGCCGCCGAAGCCGACCATGGCGTAGTGGCGCGGGTCCTTGCCCTTCTCGACGAGATGGACGCGGGCCGCCGCGCCCATGCTCTCGACCACGACCTTGTGAATGCCCCAGGCGGCTTCCTCGATCGAGAGGCCGAGCGGCGCGGCGACCGTCGAGACCGCCTTGCGCGCCGCCTCCAGATCGAGCGCCATGCGCCCACCGAGGAAGAAGCTGGGATCGTAATAGCCGAGCACAAGATTGGCGTCGGTCACGGTGGGTTTCACGCCGCCCATGCCGTAGCAGGCCGGGCCGGGATCGGAGCCGGCCGAATGCGGGCCGACCTTGAGCAGGCCGACCTCGTCGATCGCGGCGATCGAGCCGCCGCCGGCGCCGATCTCGATCATGTCGATGACGGGCGCCTTGATCGGCAGGCCGGAGCCCTTGGCGAAGCGGTTGACGCGACCGGCTTCGAGCATCGGCGCGATCTCGGCGCGGCCATCCTCGATCATACAGGCCTTGGCGGTGGTGCCGCCCATGTCGAAGGAGATCACGTCCTTATGGCCGGCGAGTTCGCCGAAGAGCGCGGTGGCGAGGCCGCCGCCGGCCGGGCCGCTTTCGAGCAGCCGGATCGGGAAGGTGCGCGCCGTCTCCGGCGAGACCAGGCCGCCGGCCGAATGCATCAGCGTCAGCGAGCCGCGGAAGGAGCGGGCGGCAAGCTCGCGCTCCAGCCGCTGCAGATAGCGGCGCATCAGCGGCTGCACATAGGCATTGGCCGCCGTAGTGACGAAGCGCTGATATTCCCAGATCTCGGCCACGACCTCGCTCGACAGCGAGACGGTGAGCGCGGGGCAGGTCTCGCGGACGATGCGGCTGGCCTCCTTCTCGTGCGCCGGGTTGCGGTAGCTGTTGAGGAAGCAGATCGCGATCGCCTCGCAGCCGGCGGCTTCGAGCTCGCGGGCGGCCTTGCGCACCGCTTCCGCGTCGAGCGCCGTCACGGCCTTGCCGTCGCGGTCCATGCGCTCGGCCACCTCGAGGCGGTGTTCGCGCGAGACCAGCGGGTCAGGGAAGGTCAGGAACAGGTCGTAGATATCGTAGCGCTGCTCCGTCCCCATTTCGAGGATGTCGCGGAAACCCTTGGTGGTGATCAGGCCGAGCTTGGAACCCTTGCGCTCGATCACCGCATTGGTGACCAGCGTCGTGCCGTGGACGATATCGCCGACATCGGCGAGCGTGATGCCGGCCATCTCGGTGAGTTCGCCGAGGCCGATCAGCGCCGCCTCGGAGGGATCGTGCGGCGTGGTCAGGCGCTTGTGCAGCCGGACCGAACGCTCCTGCGAATCGTACAGGATGAAGTCGGTGAAGGTGCCGCCGATGTCGAAGCCGATACGCCAACGATTGCTCATGGAGCGGTCTCCGCGATTGAGAGGTTCAGGGGGTAGAAGCGCTTGTCCTGGATCAGGGCGGCGATCTCGGCGCCGCCCTCGCCCAGCGAACGGATGATGGCGAGACGCTCGGCCGGCTCGACCGTCGCCGCCGGGAAGGAGATGCAGATCGCGACCTCGTCGCCGGTCGCGGGATCGCCGACGGCGACCGAGATGGCGCGTACGCCATGCACCGCCTCGTCATGGGATTCGGCGAAGCCGGCGCTGCGGACGCGCGCCAGGCGGGCGAGCAGCTCGTCCATGTCCTGCGGCGCGGTCGCGCTGGGCGGCGTGAAGCCGGCGGGGTAAAGCGCGCGGACCTCCGCATCGGAAAGCCGGGCGAGCAGGGCGCGGCCGGTGCTGGAGGCGAAGGCGGGAATGCGGTCGCCGATCGCGGTGACGACGCGCAGCGCGTGGCGGCCGGGATGGGCGGTGACGCCGACGATCTCGTTGCCGCGGCGGACGCTGATGTAGCCGGTATGGCCGATCTGGTCGGAGATCTTGCCGACCACCGCATCGGCGCGGTCGATCAGCGAGGCGGCGAAGCGGTAGAGATGCCCGACCTGATTGAGCAGCAGCGAGGGGCGATAGCGCTTGCTCTCGCCGACCGTTTCGAGAAGCCCCTCGTCGCGCATCGCCCGCAGAAGCCGCGAGGCGTTGCTCTTCGGCATGCCCAAAAGCGTGACGAGATCCGTCACCGTCACGTCATGACGAGTGCTGGAGAAGCAACGAAGCACATCCACGGCCGAAGAGAGGATGGACATCAGGATCATTCCTGAAAGTTCCATTTAATGGAACTTGAGTTGCAATTAAAGGAACAATACGTCAATTTGCCGGGATGTCAATCCTGTGATCACGCTTGGGCGCACGCATCGGCGCGTCTCGGAGCGGGCGGAAAGGTCCGTATCCCGCCTGAAGCTGGTCCTGCCGGGCTGTCGAGCTGCAGTGAACCTCGGTCCCACCGAAACCATCGTTGCGCGCGCTGTGAAGCGGTCCAGGGACGAAAGAACTCTGCGTCCCCCGGATTGCTTCGTCGGCTGCGCCTCCTCGCAATGACGGTTGAGCCGGATCGAAAGCCGCGCCGAGGCTCAGCTCTTTCCGAGCAGTGCGAGGGTGCGCGGATCGGGAACCCCGTCGAAGAAGCCCCGCAAAACCGCGCGATAGGGATTGGCGCCATCGCCGCTCGCGGTATCGAACAGCGTCATCGAAGAGCGCAGCTTCATGTCGTCGGGCGAGCCGAAGATCGCGTTGGCGCTCTTCCCCTCATGCGCCAGCACCGCCTCTACGATCGTAGCGAGCCGCATCTCGAGCACCGGATGCGCCAGATAAGCCTGCGCCTCGTCGAGCGAGGCAATGCCGTAGAACTCCGAATTCGGAGACAGACCCAGCCCGCGCATCTGCGGAAAGACGAACCAGATCCAGTGGCTGCGCTTGCGTCCCGCCTTCATCTCCGCAAGCGCATCGGGCCAGACGGACTCCTGCGCATCGAGAAAGCGCTGCAGATTGAACGGATCGGACATCGGTGCTCTCCCGCTTTCGTCCCACCAAACGCGCGGACCGTCTTCCCGTTCATTCAACTCTGCGCCGAACGCGCTTGAGCCGTGGCGCACCCATGCTATTCCCGCCGCACGCTCCAACGAGACCCGCAACCATGACCCAGCGCCTGCGCGATTTCGGCCTCTCCTGCGGCATCATGCAGCCTGGCCCGCTCAACGCGATCACCGACGTCCCTGGCGTGAAGCTCGGCCATCGCACCTTGCGCGACGGCGACATCCTCACCGGCTTCACCGCGCTGCTGCCGCATGACGGCAGCCTCTTCCGTCGCAAGGTCCGCGCGGCGGTCGATGTCATCAACGGTTTCGGCAAGAGCGCGGGGTTGATGCAGCTCGCCGAGCTCGGCCAGATCGAGACGCCGCTCCTGCTCTGCAACACGCTCGCCGTGGGCACCGGCTTTGACGCGCTGGTGGCGCGGGCGCTCGCCGACAATCCCGACATCGGCCGAGAGACCGGCACGGTCAATCCCGTCGTGCTCGAATGCAATGACGGCTACCTCTCGGATATCCGCGCCCGCGCCTTGACCGAGGAACACGCCTTCGCCGCGCTCGATGCGGCCACCGCAGGGCCGGTCGCGGAAGGCGCGGTCGGGGCCGGAACGGGCATGAGCGCCTTCGGCTTCAAGGGCGGCATCGGCACGGCATCGCGCGGCTTCGATCTCGACGGGAAGGGCCATGTGCTCGGCGTGCTGGCGCTCGCCAATTTCGGCAATGCCGGCGATCTCGTCCTGCCCGACGGCAGACATCCCACCCCGCGGAAGGTGCCGCCGCAGAGCGAGCGCGGCTCGGTGATCCTGATCATCGCGACCGACGTGCCGATGGAATCGCGCCAACTGCATCGTGTTGCACGGCGCGGCGGCGCGGGCCTTGCCCGGCTCGGCGCCTTCTGGGGCAATGGCAGCGGCGACATCGCCGTCGCCTTCACCACGGCCGATCCGATCGACCACGACCAGCCGAGCGATCTCGTGCCGCTGCGCGCCCTCAACGAAAGCCGGATCGACACGCTCTTCCGCGCCGCCGCGGAGGCGACGCAGGAAGCCGTGCTGAACGCGATGGTCGCCGCGCCCGCCACGACCGGGCGGGACGGGCATCATCGCCCATCGCTGGGGGATTGGCTGCGGGCGAACGCGGGCTGAGGCGATCCGGGCCGTTCAGGCCCATTCGCCCTTGCGGAACACCGGCACGCGGCGCCCATCCGCATGGACGCCGTCGATGTGGACCTCGCCCGAGCCGATCATCCAGTCGATATGGATCAGGCTCTTGTTGCCGCCCTGCGCGGCGATCTGCTCCGGCGTGAGATTGGCGCCGTCGACGAAGCATTTCGAATAGCACTGGCCGAGCGCGATGTGGCAGGAGGCGTTCTCGTCGAAGAGCGTGTTGTAGAACAGGATGCCGCTCTTCGAGATCGGCGAGGAGTTCGGCACCAGCGCCACCTCGCCGAGACGGCGTGCACCCTCGTCGGTGTCGAGCACCTTGTTGAGCACAGCCTCGCCGCGCGAAGCCTTGGCCTCGACGATCCGCCCGCCCTCGAAACGCACCTGGATGCCGTCGATCAGCGAGCCCTGATAGGACAGCGGCTTGGTGCTGGAGACGTGCCCCTCGACCCGGCGCGCATGCGGCGTGGTGAAGACCTCCTCGGTCGGGATGTTCGGGTTGCAGACGATGCCGTTCTTGGCCGGCGAGGCGCCGCCCTGCCAGTCATGGCCGTCGGCCAAGCCCACCGTCAGATCAGTCCCCGGCCCGATGAAATGCAGCGAGGCGAAGCGCTGGCCGTTCAGCCAGTCGCGTCGCGCCCGCAATGCGGCGTTATGCGCCGCCCAGGCCGCGACCGGATCGGCCTCGTTGATCCGCGAGGCCGCGAAGATCGCCTCGGCCAGCTTGCCGACCGCCACCTCCTCGGCATCGTCCGGGAAGACCTGACTCGCCCAGGCCGCGCTCGGATAGGCGAGGATGTTCCAGTTGATGTCGAAACCGGCGATCTTCTCCAGCGCCGGCTGATAGGCGACGGAGTTCGCCTTGCTGGCGCGTCCGACCTTGGCCGGGTCCTCGTTGGCCAGCAGCATCGGGTTGTCGCCGACGACCGCGAGCCGTGCGGTATTGGCGGAAAAAGCCTTGGCGACACCCTCATAGAGCCAGCCCGGCGCCTTGTCGAAGCTCGCATCCGGGGCATGGCGGTAGCGGGCGAGCGTGATCTCCTCGTCGGCCAGCATCGGCGTGACGATGCCGGCACCGGCCTTGTAGGCGTGCTCGGCGATGCGCCTGACCAGCGGCAGCGCGGCGACCGGCGCGGTCAGGAACAGATCCTGCCCCGGCTGCAGATTGAGGCCCACGCGGATGGCGACCTCGGCCAGCTTGTCGAGCTTGGCGGCATCAATGGCTTGCGGGCGCTGGTGAACTGTCATGGCACTCGACCTGTCGGATTCGGGATTGCCGCCATTGCTCGCCCAAATCGCCGTGGGGTCAACCACCCTGACGGCAGAACGGCCATCCCGTGATCGGGCGTCGGCTCCTCAACCTCCCGCCTGCTCCGCTTTCGTCATCCGCGTGAGCTTGCTCGCCCGCAGCAGATGGCTGCGCATCAGCGCCGAGGCGACCTCGTTCTCGCCTGCCTCCAGATGGTCGAGCATCCCCATATGCTCTGTGCAGTTCACCCGCACGCGCTCCATGCCCTGGTCCCAGTCATAGTTCGACAGACGCCGGAGCTGGTTCTGGCGCCGCATCGCCGAATGGAAGAAGCGGTTGCCGGTGGCGGCGGCCAGCCCCTCATGGAAATCGGCGTTCATCTCGTAGAAGGCGATGCTCGACGATTCCCGCCATGGCCGCTCCAGCGCCTCGGCATGCCGTAGCCTCATCTCGGAGATCCAGCCGGGATCGAGCCGGAAACCGGGCTCGAGCATCGCCATCGGCTCGATCAGCAGGCGGAAGCGATAGCTCTCGTCGCGCAGGCGCTGGTCGCGCGGCTCGTGCAGGAAGCGCCAGCCATAGCCCGGCTTGCGCTCGACCATGTCGAGATCGGCGAGGCGGGCGAGCAGCTTCTGCGCCTCCGGTCGGCCGAGCTCGTAGCGCCGCATCACCTCCAGCTCCGAGATCTCGTCCGGCAGCAGCCCGTTCTCGCGCTCATGCGCCAGTCGCACCATGGCGAGGTCGAGAGCCTCCGGCGGCAACGCGCCGTCGCGCGCGGCGGGCAGCTTCAGGATCTCGATGCCCTTGTTGAGATGGCGCCGGACGATGCCCTGCTCGGCGAGATGGTCGAGCGCCGCCCGCACCGGCGTGCGCGAGACGCCGAGACGGCGCGCCGTGGCGTTCTCGTTCAGCCAGGCGCCTTCATCGAGCGCATCGTCCCGCACCAGTTGCAGGATGCGCCCGGCGATCTCCTGCTGCAGCCGGGTCGGCATGCTCATGCGGAAAATCCTTGATTGTTTTAGTTTATGATGAAATACACTACAGATCGATGTCACGCCAGCATATCGGAAAGTTGCGCGCCATGGTCCAGCCCTGCCCCTTCGTCGACGTTTCGGGCTCGCCCTATGAGCGCGGCCGCCAGCACGGCGCGGCCGTGCCGAGCCGCGTGAAGCGCTCGATCGAGCTCTATGGCGGCCAGCTCGGCGATCTCGGCTATGACGCCAAGGCCAAATCGGCCCTGATCGGCGAGTTTGCGAAGGAGATCGAGGCTTTCGGCGCCCACTACATCGAAGAGATGCGCGGAATCGCGGACGGCGCCGGCGTCGCGCTCGAAGACGTCATCATGATCAACGCCCGTACCGAGGTCATCGCCAAGGCGCGGATGATCAAGAACCGCCCCGTCGAAGTCACCGACGAGCACGACGACGGCTGCACCGGCGCCATCATCCTGCCGGAGCGCAGCGCCACCGGCGAATTGATCCACGGCCAGAACTGGGATTGGCGCGCCGAATGCGCCGAGACCGCGATCGTGCTGCGCGTGCGCCGCGACGACGGACCGGATTTCCTGACCTTCGTCGAGGCCGGCGGCCTCGCCCGCTGCGGCATGAACGCGGCCGGCATCTCGATTACCGCCAACTACCTCGAATGCGAGCGCGACTTCACCCAGACCGGCGTGCCGCTCGCCCTGATCCGCCGCAAGGTGCTGGAGCAGGAGCATCTCGCCTTCGCGATCAAGGCGGTGGCGGCGACGCCGAAGGCCTGCTCGAACAACATGATGCTCTCGACGGTGAAGGGCTTCGGCATCGATTTCGAATGCGCCCCGGACGAAGCCTTCCCGATCTATCCCGAGGACGGAATGATCGTCCACGCCAACCACTGGGTCGGCCAGATCGCTCTGACCAAGGTCAAGAACACCAGCATCCCGCGCGTGCCGGAGAGCTTCTACCGCGACTGGCGGGTGAAGAAGCTGCTCGACGAGGCCGGGCGCAAGCTGACGGTCGACGATCTCAAACAGGCCTTCTTCGACGATTTCCTCTCGCCTTATTCCGTCTGCCGCCCGGCCCGCCCGAACGAGGCCGGCAACCTCTCCGCCACCGTCGCTATGGTGATCATGCAACCCGCGAAGGGGATCATGGAGGTTGCGCCGCTGCCGGCCGAAAACCGCGTCTTCACTCGCTACAGCCTGACTGAGGACCCGATCCTGCTCGCCGAGGCTGCCGAGTAATCCGGCAGGGTAGCTTTAGGCGAAACGGTTACCGGCTCGCCTGAAGAGCATACGTCAACAAGGCCGGAGCCGCCTGCGCACGGGAGATGCGCTGCGGCTCCGGTACCGCGTCACAACCAAGCAAGAACGGGGAACATGATGCGCCGAACCACCTCCACCGCCCTTGCCGCCGCGCTGCTGTGCGGCGGCTTGGTCCAGGCTGCCACTGCGAGCACGCTCAAGATCCAGTTGCGCGCCGACATCCGTTCGATCAATCCCGGGGTCAATCGCGACGCCAACACCGACGGCGTCGTGCTGCAGATCGTCGAGGGGCTCGTCGCCTATGGCGAGGACGCGCTGCCCAAGCCGCTGCTGGCCGAGAAGATCGAGATATCGCCCGACGGCAAGACCTATACGTTCACGCTGCGCCAGGGCGTGAAGTTCCACAACGGTGCGCCGCTGAGCGCTGCCGACGTGGTCTGGAGCTGGAACCGCTACATGGACCCGAAGACCGACTGGCGCTGCCTCTCGGAATTCGACGGGCGCGGCCAGGTCAAGGTCGAGAATGTCTCAGCGCCGAACGACCGGACGGTGGTGTTCACGCTCGACAAGCCGAGTGCACTCTTCCTCTCCGCACTTGCCCGCACCGACTGCGCGATGACCGGCATCCTCCACAAGGATTCGATCAAGGCCGACGGCTCCTTCGACAGGCCGATCGGCACCGGCCCGTTCAAGCTCGGCGAGTGGAAGCGCGGCGAGTATATCAAGCTGGAGCGCTTCGCGGACTATGCCGCACTGCCCGGCAAGATCGACGGGCTGACCGGCGCCAAGCGGCCTCTGGTCGACGAAGTGCGCTTTCTCATCATCCCGGACAATGCCACCGCCAAGGCCGCCCTGCTGCGCGGCGACATCGACATCGTCCCCGATATCGCCAACACCGACATCGCGGAGCTGAAGAAGAACGACAAGGTCAAGACCTCCGTTGTCACCAGCATGGGTCTGGTCGGACTGATCATCCAGACCCGCGACCCGCTGCTGCAGAACGTCAAGCTGCGTCAGGCCATCGCCGCCGCGATCGACTCCAAGGAGCTGGTCAATGCCGTGACCGACGGCATCGGCTCGCCCAACAATTCGATCGTCCCGGCGCTTTCCGCCTATTACGGCCCGGCGCAGAAGCAGGGCTGGGCCTACGACCCTGCCGCCGCGAAGAAGCTGATCGCGGAGGCCGGCTACAAGGGCGAGAAGATCGTGATGCTCGCCAACAAGCGCTACCCCGAGAGCTTCGATGCCGCCGTCGTCGCCCAGCAGATGCTGCAGGCGGTCGGCCTCAACGTCGAGATCGAGGTGCTGGAATGGGCGACGCAGCTCGACCGCTACAGCAAGGGCAACTACCAGATCCAGGCCTTCCCCTATTCCGGCCGCATGGACCCGGCGCTGAGCTACGAGTCGATGACCGGCCCGAAAGACAAGCAGCCGCGCAAGCTCTGGGACAATCCGGACGTGCAGGCCGAGCTCGACAGGTCGATGATCGTGACCGACCGCGCCGAGCGCCAGAAGATCTTCGACGGGCTGCACAAGCGCTTCCTCGCCGAGGTGCCGATGGTGATGCTCTATAACGGCATCGTCGGCGGCGCGATGAGCGCCAAGACCAAGGGCTATGTCTCGACGGTGAGCTCGCTGCCGCGGGCCTGGGAAGTCACTGTCGGCGAATAGGCTATCCAGCCGATCAAGCCGGGGCCCGCGTCCCGCCCGTCGCGATATGCTCCGCGATCACGGTGGCGAGGCGCGGAGCGTCCCCCGCCTTCAGGGCATCGACCATCGCATGGTGCTCGCGGTCGCTGCGCAGCAGCGATTCATGCGAGCTCCACACCGTCATCTGCGTGCCGCGCTCCCGATCGCGCAGACCCCAGATCATCTCGACCAGCACGGCATTGCCGCAGAAGGAATAGAGCAGCTGATGGAAGGCGCGGTTGATCTCGCTCTGCTCGGTGCGGCTGCCGGTGAGAACCGCCGCGGAGAACTGCGCCGCGATCTCGGCCAGCCGCGCGATCCCCGCCGGATCGATCTGTGTCGCGACGCCTTGCGCAGCCGCCGTCTCGAGGATGACCCGCGTCGCCTGGATCTCCTTGTAGGTCTTCATATCGACCTCGGCGACGCGATAGCCCCGGTTCGGGACATGTTCGATCGTCTTGCGCACGGCGAGTTCGTCGAGCGCGCTGCGCACATCGAAGCGCGTCGCCTGGAAGCGCTCCTCCAGGTCGATCTGGCGCAGCCATTCGCCCGGCCGGAACGCGCGCAGCCGGATCGCCTGCGCAATCTCGTTGGCGAGGACGGCTCGCCGCGTGCTGGTGTTTTCGCGTTTCCGCTGGGACGTCATGGGAGGCTCTCTAAAGCATTTTCAAGCGAAGTGGATACCGGTTCGCGTAAAGAAAATGCGGCAAAACAATGCTCTAGCAGGATTCGGACAGCGCGGCAGAAGTTGGTTGCGAAACCAACCATAACATGCAACAAAATTGGCGCCAATAATTTCGCCATAGGAGAAACCCCGTGAACGCCGTGGCAGAACAGACCGCCAAGCCGGATGCCGAGGCGGCCGCGCGCGCCAAGGCGCTCTACGAATACGGCCCGACCTCGATCTACGCTTCGAAGCACGATCCCCGCTTTCCCTATTGCCTCTATGTGCCGCCGAATCTCGGCGAGACCGGCGAGAAGCCAGAGCTGATCGTTGCGATGCATGGCACCGGCCGCGGCTTCACCGGCTATCGCGACGCCTTCTCCGCCTTCGCCCGCTGGAACAACTGCATCATCCTGGCCCCGCTCTTTCCGATCGGCGTGATGGGCGACGGCAATCGCGACGGCTTCAAATACATGCGCGAGGGCAATCTCCGTTACGACCATGTGCTGCTCGCCATCGTCGAGGAGGTTTCGCAGCGCTACGGCCTCGCCTTCGAGCGCTTCGGCCTGTTCGGCTATTCCGGCGGCGGCCATTTCGCCCATCGCTTCCTGATGCTGCAGCCGCACAGGCTCTGGGGCGTCTCGATCGGCGCGCCGGGCTCCGTCACCCTGCTCGATCCGACGCGCGACTGGTGGGTCGGCACGCGCAACTTCCCCGCGCTTTTCGGCCAGGAGCTCGATGTCCCGGCAATGCGGAAGGTCGCGATCCAGATGGTCGTCGGCGCCGCCGATCTCGAGACCTGGGAAATCACCCACAAGCCCGGCGGCCGCAACTGGATGCCGGACGCCAACCACGCCGGCACCAACCGGCCGCAGCGGCTGGCGCGCCTGCGCGACAACTTCACCGAGAACGGTATCGCCGCCCGCCTCGATCTGGTGCCGAACACGCCGCATGACGGGGTGAAGGTCGTGCCGGTCGTCGAGGACTTCTTCGCCGGCGAGCTCCGCCGTATCCGCGCCGCCCGCAAGGCTGGCTGAACGGTCACAAGAACAACAGGGGAATCACCATGAAACGCCTCCTTGTCTCCGCTGCCGCGCTCGCCCTCTCGGCCGGCGCGCTCCACGCCCAGACGCTGACGGCCGTGCTCAACGCCGATATGCGCTCGTCGAATCCGGGCGTGAACCGCGACGACAACACCGACACCGTGATGCTGCATTTCGTCGAAGGCCTCGTCGGCTATGCCGAGGACGGCTCTGTCGGCCCGCTGCTCGCCGAGAAGGTCGACGTTTCGGCCGACGGCAAGACCTACACCTTCACCCTGCGCAAGGGCGTGAAGTTCCACAACGGCGCCGAGATGACCTCGGCCGACGTGCTGTGGAGCTGGAACCGCTACATGGATCCGAAGACCGACTGGCGCTGCCTGTCGGATCTCGACGGCCGCAACGGGTTGAAGGTCGTCTCGGCGACGGCGCCCGACGCCGGAACCTTCGTGATGGAGCTCAACGCTCCGAACGCGCTCTTCCTCGACACGCTGGCGCGCACCGATTGCGCCGGCACCGCCGTGATCCACAAGGATTCGGTCAAGGCCGACGGCAGCTGGGACAAGCCGATCGGCACCGGCCCGTTCAAGCTCGGCGAATGGAAGCGCGGCCAGTCGATCCAGCTCATCGCCTTCGACCAATACGCCTCGCCCAAGGGCGACAAGCGCGACGGGCTGATCGGCTCGAAGCGCCCGCTGGTCAAGGAAGCCCGCTTCATGGTCATCCCGGATGCGGCGACGGTGAAGGCCGGCCTGATGGCCGGCTCGCTCGACATCGCCTCGGTGCCGGAATCGGACGTGGCTGATCTCAAGCCCAGCCGGAACCTCGCCATCGAGATCGGCACCAACCCGGTCCGCCACAGCCTGATCATCCAGACGCGCGACCCGCTCATGAAGAACCAGGCCCTGCGCCAGGCGATCGCCGCCGCGATCGACTTCCCCGAGCTGGTCGGCAATGTCTCGAATGGCCTCGGCAAGCCCAACAACTCGCCGATCTACCTGACCTCGAAATTCTACGGCGAGGCGGAGAAGCAGGGCTTCAAATACGACCCCGCCGCCGCCAAGGCCCTGCTGCAGAAGGCCGGCTACAAGGGCGAAAAGATCACGATCCTCGCCAATAAGCGCTCCTCGGTGCCGAGCTTCAACACCGCCGTCATCGCCCAGGCGATGATGCAGGCGGCCGGCATCAATGCCGAGATCGAGGTGCTGGAGTGGGCGACGCAGCTCGACCGCTACAACAAGGGCAACTACCAGATGCAGGCCTTCTCCTATTCGGGCCGCTTCGACCCGGCGCTGGGCTTCGAGCAGATCTCCGGCCCGAAGGACAAGCAGCCGCGCAAGGTCTGGGAAGACCCGGAGGCGCTCGCCCTGATCGACAAGTCGATGGTGGTGACCGATCCGGCCGAGCGCCAGAAGATCTTCGACGAGCTGCACAAGCGCTTCGTCGAGCAGGTGCCGAGCATCTTCACCCATAACGACATCGACATCGTCGCCCATGGCAAGCGCATCACCGGCGTCACGCCCTGGATGTCGAAGCTGCGCCTCTGGGAGGTCGCCGCCGCCAAGTGAGGCGGTGGAGCCGGCCACCGCCATAGGCGGGGCCTGCCTTGAGGTTGGGGAGGGTCCTCGATGTTTCGATTTGCGCTGACGCGGATCGCGATGGCTTTGCCGACGCTGCTGATTGTTGCAGTTTCGGTCTTCGTCCTGATCCGCCTGATTCCGGGCGATCCGGCCCAGCTGATGCTGGGCGACCTGGCGACGCCGGCGAGCCTTGCGGACCTGCGGGCGCGTCTGGGCCTCGACCAGTCGCTGCCGGTGCAGTTCGGCATCTGGATCGGCAATGTGCTGCACGGCGATTTAGGCCAGTCGATCTCGTCGCAGCAGGCCGTGCTGCCGCTGATCCTGCAGCGCTTCTGGATCTCGGCGCAGATCGTGCTCGTCGCTGTGCTGCTGGCGAGCCTTGTCGCGGTGCCGGCCGGCGTGATCGCCGCCTGGAAGCAGGATACCCCGATCGATCTCGGCCTCGTCGCGACCGCGACGTTGCTGCTCTCGATCCCGACCTTCTGGCTCGGCCTGCTCCTGCTGCTGTTCTTCGGGCTCAAGCTCGAATGGCTGCCGGTCGTCGGCTATGTCTCGATCGCCGAGAACCCCTGGGCCGGCATCCTCTACCTCGTCATGCCGATCATGACGCTGTTCCTGCACGAGATCGGCGTGATCCTGCGCATGGCCCGCGCCTCGACGCTGGAGGTGCTCCGGCTCGACTACATCACCCATGCCCGCGCCAAGGGCCTGTCGGAAAGCGCGGTGCTCTGGCGCCACGCCTTCAAGAACGCCTTCGGCCCGACCTGGACGCTGATCGGCCTCGTGCTCGGCAACCTGCTCGGCGGCATCGCGGTCGTTGAAACGGTCTTCACCATCCCCGGATTGGGCCGCTTGCTCGTCGATGCGATCTTCGCCCGCGACTACCCCGTGATCCAGGGCTGCATGCTCTTCGTCGCCTTCACCTATGTGCTGGTGAACCTCGTCATCGACCTCTGCTACCCGGTCTTCGATCCAAGGGTGACGGCCCAATGAGCAGTGACAGCACAGTCAGGGGCGGCAGCCCAACGAGGAGTGCGCGCCGCATGAAACTCCCCGCCCCCAACGCGATCGTCGGCGGCACGCTGATCGGCATCCTGCTTCTGACCGCCGGCACCGGCGCGCTCTGGACGCCCTATGATCCGCTCAAGCTCTCCTTCCGCGAGAAGCTGGCCGCGCCTTCGGCTCTGCACTGGCTCGGCACCGACGAGTTCGGTCGCGACGTGCTCTCGCGCCTGATGGCGGGGGCTGCGACCTCGGTCTGGATCAGCATCCTGACCGTAACGCTCGCGGTGGTGCTCGGCACGCTGATCGGCCTGTTCTCGGGCTATATGCGCGGCTGGACCGACCGCATCATCATGGCCTTCAACGACGCGCTGCTCGCCTTCCCCGGCATCCTGCTGGCGCTCGGCCTGCTCGCGGTGGTCGGTGCCAACAAATACGGCATCATCGTCGCGCTCGGCATCGCCTATACGCCCTCGGTCGCCCGCGTCGTGCGCGGCACCGTGCTTTCGCTGCGCGAGCGCGAGTTCATCGCGGCCTCGCGCGTGATGGGCAATTCCGAGGCCTTCACCATGGCCCGCCACATCCTGCCGAACTGCATCGCGCCGCTGACCGTGCTCGCGACCTCGATGTTCGGCTATGTGCTGCTGGCCGAGAGCGCGCTCTCCTTCCTCGGTCTGGGCGTGCCGCCGCCGGCCCCGACCTGGGGCAACATGCTGGCGGGTTCGCGGCCCTATATCGGTCAGGCGGTCTGGCTCGGCATCTTCCCGGGTCTCGCCATCTCGCTGACGCTGCTCGGCATCAACCTGCTCGGCGACGCCGTGCGCGACAGGCTCGACCCGCGGATGAGGGGCTCGCGATGAACACCACCGCAGCTCCCCTTCTCGACGTCGCCGGCCTCACGCTGAAGATCGGCATGACCGGCCGCACCGTCGTCAACGACGTCTCCTTCCAGGTATTCCCGGGCGAGATCGTCGGCATCGTCGGCGAATCCGGCTCGGGCAAGACGCTGGCGGCGCGGGCCGTGATGGGCTTCATCCCGCCCGCGATCGCTCTCACCTCCGGCACGATCCGCTTCGACGGGCAGGATGTGATGACGATGTCGGGCAAGGACCTGCGCGCCATGCGTGGCTCCCGCGTCGGCATGGTCTTCCAGGAGCCGATGACCTCGCTCAACCCCTCGATGCTGATCGGGCGCCAGCTCGACGAGGGGCTGGCGCTACACCGCAAGCTCGACGCATCCCAGCGCCGGGCGCTGATCCTCGACATGCTCAAGCGTGTTGGGTTGCGCGATCCCGAAGGCGCGCTCGCCGCCTATCCGCACCAGTTCTCGGGCGGCATGCGCCAACGCATCATGCTGGCCTCGGTGATGCTGCTGAAACCGGCCCTGCTACTGGCCGACGAGCCGACCACCGCGCTCGACGCCGTCGTGCAGCGCGACGTGATGGAGTTGATGGTCGATCTGACCAAGGCCAACGACACCGCCGTCCTGCTGATCTCACATGATCTCGGCATGGTCGCGCGCTATTGCAGCCGTATCGTCGTGATGTGCCAGGGCGACGTGGTCGAGCAGGGCAACAGTGAGGATATCCTCGCCCGGCCGCAGCACCCCTATACCCGCAAGCTGCTCTCCGCGATGCCGCATCGGCTGCCGGCGCGCCTCCTTCCGGAAGCGAAGACGCCGATCGTCGCGGTCCGCGACCTCGTCGTCGAATATCCCGGCCGGCAGGGCTTCTTCCGCAAGGAGCAGGCCAAGCGCGCCTTGCACGGCATCAGCCTCGACGTGCAGCCGGGCGAGGTCGTCGCCGTGGTCGGGGGCTCGGGCTCGGGCAAGACGACGCTCGGCCAGTCGATCGCCGGCCTCGTCAAGCCGGCCGGCGGCGAGATCCGCTTCAACGGCAAGCCGATCACCAGAAGCGAGACCGCCTATTGGGACTACCGGCTGAACTGCCAGATGGTGTTCCAGGACCCTTATTCCTCGCTCGATCCGCGCATGACCATCGGCCAGCTCGTGGCCGAGCCCTTGCGGCTGGTGTCGGACATGACTCCGGGCGACAGGAAGGCGCGCGTCGCCGAGGTTCTGGCCGAAGTCGGGCTCAAGGACGGCTTCGCCGAGCGCTATCCGCACGAACTCTCCGGCGGCCAGCGCCAGCGCATCGCCATCGCCCGCGCGATCGTGCGCCGGCCGAGCTTCGTCATCGCCGACGAGCCGGTCTCCGCGCTGGACGTCACGGTCCGCGCGCAGGTGCTCGAACTCTTCGACGAGCTGCAGAAGAAGCACGGCTTCTCCTGCCTGTTCATCAGCCATGATCTCGGCGTGGTCGAGCAGGTCGCCGACCGCGTCATCGTCATGCAGGACGGCCGCATCGTCGAGGAAGGCCCGCGCGACGCCATCTTCGACAACCCGCAGCATGCCTATACCCGCAAGCTGCTAGCCGCGGTGCCAGGCCTCGAAAGCACCGGCGATGGCGGCGTCAGGCTGTTCTGGAGGCTGGGTGAGGCGGAAGCTACGGCCTGACCCCCAAATAGATAGGCCCGGAATCCATCGTCGGTGGCGCCGTTCGATGGCTTCCGGGCCTTCCCTTGCTCCGCATGGGTTGCGGAGCAAGGGATAGCGGCATCTCAACGCTTGCGCTTGGCGCCGACCAGCTCGTCCCATTTGCGGAAGGCGATGACCATCTTGTCAGGCTTCAGCGGTAGCTCGATCGGATTCTTGGCGATGAGATCGGCATATTCCGGCCGGCCGAACTCCGCGATCACCTCCTGGCTGCGTTTCGGCGCCAGCGAGAGCGGCACGTCCTTCACGGCCGGACCCGGATAGAGATAGCCCTCGTCATAGGAATAGGCCTGCATCTTCGGCGTCAGCACATGCGCCATGATGTCGAGCACGACGGCGAGGCGATCGTTCGGGATGCCCTTCGGCACGCACATGAAGAAGGCGTCCGAGACCCAGTGGAAGCCCTTCAGCGTCTGGATCTTCGCTTCCTTCGGCACGATGCCGAGCGCACGCGGATTGATGTCCCAGCCCGTCGTCGAGATGATGATGTCGCGCGAGCCGTCGCCGAACTCCTTCATCGTCGCGCCCGTGCCGGCCGGATAATACTCGATGTGCTCGCCGATCGCCTGCAGATAGGCCCAGGTCTTGTCCCAGCCATTGACCGGGTCCTGCGGGTCCTTGTCGCCGAGGATATAGGGCAGACCCATCATGAAGGTGCGGCCCGGGCCGGAATTGGTCGGGCGCGCATACATGAATCTGTTGGGATTGGCCTTCGCCCAGGCGAGCAGCTCCTCGGCCGTGGTCGGCACCTGCTTGACGCGATCCGGCATGTATTCGAGCAGCGGGCCGGAGGGGTAGTAGTTCACCACCGTGCCGAAGCCCGCTCCCTGAACCTTGTGGAGGTTGAGCGCGGCCGGCTCGTAGTTCTGCTCGATGTTGGGGAATTTCTCGGCGAAATCCGGGAAGATCTTGAGCCAGAGATTCTGCTCCAGCCCGGCCGCCAGACCGTCGGAGCCGGTCAGGACGAGGTCGAGATCGGCGCGCCCGGCATCCTGCTGCGCCTTGATCTTGCTCGCCAGCTCCGGCGCCGGCGCCTTCACATAGGTGATGCGCGAGACGAGCTTGGGATTGTTGGCGCGGTAGTCGTCGAAGGCCTGCTGCATCAGCGCCAGCGCCCCGCCGACATCGATGATGTTGATACCGACCGGGGCCGAGGGCAAAGCCGGCAAGGCCGCCAGGGCACCGCTCCCACCCATGGTCAGTGCGCCCAGCCCGCCCAGCACGGCACGGCGGTCGATGCCTTTCGAAAATTCGCTCATGATTCTCCCCTCTTGCTTGGTTGTGAGTTCTTCAGGCTGCCGCTCCGGCGGCGAAGTCGCGATGCTCGTTGCCGATATGCACGCTGCGGATGCGCAGGTCCGGCGACCATTCGATCGCGCTGTCCGGCAAGGTGATGCCGGCTTTCGCCAAAGCGCCGGCAATGCAGGCCAGCGCGTGGCTCGAAGCCATGGCGACTGCTTCGGCGGGCGTCGCGATGCCCCAGGCGACGACATTGCGCACGGCATCGTCGAGCTTCAGCGCCGAGCCGGCCAGCGAGGCGCCGCCCGGCTGCCGCACCGAACCGTCCGCTGCGAGGTCGACCGGCATGCCGGCAAAGCTGTAGCGGCCGGGCGCCGCACCCGCCGCGACCACGGCATCCGTGACCAGGATCGCACGCTCGAAGCCCTTGGCCCGGATCAGGCTCTTCAGCGCCTTCGGATGGATATGGATGCCGTCCGCGATGAAGCCGGCCATCAGCCGGTCCTCGGCGAGCTGCGCGAAGAGCGGGTTGACGAGCTTGTGCATCTGCTGCGGCAGGCCGTTGCCGAGATGGGTTGAGAGCGTCGCGCCGGCCTCCGCCGCAGCGGCAACGGTCTCGAAATTCGCCGCAGAATGGCCGATGGCGACGACCTTGCCCACACGAGCCAGCCGGGCGGCAAGGGCAACGCCGTCTTCGACCTCCGGCGCCAGCGTCACCATCAGGATCGGCCGCGTCAGCCCCTCTTCCAGATGCGTGACGAGATCGGCCCTTGCCGCCGTCATTGCTTCCGGTGGATGACAGCCGGAATAGCCGACGGACGGGTTCAGGAACGGACCTTCGAGATGATAGCCCGGGCACATCAGCGGCCCGAGCCGGCTGCCGCTCACAGCCGCATCCAGCGCCCGGAATCGCGCTTCCAGCTCATGCGGATGGGCGGTGATGATCGTCGGCAGGCAGGTGGTCACGCCCGTCGCCAGCATCGCCTCCAGCGCCCGATCGAGCTCGGCCGCTGTGATCGTGCCGGAGTTGAAATCCAACCCGGCAAAGCCGTTTACCTGGAGATCGACGAGACCGGGCGTGTTCATGATCAGCCCTTCCGGGTCAGCAGGGAGGCGGCCGGCGGATCGATGAACAGCACGGTCCGCTTGTGCGTCTGCAGGATCGAAGCCGGCGCCAAATTGCTGACCGGCCCTTCCAGCGCCGCCTTCGTTGCCGCGGCCTTGCGGGTATCGGAGACGGAGAGGACGATCAGTTCGCTCTTCAGGATCTGGCGGATGCTCATCGAGATCGCCTGCTGCGGCACCGCATCGAAGCTCGGGAACCAGCCCTCGCCGAATTGCTGCTGCCGGCAGGCATCGTCCAGATTCACGACCAGATAGGGCTCCTCGGTATCGAAGTCGGCCGGCGGGTCGTTGAAGGCGAGGTGGCAGTTCTCGCCGATCCCGGCGAAGCAGACCGCGATGCGCTTGCCGGCGATCTGCTCGTTGAGCTGCTTCACCGCAGCCGCCGGGTCGCCCTCGCCATCCACGGGGATGAAGGTCGGTGCGTTGCTGAGCGGCGCCATGAAACGCAGGCGCAGATAGCGGCGGAAGCTCGCCGGATGGCTCTCCGGCAGGCCGACATATTCGTCGAGATGGAAGGCGGTGACCTTCGACCAGTCGATGCCCTCGGCCGCCACGAGATGCTTGAGCATCTCGAACTGGCTGGCGCCGGTCGCCACGATGATCGTCGCCGCGCCATGGCGGGCGATTTCGTCCCGGATCGCCTGTGCGCCGAGCGCCGCCGCCTGCCGGCCGAGCGCGTCCTTGTCGGAGGCAACATGCATCTCGATCATCGATTTTTGAACCTTTTTCGGCAGAAAATTTTCGATATTCTACAACCGAGCTTATGAAGCTCCTGCCGAAACGCAATGATTAATTTTGAACGCAACCGTTCTGAATAGAGACCGCCTTGTCACTGCTGACGATCGACGAAAACCGCATCTCGCTGGCGCACGACCGGGACTGCACCCGCATCTACCGGCTGATCCTGAACGGCGAGGCCCATTCGCGCACTGACATCGCGCGCATCCTCCAGCTGCGTTCGACCAGCGTCTCGCGCGTCGTCGGCGATCTCATCGACCGTCGCCTCGTGATCGAGACGGTCGGGGAGGCGAGCGGTCGCGGGCGGCCGCCCGCGATCCTCGTCGCTCATACGCGGCGCATCGGCGCATCGGTGATCTATGTCTCGAGCCAATCGCTTTCGGGGGCGCTGGTCGACCTTAACGGCCATCTCGTCGCCGAGCGGCGTCGCGCCATCGCCAGCGACGCCGACAATGCCACCATCGCCGAAGCGATGACGGAACTCGCCCAGAACCTGCTCGACGCGATGCCATCGGGCATGAGCCATGCCGGCACGGCCGTTTCGCTGTCGGGCCTGATCGACCTGCAACAGGGCCAGTGGCTGATGGCCTCGCGCTGGCCGCGCATGCGCGGCCTCGACATCGCCGCCGTTCTCGCACCCGTTGCCGGTCCGGTCGCCATCTGCCGCAATCTCGATGCCGAACTGCGCGCCCGCGCCGCCCGCGAGCCCGAGCATTTCGCCGGCGGCACCATCCTGCTGCATTGGGGCTGGGGCATCGGGCTGGCTTACGCCGTCGACGGCGAGCCCTTCGCTCCCACCGGCTCCTTCGGGGAGATCGGTCACTGGCGGCTGGCCGCGCTGGGCGAGCGCCGCTGCGGCTGCGGCAACTCCGCCTGCCTCGAAACCGGCGCCGCGCTCTGGTCGCTCTTGCCGGCGTTGCGCCGCCGCTGGCCCGATCTCGATCAGGACGAAGTCCGCCTTGCCCGCCAGCTCGCCGGCCTCGACCTCCTGTCGCTGCCGGACATCGAGCAGGCGGCCGGGCTCCTCGCCCGCGCGCTCGCCAATGCCTGCCGCCTGCTTTTTCCGGCCCGCATCGCCGTGAGCGGCCCGTTCTCGGCCCATCCGCAGCTCTGGGCCCGCTTCAACACGCTGTTCCGTGCGGAAGGCACGATGGACGGCTTCGCCGTGCCCGATCTCGTCGGCGTGCCCGCCAGCCATCTCTACGAAATCCATGGCGCCGCGGCGCCGCTGCTCAGCCGCGCGGCCGAGGCCTTGCTGCTCGAACGCGGCTGATCCGCCAGCCCTGCCCATGCCGCAGCACGGTATCCGCCATGCTGTCGAATGCGCTGGCGCGCCCGCTAGTGGTTCACTAGTATCCCAGTCAAGAGCTCCGGATGCAGCAACGGCATCGCACAAGAGAGCCTGAACCCAGGGAGAGATCATGAACCATCCGACACGCCGTACCGTCATGGCCGGAGCAGCCGGCCTCGCCGCCTTGAAAGCCGGCGGCGCGCTGGCGCAGAGCGCCCCGGTCGCGCTCAACATCATCGACGTCGCGGGCAATCTGCAATTGACGCAGAGCGCCATCGAGAAATTCGCCAAAGACAATCCGAAGCTGATCTCGCGCCTGAACTTCTCGCGCGCGCCCTCGCCCGAGCTGCCGGCCAAGCTCAAGGCCCAGCAGCAGGCCAACCGCGTCGACATCGACCTCGTGCTCACCGGCCCCGGCGCCATGTCGGACGGCATCCAGCAGGGGCTCTGGGTCGATGTCTGGAAGTCCCACGCCAAGGACCTGCCTAAGCCGGAGGAGGTCTATCACGAGCAGGCGCTGATGATGCAGCGCAACTTCGGCCAGAACGAGGGCGTCGCCGTCGTCTATTCGCCCTCGGGCCCGCTGTTCGAATACGCGCCCGAGCGCCTCAAGACCGTGCCGAAGACCGCCGAGGACCTGCTCGCCTATGTGAAGCAGAACCCGAAGCGCTTCACCTATGCCCGCCCCGTCAATTCCGGCCCCGGCTGGACCTGGCTGCAGGGCCTGCCCTACATCCTCGGCGATGCCGACCCCACCGACCCGATGAACGGCTGGACCAAGAGCTGGGCCTATCTCAAGGAGCTCGGCACCGGCATCGACTATTATCCGGGCGGCACCGCCGCGACGATGAAGGAGCTCGGCGAGGGCACCCGCGATGTCATCGTCTCGACGCTGGGCTGGGACATCAACCCGCGCGTCCTCGGCATCGTGCCGAAGGAGGCCAAGGTCTTCGTCCTCGACAAGACCCACTGGATTCCCGACACGCAGTTCATGTGCATCCCCAAGGGCGTCCCGGCCGACAAGATGCCGGCACTGGTGTCGCTGATGGCCCATATGCTCAAGCCTGAGGCGCAGGCCGTTACCTATGACAAGGGCTACTTCTATCCGGGCCCGGCGGTGAAGGGCGTCACGCTCGCCATGGCGCCGCAGGAGAGTCGCGACATCCTCGCCGAATATGGCCGGCCGGAATATGATGGGCTGATCACCAGCCTGCCGACCCGCCCGCCCCTGACGCCCGAGCGCCTCGTCGCCGCCTTCCGGCGCTGGGACCAGGAGATCGGCGTCGGCCACGGGGCTCCCCAGTAGCCATGCGCTTCGCCGCCATCGGCCTCGACCACCGCCATATCCATCATATGGTCGGTGGTCTCCTCGAAGCCGGCGCGACCTGCGTCGGCTTCGATCCCGCAACCAGCGACGAGCGCGTCCTCGCGGGCTTCCGCGAGCACTTCCCCGCTCTTCCCGAAAGCACGGCCGACCGGCTGATCGACGATCCGTCGGTCGATCTGATCGCCTGCGCCGCCATCCCCGCCGACCGGGCGGCCCTCGCCATCCGCGCGATTCGCGCCGGCAAGGATGTGATGGTCGACAAGCCCGGCGTCACCAGCTTCGACCAGCTCGCCGCCGTGGAGAAGGCCGTCGCCGAAACCGGCCGGATCTTCTCCATCTGCTTCTCCGAGCGCTTCACCGTTCCGGCGACGATCATAGCCGGCAAACTGATTGCGGACGGCAGGGTCGGTCGCGTGGTCCAGACGCTCGGCATGGGGCCGCATCGGCTCAACCGTGCGATCCGCCCCGGCTGGTTCTTCGACAAGCGCAACTATGGCGGCATCCTGACCGATATCGCCTCGCACCAGATCGACCAGTTCCTGCATTTCACCGGCTCGGAGGATGCCGACATCGTCGCCTCCGGCATCGGTCATTTCGGCGCGCCCGACCTGCCCGATTTCGAGGATTTCGGCGAAATCCTGCTGCGCAGCGACAGGGCCGGCGGCTATATCCGCGTCGACTGGTTCACCGCCGACGGCCTGCCGACATGGGGCGATGGCCGCCTCACCATCCTCGGCACCGAAGGCACGATCGAGCTGCGCAAATATGTCGACATCGCCGGCCGCCCCGGCACCGACCATGTCTTCCTGGTCGACAAGGCCGGCACCCGTCATATCGACGCCTCCGGCGAACCGCTGACCTATTTCCGCAACCTAGTTGCCGATATCGGTGCCCGCAGCGAAACCGCGATGAGCCAGCGTCACGCCTTCACCGTCTGCCGGCTCGCGCTGGAAGCGCAGGCCAAGGCCGCCCGGCTGCCGGCGAAGCCCGCTGGACGGGCCTGAGGAAACACCGTCATGACACGCAAGCTCGGCATCGCCGTGATCGGCCTCGGCCCCGCCTCCCTGCCGCACTCGAAGAGCCTGCTCGACCTCGCCGATCGCGCCGAGGTACGCTGGGCCGTCAGCCGCACGCAGGACCGGGCCAAGGCCTATGCCGCCCAGTTCCCCTTTCCGACTACCACCGACCTCGACGCCGTCCTCGCCGATCCGACCGTCGATGCCTGCATCGTCCTGACCCCGCCATCGAGCCATCTCGATGTCTCGGCCGCCTGCCTTGAAGCCGGCAAACATGTTCTCGTCGAGAAGCCGCTCGAACTGACCAGCGCACGCGGCCAGCGCCTCGTTGGGACTGCGCGCCGGACGGGCCGGACGTTCGGCGTCACCCTCCAGCACCGCTTTCGCCCGTCGAGCCTGCGCCTTAAGGCCGCTCTGCAATCCGGCGAGCTCGGCACCATCGAAACCGCCTTCCTCTCCGTGCCGTGGTGGCGCCCGCAGAGCTATTACGACGAACCCGGGCGCGGCACGCTGGCCCGCGATGGTGGCGGCGTGCTGCTGACCCAGGCGATCCACTCGCTCGACCTGTTCCGGTCGCTCGTCGGCGTCTCGAAGGTCGTCGCGGCCCAGGCCCGCACCACCGCGCTGCACCGCATGGAGACCGAGGACTATGTTTCCGCCCTGCTGGAGACCGGCAACGGCGCGCCAGCCACGCTGGTGACCACCACCGCCGCCTTTCCCGGCTATCCCGAGCGCATCGAGATCGCCGGCACGAAGGGCTACGCGGCCCTGATCGGCGGGCGCCTGCGGCTCGCCTTCCTCGACGGACGCGAGGAGATCGTCGAGGCCGAGGGCTCGACCGGCAGCGGCGCCAACATCATGGATTTTCCGCACGACGCCCACCGAGCCGTCATCGCCGATTTCCTCGACGCCATCGCGCAGGGGCGCGATCCCGTGGTCACCGGCGAGGAAGCCCTGGCCTCGCAGAGGCTCGTCGACGACATCCTGCAGGCGGCCGGACGCTGATCGTCGCCTGCGGGGCGTAGGGCAGCGCGGGCTGCGGCTAGAGCATTTTCGAGCGAAATGGATACCGGTTCGCGTGAAGAAAATGCGATAAAACAAAAGCCTAGAGCAATCCCGCGATTCGGAGAAACGCGGAATTGCTCTAGCTCAGCTCTCCAGGAACTGCATCCGGTGCAGCCGGGCATAGGCGCCGTCGCGCGCCAGAAGCTCGTCATGGCTGCCGGTCTCGACGACCTTGCCCTCGTCCATCACCACGATCAGGTCGGCCTCTCGGATCGTCGAGAGCCGGTGCGCGATGACGATGGTGGTGCGGCCCTTCATCAGCTGCGCCAGGGCCTGCTGCACGAGGCGCTCGGATTCGGTGTCGAGCGCGCTGGTCGCCTCGTCGAGCAGCAGGATCGGCGCGTCCTTCAGCATGGCGCGGGCGATGGCGATGCGCTGGCGCTCGCCGCCGGAGAGCTTGTGGCCGCGCTCGCCGACCGAAGCCTCGTAGCCGCCCGGCATCGCCATGACGAAATCATGCGCCGCCGCAGCCTTTGCGGCCGCGACGATGTCGTCCTGCGTCGCGCCGGGGCGGCCGAAGGCGATGTTGGCGCGCACCGTGTCGTCGAAGAGCACCACGTCCTGGCTGACGACGCCGACCTGATGGCGCAGGCTGTCGAGCATGACGCTGCGCAGATCCTGCCCGTCGATTTCGATCCGGCCTTCGACCGGGTCGTAGAGACGCGGCACCAGCGCTAGCAGCGTCGATTTGCCCGAACCGGAGCGGCCGACCAGCGCGGTCGTCTTGCCGCCGCGCGCGACGAGATCGATGCCCTCCAGCGCGCGCTGGTCCTCGCGATAGCGGAAGCGCAGATGCCGGAAGGCGACCTCGCCCGCCGCAACCGTGAGAGGCTTGGCATCCGGCCGGTCGAGGATCAGCGGCTTCTCGTCGATTAGCGCGTAATAGCGCTTCAGCGAGGCGCCGGCCTCCTGGACGATGGCGTTGAGGTTGCCGAGGGAGCGCATCGGCTGGGCCGCCAGCAGCAGCGCCGAGACATAGCCGGTGAAATCGCCCACGGTGGACGCGCCGGCGGTGATGCGCACGCCGATCGCGGCGAGCACGCCCGCCACCGCGATGCCGCCGCCGACCTCGAGCAGCGGGTCGAGCCGGCCGCGCGCATTGGCTGCCTTGACCTTGAGCGTGCGGATCGTCTCGAAGGCGCTGGTCGCGCGCTGCTTCAGATAGGGTTCGAGCGAATCCGTCTTGGCGACGCGGGCACCCTGCAGACTTTCGGTGACGAGGCTCGCCATGATGCCCGTCTGCTCCTGCTGCGAATTCGCCATCCGCCGCAGCTTCTTGCCGATCCGGCCGATCGGATGGGCGACGACCGGCGCGATCAGCAGCACAACCAGCGTCATCTGCCAGTCGATCCAGAACAGCGCGCCGACGAGCGCGATCGCCGTCACCACGTCGCGGATCGCGATGTTGATGATGCGCGTCAGCGCCTCCTTCACGAAGGTGAAGTCGGTGGTGAAGCGTTGGGTGAGCGAGGCGGGGTTTTCCTTCTGGAGCTGCGCCAGGTCGGCATCGATCAGATGGCCGTAGAGCGCCGTCTGCATGTTCGCCTCGATCCGGCTGACGACCTTGTTGGTCATCACCGTCTGGGCGAGCAGCGAGAAGCCCTTGATCGCGGTGACGATCACCACCACGGTCGCGACCGCGTTCACGACGCCGATCTCGTAGCCGATGGACTTGGAGACCAGGCGTTCCATGCGGCGCACGAAGCCGGTCGACTCCGCCGTCAGCGGGTCGGCGAAGGCGTCGAAGGCCGCCTTGATCAGGAGCGGATAGAAGCTCGTCGTCGCGGCGATGACCACCACCAGCGCGAGAATCGTCAGCATCTGCGGCAGGTATGATCTGATCTGCTCGCGCCAGACACGGGCGAAGAGCATGAGGGTGTCGTCGGTGACGCGGCCGATCTTCATGGGCCGCGCCTATCACGCCGGGGCCGCAAGCGCCACTGGTGCATGCCCGCACGCAGACGACAGGCCTTGCTACGGACACGAAGCTGTCCTCCCATGGCCACAACCGACTCAGGAGACTTCATGCCGCTACCGCCGCCGGCACAGCCCGGCCAAAGCCTCGCCGAGATCGAGACTCCCGCCCTCGTGCTCGATCTCGATGCGTTCGAACGCAATCTCGTCGCCATGGCCGCCTTCACCCAGGCCCATGGCCTGAGGCTGCGGCCTCATGCCAAGAGCCACAAGAGTCCGGAGATCGCCCTGCGTCAGATCGCCAACGGCGCCGTGGGGCAGTGCTGCCAGAAGGTTGCGGAAGCGGAGATCCTGGTCGCGGGCGGCGTCGGCGACGTTCTGGTGAGCAACGAGATCGCGAGCCCCGCCAAGCTCGACCGCCTGGCCCGTCTCGCCCGCAGCGCCCGCATCGGCCTCTGTGTCGATCACCCCGATGGCGTGCGCGACGCGGCCGAGGCAGCGGCACGCAACGACGTCGTGCTCGACGTCCTCGTCGAGATCGATGTCGGCGGCCGGCGCTGCGGCGTCGCGCCGGGCGAAGGCGCGGTCCGGCTGGCCGAGGCGATCGCCCGCTCCAACACGCTGCGCTTTGCCGGCCTGCAGGCCTATCACGGCTCCGCCCAGCACATGCGCTCGATCGACGAGCGGCGCGAAGCCATCGAACGGGCCGGGTACGCCGTGCGCAACACGACCGAACGCCTCGCCCATGCCGGCCTCGCCTGCGAGATCGTCAGCGGCGCCGGCACCGGCACCTACGAATTGGAGACGCAATCCGGCCTCTGGAACGAGATCCAGCCTGGTTCCTACATCTTCATGGACGCCGACTACGCTCGCAATCGCCAGGCCGACGGCACGCCCTTCCGCAGCTTCGAGCACGCGCTCTTCGTGCTCGCCGGCGTGATGAGCAAGCCGGTGCCGGACCGCGCCATCGTCGATGCCGGGCACAAGTCCGTCGCCATCGATTCCGGCATGCCGACCCTGTTCCGCCGCGATGGCGCGATCTACACCAAGCCCGCGGACGAGCACGGCATTCTGACCGGCGAGCCGATCGCGCTGCCGCATCGCGGCGATCGCCTGCTGCTGGTGCCGGGCCATTGCGACCCGACCGTCAACCTGCACGACTGGTATGTCTGCGTGCGCGGCCTGCACGGGCCGGACGCCCATGTCGAGGCCGTCTGGCCGGTCGCCGCGCGCGGCGCGCTGACCTGATACGTCAGCTCAGCGTCATGCGCGGGGCCGGGCTCACGGCCCCGGAAACCGGCAGCCCTCAGGGACGCCAGCCGGTCTCCGTCGCCGGCGCGTTCTCGCGCTCCTCCTCGCGCCGGGCTTCCTCGACCACGGTGAAGAGCGCGCGCAACGCCGCGTCGACGCCCTCGCCCGAGGCCGAGGAGAGGATGATCGGCATACGCTTCGCCGCCCGCTTCAGCCTTGCGACCTGCTCCTTGAGCACCTCCGGCGTCAGCGCATCGACCTTGGAGAGCGCGACGATCTCCGGCTTGTCGGCCAGCCCCTCGCCATAGGCCTCCAGCTCCTCGCGCACGGTCTTGTAGGCCTTGCCGGCATGTTCGCTCGTGCCTTCGACCAGATGCAGCAGCACGCGGCAGCGCTCGATATGGCCGAGGAAGCGGTCGCCGAGGCCATGGCCCTCATGCGCGCCCTCGATCAGGCCGGGGATATCGGCCAGCACCATCTCGCGCCCGTCGACGCGCACGACGCCGAGCCCCGGATGCAGCGTGGTAAAGGGATAATCGGCGATCTTGGGCTTCGCCGCCGTGACGGTGGCGAGGAAGGTCGACTTGCCGGCATTGGGCAGGCCGACGAGTCCGGCATCGGCGATCAGCTTCAGCCTGAGCCAGACCCAGCGCTCCTCGCCCGGGAGACCCGGATTGGCGTGGCGCGGCGCCTGGTTCGTCGCCGTCTTGAAATAGGCGTTGCCGAAGCCGCCATTGCCGCCCTTGCACAGCACGAAGCGCTGGCCGGGCTCGGTCAGGTCGGCGATCTTGGTCTCGCCGTCCTCGTCGAGGATCTCGGTGCCCGGCGGCACCTTCAGCACAATCGCCGGCGAGTTCGCGCCGTGGCGGTCCTTGCCCATGCCGTGCTCGCCGGTGCGCGCCTTGAAGTGCTGCTGGAAGCGGAAATCGATCAGCGTGTTCAGGCCCTGCACACATTCGACGACGATGTCGCCGCCGCGCCCGCCGTCGCCGCCATTGGGCCCGCCGAATTCGATGAATTTTTCACGGCGGAAGGAGACGCAGCCGGCGCCGCCGTCACCCGCCTTCACATAGATCTTGGCTTGGTCGAGGAATTTCATGCTGTTTCAGTAGTGATGACCGGAGGAAAGGGCAATGCCGCCTTGCCTTCTTCCGCTGCGGGAGAAGGACGCGTCAGGCTGCAGGCCGCAACAGGCTCATTTCCTCGCGCAGCGCATCGGCGAAGCGTCGCGCGGCGAGATCGGGGCGCGGCGCCATGATCAGCCCAACGGTCAGTTCGAAAAGCGGCGGCAGCCCCTCGGCAGCTCCGAGGCGGCGCAGCGAAGGCGGCACCGCGCTCTCGGTGATCGCAGCCACGCAGAAACCCGCCTCCACCGCCGAGAGCACCCCCGAAGTATGCGAGCAGGAGAAGACCAGCCGGTGCGCCTTGCCCGCCGTGCCCAGCGCCGCGAGGATGCGCGGCCGGGCGCGGCACCCTTCCGAAAACAGCGCGAGCGGCAGCGTCTCCTGCAGTTCCGGTCGGTGGCCCCGCCCCGCGACCCAGCACAGCGGCTCGCGCCGCAGCACCTCGCCCATCGGCTTGTTCGGATCCTGCGTCACCACGGCGAGGTCGAATTCGCCGGCCAGCAGCGCCGGCTCGATCCGTTTCGACAGGTCGCAGCGCACCTCGAGTTCCACCTTCGGATGATCGGCCGCAAAACGCGCGATCAGCGGCCGCAGATAGGCGTCCATATAGTCGTCCGGAATGCCGATGCGCAGCCGGCCCGACGGCGTGTCGCCGGCAAGATCGGCCAGCGCCTCGCGCTCGACCGCGAGCAGGCGCCGCGCATGGGCGATCAGCCGCTCGCCGGCATCGGTGGGCGTGACGCCGCGGCGCGAGCGCTCCAGCAGCTTGTGGCCGAGCTGGTTCTCCAGATCCTGGATGCGGACGGAGATCGCCGATTGCGTCCGACCGAGCCGCGCGCTCGCCGCGGTGAAGCCGCCGGTCTCCGCCACGGCCACCAGCATGCCGAGCGCGGCGAGGTCGAAATGGACCGACATGACGTGCCTCCTTGGTACGCGCAGCCTCGATCGATTTTAAGAATGGTTAAATCAGAATAATCCGTTTTTCCGATGCAAGGAAGCGTCCTATACCGGCGCTCGAACGAGGCTGCGGCGGCCGCGCGTCGCGACCGAAGCCAGCCTTGCCAGCCATCAGAAAACGCCATGTCCGCTCCCGCGATTCCCGTCCGTTCAGCATCGCCCGCGCTCGCGATGTTCCTCACGCTGCTCGCCGGCGCCACCTTCATCGGCTTCTCGGGCATCTTCGTGCGCCTCGCCGATGTCGGCCCGGCCGCTGCCGGCTTCTGGCGCATGCTCTTCGCCCTGCCCGTCCTCGCGGCCTGGACGGCGCTGGAGCAGCGCAAGCCCGCGGGCGACAAGGTCCGCAGCGGCGCCTTCGGCGCCGTTGCGCTGGCCGGCCTGACCTTCGGCATCGACGTCACGCTCTACAATGCCGCGCTCGGCCATACGACGATCGCCAATGCCTCGCTGCTCGGCAATCTCGCGCCCGTCGGCGTCGTGCTCGGCGGCTGGCTGCTGCTCGGCGACAAGCCCTCGCGGCGCATCCTTGGCGCGCTGATGCTGGCGATCGCCGGCGCACTGCTGCTCGTCCTGCCGAAATTCACCGGCGGGGCGCAGGTGTCCGGCAATCTTCTGGGCGACAGCCTCGCCGTCGGCGCCGCGATGTCCTACGCCACCTACATTCTCGCGGTGCGGCGCGCCCGCGACCGCGCCGATGCCGGCTATGTCAGCCTTGTCTCCAGCGTGGTCTGCGCGGTGTTCTGCCTCGCCGCCGCACTGGCGCTCGGCGAAACCATCGTCCCGGCCAGTCTGCAGGGCTGGCTGGCGGTCGCCGCACTCGGCCTCGTCTCCCATGCGCTCGGCCAGGGACTGATCACCCTTTCGCTCGGCAGCTATGGCGCCAGCGCCGCCTCGCTCGTCATGGTCTGGCCGGCCCTGGTCAGCGTGCTCGCCGCCTGGGCCCTCTTCGGCGAGCAGCCGACGCCGGTGCAGGCCTTCGGCGGCGTCGCCATTCTCGCCGCCGTGCTGATGGTCCGGCGCGGCTGAGCTTCGGGCCTATGCCCCGGCCTTGACGCCGTAGTGCAGGATGACGGTGCCGTTCTTCAGCGGGCGGGCCGCAAGCAGTGCATAGCGACGCTTCTCCGGCCCCGGCTTGAAGAAGGGCGTGCCCTGCCCGATCGTGACCGGTGCGACCGCCAGCATCATCTCGTCGACCAGCCCGGCCGCAAGCAGCGCATCGGTCAGCTCCGCACTGCCGAAGACATAGATGTCCTTGCCCGGCTCCGCCTTGCGACGGGCGATCTCGCCCGCGATGTCCGCAGTCACCGTGGTGTTGTTCCAGTCCGAGCCCGTCAGGCTGCGTGACGCGACGAGCTTCGGCAGGGCGTTCATGAAGACTTTGGTCTCACCCTCCTCCTCGGCCGAGGTCCAATAGGCCTTCATCCCCTCATAGGTGACGCGGCCGAAGACCAGGAGCCCGGCCTTGCGCCCGAAATCGCTGCTGAGCTCGCTCAGCTCCTCGCCCCAGGCATCGTTGTGGAAGCCGAGATCCCACTTCTCCCCGCCTTCGAAGAACCCGTCCAGCGTCAGGAGATTCCAGACGATCACCTTGGCCATCGCATCCTCCGGTTCTGCTCGATGAAAACCAGTTTCGATTTGCAACTGGTTGATGGATAACCAAACCGATTTTATATCGCAAGCAGTTTTGGAGGCGAGCATGCGCGAGACCGGCCGTTCGGGCTGTCCGATCAACCTGACGCTGGAAATTCTGGGGGATCGCTGGAGCCTGATCGTCCTGCGCGACGTGATGTTCGGCAATCGCCGGCATTTCCGCGAGCTCATGGCGAAATCCGACGAGGGCATCGCCTCCAACATCCTCGCCGACCGGCTGAAGCGGCTGGTCGAAAACGGGCTGCTCTCGCGCCGCGACGACGCCAGCCACAAGCAGAAGGCGATCTACAGCCTGACCGAGATGGGCATCGCGCTCGTCCCGGTCTTTGCCGCGATGGGCGATTGGGGCCGGCGCTTCCTGCCGGTGACGCAGGAACTCTCGATCCGCGCCGAGATCCTCGCCGAAGGCGGCGCCCCGCTCTGGGAGCGCTTCATGGCGGAGCTCCGGCACCTTCACCTCGACGCACCCCGGCCAGAGCGCTCCGTCCTCGACGAGCTAACGCAGGCCTATCGGGACGCGCTGGCGCAGCGACAAATTGCCGAGGTCACGGCGACCTCGGCGTAATCCTCATTCCGCCGCCAGCCGCGGCGGCGCCGGCTTCGACATCGCCTCCGCCGTTGCTTCTCCCGGCGTCGCGTGCTCGGGGTCGTGGATCGGCTCCCAGCTGCTCTCGTCCTCGGCCTTGCCGAGGAAGCGGCCGAAGAGCCAGCCCGTCGCCCGCGAGAGATCGTCCATCACCATGTAGAAGGACGGCACGAAGATGAGCGACAGCACCGTCGAGACGAGCAGGCCGCCGATCACCGCGATCGCCATCGGCGCGCGAAACTCGCCGCCATCGCCGAGGCCATAGGCCGAGGGCAGCATGCCCGCCGCCATGGCAATGGTGGTCATCAGGATCGGCCGCGCACGCTTGCGGCCGGCCTCGATCACGGCGGTCATCCGGTCCTTACCGCGCCCGACCTCCTCCACCGCGAAATCGACCAGCATGATCGCGTTCTTGGTGACGATGCCCATCAGCATGAGCAGGCCGATATAGACCGGCATCGAGACGGCGTTGTGCGTCGCGAGCAGCGCGATCACCACGCCGCCGAAGGAAAGCGGCAGCGAGAGCAGGATGGTGATCGGCTGGAAGACCGAGCCGAACAGCAGGATCAGCACCGCCAGCACCAGCATCAGGCCGGTCGTCATCGCCGTGATGAAGCCCTGCACGACCTCGCCCTGGATTTCCGCGTCGCCCGTGGCGGCGACCCAGACGCCCGGCGGCAGGCCGATCTCCTTGACGATCTCGTGAAACTTGTCCTGCGCCGTGCCGAGTTCGAAGCCGCGCTTGAGATCGGCGCCGATCTGCGCCCGGCGGACGCGGTCATAGCGGTCGATCGAGCTCGGACCCTCGCCGAAGCCGATATCGGCCACGGCGGTCAGCGGGATCGAGACGCCGTTCGTATTGGTCACGCGCAGCGCCGCGATGTTGCGCATGTCGGTCCGTGCCGCCTCGTCGAGCTGCACGCGGATCGGCACCAGCCGGTCGCCCGCATTGAACTTGGCGAGATTGGCGCCGACGTCACCGATGGTGGCGACGCGCACCGCTTCCGAGATCGCCTCCGGCGTGACACCGAGATTGGCGGCCTCCTCCAGCTTCGGCGTGACGCGCAGCTCCGGACGGCTCAGCGAGCCGGCGGTCGCGACATTGAGATAGCCGTCGACCTGGCGCATCCGCGCTTCGATCTTCGCCACGGCCGCGTCGAGCGCCTCGCCATCCTTCGACAGGATCGAGAAGGCCATCTCGCGCTCGCCGCGCTCGTTGACGTACCAGGCGCGCACGTCCGGCACGCCGGCGAGCTTCGCGGCGATGGTGACCTTGAGCTCCTTCTGGGCGATGTCGCGCTCGGCCTTCGGCTTGAGCAGGATGAAGACCGAGGCGCGGCGAACCTCGCGCTGGCCGGTCGGCGAGGAGCCGCCCAGCACGAAGACGTCGCGCACTTCCGGAATGGTCTTCAGCGCATCGACGAGCTTGTCCGTGGTGATGCGCGTATCTTCCAGCGTCGAGCCGGGCGGCAGCTCGACGGAAGCGACGACGCGGGAGGTGTCCTCGTCCGGGATGAAGCCGGTGGGCAAGAGCTGCGTCGCCTGGATCGAGCCGATCAGGAAGAGGAAGCCGACGATCAGCGTGGCATAGGCCGTATTGAACGGCAGGCTGCGCCAGCGCCCCGTGCCGTCGAAGCGCGGGAAGAACGGGATACGTCGCTTCTTCAGCGTGCCCTTCAGCAGCCCGACATAGGCGCCCATGATCCGGCCGTCCTTCGGATCGACATGATCGACCGGCCGCATCAGATAAGCCGCCATCATCGGCGTGATGAGGCGCGCGACGAGCAGCGAGAACAGCACCGCGACGGCGACCGTCAGGCCGAACTGGCGGAAATACTGGCCAGCGACGCCACCCATGAAGGAGACCGGCGCGAAGATCGCGACGATGGTCAGCGTGATCGCGATGACCGCGAGCCCGATCTCGTCGGCCGCCTCCATCGCGGCGCGATAGGGCGATTTGCCCATCTTCATGTGCCGGACGATGTTCTCGATCTCGACGATGGCGTCGTCGACCAGGATGCCGGTCACCAGCGTGATGCCGAGCAGGCTGACGAGATTGAGCGAGAACCCCATCAGCTCCATCGCCCAGAAGGTGGGGATGGCCGATAGCGGCAGCGCGACCGCCGTGATCAGGGTCGCCCGCCAGTTGCGCAGGAACAGGAAGACGACGAGGACGGCGAGCACCGCGCCTTCGATCAGCGTCTCCATCGCCGCCTTGTAGTTGCCGTAGGTATAGGCGACGGCGTCGTCGATCGGCGTGATCTGGATATCGGGGAAGCGCTTGTTGAGCTCCGCCACGCGCTGGGCCACGACATCCTTCACCGAAAGCTCGCTCGAACCCTTCGAGCGGAACACGGCGAAGGTCACGACCGGGCTCTTGTTCAGCCGGCCGAAGGCGCGCGGCTCGGAATTGGAATCCTCGACGCGGCCCAGCTCCTTCAGCCGCACCTCGCGCCCGCCTGACAGGGTGATCTTCGTCTCGGCCAGATCGGCGACGGTTCGTGCGCCGGCCAGCGTGCGGATCGCCTGTTCCTGCCCTCCGACCTCGCCGCGCCCGCCGGCGAGGTCGACATTGGTCGCGCGGATCTGGCGGTTGACCTCGCCTGCCGTGATGCCGAGCGCGAGCAAACGGTCGGGATCGAGCGAGACGCGAATCTCGCGGTCGACGCCGCCATAGCGCTCGACGCGCCCCACGCCCTTCAAGCCCTGCAGCTCGCGCGCGACGACATCGTCGACATGCCAGGAAAGCTGCTCCAGCGTCAGCCCGGCCGAAGCCGCGCCATAGGTCAGGATCGACTGGCCTTCGACATCGATGCGCTGGATCACTGGCTCGTCGATCGTGCGCGGCAGATCGGCGCGGATCTTGGCGATGGCGTCCTTGACGTCGTTGACGGCACGATCGGTATTGGTTTCGAGCCTGAACTCGATCAGCGTCAGCGACTGGCCGTCGGTCAGCGTCGAGGTGACGTGCTTGACGCCGGTGATGTTGGCGACCGTATCCTCGACCTTCTTGCTGATCTGGCTTTCGAGTTCGGCCGGGGCCGCGCCGGACTGCGTCACCGTGACGGAGACCAGCGGCACGTCGATATTCGGAAAGCGCGTGACCGGCAGCTTCGAGAAGGCGAGCAGCCCGAGCACGCAGAGCACGACGAAGAGCAGGATCGCCGGAACCGGCTTTCGGATCGACCAGGCGGAGAAATTCACGTTCATGGCCGCATCCGTCAGTTGGTCGCGACCGGCGTCACGACGTCGCCGTCACGCACGAAGGTGCCGGCGCGCGCAACCACGGTCTCACCCGCCGCAATGCCACTGACGATCTCGGCGCGGCCGCCGCCGACCAGGCCGAGCGTGACCGGCTTCGTGGTGACCCGGCCGTCCTTGACGGTCTGCACGCTCGCGCCCGAACGGCTGTAGGTGATGGCCGAAAGCGGCAGGGTGACGGCGCGCTTGCGGCCGGTCTCGATGATGCCGCGCGCGAAGGCGCCGATGGCGACCGGTGGGTTGCCGTCCAGTGCGACGCGGACGCGGCCGAGGCGCGAGGCCTTGTCGACCTCCGGCGCGATCAGCCGGATCGTGCCGGCAAGCGCGTCCTTGGCCCCCGCCGGCATCACCGAAACCGGCTGCCCGACCTTCAGACCCGGCAGCTCGACCTCGGCGACCTGCGCTTCGAGCTCGATGGCGCCGTCAGCGATGATGCGGAACAGCGGCTCCGTCGTCGGCAGCATGCTCGCCGTCCCGCCGAGCTTGGCGGTGCGGCGGCTGACGATGCCGGCGCCGGGCGCCTTGATGTCAGTGCGGGCGAGCTTGACGGCGATGTCCTTGCCCTGCGCCTGGGCAAGCGCAAGGTCGGCCGTCGCGATCGCCAGCAGCTGGCGCGCGGCATTGGCGCGCGCCTGGCCGGAGCGCGCGGCGGCAGCGCGCTGGTCGAACAGCTCCATGCTGGCATTGCCGCTTTCGCGCAGCGCCTTGGTGCGGTCGAAGGCATTGTTGGCCTGGACCAGATTGGCGTCGGCCTCGGCGATCTGGGCGTTGGCCTGCGCGACCGCCGCCTCCGCGCGGGCGATCTGGGCGTCGTTCTGAGCCTTCTGGACGTCGAGCGTCGTCCGGCTCAGCCGCAGCAGCACCTGGCCCTGCGCGACCTTGTCGCCCTCCTCCGCCAAAAGCGCGATGATCGACAGCCCGTCGACCTCGGGGGCGACCAGGATCTCGTCGCGCGCCACCGTCGAGCCCGAGACGACCACGCTCTGCACGATCTCGGTGGTTTCCGCCTGAGTCACGGTGACGGAGGGGCCGGCGGCCGGTGCGGCTGCGGACGTGCTGCTCGCCGGTGTCTGCGCCGCGAGCGGCAGCGGCATCGCCAGCAAGGCCACGGCGACGGCCATCGACGCCGACAGGCGCGGAACGGACGAGCGAACGATCATCGAAAAGGATCCTGTTTCGGCCGCATGGCCGGAGAAAAGGGAAGAAAGTCCTGCGGGCGCAGAGATCATGGTCGCGTCTCCGTTTCGGGCAGGAGCATGGTCTGGGCGAGCTGGCGCATGCCGGCGAACAAGGTGTCCGCCGCAACCGCCTCGTCGAAGTTCGGGTCCATTGCCCGGCGGCAGAAATAGCCGTCCGCCATCATCGAGACCGCTAGCAGGAAGCGCTGCTCGTCGAGCAGCGGCGGCAATTCGCCATTGCGCTTGGCTTCGCCGATCGCCGTCGCCAGCCCCTGGACCACGGTGCCTTCGATATCCGCGCACATCCGCGCCATGTCCGGATTGCGCGCGGCTTCCGCCCAGATCTGCACGGCGATCACCGCCTTCTCGCGCGGCTGGCGGACGAGATGCTTGCGGCCAAGCTCCTCCAGCTGGTCGAGCAGGGAACCGTTATCCGCCCGCAGGCTGCCGAAATCCTCCGCGATCAGGCTGCGGTCGCGCTCGGACATGCCGGCGATGATCGCGTCCTTGGAACTGAAATAGCGGTAGAGATTGCCCGGGCTCATCCCGGCCTCGGCCGCGACATCCTGCATCGTCGCCGCGTGGAAACCGGCGCGCGCGAACACCCGCTCGGCCGCATCCAGGATGCGGATATGGCGCTCCGTCAGGACGGCAACAGGCTGCGGCGCGGAAACCAGAGGGGGCATCGGAACCCGGCAAAATGAGAATGAACGTTCATTCTCATCTCAGATTAAGGGCGGAGCGTCAAGCGAAACGCCGTTCCCCGCCGCTCGTTCCGACATGACCAGGAGAGCTTGACGGATGGTTGCGGCGGTTCCGGCGCATAAATTGCTTGCTTCGTTCCGTCTGGAACCTCATGCTGAAGGGCGATCCGTCATGGCTTTGCGCGCCATTCTTCCGCCTGCCGGCGCGCGAGCGACCCTGAAGTCCGTGATGAACGACCACGCCTTCGTCCTCCGCGCCCCCCGCAGAACGCGCTCTCCCCTCGCCACCCGGCCGAGCCGCCCAGCACCCAAGCCGGTGCTCGTGGTGCTGCATCAGGAGCATTCGACCTCCGGCCGTGTCGGCCGCCTGCTGCAGGCGCGTGGCCATGCGCTCGACATCCGCAAGCCGCGCTTCGGCGATCCGCTGCCGCAGACGATGCGCGACCATGCCGGCGCCGTGATCTTCGGCGGCCCGATGGGGGCCAACGATCCCGACGATTTCATCAAGGCCGAGATCGACTGGATCGGCACTTGCCTGAAGGAGGATGCCCCCTTTCTCGGCATCTGCCTCGGCGCGCAGATGCTGGCGAAGCAGATGGGCGCGCGCGTCTACACCCATGACGAGGGCCGCGCCGAGGTCGGCTATTACCCGCTCTCCGTCACCGAGGCTGGCGCCGCCCATGCCGGCACCGCTCAATTCGTCTGGCCAGACATCGTCTATCAATGGCATCGCGATGGCTTCGATTGCCCGAGCGGCGCCGAATGCCTCGCGACGGGCGGAGATTTCCCCGTGCAGGCCATCCGCGCGGGCTCGAAGGTCTATGGCATCCAGTTCCACCCGGAAGTGACGCCGGCGATGATGTATCGCTGGTCGGTGCGCGGCCATGAGCGCACGCTGATGCCCGGCGCCCAGCTCGGCCACACCCATCTGCCGGGCTGGTTCCAGCATGACCCGGCCGTCCGGCTCTGGCTCGACGCCTTCCTCGACCACTGGCTGAAGGAGCCGGCCGCCGCCGGCCTGTGACCCATTTGACCCGTACAGCTCTCGTCCTCGGCGCCGGCATGGTCGGCGTCTCCTGCGCGCTGGCGCTGCAGAAGCGCGGCATCGCCGTCACCCTGATCGACCGCAAGGAACCCGGCAGCGAGACCTCCTACGGCAATGCCGGCGTACTCGCCGCCTCCTCGATCGTGCCGCTGAACAACCCCTCGCTCTATGCGAGGATCTCCGACTATCTCGGCAATCGCCATCCCGCGCTCCACCTGAGCTGGGCCCGCGCCTTCAGCCGGCCGGGCTGGCTGCTGCGCTTCCTCTGGGAGGCCCGGCCCTCGCAGGCGAAGGCTCGCATCGCCGCCTTGCAGGCGCTCACCGCCAGTACGGTCGACCGCCATCGCGCCCTGATGGCCGAGGCCAGCGTCTCGCACCGCCTGCGCGAGACCGGCACGCTCAAGCTCTGGCGCACGGAAGCCGGCCATGAAGCCGCGCGGGCCGAGCATGATTTCCTGAAAAGCCACGGCATCGAGTCTCAAGTCCTCGACCGGCAAGGCATCTCCGGCATCGAGCCCAGCCTGAATCCGATCTTCCCGGCCGGTCTCCTGATCCCCTGCGTCGGCTCGGTCGATTCGCCCGGTGCCGTCACCGCGGCCTATGCCACCCTCTTCGCCGAGCGCGGCGGCAGGATCGAGCAGGCCGCGATCACCGACCTCGCCCGCAATGGCAGCGGCTGGCGTGCGAGCACCGCGACGGGCAGCTTCGAGGCCGATATCGTGGTCGTCGCGCTCGGCCCCTGGAGCGGCGACCTGTTGAAACCGCTCGGAATCGATCCGCGGCTCGATGTCGAGCGCGGCTATCACCGCCATCTCAAGCCGGACGCCGGCACCGGCCTGTCGCGGCCCGTCTACGATGTCGACGGCGCCTACTACATGGCGCCAATGGAGCAGGGTTTTCGCGTGACCAGCGGCGTCGACCTCTCCTTCCGCGACGCGCCCGACGAGCACCGCCAGATCGACGGCGCGACCGCTGCGGCGCGCGAGGCCTTCCCACTCGGCGAGGTCGTCGGCGAAACCTGGCGCGGCTCCCGGCCGACCTTGCCGGATTCCTTGCCAATGATCGGCGAGGCGCCGCGCCATCCCGGCCTCTGGCTCGCCTTCGGCAACCAGCATATCGGCTTCTCGACGGGCCCGATCACCGGCGAGATGATCGCTACCATGGTCTGCGGGGAAAAGCCGCCGATCGACCCCGCGCCGTTCCGGCCAGAGCGCTACATCCGCTGAGAACCGCTGTCATCCCGCACGCGCTGCGGCACGAAGTGCTGCTGCGCAGATGCGGGACCGTCTTCAGGAAAAGGCGCCTCTTCAGCAAAAAGGCGCGCCCGGACGAGGACGCGCCCTTATCGGAGAACGATCCCGTGTCTGCGCAGCGGCATTACATGCCGCAGCGCGCACGGGATGACACCCTGCATCAGACCTGGCGAGCCACCATCATCTTCTTGACCTCTGCGATCGCCTTGGCCGGGTTCAGGCCCTTCGGGCAGGCATTCGCGCAGTTCATGATGGTGTGGCAGCGATACAGCCGGAACGGGTCCTCGAGATTGTCCAACCGCTCGCCCGTCGCCTCGTCGCGGCTATCGATCAGCCAGCGATAGGCCTGCAGCAACGCGGCCGGGCCGAGATAGCGGTCGCCGTTCCACCAGTAGCTCGGGCAGGAGGTGGAACAGCAGGCGCAGAGGATGCACTCGTAGAGCCCGTCGAGCTTCTCGCGATCATCCTTGGCCTGGCGCCACTCCTTTTCGGGAGCCGGCGTGGTGGTCTGCAGCCAGGGCTCGATCGAGGCGTGCTGGGCGTAGAAGCGGGTCAGATCCGGCACGAGATCCTTCACGACCGGCATATGCGGCAACGGATAGATCGCGACCCTGCCGGCGTTCTTGCCGGTGCCGCCGCATTCGTCGATGCCGGTGGTGCAGGCCAGCCCGTTCTTGCCGTCCATGTTCATGGCGCAGGAGCCGCAGATGCCCTCGCGGCAGGAACGGCGGAAGGTCAGCGTCGGGTCGACCTTGTTCTTGATCCAGATCAGCGCATCGAGAACCATCGGCCCGCAATCGTCGCGGTCGACATAATAGGTGTCGGTACGCGGATTGGCGGTGTCGTCCGGGCTCCAGCGATAGATCTTGAACTCGGTGACGTTCTTGGCATTGGCCGGTTTCGGCCAAGCCTTGCCTTCGGTCAGGCGGGAGTTCTTCGGGAGATTGAATTCAGCCATCGGAAGAGTCCCTCAGTACACCCGCGCCTTGGGCTTGATGTACTCGATGTCGTTGGACATCGTGTAAGTGTGCACCGGCCGGTCATCGAGCGTGATCGTGCGCTTCTCGTCGTCGATCCAGGCGAGCGTGTGCTTCATCCAGTCCTTGTCGTCGCGGTTCGGATAGTCCTCGCGGGCATGGGCCCCGCGGCTTTCCGGACGGTTCAGCGCCGAGTCCATGGTCACGACCGCCTGGGTGATCAGGTTGTCGAATTCCAGGGTCTCGATCAGGTCGGAATTCCAGATCAGCGAGCGGTCCTTGGTGCCGACATCCGTGATGCCGTTCCAGACCTCGTGGATGAGCTTGTGGCCCTCTTCCAGCGTGTCGCCTTCGCGATAGACGGCGCAGTTGTTCTGCATCGTCCGCTGCATCCGGTCGCGCAGCACCGCGGTCGGCGTGCCGCCGGCAGCGTTGCGGTACTTGTCGAGACGGGTCAGCGCGAGGTCCGAGGACCCCTTCGGCAGCTCGGGCTGCTTCTCGCCCGCCGTCACCGTGTCGGCGCAGCGCAGGCCGGCCGCGCGGCCGAACACGACGAGGTCGATCAGCGAGTTCGAGCCGAGGCGGTTGGCGCCGTGCACCGAGACGCAAGCCGCCTCGCCGATCGCCATCAGGCCCGGCACCACCGTATCCGGATCGCCGCCGACCTTGGTCAGAACCTCGCCGTGATAGTTCGTGGGGATGCCGCCCATGTTGTAATGCACGGTCGGCAGGACCGGGATCGGCTCGCGGGTCACGTCGACGCCGGCGAAGATCTTGGCGCTCTCCGAGATGCCCGGCAGGCGCTCGTGCAGGATCTTCGGATCGAGATGGTCGAGATGCAGGTAGATATGGTCCTTGTCCTTGCCGACACCGCGGCCGGCCCGGATCTCCATCGTCATCGAGCGCGAGACGACGTCGCGCGAGGCGAGGTCCTTGGCCGAGGGGGCATAGCGCTCCATGAAGCGCTCGCCCTCGGAATTGGTGAGATAGCCGCCCTCGCCGCGCGCGCCTTCCGTGATCAGGCAGCCCGAGCCGTAGATGCCGGTCGGGTGGAACTGCACGAACTCCATGTCCTGCATCGGCAGGCCGGCGCGCAGCACCATGCCGCCGCCGTCGCCGGTGCAGGTATGGGCCGAGGTCGCGGAGAAATAGGCGCGGCCATAGCCGCCGGTCGCCAAGATGGTCTGCTGCGAACGGAAGCGGTGCAGCGTGCCGTCATCGAGCTTGAGCGCGATCACGCCGCGGCAATGGCCGTCCTCGTCCATGATCAGGTCGATGGCGAAATACTCGATGAAGAACTCGGTATTGTAGCGCAGCGCCTGCCCATAGAGCGTGTGCAGCATGGCGTGGCCGGTGCGGTCGGCCGCGGCGCAGGTGCGCTGGGCCGGCGGGCCCTCGCCGAATTCGGTGGTCATGCCGCCGAAGGGGCGCTGGTAGATGCGGCCATCCTCGGTACGCGAGAAGGGCACGCCCCAATGCTCGAGCTCGTAGACGGCGGCCGGCGCATTGCGCACGAGATATTCGATGGCGTCCTGGTCGCCGAGCCAGTCCGACCCCTTCACGGTGTCGTACATGTGCCACTGCCAGGTGTCCTTGCCCATGTTGCCGAGCGAGGCGGCGACGCCGCCCTGGGCCGCGACGGTGTGCGAGCGGGTCGGGAACACCTTGGTGATGCAGGCCGTGCGCAGGCCGGCCTGCGAGCAGCCGACGGTGGCGCGAAGGCCGGCGCCGCCGGCGCCGACGACGACGACGTCGAAGGTGTGGTCAGTGATCGGATAGGCGGTGCCGGTATAGGCCGGAACCGGGCGGGACTTGGTGATCGCCATCGGATCAGCCTCCAAAAGACAGCTTCAGCACCGCGTAGACGCTGGCCGCGCCGACCGCGATGGCGAAGAAGGTGTTGGCCATGACGGCAAGGACCTTGGCCCCTTCGCTCTGGACGTAATCCTCGATGATGACCTGCATGCCGAGCCGCATATGAACGCAGGCCGACAGGATGAAGAGCAGCATCAGAATCGCGACGCAAGGATTCGACAGGAGCACGACCGCCGCCGGATAGGGCCGGCCGACCAGCGCGATGACGATTCCGACGAAGATCACCGTCAGGATCAGATTCGAGACGGCGGTGACGCGCTGCAGCCAGAAATGGCCGGTGCCGGATTTGGCCGAACCGAGGCCGCGAACGCGGGCGAGCGGGGTGCGCATCGAGGAATTGGACAGCATGGCGAACTCCTCAGCGCAGCACGAGCGCGACGATCCAGATCAGGATCGTCAGGCTGACGGAGCCGACCAGCGTGAACTTCGCCATCTTCATGCGGGTCTCGGGCTCATAGCCCTTGCCCGTGTCCCAGACGAAATGGCGCAAGCCGCCGAGCATGTGGTGGATCAGCGAGAAGCTGTAGAGGAAGAGCACGAGGCGGCCGAGGAAGGAGCCCGCGATCGCCTGGGCCGTCTCGAAGGCGGCGGGGCCGGAGGCGGCGGCGACCAGCCAGGCGGCGATCAGCACCGTGCCGAGATAGAGCCCCGTCCCGGTGACGCGATGGGCGACGGACATCGCCATCGTCCAGGACCAGCGATAGATCTGAAGGTGGGGCGAAAGCGGGCGCGCCGCGGGCTTGACCTCGGCCAATCTTCTTCTCCGGTCAGGCGGTCCGTCGACGGCGGCGGACCCATTTGGGATCATTCTAGAGTGACTGGTTGTCTAACGAAACCGTTTCGACGCTGCAATGCGGCATGCGCAGAACAAAGTTACAGATTCTGAAAATCGTCATTTTGTTACGAAAACCTTAGCGTGGCAGCAGAGCCCAGTAGTCGAAATCCAGAATCACGGCGGGATCGTACGAATCTCCGGCCTTCAGCGGATGGTCCGCGCAAGGGCGGTTCTTGGTCGCGACGAGGCGGAGCCGGAGCGCGCCGACATCGCTGCGGCCGGGCAGCTCCGCGCTCGCCAGCACCTCGCTCCAGGCATAGACCGTGTCGCCGGCGAAAAGCGGCGCGACATGGCGCCCGCCATTGATCGCCGCGATATGGAAGGCATTGCCCAGCCCGTTGAAGGAGAGCCCCCGCGCCAGGCTGATGACATGGCCGCCATAGATCAGCCGCTTGCCGAAACGGCTGTCACGAGCCGCATGGGCATCGAAATGGACCTTGGCGGTGTTCTGGTAGAGCCGGGTCGCAAGCTGGTGCTCCGCCTCCTCGACCGTCATGCCGTCGACATGGTCGATCCGCTCGCCGGCAGAATAGTCGCTCCAGCGGAAAGGCGAGCCGGCCAGCGCCTCGTCATAGACCGCGAGGTCCAGCGGCGGGCAGGCCTCTCCAAGCGCTTCCGGCTGCACGGCCTTCGCCAGTTCCGGCACCTGCTCGGCATGGGCCGGGGTTCCGGGCACGCGCTTGCGCACCAACACCCAGCGCGTATAGCTCAGGACGATCTCATTGTGCTGGTTGCGGCCGATCGAGCGGACATAGACGATGCCGGCATCGCCGGACGAGGTCTGCTTCAGCCCGATCACCTCCGAGGTGGTCGAGAGCGTGTCGCCCGGAAAGACCGGCTTGAGGAAGCGGCCATCGGCATAGCCGAGATTGGCCACGGCATTGAGCGAAACGTCCGGCACCGTCTTTCCGAAGACGATATGGAAGACGAGCAGATCGTCCACCGGGGCCGCGGGATAGCCGACCGCCCTGGCGAAGGCGTCGGAGGACTGAACCGCGAAACGCGGACCGTAGAGAGCCGTGTAGAGGGCGACGTCGCCTGTCGTGACCGTTCTCGGCGTGGCGTGCGCAATCGTTTCGCCGAGCTGGAAATCCTCGAAAAAGCGGCCGGAATTGGTTTTTGTTGTCGTGCCGGACATGCATCGCCTCCTGATGGGCGGCGAGTGTGCGTTGCAACCAAGGCCCGCGTCCAGTCCCAACGAATGATCGAGCGCTTTGTCATTCCGGTCTGCCGCTACGCGGCATCCCGGAATGACAGGCGTTCACCCAACGATGGCGGCGAGCTTCGCCAGATCGACATTGGCGCCGCAGACAAGCACGCCGAGTCGCTCGCCCTTCGCGGGCTTGTAGGCGCCGCAGAGCAGGGCGCCCAGCGCCGCCGCGCCGCCTGGCTCGACCGCAAGGCGGAAGTCGCGCCAGAGCACGGCCTGCGCCTCGGTGATCGCCGCATCCGGCACCAGCGCGACGTGATCCACGCTGTCTTTCGTCACGTCGTAGACGAGCTGGCCGACATTACGGGCACCCAGCGAATCCGCCGCGACCGAGGCGACCTTGACCTCGACAGGCCCGTTGGCGTCGAGCGCCGCCTGCAAGGCACGCGAGCCCTCGGGCTCGACGCCGACGACCCGGACCTTGCTGCCGGCGAACCAGCTCGCGATGCCGGAGATCAGCCCACCACCGCCGACAGCGACGAGCACGGTGTCGAGATCGGGCTCTTGGCTGTCCCATTCGCGGCCGAGCGTGCCCTGTCCGGCAATGGTCTCCAGCGCTGCGAAAGGATGGATCTTGAGCGCGCCGGTATCGGTGACGAAGCGATCGCAGGCCGCCTGGGCGTCGTCATATTGCGCGCCTCCGACCACGACCTCGGCGCCGAAGCGCTTGATCGCCTCGATCTTGGCGGCCGGCGAGATCTCCGGCACGAAGATCGTCGCCTTCACGCCGCGCTTCATCGCCGCATAGGCCACCGCCGCACCGTGGTTGCCGCCCGAGGCCGCGGAGACGCCGGCAGCCGGAACCGGCAGCGACAGCAGGTTGTTGAAGGCGCCGCGCGTCTTGAACGAACCCGCATGCTGCAGGCATTCGAGCTTGAGCGAGACATCGGCCGCAGATCCGAAGGCACCCGTTCCCAGCCGCATCACCGGGGTGACACGGGCATGGCCGGCGATGCGCCCCGCCGCTTCCTCGATCATCGGGCGGGAGACGGGGCGTGCGCTCATGACGATATCCTGGTTGGACTCGGGCGCTGGACGATATGTCCAGATCGCGATGGGAAGCCCGTGGCTATCCCGTCCCGGCGGATCGGGGAAGGGCCGCCCGCGCCCGGCGGCAATGTGCCGGGCGACGACCAGCGCCGCCAGCGCGTCGAGAAGGTCGTCGGCTGCGGCTCCGCGTGGAGGCCGGTCGCCGGCCACGGTCTCATGGACGCCTTGGGAGACGAGAAGCCGGGTACGTTCGGCCAATCCTTCGGCCGTTTTTTTGGGGAAGTTGAGCGGTGTTTCTCCGTTCATCGACCAAAAGGCCAATTCCGGATGAATTTCTCGAATCCGCTCTCTTATCGAGAGATCGCTCTGAAGGAGGGCGTCGACCTCCCGGATTTTGGGGAGGATCATGAAAGCCTGACGGCTGAAGCCCGCTTGGGGAACCGACGTTCGCCGAGCAACATCGCAGGCATAGGCGTGAGAGCGGCCGATATCGTCCATGCCAACGACAGGCCGATCGACGGCATAGACTGCGGCTCGCGAGGGTATGCTGAAAACGGAAGTCCCACGCGGCCCTAGAACAGCCCTTGCCGCTTCCTCAGGTCCGCGCCCTCGCCCTTGTATCCGATCAGGCAAGCCAATCGGCATGTCCACGGCAACGATGCAGGGTCTCGTTTCATGCGTCAGAACGCTTTGAAAGTCACGGAAGACCCCAATGATCGGAGCTCCTCTGAACTGCATATCGCAAAAAGCCGCGATCCAGCCGCCCTTACAGCCATCGACGCCAGCCACCCACGCCATGATCGTCCCTTCCACCTTTCGCAGCGCTGGTATTGCATCTGCGTTCGTTTACTGTGCAGCGCAACACAAGCCGGCCGTGTCAGGAGAGACGATGACCACCATCCGCCCCCGCCGCAGCGCCCTCTATATGCCAGGCTCGAACGCCCGTGCGCTGGAGAAAGCCCGCGAGATCCCCGCCGACGTCCTGATTCTCGATCTCGAGGACGCCGTCGCCCCCGACGCCAAGGCCACGGCGCGCGAGCAGGTCTGCGCCGCCGTCAAGGCCGGCGGCTATGGCCGCCGCGAGCTGGTGATCCGCGTCAACGGCACCGGCACGCCCTGGTTCGCTGACGACCTTGCCGCCGCAACCGAAGCGAAACCGCAGGCGATCCTGATCCCGAAGGTCTCCGCCCCCGAGACGTTGCACGAGGTCGGCGGAAAGTTGAGCGGCCTCTGGGCCGATCCCGCCATCGCGGTCTGGGCGATGATCGAGACCCCGCTCGCCATCCTGGAGGTAGAGCGCATCGCGCGTGCCGCCCGCGATCCGGCGACGCGGCTGGCCTGCTTCGTCATGGGCACCAACGATCTCGCCAAGGAGACGCGCGCCCGCTTCGTGCCCGGCCGCGCGCCGATGCTGCCCTGGCTCACACAGGCAATCCTGGCCGCCCGCGCGCATGGCATCGATATCCTCGACGGCGTCTACAACGATATCAAGGACGAAGCCGGCTTCCGGGCCGAATGCGAACAGGGGCGCGATCTCGGCTTCGATGGCCGGACCTTGATCCATCCCTCGCAGGTCGGCCTCGCCAACACGATCTTCGCCCCCGACGAGGCGGAGCTGGGACGCGCCCGGGCGATCATGGCGGCTTTCGACCTGCCGGAGAATGCCGGCAAGGGCGCGATCCAGCTCGACGGCCGCATGGTCGAGCTGCTGCATGCCGAGATGGCACGCCGCACGGTGGCACTGGCCGACGCGATCGCGGCCTGAAACGAACAGGGCCGCGCTCGGCGCGGCCCTTGAAACCATCGGCTCGAAACCCTGTTCAGCCCTTCGCGGCCTTGGCGCGCTCGATCGCCTCGACGATCAGCTTCTTGGCCTCGGCCGCATCGCCCCAGCCCTTGAGCTTGACCCATTTGCCGGGCTCGAGATCCTTGTAGTGCTCGAAGAAGTGCTGGATCTGGTCGAGCGTGATCTGCGGCAGGTCGGTGTAGTTGTGCACGTTCTCGTAGCGCTTGGTCAGCTTCGGCACCGGCACCGCGATGATCTTCTCGTCGCCGCCACCCTCGTCCTCCATCAGCATCACGCCGATCGGCCGCACCGCGATATAGGAGCCCGGCACCAGCGGGCGCGTATTGGCGACCAGCACGTCGCAGGGATCGCCGTCTTCCGACAGCGTATGCGGAATGAAGCCGTAGTTCCCCGGATAGCGCATCGGCGTATAGAGGAAGCGGTCGACGAAGAGCGTGCCCGCGTCCTTGTCCATCTCGTACTTGATCGGCTCGCCGCCGATCGCCACTTCGATCAGGACGTTGACTTCGTCCGGCGGATTCTTGCCGATGGAGATGGCGTCGATGCGCATGGGAAACCTGTCCTTGGGATATTTCGCCGGGCCTTATGCCGTTTCGACACGGAAAGTCCAACCCCTTCCTTCGTTGCCGGTCGCGGACGCCCCCGGAGACGGGGATTTGCGCTGCGGGATTCACACTGGTATCGGGCGCTGCATGAAGTCCACCCGAGCCCTGCCATGCTGACCCGGCTGCGTTCCGACGAAGAGCGCTATGCCCGCCGCATGGCGCGCATCGCACGCTGGGACCGCCCGATCGGCAGCCCCGGCCAGCGGCTGCGCGCCTGGGCCAACATGCTGCTCGTCGACCATGGCATCTTCCGCCTGGCCTATCTCAACGCGCACCGCGTCACGCCGCGGCTGTGGCGCTCGGCCCAGCCCGCACCGCACCAGATCGCGCGCTTCGCCCGGGAAGGCGTCAAGACCATCGTCAACCTGCGCGGCGGGCGCGAGCACGGTTCCTGGCCCCTGCAGAAGGAAGCCTGCGAGCGCCACGGCATCACGCTCGTCGACTTCGTCCTGCGCTCGCGCGGCGCGCCGGACCGGGCCACCATCCTCGGCGCGAAGGACTTCTTCGCGGCGCTAGAGGAACCGGCGCTCGTCCATTGCAAGTCGGGCGCGGACCGGGCCGGCTTCTTCTCGGCGCTCTATATGCTGGTCCATGAAGGGCGGCCCCTGAACGAGGCGATGCGCCAGCTTTCCTGGCGCTACGGCCATTTCCGCTTCGCCAAGACCGGCATCCTGGACGCCTTCTTCGAGGCTTACCGCCGCGAGGGCGAGGCCAAGGGGCTCGGTTTTCTCGAATGGGTCGAGAACGTCTACGATCCCGAGCGACTCGAACGCGAGTTCAAGCCGGGTCTGGTGTCGTCGCTGATCGCCGACAGGCTGATCCGCCGCGAATAGGCGACGCGGCGCGCCGAACTCAGCGCGCCGCGTCGACCGCGGGCAGGCCGTCCGGCGGCGCCGGCTCGCCCTCGCCCAGATGCAGCCAGATGAAGAGCGTGTGCGCCAGCGCGCGCAGGATCGAGATCAGGCCGATCGCCTGCAGCAGCCCCGCCGAAAGCGCTCCGAACCCGATCATGGTCAGGATGATCGCGGCCAGCGCCGCCGCATTGATCAGGACCTGCCAGACCGGCTGGCGCGACAGGGTCGCCATTTCCTGAAGCGGCGTCAGCACCGCGATGCCGGCATAGAACGGCGCAAGCAGCGCCAGGACCCGGCCGAGATTGTCCCAATGCGTGCCCTCGAAGAGCGGCTCGACCAGCATCCCGGCGATCGCGATGACGCCAAACATCGCCGCGGCGAGGCCGATCAGCCCCAGCGCCATGATCCGCGCCGCCAGCCGCCGCCTTGTGCCGGAATAGGCGCGCAGCCGGTTCAGCGCGACGGGCGCCGTCACGGTGCCGAACATCTGCGTCGGCATTTCCATGAGCCGCATCGACAAGGCGATCTGAGCGGCGAGCACCGCATTCGCGGCATAGGGCAGCGCCAGCACCGGAGCGATCGCGAAGCCGTAAGCCAGCAGCGCGCTGGGGAGCAAGGCACGCGGCGCGTCCCGCCAATGATGCGCCGCCTCGATCAGGCCCCGCCATGACCAGAGCCCCGGTTCGACGAAGCCGGCAACGGCGCTCCAGCGCCGGCGCAGCAGGTAGCCGGCCGCGAGGATGTGGCCGAGCGCGTCGGCCGTGAACAGGGCAAGTGCCTTCGGCCCGACGAGACCGATCAGCACCAGCATGATCACGGGCTGCGCCACGGCCTGCACCACATTGCTGTTTCCGATCGCACGGAAATCGCCTTCGGCGGTGGCCTCCGTCCAGAGCAGCCTCAGGACCGCGCGGGCGCTCAACGAGCAGAGGAACAGCACGGCCACGGCCGGCGCGACCCAACCGGACAGCGCCAGCGCGGCGAGCAGGATTGCCGCAACGCAGCAGAAAGCCACGCCGACTGCCGCCGCGAGCCGGAAGGCGAGGCCGAGCCGGGCGCGATCGGCGCTCTGGAAGAACACGGCTTCGAGCCGCAACAGGGAGGCGATCGACACGAAGTTCACCGCCGCGGAGAAGACGGCGAAAGCGGCGAAGACGAAAGGCGGGCAGAATGCGGCGGCGACCAGCAGGCCCCAGACCGAGATCAGGCGGGCCTGGACGAAGCGCAGCCCCAGCAGGAGCGCCGCGCTCAGGCTCGACCGCAGCAGCGGAGCGCGCTCCGCGACGAAGCGCCGGCCCGCCGCAAGGCGCGCAATGGATCGGTTCGGCGGCAGTTGCGCCCGGTCCATGGCAACATGAGCGGTCATCGCGGCATCCGCGCTCGGATGATCGGGCAGGCTGCCGCGCACCGGCCCGGCGCCGTTCCTCGCGGAAGAACGATCGGCGGACACGTTCACGAACGACGCACCTTCTGCAGCGAAGGCTGCGCCGGTAGAGCTAAAAGCAGGTTGATCTCGGTCATGGCCAGCATGGGTCGAGGGGCGTAAGCCCCCCGGGGGCGCGACACAAGAACCGGAGCATCGCGCCTTTTTTGCGGCTCAGGCGAATGTGGTCTTGAGCGCCTCGAACCGCGCGAGCTGGTCCGGCAGCAGTTCGCGGGCGGCATCGCGCCGCACGAACACCTTGAACATCACCTCGCCGGCGCCGTTGAAGAACTGGACCGAGCAGGCGCGCCGGCCCTGCGCCGTGCTGCGATCGACGAGGAAGATCCCCCGGCAGTTCTCGGCCTTGATATGCCCGCCGATCGGGCTGTCGCCATGGATGTTGTAGTAGCCATGACCGAAGCTGCCGACGGGCAGCGAGCCCTCGCATTCCAGAACGATGTCGGGGGTGTGCATCAGGAACAGCACCGTTCCCCAGGTCGCCAGCTCCTTCCAGACATCCTCGAAACGCTCGGGCGCCACGAGGAGGCGCTGCTCGGCCGGCAGCAGTTCGAGAACCGCGCGCGTCGACACCTTCGCCTCGCGCGCCACGGCCTCGATCAGGCCGTCGGGCTTGGCGGCGAGCAGGGAGCGCGCGTGCTCGATCGGGTCGCGCGTCGCGATATCGGCAGTCGTCATCGGCCCGGCCTCACTCGGCCGCCTGGCGGGGCAGGTGCGGATTGGTCTCGCTGAGGACCGTCTCGAAGCCCTCGAACTCGGGATGGCCGAGATACATCGGCTTCGGCCGGGGCTGGCCGGCATTGCGATGCGACTCGCGGAACTGGTCCGACTTGGTCCAGGCGACGAAATCGTCCTTGGAAGCCCAGCTCGTATGCGAGGAATAGAGAGTGTGATCCTCCTTCTCCGGCCCCTTCAGCAGGTGGAAGGAGAGGAAGCCCGGCATCTCGTCGAGCCGGCTCTTGCGCGAGGACCAGACCGTCTCGAACGCGGCCTCCTCGCCCTTGACGACCTTGAAACGATTCATGGCGATGAACATCGACAAATCCTGCATTGAAAAGCCGAAGACGGCTGACGCGAAGGGTGCCGCGAAACGGCGGAACAACGCCGGTTCCGCATGCCGCGCTCCTGGAAGCACGTCACCCGGAAAGACGCACGGCGGGACAGACCGCATGGCAATGCCGCACGGCCGAACCGGCGACGTCCAGTCGCTGCTCTTGACCCCTTGTAGTAAAGCCGAATATCACCGTCAATAATCCATGAAGGTAATCCTTGTTTTGAATAATTAAAAACAAGGATCTACTTGTTATGGAATCGTTCTAATCAACCGATTCTTTATCGACCGGGTCGGTTTGCGGTGTTGCGATCTGCCGCCCTGCCCGAATGGAGTTGCAACATGTCCGGCTCGCACAATCATGCGGCACATCGCGGTCCGGTGCGGCCGAACCGGCGCCAGGTGACCACCGCCGCATTGAGCCTGCTCGGACTCGGCGGCCTTGCTCCCGCGGCCCTCGCCCAGACGCCCGAGCGCATCGTCGTCGCCGGAGGAGTCATCACCGAGGTCATCTACGCGCTCGGCCTGCAGGGTCGGATCGTCGGCGTCGATTCCACCAGCCAGTTTCCCGCCGAAGCGCTGAAGGACAAGGCCAATGTCGGCTATGTGCGCGCGCTGTCGGCCGAGGGCGTGCTGTCGCTCAAGCCCAGCCTCATCATGCTGATCGACGGCGCCGGCCCGCCGGATGCGGTGTCGCTGCTCGCCGAGTCGGGGGTGAAGATCGCCCGCATCACCGACGGGCTGACGCCCGAAGGCGTCGCCTCCAAGATCGCAGCGATCGGTGCCGCCATCGGCGCCGCGGCGCCCGCCGAACGCCTGGCTGCGCAGACACGCGCCCGTTTCGAGGAGCTCGCCAGCCTGCGTTCCGGCATCGCGAAGAAAAAGCGCGTTCTGTTCCTGCTCTCCCTTCAGAACGGCCGCGCGCTCGTCGGCGGCCGCAACAGCTCTGCCGATGGGATCATCTCGCTCGCCGGCGGCCTCAACGTCGCCGACGCCATCGAGGGCTACAAGCCGATGACGGACGAGGCCATCGCCGCGGCCGCGCCCGAGGTGGTGCTGATGATGCGCAACAGCAGCGCCCACAACATCACGCCGGACGAACTCTTCGCCATGCCGTCCTTCGCGCAGACGCCGGCCGCCGCCGGCAAGCGGCTGATCCATATGGACGGCCTCTACCTGCTCGGCTTCGGCCCGCGCACGCCGATGGCCGCGCGCGATCTCATGGCGGCGATCTATCCGGAAGCCGCCATTCCTCCGCTGAAGACGGCCGCCGCCCCGTGACCCTCGCGGCCCCCGCCCCGCCCATGGCCGCCACGGCCCTGACGACGCTGATTACCGGCCGGCGCCGTATCGGCGTGGTCGCCGTCGCGGGGCTGTCGCTGGCCTGCCTGCTGCTCGCCGTCGTCGCGATCGGCCAGGGCGCGATCTCGATCCCGCCCGGCCGCGTCGCCGAAATCCTGATGGCGAGACTGACCGGCGACACCGCCCTGCTCGAAGGGCGCGACGTCCTCGTCGTGCTCAACATCCGTTTGCCGCGCGTGCTGCTCGGCCTGCTCGTCGGTGCCGGCCTTGCCGTATCGGGCGCGCTGATGCAGGGGCTGTTCCGCAATCCCCTGGCCGATCCCGGCCTCGTCGGCGTGTCGAGCGGCGCAGCGCTCGCCGCCGCCGCGACCATCGTGCTCGGCGACCGTTTCCTCGCCGGCACCATGATGAAGCTGCCCTTCGCCGCTCTTCCGGTCGGCGCGTTCTGCGGCGGCCTCGTCTCGACGCTGGCGCTCTATCTCATTGCGACGCGTGGCGGCCGAACCTCGGTCGCCACCATGCTGCTGGCCGGCGTCGCGCTCGGCGCGATGGCGAGCGCCCTCACGGGCCTTCTCGCCTTCGTCTCGGACGATCGGCAGCTGCGCGACCTGACCTTCTGGTCGCTCGGCAGCCTCGGCGGGGCGAGCTGGACCAAGCTGTCCGCTGTCGCCCCCATTATCCTGCCGCTGCTGCTGACGATGCCGCTGCTGGCCCGCGGGCTGAACGGGCTGATGCTGGGCGAGGCCGAGGCCTATCATCTCGGCATCCCGGTCCAGCGCATCAAGGCGCTGGCGATCCTGCTCGTCGCGCTGGCCGTCGGCTCCAGCGTCGCCTCGGCCGGCATGATCGGCTTCGTCGGCATCGTCGTGCCGCATCTGATCCGGCTTTCCGTCGGCCCGGATCACCGGCTGCTGCTGCCGCTCTCCGCTTTGGGCGGCGCGATGCTGCTGGTCGGCGCCGATATCGTCGCGCGCCTGATCGTCGCCCCGGCCGAGCTGCCGATCGGCATCGTCACCGCCACGATCGGCGCGCCCTTCTTCCTGTGGCTGCTGTTGCGCCGCACGAGTGCTCTCGATGTCTGAAGCGATGCCGATCCTCGCCGGCCATGCCGTGAGCTTCGCCGCGGGCGGCCGGAAGCTCGTCGCGGACGCTTCTCTGGAGCTCGCCGGCGGCACGACAACGATCCTGATCGGCCCGAACGGCGCCGGCAAATCGACGCTGCTCAAGCTCCTGACCGGCGAGATGAAGCCGGCCGGCGGCGAGATCCGCATGGCAGGCGAGCCGCTCGCGGCGATCCCGGCCTGGCGCCTCGCCTGCCAGCGCGCCGTCATGGCCCAGCATGCCCGCCTCGCCTTCCCGTTCAGCGTCTACGAGGTCGCAAGCCTCGGCGTCGACGGCATCGGCCGGGCTCTGACGCGCCAGCGGCGCGAAGCCATCGTCGCCGACAGCCTTGCGGCAGCCGGCGTGATCGACCTCGCCGGCCGCCGCTATCAGACGCTCTCGGGCGGCGAGCAGCAGCGCGTGCAATTCGCCCGCGTGCTGTGCCAGCTGGAGGCCGGGCGCAGCGTCGCCGAACGGCAGGTCCTCTTCCTCGACGAGCCGATCGCCAGCCTCGACCTCTGCCATCAGCTCACCTTGCTCGACATGGCCCGCAGCATCGCCGCGCGTGGCGTCGCCGTGCTGATCGTGCTTCACGACCTCAACCTCGCCGTGACCTATGCCGACCATCTCGTGGTCATGGATCAGGGGCGGATTATCGCGCAGGGGCCGCCGGCGCGCACGCTCAACGATGCGCTGCTGCGCCAGGTCTTCAAGGTCGACCTGACGCTGAGCCGCGCGCCTGCGCCGGGCCTGCCCTTCCTGCTGCCGCAGCAGCACCGTTCCAGGCCCGCTGCCTGATCCGCGCGCCTAGAGCATTTCCGCGTTTCTCCGAATCGCGGAAATGCTCTATCTCTTTGTTTTGTCGCATTTTCTTAACGCGAACCGGTATCCACTTCGCTCGAAAATGCTCTAGACTGGCGTGTCATCGTGAAGCGCCGCTTCACCATATCGCTCAACCTGTGCTTCATGACTGGGCGCTAAACCCGTTCGGATCCGAATGGGAGTTTCGACCATGGCCAGACATGCCGTCGCCATCGGCCTTGCCGCAGCGCTGCTGCTGCCGGGCGCGATCAGCGCCGAAGCGCGCGAGGTCGTCGGGCTGCGCGACGACCGGTTCGAACCAGGCACCATCGTCATCCGCACCGGCGAACGCAGGCTCTACTACGTCGTCGCCCCTGGCACGGCGATCCGTTACACCATCGCCGTCGGCAAGGCCGGCAAGCAGTGGCGCGGCGTCAAATATGTCGAGGAGATGCAGGTCGACCCGGCCTGGAGCCCGCCGGCCGAGGTCCGGCGCGACAATCCGCGTCTGCCGGAGGTCATTCCCGGCGGCTCGCCGCGCAACCCGATGGGCGCGCGCGTCATCGGGCTCGGCCCCGGCGGGCAATACGCCATCCACGGCACCAACATGCCGAACACCATCGGCACCGCCGCCTCCTATGGCTGCTTCCGCATGCACAATCAGGACGTGATCGACCTCTATGCCCGCGTCCAGATGGGCACGCCGGTCGTCGTCATGCCCTGATCGCTCAGAGCGCGACCGGCGAGAGAAGCGGGCGTCCGGCGAAAAAGGCGTCGAGATTGCCGAGCATGACCTCCTGCTGCGCTTCCTGCGCCGAATGCGAGGCGGCGGCGATATGGGGCGTCAGCACGACGTTGTCGAGCGCCTTGAGACGTTCGGGGACATGCGGCTCGTTCTCATAGACGTCGAGCCCGGCCCCGGCGATCACGCCCGCCTCCAACGCCGCGCACAATGCCTCCTCGTCGACCGCGATCCCGCGCGAGATGTTGACGAGATGGCCGCTGGGCCCCAGCGCCTTCAGCACCGCGGCATCGACGGCATGACGGTTCTCTACGCTCGCCCGGGCCGAAACCACCAGCAGATCGGCCCATTCCGCAAGGCCGAGCAAGCTGTCGTGGTAGCGATAGGGCACATCCGCGCGGCGCGAACGGTTGTGGTAGCCGATCTCCATCTCGAAGGCCTCGGCGCGCCGCGCGATGCGGCTGCCGATCGCGCCCAGCCCGTAGATGCCGAGCTTGCGCCCGGCCAATCCCGGGACCGAGGCCATGCGCTGCACCGAGTTGCCCTGCCAGCGCCCGGCCCGGACGAAGCGGTCGGCCTGCGGAATCTGGCGCGCCGTGGCGAGCATCAGCCCCATGGCGAACTCCGCCACGCTGGAGGCATTGGCCGTTCCGGCATTGCCGAGCGCGATGCCCCGCGCCTTGGCATGTGCCCTATCGACGCCCTCGATGCCGGTGCCGTAACAGCAGATCAGCCTGAGCTTCGGCAGCGCGTCCATCAACGCGGCATCGGTCCGCAGGCTGCCCATGGTGAGAAGCGCCTCGGCCGCGCCGGCCCCCTCTGGAAGCGCCTCGGGCACCGAATGCTCCATCGGCCCGAGCACGATGTAGCGCTCGCGCAATCGCGCGACGAGCGCCTCCGGCATGCGCGGCACCATCAGAATCGTCGGCTTCATCATATCGCTCCAGCGTATGCTGCTTTGCAGCACCGCGCCCCTCCACATTCAACCCGCGGGAACACGAGGCCCGTTATCCCCGTCGTGCATTCCGCGCCTTCGACCAAAGGCTGGGCCAAGTCGTTCCAAAATCCGGAAATCACGCGCGTTGCCCCCTCGCCCCCTGCATGGAACCGCGTTAACCTCCGCCCGCGACACGCAACCGCCCGCACTCCCGAGCGGGCCAGGAAGGGGCTACCCGATGGACCACCTCGCCGACGTGAAGAAATATGCCAAGAAGCCGCTGAACGACGCCGCCTTCGCCGGGATGTCGAAGGCCTACGCGCTCGTGATGAGCAAGCCGGACACGCGCTATGTCGCCTGTTCCGACTCGGCAGAAGTCGATCGTGTTCGCGAAAACTTCCTGAAGAAGAAACTCGGCCTGAAATCCGGCGACCTCGACGGCTCGATCAAGGCGGTCTGCGAGCATATGAAGGACGATCGGACCAAGTCCCGCCTGACTTTCTATTATCTGCTTGCCGAACATCACGGAAAGCTCGATCTCTTCATCAAGAAGTAGGATCGGACCCGGCATGGCCGGGCACTCCCATCAGCACAGGAAGGCATGAACGGCGTGGCCGGCTGCAAGCCGGCCGGGAAACCGTTCAGTTGCGATAGAGGTCTGCGCGCGTCAGCGGCAGACCCGAAGGCCCTTTGCGCCGCTTCGAGACCAGCGTCTGGTTGATCAGCGCCCCGCCACGCTCGAAGGCGAGCGAGCAGCCCGCGAGATAGAGCAGCCACATCCGCGTCCGCTCGGCACCGATCTCCGCCTCCGCCTTGTCCTTGTTGGCATTGAGCCGTTCCCACCACAGCCGCGTCGTGCGCTGATAATGCTCACGCCAGCCTTCGACATCGTGGACCTCGAAGCCGTGGCGCTCGAGATTGGTGATCGACATGCCGAGATGATCCAGTTCGCCGCCGGGGAAGATGTAGCGCACCAGCGCGCGGTACTCGGCCGGCATCTTGTTGAAGGCCTTCTCGGTCTTCTTGGCGCGGCGCGAGATGGTGTGGTGCAGATAGAGCCCGCGCGGACGCAGCAGCCGGTTCACCGTGCGGAAATAGGTCGGATAGTTGCGGATGCCGACCTGCTCGAACATGCCGATCGAGGAGATCTTGTCGAACTCGCCCTCCATCTGCGTGTAGTCGCGTAAGTGCAGCGTCACCTTGTCCTGCAGTCCCCAGCGCTCGACCTTCTCGCGCGCATATTTGAGCTGCTCCTCGGCCAGCGTCACGCCATGGGCCTCGACGCCGTAATAGCGCGCGGCATGACAGACCAGCGCGCCCCAGCCACAGCCGATGTCGAGGAAGCGGTCGCCGGGCTGCAGGCGCAGCTTCCGGCAGATCATGTCGAGCTTGTCCTGCTGCGCCCGGCCGATATCGCCGTGATCCTCGGTGAAATAGGCGCAGGTGTAGACCATCTCCTCATCGAGGAAGAGCCGGTAGAAATCGTTCGAGACGTCGTAGTGATAGGCGACATTGGCCTTGTTCGTCGCCGGATCGCCGTCGCGGGCGATCTCGTCGCCCTTGCGGTGGCTCACCGCATCCTCGGCCCTGCCCGGCGCGAAGACGAAGCGGCGCACCACGTCGAAGACCGCACTCTTCGGGATATTGCGCGCCAACCGGCCGACCTTGCCCTCCGGCCGCGCCGCGGCAAGATCGAAGATCGAGCCGTTCTGGATCGCGATCCGGTCCGCAATGTGCAGGTTGAGCAGCGTGTCGAGCTTCGGCTTCCGGATCAGCGCCGCCGGCACGCCCGGATCGGCGATGCGGATCGCAAGCCCCTCGGCGGGCCAGGATGCGGGAACGCTGCTGCCGTCCCAGAGCAGGAAGCCGAGCTTCAGGCCGAGCTTGTCATGCGCCTCGGCCAGAAGGCGGCGCAGGGCCGAAAGGCGCTTGTCGTTGCTGTCCATGAGGTCAATCCGCTGCTGTCGGACTGCTGTTTGGACGCAACCTCGCGTCTTGGCAATGATTGGCGGGCGTCGCCCCGTCCCGCTTTCCAGAGAGCTCCCGTCATTCCGGGTCTCCCTGCGGTCTATGTCAGAAATCGCTGGCGATGCCCTTCACTTCCCAGTCGTCATAACGCACGGGCTCCAGCCCGCCGCGCCCGTTGACCTCGCGCTGCCCGGCGACCTCGGCCGCATGGGCATCGATCGCGGCACGCCGGGCTGCCGCCTCCGCCAGGGCGCGCTGCGCCGCCGGGGACAGCGCCTTGGGCTCGGCAGCGGCGACCGGCACGCCCTCATCGGTCTTGTCAGGCATTTCGGCTCGTTTCCTTGCGCTTTCTCTTGCAGGATCGGGTTCGCTCCCACCACATAGGGCACGAACGCGGCCTTCGCGAGGGCCTTCCGCTCCGCAACGCCGCCGATGAAGGGAAATCGATGAACTACGTTCGCACCGGCATGTTGATGGCAGGCCTCACCGCGCTGTTCGGCGCGGTCGGCTATCTGCTCGGCGGCGGCGGCGGCATGCTGATGGCACTTGGCTTCGCCGCCGTGACCAATCTCTTCAGCTACTGGAATTCCGACCGGCTGGCGCTCGCCTCCCAGAACGCCCAGGAGGTCGACGAGGCGAGCGCGCCCGAACTCTACCGCATGGTGCGCGACCTCGCGGCGCGCGCGAACATGCCGATGCCGCGCGTCTACCTGATCCATGAGGACCAGCCGAACGCCTTCGCCACCGGCCGCAACCCGCAGAACGCCGCCGTCGCGGCGACGACCGGCATCCTGCGCACGCTGACCTATGAGGAGCTGGCCGGCGTGATGGCGCACGAGCTCGCGCATATCAAGAACCACGACACGCTGACCATGACGATCACCGCGACCTTCGCCGGCGCGATCTCGTCCCTCGTCACCTTCGGCATGTTCTTCGGCTCGCGCGACAACCGCCCGAACGTCATCGTCCAGATCCTGCTTTCGATCCTGGCGCCGATGGCGGCGGCCGTGATCCAGATGGCGATCTCACGCTCGCGCGAATACGAGGCCGACAAGCTCGGCGGCCAGATCTGCGGCAATCCGGTCTGGCTTGCCGACGCGCTCGCCAAGATCGCCGCCGGCGTCCAGCACATTCCCAACGAGACAGCCGAGGCCAAGCCTGCTACGGCGCACATGTTCATCATCAATCCACTGACCGCAGGCGGCATGGACAATCTGTTTTCCACCCATCCCGACACCGGCAACCGCATCGCCGCGCTGATGGAGCAGGCCCGCGCCATGGGCATCGGCTCCAGCTCCACCGGGGCGGGTTTCGCCGCCCAGGCCGGCGGCAGCCCTTGGGACAACCAGCCGCGCCAGCCCGGACCCTGGGGCTGAGATGGCCGCTCACAACTCCTCGCGCCATCGCCCCCAGGCAGCGGCTCCCAAGCGCGGCGACGCTCCCGGCCTGCCGGCGCGGCGCTTGGCCGCTGACGTCATCGACGAGGTGCTGCGCGCCCGCGTCGCGCTCGACGAGACATTGGAGCGGCTGCTGCCGGATTCGGGGTTGGACGCGGCCGATGCCGGGCTCGCCCGCGCCATCGCCATCACGGCCTTCCGGCGCCTCGGCACCATCCAGCACGCCATCGATGCCTGTCTCGACCGCGGCAGCCCGCGCCAATCCGGCCCGTTCGAGCCGGTCCTGACCGCCGCGGCGGCGCAGATCCTGTTCCTCGACGTGCCCGACCATGCCGCCGTCGATCTCGCGATCCGGCATCTGCACGAGGACCCGCGCTCGGCCCGCTACGCCGCGCTCGGCAACGCCGTGCTGCGCCGGCTCGTGCGCGAGCGTGACACCGTCCTGGCCGAGACCGCCGCCGACCCCTTCCGCGACACGCCCGACTGGCTCGCGGAGAGCTGGAGCGAGACCTACGGCGCCGAGGCTGCCGCCGCCATCGCGGCGAGCCACCGCGAGGAGCCGCCGCTCGACATCACCGTCAAGGCCGATGCCGCCCGCTGGGCGGAAGCGCTCGATGGCATCGCCCTGCCGACCGGCTCGGTCCGGCTGCGGGAGCGGCAGGCCATCGCCGGGCTGCCGGGCTTCGAGGCCGGCGAGTGGTGGGTGCAGGATGCCGCGGCAGCCCTGCCTGTAAAGCTGCTGGCGCCACAGGCTGGCGAGCGCGTCGCCGATCTCTGCGCCGCCCCCGGAGGCAAGACGGCCCAGATCGCCGCGGCCGGCGCCGAGGTGACGGCGCTCGACCGTTCGGCGCAGCGCCTGCGCCGCCTGAAGGCCAATCTCGCCCGCCTCAGCCTGACGGCGACTGTCGTCACCGCCGATGCGGCAAGCTGGAAGGCCGAGCCCTTCGACGCCGTGCTGATCGACGCGCCCTGCAGCGCGACCGGTACGATCCGCCGCCATCCCGATGTCGCCTGGACCAAGCTGCCGGAGGATCGCGACCGGCTCACTGGCCTGCAGGCGCGCCTGCTCGACGCCGCGGCCGAACTGACGAAACCCGGCGGACGCCTGATTTACTGCACCTGCTCGCTCGAAGCGCAGGAGGGCGAGGAACAGATCGCCGCCTTCCTCGCCCGTCATCCCCAGTTTCGTCGCAAACCGGTCGAGGCGGGCGAAATCGGCGGTTTGGCGGAAGCGATCGACGCAAACGGCGATCTCCGGACCTTGCCGCATCAGCTGAAGGGCGAATCCCCGCGCCTGTCCGGATGGGCAGGATTTTACGCAAGCCGCCTGATCAGGCTATGACGAGCCTTGGATTCGCGTCGGGGACGGGCGCGAATCCGCTGTGACGATCGGCGCGGCTCCGGCCGCGCCCGGGGACGGAGCATACGGGGGTTTGAGCGGCTGGACTGAGCGACGGGGATTGGCCCAGGCCGCTGTCGGACGCGCGGCGCGGCGAGCCCGTGGCCAGTTCGTGGGCGCGACCCGCAAGCTCTGGCCCTTCGGACGCAACAGCGCCACCCGCCTGCTCTTCGCCCCGCACGATCTGCGGACCGCCGACCCGACCATCGCCGGCGACGTCTATGCCGGCTACTATACCTTCGCCGGGCGCACCCAGCGCAGCCATGGCGAATCCCCCTTCGACATCGAGCCGCCGAGCGAAGCCTGGGCGGAAGCGCTCTACGGCTTCGGCTGGCTGCGCCACATGCGCGCCGCCGACACCGCCATTGCCCGCGCCAACGCCCGCAGCCTCGTCGAGGACTTCATCGCCAAGCGCCGTTATCGACACGACATCGCGCGCCGCCCGGCCGTGGCGGCCCGCCGGCTGGTCTCCTTCCTGTCGCATTCCCCGCTCCTGCTGGAAGGCGCGGACCATGCCTTCTACGAACGCTACCTGCGCCATGTCGCGCATCTCGCCGACCGGCTGGGCCTGGCGCTTGCCGGCGCGGTGGAGGGAGCCGACCGCCTGAACGGCCTGATCGCCGTCACCCTCGCGGCGATCTGCCTCGACGGGCAGGATGCCCGCCGCCGCCGGGCCGAAGCCATGCTTTCGGACGAGCTCGACGAGCAGATCCAGCCCGATGGCGGGCACCTCTCGCGCAACCCCCGGCTGCTGATCGAGCTCCTGCTCGATCTCTTGCCGCTGCGCGAGACCTTCTCCGCACGCGGACTCGAACCGCCGCGCGGGGTACTGACCGCGATCGAGCGGATGATGCCGCATCTGCGCTTGTTCCGACATGGCGACGGAGCACTCGCCCTGTTCAACGGCATGGGCACCACCGCGCCCGACGTGATGGCGACGCTGGCGGCCTATGACGATGCCCGCGGCCGCCCGACCGAGCACGCCGCCTATTCCGGCTACAGCCGCCTCGCCGCCGATCGCAGCGTCGTCATCGTCGATGCCGGCCCCCCGCCGCGCGGCGCCTATTCGGTCGAAGCCCATGCCGGCTGCCTGTCGTTCGAGTTTTCCAGCGGCGCGCAGCGCATCATCGTCAATTGCGGCGCCAGCCGCTTCGGCCCGCCGGAGCTGAAGCTCGCCGCACGCAGCACCGCAGCCCATTCCGCCCTCGTCCTCGACGATCGCTCCAGCGCGAATTTCGGGATGGTTCTGGGCGAGATGCGGATCGTCTCCGGTCCGCGCGACGTACGCGTCGCGCGCCAGGAAGGGGTCGACGGCCCGGAATGGGTTGCGAGCCATGACGGCTATCGCCGCGGTCTCGGCGCGGTTCACACCCGCCGCCTCCTGCTCGCCCGCGACGGGGCCTCGCTGTCCGGCGAGGACGAGGTAACGCTCGGTGGAGCGCGCGCGGCGCTGCCGGCCGCGGCGCGCTTTCATCTTCATCCGAATGTCCGGGCCAGCCTGGTGCGCGAGGGCAGCGGCGCGCTGCTGGCGCTCGCATCCGGCGAGGTTTGGAGCTTCGAGGCCGGCGGGCTGCCGATCACGATCGAGGAGAGCATCTTCCTCGCATCCTCGGACGGACGGCGGCGCACCGAGCAGCTCGTCATCGGCTTCGATGGCGTCGAGACGCCACGGATCACCTGGCGCCTCGCCCGGATCAGCACGGCCAATCCGCGGGCGGGCAAGACGGTTGCGGCGGTCATCGCCGAGCGCGAGGCATCCGAACCCGCACCCGACGCGTGACGGTTCTGCGACGCCGCGCTTTGCCTTTCGCGGCGCAGCATGATAGCCCGCGCGCAACTGCCTTCTTTGCCATCAAAGCCGGACACTTCCGATGCCGAATGAACTTCGCCGCGTCGAGCGCGCTCTCCTTTCCGTTTCCGACAAGACGGGGCTGATCGACTTCGCGCGTGCCCTGCACAAGCTCGGCATCGCGCTGGTCTCCACCGGCGGCACCGCGAAGGCGATCGCAGAGGCCGGCCTGCCGGTCAGCGACGTCTCCGACCTCACCGGCTTCCCCGAGATGATGGATGGCCGCGTCAAGACGCTGCATCCGAAGGTCCATGGCGGCCTGCTCGCCGTCCGTTCGCACCCCGAGCACCAGGCCTCGATGCTCGGCCATGGCATCCAGCCGATTGATCTGCTCGTCGTGAACCTCTATCCGTTCGAGGCGACGGTCGCGGCCGGCAAGGCCTATGACGACTGCATCGAGAACATCGATATCGGCGGTCCCGCGATGATCCGCGCCGCCGCCAAGAACCATCACGACGTCGCCGTCGTGGTCGAGCCGGCGGACTATCCTTCCGTCCTCGCCGATCTCGAGGCGCAGAAGGGCGCAACCACGCTGACGCTGCGCCGCAAGCTCGCCCAGAAGGCCTATGCCCGCACCGCGGCCTATGACGCGGCGATCTCGAACTGGTTCGCCAATGAGCTGGGCGACACCGCCCCGGCCTTCCGGGCGCTCGGCGGCGCGCTCGCCGAAACCATGCGCTATGGCGAGAACCCGCATCAATGGGCCGCCTTCTACCGCACCCCGGAGAACCGCCCGGGCGTCTCGACCGCCCGGCAGGTCCAGGGCAAGCAGCTCTCCTACAACAACATCAACGACACCGACGCCGCTTTCGAGTGCGTCGCCGAGTTCAATCCCGAGGCCTCGGCCGCCTGCGTCATCGTCAAGCACGCCAATCCCTGCGGCGTCGCCGCCGGCGGCTCGCTGCTCGACGCCTATGAGCGCGCCCTAGCCTGCGATCCCGTCTCGGCCTTCGGCGGCATCGTCGCGCTGAACCGCACGCTGGACGCGGCCGCCGCCAAGAAGATCGTCGAGATCTTCACCGAGGTCATTATCGCCCCCGACGCCGACGAGGAGGCGATCGCGATGATCGCCGCCAAGAAGAACCTGCGCCTGCTGCTCACCGGCGGCCTGCCGGATGTCCGCGCGCCCGGCCTGTCGCTGCGCACCGTCTCCGGCGGCTTCCTCGCCCAGTCGCGCGACAATGCCGTCGTCGACGACATGGAGCTCAAGGTCGTGACGAAGCGCCAGCCGAGCGAGCGCGAGCTTGCCGATCTGCGCTTCGCCTTCCGCGTCGCCAAGCACGTCAAGTCGAACGCCATCGTCTACGCCAGGGATCTCGCCACAGTCGGCATCGGTGCCGGCCAGATGAGCCGCGTCGATTCCTCGCGCATCGCCGCCTGGAAGGCTGCCGAGGCTGCGAAAGCTGCCGGCGTCGCAGAGAGCCTCGCCAAGGGCTCGGTCGTCGCCTCCGACGCCTTCTTCCCCTTTGCCGACGGCCTGCTCGCCGCGGCGGAAGCCGGCGCCACCGCCGTGATCCAGCCGGGCGGCTCGATGCGTGACGACGAGGTCATCAAGGCCGCCGACGAGGCCGGCCTCGCCATGGTCTTCACCGGACACCGCCACTTCCGCCATTGACGGAAACGCGGACCACAGGACACCTTCGCCCATGGGCTGCGTGCCGACGCGCAGCGGGGGCAAGAGGTCCGTATGGCGAAAGCTAGCAAGCCCGGCGCGCTGCTCAGGGAGCGCGTCGAACATCAGCATGCGAGGGTCAGCTATGTGGAGCTGTTCTTCGATCTGGTCTTCGTCTTCGCCATCACGCAGATCTCGCACACGCTGCTGGAGCATTTCAGCGCGCTGGGGCTGGCGCAGGCGGCCTTCCTTCTCGGCGCCGTCTGGTGGATCTGGATCTATACCAGCTGGGTGACGAACTGGCTCGACCCGGAGCGGCCGCCGGTCAGGGTCATGCTCTTCGTGCTGATGCTCCTCGGGCTGGTGATGTCCTGCGCGCTGCCCGAGGCTTTCGGTGCGAACGGTCTCGCCTTCGCCGGCGCCTATGTCGCAGCGCAGCTCATCCGCTCGCTCTTCATGGTGGCGAGCCTGAAAGATGCCTCGCCGGCGAACCATCGCAACTTCCAGCGCATTACCGTCTGGCTCTCGATTTCCGCCCTGTTCTGGATCGCGGGCGGGCTGAGCGAAGGCAATCTGCGCTTCGGGCTGTGGCTCGTGGCGCTCGGCATCGAATATGCCGGACCGGCGCTGGGCTTCCGCGTGATCGGGCTAGGTCGTTCGGAGACCACCGACTGGAATGTCGAGGGCGGGCACCTTGCCGAGCGTTGCGCACTCTTCATCATCATCGCGCTCGGCGAGTCGATTCTGATCACCGGCGCGACCGCCGCCAAGCTGCCGGTGACGGCCGTCAACCTCACCGCCTTCCTCAATTCCTTCCTGAGCTCGATCGCGATGTGGTGGATCTATTTCCACATCGGCGCCGAGCGGGCGAGCCACCATATCGCCCACTCGGAAGACCCCGGCCGGATCGCGCGGATTGCCTATACCTATCTGCATGTGCTGCTGGTCGCCGGCATCATCCTGGTCGCGGTCGGCGACGAGCTCGTGATCGCGCACCCTGACGGCCATACCGACGGAAAGACGGCGATCGCCGTCCTCGCCGGCCCGGCCTTCTATCTGCTCGGCAACCTGTTGTTTAAACGGATCACAGCCGGCTGGTATCCGCTTTCCCATCTGGTAGGGCTTGGCCTGCTCGCGCTGCTCACACCTGCCTGGACCGTGCTGCCACCGCTAGGCTTCAGCCTGGCCGCAACCGCGATCCTGATCCTCATCGCGACCTGGGAGGCGATCTCGCTGCGGCCGAAGGCGGCCTGACGCAGGCACACCATCACAGTGGCCGAGGAGTTTCGCCGCATATTCCACCTCGCCATCGATCCATTTCGAAATGGCGCCCGGAAAGAGCGTGTTGAAACTGGCCGAAGGCGACGAGCCCGGCCGCGGCGTCTCCTGCTGGGCAAGGGCTTGGCCAATTCCGAATTCAGAGATCGTCGTGATCGCTGGAACGAAGAGGGTGGGAAAGAGCCCGCCTTGCTTGCACACCTTCCGAGTCAAGCGCCATCCGGGACGTTCTGCCAGCACCCGCTCTCCAGCCAAACCCGGCTCGAGCCGGGTGCACGATCTCGCCGGTCCCGATGGTCGATGCCGAAAGGCGCTGAGCCTGCTGCAAGCCGGCGATGCATTCGCGTGACGAGGCTTCAGCCCGCGAGCAGCCTGGCCGGCCAGGTCACGAGCACCGGGAACAGGACCATCAGGAACAGGACGACAAGCTGCGCCAGCATGAACGGCCAGACGCCCTTCATGACGTCCTCCATGCTGACTCGCGACACGCCGGCGACGACGTTGAGCACCGTTCCCACTGGCAGCGTGATCAGCCCGATGGCGTTGTTCACGATGAAGAGCACGCCGAAATAGACCGGATCGATCCCGGCGGCCTTGACGACCGGCATCAGGATCGGGGTCAGGATCAGGATCGTCGGCGTCATGTCCATCGCCGTGCCGACCATGACGACGATCGCCATGATCGCCAGCAGGAGGAGGGTCTGGTTGCCCATGAAGGGCTGCTGCAGGTCGACGATCGCGCTCGCGATTTCCGAGATGGTAATCAGCCAGGACGAGACCAGGGCGGCGGCGACCAGCAGCATCACCAGGGCAGTCGTCTTGGCGGAATTGACGAAGACCTCGAACAGTTCCGACGGCTTGAGCTCGCGATAGACGAAGACCGCGACCGCCAGCGAATAGACCGCCGCGACCACCGCCGCTTCGGTCGGCGTGAAGATGCCGAACTTCAGGCCGAAGATGATGATGAAGGGCAGCACAAGCGCCCAGACACCCTCGCGCAGCGCACGGCCGATTTCGCCGGCGGACCGGCGCGGCGAGCTCTCGATCACCTCCTTGCGCACCTGCCACCACCAGGCGGCGGCGAGACCGAGGCCGAGCAGCAGGCCGGGAACGATACCGTCGCGGCAGGCCTCTCCTCCGGAATGGGTTGCGCCGGAGCATTGCCGGCAAATGAATGGGATCAGGCCTTGCGCGACTGCGGCGCCAGGACAAAGTCGTAGTGAAGGTGGCGATAGGGCCGGTCGACCTGCCTGCCATCCAGCGCGGTGCCCGCCGGCATCGCGGCGAAGGGCCGGATCAGCGAATCCTTGACGCCGAAGACCACGTCGGAATCGAGATAGCTGTCGCCCTCGGCGAAAACGTGGGTGACGAGTTGCTCGTGCTCCGGCGCCGCGATCAGGAAATGGACATGGGCCGGCCGGTAGGGATGGCGCCCTTGTGCCGCCAGCATCTGGCCGACCGGCCCGTCATCGGGGATCGGATAGGCGGCCGGCATGATCGTCCAGAAATGGAAGGCGCCGTCTGGCGCCGTCCTGAGCCGAGCTCGCATGGCAAGGCCGTGCGCGTCGTCGAGCTGCTGGATGTCGTAATAGCCGTCGCCGTCGGAGTGCCAGACATCGACCGTGGCATCGGGAAGCGCGGAACTGTCGGCGGCGCTGACCGAGCCGGTGACAAGCAGCGGCACGCCCTCCAGCCCCGGCGAGATATTGGCGCCAAGCGGCATTTCCGGCGCCTCCCGCACATAGAAGGGGCCGAGCACCGTGGTTTCCGTCGCGCTGCCCGGCAGGCGGTGGTTCAGCGCATCGACGAGCATGGAGACGCCGAGCGCATCCGACAGCAGAATGAATTCCTGCCGGTTGGCGTCGCACATGTGGCCGGTGCGGGTGAGGAAGGCGATCGCCTGCGACCACTCCTCCTGTGTCGCCTCGATCTCGCGCACGAAATCATGGAGATGACGCACCAGAGCATCGCTGATCTGGCGCGCGCGCGGATCGCTCGCCTGCCCGACCCGCTCGCGGACCGCGGCCGTGATCGAGCGCTCGTCGAAATTCCTCACGCAGTCCTCCCTGACATCGTCGTCGTCCGTCAGCCTCGCGGCAGCTCCCCGGCCCAGGCGCGTGCAATCAGCCCGCGAATGGCGTCGCGCTCTATGGGACGAGGGTTCGGGTACGGGTTGCGGGTCGCGATCTCGGCCGTCTGCTCGATGCCGCTCTCGGGCATGCCGAGATCGCGCAGCGCTTGGGGAACGCCGAGCCGGCGCGCGAGATCGTGGACGCCCGTCGCCGCCTCATCCGCGTCGAGCGCATGCGCGATGCGCTTCATGGCTTCCGGCGCGCTCGCCGCATTGTAGGCGATGGCATGCGGCAGGATGACGGCGTGGGTCTCGGCATGCGGCAGGTCGAAGCTGCCGCCGAGCACATGGCAAAGCTTGTGGTGCAGCGCCATGCCGACCGCCCCAAGGCAGGCGCCGCAGAGCCAGGCGCCATAGAGAGCCTCGGGACGCGCCTCTCGCTGCGACGTTTCACGAACGATCGCGGGCAAGGCGCGCGCCAACGCCGCAATGCCCTGTTCTGTTGATTTCCGTCGAGAATTGACCCGTTAGGCGGGGATTTTTCCATCGAGAATTGACCCATGTTTTGACCACGTCTCACGCGGGCTATGCGGGGGACCTCGGAGTGATCGACATGGAGTTATTGAGTGTCATCCGCCGCTGGCATGGGCGGAATCATCTTTCGATCCGGGAGATTTCCCGGCGCACGGGGCTCTCGCGGAATACGGTTCGCAAGTATCTGCGTGCGGATAGCGTCGAGCCCCGGTTTCATGTTCCCGACCGGCCGAGCAAACTCGATCCCTATGCCGACAAGCTCTCGGCGATGCTTCGGATCGAAGGCGGCAAGTCGCGCAAGCACAAGCGCACGGTCCGCCAGTTGCATGCCGATCTGATTTTGCTCGGTTATGAGGGCTCCTACAATCGGGTCGCGGCCTTTGCCCGGGACTGGAAGGCAGCCCGCCTGCGCGAGCAGCAGACCAGCGGCCGTGGCACCTTCGTCCCCCTGGCCTTTGTGCCGGGTGAAGCGTTCCAGTTCGACTGGTCGGAGGACTGGGCGATCATCGCTGGCGAGCGCACCAAGCTGCAGGTGGCGCATGTGAAGCTGTCCTACAGCCGCGCCTTCACACTGCGAGCCTACCCGCTGCAGACCCATGAGATGCTGTTCGACGCCCATAACCACGCCTTCCGGGCGCTGGGCGGCGTGCCGCGGCGGGGCATTTACGACAATATGAAAACGGCCGTAGACAAGGTCGGCCGCGGCAAGGACCGCCAGGTCAATATCCGCTTCTCGGCCATGGTCAGCCACTTCCTGTTCGAAGCCGAGTTCTGCAATCCGGCATCAGGCTGGGAGAAGGGGCAGATCGAGAAGAACGTCCAGGATGCCAGGCATCGACTCTGGCAGCCTCTGCCGAACTTCCCGTCGCTGGAGGCACTGAACGACTGGCTGGAGACCCGGTGTCGGGAGTTATGGTCGCAGACCGCGCACGGCACCCAACCTGGAACGGTTGCCGATGTCTGGACTGAAGAGATCCGGCACCTGATGGCGATGCCGCGCCCCTTCGATGGCTTCGTCGAGTACGCCAAGCGCGTCTCCCCAACCTGCCTGGTCCATCTGGAACGCAATCGTTACAGCGTGCCGGCGTCCTTCGCGAACCGCCCGGTCAGCTTGCGCGTCTATCCCGATCGCATCCTCATTGTCGCTGAGGGACAGGTGATCTGCGAACATCGCCGGGTCTTCACCCGCTCGCATGATCGTCTCAGCCGGACAGTCTACGACTGGCGACATTATCTGGCGGTCCTCCAGCGCAAACCCGGGGCTCTGCGTAACGGTGCTCCCTTTGCCGAGATGCCGCCAGCCTTCCGATCCCTGCAGCAGCATCTGCTCAAGAGCCCGGGTGGCGAGCGGGAGGTGGTCGAGATCCTGGCTCTGGTCCTGCAGCATGACGAACACATCGTGCTGACGGCGGTCGAACTGGCCCTGAAGGCCGGCGTGCCGACCAAGACCCACATCATCAACCTCCTTCACCGGCTGGTCGACGGCACGCCGTTGACCACGCCGACGGTCGACACCCCTTCGGTCCTTGCGTTGACCACCGAGCCGCGCGCCAATGTCGAACGCTATGACGCCCTGCGCCAAGCCGAGGACGTGCGCCATGCGTCATAACCCTGCGAGCGGCGCCATCGCCATCATGCTGCGTAGCCTCAAGATGCACGGCATGGCCCAGGCCGTCGGCGAACTGACGGAGCAGGGATCGCCGGCCTTCGAGGCCGCCGTGCCGATCCTCTCGCAACTCCTGAAGGCGGAGATGGCCGAAAGAGAGGTCCGATCAACGGCCTACCAACTCAAGGCCGCGCGCTTCCCGGCCTATCGCGACCTCAACGGCTTCGACTTCGCCAGCAGTGAGATCAACGAGGCGCTCGTTCGCCAACTGCATTGTTGCGAGTTCCTCCAGGACGCCGACAACGTCGTCCTGGTGGGAGGGCCGGGCACCGGCAAGACCCACGTCGCCACGGCTCTCGGCGTCCAGGCCATCGAGCACCATCACAAGCGGGTCCGCTTCTTCTCCACGGTCGAACTCGTCAATGCCCTCGAGCAGGAAAAGGCCCAGGGCAAGGCTGGACAGATGGCCGCCGGGCTCGCTTACGCCGATCTCGTCATCCTCGATGAGCTCGGATACCTGCCCTTCAGCGCGTCGGGTGGTGCCTTGCTCTTCCACTTGCTGAGCAAGCTCTACGAGCGCACCAGCGTCGTCATCACCACCAATCTCAGCTTCTCCGAATGGGCCACCGTCTTCGGCGATGCCAAGATGACCACCGCCTTGCTCGATCGGCTCACGCACCACTGCCACATCATCGAAACCGGAAACGACAGCTTCCGCTTCAAGAACAGCTCCGCGAAACCCGACAAGCCAGCCAGGGAGAAAGCCAAAAACTTGACCGCAACCTGAACCACAAACACCATCTGGGCGGGTCACTTCTCAGTGGAAACCCCGGGTCACTTCTCGGCGGAAATCAACAGCCAAGGCCTTGGGCGTCCGCTCCCCCCTTTTCGCCGCGCGCCGGCCGATTGAGGCTGAGCTCGGATCGACGTCGAACCCACGCAGACCCAGTCCAGATCGGCTTCCTGAGCCAGAGCTTCGAACAAGCGGTCCAGCACGCCCATCTCGATCCAGCGGTAGTAGTGCCGCTTGACGGTCTGATGGTCGCCATAGCTCTCAGGCAGATCGCGCCAACGCCCACCCGAGCGCGCCATAAAGATCAGGGCCTCCACAAAGCGTCGGTTGTTCGAGCGCGGACCGCGTCGCCCCTTCCGTCCATCCGGAACGAACGCCTCGAGGCGGGCCCATTGATCATCCGTCAAAGCATCCAGATCCATCGCCAGCCTCCAAAAGCCAGCATCGAATCTGATTGGCCAAGCCGGGGGAAGCCCAAGCCATTAAATCGTCACTACAGCCTAGAGCATTTTCGAGCGAAGTGGACACCGGCTCGCGTCAAGAAAATGCTACAAAACAAAGAGATAGAGCATTTCCGCGATTCGGAGAAACGCGGAAATGCTCTAGCCTGCAGCAGCCGCGCCGGAAATCGGGTGGATAAAGCCGCCGCCCCGCGCAACTATCGCAGATCATCGCAACAGGAAGGCAGCGTCATGTCGGGCACCGCAGGCACGATCCGCATCGGCATAGGCGGCTGGGTGTTCGAGCCCTGGCGCGGCAGCTTCTATCCCGAGGGGCTGCCGCAGAAGCGCGAACTCGAACACGCCGCGAGCAAGCTCTCCTCGATCGAGATCAACGGCACCTATTACGGCTCACAGAAGCCGGAAAGCTTCGCCAAATGGCGCGAGGAGACGCCGGATGATTTCGTCTTCGCGCTGAAGGGCTCGCGCTTCTGCACGAACCGGCGGGTGCTGGCTGAAGCGGGGCCATCGGTCGAGAAATTCCTGACCAGCGGCCTGACCGAGCTCAGGCACAAGCTCGGGCCGATCAACTGGCAGTTCATGCCGACGAAGAAATTCGACCCCGAAGATTTCGAGGCCTTCCTCAAGCTGTTGCCCAAGGAGTTGGACGGGGTCGCGTTGCGCCATGCCGTCGAGGTCCGGCATGACAGCTTCCGTTCGCCCGATTTCGTCACGCTGCTGCGCGAGTATGGGGTCGCGGCCATTACCTCGGCCGATGCGGATTACACCCAGATCGCCGATGTGACAGCGCCCTTCGTCTATGCGCGGATCATGGGTACGCAGGACAGCGAGCCGAAGGGCTATTCCGAAGCCGGCCTCGCCCGATGGGCGGAGGCGGCGCGTATCTGGGCCGAAGGCGGGGTTCCGGAAGGGCTGGAGCCGGTTGCGGCGGCGGCGCCCAAGCAGAAGCGCGACGTTTTCCTCTATGTCATCAGCGGCGGCAAGGTCCGCAATCCGGCGGCAGCGATGGAGCTGATCGCGCGGACCAAGGGCTGAGCGTCACTCGGCTGCCGCGGCTGCCTGCGCTCCGATCTGCTAGAGCATTTCCGCTGATTGTTGAATCGATTGTGATGTGGCGCGCGCAGCTTCGGCTGATTCAACCTCCGTATTGAGGGAGGTTGGCGATGGCGCGAGCTCTGAGTGACGATCTTCGTGTGCGTGTCGTGAAGGCCTCGTCGGACGGTCTCTCGGCCCGTCAGGCGGCTGCGCGGTTTGGCGTCGGGATTTCGACGGCGATCCGATGGATTGCGCGAGCCAGGACGGGAGAGTTGGCCGCGCGGGCACAAGGCAGGCGTCGCGGCTCGAGCCTTGATGCGCATGAGGCCTTCATCGTCGCTCTGATCGAGGAGCGTCGGGACATCACGCTGCACGAGATGGCGGCGCAGCTGCTTGCCGAGCAGGCGGTCACAATCCGTCGCAGCGCGTTGAGCGCCTGGCTTCGCGGACGGGGCTGGACGTTCAAAAAAGTCCGCCCATGCACTGGAGCAGGAGCGCTCCGACGTCCTGAAGAGGCGGCGCGACTGGTTCGAGGCCCAACCCGATCTCGATCCCCAGCACCTCGTCTTCATCGACGAGACCGGCCTGTCGACCAAGATGGCCCGCTTCCGCGGACGCTCCCCGCGCGGCGAACGCTGCCGGGCCGGTGTGCCACATGGACATTGGAAAACGACGACCTTCGCAGGCGCTCTGCGCCGCGGCGGCATGACCGCACCCTTCGTCTAAGACGGTGCCATGAACGGCACCGTCTTCCTCGCTTATGTCGAGCAGGTCCTGGTTCCCACGCTCAAGCCGGGCGACATCGTCATCATGGACAACCTGCCTGCCCACAAGCCCGCCGGCGTGCGCGAGGCGATCGAACGCGCCGGTGCCCCGCTATCCTTCCTGCCGCCCTACAGCCCCGACATGACCCCCATTGAGAATGCCTTCGCCAAGCTCAAGGCACTCCTCCGAGCAAAGGCTGAGCGGTCGATCAATGCTCTTTGGGACGCAATCGGCACCATCGGCGACCTCTTCTCGCCGACCGAATGCGCCAACTATTTCAGAGCCGCAGGATATGACCCCGATTAAGCCGGAACTGCTCTAGGATTGTAGTGACGATTTAATGGCTTGGGCTTCCCCCGGCTTGGCCAATCAGATTCGATGCTGGCTTTTGGAGGCTGGCGATGGATCTGGATGCTTTGACGGATGATCAATGGGCCCGCCTCGAGGCGTTCGTTCCGGATGGACGGAAGGGGCGACGCGGTCCGCGCTCGAACAACCGACGCTTTGTGGAGGCCCTGATCTTTATGGCGCGCTCGGGTGGGCGTTGGCGCGATCTGCCTGAGAGCTATGGCGACCATCAGACCGTCAAGCGGCACTACTACCGCTGGATCGAGATGGGCGTGCTGGACCGCTTGTTCGAAGCTCTGGCTCAGGAAGCCGATCTGGACTGGGTCTGCGTGGGTTCGACGTCGATCCGAGCTCAGCCTCAATCGGCCGACGCGCGGCGAAAAGGGGAGAGCGGACGCCCAAGGCCTTGGCCGTTCGCGCGGCGGCTTAGGCACCAAAATCCATGCCGCCGTCGATGCGCTGGGTCTGCCGGTGCGCTTCATCCTGGCGCCAGGCCACCGCGGCGATGTGATCTTCGGGGCGCAAATCCTGCAGGGCCTCAAGCCGCGCCACGTCATTGCCGACTGGGCATATGACGCGGAACACTTCCACGACACCATCCTCAAGGCGGGCGCCATACCCGTTATCCCGCCTCGTCCGGAAAGACGCCGACCCCACAGGTGCGACTGGCTTCTCTACAAGGAACGCAACCTCGTCGAGAGATGCTTTGCCAAGCTCAAGCAATTCCGGCGCGGCGCAACACGATACGACAAACTCCGCGCCAACTTCAGAGGCTTCATCATCATCGCAGCCATCTGCCTCTGGCTCAGATAGTTAAATCGTCAATACAGCATAGAGAGGCTCGTCTTCGAACCGGAGATAAAGATCCGCGTTCCAGTCAGCTTAGAAGGGCATCGACATAGCGCCCTTCGTTCAGTCAGACGGCCGAGATCGGTCGGCGGATCATCGATCCCGTTCTGCGGTCAGATCGAACGCGGTCTGGGTTGCAACATCTTTGCCAGACCCAGCCTGGATCGGTGCGCAGCGCTTGCCAAGATAGTGTGGATCGTTTCCGCCAAAAAGCACCCTCACGCTACCCCCGCCACCGCGACCGTGATGGCCGGCCCCCATCTCTCCCGGATACTTTCGATCTCCGCGGGGCTGACCGCAGCGCTCCAGGTCCCATCAGTGTCGTCAATGTGCGTGCGGCAACCAGTTCGACGCCCCATCTTCGTCAACTGCAATGCGGCTTACGCTGAAACCTCGCCGTTCGACCCGACGACACGGCATCTCGGTTGCCGGGTGTTCGATCGTGCTGGTGACGATCCGCCTGCGGCCGGCGGGAGCCACCGCGGCAAAGCCGCGGATCGCGCGATTGCCCGCTTCGGTCCCGCCGCCGGTGAAGATGGCCTCCTCCGGCAACGCTCCAATCAGCTTCGCGACTTCGGCTCGGGCTTCCTCGATCGCAGAGCGGGCGGCCCGCCCCCGCGGCGGCGTCGAGGAGGCATTGCCAAACTGCTTGCGCAGGAAGGGCGGCATCGCGTCGATCACCTCCGGATCCACCGGCGTGCTACCATTGTAATCGAGATAGATCGGGCGATCGGGAGCGGACATAGGCTTCGGATCCTCGGGAGCGTGCTTCGCCAACCTATCAGCTTCTCGCGGGCAGGGGGATGATTGGTGCTGGCAACAGTCCTCTCCACCAATATCGCGTGCTTCGCGCCATCCTCTCTCCGCAGCAGCGCTGTCGCGGAACTCCACGATGAAACATCGCGTTGCCGCTGCATGAATCGAGCGATGGTGATCTCCGTGCCGCGAGCCGTTTCCGAATTGCTGAAGACCTTCCACGCAGCCCTGGTATGTGGTGGCGTCTTGCTGGCACCAGTAGTCACAAACGCCCTGACAGCCGACGAGGTGAACCAGGCGGGTCGCCCCGCGGCCACGAAAAGCAAGGTGACGCGCGCCAACGCATCGATCGTCAAGGCTCAGGTTTTGCTGGCGCGTCAGGGTGTTTCTCCCGGGGAGATCGACGGACTGGACGGCGACAATTACCGGAAGGCCATCGACCAGTTCCGCCGCCGCGAAAACCTCGGAACCGGCGAGATCGTCGACGCGCCGACCTGGCAGGCGCTCAAAGGGGACGTCAGCGCGGACATCGTCTCGGACTACGAGTTGACGAAGGAGGATATCAAATCCCGGTTCTCCAGGCGCATTCCTCACGACTACGCCCGTCAGGCCCGAATGACGCGGCTCGGGTACAAGAATGCGCAGGAGATGTTCGCCGAACGCTTTCACATGAGCGAAGGGCTCCTCAGGGTGCTCAATCCGCGAACCCATTATCGGAAGCGCGGCGAGACAATTCACATCGTCTCGGTTGGCCGGGCCCCGCCCTCGAGCGAAGCTCTGACGGTCGAGGCCGACAAGACGAACGGCGCGGTTCGAGCACTCGATGCGACGGGAAAGGTGATCGCGATGTATCCGGCTACCATCGGCAGCGAGGACGCCCCGTCGCCAGAGGGGCATACCAGGTTGTGAGGGTCGTGAAGAACCCGACCTATCACTACGATCCGGTCAAGAATTTCCAGCAGGGCAAAAACCAGCGTCGTCTGGTGCTTCCCAGCGGCCCGAACAACCCCGTCGGTACCGTCTGGATCGCGTTGTCGAAGCCGACATTCGGTATTCATGGTACGCTGGAACCTTCGAAGATCAGCAAAGCTTCATCGCATGGCTGTGTCCGGCTTACGAATTGGGACGCCGAGGAACTGGCCCAGATCGTCAGGCCCGGTACGACCGTGCGCTTCATCGAATAGCTAATGTCCCCCGGGGCTCTGGGTTGCACCCGTAACTTTGAACCGGCTCAAGGTGACGACGCCGGTCAGAGTGGTAACGTCTTGAGATCGTTACGGCCACGAGGAACGCCACACAGAGCCGAGCTGCAGGTCAAACCACGTCGCGCTCTTCCTTGACTGCTTCCATCACGACATTGGTAGACGTATTGGAGACGGATGGAAGATTTGAGATCTTCTCTGCCAAGACCTCTCGATATCTTCGAATATCTGATGTTCTAATTTTTAGAAGATAATCAAATCGACCAGCTATTAGGTGACATTCCTCAACTTCACGAATTTTTTTTACTGCTTCATTGAATTTGTTTAATGCGGGCTCACGCGTATCACTCAACTTTACCTCGACAAACGCGATATGATCTAGGCCCATCTTTGCGGGATTGATGATGGCTTTGAAACCATCGATAAATCCATCTGAGATCAGCCGCTTCAAGCGCGTCTGACATGGAGTCTTGGACACTCCGACCTGAGCCGACAGGTCCGTGATCGACATCCGCCCGTCCTGTGAAAGCGCCTCGAGAATTTTTCGGTCAATCAGATCGATCTGACTGCCGAAATCCGATTCGATAACCATTTTGCCTTTTCCTGCCTGCAAAATAAGTCGAAACGCAAAATCATCGCGCAGTATATGGGCAAATCGACTTTCAAACACAAGCTAATGTGCTGCCGAAATCAAATCGGGGAGGCTGACATGGCCGCGATCGCTTCGAGTGCTTTGGCTGCCGTTGACGCGCCCTTTCAGTCCTTCGCTCCTTCTATTCGAGAGCAAACCCGCCTTCGGCGAGCCATCACAGCCGCATACCGGAGGCCCGAGACGGAGTGCCTTCCTCCGCTGCTTGTCGCAGCCAAGTTGCCGCCGGAGACGAAGCGGGCGGCGACAGCTACCGCCCGTAAGCTGATCGAGGCGCTGCGCGCCAAGCACAAGGGCACGGGTGTCGAGGGGCTCGTCCAGGAATACTCGCTCTCCAGCCAGGAGGGCGTGGCGCTGATGTGCCTCGCCGAGGCGCTGCTGCGCATCCCGGACACGGCGACGCGCGATGCGCTGATCCGCGACAAGATCGCCGATGGCGACTGGAAGGCGCATGTCGGCGGCGGCAAGTCGCTCTTCGTCAATGCCGCGACCTGGGGCCTCGTCGTCACCGGCAAGCTGACCTCCACCGTCAACGATCGCAGCCTCGCCGCCGCTCTGACACGCCTGATTGCGCGAGCCGGCGAGCCGGTGATCCGGCGCGGCGTCGACATGGCGATGCGGATGATGGGCGAGCAGTTCGTCACCGGCGAGACGATCGACGAGGCGCTGAAGCGCGCGCGACCGCTGGAGACGCGCGGCTTCCGCTATTCCTACGACATGCTCGGCGAGGCGGCGACGACCGCTGCGGACGCCGCGCGCTATTACCGCGACTACGAGAATGCGATCCACGCCATCGGACGCGCCGCGAACGGACGCGGCGTCTATGAAGGCCCCGGCATCTCGATCAAGCTCTCGGCCCTGCATCCGCGCTACAGCCGCGCCCAGGCCGGCCGGGTGATGGGCGAATTGCTGCCGCTCGTGCGCGAGCTCGCCCTGATCGCCAAATCCTACGATATCGGCCTCAATATCGATGCCGAGGAGGCGGACCGGCTGGAGCTCTCGCTCGACCTGCTGGAGGCGCTGAGCTTCGACGAGGCGCTGAAGGGCTGGAACGGGCTCGGTTTCGTGGTGCAGGCCTATGGCAAGCGCTGCCCCTTCGTGCTCGACTGGATCATCGATCTCGCCCGCCGCTCCGGCCGGCGCATGATGGTGCGGCTGGTCAAGGGCGCCTATTGGGATGCCGAGATCAAGCGTGCCCAGGTCGATGGCCTAGCCGATTTCCCGGTCTATACCCGCAAGGTCCATACCGACGTCGCCTATGTCGCCTGCGCTCGCAAGCTTTTGGCCGCGCCCGACGCGATCTTCCCGCAATTCGCCACGCATAACGCCCAGACGCTGGCGACGATCTATCATCTCGCCGGCCCCGACTTCGCTGTGGGCAAATACGAGTTCCAGTGCCTGCACGGCATGGGCGAGCCGCTCTATGACGAAGTGGTCGGCCAGGACAATCTCGGCCGGCCCTGCCGCATCTATGCGCCGGTCGGCACGCATGAGACGCTGCTCGCCTACCTGGTGCGGCGCCTGCTGGAGAACGGCGCGAATTCCTCCTTCGTCAACCGCATCTCCGATCCAAAAGTGACGATCGACTCACTCGTCGCCGACCCCGTCGATGTCGTAGAGGCGATGCCGGTCATCGGCATGCTGCACGACCAGATCGCGCTGCCTGCCGATCTCTACGGTGCCGATCGCATCAACTCGAAGGGCATCGACCTCTCCAACGAAGCGGCGCTGGCCGAGCTCGCCGACGCGTTGGCCGCAACTGTCGGCCAGAGCTGGCATGCCGTGCCGCTGCTGGCGGACCACACCACCGCTGGCACGACACGGCCGGTCCTGAATCCCGCGGATCATTCCGATGTCGTCGGGCAGGTCACCGAGCTTGCGGTCGAGGATGCCGCCAAGATCGCGCGCCTTGCCGCCGAGGGCGGCAAGGCCTGGGCCGCCGTGCCGCCGGCCGAGCGCGCCGCTTGCCTTGACCGTGCCGCCGACATCATGCAGGCGCGCATCGAGACGCTGATGGGCATCGCCATGCGCGAGGCCGGCAAATCCGCTGCCAATGCGATCAGCGAGGTGCGCGAGGCCATCGACTTCCTGCGCTACTATGCCGATCAGGCGCGCAAGACGCTGGGCCCGACGCATGCGCCGCTCGGGCCGATCGTCTGCATCAGCCCGTGGAACTTCCCGCTGGCGATCTTCTCCGGGCAGGTCGCGGCGGCGCTCGTCGCCGGCAATGCGGTGATGGCGAAGCCCGCCGGCGTCACGCCGATCATCGCCCATGAGAGCGTGAAGATCCTGCACGAGGCCGGCGTGCCGCGCGGCGCCTTGCAGTTCACCCCCGGCAGCGGGCGCCTCGGCGCCGCTCTGGTCGGCGCGCCCGAGACGGCCGGCGTGATGTTCACCGGCTCGACCGAGGTCGCGCGCGGCATCCAGGCGCAGCTCGCCGAGCGCCTTTCGGCCGAGGGCAAGCCGATCCCGCTGATCGCCGAGACCGGCGGCCAGAACGGCATGATCGTCGACTCCTCCGCACTGGCCGAGCAGGTCGTCGCCGACGTCATCGCCTCGGCCTTCGACAGCGCCGGCCAGCGCTGCTCGGCGCTCCGCGTGCTCTGCCTGCAGCAGGACATCGCCGACCGCACGCTGCACATGCTGCAGGGCGCGCTGAAGGAACTCACCATCGGCCGCACCGACAAGCTCAGCGTCGATATCGGCCCGGTGATCAGCGAGGGAGCCCAGCGCGAGATCGACGAGCATGTCGAGCGCATGCGTGGCCTCGGCCGCAAGGTCGAGCAGCTCCCGCTGCCGGAGGCCGCGGCGAAGGGCACCTTCGTGCCACCGACCATCGTCGAGCTGAAGAGCCTCTCCGACCTGAAGCGCGAGGTGTTCGGCCCCGTGCTCCACGTCATCCGCTATCAACGCGACGATCTCGACAAGCTGATCGACGAGGTCAACGGCTCCGGCTACGGCCTGACCTTCGGCCTGCATACGCGGCTCGACGAGACGATCGCTCATGTCACCAGCCGCATCAAGGCGGGCAATCTCTATGTGAACCGCAACATCATCGGCGCGGTGGTCGGCGTGCAGCCCTTCGGCGGCCGCGGGCTGTCGGGCACCGGGCCGAAGGCAGGCGGGCCGCTCTATATAGGCCGGCTCGTGCGCAAGGCGCCGATCCCGCCGCAGCACAGCTCGATCCATACCGATCCGGCGCTGCTCGAATATGCCGCCTGGCTCTCGGGCAAGGGGCTGAACGCCGAAGCCAACACCGCCCGCGAGATCGGCGGCCATTCGGCGCTCGGCCTCCATGTCGAGCTGGCCGGCCCGGTCGGCGAGCGCAATCTCTACGCTCTGCATCCGCGTGGCCGAATCCTGCTCGTGCCGCAGACGCAAGCCGGCCTCTACCAGCAGGTGGCCGCTGCGCTGGCGACCGGCAACCAGCTCGTCATCGACGCGGCCTCCGCGCTGAAGGGCGCTCTGTCGGGGCTGCCGGCGGCCGTGGAAGCCCGCGTGGGCTGGACCTCGGACTGGGAGGCCGACGGCCCGTTCTCGGGCGCGCTGGTCGAAGGTGATACCAAGCGTGTCGGCGAGGTGAACCGTCGCATCGCCAGGCTCCCCGGCCCTCTCGTGCTAGTTCAGTCGGCGAGCACGGAGGAACTGAAGCGCGATCCGGATGCCTATTGCCTGAACTGGCTGCTGGAGGAGGTCTCGACCTCGATCAACACCACCGCTGCCGGCGGCAATGCCAGCCTGATGACGATCGGCTGACCGAAGTTCTCTCGCTCGCCTTCTCATATCTTCTGACGGGAAGGCGAGCGAGATTGTAGACCGACCGAGACGGCTACTGTCGAGACTACGCCAACCATCAGTGGCCGACCTGGCTTGCCTGGACCTGGTAGAACGCCTTGGCCACGAGACTCTCTGGGAGATCGCGACGACCAGCGGCGTTTCGATCACCGGCCTCGTTGGAGGCATCAGGATGGCTCAAGTCGATCAAGGCGTGCCGATCGGCTTTTCCGCCCGCGACGCCTATCTGTTCGCCGAGGACGGTACAGCCTTTGCTCGGCATCATATCCCCGAGATAGCTCTGCTGAAGACCAAGACCCATACAGAGGCCCGACAGGTGAGCCCCACGGCTTAGCCGGCCCACAACGCCACGTTTGCCAACAGTCTCCCGAATGCCGCCAGCCGGTTCGTTTCGCGTTTTGAGCGAGAGAAGGCCTTTTGAGGCCTTGTCAGATTGATCGCAGCGATCGCTCTTTGAGCACGGCAACCTAGGCAGGGGCCCAACCAAACAATTGTCAAGATTGAGAGATTCTCTGCGGGCCTGGGTTTCGGGGGCATGGAGGAAGCCATGCTTGATCTCTATTGGCTGTCGGACGATGCCTGGGCGCGTCTCGAACCACATCTGCCATACAACCAGCCGGGCCGGCCCCGTGTCGATGACCGACATGTGATCAGCGGCATCCTCCACATCCTCAAGACGGGATCGCGCTGGCGCAACGTACCGCCCGAATACGGTCCGGCGAAGACGATCTTCAATCGTTACACGCGCTGGGCGCACCGCGGTGTCTGGCAGCGGATCTTCGCCAAGGTCGCCGCAGCGGGAGCTATCCTGGATGAACTGATGCTCGACAACTCCCATGTGAAGGCGCATCGGTCAGCTTTCGGCGAAACCGAAGGTCCGCGTCAGCGAATAGGGGGAGTGGACGCAGGCGGTCGACGTATCGAGGGGAGGCCGAACGACCAAAATCCATTGTCTGGGCGATGCTTGCGGCAGGATCGTCGCCAGCACACTGACACCAGGAAACATCGCCGGCATCAGCATGGCCATGCCCTTGCTGGAGGCGATCGCGCCGGCCAAGCGCCTCCTCGCAGACAAGGCCTATGACGCCGATCGGCTGCGAAACTGGCTCGGCGACAGGCGGATCGAGGCCGTCATACCGGGGCGCAACCCGAAATGCCGCTTATCCCCTCAACCGCACGGCCTACCGGCATCGAAATGTCATCGAGCGCATGTCCGGGAAGCTCAAAAACTAGAAATGCATCGCCGCGCGCTACGACAGGCTCGCTGTAAACCTGCTCGCAGCCACCACCCTCGTCACTTTTGCGACGCAATGGCTCACATGAGTCCCCCTACCTAATACTTGATCGAGGGAGCTTTCTGGATCAGCCATGCACGGCAAACGCGTTAGGCAGCCAGCGGGCTGGGCGCAACAAGGCGCTCCGAGTTGATCGGAGATCCTCTGCCCGGAAAGCACGTTCGGTGCCTTGCAATGCTAACCTTGTGGCTGTCTCATCAACCAGTCGCGGAGGCGAAGCAATTCCTCGCAAACCGGTTCAAGATCCTGCACCGCAAAGCCGCCGCGGATAGCGGGAACATGCTCTCCGATCCTCTCACCGAGAGTTCCCGTGAAGCTTGCCCTACCCTCGGGTGAAACGACGAGGCCGTTCTGCGCCTCGAAGGAAGCGTTCCAAGCGATCGCTTCCTCAAGCCCCAGCTTTGCCGGCAGGTCGAGTTCGAGCTTGCCTCCCGTCAACCTGACCGGATAGCCGCCGGGCAGCCCGTTCGGGCCTGGCACATGCCCGCGCCATTCGCGCCCGGTCGCCATGGCGAGCAGCATCGGCACGCCGCTCGCGCCGGAGATCTCGATCACCGGCTCCGGCGTGAGCTGGATATCGGCGAAGCGGGCATAGACATCGGCCGCTTCCCGACCATCCAGCCAGACGCGCGGCGCGCGCCCGTCGCGCTCGTCCGGGCAGCGGCGCCAGGCGGCAAGGTTCTGATAGTGCGCGAGAACCTTGATCTCGGCTCCGGCAGGTGTCGCGGCCGAGCCGGCGAAGACATTTGACAGGATCGCGACATTGCCCATGCCGCAGGCGACGTCATGGCCCATCGCGCGGATCATGCCGTTGACCACGTCGGGGAAGCTGCAATTGACCAGCGTCACCGGCTTGCCGGCGCGTGTAATTGCCGTGGCGACGCGGGAGCTGATCAGCGCCTGGAAGACGGCGGTCGCGCTCAGGCCGCCCTCGGCGACGAGGCGTGTCCAGGCATTGCCGCTCTGGGCGATGACCTGCGAAGTCTGGATCGAGGCGGCCTGCACGACGATGCTCGGGGACGTCGCGGCGAGCAGCGCGTCGGAGGCGTCCGGCGCCAGCAAGTCGATGGCGTGGGTGGTGAAGCGCGCCTTCGCTCCGAACAGCACGGCACGGGCGTTGGCCGCCGTGCGCAGCCAGTTCAACCGTTCGAGATTGCGGCCAGCGATGACCACATCGACCGGCTCGCGGGCCGTCGCGGCGATATCGAAGGCGATGCGCGCGGCGAATCCGCCGGTGCCGGAAATCAGGATGTCGCAGGCCGCCATGTCAGCGCCTCGTCACGGCCGCCCTGTCCCAGCAATCATCGAGCCGGGGCGAGAGCTTGTGCTTCATGATGCGCTGGCTCGCGGTGCGCTCGAACTCGTCGACGAGGGCGATGTAGCGCGGGTTCTGATAGGGCGCGAGGCGCTGGCCGAGCCAGCCGGATAAGGCCTGCGGATCGATGATCGCGCCATGGCGCGGCTTGACGAAGAGCTTGATGTCCTGCTCGCCGATATCGGCGGCGACGCCGATCATCGCGCAATCCTCGACCGCGTCATGCTCGGCGGCGACATGCTCGACCTCCCAGGCCGAGACGTTCTCGCCCCGGCAGCGCACGCTGTCGGTCATGCGGCCGTGGAAAGAGAGATTGCCCTCGGCGTCGAAGGAGCCGAGATCGCCGGTATGGAGAGCACCGTTGCGCAGGGCCTTCGCGGTCGCGTCGGAGTTGTCGAGATAGCCGGGGAAGATCGCGCCGGGGATGCTGGTCTCGACCACGATCTCGCCACGCTCGCCCGCCGCGACCGGTCGCCCCTCGCTGTCGAGCAGCCTGACGGTGAACCAGGGCATCGGCCGGCCTACCGAGCCGACCACGCCGCTGGTGTTGCAGGTCGTCAGGCTGGAGGCTTCGGTCATGCCGTAGCATTCGCGGATCTCGACGCCGAAGCGGTCGCGGAACTGCGGCCAGATATCGGCCGGGCAGCCGCCGCCCCAGGCGATGCGCACGCCGTGCTCGCGGTCGAGCGCTGAGGGCGGCTGCTTCAGCAGAATCTGCAGGATGCCGCCGAGATAATGGATATGGGTCGCGCCCTCCTCCCGGACCTGCGCCCAGAAGCGGCTGGCGCTGAAGCGCTCGACCATCGCCAGCGTCACGTCGCGGATCATCGGCAGCGGCAGCAGCTGGGCCCCGCCGATATGATAGAGCGGCTCCCAGATGAAGAAGACCTCGCCGGGCTTGGCATCCGACAGATAGAGCACGCTCTCGGCCGCCAGCCTCAGCATGCGATGCGAGACGATGACGCCCTTCGGCCGCCCGGTCGTGCCGGAGGTGTACATGATCGCGAAGACGGCATCCGCAGCCGGGGCCGGCTCGTCGAAGCCGATGGTTCCGGCAAGCACCGCATCGAGATCGCCGCCCCGCGCGTGCAGCAGCACCGGCAGGGCCGAATCCGGCCCCATCGCCTCGGCGATCTGGGGCGCGAGTTCGGCATCAGTGACGACGAGGCGCGGGCTGGAATGGGTCAGGAGATAGTTCAGCCCCTCGCCGCGTTGCTGGGCATTGACCGGTACCCAGGCGACGCCGGCCCGTGCGAGCCCGAACACCACGGCGATGGTGGCGATGGAATTGCGCATCATCACCGCGACGCGGTCGCCCGCGACGATGCCGCGTGCTCGCAGATAACCGGCGAAGGCGGCCGAGCGCCGTTCAAGCTCGGCATAGCTCAGCGGTTCGCCGCTGAAGCGGGCATAGATGCGATCCGGCTCTGCGGCGGCGCGCGCGGTCAGAAGGCCAACGAAGCCGTCTTTGTCTGAGGAGGTCATGGTTGCGCTTCGGTCGTCAGGATCAGGAAGAAGAGGAGGAGCGGAAGCGTTCGGCCAGCAGCAGCATCACCGTCACCACCACGAAGACGACGACCGAGACCGCGGCGAGCGTCGGGTTGAGCTGCAGGATCATGTCGTCCCACATCTGCTTCGGCAGGGTCGTCTTGACGCCGCCCGAGACGAAGATCGCGATGGTCAATTCGTCGAAGGAGGTGATGAAGGCGAAGAGGAAGGCCGCAATGAGGCCACCCTTCACCAGCGGGATCGTCACGCCCGTCAGGGTGCGGACACGGTTGGCACCGAGCGTCGCCGCCGCCTGGTCGAGCCGCTGGTCATAGGTCTTGAGCACGGCCGCGATGGTGACGAGCGTGAACGGGATCGCCAGCACGGTATGGCCGATGACCAGGCCGAGATCGGTGGCGACGAGCCCGATGCGGGCGAAGAGATAGAACAGCCCGACTGCGATGACGATGCGCGGCACGATCATCGGCGCGAGGAAGAAGGCGAAGATCAGCCCGCCCCAGCGCGTACGGCTATGGGCCAGCGCCAACGCCGCGAAGCCGCCGATCGCCGTCGCAGCCAATGCCGTGACGAAAGCGACGCCAAAGGAGCGTAGCGTCGCCTGCAGCCAGAGCGGCGATTCGAAATAGGTGCGGAACCAGCCGATCCCGTAACCGGGCGGCGGGAATTCGAGGAACTGCGAGGAGGTGAAGGCGAGTGGGATCACCAGCAGCGTCGGCAGCACGAGGAAGCAGATGACAAGCCAGCAGAAGCCCGGCAGCAAAGCCTCACAGATGCGCTTGCCCAGGAGCTTCTGCGCGACGGCTGCGGCGCGTCCAGCGATATCCGCGACGATGCCGAGAATGGCGAGGCCGAGATCGCGGATACGCCCGCCCTCGACCTGCGCCGAGCCACCGGCGATCGTCGAGATGCCGAAGAGCCGGTCATAGATCCAGCAGGAGACCAGCGCCGCCGCCAGCATCATGGCCGCGAGCGCCCCGGCGAAGGACCAGTTCAGCAGCTCCTGCACTTGCGTGATGATGAGCTGGGCGAGCATCGTCTCCTGCCGTCCGCCGAGGAAGGCCGGCACGATGAAGAAGCCGAGCGAGGAGATGAAGACGAGCAGCCCCGCCGCCGCGACGCCCGGCAGGGAGAGCTTGAAATAGACCAGCCAGAAGGCGCGCGCCGGGGCGGCGCCGAGCGTCTGCGCGGCCTGGACGAGGCGGCGGTCGATGCCGGTCATCACGGGCAGCATGGTCATCACCGCGAGCGGCACCATGGCATGGACCATGCCGACCATGACGCCAAACATGTTGTGCAGCAGCGGCAGGGGCTGGTCGATGAGGCCGGAGCCGGTCGCCAGCGAATTGATGATGCCGCTGCGGCCGAGCACGATCATCCAGGCGAAGGTCTTGACGAGATAGCTCGTCCAGAACGGCACCATGACGAAGAGCAGCATACGACCGCGGAAAAGCTCGGGCAGGCGAGCCAGCCAATAGGCCAGCGGATAGCCGATCAGGAGCGACCAGAAGGCCGTCCAGCCGGCAATGCGGAAGGTGATGCCGAGCACCCGCAGATAGACGTCGGTCGCGGCGATGCGCTGATAGGCGCCGGCCGAGAAGCCGCCGGTCTCGGGATCGACAACGCTGAGGCCGAGCAATTGCGCCACCGGCAAGGCGAAGAAGACCGCGAGGAACGCGAGGCCGGGCACCGCCAGCCAGAGCGGGCCGAACTTCAGTTTGCTCCGGCGCGCCGGAGCCGTGCCTGCCGCGACCGCGCTCATGCGACCAGCACCGCCTTGTCGCGGGCCCAGCCGGCGACAATGGCCTGGTCGATGGCGGGCACCGGATCGTCCGGGCCGAGCCGCAGCACGAGCGGGCTGCCGTCGCCGAGCGCAGCGATGACGCGCGTCTCCGAGCCGGCATAGACGATCTCGCTGACGCGGCCACGGACGGCGTTGCCGTCCAGCTCGCCGAGGTGGAGGTTCTCCGGCCGGATGACGAGGGCCGCGTCCTTGCTCTGGCAGTTGGCGCCACTTGGCAGGGCGAAGCGGCCATGGGGTGTCTCGAGCGCGCCGTTGCCGTCCCATTGGCCGTGGAAGATGTTGGAAATGCCGATGAAATCGGCGGCGAAGGCGGTGCGCGGGCGCTCGTAGATCTCGCGCGGCGTGCCAAGCTGCTCGATCTTCGCGTGATTCATCAGGCAGATGCGGTCGGACATCGCGAGCGCTTCCTCCTGATCGTGGGTGACATAGACGATCGTGGCGCCGCTCTCGCGGTGCAGCCGCTTGATCTCGATCTGCATGTGCTCGCGCAGCTTCTTGTCGAGAGCGCCGAGCGGCTCGTCCATCAGGATGATCGAGGGCTGGTAGACGAAGCAGCGCGCCAATGCCACGCGCTGCTGCTGGCCACCCGAAAGCTCGCGCGGAAATCGACCGGCGAGATGGCCGAGATGGACCATGTCGAGCGTGGACGCGACCCGGCCGGCGATCTCGGCCGAGGGGCGTCCGCGCATCTTGAGCGGAAAGGCGATGTTCTCCGCCACCGTCAGATGCGGGAAGAGCGCGTAGTGCTGGAAGACGAGGCCGATATCGCGCTGGTGGACGGGCATGTTCGACTGGTCGCGCCCGTCGATCACCACCCTGCCCTCGCTGGCCTCGACCAGACCGCAGATGAGCTGGAGCAGCGTCGTCTTGCCGGAGCCCGAAGGCCCCAGCAAGGTCAGGAACTCGCCCTCGGCAACGCTGAGCGAGCTCGGCTCGAGCGCCGTGGTCGCGCCATAGCGCTTACACAGGCCCTCGACGACGAGCTTGGCCGATTTCGGCTGGATCGCGGTCATTCCGGCACCCGTCCCCATCACCGTCAGGTCAGCAGCCAGGCGTTGAAACGCTCGGTAACCTTGGCGCGGTTGGCGCTCCACCAGTCCTCGTTGGCGATTGCCATCTGCTTCAGGTTCTCCGGCGAGGTCGGCAGCACCTTGGCGCGCTCGGCGGGGATGGTCTGGTAGGCGTCGAGATTGGTCGGGCCGTAGGCCAGCACCTCGGTGAAGGCGGCCTGCGCCTTCGGATCGGAGCAGAAGCGCACGAACTGGCGCGCCACATCGCCCTTCGGGCCGCCCTTCGGCAGGCCCCAGCCCTCGATCGAATAAAGGCCCTGGTTCCAGACGATCTTCGCAGGCGTGCCGCCGTCGATCGCGGCCTGCAGGCGGGCATTCCAGCCCGGCAGCATGTCGACCTCCCCGCTCTGCAGGAGCTGCGTCGACTGCGCGCCGCCGGTCCACCAGACCGCGACATGCGGCTTGATCTTGTCCAGCACCTTGAAGGCGCGGTCGACATCAAGCGGATAGAGCTTGTCGAGCGGCACACCGTCTGCGAGCAGCGCCTGCTCGATCGTGTCGATCGGGTTCTTGCGCAGAGCGCGCCGGCCGGGAAACTTCTCGACATTGAAGAAGTCGGTCCAGCTCGTCGGCGCGTTCTTCACGCGGTCGGTACGATAGGCGAAGACGGTCGAGTAGACGTCGGTGCCCATGTAGAGCGGCGTAATCGCCTCAGGCATCAGCTTCGGCACGTCGGCATGCGAGAAGCCGATCGGATCGAGCAGGCCCTGTTTGGCGAGGATGTCGCGGGCGGAGAGCGTCAGCGTGCAGACGTCCCAGGTGTAGGATTTGGTCTCGACCATCGCCTTGAACTGAGCGGTGGGCTCGGCCTCGCGGGCGACGTTGACGACTTTGTTACCGGTCGCCTTCTCGAAGGGATCGTAGAAGGCCTTGCGGAAGGCCGGGCCGAACGGGCCGCCGGGATCGGCGACCGTGATCTGGGTCGCGGCGCGCGCCGTGCCCGCCAGGTAAGGCGCTGCAACCGCGCCGGCAGCGATGCCGCCCGCGAGCTGCAGCAGGGTGCGCCGGGTCGGCTTCGTGGTCAGGCTCGTCATCGTCTACTCCCCTTTCAAGCGGTTTTCCGCATTTCCCCGTGGGTGATCAGATGGTCGGATACTGTGGTCAGGCCGTCTTTCGCGCCGCACGCTTGGCGAGGAAGGCCTCCATCATCCGCGCCGGCTCGCCGGTAGCGTAAGCGGCGCGCTGGTTGCGGATGCCGGCGGCGAGGCATTCGCGGAAGCTCTCTTCGGTGACCTCACGGAAGCGGGCCTTGTTGAGGCGCATGGCGACCGGCGGCTTGCCGGCGAGTTCCTCGGCCAGTGCGAGCGAGGCCTGCATCACCTGCTCCTTCGGCACGATCCGGTTGATCAGGCCGATACGGAAGCACTCGTCGGCATCCATCATCCGGCCGGTCAGGGTCAGGTCGATGGTGCGGGCGATCCCGATCATCTCCTTCATGATCCAGGGGCCGGTCACCGAGGCGATGCCGGAATTGATCTCGGGCTGGCCCATGGTGACGCCGGCATGGCCGACGCGCAGGTCGCAGAGCAGCGCGACCTGGAAGGCGGAGCCCGCCGCGACGCCGTTCAGCGCCGCGATCAGCGGCTTCGAGAGCGAGCGCATGCGGTCATAGAGGCGTTCCCATTCGCCCATCCACAGTTCGGCGCGGTCGGGATCGAAGGTCTTGGTCTCGTTGAGGTCCTGGCCGGCGCCGAAGGCGCGCTCGCCCGCCCCCGTCAGGATGATGGCGCGAACAGCCTCGTTCGCCTCCATCTCGTCGAAGCAGGCAACCAGCCGCTCGCGCATCGGCGCGTTCCAGGCGTTCAGGATTTCGGGTCGGTTGAGCGTGACGATGCCGACCGCGCCACGCACCTCGACCAGAACAGAGTCCTTCATAGCGCTCTCCGATGAATTTTTATTACAATGCGATAATTTCTATTGCAATTAATACATGAGCAGTTCACCTTGTCAAGGCCGCCCGCCGCAGCCATTGATCGCGCCGAGGAGAGCAGTACCGATGACGATGCCCGACGAGCGACAGATCCGCCGCAAACGCGCGACGCAGCCGACCGACCAGGCAGGCCGCAAGGACGACGCGCTGATGGTCAATTCGGTGGAGAAGGCGTTCCGCGTGCTCTCGGCCTTCGGCCGCCAGCACCAGACGCTCAACCTGTCACAGGTCGCCTCCGAGACCGGGATGGATGTTAGCGCTGCCCAGCGCTTCACCCACACGCTCACAAGGCTCGGCTATCTCCGCAAGGACGCGCAGACCAAGCGCTTCGAGCTGACGGCGAAGACGCTCGATCTCGGCTATCATTTCGTCCGCAGCAGCCGCCTGCTAGACCGGGCGATGCCCTATCTCATGCATCTCAGCAAGGAGACCGAGGAGACGGTGAACCTCACCGTGCAGGAGGAGACCGAGATCATCTTCGTCTCGCGCTTCCTGAGCCGGCACGTCCTGAACACCGACGTCATCATCGGCACCCGGATGCCGGCCTATGCCACGGCACCGGGCATCGCCATGCTGTCGCGCCTGCCCGAGGACGAGGCAATGGCCATCATTGATGCCTCCGATCGCCGTGCGCACACGCCCTCGACGACCTGGCAGCGCGAGGCGCTGCGCGAGAAGCTCCGCCAATCCGCGGCCCAAGGCTACGCCACCGCCTTCGAGGAAGTCTATATCGGCGACGCTTCGATCGCCGCGCCGGTCGTCGACCATCAGGGCCGACCGGAAGCCGCAGTCAATATCGCAACCTCGACCTCGCGCTACAGCCATGAGGAGGTGGTCTCGCGCTTCTCCTCGCTGGTGATCGCCGCCGCTCACGCCATCTCGCGCGTCTGACCGGACAGGGTAGTTGCTCTTGACAGGACCTTTCCTAGATTATCAAATTACGCAAATTTCTATCGCATAGAAATAATCTTGAGATCGCATGGAACGTTCGCAGGCGCAGTTCCGCCGTGTGGCTCGCCGCAACGGAGCGGCGGTGACCCTCAGCTTCGATGGCGTGCCGATCCGCGCAACGGCCGGGGACAGTATTCTCGCCGCGCTTCTGGAGAACCGCGCCTTCCTCCGCCGCCTCGAATTCGGTGACGAACCGCGCGCCGGCTTCTGCCTGATGGGGGCTTGCCAAGATTGTTGGGTCTGGAGTGCGGCCGGCGGGCGGATCAGGTCCTGCACCACGCCCGTCAGCGAGGGCATGCAGCTCTTCGCCGAACCGCAGGGCGTAGCGCCTGCCCATGGCTGAGATCGTCATCATCGGCGCCGGGCCTGCCGGGATCAGCGCTGCCGAAGTGCTCGTCGCAAACGGGCTGAAGCCCATCCTGCTCGATGAAGGCGCCCGGGCCGGCGGCCAGGGCTATCGCCGGCCGGCCGATGAACTTGCCCTGGACATGACCAAGCTGATGGGCTCGGAGGCCGGCCGCTACGAGGCTTTGCATGCACGCTTCGCCGCCTTGCGCCCACGGATCGACTATCGCCCCCAGACGCTGGTCTGGGCGATCGACGGCCAACGCTTGCACCTGCTGCGCGATGGCCGGGCCGAGACGCTCGATTGCGACAAGCTGCTGATTGCCAGCGGTGCGATGGACCGGATCGCGCCCTTACCGGGCTGGACCAAGCCCGGTGTCTTCACACTCGGCGGGGCGCAGGTCGCGCTCAAGGACCAGGGCTGCCTGATCGGCAGCCGCGTCGCCTTCCTCGGCTCCTCGCCATTGCTGACGCTGGCGGCGAAGCAATATCGCGCGATGGGCGCCGAGATCGCGGTGATCGCGGATACGACGCCATTCTCCGCCAAGCTCGCCGCGATACCCGCCCTGCTCGGCGCGCCGCGCACGCTATTGCGCGGGCTCTGGTACATGGCGTCGGCCCTGCGCGCGGGCATCCCGATGCTGCATGGCGTGACACCGGTCGCCGTCGAGGGAGACGGCCATGTCGAGGCTCTCGTCCTGCGCGATGGCAGCGGCAGGGAGCGGCGTTTCGCCTGCGATGCGATCGCGCTCGGCTACGGCCTGAAGCCCGAGACGCAGCTCGCCGATCTCGCCGGTGCGGAATTCGCCTATGATCCGGATTTCCGTTTGTTCCTGCCGAAGATCGACGGTTTCGGCCGGGCGAAACCCGGCCTCTATCTGGCTGGCGACGGGGTGCGGATCGGCGGCGCCGATGCCGCCGAGGCGAGCGGCGCGCTCGCAGCCCAAGCCATTCTCGCCGATCTCGGGCGAACACAGGATATCGCAGCGATCAGGCCGCTGGCGCGACGGGTGATGCGACTACGCGATTTCCAGCGCGGGTTGGCGCGCGCCTTTGCCTGGCCGAAGGAGCAGATCGCCGCGCTGCCCGATCGGGTCACACTCTGCCGCTGCGAGAACGTCACCATCGGCGAGGTCCGCACCGCGATGGGGAAGGCGCTCGGCCCGATCGAGGTCAACCGGGTCAAGGCGATGACCCGCTGCGGCATGGGGCGTTGCCAGGGGCGCGTCTGCGGGCCTGCCTTGCAGGAGATCGTCGCGGCCGGTGTCGGGCAGGGCTGCGAAGCCGCCGGTCGCTTGCGGGGGCAGGCGCCGGTCAAGCCGATTGCGCTCGCTGCTGCGGAAGAACCGGCATGAGGGCAGATACAACCGATGTCGCCATCGTCGGCGGGGGGCTGATCGGGACCTGGGCCGCCTTCTTCCTCACCAGGCGCGGCCAGCGCGTAATGCTGATAGAGAAGGGCGTCGTCGGCGCCCAGTCGAGCGGTGTCAATTTCGGGAACCTGCGCCTTCAGGGCCGCTTTCCCGGTCAGTATCCGCTGTCGCTGCGCTCGCAGGCGCTGTGGGAGGATTTCGAAGGGTTGATCGGCGAGGATTGCGAGTTCGAGCAGAACGGACATCTCTATCTCGCCTATGACGTGGAGGAGCATGCGAAGCTCGAAGGCTACGCCAAGGTCTCCGAATCCTACGGGCTCGCAATCGAGCGGATCGGCCCCACCGATCTGCGCCGGCGCTGGCCCTGGCTTAGCCAGCGCGCCGTCGCCGCCACCTTCTCCGTTCGCGACGCCACGGCAAATCCACGGCTGGCCACGCCGGCCGTGGCACGGGCAGCCGCAAGGCAGGGCGCAATCATCCGAGAGAACACGCGCGTCACGGCCGTGGACCGCGAAGGCGACAGCTTTTCGCTGACGCTGGCCGATGGCCGCCGGATAAACTGTGGCGCGCTGGTGAACTGTGCCGGAGCCTGGGCGCTGGAGATCGCCGAGCGCTTCGGCGAGACCGCGCCGATCTTCCCGGCCGGGCCGCCGCAATTCGTGACCGAGCCGTTCCCCTATCGGATCGAGCCCTCGGTGCAGGCGATCGACGGCTCGGTTATCTTTCGCCAGATTCCGCGCGGCAACATCATCCTCGCCGGCTATCCGCGCACGGCCGCCGACCCGCAGGCGAACCGCGCACCGGTGCCGCCCGCCAAGACGCTGGCGGCGATGCGGGCGCTCGCCCGTGTTGCGCCGATGCTGGCACAATGCCACGTCGTCCGGGTCTGGTCAGGCATCGAGGCCTATCTGCCGGACATGATCCCGGTGATCGGGCCGAGCGGGACAATGCCCGGCCTCTTCCATGCCTTCGGCTTCTGCGGCCACGGCTTCCAGATCGGTCCCGGCGTGGGCTTGTGCCTTAGCGAGATGATCGTCGATGGCGCCACGCCGACGCCCTTGGCCTCCTTCTCGATTGAACGCTTCCGATCAGCAGCGACGGTCAGCGAGAAATTCCGGAAGGAGTTCGACTGACGAATGCCAGGCGAAGAGCGATCGCGCGTGTGGAGAAGGTCCCTCGCAGGCCTTCAGGTCTGAGATCGACCCAACAGCCCTGACGCCAGGCGGCACCCTTCGAGCAGCTCCGGTGCAAGATTTTTTTCGGCCTGGGATTTTGAGAAGCGGGTTTTCAAGGTGGAGATATTGATGGCACCGACGGGCAAGTCCTTCGGGCCGAAGACTGGAGACGAGAGGGAAAGACTATCCAGGTCCTCCATCTTCTCCGTCAGGGCAAAGCCCGCTGCCCGAACGGCCGCGAAATGGGCCACGATCTCTTCGTCGCTTCCCCATCCGACCCTGCGCCGGGCATATTCGCTCGAGCCGTTGAACACCCGCAGGATTTCCTGCTCGGGGGCATAGGCGAGGAGCACCTGCCCCGACGAGGAAGACAAAGCCGCGAAGCGCTGTCCGACGGGAAGATTCACCGAACTCAAATGCTGGCTGGGAACGCTCTTGAGAATGACGATTTCCAGATCGTCTTGCTCCACCCAGGCAACCGTTTCGCCGGTCTGCTCGGCTAGAGCATTTCCGCTGATTGTTGAATCGATTGTGATGTGGCGCGCGCAGCTTCGGCTGATTCAACCTCCGTATTGAGGGAGGTTGGCGATGGCGCGAGCTCTGAGTGACGATCTTCGTGTGCGTGTCGTGAAGGCCTCGTCGGACGGTCTCTCGGCCCGTCAGGCGGCTGCGCGGTTTGGCGTCGGGATTTCGACGGCGATCCGATGGATTGCGCGAGCCAGGACGGGAGAGTTGGCCGCGCGGGCACAAGGCAGGCGTCGCGGCTCGAGCCTTGATGCGCATGAGGCCTTCATCGTCGCTCTGATCGAGGAGCGTCGGGACATCACGCTGCACGAGATGGCGGCGCAGCTGCTTGCCGAGCAGGCGGTCACAATCCGTCGCAGCGCGTTGAGCGCCTGGCTTCGCGGACGGGGCTGGACGTTCAAAAAAGTCCGCCCATGCACTGGAGCAGGAGCGCTCCGACGTCCTGAAGAGGCGGCGCGACTGGTTCGAGGCCCAACCCGATCTCGATCCCCAGCACCTCGTCTTCATCGACGAGACCGGCCTGTCGACCAAGATGGCCCGCTTCCGCGGACGCTCCCCGCGCGGCGAACGCTGCCGGGCCGGTGTGCCACATGGACATTGGAAAACGACGACCTTCGCAGGCGCTCTGCGCCGCGGCGGCATGACCGCACCCTTCGTCTAAGACGGTGCCATGAACGGCACCGTCTTCCTCGCTTATGTCGAGCAGGTCCTGGTTCCCACGCTCAAGCCGGGCGACATCGTCATCATGGACAACCTGCCTGCCCACAAGCCCGCCGGCGTGCGCGAGGCGATCGAACGCGCCGGTGCCCCGCTATCCTTCCTGCCGCCCTACAGCCCCGACATGACCCCCATTGAGAATGCCTTCGCCAAGCTCAAGGCACTCCTCCGAGCAAAGGCTGAGCGGTCGATCAATGCTCTTTGGGACGCAATCGGCACCATCGGCGACCTCTTCTCGCCGACCGAATGCGCCAACTATTTCAGAGCCGCAGGATATGACCCCGATTAAGCCGGAACTGCTCTAGCAGACATCGACCCATTCGGCTTGCGTCAGCTCGGCCATGCGAGTGGGCGCGATGCGCAGCGCGCTATGCGTCGAGCCGGCAGCAGGAACGACCTCGTCGAAGGCCCTGAGCGAGACATCGCAGAAGACCTTCAGCGGCGTGGCGAGGCCGAAAGGGCAGACGCCGCCAACCGGGTGCCCCGTCAGGGCCTCGACCTCTTCGGCGCCCAGCATGCGGGGCTTGCCGCCGAGCACGGCCTTGGCCTTCCGGTTGTCCAGTCGCGCATCGCCGCGCGCGACCACAAGCACGACCTCCTCACCGATGCGCAGGGACAACGTCTTGGCGATCTGACCGGGCTCGACACCATGGGCCACGGCGGCAAGCGGCACGGTGGCGCTGCTCTCATCGGTGACGATGACGGTGATGTCGGGAGCGTGTTGGGCGAAGAAGGCGCGGACGGATTCGAGGCTCATCGGGCTATTCGCGAGGTCAACCAGAGGATCAGCAGGCTGGCGACTGCCGGCACGCCGAAGACGACGAGGAAGATCGGTTCTTCCTCCATGACGGTATAGCCCGCCCGGTTGACGCCGATCCAGAGATTGATCAGCGCGCCGACGAACCAGAGCGGCAAGAACAGCCTGACGGCGAAAGGAATCGGCCTCCCGGCCGCCATGGAAAGCCGTGGCGCGGCGACGAGCAGAATGCCGAGCAGCGCGAAGCCGATGCCAATAACCTTGATGGTGTGCATGCTTTACGCCCTACATCTACGAGTATGAAATATATATCAAAATCTTAGTTTTGGTTCAAAACAGTGCCTGGGGTCTTTGTCTACGGAAGAGCCACAGCGATATCAGGGAAGGCAGCAGGCGATCGGTTGCCATCAACCTTTCAAGCGCGACGCAGTCGCGCAGACCACCAAGCGGCGCTCCCCTTGCAGAAGAGTCGGGTTCGCCCAGCGTTGACCAGACTGCGAAGATCCGCCGCCCGCAAGGCGGAGCTGACCGCCCTGCTCGCGGATGCCCCGGTGGATACGCCCGACCTCTTGCCAAGCGCAGCCACGATCTACGCAAGGAAGATCGCCAAGCTGACCGACGCGCTGAACCAGCCTGACGCGCGGTCTGAGGCAGCGGAAGCGCCGGGCCTGCTGATGGAGAGGAACGTCCTGACGCCGGGACCTGAACGTGGGGAGGTCTTTGCGACGCTTCACGGGGCGCTCGGCCCGATCCTGGGCTGGGGGAGCGGCAAGCGCATTGGGAGGCTTACAAAAACCAACACTCCCGGAGCGAGGCTCGCGGGAGTGTTTGTTTCATTGGTTGCGGGGGCACACAACCACCGATACCGACATCCGTTGAAGCTGGCGATCTGACACCTCTGCCACAAGCGAGTTCGAATCCGTTCAGGCGCCGCCATCCGCTTCGCTGCCCGACGCATCGGACTCCGGAGAGGAACCCTCTCCTGGCACGAGCACGTTACCCGGTGGAGATCTTAGCTTAAGAGATCACACACCACATGAGGGTGAAGAAGGCCCGGGTCGTCAGAGAAGGGCCGAGATCGACGCCAGCTTGCTTTTGATCTCGGCGAGCGTGCCCTCATACTCCCAAGTCTGAACCGTATCATGTGGGCACTCAATAAAAATATAATCCTCCGTGAAAGATAGAATCCTATCGATCTTGATTACCTTCTCGACGAAATCTGTGGAGCCGACGGGCTCGATGATAAGCTTTCCCTCTTTGTCATATCCGTGATAGACAGATTTAGCCTTTATTTTCAGTGCGATGAACATGTTTATCCTGCTTCTTCCTCAGGAGTGATCTGCCTGCTCGCTGGCATCAGGCCGGCAAGAATTCGCCGTAGATCGAATTGCCGAGCGCATTGCGGCGCAATTCGACACCGAAGCCCGCGGCGTCGCTGACCGGGATGACGCCGCCCTTCACCGACGACTCGATCGGGTTTTCCAGCACCTCGACATGTCCGGGAATGCGGCCCCAGTAGGGGAAGTGCTCCTGGATGTAGAAATTCGGGATAGAGGCGCTGAAATGCATCCCGACCGCGGTCGACAGTGCGCTGGCGCAGATATGGGGCTGGACCTTCATGCCGTAGGCCTCGGCCATCGCCGCGATTTTACGGGCTTCGAGCAGGCCGCCGGTGTTGCCGATGTCGGGCTGGAGGATGTCGGCAGCGCGACTTTCGAGGATGTCCCGGAAGCCGTAGCGGGAATAGATACGTTCGCCGACCGCGACGCGTTGCGAGATGCCGTTGGCGATCTTGACCAGGGCACCCACGTCACCAGGGACCGCCGGCTCCTCGACATAGGTGATGTCGAGGTCCTCGACGTCGCGGCAGAACCGGATCGTGTCGTCCGGCGTCAGCCCGGCCGAGAGATCCAGCATAATCTCGACGTCGGGACCGACGGCGCGCCGTATCTCGCGGACCGTCGCGGTGGCGCGCTTGGCGACGCTGCGGTCGCTGGCGGCGCGGTAGGACGGATGGCGCAACTTACCCTCGGGCAGGATCGTGACGAAGGGGTAGAATTTCAGCGCGTCATATCCATCCTCGACGGCTTTTGCGGCCGCCGCCGGCAACTGGCTGTCCTGGGTACAGCCGAAGTACCAGCCGTTGCAGTAGGTCCGCAGCTCGTCATGAACGCGTCCGCCGAGAAGCTCGTAGACCGGGAGGTTCAGGCTGCGGGCCTTGATGTCGAGCATCGCCTGCTCGATGGCGCTCATCGCCGCATAAATGATCGGGCCGCCGCCCTTGGCCCAGAATCCGTGATCGTAGATCTCGGTCCAAAGCGCCTCGATCCGGAATGGATCGATCCCACCCATCATGTAGCGCTCGATGATATCCTTCAGCATGCCGGCGGAGGCCGTGCCGCCGATGCCGTAGGCGATGCAGGCCTCGCCCAGGCCGACAATGCCCGAGTCGGTTTCCAGCTCCAGGATGACCGGGTGGATGCCGCCGCTCTCGATCAGATAGATGCGCGCCGATGTGATCTTCATGTCGCCTTCGCCATTGGAAATGAGGGGAGAGGTCGAGGCCCAGCGATGCGGTTCGCCGAAACCAGTGATGCAATGTCAGTCGCGCCGCAGGGGCGAATGCTGTCCTCCTCGTACGCAAGACAGGTTAGCAGTTGGCGTCACCGCGAATTCAAACAAGCCAGTCCTACCTCTCAATAGAAGCCAGTTCAGAAAGCAGCACAGGCGCGATATCGGGATGACGCATTGCAACCAGAGAGGCATCTTCCCTATACTCATCAAGGATCCACTGGCATATCTCGTTCACTACTTCCGCATGCGGCCACCGAGACACGACGAGATCGCAGCGCCGGCCGGTTGGGACCAGTTCCGCGCGCGCCGGAACCAGCGCACCTCCGGCCAACAAGCTGGAAACGACACTGAACCAACCGACAGCAACGCCCTGCCCCACCAAGGCCGCTTGGACGACGAGCGTATAATCGGTGAAGAGGAGTTCGCTCGCCGTTTGCTGGGTGCTGTCTGACGCGAATAGCTCGGCCCAATGAAATTTCGAACCGCTGAGAGTGATCATCCGCGCGGCGGCGGGGAGCAGCGAACCGGCATCGGCCCGCGCTCCCTCGTACCGATCCGAACAGACCGGGAGCAGCAGTTCCCTCATAAGAGGAAAGACCTTGACCTTGTCGCCCGGTCGCGGGTCGAATCGCATCGAGATATCGACACCTTCGACCGGGCCTTCCAGTGGCCCATTGATCAACTGAAATTGGATCTCCTCACCGGGAAACCTCGCTTGGAAACGCGCGAGCCGCGGCATGAACCAGTGCGTCGCAAAGGCCGCAGACACGGACAACACGATCGGCCGCCGCGGAACGCGATGGCGGCCGACGAGTTCCGAAACAGTGCGCTCAATATCGCCGAAACTGCGCGAAACTCCCGAGAACAGCTTGTTTCCGTCCTCCGTCAGCACGACTCCGGACGGCGTTCGACGGAACAGCGACAGCTCTAGATGAAGCTCGAGGCGGCCGATCATCCTGCTCACGGCGGGGCTGGTAACCCCGAGTTCCCTCGCCGCCCGCGCGAAGGTCCCGCACCGCACGACCGCTTCGAATGCCACAAGGGTGTTGAGCGAAGGGAGCAATCGTCGAAGCTGGGACATTACAAAATGTAACCCGGCCGTTGATTATTTTGGACGTTGCGCGGACCATGCCAATGCGGACACTTGGATCCAGGCGCCCGCTTCGGCGGCCCGCAAATCGCATCTAAAAGGCGCTCCCCATGTCTTTCGCCGACTTCAAAGTCCTGACGTTCGATATCGTCGGAACCTGCATCGACTTCGAAAAAGCCGTTCTTGACGGGTTTCGCGCCGCCGGCGGCCCGGCCGCCGCCAAGTTGACGGAGGACGAAATCTTCGGCGCCTACCTCACCGCACGCGCCGATTTCCCTGGTGCCGCGAGCGCCGTCATGCGCGACGTTTACATCGCAGCCGCCAAGACGCTCGGATTGCCGACAGACGACGCAGCGGCCGATTGCTACTTCCGCTTCTTCTTCAACGCGCCCGCCTTTTCCGATTCTGGGCAGGCGCTCCGGCGACTGCGGCGCAAATTTCGTCTGGTCGCGATGACAAATTATGACAGGGTCGCCTACACCAACTGCGCGAACAAGCTCGGCTTGCCGTTCCACGACAGCGTCACGTCCGACGAGGCCAAGTACCCGAAGCCCGATCCGCGCTTCTTCGCATACAATCTCGGCAGGCAGTCGGCCTTTGGCTACAAGCAGGACGAGATCCTGCATGTCGCGCAGAGCCAATACCACGACATCGGAGTCGCGCGGGAGCTCGGATACAAGGTCTGCTGGATAGAGCGACGCAAGGGGCTGAAGGGTTTCGGTGGCACCCCGGTGCCGAAGGAGGTCACCAAGCCGGACTTCCACTTCGCGACGCTCGGCGAGCTGGCCGACGCGGTCGAGCTCGATTGACGTCGGAGCATCACCAGGGGTGAGAACCATGCAGCGGCTGGCGCCACCGGCTTCCCTCTGGCGCGAAACTGGGACGCCGGCCGCGGTGCCGAAGCCTCTCACCCATGACGTGTCGGCGGACGTGGCAATCATCGGGGCTGGATATACCGGCCTTTCGGCAGCACTGCGCGCGATCGAAACCGGCCTAAAACCTGTCCTTGTTGAAGCATCCGAGGTCGGATTCGGCGCATCGGGCCGCAATGGCGGAGTAGTGTCGACCAAATACCGTGTCTCGCTAAGCGACATGGCGAAACACCACAGCGTGGAAACCGCGAAGCGTATGAGCCGCCTCGGGCACGACGCCATGGATTGCGTCGAGCGCTACGTCGAGGAGTTCGGTATCGAATCGGCTGGTTTCGCCAAGACTGGCAATCTGCGCTGTGCCCACAACGCTCATGCCCTCGAGGCGCTGGCGGAAGAAGCAAAGACGGTCCGCGATACATTCGGCGACAACAGTCTGAAAGTCATGGGCGCAGAGGAGACCGCGGCCGAGACCGGAAGTCTCGGTTTCACTGGCGGTGTGCTCAACACACATGCGGGCATCATTCACCCCTTGAACTACGCCCGTGGCTTGGCCGAAGCGGTCGTCAAGGGCGGCGGAGAGATCTTCGAACGCTCGATGGTCGAACAGGTGAAACAGGCTTCCTCCGGCGTCGAACTTGTGACTTCGCAAGGTTCGGTCCGCGCTGAGCGCCTGATCGTGGCGACGAACGGCTATTCCGACCTGTCCCCGGCCACCTCCATTGTCAGGAAAGCCGTTATCCCCTTCCGAAGCGCAATGGTCGCGACGAAACCGCTTCCGCCTGAAACCTTCGCGACGCTCGTGCCGAAGGGGCGCAGCTATAGCGAGACCCGAAGGATGATGCGCTGGTTCCGCCGCATCGACGAACGCCTGCTCTTCGGCGGCCGCGGCGCCTTCGGCAAAACCGACTCCTCCTCGGCTTTCGCTGCGCTGGAAATGGCGATGAAAGGCCTCTTCCCGCAGTTGTCCGACGTCGCGATCACCCATCGTTGGTCCGGACTCGTCGCGATGACGATGGACAGCCTGCCACAAATCGGGCTCGCCAATGAACGGACCGCCTTCTCGGTGGGCTACAACGGCACGGGAATCGCGATGGCCAGCCTGCTTGGCCGGCACGCACTCGACCTCGTCATCGGAGAGGAACCCGATCTCTGCCTGATGCGGCGGAAGCGCCCGGAGGCGATCCCCTTCTATTTTATGCGCGAGCCCGCCGTCCGAACAGTGGCCGGCTGGTACCAGTTCCTCGACGGAATTGGCCGCTGACGGATTCGATCTCGATCTGCAGCGCGTCATAGCGCGCTGCAGATCCGCAACGCATCCAGCATCGCCGAATGAATATTGCGGCTGGAGACGGCATCGCCGATGCGGTGCAGCGCGAAGCCGGCCGCCGGGCCACTGGGCTGTGGCTCGGCTTTCACCAGGGCCTCGAGATCGGTCACCCCGTCATTAGCTGAACGCCCGCGCAACGCGTCATACACCTCCGACATCGGAATCGAGCCCTGCTCGACCACTACATGGTCGACAATCCGGGTCGTCACCTCCTGCGTGAGATCGCTGAAGAGCTTGACCAGAAGCCGGTTGTCCTGACGCTCGACCGCTATCAGACGCGTCTCCGTGACCGGCTGGATACCGTATTTCAGGAAAAGCTGCTTCCAGCGGGTACGCTCGGAATAGGTCAGCTCCTCGGCGATGAAAGCATCGACCGAAATATAAGCGACCCGTGCCCCCATCTCGACGGCACGCTCGGCCGCAAGCGGCGCGGGATGCCTGCCGGTCCCATCGAAAACCAGCACATCCCCGGATAGGGCGACCTGACCGGTGAGCACGTCCCAGGTGGTGGTACATAAAGCCTCCCCCTCCTGAACATCGACCGCCGGCAGGCCGCCTGTCGCCATGATCACAACGTCGGGTTCCAGTGCGGCGATATCGTTCTCGTCCATAAAGGCGTTGTTATGCAGGCTGGCGCCGAGGCGTTGAAGCTCGGCGACGCGCCACTCGACGATGCCTTTCAGGTCGCGCCGCCAGGAACTCGCCCCGACCAGGATTTGGCCGCCGAATTCGGCCGCTGCCTCGTAGAGCGAGACGACATGGCCGCGCTCGGCGCTGACGCGGGCAGCTTCGAGGCCGGCTGGCCCCCCGCCCACAACCACGACCTTCCGGCCCGGCTGGTTCGCCTTCGGGATGACATGCTTCAGAGTGAGCTCCCGGCCGGTCACCGGGTTGTGCAGACAGGAGGGTCGCTGCGGCGATTGGCAATGGGTAGCGCCGACACATGGCCGGATTTCTGCCTCCCGTCCGCTGGCGAGCTTGGCGACGATGTAGGGATCCGCGATCTGGGCTCGCGTCATGCCGGCCATGTCAAGTTTGCCCTCGCGCACCGCGTAACGCGCGGACGAGAGATCGGCGATGCGCGCGGCATGAAAGACGGGCAATCCCACCTCACGCCGGAAGATGCCCACCGGCTCCACCCAAGGTGCCAGCGGCGTACCCATGCCTGGCATGGCGTATTTGGCGAGCGCGGGCACCGATTCCATCGAACCGTAGATCGCATTGAAGAAGTCGACCGCGCCCTCTGCCTGGAGGATCTGGCAGATGCGGATGCATTCCTCCAGATGCAGCGCGTTGTGCGGCCCTTCGTCGATGGTCAGGCGGATTCCGACGAGGAAGTCGTCACCCACGGCCTTGCGGATCGCCTCGTGCACCATCAGTACGAAACGACAGCGGTTCTCGATCGACCCGCCGAAGCGATCGGTGCGCCGGTTCATGTCGGGCGAGAGGAACTGTCCTAGAAGGTGACCGCCGGCATGGGTTTCGATGCCATCGAGCCCACCTTCCTTGCAGCGCAGGGCGGCGGCCGCAAAGGCCTTCACGACCCGTGCGATATCGTGCTCGTCCATCTCCTTGGGGATGCTGCGGTGCGCGGTCTCGCGGAGCGGGGAGGGAGCGATCGTCGGCAACCTTTCATCGGCATAAGAGTCGCCGCGCCGGCCCAGATGCGTGATCTGGCACATCAGCGCCGCGCCATTCGCATGCATCCGGGTGCTGAACCGCTGGAAATGCGGGATGATCTCGTCGGTACCGACATTGAGCTGGCGGAAGATGTTGGGCGAATCGATGTCGACATTCGACGATCCGCCGAACATCGAAAGGCCGATGCCCCCCTTCGCCTTTTCCTCGTGATAGGCTTGATAGGCTTCAGCCGGCATCCCGCCCTGTTCCAGGCCGCAGGCGTGGCTGGTGCTCATGATGCGGTTGCGGATCGTCAATCGCTTGATGGTCAGCGGCTGCAGCAGCGGATCTTTGGCAACTATCGCGGGATCGGGCTTGTACATGGTGGCCTCCGGAATCTCGACCAAGCTTCATCGTTCGCACGAACGGATCGCGCGGCTTTGACCGTAGTTGCTGAATGTCCCGCGCCGCGGGGCGCGGGGTCGGGTTGCTAAAGGACCTGGCTCAGGAACTGCCTCGTGCGCGGGTCCTTGGCGCTGGTGAAGAATTCCTGTGGCGGGCCGTGCTCGACGATGACGCCCTTGTCGGTGAAGTAGATGTTGTCCGCCAACTCGCGGGCGAAGCCCATCTCGTGTGTCACCAGAATGCAGGTCATGCCGTCCGCCGCGAGCTCCTTGATCGTCCAGAGCACTTCCTTGACCGTCTCGGGGTCGAGCGCAGCCGTCACCTCGTCGAACAGCATGATGTCGGGGCGCATGGCGAGGCTGCGCGCGATCGCGACGCGCTGCTGCTGCCCGCCGGAGAGCTGCCCCGGATAGGCATCCTCCTTTCCGGTCAGCCGCACCTTCTCGATCAACGCGCGAGCGCGCGCTTCGACCTCCGCCTTGGGCTCGCGCAGCACCTTGATCGGCGCCATCATGACGTTCTCCAGCGCCGTCTTGTGGGGGAACAGATTATACTGCTGGAAGACGATGCCGACCTTTCTGCGCAGCGCGAGCTTATCCAGTTTCGGGTCGTTGACCTCCTGCCCATGAACCTTGATCGAACCGCGTTGGATCGGATTGAGACCGTTGATGCAGCGGATCAGCGTCGATTTGCCGGAGCCCGAGGGCCCGATGATGCAGACCACCTCGCCCTTGCGGACATCGAGGCTGATCCCCTTGATGACCTCCAACGCACCGAAGGATTTGTGGACGTCGCGCAGCGAGACGATGGGTTCGCCCCTCGGCGGCGAATGCGGTGGCGTCGCGGCGGAGCGTTCAAACGGCATATTTTCGCTCCAGCTTTCGCGTCCAAAGCGCGATGGGATAGATGTAGACAAAGAACAGGCACAGCAGAAACAGGTAGAATGGAAAGAGCAGGTCGGGCCTGGCGCCGGCTGCTTCCATGCCCGCCTGAGCGTTCGAGACCGCTTCGTGGACGCTGAAGATCGAGGCCATCGGCGTCGAGAGCGTCAGCAGCGCATACCAGTTCATCCACGGCGGGATCGCACGCTTTACGCATTGGGGAAGGATGATCAGGCGCAACGTTTGGCCGCGGGTGAAGGCGAGCCCTTCTGCGGAATCCCACTGCCCGGTCGGGATCGAATGCACCGCGCCTCTGACGATCTCGCTGATGTTGCCCATCACCGGCAGCGCAAAGGCGACGGTGGCCTTGAACCAGTCAGGCAACAGCAGCCTGAAGCCGCCGAGCAGCCTCAATTCCATCGGCAGCAGAAACATGATGGCGAACAAGATCACGAGCCAGGGCGAGTTCCGCAAAAGATGCGTGATGAAGCGGGACGGAGTCCGCACCAGCCCGATCATGCTAATCTGCATCAAGCCCAGACAGACGCCGAGCACCGTCGCGATCGCCATCGCGAGAAAGCTCATCGCCAGGTTCAGCGCGAAACCCTTGAGGATGAAAGGCAGCCATATTCCGAGCGTTTCGAGGGCCGAGGGCTGGCCTACCGCGCGCGGCTGAGCCCATGCCGACGCCACCGACACCACCAAGGCTACGAATAGACAGGCTCCATAACGCCAGCTGATCCAGGCCAGCGGACGCAAGGGCGACAGGCTTTCCCGGTTGATGACGAACGGACGCGCTGTCATCGGCCGTATCCTGGCAGAGCGACTTTACGCTCGATGAAATGGAGTACACTGGCGAGCGCCGTCACGACGATAATGTAGAACAGAAAGAGCAGGAGCATCATCTCGGGGACGTTGACATTGTCCGACCAGACTTGGTTGAGGACATAGGTCATCTCTGGAACCGCGATCACATATGCGAGCGAGGTTGTCTTCGCCAAGCTGACCAGATTATTCGTCAGCGCCGGAAGGCTGATCCGGAAGGCCAACGGTAAGGCAATGTAGAGATAAGTCTGCCAGCGGGAGAAGCAGAGGCTCTCGGCCGCCTCCAGCGTCGAGTCGGGAACGGCCTCCAGACCCGAGCGGAAGATCTCAACGTTGAATGCACCGCCGAAGATGCCAAGCGAAATGATGGCCCAGCCAAAAGAGGAGATGAGCGGCTGCGAATAGCCACCCATGTCTACGGTTGGCATCAACGTGCCGAGACCGAAGAAGAAGAACAGCAGCTGGATCATCGGCGGTGTGTTGCGGAACGCCTGTATATAGGCGTCCATCGTCACGCGCAGGACGATGTTACGCGATTTCTGAGCCCAGGCGCCGATAACACCAATGACCAGCGACAGCGACAACGTCCAGAAAATCAGCTGGAGTGAATTGCTGGCGCCCGCCAAAAATCGGTCGAACTCATATCTGTCGTAAAAGACATTGAAGTTCAGGCCCGTGGCATCATACAGACTTCGGAAATATGGTCCGATAAATTCGAGCATAGCGGCCATCATCGACGCAGCAATTCGGAACGATCTTCGATCTCAGGCAACTCCACGATCCCAAAGTCGTGGAATTGCCTGAGGATTCTGAATTATCGCGTTGTCTTCACGCGGAGCAGCATCGGCTTCGCGCGAAACCGCCTCAATTCCGCGGATTGAGGTAGGTCGTATCCCATTTCATCTTCTGGTTCTGCTCTGCGAACCAAGGATCGGCCTTGACGTTCCACTTCTTGGCGAGCTCGAGGAGCTTGCCTTCCGCCTGCCAGCGATAAGCCATACCGGCCATGAAGGCGCCCCAGGCCTTGTTCTGCTCGGCGATCGGAACCGCTGCTCCCCAGGGGTTGGTATAGAGCGTCGCCACCGGCATCTCGTAATCCGCCCATTCCGGCAGCTCGAGATCGGCCATAATGCTGACGTCATCATAAAGCCAGGCTATGCACTTTCCGGTACGCAGCGCCTCCTTGGCCTCGGTGTTACCGGCATAGGCCGTCAATTTGGCCTTGAGCTGGGTCTCTGCCATCTTGTTGTAGGCGTTGCCCTGCTTGCCGCAGACGGGCTTGTCGGCGATGTCCTTCCAATCCTTGATCACGCCTTTTTTGGCGAGCAGCGTGGGGCCGGAGGTCCAATAGGCTGGTTCGATGATGCCGATGATCTTGCGGCGCTCGGCGGTGTCGTACATACCGCCGATGATCAGGTCGATCTTACCCTGCTGCAGCATCTGCATGCGGTTGGCCGAGGTGATGACCACGGGCTCGAGTTTCACACCGAGCGCTTCGGCGACGCTCTTAGCGAGATCCACCTCGATGCCCTGGAGCGAGCCGTCCGGCGCGGGAAAGGACCAGGGCTTGAACGCGCCTTGGACGCCGACCCTGACCGCGCCGCGATCGAGAATTTCCTTGAGCTGCTCGCCCGCCGCCTGCGATGGACCGGCAGCCAGAACCGCACAGCCTCCCGCAGCGGCGATGATCAATGCGCGGAATGCCTTCGATTTACTTGATGACAGCATGTCTTTCTCCCCTTTTATAGAAGACTATATCGGCGGACAGGCTTAGTTCAGGCAGCATTTCCTTTCGGAAAACAGCGACTCTGATGATCGAGGAAAGCCTCGACTTCTTTTTCAACCTGCGCGGGGCTCCACCCCAGCAGGTCGGCGACGGAATCCGCTGCATGCCTGACGATGCAGCGATCGACGTGTCGGCCCCATGCGCGGCCGGTCCGGGTGTAGAGGATGCCACGCAGGTCGCGCGCATGCTCTTCGCGAACCGCCTTGCGATAGGCTTCCACCCGATCAAGATCATGGTCGATTGCGGCACCACGCCCGCTCGAACGAGCATCAACAATTGCCGTCCTGGCAACCGGCAATATTCGCGCGACAGCGTCGCGCAATTCCCGGCCAGCGCTCATATGGCTTTGCACCGGTCCCGCCGTCATCGCGAATACGCCCGGCAGACCTCGCGCCGCGAGATTATGTATTTCGCGAGTTCGACGCCCCATCGGCTGATCGGGATCGAAAGTCAGAGGGCGAACACCAGCCCAGGTGAATTCCACGTCCTTTTGCTGCAGCGACAATCCGGCGAGCAGATGGTTGGCTTCACCGAGAAGAAAGTCCACGTCCTCTCGCGTGGGACATGCCTTATTGGCGTCGTCATCGAAGGGCGTCTCGGTCGGGCCGAAATAGAACCAATCCCCTTCGAGCGGAAGGCAATAGAACGGCATGCCGCCGCGATGGAGCGTGGCAATGCCGAAACCCTTGTAGCGCTCGGGCAGACGCACCACGATGTGAGCGCCTTTGGTGCCCCGCACGAGGGGAAGATTGGAAGTCCGCGCGCCCGACGCGACCTCGTCGATCCATGTGCCCGCGAGATTGAGCACGATCTTCGCGCGGATCACCTGCGCCGTACCCGACTCGTCCGACAGATCGACGATCCAATCGCCCTCCGGGCTGCGCTCGCGAAGCGTAGCCTGCGTGAAAAGCCGCAGCTCGGCGCCGTTACGCTCCGCTTCAAGGGCATTGTCGACGCAGATCCGATCCGGCCAGTCGATCATATATTCGCGGTAGGTCGCGATCGATTTCAGCTGCCCGCGATCGCGGAGATCGGCGGTGAAGGGGAGTTCCCGGTCGAGACCGGTTCGGATACGGCGATAGTCCAGCGGCGGGCTCGGCGGCCCCAGGCGCTTCAGAAGCGCAAAGCCAATGTCGAGATGCCAGCCGCGAATATCGTCACCACGGTAGAGTGGGAAGCACATTGTGAACGGCTTGCAGCGCTCCGGCCGGAGGCGCACCAATTCCTCGCGCGATTCCATCGCTGCCTTGGCCATCTTGATCGCACCCAGCAGCCGCCCTGGCGATCGGGCGAAAGTCCGCACGGGATGGTGCGTCTCGAAATAACGCAGACCGCAATGCAGGATTCGGGAAGAGCGGCTCGATGAACCGTTGGCGAGGTCGAATTTCTCCGCGAGCAAGACCCGGTAGCCGGCGGCTGTCAGCTCGCGCGCCGCGCTGGTGCCGTTAACGCCGCCGCCGATGACGGCGACGTCGAAACGATCTGTAGTCGGTGGCGGCGCTCTCATATCCCCGTCACGACGCTCCTGAAGAGATCGATACACGGAGTTAAGCGCCAGATTCGAAATAATCAAAATAGAATATTTGGCGATCGTTATGCAGATAATGCATATAGCTCGCATGCGGGTCGTTGAGCCGGCCCGCCCCGGTCAAAAGCAACCGTTCGGTTCCGCAACAATTCCGTGACGTACGCCCTACCCGCCCTGATCGGCCTGAAGCTCGCTTTGCCGCCGGATCCCCGCCTCGATCATACGTTCGCATAGCGCGGGAGCGATCCTCGCGAGCGGATCGATCACGGCTTCCGTGACGCCTAACGGGGTCGCCGTCGAGCTGATGATGGCCTCGTAGTCATATCCTCTCCGCAGCAATTCACCTGTTGCGACGAGGCTCTCCGCGATCATCGTATCGAGCGAAGACCGCGACACATCATTGGCGCGAACGGCGTTCGTGGATACGAACGCGCGGGCGAACAAGGCGAAGATCGCGATGGCAGATCCCGCCACATTCGATGCGACCCGGATATCCGCCTCCGTGACGTCGGCAGGAAGGCCAAACCGCACGAACCAATCTTTCACCAGCGCAACGTCGCTGCTTTTGGCGGCAGGGCCGGCGACCACCGGCACCGCGCCGCGGCCGACCGCCTGGGCAATCGTCGGGATTGCCTTGACTACCGGATTGGCCGTCCAGCGGCCTATCGTCTCCAGCGCGACGCCGTTCGTCACCGAAACGACGATGGTCGAGGGCGCCAGATGAGGTGTGAAGGCGGTGAGGACCTCGCGATAAGCATGCGGCGAGACGGCAAGGACCAGGAGGTCTGCCCGGGACGCCCATTCCGGCTCGCCGGCCTGCAGCCCGGGCACCGCTGCGAGCAGCGCATCGCGCGCGGCGCTGTTGCGGCCGACGACCGCGATCGTGCCCGCGGCGGATGTCCGGACGCCCGCTTCTGCGAGGACCTTTGCCAGGCGGCCGGTCCCAGCGATCAGGATGGTCAATGCACGATGGGCCATGTTGGCTTTCCTAGGTCGGGATCGGTCCGCTCTATCGCGGCAGAAGCTGCAAAGCCGCGTCGCGTTCGCTGGCGAGAAGATCGAGCAGCGCTTCCACCCCCCGGTTGGCGGGGCGGGCTTCCGGTCGCAGCAATGCGACATTGAACGGGATCGTCGGCGAGAAGGGGATCAACCGAACGCGCTCATCGACCTCGCTCACAGCCGTGTAGGGATCGATCAGCCCGACACCGATGCCGTTTTTCACCATCTCCCAGACGGCTGCCGAAACCGTCGTCTCGTAGGCAGGGGCGTATCTGACCCCGGCCGAACGGAACGCCTGGGGGACAAGTTGCCCGGCCGAGGTCAGCGTCGTCCAGGAAATGAATGGCACGTCGACGAGATCCGCCGGCTCGATGCGCGACTTATCGGCGAGGGGATGCCCGCTCGGCACCGCTGCGATATAGGGGGCGTCGCTGAAATGCTCGATGCGGAAGCCGGAGCGTCGAAAAGGCGTCTCCGCGATGCCGATGTCGATCTGCTGAGAAGCCGCCCATTCCTCGACGCGCGCCGAGACGGTGGCATGAAAGACGATTCTAGTCTTGGGCCAGTCCACTTGGAATTTCGCTAGCAGCCGCGGCATGAATCCGATCGCCAGCGCCGGCATGATCGCAGCGTCGATCCTGCTGCTCTCGCCCTCGACGACGCGGGCGGCGAAGCTCTTCAGGGAATCGAGGGATACGAAGGCTCTCTCGATTTCGTCAAGAAGCAAACGTGCGACAGATGTTGGCGTCACGAGCCCGCGCCGGCGTTCGAACAGTGTGACGCCGAGCTCTGTCTCGAGCTTGTCGAGCAGCCGGCTTACCGCTGGTTGACTCCGCCCGAGCAACTCCGCCGCCGCGCTGACTGTGCCCGTCAGCATCACAGCTCGAAAAGCGGAAAAATAGAGCAAGTTCATCGGCTGTGCGTCCGCAGGGTGATTTCCGGATCATCGTCCGCAACGCGCGATCAGTCCAATGCGCAGTTAACCTGTGACGGCAGTGCGATCAATCGGCCAAGAAAGGGCGGGAGTGTGTCGGTTGTCTCGCCGGGCGTCGGGCCTGGCTGGTCGAGGAATGGGTTAGCTGGAGGGTTCGAAGAACTGCTCCCTGCTGTCGGCCCTGCCGGTTTTCAGGGCTTCTTGGGCGGCTTGAGTGGCGGGACATCCGACCTGCTCGCCCTGTATGGGCGCTGACGGCGGGAACATTACCTCCCTGACGAGCGCTATGCCGGCGCGGCCTGCGTGAGCCAGGCGAGGCGGCGGATGTTGTAGACGAGATTGGCCATGCCGATTTTCGTCTTCGCCCTGGCGATGCCGATCGTGCGCACGAACAGGCCCATCCTGACCTTCTGCTCAGCGAAGACATGCTCCACGCGGGAGCGGATTTTCGACTTCGCGTTGTTGGCCCGGCGCGTCGCCGCCGGCATCGACCGGCCCTTGGGCTTCTTGCGGTGAACCCGGCTGACGAAGCCGTGCTTGTCGAGGAAGGCCTCGTTGGCGGCCGAACGATAGGCCGTATCGGCCCAGACCGTGCGGGCCGTGTTGCCGGGGTCGAGCAGCCCCTCGCGCAGCCGGGCCCCCTCATAGGCCGCGGCATCCGTCACGAGCCAGCGCCGGATCAGCCCGTGCTCACGGTCGATCGCGACATGGTTCTGATAGCCGAAGGCCGGGATCGCGATGTCGACCGGCGGTAGCGTGCCATCCGCCTGCGGCTTGGCCTTGGTGAATTTGACCGTCCAGCGCGCGTCACGATCCTTGTGCCGCAGTTTAGCCGGCCGCCCCTTCCAGGCCGAAGGGATGCGCCCGGCCTTGATCTCCTGCTTCTCCTCCTGCGTATTGCGCTGGCGAGGAGCCGCGACCAGGCTGGAATCGACGATCTGCCCGGCCATCGCGATGTAGCCCGCCTCGCGCAGCATCGCCTCGAAGCGCGCGAAGAGCGGTTCGATCGCGCCGGCTTTCGTCAACCGTTCCCGGAACAGCCAGATCGTCCTGGCGTCAGGCACGCGATCCGAAAGTCCCAGGCCGAGGAAGCGCATGAAGGAGAGCCGGTCGCTGATCAGGAACTCCGCCCGTTCATCCGATAGGCCGTTGGCCGCCTGGATCACCAGGATCTTCAACATCAGAACTGGATCGTAGGGTGGCCGACCGCCCTGGGCACCGGTCGAATAGGCCAGGGCCCGCTCCAGATCCGGGCGGAACGCCTCGAAATCCACGGCGCGGGCATACGCCTCCAGTTGATCGCCGAGTTCGCTCAGACGCTTCAACCGCTCGTCGATATCGAAGAAACCCGGCATCCCAGCCATAGACCCATCCCTCGCACCAACGCCTCAGATCACCACGAAATGGTCAAAAGCGCGAGGTTCTTCGAACCCTCCAGCTGATCCAAGAGGGATGTTCTCATTCTTTGGATGCGCCGCTCCCATGGACGCTCCGGCTCCAAAAAAGAGAACGGCTCTGCCGGCGCGCACGATATCAACCAAATCATCGGGCAATCGACCATTGTCCGCCATCTGCTACCCCTCAAAGCCCGTCCTTGCGAGGCCTTTCGCCTTCTTCCTCGACCCGACAGTGGCAGTATTGGTTCATGCAGAAAATGGTCGGGAGCCTTCCTCACCAGTTTCGCTGTGGATATGCGCGTGAGCTGTATTTTTTCCATCGGGCGGCGACAACCGCGGACGGAGCCTGTCGAAACTGCCTTTACAGGCTGCCTGTGGCTGGACCGAAGCGGCTTTTGCGACCATGCAGTTGTGGAAGATCCGAGTTGGGCAGCCGTCGGATGTCCGTTCATGGCGCAATGCCGTGATGGATAGCTTTCATACTGCGCCTTCATTTGCATCAGCGGAGGCTCGAGCGCTCGGGTTAATCGTCAATTGTCATTTCATGGAAGGCTCGGACGTAGCTCCACGTCTTCAGCTCTGTATCAAATTCGATCGCTGGCTACGTTTGAGGCTAGCGAGATGCGCCGACGCGCATTGGCGTGAAAGTTCCGCGACGATCATCCCCATGCGGCTCATGGTATCCAGATGGTAAGAGGCCGAAAACTCGTAACTCGGCAGTTCGAATTCACAGGGTAGGCGCTGAAGGTCCGGATCGTCGAGCGCGACACAGGCCTCGCTCAGCGCGCCGATAGCCAGGCCGCTGCGGGCCAGACGGATGATCGCCTCAACCGAGTTGCTTGAACTGATCTGCTGTCGGTAGAGGCCATTGGTCCGGAACAGCTCCTCGATCGAGGCATAGGTCGCGGAATCGCGCGCATGGGTCACCACCCAGTGCTGTGCGATCTCCCGCAAGATCAGGTCGCGGCCGTTGAACCGTACCGCCAGTTCGCGGCTGGCGATCCACGCCGTTCGATAGGTCCCGAGTGGCACCTGCCTGACGCCGGCCTCGTGAACCGGCCCCATCAGGATCGCAACATCGAGCGCTCCCCCCACGAGACTTGCCCGCAGGCGTGGCGAGGTGTCGATCGTCATCTCGATGACCAGATTGGGAAACTCGGCCCGCAGGAGGCGCAGCAGGTCGGTCAGCCAGGCGTGAACGATCGTGCTGGTGGCGCCCAGCCGGACCGATTGCGGCTCCCCGGCTGATCGCGCGGTCGACTTGAAGCGGTTCACGCCGTCGAGCACCTGTTCCGCGTAGGCCAACAACTCCAGCCCCTTCGCCGTCGGCCGGACGATCGAGCCGGTGCGCTCGATCAGCTTGACGCCCAGCTCCTGTTCAAGGGCCGAAAGCCGCAGCGAAATCGCGGGTTGGGTGACGTTGAGACGGTTCGCGGCAGCCCTAAAACTGCGCAAGGTCGCAATCGATACGAATGTTTCAAACTGCCTCAAATCCATGCGGCCTGATTAGCATAGCTTATGGGTATGTGGATATCGATTTAATTGGACAGCAGGAGCGCCGACTAACAATATCTCTTGCAATAAGGGGAGATATGAATTGCCGGCCGCCAAACTCATCATCGACCGGGTCCGCAAATCATATGGATCGGTGCATGCGCTGCGTGAAACGTCGCTCGAAGTCGAAAGCGGCGAATTCCTGACGCTGCTGGGCCCGTCCGGTTCGGGCAAGACCACGCTCCTGACCATTCTCGCAGGCCTCGTCGTTCCCGACGCCGGCACGATAACATTCGGCGGTGCAGACCAGACTTATGCGCCCGTGCACAAGCGCGACATCGGCCTGGTCTTTCAGAACTACGCCCTCTTCCCGCATCTCAGCGTTTTCGAGAACATCGCCTTCCCGCTGCGCATGCGCCGGGTCCCGGAAAGCGAAATCGCCAAGCAGGTCGGCAGGATGCTCGAGATCGTGCGGCTGCCGCAGGTCGCCGAGCGTTTGCCCCGTGAGCTATCCGGCGGGCAGCAACAGCGCATCGCGCTAGCACGCTGTGCCGTCTACCAGCCCTCGGTCATTCTGATGGACGAGCCTCTCGGCGCGCTCGACAAGAAGCTGCGCGACCACATGCAGGTCGAGATCAAGCGGCTGCATTCCGATCTGGGCACCACGATTCTTTATGTCACTCATGATCAGGAAGAGGCGATGGCTATGTCGGATCGCATCTGCCTGATGCGAGACGGCGGCATCGAGCAACTCGGGACGCCTGCGGAACTCTATTTCGAGCCCCGCACGGTCTTCGCCGCCGATTTTCTCGGCGGAGCCAACGTCTTTGCCTTGACGCGCGCCGGTGACGGCGCTCCTCGCGGTCCGGGCGGTGAGCCGCTTCGGTGGCGCCAATCAGCGACCTCTGCCGCCGCTGCGGGGCACTTCATGGTGCGGCCGGAACATGTGCGCCCGCTGGGTGCGAACGAGATCAGCGACAACGCCGTTTCCGCCACGCTGGAACATGTGGTCATGAGCGGTGCCGTGACGCGCTACCACGCTGTCCTGCCCGATGGCCGGCCCATCGTTGCGACGCTGCTGACCGAAGGTCCGCCTACGGCACGTGCCGGCGACGCCGTTCGTCTGGGCTGGCCGGCCGAACGCACGGTCCTGCTGGCGGACAGCGTTTGATGGCGTCCGCCCGGAACCTCACCGGCCGGAGCTTCTGGCCCCTCGCCCCCGCGCTGCTCCTGCTGGCGCTGGTGTTCATACTGCCCGTCACGCAGCTGCTGTGGCTGAGCGGTCAGGGTGGGGACGGGCAGGCCTCGTTCGAGCATTATGCGCGCCTCGGCGAGAGCGCTCTCTACCTGCAGGTCCTGGCCAACACCTTCAAGATCGCCACCTGGACCACCGCGGCCTGCCTCATCGCCGGATATCCGGTCGCCTATCTGCTCGCGACCTCGCGATCCTCGACACGCTCGCTGCTGCTGATCTGCGTGCTGATGCCGTTCTGGACGAGCGTCCTGGTGCGCGCGTTCGCCTTCATGGTCATTCTGGGGCGGCGCGGGATGATCAATCAGGGGCTCGAGGCGATGGGCCTGCCGCCGCTGGAGTTAATCTACAATTTTGGCAGCGTGATCGTCGGCATGGCCCATGCCCTCATGCCCCTGGCCGTACTGACCATGCTCTCGGTGATGCAGAACATCGAGCCCAATACCAGCAGGGCCGCGTCGACGCTCGGCGCACGCGGCGCGCATGTGTTCTGGCGCATCTACTTTCCGCAGTCTCTGCCGGGCGTCGCAGCAGCGGGCCTGCTGGTGTTCATCACTGCGCTCGGCTTCTTCGTGACGCCGACGCTGCTGGGCAGCCGGCGCGAGACCATGATCGCCCAGATCATCATTTCGCAGATCGACGAGGCGCTGGATTGGGGCTTCGCCGGTGCCGTCGCGGTGCTGCTGCTGAGCGCTTCGGTGATCGTCTTCTGGCTGTTCGACCGCATGCTGGGCATGTCGGTTCTCACCGGCGAAGTCGGCGGCGCCCAGGCCGCGGGCCGGCGGAGCCTGGCGCGCCATGCAGCAACGGCTGGGCGAAAGGTTCTGGCGGTCGTCAGCTGGGCCTGCGCATTCGTGGGCGACGTCCTCGATCGCCTCATCCCGCCTCGGAACGGTCCGCCGGGCCCCGCAAGGCGGCCACTGCTATGGCTCGTCGGGCTTACCGTCATTCTGTTCCTGGCCGCGCCGTCCTTCGTCCTGATCCCGATTTCATTCTCCGGCAGCACCTTCTTCGAGTGGCCTCCGCGCGGCTTTTCGCTGCAGTGGTATAAGGCCTATCTGGAATCCCCGGTCTGGCAGGGAGCGACCTGGCGGTCGATCGCGGTGGGGCTGGCGACGGCCATCCTGTCGGTCGCACTCGGTACGCCGGCCGCCTTCGTCCTGGCCAGGCGCAGCCTGCCCGGCAAGACGGCGGTGATGGCCTTTCTGCTGCTACCGATGGTGATGCCGCACATCATCGTGGCCCTGGCGCTGTACTACGCCTTTTCCAGGATCGGTCTGGTCGGCACCTCGCTAGGGCTGGTTCTCGGCCACACCGTCTTCTCGCTGCCCTATGTCGTGATCACGGTCATGGCCGTGCTGCGCAACTACGACGTCCGGCTCGACCAGGCGGCCTGGACGTTGGGGGCGAGCAAATTCACCACCTTCCGCCGTATCACCTATCCGATCATCCGCGCCGGCATGATGACCGCTTTTCTCTTTGCCTTCGTCAAATCCTTCGACGAGCTGACGGTCGCGCTCTTCATCAGCAGCGGTGTCTCCACCACCCTGCCGCGGCAGATGTGGACGGATGCGCTGCTCAATGTGAGCCCGATCCTTGCTGCGGTTTCGACCGTGATGCTGGGCTTCGTCGTCCTCGTCATCCTGATCGGGGAGCTCCTCGGCCGGCGCCGCAAGACAATCTGAAATCGCGTTCATTCCACCGAAACAGGGAGCCTGCTATGCGTGAACTCGTTCTTCCCACCCGTCGATCCGTCATCGCCGGTTCGGCCGCTCTTCTGGCCGCACCGAGCATCGTGCGCGCGCAGTCGCGTTCGCTGGCCGTCTCCGATCCGGGCGGCGTCTATTCCACGGCCTTCGCGGAGGCGTACTATAAGCCCTTTACGCAGGAGACCGGCATCGCCGTGACGTCCGTCGTCAGACGGTCGAACCCGGCGGCGGAATTCAAGGCCCAGGTCGACACCCGAAACTACTCCTGGGACATTAGCGGCGGCATAACCTCGGACGTCGCCGATCTGCTGGAAAAGCAATCGCTGCTGGAACCGATCGATCTTTCCGGCGATGCCATGGCGGCAATTCCGGCCGAGATGAAGAACAAGTTCTACATGGCCGACAACGTGGTCACCTTCGTGCTGGCCTACCGCACCGACAAGTTCCCGAAGGGCCTCAATTCGTTCGCAGACATCTGGGACGTGGCTGGCTTTGCCGGCCGTCGTGGCATGCGCAAGCTCGCCCGCGACATGATCGAGATCGCGATGCGTGCGACCGGCGTTCCCGGAGGCCCGGAAGTCTACCGCGCGCTGGAAGCGCCCGGAGGGTGGGACAAGGCCTTCGCCAAGCTCGACGAAGTGAAGAAGCAGGTACAGGTCTGGTGGGATTCCTCGCCGCAGAGCACCCAGTTGCTTCAGTCGGGCGAGGTCGACATCTGTCCGACCTTCAATGCGCGTGCCCAGACTGCGACGGATGCTGGTGCTCCGGTGGCGATCAACTGGAACGGCGGCTTCTACAGCCTTTCGGGCTGGGCCATCCCGAAGGGTACGCCGAAGGCCGATCTGGCGCGGCAATTCGTCAGTTTCTGCGCCAGGCCCGACCGGCAGGCGGCTGCCACGCGGCTGCTGCCCAACGGACCGAGCAATCCCGAGGCGTACAAGTTCATCGATAAGGCCGTGGCGGCGAAGCTCCCGACCTTTCCTGAGAACCTGCGTCAGACCGCACGTCTCGACGATGCCTTCTGGGGCAAGAACAAGGCGATGTCGGACCGCCGCTTCAACGAATGGCTCCTGCAGGGCTGATCTTCGATGGCTTCGATCACGTCGGTGGAGTTGCGCCAGATCTCGGCGCCGCTCCCATCCACCTTCAGCGGCGGCACCTACCAGCTCGATGCGCGCACCGCTCTCCTGTGCCGCATCAAGACCGATGACGGCAGGGTCGGCGAAGCCTGCGTCGGCAATGAGTCGAGCTACCCGGCCTTCCTAAAGGAAACGATCCGCGGCTCGTTCCGGAAGCTGCTGCTGGGCGCCGACCCGATGAGGGGTGAGCACCTCTGGCGGGCTATGGTCGCATTCGACAAGGCTTATATCGATCGCGCCTCGCTCATGCTCGCGATCGCGACGGTGGATGCCGCCTTGTGGGACCTGCGCGGCAAGCTGCTCGGCCTGCCGGTCTGGAAGCTGCTCGGCGGATATGATCCGCGCGTGCCGATCATCGGCATCGGCGGCTACTACGAAACCAGTCGCGACGCCGACGGGATCGCGCGTGAGATTGGCTTCTATCGCCGGAGCGGTCTGGCGGGCATCAAGTTCAAGGTCGGTGCCCTGTCCATCGAAGAGGATGCCGAGCGCGTCCGGATCGCTCGCGAAACGGCGGGCGACGACTTCGCCATCGTGGTCGATTCCAACATGGCGTGGAGTGTCGACGACGCGATCCGCTTTGCGCGGCTGATCGCGCCCTACGACCCGGCTTGGCTCGAAGAGCCTGTGCATCCACGCAACGTCGTCCGCGGCTTGTCCGACGTTCGCCTCAAGACCGGGATCAACACGGGGGCGGGGCAGTCCGAGGCGTCGATCTTCGATGCCTCAAGGCTGATCGAGCAGCGCGCGGTCGATGTGCTGAACGTCACCTATAATCGCGGCGGCGGCATCACGGGCTGGATCAAGCTGGCGGCCATGGCGGGTTTCGCCGACGTGCGGATGGCCCAGGTCGGCGAGCCGCATATCAGCATGCACATGATGGCGGCCATCTCCAACCGCACCTTCGTCGAGTGCTACCCCGACCCTGACCGAGACCCGCTCTGGGCCAATCTGTACCGCAACCGGCCCGAGCCGAAGGACGGTTTCGTGACCGCGCCCGACACCCCCGGCTTCGGGCTCGAGTTCGATCAGGCAATGATCGAGCGTTACGCGATCGAGCACTGGCAATGACCAAATCGATGATGGTCGAGGCGTTGGCATCTGCCGTCGATGCCAGGCTCGACGCGCCCCCGGCGGAAGCACTGATGGCGATCTATGAAGCGCCCCATCTGGAGCGCGAGAAACGCCAGTTTGCCGAGTACCTGCTGGTCGATCGTGCACACGCGGTCATGCTGGCGGAACAGGGCATCCTGTCGCCGGCCGCTGCAGCGGCGATCCTGTCTTCGCTAGTTGAGATCGAGCGACTCGGCCCCGCCGGACTGCCCTTCGATGTCGCTCGTGGCGGCTTCGTCTTCCAGATCGAACATTTTCTGGCGACGCGCATCGGCGAAGATTTCGCTGGGCGCCTGCATACGGGCCGCAGTCGGCTCGACCAGGGTCCAACGGTGCGGCGTCTTTTCAAGCGACGCCAACTCCTCGACGTTCTGGACGGAATCCTCGCGCTCTCGGAAGTCCTGAGCCGCGTGGCAGCGCAGCACCGGACCAGTGTCATGCCGGGGTATACGTGCCTCCAGCACGCGCACCCGACGGTTTTCGGCCATTATCTGCTGTCGTTCGTCACCAAGCTGCGCGATGATTTCGAACGCTTGGAGGACGGCTATCGCCGGCTCGACCGCTGTCCGCTTGGCGCAGCGGGCCTGGCGGGAACCAGCTGGCCGATAGACCGGGAACGTGTCGCCGAACTGCTCGGCTTCAGCGAGGTGCTGGACAACGCCAAACTGGCGCGTGAAGCGTATTACGCTGCCGACATCATCAGCGGCCTGTCTTTCGTAATGTCGACGCTCAACGACCTCGCGACGGACTTGCACCTGTGGTCGTCGACGGAGTTCGGCTTCGTCGAATGCGCAGACGAATATTGCGGAACCAGCAGCATCTTTCCGCAGAAGAAGAACCCGACCGCACTCGAAGCCGTCAAATTCAACGCCGGCAATGCCGTTACCTGGCTGGCGAGCGCGCTCGCCACTTTCCGCTCCGAGGGCACCGGGGACGTCGTGATGCGGGAAGTGCCGCAACTCGATGCCGCGTTCGTTGCGACACAGGGGTCTCTGCAACTCATGACGGCGGTCGTCGCCAGCCTGACCGTCCATACCGCGCAGATGGAAATGGTTGCATCGAGCAGTTGGGCGACCGCGACCGGGCTCGCCGATGAGATCGTCGCGCGGTCGAGCCTGTCGTTCCGGCAGGCACATCACATCGTCGCACGGCTGGTGCGCGATGCACTCAAGGACGACGTGTCGACTGCGCAGGTAACAAAGGCAATGCTCGACGCAGCCTGCAACAAGGTCGGGATCGAGCCCATTGGCTTGGTCGACGCGACGATCAGAGGTGCATTGGAAGCCCGGCATTTCGTTGCATCGCGAACATCGCTTGGGGGCACCGCTGCTGGCGAAGTCGACAGGATGATAGCCTCGGAGAGAGAGCAGCTCGCATCGCTTCTGCTGCGTCAGGACAAGCGTCGTTCGCTGATCATCGCTTCGAGGGACAAACTTTTGATGGCTCAGATGAGCTGGCTCAATATGAACGCGGATGGGTTGAGCTGAAAACTAGAAGGTGTGTTGTGAGACGCGCGCGAGCTCGTTTTGGCAGCGGCACAATGCCGCTTTCCATCTCTCCGACTTTGTCAGTCGGCCCCTGCCGACTGATCACAATGACTGCTAGTTGACGGTTGGCCTCGATGCCCGCGCGGGTGGCTTAGCTGGTCTGGATTTGCGAAGCCGCCCGTCCGGTCATGACAGGGATGAAAACCTCCGGGGCGGGAGGTTTGGATCCCAGCGAGCCATGCAGGCACACGGTGTTGACGTGGCGCCGGCAGCTATCGACGATGAGCCGCGCTGGGGCTGAGAAATGCGCAGCGAAGGTCTGCTTTCCGGCGAAGGCCCAATGTCCACAAGTGTGAAGGGTTTCGGATGCCGGCCCTTGCGAGCGTGTTCGGACCGGGCTGAGGGCCGGCGTCCGAAAGCCTCCAGTGGAGGAAGTCGCGGCCCGGGGCCGTGCGCTATGGGGATTTCGCCGCGCGGCCTGGTCGACGGGATCGTGCGAGACGCGGGACGGCGGCGCGATGCTCCGTCCGGGATGCCCGGGAGCCCGCGCTTGGCTGCCCATCGAACGTATCCGGGCCCGCCGCAATCTCCGTTTCCGCCATCGGGCCGAACAGGATTGCCCGCTCTCTGGCTGAGACCGGTGGTGGTCCGTCTGGGTGTCGTCCCGGCGCCATCGTCATGAGGTGTCGATCCTGACGGCGAGGATGTTGCGCGGCGCTGTGCCCGGCGCGAAGCGCTCGACGAGGATCATGCGACCGCCGCAGCAGGGGCAAGGAGGCCTCCGCTCATCGACCGGATCGGATTGTTCGGCCGAGATCTCTGCTCCACGATCTGCCGTCGTTGCGGCCGGCGTCGCCGCCGCGATGATCTCCCTGATGCGGGCGATGGTACCGGCGCGCCGGCTGGAGGCCAGCAGGCCGTAATGGCGGATTCGGTGGAAGCCGTCGGGCAGGACGTGGAGCAGGAAGCGGCGGATGAACTCGTGCGCCGTCAGCGTCATGGTCTTGCGCCAGGCCTTGCCGGCGGAGCGGGCGCGATAATCCTTCCAGCGGAACGTGACCCCGTGCCGGTCCATGCCGACGAGGCGGCTGTTGGCAATGGCGACGCGGTGGGTGTAGCGAGCGAGATAGGCCAGCACGGCCTCGGGGCCACCGAAGGGCCGCTTGGCATAGACGACCCAGTCGGCCCGGCGCAGCGGCGCCAGCAGAGCGGCGAAGGCATCCGCTTCGACCAGATGGGGAAGATCGCCATGGAAGGCGAGCCGCCCACCCGCGTGCAGGGCAGCGAGTCCTTCGAGGAAGAGCCGTCGGAACAGCCGCGAGAGCACGCGAACGGGCAGGAAGAAGCCGGGCCGGCACGCGATCCAGCGCGCGCCGTCGGGCGACAGGCCGCCGCCGGGCGCGATGATGTGGAGATGGGGATGGTGCGTCATCGCCGATCCCCGGTGTGTAGCACCGAGGTGAAGCCGATGCGCGCGCCGAGATGCTTCGGGTCGCCGGCGATGGTGGCAAGCGTCTCGGCCGCGGCCCTGAACAGCAGACCATAGAGCTCGGCCTTGTTCTGGAAGGTGATCGCCGCGATCGGCGCCGGCAGGGTGAAGACGAGATGGTAATAGGCCACGGGCAGGAGATCGGCTTGCCGGTCCGCGAGCCAGTCCTTCGCCGCGGCGCCCTGGCAGCGCGGGCAGTGCCGGTTGCGGCAGGAGTTGTAGGCGATCGTCGCGTGATCGCAGTCGCCGCAGCGCATGACATGGCCGCCGAACGCGGCCGTTCGGCAGGCCCGGATCGCACCGATGACCTTGAGTTGGCCGCGGCTGAGCCGATGGCGCGCGAGATAGGCCTCGCCATGCCGGTTCAGGATGTCCGCGACCTCCAGCGAAGGCCGCGCCATGATCGGCGCGGGACCGCTATGGCGGAGGCGGCGGCGCCAGCAGGGAGAGCGGGCTCGTCACCTTGCGCAGGGTCTTGAGTGCGACACGGGTGTAGATGGCGGTGGTGTCGAGCTTTCTGTGGCCGAGCAGGACCTGGATCACCCGGATGTCGGTCTTCCGCTCCAGCAGATGCGTGGCGAAGCTATGCCGCAGCGTGTGCATCGACACCCGCTTGTCCAGCTTGGCCGCAACGGCCGCCGCGTGGCAGGCCCGGTTGAGCTGGCGGGTCGTGATCGGCTGTCCCGGCTGCTGGCCGGGGAAGAGCCAGCCGCGCGGCCGCTTCACGCGCCACCATTGCCGAAGGAGATCCAGCAGGTCGGGCGCGAGCATGACGTAGCGGTCCTTGCGGCCCTTGCCCTGCTCGACCCGGATCAGCATGCGGGCGCTGTCGATGTCGGCGACCTTGAGATTGGCGATCTCCGAAACCCGCAGTCCGCAGCCATAGGCGATGCTGAGCGCCGCCCGGTCCTTCAGGCTCCGCGCGTGCGCGAGCAGCAGCGCCACCTCCTGCGTGTCCAGCACCACCGGCAGGCGATCAGGTGTCGGGATCCGCGCCATACGGTCACCGAAGCCGGTCCGGCCCAGCGTGACATGGAAGAAGAACCGCAGCGCCGTGCAGGCTTGGTTCATCCGGGAATAGCTGGCGCCGAGCGAAGCCAGGTAAAGCTGATAGCGCCGCAGATCCTCCGGTTCGGCTCGGTCCGGCGGCAGGCCGAGGAAGGCCGTGAACTCGCGGACCTGCCGGACATAGTCGCGCTGCGTATGCTCGCCGAACCGGCGGATGGTCATGTCCTCGATCATCCGCTGGCGCAGCGGAGTGACGGTGACGGCATCGGTCATGGAAACCTCCGAGGATCAGGGAAAACGACCCCGAAATCCTCGAATGCAGCGCCTCACAGGCGAAATCTCAGCGATGACCCAACCGAAGCGCCCTGCCGCGAGAGCGGCTTAGTCCAGTGGCGCTAGCCAGCCGCAGGCGGTAATTCGGCCACGCGAGCGCGGCCCGGTTCAGTCGGAAGGAATTGGCGTTCGACGTCATCGGCGCCGTTGCGCTCGATCCAGGCAGACGGCACGGTGCCGCGAATGATGGCATCCGCCATGTCGCCAAGGAAGGGCAGATTCGGATGCCGAGTGCTTTGAGGGAGCGCGAAGGAGTGCGATTTTCTTACGTCGAGGCCTTTCGCGCGGTCATGATCTCCGGCTCGACCACCGCGGCCGCTCGTATCCTTCATACCTCGCAGCCGAATGTCAGCCGCTCGATCGCGCAGCTGGAAAAGGCCATCGGACTGCAATTGTTCGAGCGGATGCCGGGAAAAGTGGTGCCAACCACGGACGGCCTGACATTTTTCAACGAGGTTCAGCGCAGTTTCCACGGTCTTAGGCGATTGGAGGAGGCGGCGAACCGTATCCGCCGGTTCAGTGGGGGACTGTTGCGGATCGGGTCGATCCAGACCTTGGCTCACGGCCTGATCCCCCGCGCGATCAAGCGCTTCGCGGAAATCTATCCGGAAACCGGTATTTCGATTCATGCGGGACATTCCGCGGCGGTGTCGCAATGGGTGGATGAAATGTCCTGCGATGTCGGAATCGTATCGCATCTCTACGAGAATTACGGGTTTTCCAGCGAGGAGCTCTATAGCGTCGACGGGGTCTGCCTGATGCCGGCGGAGCATCGCCTGGCCGGTAAGGCGGCAGTGCGCCCGGCCGATCTCGCCGACGAGCCGTATATCTCCTTCGCGCAGAACGACCACGGCCGTTCGGACGTCGACGAGGTGTTCTCGAAGGCCGGCATCGATCGGCGCATCACCCTGGAAACGCCGTTCAGCACCATCACCTGCGCGCTGGTCGCGCAAGGGCTCGGCGTGGCGATCGTCAATCCGCTCGCGGCGCAGGACTACCGGCATCTCGGCGTCGTCATGCGTCCCTTCCGCCCCTCGATCAAGCATGAAGCCCGGCTGATCTATCCGAAGGGGCGTCCGGAAAACCGTTTGGTCGCGAGCTTCATCGAGATCCTCAAGGCCGTGACGATGGAGGAGAAGGCAGCCCTCTCGGCGATGCGGGAACGCGGCTAAAAATAGCAGGGCTCGCCGGGACGGACGTCGATTGGCTCCTGGGGCTCGGCCCGGAAACCCTCGATGGCCAAAGGCGAAGCGCGGCAAAGCCTATATCATAACTGCATAGACCCCCGGTGTATTTCTATTTGCTCTAATGACAGGCGGTTCATAGCCTGCCTGCTTATGAGATCGTGGCGCCGGAGGAGCGCGCGCCGCATCTCAGATCAGATAAAAAATTCGGAGGGGTCATGAATCGATTTCGTAATCTGTTGCTGGCGGGAACCCTGGCTTTTGCTTCCCCCTCATTGGCTCAGCAAACCATGTATGTCGCCGGGCCCGGCGGCAGCACGCAGAAACTCTTCCAAAGCCAGATCATTCCCGAGTTCGAATCCAAGCATAACGTCAAGATTACTTACGTTCCCGGGATTTCGAGCGAGATCGTCGCGAAGCTGCAGGCTCAGGCCGGCAAGCAGGAGATCAATGTCGCCATCTTCGATGACGGGCCGCTCTATCAGGCGATTCAGTTCGGCTATTGCGACAAGCTGAGCGACGCCCCGATCTACAAGGACATCTATCCGTTCGCCCAGTTCGGCGGAAATGGCATCGGCGTCGGGCTGGTGGCGACCGGCATCGCCTACAATGCGGCGAACTACAAGAAGAAGGGTTGGCCGGCGCCGACCTCCTGGAAGGACCTGACCGACAGGAAGCTGGAGGGGCGCCTGACCGCTTCCTCGCTGTCCGGCACCTACGGAGTCCATACGCTCGTGATGTTCGCTCGCATCAACGGCGGCGACGAGAGCAATATCGAGCCCGGCTTTGACTCCATCCGGAAATCGCTGGCGCCGAACGTCCTGAGCTGGTCTTCCTCGCCCGCGAAGCTCGCCGAGATGTTCCAGAACAACGATGTCGACGTAGCCGTTTGGGGCAGCAGCCGCGCGATCGCACTGAAGAACACCGGCTTCCCGATGGAATTCGTGTATCCGAAGGAGGGAACGCCCGCGCTCGTGCTCGGCGCCTGCCCGGTGGTCCAGAACAGTCTTCCCGAAGCATCGCAGGCTTTCCTGCAATATCTCGTCACGCCCGCGATCCAGGCGAAGCTGGCCACGGAAGGCTTCGGCCCCACCAATCGCCAGACCAGGCTGGATGACAAGCTGGCCGCGCAGGTCCCTTACGGCGATGAGCGCGTCGGCAGGATGATCTCGGTCAAGTGGAGCGAGATCAACAAGAACCGCGCCGAGTGGACCAATCGCTGGAACCGCACGATCGAGAGATAAGGGCGCAAGCGCCCGATCTCCGCAGCCGTCGAAGCGAAGGCCCATCGAAATGAGCAGTTTGTCTCTGCGCGCTCTGTCGAAGAGCTATGGCCCGGTCCAGGCCGTTCGCGGCGTGGACCTGGATGTGAACGAAGGCGAATTCCTCTCGCTGCTCGGCCCATCGGGCTGCGGCAAGACGACGACCCTGCAGATGGTGGCGGGCTTCGTTCCGCCGACGACGGGGAGCATCGTCGTCGACGGGCAGGACCTGACCAGCATCGCGCCGGAGAAGCGCGACATGGGCGTCGTCTTCCAGAGCTATGCGCTCTTTCCGCATATGAACGTGGCCCAGAATATCGGCTTCGGCCTCGAGATGCGCCGGGTCGAACGCGGTGAGCTGAAGCGACGGGTCGAAGAGGCCTTGGCGATGGTCCGCCTTGCTGGTCTCGAGGGGCGTTATCCCAGCGAGCTGTCCGGTGGCCAGCGCCAGCGTGTCGCCATCGCCCGCGCCCTGGCAATCCGTCCGCGGGTTCTCCTGCTGGACGAGCCGATGTCGAATCTCGACGCCAAGCTTCGCGGCGAAATGCATGTCGAGCTCCGGTCCCTGCAGCGACGGCTCGGCATCACCGCGATCCTCGTCACGCACGATCAGGTCGAGGCGATGACGATGAGCGACCGGATCGCCGTCATGACGAATGGTGGGATCGCGCAGCTCGGCACGCCGCAAGAGGTCTACGACAGGCCGGCATCGCAATTCGCTTCGAGCTTCCTGGGGCACACGAACGTGCTGAGCGGACGGATTGAAAGCCGGATCGCCGACGAGGCGACCGTCCGGGTCGGACCGACCTCGTTCCGGACCAGGGTCGCGAAAGATCGGGTGACCCCCGAGATCGCCGTGTTCGTCCGCCCGGAGCGCCTCCGCCTCGGCTCGCCGGACCAGGCCACCCTCCAGGGGCGTGTCAGCACCCGCCTGTTCCTCGGCGGGTCGTGGATCTACGAAATCGAGACCGAACTCGGCATGCTTCGTATCACCCAGCAGAATACCGGGACGGTGCAGCCCGAGGAGGGTGAAACGATCGGAGTGAGCTGGAACGCCGAGGATCTGCGCGTCATCGCGACGGAGCGTTCCGATGGCTAGCTCGACCCACCAGACCAGCCGCGGCCTGCCCTGGCTGCTCTCGCTGCCGGCTCTCGCGCTCTTTCTCGCCTTGCTGGCCATTCCGCTGGTTCTGACTGCGATCCTGTCGTTCAACGCCTTCGACGGCATGCGCGGCATCCAGCAGACCTATGGTCTCGGCAACTATCTCGAAATCCTGCTCGACGGCTACTACCGGGAAATCTTCCTGCGGACGGGCGGGATGGCGCTCGCCGTCACGCTGATCTGCATCGTCCTCGGCGTGCCCGAGACCCTGATTCTCGCCAAGATGAAGCCGGTCTGGCGCGGCACCTTCTTCGTCGTGATCCTCGGACCGCTGCTGATCTCCGTCGTCGTGCGCACGCTGGGCTGGTCGGTGCTGCTCGGCAGCCAGGGCGTGGTGAACACGGTGCTTCGCGGGCTCGGTCTGGTGGACGAGCCGATCCGGCTTCTGTTCTCGATGACGGGCGTCATCATCGTCCTGACCCATGTTTTCCTGCCCTTCATGGTCATCGCCGTGTGGAGCGCCATGCAGCGCCTCGACGGGCAGATCGAGCACGCGGCCCGCTCGCTCGGAGCGGGGCCTTTCACCACCTTCCGCCGCATCATGCTGCCGCAGCTGATGCCCGGCATCCTGTCCGGAGCTATCATCGTTTTCGCCCTGGCGGCATCGGCCTATGCCACCCCGGCGATCATCGGCGGGCGCAGGGTCAAGGTCGTCGCCACCACGCTCTACGACGAATTCTTCAACTCGCTGAACTGGCCGCTCGGAGCCGCGATCGCGGTGCTCCTGCTGCTTGCCAACATCCTGATCATCGTCGGCTGCAACCGGCTCGTCGAGCGGCGTTTCAAGCAGGTGTTCGCATGAGCGGCCGGGATATCGCGAAGAACGGACCGCTGGCGCTGGTCTTCCATGCGCTGCTCACCGTGTTCATCCTGGCGCCGCTGGTCGTGGTGATGCTGGTCTCGCTTTCCGACAAGGAATACCTGTCGATGCCCTTCGACGGCATGTCGCTGCGCTGGTACTGGGAAATCCTGGCGGCACCGGAACTCATCAGCGCGTTCTGGCTGTCGATCTGGCTCGGTCTGGCCTCGGCCACATTGGCGACGATCGTCGCCGTTCCCGCGGCGCTCGCGATCGCCCGTCATCGATTTTTCGGGCGTGACGGGTTGATGGCGTTCCTGATGTCGCCGCTGATGATCCCCCATGTCGTGCTCGGCGTCGCCTTCCTGCGCTTCTTCTCGATCATGGAGTGGACCGGCTCCTTCGTGGCCCTGGTGCTCGTCCACGCGATCACCGTCGTGCCGTACTCGCTGCGGCTGACGCTCGCCGCCGTGATCGGGCTCGAGCGTGACGCGGAGACGGCCGCCCGCTCGCTCGGAGCCACGCGAGCGGTCGCCTTCCGCCGCATCCTGCTGCCGCTCATCCTCCCGGGCGTCGCGGCGGGATGGGTGCTCGCCTTCATCCAGAGCTTCGACGAGGTCACGATGACGATCTTCGTCGCGACACCCGGAACCACGACACTGCCCGTCGCGCTCTATAACCGCATATCCCAGCTCACGGACCCGGTGACGACGTCGGTCTCCACCATCCTGATCCTGGGAACGATGGCCTTCATGTTCATCCTCGACCGCATGGTCGGCCTGGACAGGGTTCTCATCGGAAAGAAATAGCCGAAACGACCCTCCCGACCGGCCGCCCGATCGGCGCCGGCAGGACAGTTGCGCCCGAAATTCGAGACGAAAGCCGGCCTGGACCGGAGTTGTGCACATGAGCAGCCAGACGATGACGGTGGTAGGGGGCGGGCTTGTCGGGGCCGCCATTGCCTACGGAGCGCTGCGGGCCGGAATGCACGTCCGCGTTCTCGACCAGGGAGATACCGCGTTTCGCGCCTCGCGCGGTAATTTCGGCCTGGTCTGGGTCTCGAGCAAGGGCGGCAAGATGCCCCGCTACGCGAGCTGGAGCCGCGATGCGCTGAAGCTCTGGCCGAACCTGCAGAAGGAACTGGTCGATCTGACCGATGTCGACGCCGGCCTCGAACAGCCGGGAGGCTTCTGGCTTGGCTTCAACGATGCCGATGTCAGGGCGCGCGCCGATCTTCTGGAACGGATCGATCGCGAGGTCGGCGGCATCCCCTTCAAAATCATGGACCCCTCCGAGCTCCGGCAATATCTCCCCGGGATCGGGCCGGCCGTGGTGGGCGGGAGTTTCTGCCCGCTCGACGGCCATGCCAACCCCCTGATGCTGCTGCGCGGCCTGCATGCCGCGCTTCGCCATCGCGGGGCGGATGTGATCACCGGCGTCGACATTGCCGAGATCAGGCACGATCCCGCCAACGGGTCGTTCGAGGCGGTCTCGCAGGATCGCCAGAGCTGGAAGAGCGACCGGATCGTGCTGGCGGCCGGGCTCGGCAATGCCGGATTGGCCTCGCAGGTCGGCCTGCACGCGCCCGTCGCATCCACCCGCGGCCAGGTTCTCATCACTGAGCGGCTGAAGCCGTTCCTCGACTACCCCACAAACAAGTGCCGGCAGACGCGGGAGGGCAGCGTCCAGATCGGTTCGACCTCCGAGGATGTCGGCCTCGACGACGGCACGACGACGGACAAGATCGAGGTGCTGGCCCGCCGCGCGGTCGAAACCTTCCCGGCTCTGGCGCGCGCGCGCCTTGTCCGGGCCTGGGGTGCCCTGAGGCCGCTGACCCCGGACGGTTACCCGATCTACCAGGAATCGGCGTCCTGCCCGGGAGCCTTCCTCGCCACCAGCCATAGCGGCGTCACGCTCGCGGCGGCCCATTGCTATGTCGTCGGCCCCTGGATGGCCGGTCTCTCGCAGGTGCCGGCCGGGTTTGAGGTATTTACCGGCGATCGCTTCCTGGATGCCGGCGCGAGCTTCTCCCATGACCATTGAACCGCTCTTCACCGTGCCGAAAGCGTCGGCTGGCGCCTCGGTCACGATCGTCTTCGAGGGCACGCCCTTGCGGGTTCCGGCCGGCATCACGGTCGCCGCAGCGCTGCTCGTCGGCGGCGTCAGGGAATTCCGGTCGAGCGTCGTCGGCGGCGTTCCGCGCGCGCCTTACTGCATGATGGGCGTCTGCTTCGAATGTCTCGTGGAGATCGACGGGGTACCGGCGCGGCAAAGCTGCCTCATCCCCGTCCGCGAAGGGATGGTCGTCGCGCGCCAGCTCGGAGCGGCCCATCTCGACGCCTTCAGCCCCGGAGAAGAGCCATGAACGCTGCTGCGGCGGATCTCGTCGTCGTCGGCTGCGGGCCGGCGGGCATGGCTGCGGCCTGCGAGGCGCGCGCTCTCGGTCTCTCCGTGATCGTTCTCGACGAGCAGCCGGCGCTCGGCGGGCAGATCTATCGCGACATCGAAGCAGCGCCCACCGATCGCATCGCGGTTCTCGGCAGGGATTACGAAGCCGGCCGCAGTCTCGCGGCCGAGTTCCGCGGCAGCGGTGCCGGGCATCTGCACGGAGCCGTCGTCTGGAACGTCGCGCCGAACGGTGCCGTGGATTACGTCGCGGACGGACGATCGCGACAGGTCGTCGGCAAGGCCGTGCTGCTCGCCAGCGGCGCCATGGAACGGCCGTTTCCGATCCGGGGCTGGACGCTTCCCGGCGTCCTGGGGGCAGGCGCCGCGCAGATCCTGCTGAAAGGTTCCGGCGCTCTGCCCAGCGTGCCGGTCGTCCTGGCTGGTTGCGGGCCGCTGCTCTACCTTCTCGCCTGGCAATATCTCCGTGCCGGCGTGACGATCGCGGCCATCGTCGATACGACGGCAGGGTCGGGCTATCTGGGTGCCATAAGGCACGGTCTCGGCGCCGTGCGCGGCTGGCGCGATCTAGCCAAGGGCCTGAAGCTGATCGCCACGCTGCGCCGGCACGGTGTCAGGTTCCATTCAGGTGCGAGCGATCTCGCGATTGAGGGCGAGCGGCAAGCCGAGGGCCTCTCTTTTGTCCATCGCGGACGGCGCGTGACGTTGCCTGCGTCCCTGGTCTTGCTGCATCAGGGCGTCGTGCCGAACACCCAGCTCTCGTGGTCGACGGGCGCGGCTCATCGCTGGGACGGCGAACAGCTATGCTGGTTGCCCGAGACGGACCGTTGGGGCCGGCTGGGCGAAACGCTGCTCTACGTTGCAGGAGACAGCCGGGCGATCGTTGGTGCGCAGGCATCGGCGACCCAGGGGAGGCTGTCGGCGCTCGCCATCGCCGAGCGTACCGGCCGCGCCGTCGACGCCAGCCGGCGCGCAGCGCTGCTGGCTCTACTCGAACGGCAAAGCCATATCCGGCGCTTCCTGAACAGCCTCTACCGGCCGGCCGATGCGAACCGCATCCCGCGTGACCCTGCGGTCATCGTCTGCCGGTGCGAAGAGGTCACGGCTGGGCAGATCCGCGGCTATGTCGAGCTCGGCTGCCGCGGCCCGAACCAGACGAAGGCGTTCGGCCGCTGCGGAATGGGTCCCTGTCAGGGGCGTCTGTGCGGATTGATGGTGACGGAGATCATCGCCGAGGCGCGCGGCGCCAGCCCTGACGACGTGGGCTACTACCGCATCAGGGCGCCGATCAAGCCGGTCATGCTCGGCGACTTCGTCGACTGAATTCCCGCCCCCATTTCACCACGAGGAGAAGACCATGAACGACATCGTCCGCATCGAAACCGATCCGCGCCGCAGCCGCGTCGTCGTCTACAACGGCGTTGTCTATGTCGGCGGCATGACCGCCGACGATCGCAGCCAGGACATCAAGGGGCAGACCCGGCAGACGCTCGAAAAGATCGAGCAGTTCCTCGCCAGGGCGGGCACCGACAAGAGCCGCGTCCTGACCGCGCAGATCTGGATCAAGGACCTCGCGCGCGATTTCGAAGGCATGAACGAGATCTGGAATGCCTGGACCGCACCGAACGCCGCGCCGACCCGCGCAACGGCCCAATGCGAGATGGGCGCGCCGGACGTCCTCGTCGAGATCATCGTGACGGCCGCGGCCGGCCGGTAATCTCACGGAGCAGGCGCAGGGGACGGGCCATGAAGATCGCCAAATTACGAACCTATGTGCTCGCGGATGCCAACAAGCATTACCTCTACGCGGCCATCCAGACCGACCGGGGCATCGTCGGTTTCGGCGAGGCGACGCTCGACCATCGCTGGCCGTCTGTCGTCGCCGGTATCGAGGAAGGCTTTCGCGCCATAGCGGGGCAAGACCCGACCGCGGTCGCGAAGCATTGGGCACTGCTCAAGGACAAGGTCTATTGGGGCGAGGGCGCCAGCAGCATGGCCGCTCTCGCCGCGATCGACCAGGCGCTGTGGGACATCACCGGCAAGGCTTACGGCCTGCCGGTGCACAAGCTCCTCGGCGGCGCCGTGCGGGATCGCGTCGGTGTCTACCTGAATCAGTGGTGGGCCGGATACCGATCGACGCAGGACCTGATCCGGAAGGCGCAGGACGCGGTTTCGCGCGGCGCCACCGCCCTGAAATGGTATCCGTTCGGGACCGCCGATCAGCTCCAGTATCGCGTTCGGCAGCACGACGTGCCGAAAGCGGTGGCGGAGGTGCGGGCGGTTCGCGACGCCGTCGGCCCGTCGATCGGATTGATGGTCGATCTCTGGCGCCGGCTCGACTGGGCCTCGGCTGCGCAGTTCTGCTCCAGCGTGGCTGATTGCGACCTCGTCTTCGTCGAGGAGCCGACCGAGTTCCAGAGCGCGGACGCGCTGGCACGGCTGTCATCGGCCACGCGGACCCGCATCGCCTTCGGGGAAAGGCTGCATTCCCGCCGGCAATTCGCGGAGATCATCGAGCGGCAGGCGGTCGGGCTGGTGCAACCCTCGATCATCCGCGTCGGAGGGCTGACCGAGGCCGTCAAGATCGCCAACGCGGCCGAGACCTACAATATCGGCGTCGTGCCGCATAATCCGCACGGACCCGTTGCGATCGCTGCATCGGTGACGCTGGCGGCGCTGGTGACCAATTTCGTGATCCTCGAATCCTACGAGAACGACAACCCACCCTCGCGCAGCCGCTTCGTCCGGCAAGGGCCCATGATCGAAGGAGACAGCTACAGCCTGTCCGAGGCTCCGGGGCTCGGCGTCGAGATCGATGAGGAGGCGCTGGCCCAATTGGCGGTCGCAAAAAGGACTGTGACCTGAGACCCTGATCTTCCTCCAGATTTGAGTAGAGTCGCTCAAGGAATGATCCGAGACCGTTTGCCGGACCGTCGGAGGCTGGAGTTTCCGGCCTTTGATCACGGCGGTGAGCTGGGCATGCCGCCGGGATTTTGCAGTAGGATCGGTGGCTTGTTGCCGATGGCCCCGTGCGGCCGATCCTCATTGTAGTATTCGACCCAAGCCTCCATCTTTTCAGCGGCATCCGCAAGCGTCAGGAACCAGTGGGTGTTCAGGCATTCGCTACGGAAGCGCCCGTTGAACGCTTCGATGAAGGCATTGTCGGTCGGTTTCCCTGGCCGTGAGAAGTCCAAGGTGACGCCCTTGGCATAGGCCCAGAGGTCGAGATCGCGGCTGACGAACTCGGAGCCCTGGTCGACCCGGATCGTCTTCGGATAGCCAAGCTTCGCGCAGACCCTTTCCAGCGTGGCGACAACGTCCTCGGCCCGATAGCTGAAGCGCGGGTCGACGGCCGGCGAGAAGCGCGAGAAGGTGTCGACCACCGTCAGCACCCGGATCTTGCGACCCGTGGCGAGTTGGTCATGGACAAAGTCCATCGCCCAGACATCGTTCGGACGCGTCGCCGGCGCACGATCCTCGCGCAGCTTCGCCTTGACCCGGCGCTTGGGTGTCTTGTTCCGGAGTTGCAAGCCTAACTCATTGTAGATCCTTCGAATCCGCTTCTGATTAACGTGCCAGCCCTCACGCCGCAGCAGCACGTCGACACGGCGATAGCCATAGCGAACGCGGGTCTCGCAGATCGCCTTGATCCGGGCTGCCAAGGGGGCCTGGTCGGGCCGGCACGATTTGTAGTGGTAGCTCGACGTGTCGAACTCCAGGACCCCACAGGCCCGCCGGATCGACACCTGCCATTCGCCACACATCACGCCGACGAGCTCGCGCTTGCGACCAGGCCTCAGAGCTAGTGGGATGGTCCGCTCCGTCTCCCACCGTCATGCTGTGACGATCCAGGAGGAGAAGAGTCATGAGCCCGCACCAGTCTTGTGATGCCGCCGTCTACGGTGTCGATCTCGGCAAGAACATCTTCCACGTCGTCGGCGTGGATCAGAGCGGCCAGCTCCTACGGCGGATGAAGTTCCGGCGCGAGACCTTGCTGGCGTTCTTCGATCGGGCAGCGCCAGCCCTCGTCGGCATGGAAGCCTGCCACGGCGCGCAGTGGCTCGCGCGCAAGCTCCAAGGTCTCGGCCATCGCGTGCGCATCATGCCAGCGCAGTTCGTGAAGCCATATCTGAAGTCGAACAAGTCGGACACGCTGGATGCCGAAGCGATCGCGGAGGCGGTGACACGCCCGTCCATGCGGTTTGTCGAGGCCAAGGCAATCGAGCAGATCGACGTCCAGTCTTTGCATCGCGTCCGGGACCAGATGGTGATGCAGCGCACGCGGCTGATCACCCAGATGCGCGGCTTCTGTCTCGAATATGGTGTCGCCATCAGGCAAGGCGCCGGTGTCTTCAAGCTGGATCTGCCGCGTGTCGTGGCCGATGAGGAGAACGACCTATCGCCGGCGATGCGCCGATTGCTGGCAGGCTTGTTCGAAGACCTGGCGCGCCTCGAAGGTCGGATTGCCGAGATCACGCGCGAGATTGAAGCGCTGGTCCAGCGGGATGACGTCGCCCGGCGGCTGATGACGGTTCCTGGCATCGGCCCCCTCGGCGCCAGCGCGCTCCTCGCGGCCGTCGGTCGCGGCGTCCAGTTCAGGAAGGCGCGCGACCTCGCAGCCTGGCTCGGGCTCGTGCCACGGGAACACTCCACCGGCGGCAAGCAGACCTTGCTCGGGATCAGCAAGCGCGGCAACGGCTATGTCCGACGCCTGCTGATCCACGGCGCACGGTCCTGTCTGATGCATCTGGATCGGACGCGCCACGCCCTGGGAGCCTGGCTCGACGCGCTGGAACAGCGCATGCACATCAACAAGGTGACTGTCGCCTTGGCCAACAAGATCGCTCGCATCGCGTGGGTGATCATCCAGAAACCGGGTGCGCTCTACGAACGACGCGATCCTGCGTTCATGTCGTAGAGGCCTCCGGGAAGCAGATTGCGAGGCTCGGGAGAATGATGACGAGACAGTCGATCGGCATGCCGTAAGCCCTTCGGTCGAAAGCGGGCTTCGCGCCCGAACCAGCTTAGTGGGAACGGCATGCGCGCATCTCATCATGGCCTGGCTGCAACAGCAGCCCACTCGCGAGAGGCCGGATACATTTACGCAAACTGTCGATCGTCAGCAGCCCCCCAAATCGCCTTGCAATGACGGAGCGGACCATACATTTCGGCGAATGACGTCCTGCAGCATCTCGCGGTCCAGCGCGAGATCGGCGACCAGCTTGCGCAGCTTCGCGTTCTCGTCTTCGAGCTGCTTCAGCCGGCGCATCTCGGCCGGCAGAAGCCCCTCGTACTTCTTCTTCCAGTTGAAATAGGTCGCCTGGCTGATTCCAGCCCGCCGGCAGATCTCCGCTACTGGAATCCCGTCGGCGCCCTGCTTCAGGATGAACGCCTTCTGGGCGTCCGAGAACTTCGAATCCTTCATCGTCTTTCGCTCCTCCCAGCCCATGGGAAACGACGTGGAAAACTCTAGCTCAAAGCGATCCAGTTTTAAGGGCTCAGATTGTCCGTCGTCAGATGATTTGAGACCGATTTCGTGCCTCAGGAACGGAGGCTCTGGCTCATCTGAGTTTGAGGTTATGCGGCCTGCAACTGGTGTTGCAAGCGTCTTTGGCTGATGGTTTTGCGCTTGATCCTTTCGCGTTCGGTGAGGATGGCCTGCCCGCGGCCGAGGTAGACATCGGCGGGCGTCAGGTTGCCAAGGCTCTCATGGTAGCGGGCATGGTTGTAGTGCTCGACGAAGGCGGCAACCTGCCGTTCAAGATCCTCCGGCAGGTAGTAATTCTCGAGCAGGATGCGGTTCTTCAAGGTCTGGTGCCAGCGCTCGATCTTGCCTTGCGTCTGGGGATGATAAGGCGCGCCACGAACGTGTTTCATGCCCTTGCCGTCGAGCCAGGCGGCGAGGTCGGCCGAGATGTAGGACGAGCCGTTGTCGCTCAACAGCCTTGGCCGGTGCGCGACCGTGATCTGGTCGAGCCCCGCTGCCGCCAGTGCCAGATCGAGCGTGGCGGTGACGTCGTCCGCTCGCATGGTGGCGCAGAGCTTCCAGGCGACGATAAAGCGTGAGAAGTCATCGAGCACGGTCGAGAGATAGTACCAGCCCCAGCCGGTGATTTTGAGGTAGGTAAAGTCGGTCTGCCAGAGCTGGTTCGGCGCCGTGGTCTTGTCCTTGAACTCGGACGCCGCCTTGATGACGACGTAGGCTGGGCTGGTGATCAGGTGATGCGCCTTCAGCAGCCGATACACCGACGCTTCCGAGACGAAGTAGCTCTTCTGGTCGGTGAAGCGCACCGCCAGCTCGCGCGGGCTGAGTTCGGTTTCGCGCAGCGCCAGCTCGACGATCTCGGCCCGGATCGTCTCGGGGATCCGGTTCCAGACGCGATCGGGTCGCGAGCGGTGATCGGCGAGCGCCTCGATTCCGCCGGCGCGATAGCGGTCATACCAACGATAGAACGTGGCGCGCGGGATGCCGAGCGTCGCCAGCGTGTGCCGCGCCGGCAGATGTGACGCTTCGACCAGGCGGATGATCTCGGCCTTCTCGGACGCAGGATATCTCATGTGTCGTCCTCCCCATCCGCGAGCATGCTTTTTTTCAGCAGGCGGTTTTCCAGGGTCAGATCGGCCACGGCCTCCTTCAGGGCCTTCGCCTCGCGGCGCAGCTCCTTGACCTCGTCAGATGTCGCCGCCCGTGCCGTGTCACCAGCCAGCCGGCGCTTGCCGGCGTCGAGGAACTCCTTCGACCAGCCGTAATACATCGACGCGGCGATCCCCTCGCGCCGGCACAACTCGGCGATACTCTCCTCGCCGCGCACGCCTTCCAGCACGATGCGGATCTTCTCTTCGGCCGAGAACTGCCGCCGCGTCGCGCGCCGGATGTCCTTCACCACCTGCTCTGCCGGAGCTTTCTCCGGCACCGATTTCTGTCTCATCTGCGCTCCTGAATGGCTGCGATGATCCAGAAATCCTCCCTTCCCGAAAACCCCTAAACGGTCTCAAGGGCGCTGACGGCGGACAGGCATCGTGCTCTTTCGACGTTGCTCCTGAAGGTCTGCTGCCGACAGGCACCGCGCCGTGTCTCAATGTCCGCGGAGACCTGATCGGCAACGCTGACGCAGCCACCGAGCGCCAGAACAAGTCCTATCACCGCGGCGAGACGCGCGCTTGTGCGCGCTTCTTGGAAGCCGCCTCTGGACTGCGTCGGCCCGTGCGAACCATCAGAGGGAAGAAGACGAACCGTCATCAACATCGCAGACGCCCTAGCAATGGCCATGAGAGAAGGGAGACAGCGGACCGCCACTAGCCGACGGAGTATTCGCGCTGAAGAGAATCGCCGTGCGGCGCGGGTGGGCGGCTGGTGCGGGCCGAGGCAGGCTGCCGGTCGGCCGCGATCGCCTTGCGGAATCCCCATCTAGACACCAGCGCCGTCAGGTATCCGGCGAGCATCCAGCTTCCGAAGAAACCGATCAGATATCCCCAACCCCGAAAGCCGACGCCTCCCTCGAACAGGGGCGTGGTCTTCCGCCAGCCGAACAGGACATCACCGGCAAGGACCAACACCCCGAGCAGGACGGCACCCGTCAGCCAGTTTGACATGATCCGAGCAAGGGCGGATGCCGGGCTCAACATGAACGGCGCCTTCAGGCTGTACCGCGCCCATCGCCCGCAAAGGTATCCCGATCCGGCTATGCCGAGCGTGACCACCGCAAACCCAACCAGCATGAGAACGACAAAGGTGCCGTCGCCTCCGGACAGAAGCGGCATGGTCGAAAGCGCCGCAAGCACTCCTCCACCGATTGCGGCATTACGCGCCCACCGATGCGGCAATCGGTGAAGCCACGTCTCTGTATAGCTTTGCGAAGGAAGTTCCGATTGAGCTGGTAGGGGCGGCCTAGGCGCGACGTTCGGTTCAGACTGACCACTTCGCGAAGCTGCCGAACGGAAGCCGCTCACGACCCAGCAAATCGCAACAATGCCGAGACCCACGAGTATCTCGGGGCCGAGCAGGACCAGCAGGAATCGCGAGACGTTGAGGTATCGCCGATAGGGAGGAAGATCGTCAAACAACCCCTGTGCCACCCACCTCCTTGGGAAAAGGCCGCAGTCGCGGTCCCAGTGGCGTGTCGCTGGCGGTTGCGGCGGATGGACAGGTTCCCCGCAAGAGAAGAAACCGTCGCGGAGTTCGCCCTGAGTGCCGTGATATTCCAGCGTGGCAAAGCCAATCACGCCCATCACCCATGCGGTCGCAAGCACGATCAAGAGCCGGTGCCAGCCGTTCAACGTCACGTCATTCTCCAGACAGCTCTTTGCTGTTCCGACGAAGGCAGCTCGTCAGGAGATGCGGCCCCCAGCGTCGGGCGTGAAAGGTCATTGACCGGGGGAATATCATACCTGACGACGAATAGGAACGATCGTTCCTAGATTGATCGTTCCTCTGCACCGCTTCTGACGGCATGGATCTCAAGGATGTCCTGGCCGCTAATCTGCGCCGCCTGCGGCACGAGCGACAATTGACGCAAGAAGGTCTTGCCGAGCGCGCTGGGATCAGCAGTCGGTATGTCGGCGCCGTCGAGCGCGCGGATGTTTCTGCGAGCGTCACCATCTTAGGCCAAATTGCACGAGCCTTAGACGTTAAGCCGAGCGCACTTATCGAGGATGCGCGGCCCCGCGGGCAGCTAGCTGCTGGTGTAGATTAGCTTTCAACGAATTCATCCGGGCCCTCTCGCGAATATCCATATTTTAGATATCCAGTTTTTGGATTTCCACGTCAAGTGTTTACCGACCGAGTTCCGCCCTTCGAACCTGACTCGGTATGCCCTCTTCAATCCGTTCAGCTCGACATAAGCGGCTAGCGGCGCTGTTGACGGAATACCGTCAGGAAGCCGGGCTGCATCAAGCTGTCGTAGCAAAGCGCCTGGGTCGCCATCAGCCGTTCATCGCCAACATCGAAAGCGGACAGCGACGCGTCGACGTTATCGAGCTTTTGAGGCTATCGGAGGTGATCGGCTTCGACCCGATGGAGGTCATCGCTGAATTGCTAAGCTTTGAAGATGACGAATAAGAATGAAAAAGTCACCGCTCGTAAATATAGACTATTTTGTTTCGCACGCCCTGAATTCGAGTCATCTTGAAGATGACATACAAATTATAATTAATGAAACTGAGCAATACGCCGACGGACGCTGCTGGTGTGGATACAATTTCCGAGAATCCGCAGAGTACGATCAGCTCGCCGTCGACAAGGGAAGGGCGGTGACCCCTCAAGAATGGAGATGGGAATTTATACGTAGAAACGAGCTATATAGACGCATATATGCGTTTTCAAAATTAAACTCTGGATCGCACACCTCGTATAGCCCCGAGCGCATAGCAGAAGACTTATTTGGGACGATATATCACTCAGATCCAAATTTGGGAGTCCTGCATATGCGAAACGCAGCTAAAGAGTGGGAAACAGGAAGAACTACATCGCTATTTTGTCCTGATTTCGACGGAACCGTTCTGTCCAAAACAAAATACAGGCCCAATCGAATAATTTATAGCAGCGATCGCGACGAAAAGCTTAAATTCGATCACCCCTTCGTGTTCTACGCCGCGTTTGATCCGCTTAGAGATGCGAAGGAGCAAATCGATTTTATTAAGGATTATCTATCTGAACGGCAGAAGAACTTGAAAATAGCTAAGACACACCGGCAATTTGAGTTATGGCCTAAATATCTTCGCATCCTTGATGCGCTAGATGCGGGCTGGGGGCCGACCGAAGTCGCCCACCTCGTTGAGAGCAATCCAGAGGCTACCAAAGCATCTATAAAACAAGCGAAGAGTTGGGTGCTCAACTGCTTGCTGATACTTTAAATAAATATTTATCCTCCCTTTCGCGCTTTCCGATGCGCGCATACGGCTGTCCCTCGGAGGACAGCTATGACCCACTTCAAACACCAGTGCCCACCTAAGAAAATCTACAAACCAACGCCCCCAGCGTTCCTCTGCTCGAGCGATCTTGCAGGAATGGTTCGACTTGCTCGCTTGCTTGGACGGCAAGAAGCTCAGATCCGGGCTACGGCGCATGGCATTGTTGCGCCCACTCAGACGGACAGCCCCGATGAGTAAGCAGCAAATGCCCATTTTGATGACCCTGCCCGAAGTTGCGCAGCGCTGGAAGATCAGCATCAAGTCCGTGCGCCGCCTCATCGATGCCAAGCGGCTTGGGGTCATCCGCATCGGCAAGGCGCTCAGGATTTCGGAGGCCGAGGTCGTGCACTTCGAGCGTCATAACTCGGCGTGATCAGTGACCATTGCTGTCCGCATATGTCTATCTGATTCAATTACTTATGGCCGGTCGGGAAACCCCACCCGGTCGAACGCCGTAGGACCGAGCATGTGCTAGTTCCCGAATTGGAACAGCCGTCTTCCCCAGACCAATACTGTCCATTTCTGTCCACGAAGGGAGCTCCCGATGGAGCAGATTGCCTTTGATTTCTCGGGTGTTGCGCTAGCCGACGACTCCGTCGTCAAGCCGAAGCCGTCGAAGCCCATGACTTTACCCGAGCGGCCTGCGACCACCATGGCTGATATCCGCGACAGAACGGCGGCCGACGCCGACATCGCCGACGTTCGCCGGCGAGATCTGCTGTCGGGATTGAACCGGTTTGAGAGGATATCGGGTCGCTCTCTGGCCGACACGCCAGCAACCGCCTCCGCGATCCGCACCGTCTTTGAGAATGCTAATTCTGCTCGGCTCGGCATTGCGCGCAAATCCTTGCAGACTCTGCGGTCGAGCGTAGCCTTCGCGCTGAGGCGCTTCGGCCCCATCGAACGCAAGAGCGGATCTCCGATCAAACAGAATTGGAATGCGGAATGGGCCGCGCTGATAGGTCGAATTCAAATTTCCTTTCAGCGGCATGCCCTTTCACGCCTTGCGGAATTCTGTTCCCGGCATCTTATCGCCCCCCACGCAGTTAGCCAGGAAACCCTTGCGGATTTTCTTGCAGCCCTGACCGAGTCTGAGGCCGTCAAGATACCGAAGCACGTCGTTCATAATACGATTTCGAGCTGGAACCGTGCGGCGCGCGAAATCCCGGGCTGGCCACCCATTCTTCTGAGTTCTCCAACCAAGCCTGTCCCACACATCCTGCCGATGGCTGACTTTCCGGCTGGCTTCCAGGCGGACCTCGCCGCGTGGGAACGACGTACAGCTTCGAGACCTAAGAGCGTGTCGATCTTCCGAGGCGAAGGGCCGCTTCGCCGCCTCCGACCGGAAACCGTCAAGAGCCAGCTTTCGCTCTTCCGCCAGGTGGCGAGCGCACTCGTTAAGTCCGGTGCAATGAAGCTGGAGGAGATCGACAGCCTGGCCAGCCTTTGCGAGCCCGACAAGCTCCGAGCAGCACTCGAGTTTGAGCATGAGCGGCTCGGCGGGAATGACCGCCGCGTTCTTGAGATGGCTAATAAGATGCGCGTCTTGAGCAAGCACTTTGGAAACATCACGCCGGAGCAGGTCGCGGGCCTCGATCGGCTCTGCACCGATCGTCCTGAGCGTCTCAAGGAGATCACGGAGCAGAACCGATTGCGACTGGCGCAGTTTGATAAGCCGGGCAATTACGAGAAGCTCGTGAGTTTTCCGGCGCGGGCCGTGGCGCAGGCGCGCCGGATGAAGAACCGATATCGCGCAGCCAAACGAATGGAGCAAGCTGTCGCCGTGTCAATCTTACTGCGTGTGGCCCCGCGGCTGGCAACGCTCCGCCAGATCGAACTCTCGTGGCTCATACATCAGACCGACGGCTCAATCATCTTGAGTGTACCCCGAACGGCCCTGAAGGCTCGTCGCGCCCTAGAATTGCAGCTCAATGCGGACTGCGGAGCGCTGATCAACGAACTCATTCGCGATTTCCGCCCTGCACTGCCTTCCGCTTCAGGACCATATCTGTTTCCCGGCGAAAAGGGCGGCGCTCGCTCCAAAAACGCGATGTACGAGCAGATCACCGATGTAGGCCGAGAGCTTGGTCTGGACATAAATCCGCATCTCTACCGACACCTCTTGCAGAAAGTTTGCGCCGAGCGCGATCGGCACTCGGTCGGCGATGTGTCGAGGGTTCTCGGGCACGCGACAACGTCGACAACCGTCGCCTTCTACGCGGATCGCAGCGGGAGAGCCGCAAGCAAGCGACTTGATGCCCTTTTGTCAGCAGGACGTGACACCAAAGACGAGGTGGAAAAGTGAGATTCCGTTCGATCGATCCCGCGCGTCGGTCCTTGCCGTTTGCCGAGTGGCCGTCGGCTGATAAAGCCTTGTGGCAGCGGGCCACTGCCAAGCGCATGCTCTTTGGTGATGGCGGTTCAGCCGCTCACTGGCGGCCGAAAACCAAGGCCACCAACATCCAGAACTATGGCCGTTTCCTTGGTTATCTCGCGTGGTCGGGGCAGCTCGATGCTGAGCATACGCCAGCGCAACGTGCGACTATCGACGTCGTGGAGCGTTACCATGAGCACATCGCGGCTCTGGTCTCACCATTCTCGCAGCTATCGCTTCTGGTAGGGCTCAAAGTGACGCTGAAAGCCATGCACCCAGAGATTTGCTGGGGCTGGCTGCAGCGCGCCTGCAATCGCCTGCAGATCATCGCGTCGAGCGAACGCGACTCTCGCTCTGATCTGCCCTGCCCTATCGATCTCAATCGCCTCGCACTCGCGGAACTCCAAGAAGCCCGCAGCGCACTCGGCGATGGTGCTCCGTCTCACGCAGCCGCGGTGCGCTTCCGCGATGCTCTCTGTCTCGCGCTGCTTATTCGACGGCCGCTCAGAGCAACCAATTTTTCGACTCTTCGGCTCGGTCATGAGCTCAAGTCGTCAGATGAAGGCTGGACGATTGCGATTCCCGGTGAGCAAACGAAGAACGGGGCGCCGATCGTCATGCCCTTCCCTGGCGCGCTACTGGAGCCCTTGTCGTGCTATCTCTCCCGGGTGCGGCCGTGCTTCCCGGATGCTGCTACGACGGATCGTCTTTGGCTCTGCAAGTTTGGAGTCAACCGCAATCACTACTGGCTTTACGAGCGGGTATGTAAGCTCACAGAGCGCCTCACCGGCAGGCCGATAAATCCGCACCAGTTTCGGGCGATCGGTGCAACCTATCTGGCGGAGGATGCACCGGACGACGAATACGCCGCTGCGGACCTGCTCTCACATCGGCATCGCTCGACAACCGAGCGCTACTATATTCGGGCCCGCAGCCTAAGGGCGAGCCAGCGCATCGATGCCCTTCTCACTAGCCCCAAACAGAAAGCGCGATAATGCGGACTGCCATTTACGCGCGCTATTCGAGCGAGAACCAGCGCGACGCCTCGATCGAGGACCAGATCGAACTTTGCCGGCGCTACGCGGCGGCTCAGGGCTGGCAGGTCGTATCGACCTTCAGCGATCGCGCAATCTCTGGGACGACATCTCAGCGGCCAGGCTACCAGGATCTTCTCGCGGAGGCCCGCCGTGGCAAGTTCGACGTAATCGTTGTCGAAGCCCTTGATCGCCTCTCGCGCAAGCTCTCGGAGATTGCCCGCCTGCATGACGAGTTGCAGTTCACCCGCATCGGCCTCCATGCGGTCAGCCTGGGCCGGGTTGAGACCATGCATGTCGGCATGCTCGGGACGATGGCGCAGATCTATGTGGCGGACCTGCGCGAGAAGACGCGGCGCGGACAGCTCGGAAGGATTTTGCAGGGGCGTGCCGCGTCCGGGAAGGCCTTCGGCTACGATATCGTTGAGGGGGCGGAGCGCGGCGAGCGGACCATCAATCAGGCGGAGGCGACAACCGTCCGCAAGATCTTTCAGCTGTTTGCCAATGGCGTGAGCCCAAGAAGCATTGCTCATCGGCTCAATGACGAGGCGGTGCCGGGCCCTGACAACCGCGTTTGGCTCGACACTGTTGATTTCCGTCGAGAATTGACCCGTTAGGCGGGGATTTTTCCATCGAGAATTGACCCATGTTTTGACCACGTCTCACGCGGGCTATGCGGGGGACCTCGGAGTGATCGACATGGAGTTATTGAGTGTCATCCGCCGCTGGCATGGGCGGAATCATCTTTCGATCCGGGAGATTTCCCGGCGCACGGGGCTCTCGCGGAATACGGTTCGCAAGTATCTGCGTGCGGATAGCGTCGAGCCCCGGTTTCATGTTCCCGACCGGCCGAGCAAACTCGATCCCTATGCCGACAAGCTCTCGGCGATGCTTCGGATCGAAGGCGGCAAGTCGCGCAAGCACAAGCGCACGGTCCGCCAGTTGCATGCCGATCTGATTTTGCTCGGTTATGAGGGCTCCTACAATCGGGTCGCGGCCTTTGCCCGGGACTGGAAGGCAGCCCGCCTGCGCGAGCAGCAGACCAGCGGCCGTGGCACCTTCGTCCCCCTGGCCTTTGTGCCGGGTGAAGCGTTCCAGTTCGACTGGTCGGAGGACTGGGCGATCATCGCTGGCGAGCGCACCAAGCTGCAGGTGGCGCATGTGAAGCTGTCCTACAGCCGCGCCTTCACACTGCGAGCCTACCCGCTGCAGACCCATGAGATGCTGTTCGACGCCCATAACCACGCCTTCCGGGCGCTGGGCGGCGTGCCGCGGCGGGGCATTTACGACAATATGAAAACGGCCGTAGACAAGGTCGGCCGCGGCAAGGACCGCCAGGTCAATATCCGCTTCTCGGCCATGGTCAGCCACTTCCTGTTCGAAGCCGAGTTCTGCAATCCGGCATCAGGCTGGGAGAAGGGGCAGATCGAGAAGAACGTCCAGGATGCCAGGCATCGACTCTGGCAGCCTCTGCCGAACTTCCCGTCGCTGGAGGCACTGAACGACTGGCTGGAGACCCGGTGTCGGGAGTTATGGTCGCAGACCGCGCACGGCACCCAACCTGGAACGGTTGCCGATGTCTGGACTGAAGAGATCCGGCACCTGATGGCGATGCCGCGCCCCTTCGATGGCTTCGTCGAGTACGCCAAGCGCGTCTCCCCAACCTGCCTGGTCCATCTGGAACGCAATCGTTACAGCGTGCCGGCGTCCTTCGCGAACCGCCCGGTCAGCTTGCGCGTCTATCCCGATCGCATCCTCATTGTCGCTGAGGGACAGGTGATCTGCGAACATCGCCGGGTCTTCACCCGCTCGCATGATCGTCTCAGCCGGACAGTCTACGACTGGCGACATTATCTGGCGGTCCTCCAGCGCAAACCCGGGGCTCTGCGTAACGGTGCTCCCTTTGCCGAGATGCCGCCAGCCTTCCGATCCCTGCAGCAGCATCTGCTCAAGAGCCCGGGTGGCGAGCGGGAGGTGGTCGAGATCCTGGCTCTGGTCCTGCAGCATGACGAACACATCGTGCTGACGGCGGTCGAACTGGCCCTGAAGGCCGGCGTGCCGACCAAGACCCACATCATCAACCTCCTTCACCGGCTGGTCGACGGCACGCCGTTGACCACGCCGACGGTCGACACCCCTTCGGTCCTTGCGTTGACCACCGAGCCGCGCGCCAATGTCGAACGCTATGACGCCCTGCGCCAAGCCGAGGACGTGCGCCATGCGTCATAACCCTGCGAGCGGCGCCATCGCCATCATGCTGCGTAGCCTCAAGATGCACGGCATGGCCCAGGCCGTCGGCGAACTGACGGAGCAGGGATCGCCGGCCTTCGAGGCCGCCGTGCCGATCCTCTCGCAACTCCTGAAGGCGGAGATGGCCGAAAGAGAGGTCCGATCAACGGCCTACCAACTCAAGGCCGCGCGCTTCCCGGCCTATCGCGACCTCAACGGCTTCGACTTCGCCAGCAGTGAGATCAACGAGGCGCTCGTTCGCCAACTGCATTGTTGCGAGTTCCTCCAGGACGCCGACAACGTCGTCCTGGTGGGAGGGCCGGGCACCGGCAAGACCCACGTCGCCACGGCTCTCGGCGTCCAGGCCATCGAGCACCATCACAAGCGGGTCCGCTTCTTCTCCACGGTCGAACTCGTCAATGCCCTCGAGCAGGAAAAGGCCCAGGGCAAGGCTGGACAGATGGCCGCCGGGCTCGCTTACGCCGATCTCGTCATCCTCGATGAGCTCGGATACCTGCCCTTCAGCGCGTCGGGTGGTGCCTTGCTCTTCCACTTGCTGAGCAAGCTCTACGAGCGCACCAGCGTCGTCATCACCACCAATCTCAGCTTCTCCGAATGGGCCACCGTCTTCGGCGATGCCAAGATGACCACCGCCTTGCTCGATCGGCTCACGCACCACTGCCACATCATCGAAACCGGAAACGACAGCTTCCGCTTCAAGAACAGCTCCGCGAAACCCGACAAGCCAGCCAGGGAGAAAGCCAAAAACTTGACCGCAACCTGAACCACAAACACCATCTGGGCGGGTCACTTCTCAGTGGAAACCCCGGGTCACTTCTCGGCGGAAATCAACATCGACACGACCATCCGTGGGCAGAAGGAGCGCGGCACTGGCATTCTTAACAACGAGCTCTATGCCGGCGAGCTCGTGTGGAACCGCTGCTCATATGTAAAGGATCCGAGCACAGGGCGCCGTCTCGCTCGACCGAACCCGCCGGCTCAATGGGAACGCAAGCCCGTGCCGGAGCTCCGCATCGTCGACGACGCGCTTTGGGAAGCCGTCAAACGCCGCCAGGAAGCTGTTGCCTTCGAGATGGGGCGCGATTCCCAGGGCAACGCGCTGAACAGAGCGCACCGACGGCGGTACTTGCTCTCTGGCCTGCTTTCATGCGGATGCTGCCGGGAAGGTTACACCCTGGTAGCGGCTGGTCGTTACGGCTGTGCTGGGCGGCGCTCCAAGGGCATCTGCACCAACGACCGCACCATTGGCCGCGCTGAGCTCGAGGAGCGTGTCCTCGGCGCTCTCAAACAGAGGCTGCTGACGCCTGAGCTCGTGGCGGAGTTCTCGCGTGCCTATCAGGAAGAGTGCAATCGGACCGCCGCCGAAGCCGATAGCTTACGTTCGGCCGCTTCCGGCGCGATCACCGCCGTACAGCGGAAGATCGATGGTATCATGGCCGCGATCGAGGACGGCTTGTACCAGTGCGGATTCCGACGTAATCCGGCCGGGCATTCCAACCTGAAGCCGGCCCCCGTTCCGACGTGAAGCCGGCCACCATTCCGATCAATATCCGGCCACTTTGAAGGCCTGAGCAGGAGCACCTGGGTCAGCAACTTTGGCATGACGGTCCTTTTGAACAAGGGACGCGTAATGCCGGCAAAGAGAAGGCTGACCATGAGACAACTACGACAGATGCTGCGGCTTGCCGGCGACGGAACCAGCGCCCGCGAGATCGCACAGAGGCTGGGCATCGCGCGCAGCACCGTGCAGGATAATCTGAAGCGGGCAGAAGCTTCAGGGCTGAGTTGGCCGCTACCAGGCGAACTGACCGACGACGCGCTGGAGAACCGGCTGTTCGCCCGCGCCGGGGTGAAGCAGGGTGCGCGCCGGCTGCCGGAACCGAACTGGGCAGATCTTGCTCTGGAGTTGAAGAAGCCCGGCGTCACGCTGATGCTGCTTTGGGAGGAGTACCGCGCCGTCCATGCCGGCGGCTATGGCTACAGCCGTTTCTGCGACCTGTTTCGCGGCTTCGAGAAGCGCCTGTCGCCGACGATGCGCCAAGAGCATGTCGTCGGCGACAAGGTGTTCGTGGACTATTCCGGCAAGAAGATCGCCATCATCGATCCGCTGACCGGCGAGATCCGTGAGGCGGAGATTTTCGTCGGCGTCCTGGGCGCATCCGGCTACACCTATGCGGAAGCGACCTGGACGCAGACATTGCCGGATTGGATCGGCGCGCATGTACGCATGTTCAGCTTCTTCGTCGGCGTCCCGCGCCTGATCGTGCCCGACAACCTGAAGTCCGGTGTCAATCATGCCTCCTTCTATGATCCGGAGATCAACCGCAGCTACGGCATGATGGCCTCGCACTATGGCGTCGGCGTGCTGCCGGCGCGGCCGCGTCGCCCGAAGGACAAGGCCAAGGTCGAGAACGGCGTGCGTTTTGCCCAGACCTGCATCCTCGGCCGGCTGCGGCGGCAGACATTCTTCTCGTTAGCCGAGGCCAATACCGCAATCGCCGGGGCGCTCGACCGCATCAATGACCATGTCATGCGCCGCCTTGGCGTCAGCCGTCGCCATTTGTTCGAGACGGTGGAACGGCCGGCGCTGGCGAGCCTGCCGGTGCAGGATTACGAGTTCGCCGAATGGCGCCTGGCCCGCGTCGCCACCGACTACCATGTCGAGTTCAAGACCTTCTTCTATTCCGTG